>NZ_PDWN01000001.1 GCF_010093205.1 Pseudoxanthomonas daejeonensis
TTGAGGTAGTCGGTAGGCGGGTCGACCGAAGCGGTGTAGGCGTTGAGGAACAGCGCGAACACGTCCTCGCCCTTGAGCTCGGACCCCGAGCGGGCGACCTGCTCGTAGCGCTTGTCCAGCGTCTTGCGGATCTCGGCAGGTTCCTTGCCGGCGATCTTCAGCCGCAGCCAGTCGTTCATGACCGACTTGCGCCACAGCGCATCGAGCGCGCCGCCCGCGACCTGGATCGCATCGACCGGCACATCCTGCGCATCCTCCAGCAGGAAGGGCGCATTTCCTTCACCGAACTGGGCGAGCGCGTGGGCCTGTCGACCACGCCGTGCACCGAGCGCGTGCGCCGGCTCGAACGCGACGGAGTGATCGAGGGCTACTACGCAAAGCTCAATCCGCAGGCGCTCAAGGCCGGCCTGCTGGTGTTCGTGGAGATCAGCCTGGCGTACAAGTCCGGCGATATCTTCGAGGAGTTCCGCCGCGCGGCGTTGAAGCTGCCCAACGTGCTGGAGTGCCACCTGATGTCCGGCGACTTCGACTACCTGATCAAGGCGCGCATCTCGGAAATGGCCTCCTACCGCAAGCTGCTGGGCAGCAGCCTGCTGACCCTGCCGCACGTGCGCGAGTCCAAGAGCTACATCGTGATGGAAGAGGTCAAGGAGACGCTGACGCTGGCGATCCCGGACTGAGGCTCTCGGGAACGGAACGACGTCTTCCCTGCCCGCGGCGTCGGTGTCGCGGCCTGAAGTCCGCTCCTACAGATGCCGACGCACCGCGCCTCCGTAGGAGCGGGCATGACCGCGACACCGAGGACAGCGGAATCACGAAGCAGTCCCCTGTGCTCAAGGCTTCAGGCCGGTCGGAGTCCGGACGGCGTCGTCCCTGCCAATCGCATCGGTGTCGCGGCCTGAAGTCCGCTCCTGCAACGGCCAGCGCCTTCGCGCTTCTGTAGGAGCGGGCATGACCGCGACACCGAGGACAGCGGAATCACGAAGCAGTCCCCTGTGCTCAAGGCTTCAGGCCGGTCGGAGTCCGGACGGCGTCGTCCCTGCCAATCGCATCGGTGTCGCGGCCTGAAGTCCGCTCCTGCAACGGCCAGCGCCTTCGCGCTTCTGTAGGAGCGGGCATGACCGCGACACCGAGGACAGCGGAATCACGAAGCAGTCCCCTGTGCTCAAGGCTTCAGGCCGGTCGGAGTCCGGACGGCGTCGTCCCTGCCAATCGCATCGGTGTCGCGGCCTGAAGTCCGCTCCTACAAATCCGGGTGCGCGCGTGGTCTGCGCACGGGTGAAAAGGAATCGGCGGCCGAGGCCGCCGATTCGCATGGCACCTGCGGGCGACTAACGCGTCACTCGGTCCAGCGCACCGCCGAGGCGGTCTTCGGCAGGATCTGTGCCGACAGCGTGCGGTCCTGCTCGAGCAGGTCGATGGCGTTGGCCAGGATCGCCGCGGCCTCGCGCTGCAGCGGATCCGGACGCTTTTCGGCGGCCTTCTCGCGGGCGGCGTCGCGGACCACGTCGCGCTCGTTGGCGGTCAGGCCGTCGTCGGTTTCCTCGGCCAGCGGATCCAGGTCCAGGCCCTTCTCCTTGCGGATCACCTGACGCTCCTTGCGCTGGGCTTCCTGACGATCGCGCTCGGCGCGTCGCTCGGCCTCGTTGAGCGACAGGTACTTCTTCGCCGCCTCGGCCCGGTAGTGGCTCACGTCCTCGCTCCACCACTGGAACTCGAGGTCGTCGGCGATGCGCGCAGCATGCATCTGCTGCAGCTGCGGCAGCAACGGCGCGAAGTTGCCGTAGCGTGCGTGCGGCACGGCGGCAATGCGCGTCCACGGCAGCGCGTTGTCGTAGGTGCTCTCGCCGAACTCGTTGGCGTCCACGCTCAGCGGATAGGTGATGTCCGGCACCACGCCCTTGTTCTGCGTGCTGCCGCCATCGGCGCGGAAGAACTGGGCGATGGTCAGCTTGACCTGGCCGTAGCGCGGGCCTTCGCCGGCTGCCGGCCAGCGGTCCAGGTCGAGCAGGTTCTGCACCGTGCCCTTGCCGAAGGTGGTCTCGCCGATGATCAGCGCGCGGCCGTAATCCTGCATCGCACCGGCGAAGATCTCCGACGCCGACGCCGAGCCGCGGTTCACCACCACCGCCAGCGGGCCTTCCCAGGCCACGCCGGGCGTGCGATCGCTGTAGACCTGCACGCGGCCGCCGGATTCGCGCTGCTGCACGACCGGACCCTGGTCGATGAACAGCCCGGTCAGCTGCACCGCCTCGTCGAGCGAGCCGCCACCGTTGTTGCGCAGGTCCAGGACCACGCCGTCCACGCCCTTGGCCTTGAACTCGGCCAGCAGGCGGGCGACGTCGCGGGTCGCGGAGGTGTAGTCGCTGCCGTTGCGGCGGCGGCCTTCGAAGTCCTGGTAGAAGGTCGGCAGCTCGATCACGCCGATCAGGCGTTCCGGTGCGCCGGCATGCGCCGGGATCGTGTAGGTCTTGCTCTTGGCCGCCTGTTCGGCCAGCTGCACGCGCTGGCGGGTCAGGGTGACGGTGCGGTGGCCGCCGTCGATGCCGCTTTCGGCCGGGATGTACTCGAGCTTGACCTGCGTACCCTTGGTGCCGCGGATCTTGGCGACCACGTCGTCGATGCGCCAGCCGATCACGTCCTCGATCGCGCCGGTCTTGCCCTGGCCCACGCCGACGATGCGGTCGCCAGCCTTCAGCGTGCCGTCCATCGAGGCCGGGCCACCGGGGATGATCTCGCGGATCACGACCACGTCATCCTGGCGCTGCAGCTGCGCACCGATGCCTTCCAGCGACAGCGACATCTGCTGGTTGAAGTTCTCGGCGCTGCGCGGATTGAGGTAGTCGGTATGCGGGTCGACCGAAGCGGTGTAGGCGTTGAGGAACAGCGCGAACACGTCCTCGCCCTTGAGCTCGGACACCGAGCGGGCGACCTGCTCGTAGCGCTTGTCCAGCGTCTTGCGGATCTCGGCAGGTTCCTTGCCGGCGATCTTCAGCCGCAGCCAGTCGTTCATGACCGACTTGCGCCACAGCGCATCGAGCGCGGCGCTGTCGGCGGCCCACGGGGCCTTCTCGCGGTCGTATTCCCAGCGCTCGTTGCCGGTGAAGTCGAAATCCTTCTTCAACAGCTTGCGCGCGTAGTCCACGCGCTGCTCGACGCGTTCGCGGTAGATGCCGAACATGGCGAACGCCGCGGACGGATCTCCCTCGCGCACGGCGTCTCCCATCGAGGCGCGGTACGGCTCGAAGCGGGCGATGTCGGCGGCGGTGAAAAACTGCCGGTTGCCGTCCAGCGCTTCCAGGTAGCGGCGGAAGATGTCTTCCGACAGGGCCTGGTCGGCCGGCCGCGGACGGTAGGCCAGGCGGCTGTCGGACAGCGCGCCATAGACCATCTTGGAGATGGTGGCCTGGTCGGCGGTGGGCGCGATCGCCAGCCGGTTGCCCGCCGGGTTGCCCACCTGGGTACCGTCCGCGCGCGCCAAGAGGGCGAGCGGCGTGGCCAGCAGCAGGGCGGTGAACAGGGAAAGCGGGACGGAGAATCTGCGGTTCATGTAGGGGCTCATCGCCGGCGAAGCGCCGGTAGGGTCAGGCTGGACCAGGGCTGTGACCGGCGAACAGTGCCGGAAGTTGCACGCGCCGGCACCGGGCCATGCGGGCACGGTTCACCGCAGGCTAGCCGCCCGGGCGTACGGAAAAGTGAATGATCCGCCATCGATGGCGGCGTGGCGCAGCGGACGCCCGTGGCGCTCAGGCCGTGACCCCGGCACCGGCCGCCTGGCGGTCGGCGTGGTAGGACGAACGGACCATCGGGCCGGAGGCGACGTGGCTGAATCCCAGCTCGTAGCCGTACAGCTCCAGTTCCTTGTACTCGTCCGGGGTCCAGTAACGCATCACCGGATGGTGGTGCGCGGTGGGCTGCAGGTACTGGCCGATGGTCACCATGTCCACGTCGTGGGCGCGCAGGTCGCGCAGGGTGGCCCGCACCTGCTCCATGGTCTCGCCCAGGCCGAGCATGATCCCGGACTTGGTCGGCAATGTCGGGTGCTGGGCCTTGAACTTCCGCAGCAGGGTCAGCGACCACTGGTAGTCGGCGCCGGGACGCACGTTGGGATACAGGTCCGGCACCGTCTCGATGTTGTGGTTGAACACGTCCGGCGGGTTCTGCGCGAGGATTTCCAGTGCGCGGTCCATGCGGCCCTTGCCGCGGAAATCGGGAGTCAGGATCTCGATCCGGGTGCCCGGCGCGCGCTCGCGGATCGCGGCGATGCAGTCGACGAAATGCTGGGCGCCGCCGTCGCGCAGGTCATCGCGGTCGACGCTGGTGACGACGACGTACTTCAGGCCCATGTCGGCCACGGTATTGCCCAGGCTTACCGGCTCGCTGGCATCGGGCGGTTTCGGCCGACCGTGGGCGACGTCGCAGAACGAGCAGCGCCGCGTGCAGACCTCGCCCAGGATCATGAAAGTCGCGGTGCCATGGCCGAAGCATTCGTGGATGTTCGGGCAGCTGGCTTCCTCGCACACGGTGACCAGGCGGTTCTCGCGCAGCTTGGCCTTGAGGTTGGCCACCGCGTTGCCGGACGGGATCCGCACCCGGATCCAGGACGGCTTGCGCAGCACCGGCGCATCGGCGAACTGCACCGGCGAACGGCCGATCTTGTCGCCACCGAGCTGCTTGGTGCCGACCTGGAGCGTGCCGCCCTCCTGCGGCGCGGCCGGATCGGACAGGACCTGGAGCGGGATGGCACGGGAGGCTGGGGAAGTCATGGTGCCTATTGTAGGCCGGAGGCGACGAGGCTGCCCGGCGCAGGCGTGCCGGCGATGCAACGCTTGGGGCGATGGATGGAACGGCGGGCGGCGCCGCATTCGGAAAGTGGTGGGCCGACGCGCTAGATGGCACTGGAGCCGGCGGGAGCCAGAGAAAGCGTCGGCTTCGGACGGGGCCGCCGTGCCATGGGGAGGGCCCGCCCCTCGGGACGACATCGTGTCTTTACTCGGGCCGTGGCACGACGTCCTTCGCGAACGTCCGGCCCAGCGCTTCGGTCAGCAACGGCGATGCGCGTCATCGCTTCGGGATGGGGCCCTCCACGACCGCAGCGGGCTGGTGCGATGCCTGCCGAGGGGAAGTAAAGGAGGAGGTCCTGGCCACAGGCCAGGGCCGGGGGACATGGACGTCGGCAGGCATCGTGCCGGCCCGCCGCAGCCCACCGCACCCCCCATGCAAAACACGCGTCCCCGGGATGCGTACGGAAGGACGCCTCGGAATCAGCCCTGCAACAGATCCGGCAGGCCGGCCCGGGACTGCAGGTCCAGGCCGAACTGGCGGGCGACATGCCCCAGCAGCACCGGCTTGACTGCGTCCATGCCCGAGGGGCCACCCAGGTCCCGCAGCGAGGTCACCTGCAAGCCCTGGTAGCCGCAGGGGTTGATCCGGTGGAACGGCTCCAGGTCCATGCCGATGTTGAAGGCCAGGCCATGGAAGCTGCAGCCGCGGCGCACGCGGATGCCGAGCGCGGCGACCTTGGCATCGGCCACGTACACGCCCGGGGCGCCCTCGCGGCGCGTCGCGCCGATGTTCCATTCGTCCAGCGTGTCGATGATCGCCTGCTCGATCCTGCAGACGTAGTCGCGCACGCCGACCTTCAGCCGGCGCAGGTCCAGCAGCGGGTACAGCACGATCTGGCCGGGGCCGTGGTAGGTGACCTGGCCGCCGCGGTCCACGTGCAGCACCGGGATATCGCCGGCCGCCAGCACGTGCTCGGGCTTGCCGGCCTGGCCCAGGGTGAACACCGGGTCGTGTTCGACCAGCCACAGCTCGTCGACGGTCTCCTCGTCGCGCGCATCGGTGAAGCGCTGCATCGCGCGCCATGCCGGCTCGTAGGCCTGGCGGCCGAGGTCGTAAACGAGCGCCGGCAACGGGGCGGCCGCCCGCGACGCCTCCGGGGAGACGGCGCAGGCCGGTGCGACGCCTACAGCGTCCACTTCACTTCCGGATGGTCGCGCAGGGCCTGGTGCGCCGCGTCGTACTGCGCGCGATCCTCGGCGCGGAACGCGATCCGCACGGACACGTACTTGCCGTTGCTGGAATGCTTCCACTGGATGCGCTCTTCCAGCACTTCCACGCCGAAATCGCCCAGCAGCCTGGGAAGTTCGGACTCGAGGCCGGTGCCTGCGTTGCCCATGGCACTGAGCTCGAAGGTGCCGGGGAACTGGAAGCCGTGTTCGGGATTGTCGGATTTGATTTCCATGCCCGCATTATCGGGGCGGGACGGCGGTATCCCAAGTGAAAGGCAGGACGGGTCGCACGGGCGCCGGAGACGGTTGCCCAGGCGTGGAACGGGCCTGGCCGCGCTGGTTCGACACGCGGTCAGCAGGACAGGCCCCGCCCTACGGGGTCGAGCCGGCCCTGCCCCGGTAATAGTCGCGCAGGACGAAGAACGCCTTCTTCGGCACGCCCTTCTCCGACAGCACGCCCTTGCGGTTGTAGCCGTCCTGGATGCCGGCCAGCGGCCGGCGCGGGGAACGGAAGTCGGTGAGGATCCACGGCGAGGTGCCGGCGAAGCCCTCGATTCCGTCGAGCATGCGCAGCGTCCTGCGGTACAGCTCCTCCTGGTATTCCTCGGTCCAGATCGCGCCGGCATCGCCATGCAGGCCGGACTTGGCATCGGCGCCGAATTCGCTGACGAACACCGGCTTGTCGTAGGGAATCTGCCAGCGCACCCGGTCGAGCTTGTCCAGCGAGCCGTCGTACCAGCCGATGTACTGGTTGAAGCTGACCAGGTCGACCAGCTCGGCCAGCGGATCCTCGACCACCGCCACGTCCGGGTCGTCGGTGCGGTAGTGCTTTTCCATCGCCGCGCTGAGCAGGCGACTGTCGTCCAGCGTGCGGGCGCGCGCGGCCAGGCGCGACAGGAAGCGGTTGCGCGCGTCGGACACCGGCGTCTCGTTGGCCAGCGACCATACGATCACCGACGCGCGGTTGCGGTCGCGGCCGATCATCGCCTCCAGCTGGGCCTCGGCGTTGCGGTAGGTCGCCTCGTTGGCCCAGTCGATGGTCCAGTAGACCGGGATCTCCGACCACACCAGCAGGCCCATCTCGTCGGCCAGCCGCGCCATGTGCTCGCTGTGCGGGTAGTGGGCCAGGCGGACGAAGTTGGCGTCCAGCGATTTCGCCCAGTCGAGCAACTGCCGCGCCTGCTTCGCATCGCGCACCCGCCCGCCGCCGTCGGCCGAGTATTCCTCGTGCACCGAGATGCCGCGCAGGAACAGCGGTTCGCCGTTGAGCAGGAGCTGCCTGCCGCGCGTGGAGATCGTGCGCAGGCCGACGCGATCGAGCAGCGTGTCGGCCCCGCTGGCGATCTCCAGCCGGTAGAGCTGCGGATGCTCCGGCGACCACAGCTGCGCATCGGGCACCCGGAAGCGGAACGTGGCCTGGCCGTCGGCGTCGGCACGTACGACCTGGTGCACGCCCAGGTCCGGCAGCGATACGCCGACCTTCTCGCCGCCACGCGCGCCGTCGAGTTGCACGCGTCCCTTTATCTCGCGGTCTTCAAGGGACGCCAACGCGAGGCGGTAGTCGCGCACGAACACCGCCGGCACCACCACCAGCTCGACCGGGCGCGTGATGCCGCCGTAGTTCCACCAGTCGGTATTGAGCGTGGGCACGCCGTCGGCGCGGCGCTTGTTGTCGACCTTCAGCACCAGCGAGTTGCCGCGCGCCTGCAACCGGTCGGTCACTTCGAAACGGAACGGGGTGAAGCCACCCTCGTGCACGCCGAGCTTCCTGCCGTTGAGGTAGACGTCGGCGCGGTAGTTCACCGCACCGAACTCGATGAATACCCGGTCGGTGGCCTTGCGCGCGGGCGCATCGAAGGTCTTGCGGTACCAGACGCTGCCCTCGTAGTAGTAGAGCTTCGGATCCTGGGTATTCCAGTCGCCGGGCACCTGCAGCGTCGCGGCGCGATCGAAGTCGTACTCGACCAGGTCGGTCGGCGAATCGGGCCTGGCATCGCGGAAATACGCGCCCTTGGGCGGATCGGCCTGCTGGTCGAACGGCTGGTAGCGGTAGTTGTAGTAGCCGTTTTCGTAGGGATCGACGATGACCTTCCACTCGCCGTCCAGCGAGTGCTTGGCGCGCGTGTAGACCTGCATCGGCGCTTCGGCGGCCGCGGCTGCGAGGGTGCCGATCGTTGTGCCCAGGAACAGCAGTAGTTGGCACGTGGCGGACAGCAACGCTCTCACGGCATCTTTCCCCGGCGCATCGGCGATGAGTGGCGGCCGGAGCATAACCCACACCCCCATCGCATCCGCCGCGTAGGGTCGGGCAAGCCTGTTCCCTTTAATGGCAGCAGCGGGAGAGCCCCGCTTGGGTACCGATCGTGTCGATGGGCCCGCAAACGCTGCGCGGCCCCGAAGGGCCGCGCAGTTCATGACATGGATGTCGAACCGGACCTCAGTCCGAATCCCACCACATCCAGAACGCATCCCACAGGCGCTTGAAGAAACCGCCCTCTTCCACCGCGGTGGTCGCCACCAGCGGCGCCTGGGCGATGACCTTGCCGTCCAGCGACACCTTCACCGTGCCGATCTCCTGGCCGGCGGCGACCGGCGCGACCAGCGACTTGGGCACTTCCATCGCCGGCTTCAGTTCCGGATAGCGGCCGCGCGGCACGCTGACCAGCAGCGGCTCGGCCACGCCCAGCTGCACCTGGTCGGCCTTGCCCTTCCACACCTTCAGCTGCGCCACCGGCTTGCCGGGCTCGTACAGCTTGTGGGTCTCGAAGAAGCGGAAGCCCCAGTTGAGCAGGGCCAGGCTGTCGTCGGCGCGCTGGCGCTCCGAGCTCGAACCCATCACCACCGCGACCAGGCGCTGGTCGTCGCGCTTGGCCGAGCTCATCAGGCAGTATCCGGCGCCGGAATGGTGGCCGGTCTTGATCCCATCCACGCTCGGGTCGCGCCATAACAGCAGGTTGCGGTTGGGCTGGGTGATGCCGTTGACCGTGAATTCCTTGACGCTGTTGAACGCGTAGGTTTCCGGGTAGTCGCGGATGAAGGCACGGCCCAGCAAGGCCAGGTCGTGCGCGGTGCTGTAGTGCTCCGGCGCGGACAGGCCGTGCGCGTTGACGAAGTGGCTGCTCTTCATGCCGATCTTCGCCGCGTAGCTGTTCATCAGGTGGGCGAAGGCCTCCTGGGTTCCGGCGACGTGCTCGGCCAGCGCGATCGCCGCGTCGTTGCCGGACTGCACCGCCATGCCCTTTTCCATGTCGCGCAGCGGCGCGCGCTGGTTGACCGGGAAGCCGCTGAAACTGCCATCGGTGCGGGCGCCGCCCTCGCGCCAGGCGCGCTCGCTCATCAGCACCTGGTCGTCGGGCTTGACCTTGCCGGCGGCGGTTTCGGCGGCGATCACGTAGGCGGTCATCACCTTGGTGATGCTGGCCGGTTCCACGCGCGCGTCGGCGTTCTCGCCGGCCAGGACCTGGCCGGTGGCGTAGTCCATCAACAGCCAGGCGGTGGACTGGGCCGGCTTGGGCGCGCCGGGGATGGCGACCGCAGACGGCGTGGCCGCGGCGGGGGCAGGCTGGGGCGCAGGCGCCTGGGCCAGGGCCAGGCCGATCGAGAACGTCGTGGCCAGGGCGGCGGCGAACATACCCTTGGAGGGCAGGCCTCGAGCGGGCGCGCCGGCGGCAAAACGGAACTTCATGCGGATGGGGACTCCTGCATTGGCCGGCACGGTGGCCGGCGGGGCTGACAGCGATGGCGTCCGGAAGCGACGCCCGCGTGGAAGAGGGGAATTGTAAGCATGGTGCGCCGCGGGCGCCGGTTCATTCACGGACCAGCTGCGGCGTCCCGAATCCGAGACCGGCGATGCGGCCCGCAAGTTCCGTCGCATCGGTGGCGCCGGGCGCCACGCGCAGGCGCCAGAAGGTGCGGCCGCCGGCGACCACGTCATCCAGCCGTGCGCCGGGAATGCCTGCGGCCAGTAGGCGCTCCAGCGCGCGCCTGGCGTTGTCCAGGCTGGAGAAGCTGGCGACCTGCAGTTCCGGGCCGGTCGCGGCCGGGCTCGCCGCCGCGGCACCTGCCAGGGGCGCCGACCCGGCGGGCGCATACGATCCGGATTGCGATACCGGCAGCATCGCCATCGCCTGGCCTGGGCCGGCGGGCGTCGCAGGCACCACCGGCGCAGTTGCCGCCGCCACATTGGATACCGGTGCGCTCGTAGCCACGCCGGCCGTCGAAGGCAACGCTTGCACGAGCTGGTCCATGCCGGTCGCCGGCGTGGCCGGCGCGGTCGTGGCCACGTTCCGGGACGGTGCCGGATCGGCCCTGCGGGCAGGGGCTGCGGCGCGACGCGGCGCGTCGTCGTCGCCAGGCTGCAAAGCGCGGACCTCCACCCGACCGGTGCCGCGCGCCACGATTCCCAGCTTCACCGCCGCCGCGTAGCTCAGGTCGACCACGCGACCTTCGTGGAAGGGGCCGCGGTCGTTGACCCGCACCACCACCGACTCGCCGTTGTCCAGGTTGGTGACCCGGGCGAAGCTGGGAAGCGGCAAGGTCTTGTGCGCGGCGGTGAACGCGTACATGTCGTACACCTCCTGGTTGGAGGTGCGGCGCCCGTGGAACTTGGCGCCGTAGTACGACGCGGTGCCTTTTTCGACGTAGCCCTTCGGGTGGTCCAGCACGTAGTACTTCTTGCCCAGCACCGAGTACGGCGAACGGTTGCCGACCGCCGAGGGCGGTTCACTGGTCACCTGCGGCTCGGGAATGCAGGCCACGTTGGGTATGTAGGTCGGCGTGGTGTCGCTGACGCCCGGCTTGTACAGGCCGCCGGCGGTGTAATCGCCGCGGGTGGTCGGATCCTCCTGCGCCGCCGCATACGGCGAAGCGCCGGAGCAGCCGGCTGGAACGCCGGACGTGGGCTCCTTGGACACGGCCTTCGCGCCGGCGACCGGCTTTCCATGCGCGGTAGCGGGCTTCTTCGGTGCACTGCTGCAGGCGGCGAGCGCCAGTACCGCCAGGATCAGCATGCCCTGCGGCAGCCCGGCTTTCATGCCGGCGGGATCTCGCGGCCGGCAATCGCCTGCGACAGCTGGTACACGGCCATCGCGTACATCTTGGAGATGTTGTAGCGGGTGATGGCGTAATAGTTCTGGAAGCCGAGCCAGTACTGCGGGCCGGCGCTGCCTTCCAGCGACACCGGGGTGGCGGTCGCGCCGGCCGGCACCGGCTGCTGCGGCGTGTAGCCGCGCGCGGCCAGGTCGGCGAGCGTGTGGCTGGGGATCCAGTCTTCCGGATTGAACGGCTCGCGCCCGGGCGCCAGCGTCGCCGGTACCGCCACCGGGCCACCACGGACCCAGCCGCCCTTCTTCACGAAATAGTTGGCGACCGAAGCGAAGACGTCGTCGAGGCTGCCGAACAGGTCGCGGCGACCGTCGCCGTCGCCGTCCACCGCGAACTCGCGATAGCTCGAAGGCATGAACTGGCCCAAGCCCATCGCCCCGGCGTAGCTGCCCTTGAGCGCGGCGATGTCCAGCTTCTCTTCCCTGCCCAGCGCGAACAGCTGCGCCAGTTCGTCGCGGAAGAACAGCTCGCGCCGCACTTCGCGTTCGAGCTTGGCCGGATCGCCGCTACGGGGGTAGCGGAACGCCAGCGTGTACAGCGCATCGAGCACCGAGTAGCGGCCCGTGTTGCCGCCATAGCTGGTTTCCACGCCGATGATCGCCACGATCAGCTCGGCCGGAACGCCGGTCTGCGCCTGCACCTTGTCGAGCGCCTCGCGGTGTTCGGCCAGGAATGCGCGGCCGCCATCGATGCGCGCCTGGCTGATGAACATCGGCCGGTACTCGTGCCACGGCTTGACCCGTTCGGCGGGGCGCGACATCGCCGTGACCACGCTGTCCAGGAACGTGGCCCCGGCCAGGGTCGCTTCGATTTCCGCCGCTGGAACACCGAAACGCGCGGACGTATCGCGCACGAAGTTGGCGCGCGCGGTCTCGAACGGGACCGGGGTGAGGTCGACCGGCGACGCCTTGGGTTTCTCGGGGGCGGCCTCGGCAGGCGTGGCAGCCTTCGCGACGGGCGTGGAGGCCGGCGGCGAAACGAACGCCTCCTTCGGGATGCAGCCGAGGAGGGTGAGGGCCAACAGGCTGGCGAGTGCGTGTTTCGTCATCGTCGGGAGCCTAGCATGTGCCTGCAAAGGCACGGAACCTTCGCATTTTCGCAATCGCATCCAGCGCATGCGTTCAGCGGATTCCATGCACCGGCCGGTGCGTGCGCACCGCCATCACCAGGCCCAGTCCGGCCAGCAGCGATACCGCCGACGTGCCGCCGTAGCTGAGCAAAGGCATCGGCACGCCCACCACCGGCAGCAGGCCCGAAACCATGCCGCCGTTGACCAGCACGTAGACGAAGAACGCCAGGCCCAGCGCGCCCGCGAGCAGGCGCGAATAGGTGTCGCGCGCTTCGACCGCGATCCACAGGCAGCGCCCGACCACGAACAGGTACAGCGCCAGCACCGCGGCCACGCCGATCCAGCCGAACTCCTCGCTCAGCACCGCGAAGATGAAGTCGGTGGTCTGCTCGGGGATGAAATTCAGGTGCGCCTGGCTGCCCTCGCCCCAGCCCTTGCCGGTGAGGCCGCCCGAACCGATCGCGATCTTGGACTGGATGATGTTCCAGCCGGTGCCCAGCGGATCGCGCTCGGGCTCCATGAACGTGAGGATGCGGTCCTTCTGGTACGGGCGCAGGAGCCAGATCCATGCCACCGGCGCGACTGCCGCCACGCCACCGATGGCCACGCCCACCCACCACCACGGCAGGCCCGCCAGCAACAACGCGAACACGCCGCTGGCGGCGATCAGCATCGCGGTACCGAAATCCGGCTGCAGCAGGATCAGTCCGGTCGGTACCGCGACCAGCAAAGCGGCCACGAGCACGGTGTCGACGCGTGGAGGCAGCGGCCGCTTGTGCAGGTACCAGGCGACCATCATCGGCAGGGTGATCTTCAGCAGTTCCGACGGCTGCAGGTAGAACACGCCCAGGTCGAGCCAGTGCCGGCCATGCTTGCCGGTGCCCACCAGCAATACCGCGATCAGCGGCAGCAGCGACAACGCGTACACCGAGGGCGACCAGGCGCGCAGGCGGATCACCGATACCCGCGACAGGGCCCACATCGCCAGCAGGCCGACCGCGAACCGCGCGCCCTGCGCCTTGATCAGCGCCGGGCCGCTGCTGGCGCCGCCGGCGCTGTACAGCACCGCCAGGCCCATCGCCATCAGCGCCGCCAGCGCGAGCAGCAACGGCCAGTCCAGCGTGCGCGACACGCGCGCGCCCATGTCGAGCAGCCAGCGCAGGAAATCCCTCACCGGTCGTCCTCCGCATCCGGAGGCGGCGGTACCCGTGGTCCGGATGCGGGATCGGCGACCCGGGGCGAGGCCGCGGGCGCTTCCGCCGCGGAAACGCCACTTGCAGCCCTCACCGGGTCCGCGTTGTGCAGGCGCGCCCAGTTGCCCAGGCTGTTGGCGGATGGATTGCGGTCGCTCGCCAACGCCGGGGAGCGCTGCGCGCTGGCGGCGGGTGGCGTCACCACGTCCGCCACGCTCGACGGCGGGGTGGAGGATGCGCCCGCGCTGGCGGTCGCCGCAGGTGCCGGTACGGTGGACGGCGCCGTTGCCGGCGGACAATCCGCCGCTTCCCCGGCACACCCCGGCGCGTCCACGCCGTCGATCGGCTCCATCCCCGCAGGCAGCTTGCCCAGCAGCCAGGCATCGAAGATCGCCCGCGCGATCGGCGCGGCGGTGCTGCCACCGTAGCCGCCGCCTTCCACCGCCACGGCCACGGCGATCTGCGGATCGTCGGCCGGGGCGTAGCCGATGAACAGCGCGCGATGGCGCAGGTGCATCGGCAGGCTGCGCGGATCGACCGCGGCGGTGCCGCGGCGACTGACAACCTGCGCAGTGCCGGTCTTGCCGGCGATCCGGTACGGGATGCCCGTGCCGATCGCGCGCGCCGTGCCGCCGGGGCCATGCACGGTCATGACCATGCCCTCGCCCACCACCTGCAGGTCCGCCGGGCTGTCGCTGATCTGGCCCGGTGCCGGCTGCGGCAGCGGCGCCCAAGGCGCGTCGAAGCGGTCGCGGCGCGCGTCCACCAGGTGCGGCCGGCGCAGGCGGCCGCCGTCGGCCAGCGCGCCGGTGCCGCGCACCATCTGCAGCGGCGTCACCTTCCAGTCGCCCTGGCCGATGCTGATGTTGACCGTGTCGCCCGGATACCAGCGCTCCTTGCGGTTCTTCAGCTTCCACGCCGGGCTGGGCAGGATGCCGGTGTTCTCGCCGGCAAGGTCGATGCCGCTGGGCTGGCCGAAGCCGTAGCGGGACAGGTACTCCTGGACGCGGCCGATGCCCATGTCCAGCGCCAGCTGGTAGTAGTAGGTGTTGACCGAATCGGCGATCGACTTGCGCGCGTCGGTCCAGCCGTGGCCGCCGCGATGCGAGTCGCCCCAGCCGCGGCTGGTGCCGGGCAGGTGGAACATGCCGGTGGACAGGGTCCGGTCCTCCGGCTTGCGGATGCCGCTGTCCAGGCCGGCCAGCGCCAGGAACGGCTTGAGCGTGGAACCCGGGGCCACGCCGCCGAGCACGGCGCGGTTGAACTGCGGGCGCGAGGGGTTGTCCATCAGCGCGCGGTAATCGTCGTGCGAGATGCCGTTGACGAACAGGTTCGGATCGAAGCCCGGGAGGCTGACCAGCGCCAGGATCTCGCCGGTGCGCGGATCCATCGCCACCGCCGTGCCTTCCAGTTCGCCGAACGCGGCCACGGCGGCGCGCTGCAGCTCGGCGTCGATTGACAGGCGCAGGTCGGCGCCCGGCCGCGCCGGCACGCGGCCGACGGTCCGCAGCGCGCGGCCCTGCACGTTGGTCTCGATCTGCTCGTAGCCGACCTGGCCGCGCAGCATCTCCTCGTAGGAGCGCTCGATGCCGGTCTTGCCGATGTGGCTCAACGCCGCACCGCCGTCGCCGAGCTTGGCCAGGTCGTCTTCATCGACCCGGCCGACGTAGCCGATCACGTGCGAAAACAGGTCGCCGTAGGGATAGTGCCGGGTCAGGTAGGGCTGCAGCTCGACGCCCGGGAAGCGCCAGCGGTTGACCGCGAAGGCGGCCATCTCCTCATCGCTCAGGCGCAGCTTCAGGGTGACCGGCAGGAAACCGCGGCCGGACTTGCGCTCCTTTCGGAAGTGCGCGATCTCGTCCTCGCTGAGCGCAATCACCTGCCCCAGTTCGGACAGCAGCGCATCGAGGTCGCCGGCCTTGTCGGGGGTGACGTCGAGGCGGAACGCGGGCAGGTTCTCGGCCAGCAGCCGGCCCTGGCGGTCGTAGATCATGCCGCGCGCCGGCACCACCGGGCGCGGGCGGATCCGGTTGGCTTCCGAGCGCGTGGAATAGTCGGCGTGCTGCAGCACCTGCAGGCGGAAGTACCACGCGCCCAGGCCGACCAGCGCCAGCGCCACGGCAAGGAAGCCGAGCGCGGCGCGGCGGCGGAACTGCTCGGCTTCGGCGTGCGGGTTCTTGAACGGTCGACGGCTGCTCATGCTCGCGCCGGCTCAGTTGCCGCGCCGGCCCAGACGCAGCGCGTCCAGCAGCAGGAACAGCGGCGGCCACAGCACCACGCCCAGCAGCGGCGCCCACCAGTAGTTCCAGGGCAGGGCCGCCTGGCCCAGCGCCAGGTGGATGGCCGCGACCACGATGCGATCGTTGAGCAGCAACGCCCCGATCGCCAGAGCCTGCTGCGAAAGCGGGAAGAAGCGCAGTCGCGCGCGGAAACGCTGCAGGATGAAGGCCATGATCACCAGGCGCAGGGCCTGTTCGCCGAGCAGTCCGCCGTAGGCGATGTCGGCGGCCAGGCCGACCCCGAACGCCAGGCCCAGCCCGGCGCGCGAGGGCGCCTCGATCACCCAGTAGGCCAGGACCAGCGCCAGCCAGTACGGACGCAGCGGCTGCAGCATTTCAGGCAGTGGCAGCAGGCCGAGCAGCAGGGCCACGAACAGGCTCGCCGGCAGGATCCAACCCCCGTCGCGCAGGCGGCTCATCGTCGCGGCTCCGGTGGTGGGGGCCCGGCGGGCACGGCTTCGGCGGACGCCGGAGCGACCCGCGGCGTCCGTGTCGCGCCTGCACCGGTGGGCGATGCGGCCCCGCCTGGCGCCGCCGCGGGCGCGTTGGGCGTGGCGACCACGCCAGCCGCGGAAGACCGCATCGCAGCGGCTCCATCCAGCGCCGTCGGCGCCGCAGCCGGTCCCCCGGCGGCCGGCAGGTCCGGATCGGCCGGGGTCGCGGGCGGCAACGTGCCGACCCGCAGCAGCAGCACGTCGCGGCCCCGGTCCAGCTGTGCCGCCGGCGAGAGCTCGCCGACCAGGAAGGCCTGGCTTTCGTCCGGGCGCAGCGCGGTGATCGTGGCGACCGGGAAACCCGCCGGGAACCGCCCGCCCAGTCCCGACGTCACCAGCACATCGCCGACCTGCACGTCGCGGTTCAACGGCACGTCGCGCAGCTCGAGCCGGTCGCCGCCGCCATAGGCGATCAGGCGGACCCCGTTGCGCGCGATCATCACCGGCACCGCATGGTCGGGGTCGGTCAGCAGCAGCACGGTCGACTGCATCGGAGTGACTCCGACCACCTGCCCGAGCAGGCCGCCGGCATCGATCACCGCCTGGCCGATGCTCACGCCCTGGCGGCTGCCTGCGGCCAGCACGAGCCGCTGCCGCGACGGCTCCAGGTCGATGTTCAGGATCGGCACCAGCTGTACGTCCAGGCCGCCGCGTTCGGCGACGCCGAGCAGGCCGCGCAGCTGCGCATTGTCCAGGGCGGCGTTGCGCAGCCGGGTCAGGCGTGCGTTGGCCAGCAGCAGGTCGTTGCGCAGCTGCCGGTTCTCCTCGAGCAGGGCACCGCGCGAGGCCAGGCCTTCCTTCAGGCCGCCACCGACGCGCCCCGGCAGGCCGGCCAGCGCCCAGACCGGCTGGGCGACCAGGTCGGCCTGCGCGCGCAGCTGGCGCAGCCAGCCGCCACGGTGGTCGAGCACCAGCAACGTGGTGGCCAGGGCGAGGTAGGCCAACAGCCGCAGCGTTCCGGCGGTGTCACCAGGGCGGGCAGCAGCGGCAGGTCCGGAATAGGACGACACGGAAGGCGTTCGGCGGTCGCGGCGGCAATGGGCAAGTATGGCGGCGGACGCGTGCACTGTGACAGGCCGCGCCGCCGCGGCCCGTCCACGCGTGCCCGGATCAGTCCGGCGCGAAGAACTCGTTGCCGTGCATGTCGACCAGCTCCAGCGCGCGGCCACCGCCACGCGCCACGCAGGTCAGCGGATCGTCGGCCACCTGCACGTGCAGGCCGGTCTCCTCGCCGATCAGCTTGTCCAGGTCGCGCAGCAGGGCGCCGCCGCCGGTCAGCACGATGCCGCGCTCGGCCACGTCGGCGCACAGCTCCGGCGGGGTCTGCTCCAGCGCCAGCCGCACCGCGGAAACAATCCCCGACAGCGGCTCGTGCAGCGCTTCAAGCACTTCGTTGGAGTTGATCTTGATCATCTTCGGCACGCCCTCGGCGAGGTTGCGCCCGGAGATCTCCATCTCGTGGACCACCGCCTGCGGGTAGGCACAGCCCAGCTCGACCTTGATCCGCTCGGCGGTGGCCTCGCCGATCAGCATGCCGTGGTTGCGGCGCACGTAGTTGGTGATCGCCTCGTCGAAGCGGTCGCCGCCGATGCGGACCGAAGCCGAATAGACGATGCCGTTCAGCGAGATGACCGCCACCTCGGTGGTGCCGCCGCCGATGTCGATGACCATCGAGCCACGGGCCTCCGACACCGGCATGCCCGCGCCGATCGCGGCGGCCATCGGCTCCTCGATCAGGTACACGTCGCGGGCGCCCGCCTCTTCGGCCGACTCCTTGATCGCGCGGCGCTCGACCTGGGTCGAACCGGCCGGCACGCAGACCAGAACGCGCGGGCTCGGGCGCAGGAAGCGCGACTTGTGCACCTTCTTGATGAAGTGCTTGAGCATCGCCTCGGTGTAGGTGAAGTCGGCGATCACGCCGTCCTTCATCGGGCGGATGGTGGTGATGTTGCCGGGGGTGCGGCCGAGCATCTGCTTGGCTTCCGCGCCGACCGCCGCGACCGAGCGGGTACCGCCGATGGCGCGGTCCTGGCGCACGGCGACCACCGAGGGCTCGTTCAGCACGATGCCCTGGCCACGCACGTAGATCAGGGTGTTGGCCGTGCCCAGATCGATGGACAGGTCATTGGAGAACATGCCACGGAGCTTCTTGAACATCGGGAGGGGCGGTCCTGGGGCTGGCGGAGAGGGCCCGGCACCCGTCGCGCGGGGGATGGCGACGGCGGCGAAATTTTGGGCAGGCGTTCTGGCAAAACGCGGTCGGTTAGCCTAGCAACGGGACCGGGCGCGGGCAAGGAACTCCACGACGGAAAAGGCGGTTTTCGCTACGCTCTTCAGGCGGCGGTCGGGCCCCGTCGCGCGATTCCGGGCTGGCCGTGCCGGGACGCAGCCGGTAACCTTTGCGCCGCGGCGCGTCCGGCCCCGGACGCACCCGCCGCACCCGCCTCGCCCGCCACCGGGCCTCCCGAGCAGCCAGCCGATGTCCACCCTGATCTGTGGTTCCCTTGCCTACGACACCATCATGGTGTTCCCGGACCAGTTCAAGAACCACATCCTGCCGGACAAGGTCCACATCCTGAACGTGTCGTTCCTGGTGCCGCGGATGCGCCGCGAATTCGGCGGCTGCGCCGGCAACATCGCCTACAACCTGCACCTGCTGGGCGGCAACCCCGTCCCGATGGGCACGGTGGGTTCGGACTTCGGGCCGTACCGCGAGCATTTCCAGGCGCTGGGCATCGACCTGTCGCAGGTCAAGGTGATCGAGGAGCTGTTCACCCCGCAGGCGTTCATCACCACCGACCACGACAACAACCAGATCACCGCCTTCCACCCCGGCGCGATGATGCGTTCCTACGAGAACCACGTGCGCGACGTGCCCGGCATCACCCTGGGCCTGGTCGGGCCGGACGGACGCGAGGGCATGCTGCAGAACGCGGTCGAGTTCAAGGAAATGGGCGTGCCGTTCATCTTCGACCCGGGCCAGGCGATGCCGCTGTTCAACGGCCAGGAGCTGCGCGATTTCATCGAGCAGGCCGACTACGTCGTGGTCAATGACTACGAATCCAACCTGCTGCAGGAACGCACCGGCTGGACCGACCGCGAGATCGTCGCGCGCGTCCAGGCCTACATCACCACCCAGGGCCCCAAGGGCGCGCTGGTGCACACGCCCGAGAAGACCTACGACATCCCGCCGGCGCACGAGCGCCGCGTGGTCGACCCGACCGGCTGCGGCGATGCGTTCCGTGCCGGCCTGATCCTGGGCATCGAGAAGGGCTACGACTGGCTGACCATCGGCCGCATGGGCAACCTGATGGGCGCCCTCAAGGTCGAGCACCCCGGCACGCAGAACCAGCGCTTCGATTTCGACGGGTTCAACGACGAGTTCAAGCAGCAGTTCGGCTACGCGCTGTAACCGGGGAACCCGTCCGCGCCATCGCGGGCACGGGCCATGACACCGGCGCGCCGGCCAATGCCGCGACCAGTGGCTGCGACGCCCCGCTCCACCTGGACCCGCCCTACCCGGCGGCTTCGGCATGCTCCGCTTCGGCTCCGGTGTCGTACCCGGCCGACGCACGCTCCAGCCATGCCGGCAGGTCCCTGCGGCGCACGCCTTGGCAACGCGCGCATGCGAGCTGCCCGAGCATCCAGTCTCGCTTCAGCGGGTCATCCCCACCGAACGACAACGCCAGGTCGCGATCCATCCAGCGCCGGATCAGCACGAACAGCACCACGTGCAACGCAATGGCCAGCGTACTGACCACCGCCACGACCACGTAATCGGCGTTCACCACGGGCGCGCCGTGAGCCCTGGCTCAGTCCCAGCCCGGCATCTGGCTGCCGTCCAGGCCGCCGACGTCGAACACCGCGGTGCGGGTGCCGCCGGCCTTGACAGGAAATTCGATCGACACGCGCTGCGCCTTGCGCATCTGCTTCCACAGGCCGCGGTAGTCCTCGATGAACATGGCAATGGCCTCGTCGGTCTTCGGGCGCCAGGCGGACATGGCTTTCGCCGCGCCGTCGTCGAACGCCACCTTGACCTTGCAGCCGCCGTAGCAGTCGAAATCGCCGCCTTCCAGGACCAGGTAGGCGCTGCGCTTCCATTCCGGATGGTCGCGGATGACCAGCTGCACCGTCGCCGGCGCGCTGCCGCCGGTATCGAGCGCCTCGGTGCTGAAGATCGCCGCCGAACGCTGCTCGCCCTTGCCTGCGGCGACGCGTGCATAGTTCCAGAGCGCGGCCATGCGGCGCTGCTCGCGCGCGGCCTCGGCCTTGGCGGTGACGTCGGCCAGGCCGGGCTCGACCGCCGAAGCGACCTCGGTTGCGGGGTACTGCGCAAGCAGCGCGGCGCCATGCACGCGTGCCAGTTCCCAGTTGCCGGCCGTGACCGCAGCGTCGTACTCGCGCTGCAGCTGCGCGGCGGCCTGTTCCTTGGCCTGCGCCTCGGCGGCGGCCTGGGCCTGGCGCTGGGCTTCGCGGTCGGTGCAGGCCGTGCCGACGAGGACGCATGCCCCCAGCAGCACGGCGATCGCCAGGCGGGATGGAATCGGGTTCATGGCCGGGCTCCTTGCGTGCGCGGTGTTCGGATACGGAAGTAAAAACGCGCCGGCAAAGCCGGCGCGTCGGGTGTTACTGCTGCGGCGGCTGTTCGGCCTGCGGCTGCACCGGTACTTCTGCCGGTGCTGGTGCTGGCGGCGCTTCCGGTACGGCGGCGGCACTGGCCTTGGCCAGCACCGCTTCCACCGAGGCGGTGGTGATCGGGTGGTAGCCCGGGCGGGCGCGCTCGAACACTTCGCGGGCGAAGGCCAGGCCGTCGGGCGTTTTCACCAGCTCCTCGTAGATCGGCATGATCAGCTTGCGCCGGCCGACGCGCTCGATGAACTCGCCCGCGGCCGGGCGCGCTTCCAGGTAGCCGCTGCGCAGCGCCAGCGGATACCAGCGCATCGCGATCTCGCCGTTGCCGGTGCCGCTGAACTTGTAGGCGGCATCGAGCTGGGCCAGCTGCTCGGGCTTGAGCGTGGCGCCCATGCCTTCCAGGAAATGCACCCAGGCCTGCGTGCCCCACTCGCTGCTGATCTGCGGGTTGGGCAGCTGCGCGCTGCCGCGCCAGGCGATCCGCGCGGTGTCGACGTTGGAGAACGTGCGCGACTGCGCGGTCGGCGCGAACGCCGGGATGCCGGGCTGGTTGAGCCACGCATCCAGTTCGTCCTCGCGCACCGCGTTGGGGTTCTTCGGCAGCAGGTTCTTCTTCAGGTAGGCGATGAACTGGTCGCTGTCCGCGCTCTGGAAGGCGTGGTCGTCGAACCAGCCGCGCAGGAACGGATCGAATACCTCGCGGCCGAAGCGCTGCTCCAGGAACTGCAGGAACCAGGCGCCCTTGACGTAGGCCACCTCGCTCAGCGCCTCGTCCGGGTCGCGCTCGCCCAGCGGCGGCAGCACCAGCGCCTGGTTGGCCGGGCTCATGCCGACCAGGTCGGCCTTCAGCCCGGCCTGGTCGATCTGGCGCTCCATGTTCGCCATCTCCTCGCCGTACAGCGACTCGGTGATCCGGCCCTGCACGTAGGTGGTGAAGCCCTCGTTGAGCCAGATGTCCTTCCAGCTGGCGTTGGTCACCAGGTTGCCGGACCAGCTGTGCGCCAGCTCATGGGCGATCAGCGAGACCAGCGACTTGTCGCCGACGATCACGGTCGGGGTGATGAAGCTCAGGCGCGGATTCTCCATGCCGCCGAACGGGAACGACGGCGGCAGCACCAGCATGTCGTAGCGCTCCCAGCGGTAGGGGCCGTAGAGCTGCTCGGTGGCGACGATCATCTGCTCGGTGTCGGCGAACTCGGCGGTGGCGCGATCGACCATCGCCGGCTCGGCCCACACGCCGCTGCGCGCCGAGATCGGCTTGAACACCAGGTCGCCGGCGGCGATGGCAAGCAGGTACGAGGGGATCGGTTGCGGCATCTTGAACGTGTACTGGCCGTCGCGCACCGCCGCCGGATCGTTGTCGGCGCTCATCAGCACCATCACGTCGGGCCGGGTGTTGACCGTCGCGCTGTAGGTGAAGCGCACGCTCGGCGTGTCCTGCAGCGGCACCCAGCTGCGCGCGTGGATCGCCTGCGACTGGCTGAACATGAAGGGCAGCTGCTTGCCCTCGGTCATCGACGGCTCCAGCCACTGCAGGCCCGAGGCGGTCGGCGCGGTGTGGTAGGTGACGCGGACCTGCGGGTTGCGCTGCGGCGACTCGATGGTCAGCTTGCTGCCGAACACCGGATCGGCATCGGCCAGGGCGAACTGCAGCGGCGCCCAGGTGCCGTCGGCCTGGCCTTCGACTTTCTGGATGGTCAGCTCGCGGGTGTCGAGCACCAGCTGCGTGGCCTTGGGGTCGGTCCAGTCCAGGGTATAGGTGGCGGTGCCGGCCAGCTGCTTCTGGTCGAAGTCCAGCTTCAGGTCCAGGGCCAGGTCGGTGATCCGGACCCGGTCCGGCTCGGCGAAGGAATTCTCATCGTGGCGGCGCGAGGAGGCCGCGGCTTCCTTGGCGGGGCTGGCAGCGGGCTGGGCATCGGCCGGGCCGGCCTTGTCGCCGGAGCAGCCACTGGCGACCGCGACCATGGCGAGGGAAAACAGGAGGGAAAGGCGCATGCGGGCACGGAGCCTGGATCGGGGGAAGTGCGCAGTTTAACCGCGCCATGCGCTGGCCGGCCGCGGCGGGCCACGAATCGGGCTTGGCCAACACGAAAATGAACAGTCGCAGCACGCCCCGCTGTTGTAGGAGCGGGCATGACCGCGACCCGACGCCGCCAGGCAGGCCTGCGCCCTCGCTACCCCGAAGTCCCGGTCGCGGTCATGCCCGCTCCTGCGAACCCCCGCCGTACCACCGCCGCACGCGGTCTCAGACCTTGTAGCCGGTATGCACGGCCACTATCCCGCCACTCAGGTTGAGGTGGCTGCAACGCGACAGGCCAGCCTCTTCCATCATCGCCTGCAGCTGCGCCTGCGGCGGGTGCTTGCGGATGCTCTCGGCCAGATACTGGTAGCTGTCGGGATCGCCGGCGAACAGGCTGCCCAGCTTGGGCAGCACCTTGAACGAGTGGAAGTCGTACAGCGGCTTGAACCACTCGGCTTTCACCTCGGAGAACTCCAACACCCGCGCCTGGCCGCCCACGCGCAGCACGCGCGCGATCTCACGCAGCGCGGCGTCCTTGTCGGTGACGTTGCGCAGGCCGAAGGCCATGGTCACCAGGTCGAAGCTGGCGTCCGGGAACGGCAGCTTCTCGGCGTTGCACTGCACGTATTCCAGACCGGCGACCAGGCCGCGGTCGGTCAGCCGGTCGCGGCCGACCGAAAGCATGCCGGCGTTGATGTCGCCCAGCACAATGCTGCCGGCGTCGCCCACGCGCGGCTTGAGCAGCGCGGCGATATCGCCGGTGCCGCCCGCCAGGTCCAGCACGCGGTCGCCCGGCTTCACTTGGCAGGTCGCGGTGAAATAGCGCTTCCAGACCCGGTGGACGCCCAGGCTCATCAGGTCGTTCATCAGGTCGTACTTGCCGGCGACCGAGGTGAACACCTCGCCGACCAGCTTCTGCTTGTCGCCGGCGGGAACGTCGCGGAAACCGAAATGGGTGGTGCCGGCTTCGTACGGGGAGGGCTTGTCGTGTGCGTGGCTCATGCCGCGATTATGGCACCGCGGGCCGGGGCCACGATCACGCCGGCGCGGCACCGGCCGTTCGCAGCCGCCACGCAGGCCTCCTTGGTGTGGCCTGGCCGGCCATCGCGGACGACCGCACCCCGCGGGAACATGCGGTCCGCCCGCTCCTGCCCTGACGGCGACACCGGTCCGTCGACAGACAGGAGGCGACGGCTGCCGATGCACGCCGAGCTGGCGTACGCTGGCCAACCCAGTGGATCGCACACCCGATGACCGCCCTGCCCGACTACCGCGCCATGCTCGCCGTCGCCGTCGAAGAAGCCCGCCAGGGCCTGGCCGAGGGCGGCATCCCCATCGGCGCGGCGCTGTTCGCCCGCGACGGCACCCTGCTCGGCCGCGGCCACAACCGCCGCGTGCAGGAAGGGGATCCGTCGGTGCACGGCGAGACCGACGCCTTCCGCAAGGCCGGCCGCCAGCGCTCCTACCGCGACACGATCATGGTCACCACGCTGTCGCCGTGCTGGTACTGCAGCGGGCTGGTGCGCCAGTTCGGCATCGGCACGGTGGTGATGGGCGAATCGGCCAACTTCTGCGGCGGCCACGAGTGGCTGCGCGAGCATGGCGTGGAAATCGTCGACCTGGCCGATCCGGAGTGCATCGCCATGCTGGGCGACTGGATCGCGGCCAACCCGGGCGTGTGGCACGAGGACATCGGCGAGGACTGACACCCCGTTCCGGCCGGGCCCGGCTGGAGGAGCACGCACGACGCCGTCAGTCGTCGGCGCGCGCCTGCAGCCAGTGGACGAAACGGTCCACCGCGGCCGGGACCGGGCCGTTGCCTGGCAACACGATCCAGTACGCCTGCGGCAGCGGGATCTCGTAGGGGCCGAACGGCTGCACCAGCACGCCGCTGTCCAGTTCGCGCCGGGCCAGGCGCCGGCGCGCCAGGGCCACGCCCAGGCCTTGCGCCGCCGCCTCGATCACCAGGTGCGAGGAGGGGAACGACTGCCCCTGTGACACGTCCAGCGCCGCCGGGCCGGGGCCGTCGCGCCAGCGCGACCACGCCGCGTTCGGATCGTGGTCGTGCAACAGGGGCAACTCCAGCAAGCTCTTCAGCGGCCATGGCGTGCGCCGCCGCAGCAGGCCCGGACTGGCGACCGGCACCAGCGCATCGTCCATCCACGGCCGCGCATTCGGCCATGGGCCGGCGCCCATGCGCAACGCGACATCGACCTGGTCGCGCGACAGGTCGACCAGGTCCGAGCGTACCGAGACCGATATCCGCGTCCGCGGATGCGCCAGGCGGAACGCCGGCAGGCGCGGCAGCAACCAGCGGGTGGCGAAGGATTCGGTGGTGGAGACCACCAGTTCGCGCGCATGCGCCGGCCGCCGGTCCCCGTGCAGCACCGACTGCAGGCGCGCGAATGCGGCCTGCGCGGCGTCAGCGATCTCCTGCCCGCGGCGGGTCAGGGCGATGGCATCGCCCGGATGCCGGCGCGGCTGCAGCAGTGGCGCCCCCGCCGCACGTTCGAGTTCGCCAAGCCGGCGGCTGACCGCCGAATGGGCGATGCCCAGGTGGCGCGCGGCGGCACGCACGCCACCGTGGCGGACCACCTCGTGGAATGCGGCTAGGGCCTGGAGCGGGAGCCTGTCCATGGTCTCCAGATTAGACCATGGCGATGCCGGCGCACGACCGTGTCCGCCGCGACACTGGCTGTCCTCCGTTACCGGGTCTCACCCCATGACCGCACTGGCCCTCCTGATCTTCGTTTCCGCGATCACGCCAGGGCCGAACAACCTGGTGCTGCTGCATCGCGGAGCGACCCGCGGATTCCGCGCCGGACTTCCTGCCAGCCTGGGCATCGCCGCCGGTGGCAGCGCGATGCTTGCGATCGCGCTGGTCGTGCTGGGCGCCGGTCCGCTGCCGCAGGCGGCCATGCCCTGGCTGGGAAGCGCCGGCGCGACGATGCTGCTGGTCATGGCCATGGCGCTGTGGGGCGCGCCGGCCGGCGACGCACCGCTGCGCGCGTCCCCGGCCGGCTTCTGGGCGATGGCCGCGTTCCAGCTGGCCAACCCGAAGGCCTGGGCGTTCCTCGCATCGCTGGCCGCGCTTCGTGCCACCAGCGGCGGCCCGTCCGCCGCCGCCACGGTCGCGATCTTCGCCGCGGCCAGTCTCCTGTGTTCGGCGATCTGGCTCGGCGGCGGCCGGCTGATGACCCGCTTGCTCGCCACGCCGCGCCGGTCGCGCCTGTTCAACCGCGCCATGGCGGTGGCGATGGCCGCCATGGCCGCACACCTGCTGATCCGCACCTGGAATCCATGACCATGAAGCTACTCGCACTTTCCGGCAGCACACGCCGCGACTCCTGGAACACCCGGCTGCTGCACGCGGCGGCCGCCGCGGCGCCGGCCGGCGCCGAGGTGGCGCGGGCACCCGACCTGGCGGCATTGCCGCACTTCAGCGAAGACATCGAAGCGGAAGCGTTCGCGCGCGGCCCGGTCGCCACCTTCGTCGCCGCCGTGCATGCCGCCGATGTCCTGCTGGTCGCCACGCCGGAATACAACCAGTCGATTCCCGGCACGCTCAAGAACGCGCTGGACTGGCTGTCGCGCGGCGCCGATGCGGACCGGCTCGCGGGCAAGCCGGTGGCCGTGGCCGGCGCCACCGTCGGCCCGTGGGGAACGCGGCTGGCACAGGCCCACCTGCGCCATGTCCTCGGCGTCATCGGCCTGCGCGTGGTGGGCCCTGGATTGTTCGTCGCCGGGGCGGCCAGCCGCTGGGAGGCGGAGACAGGCCGCTGGGATGACGCGCTGCAGGTGCGGCTGCAGGCATGGTTGCACGAGGTGGCCGCCGCGGCCGGCGCCGTCTGAACGGCCGCCGCGCGACGCGACTCAGAGGATGTAGCGGCTCAGGTCCGGATCCTGCACCAGTTCGCCCAGGTGCGCATCGACGTAGGCGCGGTCGACCGTGACCGACTGGCCGTCGCGGTCGGGGGCCTCGTAGCTGAGCGTGTCGAGCAGGCGTTCGAGCACGGTGTGCAGGCGGCGGGCGCCGATGTTCTCCTGGCGTTCGTTGACCTGCGCGGCGATCTCGGCGAGGCGGTCGACGGCTTCGGGCGCGAAGGCCAGCGTCACGCCCTCGGTCGCCAGCAGTTCCACGTACTGCCGGGTCAGGGCGGCCTTCGGCTCGGTCAGGATGCGCACGAAGTCGTCCTTGCTCAGCGCCGACAGTTCGACCCGGATCGGGAAGCGGCCCTGCAGCTCCGGGATCAGGTCGCTCGGTTTCGCCAGGTGGAACGCGCCGGAGGCGATGAACAGGATGTGGTCGGTCTTCACCGTGCCGTAGCGGGTGGAGACGCTGGAGCCTTCGACCAGCGGCAGCAGGTCGCGCTGCACGCCCTCGCGGCTGACGTCGCCGCCGGTCATGCCGTTGCCGCTGCGCTTGGCGACCTTGTCGATCTCGTCGATGAAGACGATGCCGTGCTGCTCGCAGGCCTCGATCGCCTGGGCGCGGATCTCGTCCTCGTTGACCAGCCGGCCCGCTTCCTCCTCGACGAGCAGCGGGCGCGCGGCCTTGATCGCGATGGTGCGCTTCTGGGTCTTGTCGCCGCCCAGGTTGGCGAACATCTGCCGCAGCTGCTGGCCCATCTCCTCCATGCCCGGCGGGGTCATGATGTCTACGCCGGCATTGGCGGCCAGTTCCAGTTCGATCTCGCGCTCGTCCAGCTCGCCTGCGCGCAGCATCCTGCGGAACTTGGCCCGGGTCGAATCCTCGGGGCCGGACACCTGCACCTCCGCGCGCGCGGCCGGATCGAAGCCCATGGCCGCGGCGCGGCGCGGCAGCAGCGCATCGAGGATGCGCTCCTCGGCCCGCTCCTCGGCCTGCAGCCGCACCTTCACCTTGGCCTGCTCGCGGTACATCTTCACCGCGGTGTCGGCCAGGTCGCGCACGATCTGCTCCACGTCCTTGCCGACATAGCCGACCTCGGTGAAGCGGGTGGCCTCGACCTTGACGAACGGCGCGTTGGCCAGCGTCGCCAGGCGGCGCGCGATCTCGGTCTTGCCCACGCCGGTGGGGCCGATCATGAGGATGTTCTTGGGCATGACCTCGTTGCGCAGCTCGGGCTCCAGCTGCATGCGCCGCCAGCGGTTGCGCAGGGCGATGGCCACGGCGCGCTTGGCCGGGTGCTGGCCGACGATGTGCCGGTCCAGCTCCTGCACGATCTCGCGCGGGGTCATGGTGGCGGAGGTGGCATCGATCTTGTGCGACATGGACTTCTCACGAATAGGTGGAAAGTGCAGCGAGGTGAATGCCCGTCATCGGCATGCCCCGGGAATCGGGGCTTCGCGCGATGCGGCGGGGGTGTTGCGGGTCGAGGGAACGGCGTCCGCGTTGCGCGTGGGCGACAGCGCCGATGCGCCGGCCGCGGTCAGAGTTCTTCGACCACGACATTGCGGTTGGTGTAGATGCAGATGTCGCCGGCGATGTTCAGCGCTTCCACGGCGATGGATTTCGCATCCAGCGCGGTGTGCGCCATCAGCGCGCGCGCGGCCGACAACGCGTAGGAGCCGCCCGAGCCGATCGCGATGATCCCGTCTTCGGGCTCGATCACGTCGCCGGTGCCGCTGATGATCAGCGAGGTGTCCTGGTCGGCCACCGCCAGCAGCGCTTCGAGCTTCCCGTAGCGCCGGTCGGTGCGCCAGTCCTTGGCCAGCTCGACCGCGGCGCGCTGCAGCTGGCCGTGCTTCTCGAGCTTGGCTTCGAACAGTTCGAACAGGGTGAAGGCATCGGCGGCGGCGCCGGCGAAACCGGCCAGCACCTGGCCGTCGCGGCCGAGGCGACGCACCTTGCGCGCGTTGCCCTTCATCACCGTGTGGCCGAGGGTGACCTGGCCATCACCGGCGACGGCGACCTTGCCGTCGCGGCGCACGGAAATGATGGTGGTGGCGTGGAATACGTTGGGGTTCTGGCTGGGGTCCATGCGGCCTCCGGGAGCTGTCCAACGAAGGTGGGGACGCCCGGGCCACGATCAAGCCTCGTCGCGTGCATCCGCGTTCAGGCACGTACCGCGGTGCAGGAGAAGCAGCCGCGCCGGGCGTTGTGCAGCTGCACGTAGGCCACCCGTTCGTGCTGGAACGCGGTGTCCAGCCAGGCCGAGACTTCGCCACCTTCGCGGACCTCCGCGTCGACCATCATGTGCGCCGCATCGTACGCCCGCAGCGAGATCAGCCGGGTCGATACATAGGCGGGCACCAGGCCCGCGGCCAGGGTTGGGCGGCATGCGCCGCGACGGACGAAGATCGGCCCGGACGCGCGGTAGGGCGTGGCCTCCGGCTGGTGGACGTACGGCAACAACAGCAGCTCCTCGCCCACCCGCGCGTCTTCCAGGCTGACGCGGCACGGGTAGCCGCTGTCGGCATCGGCGAAGACGCGCATCGCGCCATGGCCGGCCAGTTCGCGGTCGTCCAGCGCGAACAGGGACTGGAAGGGTCGGGGGTCGATACCGAGCAGGCGGAACGGCGACATGGGGTGGTTCCCGGAGGATGTTCCGGGCGATCCTGCGGAAAGGCCGGCGCATCCGCTCGCCGGATCCGGACATCACATTGCGATGGCTACTGGCCGCCGCCGCCGCGACGCTTGGCGCGCGGATGCGCCGCGTCGTAGACCTTGGCCAGGTGCTGGAAGTCCAGGTGGGTGTAGATCTGCGTGGTGGCGATGTCGGCATGGCCCAGCAGCTCCTGCACGCCGCGCAGGTCGCCGGAGGATTCGAGCACGTGGCTGGCGAAACTGTGCCGCAGCATGTGCGGGTGCACGTTCTTGAACAGCCCCTGGCGCGCGGCCAGCTGGCGGATCCGGATCTGCACCGCGCGCTGGCTGATCGGACCGCCGCCGCGGCCAGGGAAGACGAATGCGTCGCTGCCCGCGCCTGTTTCGGCACGCCATGCATCGAGCGCGCGTCGCGCGTGCGAGCCCACCGGCACGCTGCGCTGCTTGCCGCCCTTGCCAAGCACGGTGACCAGTCCCGAATCGGCCTGCAGGTCGCGCCAGCGCAACCCGCACAGTTCGCTCAGGCGCAGGCCCGAGGAATAGAACAGTTCCAGCAGCGCCCGGTCTCTCAGGCCCAGCGGCACGTCGGTCGGCACTTCGACCAGGCGCACCGCTTCGTCCACGTCCAGCACCTGCGGCAGGCGGCGCGGGGCCTTCGGTGCGCGCAGGCCGGCGGCCGGACTGGCCGGGATCGCGCCGTTGCGCAACAGCCAGGCGAAGTAGCTGCGGCACGCCGACAGCCGTCGCTGCAGGCTCTTGGGCGACAGTCCGCGCCGGTGCTCGGCGGCGACGAATTCGCGCAGGTGCGTGCTGTCCAGTCGTGCGGGGGCATCGATGCCCTGTGCCTGCGACCAGGCCTGCAGCGCCTCCAGGTCGCGCCGGTAGGCATCGAGCGTGTGCACGGACATCGCCCGCTCCACCCGCAGGTGGTCGAGGAAGTTCTCGATGCCGCTCATCGGCAGACGGATCCGTCATGCATGTGCACATGATGCGCGCAAACCGCATCGGCGGCGATGGCCGCCGTGGCGCGCGTGCAACCAGCCCGCGATCAATGGGCGCGCGCTATCGGCCGGGGTAGGCACCGCTTCCGAACGGGCCTTCGGCCATGCCGCGAACGCGGCAGCCGGGCAGGCCCGGCTCTACGGGAAGCGGGTGTCGGGAACCCTCAGTCGCCGAAGCGCTGCAGCGCGACCACCAGCGATTCGCCCATCATCCGCAGGAACAGCGTGCCCATGCCCGGATAGAAGCGGTTGCCATCGTGGCTGCCGACCGCGACCAGGCCCACGCCGGTCAGCGGCAGAAGTGCACTGGACTGCACTTCCTCCTCGCGCACGCCGTACAGCACCGCGTTCTTCTCGGCCTGGAGTCGGCCACATAGCGGCTCGCCGTCACGGAGCGCGTCGCGGAACGGGGCAAGCTCCGGCTCGCCCTCGCCGCGCACCTGCAGCCATTCGGCGTCTTCCATGCCGGCGACGGGTCGGAACGAGACGATCCGCACCAGGTCGCCGCTGAAGTCCTCGGCCAGCGAAGCGGCCATCGCCCGCAATGTGTCGGCGTAGTTTTCCTGTCGCATCAGCGACAGGGTCAGCTGGTGGGTACGCACCGCCAGCCGTTCGTTGACCTGGGCATTGGACGACAGCTCGGCCAGGCGCCGCGACAGTTCGCGGTTCTTGTCGCGCAGCACTTCCAGCTGGTAACTGGCCAGCGAGGCGGTGCGGCCGTCGTCACGCGGTACCACCAGGCTCAGCGCCAGGTCGGGGAACTGCTTGAGGAAGCCCGGATGCCGGCGCAGCCAGGCCGCGACCTCGTGCGCGCCCAGCTTGTCCTGGCCGTGCTTGTCCTGAACCTGGTCGCTCATGCCTGCCATTCCCCTTCGAATACGAATGCCGCCGGTCCGGCCATGATGACCTGCGCGTCGTCGGCCGGCCAGCGTATGCGCAGGTCGCCGCCGGGCAACGAGACCGTCGCTTCGCGCGCCAGGCGCCCGCGGCGCACCAGCGAGGCCACGGCCGCGCACGCACCGCTGCCGCAGGCCAGGGTCTCGCCGACACCGCGCTCGTAGACCCGCAGGCGGACGTGGTCCGGCGCCAGCACCTGGGCGAAACCCACGTTGCACGACTGCGGGAATGCCGGCGAGCGCTGCAGCGCGGCGCCGATGCCGGCCACGGCCGCGGTGGCTACGTCGTCGACTTCGATGACCGCATGCGGATTGCCCATCGACACCGCACCGAAGGCCACGCGCGCGCCATCGAGTTCGAGCACGTATTCCGGCTGCCCGCCATCGAAACCGGCCAGGGGCACGTCGGCCGGCGCGAAGCGCGGCACGCCCATGGCGATGGCGTAGCGATCCTGGCCGAGGTTCTCGACGTCGTGCGTGCCCACGGGGCTGTCCACGGTGAAGCGCGTGCCGGATGCGGTGCCGTCGCGCACCAGCCAGGCGGCGATGCAGCGCGCGCCGTTGCCGCACTGCCCGGAGGGAGTGCCGTCGGCGTTCCAGATGCCATAGGCCGCCACCGCGCCGGGACTGCGCGGCGGTTCCACGGTCAGGATCTGGTCGCAGCCCACGCCCATGTGGCGGTCCGCCAGCCGGGCCGCGAGCGCGGCGTCCGGCGGCGCCATGCCGTTGCGCAGGTCGAGGACGACGAAATCATTGCCAGCGCCGTGCATCTTGCTGAAGCGCACGCGCTCAGCCATCCCCGTCGTCCGACTTTGACGCAGGATCGGCCGGGTCGTCGGCAGGGTCCGTCGCCGGATCACCTGCCGGCGGTGGCGCGGGTAGCGCATCGGCAGGCGCAGGTGCGGGCGCAGCCGGTTCGGTGGGCGCAGTTTCCTCCACCGGTACCGGCTTCTGCGGCAATACCAGCGGACCCTTGTTGCCGCACGCGGCGAGCAGCAATGCAGTGGCGACGGCGAGGACAAGCAGCTTGGCGTTCATGCGTCCGGAGTATAGCGAGGCTCCGGCAACGCGCCGTGTGTGGACCCTGGGCGCGGACCGGGCCCTGGCGGTCGCGATCCTGCGCGAGGCCAATCGCCCCGCCTATGACGGCGGGTCGGTCGCGTCCGGCGGCGGCTCGGGACGCAGCCACAGCCAGGTGCCGACCACCGCCATGCAGCCGATCGGCAGGACCACCATCCAGGCGCGATGCGACGGGACCGCGACCATCACCAGCAGCAGCATCGCCGCGCAGAGCAGCATGGTCCAGGTCGCCGCCCACTTCGCCCGGCGCGGCACCGCGCGATGCTGGCGCCAGGCCCGGATCATCGGACCGAAATGCGCATGCGCCAGCAACCGCTGCTCCAGCCGTTCGGAACCGCGCGTGGCGGCCCATGCCGCAATGAGCACGAATACGGTGGTCGGCAGCCCCGGCACGAAGATGCCGACGATGCCCACGCCCAGGCTCAGGTAGGCCAGCAGCCACCAGGCCCAGCGGAACCGCTTGCGGTCGCGATCACCCATGGGCGCCCATCATAGGTACCTGCGTCAGGGCTTATCGGCCACGCCCAGCTGCCCGAGCACGAAGGCGTAGTACTCGGCCTGCTCGCGGAAGCGCTGGAAGCGGCCGGACTTGCCGCCATGCCCGGCTTCCATGTTGGTGCGGAACACCACCGGCAGCGAACCGGTGTTGACGTCGCGCAGCCTGGCCACCCACTTGGCCGGCTCCCAGTACTGCACCTGCGAATCCCACAGGCCGGTGCCGACGAACAGCGCCGGATAGTCCTGCGCCTTGACGTTGTCGTAGGGCGAATAGGTGAGCATGTAGTCGTAGAACGGCTTCTGCTCCGGGTTGCCCCATTCGTCGTACTCGTTGGTGGTCAGCGGGATGCTGGCGTCGAGCATGGTGGTGACCACGTCCACGAACGGCACCTGCGCCACCATCACCCGGTAATCCTGCGGCGACTGGTTGGCGACCGCCCCCATCAGCAGCCCTCCAGCGCTGCCGCCCGAGGCGGCCACCCGGCCCGGTGCGGCGTAACCCTGCTGCACCAGGCCACGGGTCACGTCGATGAAATCATTGAACGTGTTCTGCTTGTTGAGCAGCTTGCCGTCCTCGTACCACTGCCGGCCCATTTCCTGGCCGCCGCGGATGTGCGCGATCGCATAGACCACGCCGCGGTCGAGCAGGCTCACCACCGGCCCGTTGAAACCCGGATCCATCGAGATGCCGTAGCTGCCGTACGCGTACTGGAACAGCGGCGCGGTGCCATCCTTGACGAAGCCCTTCCTGTAGACCAGCGACACCGGCACCTTCACCCCGTCGCGCGCGGTGATCCACACGCGTTCGGTCACGTACTGCGCCGGGTCGTAGCCGGGGACCGGCTGCTGCTTGAGCAGCCGCCGCTCGCCCGTGGCCACGTTGAGCTCATAGGTCGTCGCCGGCGTGGCCAGCGAGGTGTAGCTGTAGCGCAGCCACGGCGACTCCGGTTCGGCATTGACCGACAGGCCCATCGAATAGGCCGGCTCGTCGGCATCCACGTACTGCTGGCTGCCATCGGGTTTGAGCAGGCGCAGGCGCTCCAGGCCGCCGGAGCGCTCGGCCACCGCGGTGAAGCCATCGAACAGCTCCACGTCCTCGAGGAACACGGCCGGGTCGTGGGCAAGCCAGTCGGTCCACTGCGCGCGCGAGGTCGCATCGCTGGGTGCGGTGACCAGCTTGAAGTTGGTCGCCGCCTTGCCGTCGGCGCCCGGCGCATTGGTCCGGATCACCCAGCGCCCGTCGAGGTGGTCGGCGTCGTACTCGACGTCGCGCTGGCGCGGGGCCAGCACGGTGAACGCGCGCGGATCGGCGGCCGGCGCATAGCGCAACTCCGACGACACCGTGCTTTCCACGCCGATGGTGATGAACCGGTCGTCGCGACTGCGGCCGATGCCCATGTAGAAGCTGTCGTCGTCTTCCTCGTAGACCAGGGCGTCCTGCGCCACCGGCGTGCCGAGCACGTGCTTCTTCACCCGCACGGTCAGCAGCGTCTCCGGATCGTTCTCGACGTAGAACAGCGTGCGGTTGTCGTCGGCCCAGACGATGTTGGGCGATACGCCTTCGATGGTCTCGGCGAACGCCTGGCCGGTCTCCAGGTCGCGGAAGCGGATCGTGTACTGGCGGCGGCCGATGTCGTCGTCCGCCCAGGCCAGGATCCGGTTGTCCTGGCTGACCGCGTAGTCGCCGACGCTGAAATAGCCCTTGTCCGCGGCCAGCGCGTTGACGTCCAGCAGTACCTGCTCGCCGGCGAAGTCGCCGCGCGCGTTGGCCGCCTGGATCGACAGCGCGTCGATGCCGGCACCGTCACGGCGGCGCGCGTGCACCGGATAGTCCTTGCCGGTCTCGAAGCGCGAGTAGTACCACCAGCCGCGCTCGCGGTACGGCACCGAGCTGTCGTCCTGCTTGATGCGGCCGACGATCTCGCCGTAGAGCTTTTCCTGCAACGGCTTGAGCGGCGCCATCACCGTGTCGGTGTACGCGTTCTCCGCTTCCAGGTAGGCCAGCACGGCCGGGTCCTTGCGGTCGTCGTCGCGCAGCCAGAAGTAATCGTCCTCGCGCGTGGCGCCGAACGGTGCCTTGACCGTATGCGGCTTGCGCGCCGCATCGGGCGGGGTCGGGGCGGAAGCGGGCGCGTTGGGCATGGTCATCAGGGCTGCGAGGAGGAACGGGAGGACAGGTCTCATCGATGGGGTTCGGCAAGGTGGAATCCAAGCCGTGCCCGGCCAGGCGGTCCGCTGCGGGACCCTCCCGGCGCCGGCACATGGAGAGCGCAAGGCTGAAACAGCGCCCCCGGCCGGAGCCGGGGGCGGGAACATCACTTCCTGCTGTCCTTGGCCGCGGCTGGCGCGGCGCCGCCCGACAGCCGTTCCCACAGGAAGCTGTACGCCAGTGCCGACATGTGCGCGGCCTGGGCGTTGTTGGCCGCGCCGCCGTGGCCACCTTCGATGTTCTCGTAGTAGGTCACGTCCTTGCCGGCCTCGATCATCTTCGCCGCCATCTTGCGCGCGTGGCCGGGGTGGACGCGGTCATCGCGGGTGGAGGTGAGGAAGATCACCGGCGGATACTGCTTGCCGGCATCGAACAGGTGGTACGGCGAGAAGGTCTTGATGAACTCCCAGTCGGCGGTGTCCGGATTGCCGTACTCGGCCATCCACGACGCGCCGGCAAGCAGCTTGTTGTAGCGCTTCATGTCCAGCAGGGGCACCTGCACCACGACCGCGCCGAACAGCTCCGGGTACTGGGTCAGCATGTTGCCGGTGAGCAGGCCGCCATTGCTGCCGCCCTGCACGCCCAGGTGCGCAGGCGAGGTGATCCGGCGCTTGACCAGGTCCTGGGCCACCGCGGCGAAGTCCTCGTAGGCCTTGTGCCGGTTGGCCTTGAGCGCCGCCTGGTGCCAGCGCGGGCCGTACTCGCCGCCACCGCGGATGTTGGCCACCACGTACACGCCGCCCTTGTCCAGCCACGCGCGACCGAGGCCGCCCGAGTAGCCCGGCGTCATCGAAATCTCGAAACCGCCGTAGCCGTAAAGCAGGGTCGGGTTGGTGCCGTCCAGTTCGAGGTCCTTTGGACGGACCAGGAAGTACGGCACCTGCGTACCGTCCTTCGAGGTGGCGAAATGCTGCTCCACCACGTCGCGGCTGGCATCGAAGAAGGCCGGCATGGCCTTCAGTGCCTGCGGCGGCGTGGCCGGCGCCGATGCGTCGGCGAGCAGCAGCGTGGTCGGGGTGAGGTACCCGGTGGTGGTCACCCACAGCAGGTCGCTCTCGTCGGCGTCCACAGCGCCCACGCTGGTGGTGCCGATCTCGTCGGCGCCGATCCTGAGCGGCTGCGACGTCCAGCCGTCCTCGCCGTGGGTCAGCACGCTGACGCGGTTCTTGACGTCGTCGAGCACGTTGAGCACGACGTGGTTGCGGGTGATCGTCGCGCTGGCCAGCGAGGTGCGCTCGCTGGGCTCGAACAGCACGTCGAACTCGCGCTTGCCGGCGATGAATCCGTCGAAGTCGGCGACGATGAACGAGCCGGCCTTGTAGGTCTTGCCGCCGACGGTCCAGGGCTCGCGCAGTTCCAGTCCCAGCCACTGCCGCTGCACCGACTTCTGCGCCGAATTGGGTACGTCGACCTTGACCAGTTCGCCGCCCTTGCCGAGCAGGTACAGCTCGTCGTTGTAGAACGCCAGCGTACGGGTGACGAAGTCGCGCTGGTAACCCGGCGTGTCGTCGTGGCCGGCGGCGATGTACATGTCGTCGGCCTTGCCTTCGTACACGACCTGCGCCGACGCCAGCGGGGTGCCGCGCTTCCAGCGCTTGACCACGCGCGGGTAGCCCGACTCGGTCATCGTGCCGGCGCCGAAATCGGTGTAGACGTAGACGTTGTCCTGGTCGATCCAGCCCAGCCCGCCCTTGGCCTCCGGGCGGAAGAAGCCGTTTTCGACCCAGGCCTTCTTCGACACGTCGAACTCGCGGGTCACGTCGGCGTCGGCGCCACCGCGCGACAGCGCGACCAGGCAACGCTCATAGGCAGGACGCAGGCAGTCGGCGCCGTGCCAGACCCAGTTCTCGCCTTCGGCCTTGTTCAGGGCGTCCAGGTCGATGATGGTTTCCCACGCCGGGTTCGGCTTGCGGTATTCCTCCAGCGTGGTCCGGCGCCAGATGCCTCGCTCGTGGTTCTTGTCCTTCCAGAAGTTGTAGTACCACCGGCCGATCTTCTGCACGCCGGGGATCTTGGCGTCCGAATCGAGCACTTCGCGGATGCCCGCCTCCATCTGCTTGAACCCGGGCGTCGTTGCCAGTGCGGCATCGGTCTTCGCGTTCTGGGCGCGGACCCAGGCCAGCTGCTTGTCGCCGGTGACATCCTCTAGCCACTGGTGGGGGTCGGTGGCCACGGCAGGCTCCTGGGCATGGGCCGCACCGGCGGCGATGAGGCTTGCGAAGAGGCAAGCCTGGGTAAAACGGGACATCAAGCGGCTCCGGGTCTGGAAATACAGACCCGGGACGCTAGCACAGCACCCGCGGCCCGCCCCCTGCCGATGGTCAGGACGGGCGCCCGCACCCGCACCCCGCCAGCGGGTGCCGCCAAGCCCGATCAGCCCACCAGCGCGTGGTCCGGCGGCGACGCAGGGCGGCGCGAGGCCGCACCCGCGACGATCCTGCGCCGCGCCTGCCGGCGCCCGCGACGCCGCGATGCCGAGCCCGCGGTCCGCAGCCCCTGCGGCAGTCGGAACCGGTGCAGGGCCCACCAGGCCCCCGCCGGCATCGCGACCAGCCACATCGGCCACCAGCCCAGCCATGCGCTGGACCCGCGCAGTGCGGGAAACAGGATCACGGCCAGCAGGCCAGCGACCAGCCAGTGCCGCAGCAACCGGTCCAGGACCGGGTCCGGGCGGGTCGCGGACAGATACAGGGCGAAGACGGCGTGCGTGGGCGACCAGGTCGGCATGGCGGCGGTTCCTCGGGTTGGGATCCGCAGCCTGCGCCGGGGGCATCTCAGGGGCTGCGACCGTCGTCATTGGACCGGTGCTCCGCGCCGATACCCCGGCACCGCTGTCCGCCTGCGCCTGCTCTCGTAGCGCGGGGTTTACCCCGCTACCCCTTGGGCGCGCCGGAAGAGAGCAGCGGGGCAAGTCCCGCGCTACGAAACACGGCGTCGCGGAAGCGGGACGGCTTCGAAGGGCCCGGGCATCGCCCCGTCCGGAGCCGATGCGGATAGGCCTGGCCGTTGCCTGCAGCGCCTGCCGCGGCCGCTAGCGGTCGTACTGCGACAGCGCCAGTGAAAGCAGCGACTTGGCCTGCTCGCGCAGCATCGGTGGCTCGATGATCTCCGCGTCGCCGCCGTAATGGAGCACATCCATCAGCAGCTCGCGCGACACGCTGTAGGGAATCTTCAGTTCGTAGCGGCCATCGGCCAGGAAGCGGCCCTGCTGCTTGGAATGCCAGTGTTCGTCGGCGACCCAGCGCGCGACCTTGGGACTGAACACGATCGTCGCCCAGCCCTTGGGCTCGCCGGAGAAGATGCCGTAGCTGGACGCCAGGTGCTGGTCCAGCACCTCGTTGTCCACGTCCTGGGCGACGTCGTCGAGCAGGCGCGCCTGGACCACGCGGTCCACGGCGAAGCTGCGCAGTGCGTCGCGTTCGTGGTCCCAGGCATCGAGGTACCAGTTGTCGCGGTAATGGGTGATCCGCTGTGGCGAGACCTTGCGGCGGGTGGTCTCGTCGGTGGAGCGGGCGCGGTATTCGAAGGCGATCCGGCGCCGCTCCAGCACCGCCGAGGCGACGGCCCGGAAGCTGTTCTCGTCCAGGCGGCGGCCGCGGTGCGGGATCACGCGCACGCGCTCCACCGGCCACTGGCTGGCGCCCGCCTGCGCGGCGAGCAGGCCCTCGATCCGCTGCTGCAACGGTGCCAGCACGGTCGACAGCACGCCGCCACCGGTGCGGCGCAGCAACTGCTGCGAGGCGAGCAACGCGTAGAGCTCTTCGGAACTGAGCCACAGGCCGGGCAGTTCGAAGCGGTCGCTCTCCGCGGCGACGTAACGGAAACCCGCTTCGCCGTCGCCTTCGATCGGCGCCATCAGCGCATCGCGCAGGAACGCCAGGTCGCGATAGACGGTGGCGCGCGAGCAGCCCAGTTCTTCCTGCAGCCGCGGCACCGTGACCGGATAGCGCGCGGCCTTGAGGATGCGATGCAGCGCGTTGATGCGTTCGTAGCGGTCCATGGCGCCGATTATGGCGCGTCTGGCGCGACTCCGGCGGCCGGGCGACCGGCGTTGCCGAACTGCCGACCGGCGCCCCGGACCGCGGCGCGCCGCGATGGCAGAATCGGCCAGGCGGGGAAGTACTGCACATCAGGTGGCCAGGCCACCGATCCGGGGAGAAACCATGGAATCCAGCCTTCACGAGCGCGCGCCCCATGATCCGGGGGCACGGGCGACGACGACACTGCAGGCGCGCCTGCGCCCCTGGCTGGGCGCGCTGTGCGATGCCGGCTGCGGGCTGGTGCTCTGGGTGGCCCTGAGCAGCGCGCTGCTGCTCGGCGCCAGCGGCACCCTGCGCAAGCTGGTCGACCTGCAGGTCTGGGGCCTGGGCCTGGGCGTGCTGCTGGCCGCCGCCGGCTTCGGCCTGCTCTGGCCGCGCCCGACGGCGCCGGGGCGCTGGTGGATCAGGACGGTCACCGCGCTGGCGCTGGTCGCTGCCAGCGGCGTCGCGCTGGCCGGGCTGCATCTGCAACCGCAACCGGACCCGGCGTTCCTCGCGCTGTGCGCCCTGCTCGCCTGCATCGGCGCGCTGGCCACGGTCGCCGGCCTGTCGATGCTGGAGGGCGGCCAGGCCGGGCTGCTGCTGCCGACCCGCCTGGCGCTGTCCCTGCTGAGCGGGGCGACGCTGCTGTTCGCACTGATCGCACTGCGCTGGCCGGGGCCGATCATGGCCGCCGGTCCGGTGCCTTCACTGCTGTTGCTGGTGCTGGTGGCCGTCGCGATGGTGGTGGCCAGCTGGATGGCGCAGGGAGGCCTGCGCGCATGGACACGGCACCGCGGCCGCTGGCTGGTGCTGGGCCTGCTGGCGATCCTGCCGTTGCTGGCCGCCGCCCTGCTCTACCTGCAGCCCGGCTGGGCCCGCGTGCTGTGGCCGCTGGTCGCGCTGTCAGTGCTGGCCGGTGCGGTGATCGAACGCCTGCAGGTGCGATGAGCGCGGCGGCGTCGGAAGCGCAACGGTCCGCATCCTGCTGCAACGGGGACTGCCCCCGGCAGGAGCGTGCTACCGCGACACCGAAGCCGATGGGGCACGTGCTGGGGCCCGCATTCCCGACGCCCCTGTCGCGGTCACCCGCTCCTGCAGAGTCCGGATCCCCCCCGCAATCAGCCGAGGAAACGCCCCGCGCCCTGCGCCAGCAGGTCAGCGGCGACGGCCTTGCCCAGGGCCTGCGGTTGCGCGGCGACGCCTTCGGCCTGCGCCTGCACGCCGCTGCCGTCGGCGGCCGATCCGACCCAGGCGCGCAGCTGCAGGCGATCGCCGTCGAGTTCAGCGTAAGCGGCCACCGGCACATGGCAGCTTCCGTGCAGGGCGCGATTGAGCGCCCGCTCCGCTTCGATGCGGATCCGCGTGGGTCCGTGTTCGAGCGCCGCCACCAGCGAAGCGACACGTGCGTCGCCATCGCGCGTCTCCACCGCCACCACCGCCTGCGCCGGGGCCGGCAACCAGTCCGGCGGCGCGAGCCGGGCACGGATGCGCGCATCCAGTCCCAGGCGCTGCAGGCCGGCGCAGGCCAGGACGATGGCGTCGTATTCGCCCGCGTCCAGCTTGGCCAGGCGCGTGTTGACGTTGCCGCGCAGGTCGCGCAGGAGCAGGTCCGGCCTGCGTGCGCGCAGTTGCGCCTGGCGTCGCAGCGAGGAGGTGCCGACCACCGCGCCCTGCGGCAATGCCTCGATGCCGTCGAAGGTATTGCTGACGAAGGCGTCCGCCGGATCGGCGCGCTCGAGCACGGCCGGCAGCTCGAAGCCCGGCTCCAGTTCCATCGGCACGTCCTTGAGCGAATGCACCGCGCAGTCCGCTTCGTCGCGCTGCATGGCCAGTTCGAGTTCTTTCAGGAACAGGCCCTTGCCACCGATCGCCGCCAGCGAACGGTCCAGCTGCTCGTCGCCACGGGTGCTCATCGGCACCAGCACGACCTCCAGGCCCGGGTGGGCGGCACGCAGGCGGGCGGCGACGTGTTCGCTCTGCCACAGGGCGAGCGGGCTCTTGCGGGTGGCGATGCGCAGGGGGGTATCCATGCGCGCATTATCGGGGATCGGGGCCGGATCGCGGAAACGCCGGGTTTTCCGCGAAAGCGGACGTGGCCGCGCTCGGGCGTCGGGAATACGGAGGCCCGCCGGTGCCGATGCCGCCCGGTCGCGGGGAAGCCCGCTTCCTACAGGTGCCGCAAGGTCTGCCGCAGGAACGGCACGCAGCGGCGGCTGACTTCCAGCGGCATGCCGCCGCTGCGCAGGACCGCATGCACGTGGCCATCGGTGCCGCGGCGCAGTTCGACCAGTTCCTGGCGGGCAACCAGGCAGTTGCGGTGGATGCGGACGAAGCGGTCGGCGAACTCGTCCTCGAGCGACTTCAACGATTCCTCGATCAGGTCCTCGCCGCGCGCGTGGTGCACGACCACGTACTTCTCCTCGGCCTGCAGGTAGCGCACCTCGTCGATCGGCACCAGGCGCAGGCTGCCGCGCAGGCGCGCGCACAGGTGGGTGCGGCGCGCGTCGTCGGCGGACGGGCGCCCGGCAAGGAAGGTGCGCACGCGCTCCAGCGCAGCGGCCAGCCGCTCCGGCCGCACCGGCTTGACCAGGTAATCGATCGCCGAGGCCTCGAATGCCGACAGCGCATGCGCGTCGTAGGCGGTGCAGAACACCACCGCCGTCGGCGGGCGGTGCGCGGCGAGCTGCCGCGCGGTCTCCAGCCCGTCGATGCCGGGCATCGCGATATCCAGCAGCACCACGTGCGGCCGGTGCTCGGCGCACGCATCGAGCACCTGCTGGCCATCGCCGGCCTCGGCCACCACCTCCACGCCCGATTCGTCGGCGAGCAGCATCCGCAGGCGCTCGCGCGCCATCGGTTCGTCGTCGGCGATTACCAGCTTCAGACTCATGCCAGCATCAGGCTCATGCGTTCAGGGGCAGCGTGATCTCGCAGGCATAGTAGCCGTCGCTCCAGCCGGACGTCACCCGCGCCTGCGGCCCGAAGCGCCAGGCCAGGCGGTGGGCGATGCTGCGCTGGGCGTGGCCGGCGCCCACGTGCAGCGAGGCCAGCGCGCCGGACGACGGATCCTGGGGCGATGGCGCCGGGTTGCGCACGCTCAGGTGCAACGCCTGGCCCTCCACCCGCAGCGCGATCGAGACCACGCCGCCTTCCGGCAGGCGCGAGATGCCGTGCAGCACCGCATTCTCGACCAGCGGTTGCAGGGTCAGGCGCGGCAGGACCAGGTCCCAGGGCAGCGGTTCGCCCTTGTCCCATTCCACGCGCAGGCGGTCGCCCAGGCGCAGCTGCTCGATCGACAGGTACTGCGTGGCGAGCTCGCACTCGGCAGCCAGGGTCGAATCGCCCTCGCCGGCCCCCAGCGCAGCGCGGAACAGGTCCGACAGGTCCAGCACCGCGCGCTCGGCGACCACCGGATCGCGGCGCAGCAGGCCGGCGATCAGGTTCATGCTGTTGAACAGGAAATGCGGGCGGATCCTCGCCTGCAATGCATCGGCCTCGGCGCGCGCATTGGCCTCGACCTGCGCGGCCCAGCGGTCGCTGACGTAGAAGTGGCGCAGGGCCAGGGCGACGATCAACGAGGCGACCGCGGCGCTGCCGGTGGTGAAGCGCCAGAAGCCCACGCCCAGCGGCTCGGCGCCCAGCGTGCTGTACAGCGCGTGGATCACGCCGGCGCCGGCGAACGCCACCGTCGCCGCAAGCGCCACCGCGGCCAGCGCGCCGACCCGTTGCGGCAAGCGCGAGATCGGCGCACGCAGCTTGCACAGCAGCACCGCCATCGCCAGCGACAGCCACAGCGCCAGGCCGCTGGCCGACAGGAAGCGGGCGAGGGTCCAGGTCCGCGCATCGTCCGGCGCCAGCACCAGCACGACGACGACCAGTTCGGCCAGGCCGAGCATCGCCGCCAGCCGCCGCAGGCGGCACAGGTCCGGCAGCCAGGGCGCTTCGCGGCGCGGATCGCGCATCGGTCAGGCCACCAGCCGCCGGTCCAGCCAGTCGCCCAGGTCGGCGATCTCCTGCGCACAGACCTGGTGCGCCATCGGATAGCGGTGCCACTGCACGTCGAAGCCGACCCGCTCCAGCATCTGCGCGCTGGCCTGGCCGTACTGCACGGGAATCACCGGGTCGCTGTCGCCATGGGCGAAGAACACCGGCTGCGCGACCGCATTGGCGTGGCGCTGCGCAGCCATCGCCACGCCGCCCGGCAGGTAGGTCGACAGCGCCACCAGTCCGGCGAGCGGCTCGTGCCGGCGCAGGCCCGCGGCCAGGGTGATCGCCCCACCCTGCGAGAAGCCGGCCAGCAGCACGCGCGACGGCGGAATACCGCGCTCGCCCTCGCGTGCGACCAGCGCTTCGACCTGCGCCACCGATTCTTCGATGCCGGCGGCCTCGGCGCGCGTGGCGAAGTCCATGCCGACGATGTCGTACCAGGCACGCATGCGCATGCCGCCGTTGATCGTCACCGGGCGCTCGGGTGCGTGCGGGAAGACGAAACGCAATGCCGGCCAGTGCCTGCGCACCAGCTCTGGCACGATCGGAGCGAAGTCGTTGCCGTCCGCGCCCAGGCCATGCAGCCACAGCACGGTCCATTCCGGCGCAGCGCCGGTTTCCTGCTCAACGCACTCCAGCAGCGACATTGCCGACCATCCTTCCCCGTGGGACAGCCGGCATTATGCCTGCGGGGGCGTGGCCATCGCGCGCAGCTCGGTGGCCCGGCGCAGCACCGGTGGCGGCTCCAGTTCCTCGGGGATGCACAGGATGCGGTGGCGGCGCAGCCAGCGACCCGGTGTGCGCGCGGAGGTGATCCACACGGTCGGGATCGCCAGGATCATGCCCACCACCACCGGCGCCATCCACAGCGCCAGGCCCGGCGACACGGCCCAGGCCAGCGCCCCCATGAACAGGCCGAACAGGCTCAGGCCGGCATAGCTGCGCACCAGGCTGGACAGCGGCACGCTGCCGTCGTCGCGGCGTTGCGCCTCCCAGCCCGAGTCGCGCCCGGCCAGCACCTCGGCCACGCCGCGCGATTGCCGGTACATCACGATCGGCGCCATCAGCGCAGCCAGCAGGCTCTCGATGAGCACGCCGATGAAAGCCCGCCCGGCACCGCCCGCGCCGCGACGCGCATCGGCGTCGGTCAGCATCGCCACGAAGCCGAACACCTTGGGCGCGAACAGCACGCCCATGGTCGCGGCGAACAGCCAGGCCACGCGCTCGGCGTCGCGCGCGGCCCAATAGCGCAGCGGCGAGAACCCCGGCAGCTGGAAGCCGTCCCAGACCAGGTCGGAGTTGTAGAGCGGGATGGCCAGGCCCACCAGCATCAGCATCGCCCACATCGGCGCGGTGAAGTAATGGCCGATGCCGACCATCATGTGCATGCGGCTGATCCAGTGCAGGCCGGCGCTGCCGACGACCTTGCCGTGCTGCAGGTTGCCCTGGCACCAGCGGCGGTCGCGCACCAGCAGGTCGGTGAGCGAGGGCGGTCCTTCCTCGTAGCTGCCGTCCAGCTGCGGCACCAGGTGGATGGCCCAGCCGCCGCGGCGCATCAGCGCGGCCTCGACGAAATCGTGGCTCAGCACATGGCCGCCGAACGGCTGCCGCCCCGGCAGCTCCGGCAGGCCGGCGTGTTCGGCGAAGGCGCGGGTGCGCAGCATCGCGTTGTGGCCCCAGTAGTTGCCCTCGCTGCCATGCCACCAGGTGACGCCACGCGCGATCACCGGCCCGTACACGTGGCCGCCGAACTGCTGCATCCGCGCGAACAGGGTCTGGCCGTTGACCACGCGCGGCAGCGTCTGCAGCACGCCCACGCCCGGATGGTGCTCCAGCGCCGAGGCCAGCCGCACCAGGGTGGAACCGCTCATCACGCTGTCCGCGTCGAGGATCAGCATCTGCGGATAGGCGCCGCCGAAGCGCTGCACCCACTCGGCGATGTTGCCGGCCTTGCGCCCGGTGTTGTCGGTACGGCGGCGATAGAACAGGTGGCCGTGGGCGCCGGTGCGCTCCAGCAAAGCGGCGAATTCCTCGAGCTCGGCCTTGGCAACCTCCTCGCGGCGGCTGTCGCTGAGCACGAAGAAATCGAAGGCGTGCAGCTGGCCGGTGGCGGCCACCGATTCGTACACCGCCTGCAGTCCCGCCATGATCCGCGCCGGATCCTCGTGGTAGGTCGGCATCAGCAGGGCGGTGCGCACGCCGGGCACGGGCAACGGGCTGTCGGGATCGATGCCCAGCACGTTGGCGCGCCCGGCCAGCAGCAGCACGAAGCCACAGCCGGCGCTGACGCTGGACAGTGCGATCCACGCGAACAGGGCCACGAACAGCACCAGCAGCACCCCGTCCAGCACGCTGAGCCCGCCTACGCGCAGCACCTGCAGCATGCCCATCGCCGCCACTGCGGTGAGTACGGCGGTGCTGCCGATCACCAGCAGGCGTCGCCAGCCCATCCCGCGGGGCGAGGTGGCCGGACGCGTGGCGGACAGCCGACCCTGGCGCAGGCTCTGGCCGGGCATCGGCATCGGCGACTCGGCCGAGGGAAGCCACACGGTCCCGGCTGCGTTGGATGCAACTCCTGTCGGCGCGCTCATCGCCGCGCTCTTCGGATGAGGTCGGTGGTCCTGCCAGCGGAACGAATGGATGCTGCGACCACGCGGTTTCTCCGGAGAGCGCGACGACCGTGCCCCCCAAGGCAATGGCGCGTCGCAGACCCTCTATTGTGCGGCGCATCACCGGCCTTCCCGCAAGGGGCGCCGCGGCCCGGTTCAGGCCGGTTTATCCGGTAACCGCTTCCACGCACCGGGCTCGCACGCCCGGCCGGTTCAATCCGCCTCCTGCGGCGGCACGACGACCCCGTCCGGATCGACCGCCAGGCGTCCGGCCAGCAGCACTGCCTGGGTGCGGTTGTTGACCCCGAGCTTGCGCAGCACCGCGGTCACGTGCGCCTTGATCGTCGCCTCCGACACGCCCAGGTCCCAGGCGATCTGCTTGTTGAGCCGTCCTTCGCCGAGCATCTGCAGCACGCGGAACTGCTGCGGGGTCAGTTCGCGCAGGCGCTGCGCCACGGCCTGTTCGTCGCGGTCCATCGCCGGCGCGGCGGCCGCGGCGGCCGGCGCCCAGCGCTCGCCGTCGAGCACCAGGCCGACCGCCTCGCCGATGGTGTCCGAATCGGCCGACTTGGGGATGAAGCCGAGCGCGCCGTGGTCCAGCGCGCGGCGCATGACGCTCGGTTCCTCGCGGGCCGAGACCACCACCACCGGCAACTGCGGATGCAGCGCGCGCAAATGCACCAGCGCGCTGAACCCGTGCGCGCCGGGCATGTTGAGGTCCATCAGCAGCAGGTCCGCGTCCGGGTGCGCTTCGACCAGCCCATACAGCGCGTCGACGCTGTCGGCTTCGTGCAGGGTCGCTGCCGGCAGGATCCGCTGCACCGCGCCGCGCAGGGCTTCGCGGAACAGCGGATGGTCGTCGGCGATCAGGATCGTGGACATTCGGTGTTGCGTTCCAGCGGAGGGGTCATTTCACCTTGCGTTCGTTGACCAGCGACTCGACGACCGACGGATCGGCCAGGGTCGAGGTGTCGCCAAGCTGGTCCGGCGCATTCTCTGCGATCTTGCGCAGGATCCGGCGCATGATCTTGCCCGATCGGGTCTTCGGCAGGCCCGGCGCCCATTGCAGGTGGTCGGGCGTGGCGATCGGGCCGATCTCCTTGCGCACCCAGGCCACCAGTTCCTTCTGCAGCTCGTCGCTCTGCGCCTCGCCGACCTTGAGGGTCACGTAGGCGTAGATGCCCTGGCCCTTGATGTCGTGCGGGAAGCCGACCACCGCCGCTTCGGCCACCTTCGGATGCGAGACCAGCGCGCTCTCCACCTCGGCGGTGCCGATGCGATGGCCGGAGACATTGATGACGTCGTCCACGCGGCCGGTGATCCAGTAGTAGCCGTCGCCGTCGCGGCGGCAACCGTCGCCGGTGAAGTAGGTGCCCGGGTAGGTGCGGAAATAGGTGTCGATGAAGCGCTGGTGGTCGCCGTAGACCGTGCGCATCTGTCCTGGCCAGGAATCGAGCAGGACCAGGTTGCCTTCGGCAGCGCCCTCCAGGTGATCGCCATTGGCGTCGACCAGCGCCGGCTGCACGCCGAAGAACGGCAGCGAGGCCGAGCCGGGCTTGAGGTCGGTGGCGCCGGGCAGCGGCGAGATCAGGATGCCGCCGGTCTCGGTCTGCCACCAGGTATCGACCACCGGGCAACGGGCATCGCCGACCACGTCGTAGTACCAGCGCCATGCCTCGGGATTGATCGGCTCGCCGACACTGCCGAGCAGGCGCAGCGAGGCGCGCGAGGCCTTCTTCACCGGCGCCTCGCCCTCGCGCATCAGCGCGCGGATCGCGGTCGGGGCGGTGTAGAAGATGGTGACCTGGTGCTTGTCGATCACTTCCCAGAAGCGCGACACGCTCGGGTAGTTGGGCACGCCCTCGAACACCACCGAGGTGGCGCCGTTGGCCAGCGGCCCGTAGACGATGTAGCTGTGGCCGGTGACCCAGCCCACGTCGGCGGTGCACCAGTAGATGTCGTCCTCGCGCAGGTCGAACACCGACTCGTGGGTATAGGCCGCGAACAACAGGTAGCCGGCGGTGGTGTGCAGCACGCCCTTGGGCTTGCCGGTCGAGCCGGACGTGTAAAGGATGAAGAGCGGGTCCTCGGCGTTCATCCGCTCCGGTTCGCACTGCGCCGGCTGGCCTTCGACCACATCGTGGAACCAGCGGTCGCGCGGGGCCTGCATGTCCACCGCGCCGCCGGTGTGGCGCACCACCAGCACGGTCTCGACGGTATTGGTGCCGGGCAGCTTCAGCGCGGCGTCGACATTGGCCTTGAGCGGGATCTTCTTGGCCCCGCGCAGGCCTTCGTCGGCGGTGATCACCAGTTTGCTGCCGCAGTCGGCCACGCGGTCGGCGATCGAGTTCGGGGCGAAACCGCCGAACACCACCGAGTGGATCGCGCCGATGCGGGCGCAGGCCAGCATCGCCACCACCGCGTCGGGGATCATCGGCAGGTAGATGGTCACCCGGTCGCCCTTGGTCACGCCCAGGTTGCGCAGCGCATTGCCGAGGCGGCACACGCGCTCGTACAGCTCGCGATAGGTGACTTTCTGCGCTGGCGCATCCGGGCTGTCGGGCTCGAACAGCAGCGCGGTCTTGTCGCCGCGCTGCGCCAGCTGCCGGTCCAGGCAGTTGACCGACGCATTGAGCTCGCCATCGGCGAACCAGCGGATGTGGAAGTCATCCAGTGCGTAGCTGACGTCCTTGATCACGGTCGGCTCGCGGAACCAGTCCAGGCGGGTGGCGGCCTTGCGCCAGAAACCCTCCGGATCCTGCACCGATTCGCGATACAGGCGTTCGTAGTCGTCCTTGCCGATGCGCGCGTGCGCGGCGAACTCGGGCTTGACGGGATACAGGTCGGACATGGCGTCTCCCTCCGAAAGATGCCGGGTGACCGGCCGCGCGGGGCGTGGCGATCACGACTGATGGATCGACAGTCTGACGCATCCACCGTGACGCATTGCAGCAGCATGGCTAAGACCTTGGTCGAAGGCGGGCCACCGCGGAGCGGTCGCAACGGCATGCACGCCCCGCAACTGCGGGCCCGGGTCGACGTCGCCGGGCCGGATTCGACTAATGGCGAATAGGCGCTCCCCGCGGCCATGCGCAGTCTGCGGTCACCGGCCGCGCGCCCAGCGTGGCCGCTCGTCGCTTCGCTGCAGGCGCCACCCAACGAGGGAGAGAGGGGCAAATGAACAAGCATCCATCCAGATTGCTGCGACGGCCATTGGCCGTGGCACTGCTGGTCGCTCTGGTGGCGCCGGGCGCCGCGTTCGCGCAGACCGCGCGCGAGAAGGCGCTGGAGGCCCGCGTGGCCGAGCTCGAACGCCAGGTCCAGCTGCTCGTCTCCGGACAGCAGACCCAGCAGACCCAGATCAGCGAGACGCAGACCCAGATCACCGAGGTCAAGACCGCCACCGCGGCGACGGCGGCCGCACCGGCCGATGGCAAGCCTAAGATCCAGACCGCGCCGATCCTGCCCGCCGGAAACCCGGGCAGCGTCTTCACCTACGGCGGCTTCATCAAGCTCGATGCGATGGTCACCGACACCAGCGACGGCCGCATCGCGGACGGGTCCTCCGGCCGCATGTTCTACGTGCCCAGCACCATCCCGGTGGGCGGGCCGGCCGCCGATGGCGGCGACCCGTACACCGATTTCCACGCCCAGTTCTCGCGCTTCTGGCTGAGCGCCGACCACGTCACCGAGGGCGGCGACAAGCTCAAGGGCTTCGTGGAAATGGATTTCTTCGGCGGCGGCAGCAACGCGCTGGCCGGCAACGAGATCGCCACCAATACCTACGCCGTCACCCTGCGCCAGGCTTACGTGAGCTGGAACAAGTGGCTGGCCGGCCAGACCTGGTCCAACTTCCAGGACACCGCCGCCCTGCCCGATGCGGTCGACTTCGTCGGCGTCACCGACGGCACCGTGTTCGTGCGCCAGGCGCAGGTGCGCTACACCAGTGGTCCCTGGTCGGTCGCGCTGGAGAACCCGAACACCACGATGCAGGCCTACGCGCCGAATGCGGCCGCGGCCGGCGCGCGCACCACCACCGGCGACAACAACGTCCCGGACCTGACCGCGCGCTACAACATGAAGGGCGACTGGGGCCACTTCTCCGTCGCCGGCCTGCTGCGCCAGTTCAAGTCCGGCGACAACACCGACAGCGGCGGCGCGGTCAGCGTCTCGGGCAAGTTCAACCTCGGCGACAGCGACGACATCCGCTACATGGGCAACTACGGCAGCGGCATCGGACGCTACATGGCCTTCGGCCTGGGCAGCGACGTGATGCAGGACGCCAGTGGCGACATCGAGGCGATGAACGGCTGGGGCGGCTTCGTGGCCTGGCGCCATGTCTTCAACCCGAAGCTGCGCGGCAACCTGATGTATTCGGCCGCCGCCTTCGACAACGACGTCGCCCTGGTCGGCTGGGGCGTGACCGAGCGTTCGCAGTCCTACCACGCCAACCTGATCTATTCGCCGCTGCCCAAGCTGGACATCGGCGCGGAGATCGGCTGGGGCCAACGTTCGCTCGAGGATGATCGCGAAGGCGACCTCAAGCGCGTCCAGACACACGTCAAATACAGCTTCTGAGGGAGGGGATCCACATGAGCGCAACCACGCACCATCATTCGCCGCAGGGCGAAATCGGCAAGGGCCACAAGAAGGTCATTTTCGCCTCGAGCCTGGGCACGGTCTTCGAGTGGTACGACTTCTACCTGTACGGTTCGCTGGCGGCGATCATCGCCAAGCAGTTCTTCAGCGGGGTCAACGAGACCACCGGCTTCATCTTCGCCCTGCTCGCGTTCGCCGCCGGTTTCGCGGTGCGTCCGTTCGGCGCGGCGTTCTTCGGCAGCCTCGGCGACCGCATCGGCCGCAAGTACACGTTCCTGGTCACCATCGTGCTGATGGGCACGTCGACCTTCCTGGTCGGCATCCTGCCCTCCTACGCCACCATCGGCATCGCCGCACCGATCATCCTGATCGCGCTACGCCTCGCGCAGGGCCTGGCACTGGGCGGCGAGTACGGCGGCGCGGCCACCTACGTGGCCGAGCACGCGCCGGACGGCAAACGCGGCCTGTACACCAGCTTCATCCAGACCACCGCCACGCTCGGCCTGTTCCTGTCGCTGCTGGTGATCCTGGCCTGCCGCCTGACCCTGGGCACCGAGGCGTTCGAGGCCTGGGGCTGGCGCATCCCGTTCCTGGTGTCGATCGTGCTGCTCGGCATCTCGGTGTGGATCCGCCTGCAACTGTCCGAATCGCCGCTGTTCCAGCAGATGAAGTCGGAAGGCAAGGGCTCCAAGCAGCCGTTCCGTGATTCGATCAAGGGCGGCAACCTGAGGCTGATGCTGCTGGTCCTGCTCGGCGCCACCGCCGGCCAGGCCGTGGTCTGGTACGGCGGCCAGTTCTACTCGCTGTTCTTCCTGACCCAGGCGCTCAAGGTCGACGGCACCACCGCCAACCTGCTGATCGCCGCCGCGCTGGTGCTGGGCACGCCGTTCTTCATCGTGTTCGGCTGGCTGTCCGACAAGATCGGCCGCAAGAAGATCATCCTCGTCGGCTGCGCGCTGGCGGCGTTGACCTACTTCCCGATCTTCAAGGGCCTTACCCACTTCGCCAACCCGGCGATCGAGGAAGCCCGCCAGAGCGCGCCGGCCACGGTCCACGCCGACCCGAACACCTGTTCGTTCCAGTTCGACCCGATCGGCAAGAAGGTGTTCACCAACTCGTGCGATGTCGCTGCGGCCGCGCTGGCCAAGGCCGGCGTCCCGTACGAGATCGTGCCGGTCCCGGCCGGCTCCGTGGCCCGGATCAGCATCGGCGGTACCGACGTCGAGGCCTACGATGCGGCGGGCCTGTCCAAGGACGAGGTCAAGAGCAAGGCCGACGCGTTCACCAAGCTGCTGAAGAGCACGCTCGGCGCGGCCGGCTACCCGGAGAAGGCCGACCCGGCGCGCATCAACATCCCGGCGACGCTGTTCCTGCTGTGGGTGCTGGTGATCTACGTGACCATGGTCTACGGCCCGATCGCCGCCTACCTGGTCGAGCTGTTCCCGACCCGGATCCGCTACACCTCGATGTCGCTGCCGTACCACATCGGCAACGGCTGGTTCGGCGGCTTCCTGCCGACCATCTCCTTCGCCCTGGTGGCAACCACCGGCAACATGTACTTCGGCCTGTGGTACCCGATCGCGATCGCGGTGATGACCGTGGTGATCGGCGGCCTGTTCCTGCACGAGACCAAGGACGTCGACATCTCGAAGTAACCCTCCCCCCGCCGGCGGCAACGCCGGCACCCCCGGCGCCGGCCCTCCCAGGGCCGGCGCTTTCTTTTTCGGGGCGTGGCAGCGGCCGCGCCGACCGATCCGGCATCAGGCCGTGTCGTTACGACCCGGCCTAGACGGCCAACGGGCCTCGCGCAATGCCAGGCCCAGCAGCAGGCCGCCGAAGGCGGCGTAGACGCTGGCGGTGGTCTGGTGAGCGAACATCGACTGGGTGAGGCCACTGAGTACGAACACCAGCACCAGCATCGCCCCGGCCGAGGCCGAGCCGCGCAGGCGGCCTGCCTTCACTCCGCGGCGTAAGCGCAGGAACAGCCACAACGGGACGCCGTACAGCATCGCCAGCGCCACTACGCCGGGAATGCCCATGGTCGCGGCCCACTCGGCGAGGTCGTTGTGTGCATGGCCGAGGTGGCAGCGCTCGACGTGGCGCTCGGTGTCGTGCTGGCAGGCCGGCAGCCGCTGCATCGCCCGGTCGAACTCGCCGAAGCCCACGCCCGTCCACGGCGCAGCGAAGAATGCCTCGCCAGCGACCTGCAGCCGTTCCAGGCGCGCGCCCGCGGAGGAGTTGTGGTCGCCGCGGTCCATCCGCTCCAGGTCCTGGCGCAACTCGGTCAACCGCATCTGCTGGGTCAGTGCCGGAACCGAAGCGACCAGGACGATACCGGCGGCCACCACCGCCCCCAGCAGGATGCTGCGGCTGCGAGGGCTGCGCCACCCGCTGCCCAGCACCAGCACCAGCAACAGCAACAACATTCCCGGCCAGGCCCCGCGCGTGCCGCTGAGCAGGATCGCCAGCACGCCCAGCGCCAGCCCGAACCCGGACCAGTGCCAGCTGCGCGGCGGCCGGCAGAACACCGCCAGCACCATCAGCACCAGGACCACGTCGGCGAAGACGATTTCGTTGAGCCAGCCGCCCGCGCGGACAGCCCCCGCCAGCACCTGGGTCAGGGCGAGCGCCGCGGCGGCCATCAATCCCACCAGCGAACCGCGCCACAGCAGGTCCCGCGGCGGCTGCAGCGCCCACGCCCAGGCCATGACCCAGGGCAGCACCAGCAGGCGATCGCGTTCGTCGATGCCCTGGGTGGTGTCCAGCATCAGGGCCGAAGCCATCGCCACCAGTACCGGGACGATGCCCGCCAACGCCACCAGCACCCACGGCCAGCCGATCTCCCGCGTCGCCCGGGCCACCCGCAGCGGGACCAGCAGGGTCGAAGCCAGCAGCAGCAGGCCGAATGGCAACAAGCCCTTGGGTATGGCCAGGGTCAGCGCCGGAAGGCACCAGACCCCCAGTGCGGCACAGGCCCGAGCCCAGCGCAGCCTCCGACCCTCTTGATTGTCCAACCGTTCGTTCATCGCGATCCCGCGCCAGGTACGACGCCTCTTCCCCTGCTTTCCCGGAACACTCACTAAGCCGGCGAACCCTGCCTAGTCCGTCTCGCGTCCCTGCACGGCATCGGCCCGCGCCCGCTCTTCTTGCGTGGCCGTGCATTCTCCCGCTACCGCACCCGGCGGCACCAGCCACCAGCGGCGGCGGTTGGAGATACCGGCCAGTTCGATCCGTTGCCGGTCGATGCAGCCTTCCAGTGCATCTTGCTGGACCAGCAGCCAGCGACCGGGCGCCTGCGCCTGCCAGGCCGCGCCGCGATCGAGCTGGACCTCCCAGGACTGTTTGAAGCCGAAGTCCACCACCGGGCGGTCCGCCATGAGCATGTTCTGCTCCTTCCAGGCGACCAGGCCCAACTCGGCGTCCGGGCCGATCCGGCGACCCGCGTCGGCCATCACTCCGCGCGCGGAACTCGCGTCGTTCAGGGCCTGGTAACCGACCAGGCTGAAGGCCACCCACAGGCCCGCCAGCGTGGCGAAGAGCGCCACCACCGCGCGCCGACGGAAAGCCAGCACACAGGCCAGGCCCCAGGCACCGGTCGCCAGCAGCATCCAGCCGACGGCGCGGATCGCGTCAGGATCCAGCCCGCGCTGCTCCTCCATCCTCACCACCAGCGAACCACTGCCGCGCAGCAGGGCGAAGCCGCCGCCCAGGAGCAGGACCACCAGCGCCAGCGACAGTGCAAGCAACAGGACCCGCGCCCAGCCCCGGCGCAGCAGCCCCGGCAGCAACGGCGCCAGCGCCAGGCACATCATCGGCAGCGCCGGCATGATGTAGACGTCGCGCTTGCCGGCGGGAATCGAAAAGAAGGCCAGGACCAGTACCCACCACGCCAGCGGCAGCAGGTAGCGCGCGTCGCGGCGTTTCAGCCGCCGCCACCAGGCCGGCAGCGCCCACGGCAACGCCAGCACCGGCGGGATCCACATCGTCAGCATCACCCCGAGGTGGTACCAGGCCGGCTGGTGGTGGTCCCAGGATTGCGAATAGCGCCGGGCGGTCTGCCGGAACAGGATGTCGTCCAGGTAGGCGCGGTATTCGGGCAGGTTCTTGGACAGGGCCACCGCGACCACCGGCACCAGCCAGATCGACACCGCCGCCAGGAACGCCAACGGCCCGAGCCAGAAGCGCGGATCGCGCACGTGCACCCTGACCCGCGGCCAGCCACGCCACGAAGCGATCGCCGCGGGCAGGATCATCAGCAGCGCGATCGCGCCCACGCCCTTGGTGATCGTGCCAAGTCCGGCGGCGAACCAGCCCAGCGCCCACCAGCGCCAGTCCGGGCCGCGCAGCAGGTGCCGCAGCAGGCCGTAGTTGGCCAGGGTGATGAAGAAGGTCACCAGCGGATCGATCTGCGCCTTCTTGGACTGCCAGGTGAACTGGAACGCGAACAGCAAAGCCCACGCCGCATACAGGCCCACCTTGCGCGTCCACAGCCGCCGGCCCAGGTCCTGCACGCACCACAGCGTGCCCAGCGCGGCCAGCAGGGACGGCAGCAGGAAGGCCACGCGCCAGTTGCCGAATACGCTGTAGAACGCCGCCTGCAGCCACATCAGCATCGGCGGCTTGTCGGAATAGAGCTCGATCCCGCGGTGCGGGAACAGCCAGTTGCCGCTCTCCACCATCTGCTTGGCGACCAGGGCGAAACGCGGCTCGTCGGCCGGCCACGGGTCGCGCAGGCCCAGCCCGGCACCGAGCACGAGCAGTGCGGTGATCCAGAACAGCCAGTTGTCGCGTGTGCGCGTGTCCGCGCTCAGGGATGGGATCGGCATGGCGGCCGATGATAACGGGCGCTCAGTCGGACTTCTGTAGGCGCGCGTAGAAGAAGCCGTCCATCCCGTCCTCGCCCGGCAGGCGCTGGCGACCGACGCCGGCGGGGTGGCCGAACGCCGCGGGCAACGGACTCGCCACCGCATCGGCGGTACGGGCCAGGAACGCGTCGACCTGGGTCGCGTTTTCCTCAGGCAGGATCGAACAGGTCGCGTACAGGAGCACGCCGCCCGGGCGCAGCAGCGGCCAGGCCGCGTCGAGCAGGCGGGCCTGGACCTGGATCAGTGCGGCGAGATCCTCCTCGCGCCGGTGCAGCAGGATGTCGGGCTGGCGCCGGACCACGCCGGTAGCCGAGCACGGCGCATCGAGCAGGATCGCATCGAAGGTGAAACCGTCCCACCACAGCGCCGGCATGGTCGCGTCGGCCACCCGCACCTGGACGCGGCCGGTCGTACCGGGTTCGTACAGGCCGGAGCGTCGCAGGTTTTCCTCGATCCTCGGTACGCGGCGCGGATCCACCTCCAGCGCCAGCAGTTCCAGCGCCGGGTCGCGCTCGAGCAGGTGCGCGGCCTTGCCGCCGGGCGCTGCACAGGCGTCCAGCACCCGCGCACCGGGCTCGGCGCCCAGTGCGTCGGCGGCCTGCTGCGCCGAGCCATCCTGCACCGCGACCAGGCCTTCGTCGAAACCGGGCAGCGCGGCCACCGGCACCGGCACTTCCAGGCACAACGCGTCGGCCAGGCGCGGATCGGTGGTGCTGGCAATGCCGGCCGCCTCGAGCCGGGCGCGGTATTCGTCGCGTGCGATCCGACTGCGGTTCACCCGCAGCCATAACGGTGCGGGCTGAGCGCTGGCAGCAAACACCTCGGGGGCCTGCGCAGGCCAAGCCGCCTCGATCCGCCCACGCAGCCAGTCTGGCCAGGCCGCGGCCGGATCGGCGGGCGCGAAGCCCTCACGCTGGGCGCGGCGCAGCAGGGCGTTGACCAGCCCGGCCTGGTGCGGACGGCCCAGCGCGCGCGCAGCTTCCACGGTGGCGGCCAACGCTGCATGCGCCGGCAGTTGCAGCGCATCGAGCTGGGCGCAACCGGCCAGCAGCAGGGCCATCAGCGGGCCGTCACCTGCCCCTGGCGGCTTCTGCAACCAGCCGCGCAAGGCCGGCGCGTAGCGATAGCGTCCCCGCAGCGCGGTGAAGGCGATCGCCTCCAGCAACGCGCGATCGCGCGGGTCGGACAGGCGCGGCAGCGTCGCCGCCAGCTCCGACTTCAGCGAACGACCGCGATGCACGACCGCATCGAGCACCTGCGCCGACAGCACGCGCACCTGCACGCCCGGGGCGCCGGCGCCTGCCAGGTGGGTCCGCTCCGGGCGCGGCGCCGGAGGCCGGCGATGGTCGGGAGGCCGAGGCGTCACCGGTCAGCCGTCCGGACCAGGTCGCGACGTGCGTTGAGCCAGTCGGCCGCGGTGATCGCCCGGCCGCCATCGCGCTGGACCACGCGCAGGCGCAGAACGCCCTGCCCGCAGGCGACATCGATGCCTTCGCGGCCGGCCGCCAACAGGGTGCCCGGCGCCGCGGCGTGGCCTGCATCCAGCGCGACCGCGCCGTGGATGCGCAGCCGCTCGCCGGCCACCATCGCTTCGGCCACCGGCCACGGATCGAAGGCGCGCACCGTCCGTGCAAGCACGCTGGCCGCTGCCGTCCAGTCCAGCCGCGCCTCGGCCTTGTCCAGCTTGTGCGCGTAGGTCGCGCCTTCCTCCGGCTGTGGCCGCGGTACCGGACGGATGCCGGCACGCAGCAGGCCCAGCCCGTCGGCGAGGACCTGCGCGCCCATCTCGGCGAGCCGGTCATGCAGCTGCCCGCCGGTTTCATCGGCGCCGATCGGGGTGGACTGGTCGAGGAGCACAGGACCGGTATCCAGCCCGGCGTCCATCTGCATGAGGCATACGCCGGTGAGCGCGTCCCCGGCCTGGATGGCACGCTGGATCGGCGCGGCGCCGCGCCAGCGCGGCAACAGCGAGGCGTGGACGTTCCAGCAGCCGGCGACAGGAATATCGAGCACCGCCTGCGGCAGGATCAGACCATAGGCCACCACCACCATCAGATCCGGTGCGAGCTCGCGCAGGGCAGCCTGGGCGGAGCGCCGGCGCAGGCTCTCCGGCTGCAGCACCGGGATGCCGCGGGCGATCGCCTCCAGCTTGACCGGCGAAGCGGACAGGCCGCGGCCACGGCCGGCCGGCCGGTCCGGCTGGGTATAGACGGCTACCACCTCGTGGTGCCTGGCGGCGGCACGCAGCGAGGGCACGGCGAAATCCGGCGTGCCGGCGAAGACGATTTTCATGCGGAAGGGGTTCGAGGGAGCGGGAAGGAGGGGACGGAGCTGCGGACGAACGTCACCGGCCTGGGCCAGGACCCGGCCCGCACCCGATGCCGTCGCGGACGGCGCCGCACCCTTCGGTCTCAGGCCGCGTGCTTGCGCGCCTTCGCCAGCTTCTTGCGCACCATCTCGCGCTTGAGCGGCGAGAGGTAGTCGACGAACAGCTTGCCTTCCAGGTGGTCCATCTCGTGCTGGATGCACACCGCCAGCAGGCCATCGGTACTGAGCTCCTGCTCGCGGCCCTGGCGATCCAGGTGGCGCACGGTAATGGCATTGGCGCGGGTCACGTCGGCGAAAATCCCGGGTACCGACAGGCAGCCTTCCTGGTAGACCTGTTCGCCATCGCGGACGGTGATCTGCGGGTTGATGAAGACCATCGGCTGGTCCTTGCCCTCGCTGACGTCGATGACCATGAAACGCAGGTGGGTATCGACCTGGCTGGCGGCCAGGCCGATGCCTGGCGCGGCATACATGGTCTCGAACATGTCGTCGAGCAGGGTCTGGAACTCCGGCGTGGTCACCTGCGCCGGGTCGACCGGCGCGGCCCGGGTACGCAGGCGCGGATCGGGAAACTCGAGGATGGGCAGCAAGGCCATGGGGGAACTCCGAGGGGGATGACCGGGACAAACCGGCCCGCCGTCGCAATTCTAGCGCGGAAGCTTGCGCAACGGCCTGAATTCTGGACTATAGTCGCCTGACCTGTTGGGGAAATCAGGCGAGAACGCAACCATGCTCACACGCCTTCGGACGGTACTTGCCGTCGCGATGATGACCGTCGCCACCTATGCTGCCGCCGTCGAGTCGCGGGGCAGTCATCCGGACACGTACGTCGTGGTCCGGGGCGACACGCTCTGGGATATTGCCGGACGCTTCCTCGGCAAGCCGTGGCTGTGGCCGGAAATCTGGCAGGCCAATCCACAGGTCGCCAATCCACACCTGATCTTTCCGGGCGACGTCCTGAGCCTGGCCTACCTGGACCGCGTCGCGGTACAGGCCGGCCCGCGCGAAGAGGCCCCGATCGGCGCGGTTCCGCTGTCGGAAATCGAGCCGTTCCTCAAGGACCTGCGCGTCACCGACGCCTTCGAGCACCTGCCCTACGTGGTCGGGTTCGAAGACAACCGCCTGCGCGGCAGCGCCGGCCAGATCGCCTACGTGAAGGGACTCGACGGCGTACAGGCCGGCCAGCGCTATATGGTGCTGCGCCCGACCGTGCGTTACGCCCTGCCGCGGCCGTTCCAGCACCTGGAGGCCGACGGCCGCCCGATGCCGCTGGACGGCGTGCTGTGGAGCCAGTACGTACCGCCGACCACCCGCAACGAAGCCCTCGGCTACGAGCTGTCCAAGGTCAATGTCGGCACGGTCACCCGCGCCTCGGGCACCGGCGGCGTCGAAGTGGCCACGTTGAGCCTGGAGGACAGTGGTCACGAGGTCCGTGCCGGCGACCGCGTGGTCCCGGTCGAGGCGCAGGCCTACGACCTGCAGTTCTTCCCGCATCCGCCGGCTTCGCAACCGGCCGATGTCAGCGTGCTGGCCGTTGCCGTCAGCGCCACCGCCGGTGGCCCGCGTGACGTCATCGCGATCTCCGCCGGCCGTCTGGACGGCATCGACAACGGCACCGTCTTCTCGCTGTGGCGGCCGGGCCGCCACATCAACGACCGCGTGAACGGTGCCCGCACCTCGCGCATGGACGACCAGTTCACCGGCAACGGCAGCACGGTCGCCCTGCCGGAGGAGTACGCCGCCCATGCGATGGTGTTCCGCACCTTCGACAAGGTGAGCTATGCGCTGGTGATGGACGGGACCAAGCCGGTCCGGGTCGGTTTCCAGGCACGGCATCCCGACGCGCAGTAAGCGCCGGAGAATTCCTACAGCACGCGACGACGGCGCCCGAGGGCGCCGTCGTCGTTTCCGGGTAACGATCCTGCGATGCCCGCGCCCTGCCCACCCGATCCCTTGCCGCTGCTGCGACGGCTGCTGGCAGGGGAGCGTCGTGCACCGCATCGTGCGCTGCCACCCCCTGGCGGACCGGGCGATCCGGAACTGCACGCGGGGAAGGAGGCCATCCCTGCCACCGCCCTCGATCGCGCGCTGGCCTGGCTGGCGCATCCGGGCCACCACCTGATCGGCAACGACGATCCGCGCTATCCGCCGCTGCTGCGGCAGGCGCCGGATCCGCCGCTGGCCCTGTTTGTCGACGGCGACCCGGACATGCTGTGGCGACCGTCTATCGCCGTGGTCGGCAGCCGCAGCGCCAGCCCGGGCGGACGCGATACCGCCCGGCTGTTCGCCGATGCGCTGTGCCGGGCCGGGCTGGCCGTCACCAGCGGCCTGGCCGCGGGCATCGACGCCGCTGCGCACGACGCGGCGCTGGCCGCCGGCGGACTCACCGTGGCCGTGCTCGGCACCGGAGCGGACGTGCCCTACCCGCCCCGCCATGACCGCCTGCGCGATCGCATCGCCATCTCCGGTGCGGTGGTAAGCGAACACCTGCCCGGTACCCCGCCCCGCGCCTGGCACTTCCCCGGCCGCAACCGGATCATCGCCGGACTTTCGCTGGGCACCCTGGTAGTCGAGGCGGCCGTGCGCTCGGGGGCGCTGATCACCGCCCGCCTGGCCGCAGAGGCCGGGCGCGAGGTCTTCGCCATCCCCGGCTCGATCCACCTCCCCCAGGCCCGTGGCTGCCATCGCCTGATCCGCGACGGGGCCCAACTGGTCGAGCACCCGGACGAAGTTCTGGCTGGAATCGCAGCGCTGGCCGGGCGCCTGGCCACCTCCCTTGGGCCGCACGCCAGGTCCACGGACGCCCCGACGACGCGCTCCGCGAGGCCTTCATGCGCCCCCCGCGGCGACACTGTCGACCACGACAGATTGTGGGCCGCCCTCGGCTACGACCCAACCCCTATGGATCTGCTGGTCGAGCGCACCGGATTGACGACCGCCGCCCTGTCCTCCATGCTGCTGGCCATGGAACTGGATGGGCGGGTCGCGGTCGAACATGGCCGCTACGCACGCAGGTCCACCGGCGGCGACGCGATCGCCTGACCGGGGTGGCAGGCGTGGGCACTTTGCCCGTGGTTCCCCACCCCACGGCGTCCCGAACGGGGCGCAGGCCGAGGGCAATGAAAGAAAGCATTCTGGACGTTCTGCTTTATCTCTTCGAACACTACATCGGTGACGATGCGGACACCCTCCGCGACCGCGATCCGCTGCAGGAAGGGCTGATCGAAGCCGGCTTCAGTCCAAGCGAAATCAGCAAGGCCTTCGACTGGCTCGACGGGCTGGCGGAGCAGCGCCCGGCCGCAGGCGATGCGCGCGTCGACGGCCCGGTGCGGGTCTACCACGGACCCGAGCTGGACAAGCTCGACGTGGAATGCCGCGGCTTCCTGCTGTTCCTGGAACAGCAGCGCGTGCTCGATGCGGACCAGCGCGAGCTGGTGCTGGACCGGGCCATGGCCCTGGACCAGGACGAGCTGGACCTGGATGACCTCAAGTGGGTGATCCTGATGGTGCTGTTCAACCAGCCCGGCGCCGAAGCGGCGTACGCGTGGATGGAAACGCAGATGTTCGGCGAGGAAGCCGAACCGGTGCACTGATCGGCATCCGCGTGCCACGATGACCCCGGAAGCCGGCGCAAGCCGGCTTCCGCGCATCCGGGGCATGGGGTAACGTGGACGCGCACGCTACGGGGAATCACATGAGCGACTGGTATTACGCCACTGCCGACGGGCAGCGGCACGGCCCTTTGCAGGCCGCGGATTTGCGCGCACTCGCCGCCAGTGGCGCGATCGGTGCGCAGACACTGGTGTGGCGCGACGGCCAGGCGCAGTGGCGTCCATTGCAGGATTTCACCGCCGAGCTGGAACTGGCGGCACTGCCGCCGCCCTTGCCCGCGGCGTCGATTGCGCCCGTGGCTTCCGCGCCGCGGCCCTCCGGCCTGTCCGGTTGCGCGATCGCCGCGTTGATCGGTGTTGCGGGCGTGTTCTTGATCGCCGTCGTCGGCATCCTCGCCGCGATCGCCCTGCCCGCGTACCAGGACTACACCCTGCGCGCGCACACGTCCGCCACCATCGCGCAGGCCCAGGCATTGCAGTCGGCGGTTACCGAGTTCATGGCCGCCAACGACCGCTGCCCTCGCAACGGCGATGAAGGCTTCGGCGATGCGGACAGCTACGCGCAGGCGAACCTGGGCCCGGTGACGTTCGGCGAATTCGAAGGCAGCGACCTGTGCGGGCTGGAAGCGACCATCGCGGCCCCCGGCAAGCCCGCGCTGGACGGCAACGCGATCTGGCTGGAATACGACCCCAACGGTGCCGGCTGGCAGTGCAGCTCGGAAGTCGAGGACAAGTACCTGCCGGTCTCCTGCCGTGGCTGAGACGCGCCCCACCGATCCATCCAGCAAGGAACGCACCGCATGACCGAGTGGTACTACGCCGATCGCCAGCGCAGGCAGATCGGCCCGCAGCCGGCAGAAGCCCTCGTCCAGCGCTTCCGCGCCGGCGAGATCGATGCGGCGACCCTGGTCTGGCGGGACGGGTTGCCAGCCTGGCAGCCGCTGGGTTCGCTGCGGGCCGAGTTGGGCCTGGAGGACGCGGCGGCGACCCTGGACTTCCGCATCGAACCGGTCCTGGCCGCCTCCGTGCCGCCGGCCGATGCAACGCCAGCGGCCGCCCCGGGCGGCGGCGGCGTGGCGCCTGCCTCCGCGGGGGCCTACAGCCCCTACTCCGCACCGGTGGCAATGATGGATGTCCGTGCCGGCGCCGACCCGGTCCACGGCGGCGACGTGGTCATGGCAGGCCTGTGGCGCCGCTTCGCCGCCAGTGTCGTCGACGGCCTGGTCACCGGCGTGCTCAGTTACGCCCTGCTGATCCCGCTGATGCTGGTATTCGGCATGAGCCTGTCGAGCCTGGCCCAGAACGAGCTCGCGGGGGCAGGGGCCAGCGTGACCTTCCTGTTCCTGAACTACGCGATCAGCTTCGGCGTGCCGATGCTGTATTTCGCGTGGATGCACTCGTCCGGCACCCAGGCCAGCCTGGGCAAGATGGCGGTCGGGGCCAAGGTCGTGCGCACCAACGGCGAGCCGATCGGCTTCGGCCGGGCCCTCCTGCGCTACCTGGCCTACCTGCTGTTCGTGCTCTTCACCTGCGGCCTGGGCGTGCTGATCTCGGGCCTGATGGTCGCCTTCACCGAGCGCAAGCAGGCCCTGCACGACATGCTGTGCGACACCCTGGTGGTGGACAAGTGGGCCTACACTGACCGCCCGGAATGGCAGGAACGCGGGCTCGGCACGGTCACCGTGGTGATCCTGGTGCTGTTCGCCCTGATGTTCGTGGCGATGGCGGTGGCGGCGATCGCGATGATCGGACTGTTGTCGTCGATGAAGTGGTAAAAGGGCTCCCCATCGGGCCGGGCGGCGGAACGCCCGGCTTGACACGGCCGGCCACGGCGTGATTCACGTATAAAAAGGACAGCGACCACGCCCGGGGGGCCCCTCCCGGGCGTCGGCTTCTCTGGCGACAGCGTTCTTCACGTGACGCTAACCGCCCGCATCCGGTCCCGGAAGGACCGCCGCCGCACCCAGACTATTGCCATGCCCAAGCATCTCCTCATCGTCGAATCGCCCGCCAAGGCCAAGACGATCAACAAATATCTCGGCAAGGACTTCACCGTCCTGGCCTCCTATGGGCACGTGCGCGACCTGGTGCCCAAGGAGGGAGCGGTCGATCCCGAGCGCGGCTTCGCCATGCGCTACGACCTGATCGAGAAGAACGAGAAGCACGTCGAGGCGATCGCCAGGGCGGCAAAGGCGGCCGACGACATCTGGCTGGCGACCGACCCGGACCGCGAAGGCGAGGCGATCAGCTGGCACATCGCCGAGATCCTCAAGGAACGCGGCCTGCTCGGCAACAAGCCGCTGCACCGGGTGGTGTTCACCGAGATCACCCCGCGTGCGATCAAGGAGGCGATGACCCAGCCGCGCGCGATCGCCGTGGACCTGGTCGATGCACAGCAGGCGCGCAGGGCGCTCGACTACCTGGTCGGCTTCAACCTCTCGCCGGTGCTGTGGCGCAAGGTGCAGCCGGGCCTGTCGGCCGGCCGCGTGCAGTCGCCCGCGCTGCGGATGATCGTCGAACGCGAGGAGGAGATCGAAGCGTTCCGGGCGCGCGAGTACTGGAGCATCGGTGCCGAGCTGGCCCACGCCTCGCAGCCGTTCACCGCCAAGCTCATCAAGCTCGACGGGCAGAAGTTCGAACAGTTCACCATCACCGATGGCGACACCGCCGAAGCGGCGCGCCTGCGCCTGCAGCAGGCAGCCGCCGGTGCGCTGCATGTCACCGACGTGGCCAGCAAGGAGCGCAAGCGCCGCCCGGCGCCGCCGTTCACCACCTCGACCCTGCAGCAGGAAGCATCGCGCAAGCTCGGCTTCACCACGCGCAAGACCATGCAGGTCGCGCAGAAGCTGTATGAAGGCGTGGCCCTGGGCGACGAAGGCACGGTCGGCCTGATCAGCTACATGCGTACCGACTCGGTGAGCCTGTCGCAGGAAGCCCTGGCCGAGATCCGGGACGTGATCGCGCGCGACTACGGCACCGCTTCGGTACCCGACAAGCCCAACGTCTACCAGACCAAGTCCAAGAACGCGCAGGAAGCGCACGAGGCCGTGCGCCCGACCGCCGCGTTGCGCACGCCTTCGCAGGTGGCGCGCTTCCTCACCGACGACGAGCGCAAGCTCTACGAACTGGTGTGGAAGCGCGCGGTCGCCAGCCAGATGGTGCCGGCCACGCTCAACACCGTCTCGGTCGACCTGGCCGCCGGCAGCGAGCACGTGTTCCGCGCCAGCGGCACCACGGTGGTGTTCGCCGGCTTCCTGGCGGTGTACGAGGAAGGCAAGGACAGCAAGGCCGCCGAGGACGAGGACGAAGGCCGCAAGCTGCCGGCGATGAAGACCGGCGACCGCGTGCCGCTGGATCGCATCCACGCCGACCAGCACTTCACCCAGCCGCCGCCGCGCTTCACCGAAGCGGCGCTGGTCAAGGCGCTGGAGGAATACGGGATCGGCCGGCCGTCCACCTACGCCTCGATCATCCAGACCCTGCTGTTCCGCAAGTACACCGAGATGGAAGGCCGCGCGTTCAAACCCACCGACGTGGGTCGCGCGGTCAGCAAGTTCCTGTCCGTTCATTTCACCCGCTACGTGGACTACGACTTCACCGCGAACCTGGAAGACGAGCTCGATGCCGTCTCCCGCGGAGAGGAACAGTGGGTGCCGTTGATGGCGAAGTTCTGGGCCCCGTTCAAGGAACTGGTCGAGGACAAGAAGGAATCGCTGGACCGCACCGACGCCGGCAGCTCGCGCGCGTTGGGCACCGATCCGAAGAGCGGCAAGGAAGTCAGCGCGCGCATCGGCCGCTTCGGGCCGATGGTGCAGATCGGTACGGTCGAGGACGAGGAAAAGCCCAAGTTCGCTTCGCTGCAGCCGGGCCAGAGCATCTATTCGATCTCGCTCGACGATGCCCTGAAGCTGTTCGACATGCCGCGCAACCTCGGCGAGAACAACGGCGAGCAGGTCAGCGTCGGCATCGGCCGCTTCGGCCCCTTCGCCAAGCGTGGCAGCGTCTATGCCTCGCTCAAGAAGGAAGACGACCCGTTCAAGATCGACCTGGCCCGCGCGGTGTTCCTGATCGAGGAGAAGGAAGAGATCGCGCGCAACCGGATCATCAAGGAATTCCCGGGCAGCGAGATCCAGGTGCTCAACGGCCGCTTCGGTCCGTACCTGAGCGACGGCAAGCTCAACGGCAAGATCCCCAAGGACCGCGAACCCGCCTCGCTGACCCTGGCGGAGGTGCAGAAGTTGATGGAGGAGACCGGCAAGCCGGCCCGCCGCGGCTTCGGCGCCAAGAAGACGGCTGCTAAGAAGGTCGTCGCGAAGAAGGCCCTTGCCAAGGAAGCCGCTGCGCCGAAGAAGGCCGCGACGAAGAAGGCACCGGCGAAAAAGACCGCGAAGAAGGCGGCGAAGAAGAAGCCCGCTAGTAAGGCCGCAATGAAGAAGGCGCCGCCGAAGAAAGCGGCGCGGTCGGCCGCGGACGACGCCCCCCCGTTCTGAGAACCCGGTCACCCCGGACCTTCATCCCGCGCCATCAATCGCGCGACTAACATCGCCCGCCATGGCCCGCACCCTCGCCATCGACGAAGCCTCCGCGCTGCTCCAGCGCGGAGGCGTGCTCGCCTACCCGACCGAGGCGGTTTGGGGGCTGGGCTGCGATCCGGACAACGAGGCCGCCGTCCTGCGCCTGCTGGAACTCAAGCAGCGCCCGGTCGAGAAGGGCCTGATCCTGGTCACCGCGCACCTGGATCCGCTGCGCCGCTGGCTCGACCTTCCCGCGCTGCCGGCCGAACGCCTGGCGCGCGTGCTGGCCAGCTGGCCCGGGCCGCACACATGGGTGATGCCGGCCGCCGCCGACGCGCCGGCATGGATCACCGGTGGGCGCGACAGCATCGCGGTGCGGATCAGCGACCACCCGGTCGTCATTGCCCTGTGCGAGGCGTTCGGGGGCGCGCTCGTTTCCACCAGCGCCAACCGCGGCGGTGAACCCCCGGCGCGCAGCCGATCCGAACTGGATCCGGTGCTGGACGAGGCCATCGACGGGATCGTCGCCGGCGATACCGGGGAGCTGGCGCAACCCACGCCGATCCGCGTCGCCCGCGACGGCAGCCTCCTGCGATCCTGATTGCAAGCTGGCATCCACGCGCGTCGCGCTAGGATGGCGACATGTACTGCCTTCCGCTCCGGCGCACCTGCATCGCCCTCGCCGTAGCGACTGCTCCGGCGCAACGCGGCGGCAATCCGACGGACTGACCATGCGCGGCCACGCGACACTCCTGCTCCTGCCGCTTTTTGCCATCCTGCCGGCCCCGCCTGCTGGCGCGCAGCAGGCGGCCACGGGCGGCGTGACCATCTATCGCTGCGTCGACAGCCGCGGCCAGCTGGTCGCGCTGCGCGATTCGCCCTGCCGCGACGGCGAACGCCAGGAAACGGTGCAGATGCAGCGCCCGCAGGATCCGCCGGCGCGGGCCGCTTCCACCGCTACGCCGGTAGCGGCCAGCGCACCGGTCGCGCCCGATCGCGAAGTCCGCATCATCACCGTGGCAGAGCCGGCACCGGTGTACGAGTGCACCGCACCGGACGGCACGACCTACACCAGCGCCTCCGGCGAAGGCCAGTCGCGCTGGGTGCCGTTGTGGACGATGGGCTACCCGGTGGGACCGGGGCCACGGCCGCGACCGCCGCAGCCCGGCCTGCCGCCGGTCAGGCCCGCCGGTCCCGCTCCGGTTGCCGCCGGTGCGGGCCGGCCTCACGGCGGCGGGCACAGGCCATCGCCCGGGGTGATCGTGCCCGGCGGCACCTGGGTGCGTGACTCGTGCGTGCGCCTGTCGCGGGAGGAGGTGTGCGGAGCGCTCTCGGACCGGCGCTACGAGATCCTGCGCGTCTACCATGCCGGCATGCCGAGCGAACGTGCGGCGCTGGATCGCGAACAGCGCGAAATCGATGCACGCATGGCCAACGAATGCAGGACGCCCTGAACGCATGTTCCGCCTGAACCGACGCTTCTTTTTCCGCCCGATGCACGTATCGCTGGTACTCCTGCTGTGCACCCTTGCGGGTACGGCCGCCGCACAAGGCACCACGATCTACCGCTGCACCGACGCAGCCGGCGAACTCACCGTGCAGAACCGGCCCTGCCCGGCGGGCAGCACCCAGCGCCAACAACAGGTGCAGGGCGTCTCCAGTGCGCCGGCCGGCGCCACGCCCACGGCGGCTCCCCTACCGGCTCCAGCCGCCATGCCGCCCCCGGCTCCCGTGCCGGCTGCGACGGCGCAGGTGCTGACGGACGCCGCGCCCACGGCGCTCCAGACGATCTACCGCTGCACTGACGCCGCCGGCAACCTGACCGTGCAGAACCTGCCCTGTCCTTCCGGAACGACCCAGCGCCAGCAGCAGGTTCAGGGCGTGTCGAACACACCGGCGCGCGCACCGACCGCATCCCCGACGCCCCCTGCCCCGGCGACCACCGACAGCGGTGGATTCGTCAGCACGTCCACCGGTCCCGAGCCGCGCATCCTCGACAGTGCCAACCTGCCACGGACCCCGCCGCCGCAAGCACCCGAACCCGACCCCGGGCGTCTGCCGCCTCCGCCGCTGTTCCGCTGCACCACCTACGACAACGACGCCTATCTGAGCGAAGAACAGGAGCAGCCGCCGCGCTGCCTGGCGTTGCGTACCGTCGGCCTGGACGGCAATCCGGCCGGTGGCGCCGGCAGGGCCTGCGAAGTGGTACGCGACCGGTGCGCGCGCGTCCCCGATGGCTCGGCCTGCGAAGCGTGGCATCGCTATGCACGCGAAGCCGAATCACGCTTCCGCTTCGCCCACCCGGACAACGTCGAACGACGTCGCATCGAATACGAGCGCCTGGCGAAGATCGTCGGCGAAAGCTGCGGTTGAGCGGCAGCATCCTGCCCGGACACCCGGCGCCTTCGCGAGCCCGCCTCCGCTGATCCCTGCAAAATCCCGTCGCAGCCCCACCCTTGCAGGAGGGGGTGCGACCGCGATCCCGATTCCCCTACCCCGGGCGTCACGCCCCCTGTGGTGTGCCGCGCGAGCCGGAACCACGTGTCGCCGGTGGCACGTCGCGTCGACTCAGCCCGACCAGGGCACGCTCAGTCCGACTGCCAGCAGGAACAGCGCGAATACCCGCCGCAATGCCTCGCCGCTGAGCCGGTGTGCCAGCCGCGTGCCCCAGGGCGCGGCCACGACCGAAGCCACTGCCACGCCCACGGCAGCGGGCAGGTAGACGTACCCCCACCCGTGCGCAGGCAGCGCGCCGGCCGGTGCATGCATCGCGTAGCCCAGCGCGCTGGACAGTCCGATCGCCACGCCGCAAGCGCTTGAGGTGCCGACGGCGCGCACTGGCCTGACCCCGCGCCAGACCAGGAGCGGCACGGTCATGCTGCCGCCACCGATCCCGACCACCGCCGACAACGCGCCGATGCCGCCACCGGCCACGCTCATCGGCCAGCCGCGCGGAGCCTGCACTTCGCTGCCATCGCCCGGGGCGCGGGTGCGTCCGAAGCCGATCTGCCACGCCGCCACCAGGCAATAGACCGCGACGATCCAGCGTAGCGCACCATCATCCAGCGCCACGGCCACGCCACTGCCCAGCCAGCCTCCCAGCAGCAGGCCCGGCACCATCCACGCGACCGTGGGCCATAGCACGCTGCCGCGCCGGGCATGCGCACGCGCGGACGAGGCGGCGGTGAGCACGATGCTGGCGAGGGAGCTGGCCAGCGCGGCGTGCATCGCCGCCTCCTGCGGCACGCCGAACAGCGGCAACAGCCAGGCCAGTGCCGCGACCAGCACCAGGCCGCCGCCGATCCCGAGCAGGCCGGCGAGGACGCCGGCCACCAGGCCCAGCAGCGGGAACAGCAGGAATATCAGCGGTGACAAGATGACGCCTCCGGTGCGGGCCCCGTCGTGACGCGGAACGGCGCGAAAGCCGCATTGTCACGGCCATTCAGGCGCGTTGGGTATATTCGAGCGCATGTCGCCGCCCGCCACCACCCTTTCGCTCCAATACCTCCACCGTTCCGCACTGGCACTGCTGCTGGCCGTGCCCTCGCTCGCCCTCGCCCAGGCCTCCGCTTCCGGGGCGGACAACGATGCGGCGATGAAGGCCGCCATTGGCGCCGCACAGCGCGGCCAGCTGGCGGCAGGACAGGCCGAATCCCTGCGCAACGATCCGCGCCGGCCGTGGCTGGAATACGCCCAGCTGTCGCGCAACCTCGACACGGCCGATGCCGCGCAGGTCCGTGCCTTCCTGCAACGATACGACGGCCAGGCATCCGCCAACGCGCTGCGCCCGCTGTGGCTGGCCTCGCTTTCGCGGCGCCAGCAGTGGAACGATTTCCTCGCAGACTGGCGCCCCAGTGACGATGCCGCGCTGCGCTGCGCGCGGCTCAACGCGCAGCAGGCGCTCGGTCGCACCGAAGCGGACTGGAACAGCGACGCGCAGGCCCTGTGGCGAAGCGGCAAGTCGCTGCCCGATGCCTGCGACACGACCTTCGCCACCCTGGCCGCGCGTGGCGGCCTGGACGATGCACTGCGCTGGGAACGCTTCGACCTGGCCGTGGCCGAGGGCGATCCGGGCGTGATGCGCAGCGCGGCGCGCGGCCTTGCGGCCGATGCGCTCGCGCTGGCCCAGGACTATGCCGCCTTCGTGCAGGCCCCGCATGCACGCGCCGCGCAATGGCCGCGCGACGCGCGCAGCCGGCAGGTCGCCGCCGCCGGCCTTGCGAAGCTGGCCAGGAACGACCCCGATGGCGCCGAGCGCCAGCTTGCGCAGCTGGCGCCGGTACTGGGCATGGATGAAGCGCAGCGTGGCCAGGTGCAGTACCAGGTCGCGCTGTGGACCGTGGCCTCTTACCTGCCCGATTCGGCGCGGCGGCTGGCCGCGGTGCCCGAACCGGCCTATGACGAACGCCTGCACGAGTGGCGCGCGCGCGAAGCGATGGCCCGCAGCGACTGGAAGGCCGCGCTCGACGCGATCCGCAGGATGCCGACGAAGCAACGCGAGGACTCGCGCTGGCGCTGGTTCGAAGGCCGCATGCTGGAAAAGACCGGTCGCGGCGCCGAAGCACAGGCGCTGTTCCGCAGCGCGGCCGCTTCGCCGACCTTCCATGGATTCCTCGCCGCCGACCGGCTCAAGTTGCCCTATGCCTTGTGCCCGTGGGACCCGGCCGACCCGCCGGCGCTGCGCAAGGAAGTCGCGCGCGATCCTGCACTGGTCCGTGCGCTGGCGCTGCAGCGGATCGACCAGCCGGGCTGGGCGGTGCGCGAGTGGAACGATGCGCTGACCCGCTTCGACGACGCCCGCCGCCGCACTGCGGTAGCGCTGGCGCAGGAACAAGGCTGGTTCGACCGCGCGGTGTTCTCGCTGGGCAAGCAGCCCGACGAGCAGCGCCTGTACAAGCTGCGCTTCCCGCTGCACCACGACGCCGACATCCGCGCGGCCGCCAGGCGCAACGACCTGGATCCGGCCTGGATCGCCGCCGAGATCCGCGCCGAGAGCACTTTCAATCCCAATGCGCGCTCGCCGGCCAACGCGCGCGGCCTGATGCAGTTGCTGCCGGGCACCGCCGCCGGCGTGGCCCAGCGCACCGGGCTGCCGTATGCCGGCGCCGAAAGCCTGTACGACTCGTCCACCAACATCGCCCTGGGCAGCGCCTACCTGCGCGAGATGGAGGACAAGTACGGCCAGACCTACCAGGCCATCGCCGCCTACAACGCCGGGCCGACGCCAACTGCACGCTGGCTGTCGCAGCGGCCCTCGCACGATCCGGACCTGTGGATCGAGACGATCAGCTACAAGGAAACCCGCGACTACGTGGCCCGCGTGCTGGCCTTCAGCGCGATCTACGACTGGCTGCTCAACAAGGACGCGCTCCCGGTCAGCGAACGCCTGCTCGGCCACAACGCGGGCGCGCGCAAGCGCTTCGCCTGCCCGACTCCGGCATTGGCGATCTGAGCCGGAGGGGCCGCACGCTACGATGGGCGCCATGGATACCTATCTTGTCGGCGGCGCGGTACGCGATGAACTGCTGGGACTGGCGCCCGGGGACCGCGACTGGGTCGTGGTCGGCGCCACGCCGCAACGGATGCTCGATGCCGGCTTCAAGCCGGTAGGCAGCGACTTCCCGGTGTTCCTGCACCCGCGCACCGGCGAGGAACACGCGTTGGCCCGGACCGAGCGCAAGAGCGGGCGTGGCCATCGTGGATTCGTGGTCGACGCCGATCCGGCGGTGACCCTGGAAGAAGACCTGCAACGCCGCGACTTCACCATCAACGCGATCGCCCGCGACGCGCAGGGCGACCTGGTCGATCCCTATGGCGGCGTGGACGACATCGATGCGCGCGTGCTGCGCCATGTGGGGCCTGCCTTCGCCGAGGATCCGCTGCGCGTGCTGCGTGCGGGCCGCTTCATGGCCCGCTTCGCACCGCTGGGTTTCACCGTCGCGCCGGAAACCCTGTTGCTGATGCGGCAGATGGTCGCCAGCGGCGAACTCGATGCGCTGGTGCCCGAGCGCGTCTGGCAGGAACTGCGCAAGGCGCTGGCCGCGCCGCAGCCCTCGGCGTTCCTCGCCACGATGCATGCCTGCGGCGCGCTGGCGGCGATCCTGCCCGAGGTCGATGCGCTGTACGGCGTGCCGCAGCGCGCGGAGTACCACCCCGAAATCGACACCGGCGTGCACCAGCAGATGGTCAGCGACATGGCCGCGCGCCTGGCTCCCGGCGATGACCTGGCCGGCTTCGCCGCGCTCACCCACGACCTGGGCAAGGCACTGACGCCGGGCGACGTCTTGCCCAAGCACATCGGCCACGAACATGCCGGCCTCAAGCCACTGGCCGCGCTGTGCGAACGGCTGAAGGTGCCGCTCGAACACCGCCGCCTGGCCGAAGCGGTGTGCCGCGAACACCTCAACGTCCACCGCCTGGCCGAACTGCGCGATGCGACCGTGCTCGAACTGCTCGAGCGCTGCGATGCCCTCCGCCGGCCCGAACGCGTGGCGCGTATCGCGCTGACCTGCGAGGCCGACGCGCGTGGCCGCCTCGGCAGCGAGGATGCCGACTACCCGCAGGGCCCCGAGTTGCGCCGGGTGCACGCGGCCGCGCTGGCGGTGAACGCGCGCGATCTGGACGGCGGCGGAGGCCTCAGTGGGCCGCAGGTCGGGGAAGCCGTGCGCCGTGCGCGCGTGGCCGCGATCGGACAGGCCCGCACGCTGCGCCGGTCGCAGGAATCCGGCGGCGCCTGACGTCGCGGCCCACCGGCTTTCGCCTGCAGGTACCCTTGCGTTGCGCGGGCATTGCCGCGATGCCAGGGAAGTAGTTCGTGCACGACGCCACTGCTCCCCTTCCCACCGTGCTGCGACCGCTCCTGCTTGCGCTGGCGCTGGCATGCCCGCCGGCAATGGCCGCCGAGCCGCCGCCTCGCGACTACGCCAACCCCATCCTGTTCGCCGACTACTCCGATCCCGACGTGATCCGGGTCGGCGACGACTACATCATGGTCGCCTCGACCTTCCACTTCTCGCCGGGCCTGCCGGTGCTGACATCGAAGGATCTCGTGCACTGGACCATCGCCGGCCATGCCCTGCCGCGGCTGCCGTTCGGACCCGCCTACGACCTGCCCGGCCCGCTCGACTTCGACGACAGCTCCGCGCGCGCGCGCCTGGACCCGGCGATGGGCCACCGCTACAGCGCCGGCGTGTGGGCACCGTCGATCCGCCACCACGACGGCCGCTTCTTCATCTTCTTCGCCACGCCGACCGACGGCATCTTCATGGTTTCCGCGGAGAAACCCCAGGGCCCGTGGAGTTCGCCGGTCGCGCTGGTCGCGCAGGCCGGTTTCGAGGATCCATCCCCGCTGTGGGACGACGACGGCAGCGCCTGGCTGGTCCACTCGAAGGTCGGCGCCGGTCCGCTGATCCTGCGGCGGATGACGCCCGATGGCACCCGCGTGCTCGACGCCGGTACCGTGATCGTCGAAGACCCGGTGAACCTGCCGGTCCTGGAAGGCCCCAAGCTGCTCAAGCGCAATGGCTGGTACTACATCTTCGCGCCCTACGGCGGCGTGGAGAAAGGCCCGCAGGCGGTGCTGCGCGCGCGCGACATCCGCGGTCCCTACGAATGGCGCACCGTGCTCGCCCAGGGCGATACCGATGTGCAGGCGCCGCACCAGGGCGGTTACGTGGAGACGCCGTCGGGCGAAGGCTGGTTTGCCCACTTCAACAGCACCGGCGCCTACGGGCGCATCGTCCACCTGCAACCGGTGCGGTGGATCGACGACTGGCCGCTGATCGGCGAGCCCGTCTCCGCCACCACCGGCCAGCCGGTCGCCACGCATCGCATGCCCGACGTCGGCCGCGTGCATCCACCCGTCTATCCGCAGGCCTCCGACACATTCGACACCACCACCCTCGGCCCGCAGTGGGAGTGGAACCACAATCCAGTCGATACGCACTGGAGCCTGGTCGCGCGCACGGGCTACCTGCGCCTGACGGCGATGTACGCGCCCGGCTTCCTGGCCGCGCGCAACACGCTCACCCAGGTCCACCAGGGCAGTGCCTCGCGTACCACCGTGCGCTTGGACGTATCGGCGCTGCAGGACGGCGAACGCGCCGGGCTGGCGATGCTGCAGGTGCAGCCGAACTGGGTCGGCGTGGCGCGGCACGACGGCGTACGCCACCTGGTGTTCGCTTCGGCCGGCGTGGAAACCCGCGGCCCGCGCGTGGACGGCACCACCGTACAGCTGCGCCAGCACGTCGCCGACCAGGGCGTGCGCTACGAATACAGCCTCGACGACGGCCGCAGCTTCGTCGCGCTCGGCGAGGCCAGGCCCATGCGCTTCAGCTGGTGGAAGGGCGCGCGGCCGGCGCTTTTCAACTGGTCGACCCTGGACAACTCGACCGCGCGCGGGCACGTGGACATTGACCGGGTGCGGGTGGAGACGCTGGCACCGGTACGGCGCTGAACCGGCGACCGGATCCGTCGTGACAAGCCCCCGCAGCGGCGATGCGTGGAAGCGGCGCCGGACAGCCAGGCGGGCTCCGGACTAGGGCAGCCGCTCCAGTCGTCCCTTCCGGCGGACGATGTTCTTGTAGTCCCACTGGATCGTCCGCGACTTGCCGACCCAGCGCTGCAGGTCGGCGATGTCGATCTCCGACACCTCGTTGTAGAACACCGAGGCGTCCTTGAACTTCTTGCCGACGACGGCCAGCCCGGCCTCGTCGAAGTCGGCGCCGCTCCAGAACATCAGGCGAATGCCCGGCTTCTGCAGGCTGTAGCCGGCGATCGGATTGCCGTCCAGGAACCACACCGGATGCGCGTGCCAGATCTTGTTTTCGGCACCCGGCAGGTGGGCGTCGATCTCATGGGCGAGCAACTCGCAGACCGCGCGATGGGCCGGCTTCTGGCGTGCGTTGTAGGCCTGGATCTCGGGGTGCATGGCATCACTCCAGCGACAGGGCGGTGACGGAAATGGAGATGGATGGATGCACGCACTGCAGCAGCATCCGGCCCGCGCGTCATCTCCGACCGCCTCAGGGACCCGCCTTGATCGCGTAAGCGGCGGCGCCGAGTCCGGCGACCAGCACGAGCAGGACCACGAAGCCGAAACGCAGGCGCAGCGGAATCGGAATGCGACCGAGCTCGCGTTCGGTCAGGCGGGTGTCGAGGAGCCAGCCGTGATTGCATTGCGTGCAGGCCAGCTGGTAGCGCTTGTCGTAGACGAACCCGAAGAGCAGGTCGAACTCGCCGAACTTGTATCTGAGCTGCGGCTCGAACGGCCTGACCTCGTCGCAGCGTGGGCAATGGTGGTCCTCGTGCGGGCCGATGGCCAACACCCGCTCTCCCTGGCCGACCATGAACATCATGCTTGCATCCTCTCCGACACGTGCACGCCTGGAACCGGGTTCCGTTCCGGTGGATCGAAGGCCAGCAGGACTGCTGCCCCGCGAAGCCCGACCGCCGCTGCCCGACTGGACGGGGACTGTCGCACGCCGCGGTCTACCCGGCGACAAGCCGGTCACGGAATGGGCCGCCCGAACTCCTGGACGCGATCCGCTGCGGCCCGTGTCGATTCCGGCGCCGGCCGGCCGTCGTACCCCGAAGCCCGCGTGGACGGCCGCACGCCGCCTGGCAGGTCGTTACCCACTGACGAGGACACGGACATGCGCGTGATGGTGATAGTGAAGGCCTCGCCCGGCTCCGAGGCCGGCACGATGCCGGACGAACGACTGCTGGCCGACATGGGCCGGTTCAACGAGGAGCTGGTCAGGGCCGGCGTGATGCTGGCCGGCGAAGGCCTGCATCCGACCTCGCGCGGCGTGCGCGTCCAGTTCTCCGGCAGCGGGCGCACGGTGGTCGATGGCCCGTTCGCCGAGACCAAGGAACTGGTCGCCGGATTCTGGCTGTGGCAGGTGCGCTCGATGGACGAGGCCATCGAATGGGTCAAGCGCTGCCCGAACCCGCACATGGAAGACAGCGAGATCGAAATCCGGCCGGTGTTCGAGGAAGACGACTTCGGCGCCGAGTTCACCCCCGAGCTGCGGGAGCAGGAACGCCGCCTGCGCGACGAGATCGCCGCGCGCAATTGAACGCCCACTCCTGGAGGACATGCACATGCCACTGAACACCTACCTGAGCTTCGACGGCGACTGCCGCCAGGCGCTGGAGTCGTACGCGGAACTGCTGGGCGGCACGGTCATGGGGATGATGACCTTCGGCGAGATGCCACCGCAGGAAGGCTGCGGCGAAATGCCGGCTTCGGTGAAGGACCGGATCATGCACGGCTGCGTCGAGATCGGCGGGCACCTGCTGATGGGCACCGATGCCACGCCGGACCATCCCTACCGGGGGATCACCGGTTCCTACATCACCTTCCAGACCGCGGACGTCGCCGAGTCGGAGCGGGTGTTCGCCGCGCTATCCCAGGATGCCCGGCGGACCGAGATGCCCCTGCAGCAGACGTTCTGGGCCAAGCGTTACGGCAGCCTGGTGGACCGCCATGGGGTGCCGTGGATGGTCAACTGCTCCGATCCCTGCCCCGAGGGCTGAACCCCATCTCCCGCCACGCGCAACGGAAGCCCGCCCATGCCCCGCAAGCTCTTCGTCAACCTGCCGGTGAAGGACCTCGATCGTTCCGTCGCGTTCTTCACCGCGCTGGGGTTCAATTTCAACCCCCAATTCACCGATGCGAACGCCACCTGCATGATCGTCTCCGACGACAGCTTCGTGATGCTGCTGGTGGAGCCGTTCTTCCAGGGCTTCACCGCCAAGCCGCTCGGCGACGCCCGCCAGCAGACCGAAGTGCTGCTGGCGTTCTCGCTGGACAGCCGCGAGGAGGTGGACGAACTGGTCGGCAAGGCGGTGGCCGCGGGCGCGACCATCACCCAGCCGGCGCGCGACCATGGATTCATGTACCAGCAGAGCTTCGCCGACCTCGACGGCCACCAGTGGGAGCCCTTCTTCATGGACCCGGACGCGGTGCCGCCTTCGACATGATGGAGCGGGCACTTGTCCGGCTCGCGTGGCGATGGTGTGATCGCCACGCATGAGCGACCACCGGCCCCACCACGACATCCATCGCACCATCGACGCCGTCTGGCGGATGGAGTCGGCGCGCGTCATCGCCGGGCTGGTGCGCATGGTCCGCGACGTCGGCCTGGCCGAGGAACTGGCGCAGGACGCGCTGGTCGCGGCGCTGGAGAAATGGCCCGAGAGCGGCGTGCCGGACAACCCGGCCGCGTGGCTGACCACTACCGCGCGCAATCGTGCGATCGACCGCCTGCGCCACCTCAAGCTGCGCGACCAGAAGCATGTGGAGATCGCCTACGAGCTGGAGCAGTGGCAGGCCGAAGTCGACCAGCACAACGGGGAGCTGCTCGACGATCCGGTCGGCGACGACCTGCTGCGGCTGATGTTCATCAGCTGCCATCCGGTGCTGCCGCCGGAATCGCGCGTTGCGTTGACCCTGCGGCTGCTTGGCGGCCTGGAGACGGGAGAGATCGCACGCGCATTCCTCGCCGCCGAAGCCACCGTGGCCCAGCGCATCGTCCGCGCCAAGCGCACGCTGGCCGAGGCGAACGTGCCGTTCGAGATCCCGCGCCGCGAGGAGCTGCCCGAGCGCCTGTCGGCCGTGCTCGGGGTGATCTACCTGGTCTTCAACGAAGGCTATGCGGCCAGCAGCGGCGACCACTGGATCCGCCCGGGGCTGTGCGAGGAAGCGCTGCGCCTGGGACGCGTGCTGGCCGGACTGATGCCGGACGAATCGGAAGTGCTGGGACTGGTCGCGCTGATGGAAATCCAGGCCTCGCGCCTGCACGCACGCATCGGCGCGGATGGCGAACCGGTGCTGCTGCTTGACCAGGACCGCTCGCGCTGGGACCGGCTGCTGGTCGGCCGCGGCCTGGCCGCGCTGGAGCGCGCGCAAAGACTGGGCGGTGCGCTTGGGCCCTATGCATTGCAGGCAGCGATCGCGGCCTGCCACGCGCGCGCGGTCACCGCCGCCGATACCGACTGGGTGCGCATCGTCGCCTTGTACGATGCGCTCGCGCAGCTTTCGCCATCGCCCGTGGTCGAACTCAACCGCGCGGTGGCAGTCTCGATGGCGTTCGGCCCCGAGGCCGCGCTTGGGCGCGTGGACGCACTGCGTGACGAACCAAAGCTGGCGAGCTACCACCTGTTGCCGAGCGTACGTGGCGACCTGCTGTTCCGCCTCGGCCGCCTCGGCGAGGCACGCGGCGAATTCGAGCGTGCCGCGGCGATGACCGGCAACACCCGCGAACGCGACCTGCTCCTGGCGCGGGCGGCGGAATGCCAGCCCTGACATCCCTGCCTTGCAGGAGCGGGCACGACCGCGACACCCAGGCCGTCGAAAGCGGCCGGAACATCGCCCGTACCGACGCGCCGGCTTCGCGACAAGAAGCCGGTCCCGCCAAGACTGTCCCCGGAATCAGACCTTGATATGCCAGCCGCGCCGGTCCATCGCACGCACGACCAGCCACCAGAACCCGACGAACGCCAGCGCGAACGCGAGTGACGGCAGGTAGGGACCGAAGCGCGGCGTCATCCAGCCTGCGAATCCGATCCGGTAGACAGGCTCCCACCAGCCCAACGCCGCGAACAGGTACACCATCACCGCCGAACCCGCGTAGGCGGCGATTGCATTGACGCCGAAGCTGCGACCCAGCGCCGGCCAGCGCCGCCGATCGACCAGCACATGGGCCGCGGCCAGCGCGAGCATCGCCCAGCCCCCGCTCCACAGCACATAGGACGACGTCCACAGGTTCTTGTTCCATGGCAGCAGCTGCGCCCAGAGCAGGCCCAGCAGCAGCGCGGCAACGCCACCGATGCAGAGCGCGCGCGGCCGGCCGTGCCGCAGCCAGTCACCTGCACGCAGGCCCAGCAATGTGGTCGCCAAGGCCCCGAGCGTGCTCGGCAGGCCTTCGGGATCGTGACCCCGCCCCGTCATCGGATCGAACTGGTACAGCCACGGCCCCAGCAATGCGGTATCGACGCGACTGGCAAGGTTGACCCACGGCTCCAGGCTGCCACCCCAGGCCAGCAGCGCCCACCAGCCCAGCAGCAGCGCACCGGTCAGCAGCCACTGCGCGCGTGGCCGCAGCCACAACGCCACCGCGCCGGCGGCGAGGAAGCACAGGCCGATCCGCTGCAGCACGCCCCAGGGCCTGAAATGCGGCATTTCCATCCACCACCACGCCAGCACGTGCAGCAGCAGGCCGAGGCCGACGATGCGCAACGCACGCACGGCGACCGAGCGCATCAATGCGCCGCGATCGGCTCCGGCTTCCATGCGCGGCACCACGCCCAGTGCGATCGAGACACCGACGATGAACAGGAAGAACGGGAACACCAGGTCGGTCGGCGTGCAGCCGTGCCATTCGGCGTGCAGCAGCGGCGCGTACACATGACCCCAGTCGCCGGGATTGTTCACCAGCAGCATCGCCGCCACGGTCAGCCCGCGCAGCGCATCGACCGAAGCGAAGCGCGGCGCGCGCGGGCTGGCGGTCACGCCCGCCACGCCGGGAATGCGGTCACGCGACATCCTCGCGCGCGCCGGCGATCCAGGTCGAGCGCACCTGCAGCGCGTCGTCCAGCAGGACCAGGTCGGCCTGGAAGCCGGGCGCGATGCGTCCATGGCGCCGGCCCAGGCCGAGGAATTCGGCCGGGTAGGTCGCGGCCATGCGCGCGGCCTCGTCCAGTGGCAACCCCAGCAGCTGCACGCAGTTGCGCACGGCGGTCGCCATGTCCAGCGCCGAGCCCGCCAGCGCGCCGGCGGCGTTGCGCACGACGCCATCCACGGCGGTGATCACTTCGCCATACAGCGCGAAGGCCGGATCGTCCGAACCCACCATCGGCATCGCATCGGTGACCAGGAAGATCTTGCCGGGCGGCTTGGCCGCCAGGGCCACCCGCAGGCTGGCCGGATGCACGTGCACGCCGTCGACGATGACGCCGCACCAGCTGTCGCGATCTTCCAGCGCGGCACCGACCGCGCCGGGCTCGCGCCCCTGCAGCGGCGTCATCGCGTTGTACAGGTGGGTGAAGCCGCGCAGGCCCGCATCCAGTCCTGCGCGCGTCTGCTCGTAAGTGGCGGCGGTGTGGCCGGCGACGACGATGGCGCCACGGGCGACCATCATCCGGATCGTGTCCAGCGGCACCTGCTCCGGCGCCAGGGTGATCAGGGTGACGCCGTTGTCCAGCGAGGTCGCCATTGTCGCTTCGACGGCATCCGGTACGCGGAACTTCGCCGCATCGTGGGTGCCCTTGCGTGCCGGCGCGATGTACGGGCCTTCCAGGTGCACGCCGAGCACGCCGGGCACGCCCGCCGTGATCGCGTCGCGGGTCGCGTCGACCGCACGCGCCATGACCGCGGCATCGTCGCTGATCAGGGTCGGCAGGAAACCGGTGGTGCCGAACCTGCGGTGCGCGCGCCCGATCGCGGCGATCGCTTCGACACGCGTGTCGTTGTTGAACAGCACGCCACCGCCGCCGTTGACCTGCGCATCGATGAAGCCGGGCAGCAGCCAGCCGCCCTCGAGGTCGTGCACTTCACTGGCCTGCACTCGCGCCTGTCCCGCCGGCACGAGTGCGGCGATGCCGCCTGCATCATCGAGAAGCACCGCGAGATCGTCGGAGAATCCTTCACCGACCAGGATCTTCGCGTTGACCAGCGCGCGCAGCGCCATCAGACCGTCTCCGTGACCTTGTTGAGGTGCGGCGGCAGGTCGGGATTGTGGCCGCGCCGCAGCGCCAGCGCGTTGATCGCGCGATAGAAGCTCTGCACGGTGAGCAGCGGAGCCAGCGCGGGATGCGCGGCCTGCGCCAGTGGCAACTGGACGCTGGAAGGCGCCGTCGACGACGCCCCCCGTGCCGAGGCCACCCAGACCTCCGCACCGCGCGCGTGGAACTCGTCGGCCACGGCGAGCGCGCCGGCGCCGGTTTCATCCGGCTGCGCGAACACCAGCACCGGGAATCCGGCCCCGACCAGTGCCATGGGCCCATGCTTGACCTCGGCCGAGCTGTAGGCCTCGGCATGCAGGCCGCAGGTTTCCTTGAACTTCAATGCCGCTTCCTGGGCCGCGCCCAGGCCCAGGCCACGGCCGAGCACGAACAGGTTGCGTGCATCGACCAGCCCGTCGGTAAGCGTCGACCAGTCCTGGTTCCATGCTTCGCCCAGCGACTGCGGCAGGGTATCCAGTGCGGCAAGCAGTCCGGGCTCGTCCTTCCAGTGCGCGACCAGCTGGGCGATGGCCGCCAGCGAAGCCAGGTAGCTCTTGGTCGCGGCGACGCTCTTCTCCGGGCCGGCGCCCAGCGGGATCACCGTGTCGGCCAGTTGCGCCAGCGGCGAGTCCTCGACGTTGACCAGCGCCACCACGCGTGCGCCTGCGGCCTTGGCGGCTTCGGCGTTGCGCAGCAGGTCAGGGCTCTTGCCCGACTGCGAGATGGCGATGAACAGCGCACCTTCCAGTCGCAGCGGCGCGGCGTACACCGAGCCGATCGACGGCGACAGCGACGCAGTGACGATCCCCAGCTGGGTTTCGATCAGGTACTTGGCGTAAGTGGCGGCATGATCGGAGCTGCCGCGCGCGCAGGTGGCCACGAACGGTGGCGGCGATGCCCGCAGTTGCGATGCCAGCGCGGCGACGGTTTCTCGGTTGCGCGCGAACTGCCCGGCGACCAGGGCCGCGGTTTCCGCTGCCTCGTTGAACATCAGGGTCTGGTGTGCTGCGGGCAGCGCGATCGGCATGTTCATGCTTCTGAGGAAGGGGTCGGAGGTCGCGGGCGCGCCTGCAGCGGCGCCGGCGCGGTGGAGCCGCGGACCACCAGCTGCGGCACGAAGCCCTGGTTGGTCACGGCCAGCGGGTGGTCGTCGTAGGCGTCCTGGCGCAGGCTGCCGATCAGCAGGCGCGCCGCGTGCCGGGCAATGTCCTCGGTGGCCTGCTTGGCGGTGGTCAGCGCGGGCCACGACTGGCGCGAGAACGGGCTGTCCTCGAATCCGGCGATGGACAGGTCGTAGGGCACGTTCAACCCCACCGATTTCGCCGCGGCCAGCACGCCGGCGGCGATCTCGTCGTTGCTGCCGAAGATCGCGGTCGGCGGCTCGCGCAGCGCGAGCAGGCGACGCGCACCGCGGAACCCGTCGTCGAAGGTGTAGTCGCCCGGGACCACCAGGTGCTTGTCCAGGACGATGCCGTAGTCCTTGAGCGCCGCTTCGTAGCCGGCGTAGCGCTCGCCGGAGGAGTGGTGCTGCGCCCCGCCCCAGAGGAAACCGATGCGCTGGTGGCCGAGCTGGATCAGGTGCTCGGTGACTTCGTACGCGGCGTCGCGGTCGTCGATGTAGACGCAGGGACCGTCGCCGGGATCCTCGGTGGCGGCGATGATCCGCACCACGCGGATGCCCTTCGCGACCAGCGCGGCGACCAGGTCCGGCCGCTCGGACATCGGCGCGGTCAGCACCAGCCCGGCCAGGCGCGAGCGCTGCACCAGCTCGGCCAGTTCCTCGGCCAGCAGTGGCGAGGTGGAATCGCAGGGCTGGATCTGCAGGCCGAATCCGGTCTCGCGACAGGCGGCGAGTACGCCGTTCTGCACGCCGATGATGTGGTACGCGTTGGGGTTGTCGTACACCAGGCCGATCACGAACGGCGTGCCGCTGCGCAGGTTGCGCGCCGTGGCGTCGGGCTCGTAGTCGAGGTCGGCGATGGCGGCCAGCACGCGCGAGCGCGTGGCCTGCATCACCGACGGTTCGTTGTTGATTACCCGCGACACCGTCTTGAGCGAGACTTTCGCCCGCTCGGCGACGTCCTTGATGGTCGGCCTGCGCATGCCTTCAGCTGCCTTTTTAATCGATCCGCCGTCCATGATGCGGCAATCAGCGCGCCGCCGGCAGTCCGGCACGGTGGCCGCGCAGGGCGTAGTAGAGGATGTACAGGTAGCAGGGAACCATCAGCCCGGCGAAGACCCACTGGAAGTCGGCGTGCTGCTTCAGCACGGCGAACGCCTGCGGAATGATCGCGCCACCGGCGATACCCATGATCAGCAATGCCGAACCGATTTCGGTGAAGCGGCCCAGGCCGCGGATCGCCAGCGGGAAGATCGCCGGCCACATCATCGCGTTGGCGAAGCCCAGCGCGGCGACGAAGCCCACCGATACGTAGCCCTGGGTCAACAGCGCGCCCAGCGAAAGCAGTACGCCCAGCACCGCCGACACGCTGAGCCAGCGCTCCTGCGAGACGAAGCGCGGGATCAACGCCAGGCCGGCCAGGTACCCCAGCAGCATCGCGGCCAGGGTGAAGGAGGTGAAGAACTTGGTCTGGTCCAGCGGCAGGCCGAAGGCGTGGCCGTAGGTGCCGATCGCATCACCGGCCATCACTTCCACGCCGACGTAGACGAACAGGCACAGCACGCCCAGCCACAGGTGCGGGAACTGGAAGATGCTGGTGCGCCCGCGGGCACCACCGGCAGCCGGCGTCGCATTGGCCTCCGCCGGGCTGATTTCCGGCAGCGGCGAGAACAGCACCGCAACGGCCAGCAGCAACAGGATCCCGGCCATGACCAGGTACGGCGTGTGGATCTTGGCGGCGAACTCGTTGAGCAGCTGGGCCTTGGTCGCCGCGTCGGCCACCTCGACCTGGCCGGCCAGGTCGCCGATGCCGTGCAGCACCAGCGAACCGATCAGGATCGGCGCGAGGATGCCGGCGATCTTGTTGCAGATGCCCATCAGCGCGATGCGCCGGGCCGCGCTCTCGATCGGGCCCAGGATGGAAATGTAGGGATTGACCGCGGTCTGCAGCAGCGCCAGGCCACCGCCGATCACGAACAGGCCGCCCAGCGCACCGCCGAACCAGCGCCGCGTGGCGAACTCGCCGAACATCATCGCGCCGACCGCCATCACCGCCAGGCTCAGCGCCAGGCCCTTCTTCATGCCGGTGCCCTTGAGGATCCACGACGAAGGCAGCGCGAGGAAGAAGTAGGAAAGGTAGAACACCATCAGCACCAGGAACGCCGAGATCTCGCTGACGTCGAAGGCGAGCTTGACGAAGGTGATCAGCGGCCCGTTGATCCAGGTGAAGAACCCGATGATGAAAAACAGGCCGCCCACGATCGCGATGGACGTGGCCAGGCCGGTGCGCGCGGGCGCGGTGGTGGTAGCGGACATGGATTGCGGTGCCTCCCCGGCAGGTGGTCGTTTCGCCCCGGGCGCCGTCGCCGGCGCAGGTCAGGAGCGGGAACAACGTTGTCACATTCTTTCCGCCGGCGCGCCCTCCTTGTCAACCGCGTGTCGCCTTCCTTGACCACGGGACGTGCTGCTTCGCAGCATGGATTCGCACTGGGCATTAAAGATGAATACGTCGTATGTGCCTGATTTAGCACCATGAATGTACTCAATAGGAGATGACAGCGCTGACGAAATGACGATTTTGGTGCGAGACGACACAAGCCCCAAGCAATTTGTCGTGATGTGTTGACATCGTTGTCAGACCACTTCCACACTCCGTCGCATTCGTGCCACCGGCCAGGGAAATCCGGCGCACGCCAGCTACGGGGAATCCGCGTGCCAGCAGCCGCAAATGCAACACCCCTGCCGGGCCGACAATCTCAGCCGTTCATCGCGGCCGACGTCGGCGGCACCCATGTCCGCATCGGCCTGGTCCAGGCCGGTGGCGAAGCCGGTGCGCCCCTCCAGGTGCTCGCCTATAGCAAGTTCCGTTGCGCCGACTACGCGGGACTGGCCGACATCCTGCGCGACTTCATCGCCAGCCTTCCCGGCGCCCGCGGGGCAACGGTGCGCGTGGCGGTGATCGCCAGCGCCGGCTATCCACTGGCCGACGGCACGGTGATCACGGCCAACCTCCCCTGGCGCCTGTCGCCCGTGGAGATCCGCGACAGCCTGGGCCTGGACGCGGTGCACCTGGCCAACGATTTCGAAGCCGTGGCCCACGCCGTGGCCCACCTGGGCGCCAACGAAGTGCTGCAGCTCGCCGGCCCCGAACGCACCGCGTCCGGTCCACTGCTCGTGCTCGGCCCCGGTACCGGCCTGGGCGCGGCGGTGTGGATCCCGACCTCCACGCGTCCGGTCGTGCTGGCCACGGAAGCCGGCCAGGCCGCGCTTGCGGTCGGGACCGAGCTGGAGATGTCGCTGTTGCGGCAGATGCTCGGCCAGCGCAGCCACGTCCCGGTCGAGCACGCGCTGTCCGGTCCGGGCCTGATGAACCTCTACAACGCGCTGTGCGCATTGCGCGGGGTGACTCCGGTCTTCGCGCGGCCCGGCGAAGTGACCGCCGCCGCCCTGGACGGCAGCGACGCGCTCGCGCGCGAAAGCCTGGAAGTGTTCTGCGGCCTGCTCGGCAGCACCGTGGGCGACATGGCGCTGCTGTACGGCGTGCAGGGCGTCTACCTGGCCGGCGGAATCCTGCCGCACATACGCGAGTTCCTGGTCCGCAGCGACTTCGTCGCCCGGTTCCTCAACAAGGGGCCGATGCGCGAGGCGCTTGAGCGGGTGTCGGTAAGGCTGGTCGAGCACGGGCAGCTGGGCGTCATCGGCGCCGCCAGCTGGTACCTGGGCTCCGGTTTTTCAGAAGAAGTGCGGTGACGGCGTCAGAACGAGCCGGGGGAAGTGCCACGGGTCAGACATCGATCGCTCCACGCCGTTGCACCTGAAGCAGTCGTCGCCGGAGGTGGGTCTCCGGTGGAACTCAAACAATGATGGGAGAGACATCATGAAGCACCGCAAGTCCGTACTTTCCGCCGCCGTCGCCACCTGTCTTGGCTTCGCCGTGCAGGTCCATGCGCAGGAAGCCGCCACGCCGGCCACCCCTGCCGCACCGGCCACCGACCAGGCCAGTGCAACCGAACTCGACGGCATCGTCGTCGTCGGCATCCGCGGCAGCCTCAAGCAGGCGCTCGACGCCAAGCGCGACGCCGACAACATCGTCGACGTGATCACCGCCGAGGACGTGGGCAAGTTCCCGGCGACCAACGTCGCCGAAGCGATCACGATCATCCCGGGCGTGACCATCGACCGGGCCTTCGGCCAGGGCGAGAAGGTCTCGATCCTGGGCACCGACCCGGCGTTGAACCGCACCCTGCTCAACGGCCAGACCGTGGCCTCGGCCGACTGGTTCATCACCGACCAGCCGGGTCGTACCTTCAACTACTCCCTGCTGGCACCGCAGATCGTCGGTCGCGTCGAGGTGTTCAAGTCGCCGGAAGCCCACATCGACGAAGGTTCGATCGGCGGCACCGTCAACATCGTCACCCGCAAGCCGCTTGACCTGAGCAAGACCACCGTCTCCGGGCAGATCGGCTACCTGTACAACGACCGCGTCGAGAGCGGCGACCCGCAGGTCTCGGTCCTGCTGGGCTGGAAGAACGACGCCGACAACTTCGGCGTGATCGTCGCCGCGCAGCGCGCCGACGAAACCATCCGCCGCGACGGCATCGAGTCCTACGGCACCGTGACCGGCCGCGACTATGCCTACGGCGCCGGCGGTGGCGGCTCGATCTACAACCTGCCGACCGACTGGTCGGTGCCGCCGAATCCGGACGGCAGCCAGCCGACCAAGCCGGCCACCTGCGTGGGCGCATGCGCCACGACCCTGCTCGCCAACCAGGATGCCGTCGGCCCGAACTCGATCAGCGCGCATTATTTCGAACAGGAGCGCAACCGCGACACGATCTCGGTGGCCCTGCAGTTCAAGCCGGTCGAGCAGCTGGACATCGAGTTCAACGCGCTCAACGTCAAGGCCGACTTCGACAACATGAGCCATTCCATGTTCGCCTTCCAGGGCAACGCGTGGAACGGCCTGATGAAGATGACCGACCTGACCGTCGATGGCGGCGTGATCACCAAGGCTACGTTCGACAACGCGCTGGTCGTGTACGACCTGATCAACCGCGAGGCCACCGTCGATACCGATTCCTACGACCTGAAGGCGACCTGGAACGACGAGCGCTGGTTCGCCTCGACCCACCTGGGCAGCTCCAAGGCCACCGGCGGCACCGGCCGCCAGGTCTACGGCGAGTTCCTGAACTGGTCCGACTACAGCTACGACATCAGCGGCGACCGCAGCCTGACCTTCCACGGCGCCAACCCGTTCCTGGATCCGAATGCATTCCAGATCGACGGCGGCTGGGGCGCGGACCCGAGCAGCGCCGCCACCTGGAACCCGGGCTGGGGCGGCAACATCGTGTTCAAGCCGACCTGGGACGAGGAGAAGTACGGCCAGGTCGACTTCGGCCTGCGCCTGGACTCGCCGGTCTACCAGGTCCGCTTCGGCTTCAAGCGCCGCGAGCACGAGACCGGGCAGCGGATGGGTGGCGTTTCGCTGGCCACCGTCGCCGGCTACGGCAACGCGCTGGCGTCGGAGTTCAGCCCGCGCCCGCTGCCGGACAACTACCTCAGCGGCTTCAGCAACGTCGGCGACCTCAACGAGCGCTTCACCATCGACGGCTGGGCGCTGGCCGACTGGATCCTCAGCGGCGACTGGCTGGCTCCGTGGCAGACGATGCCGGAACCGAGCACGTTCAACGACCCGTCGTTCGCGGCCAACACCTGGACCATCACCGAGGACATCAACGCGTTCTACGTGCAGGGTGACTTCAGCTGGAACAGCTTCCGCGGCAACTTCGGCGTGCGCTACGTGGAAACCGAGTCCGACAGCATGGGCTGGGCGTGCACGGTCAACGTGAGCCCCTGCCCGGCGACCGCCTATGCGCCGACCAGCGTCAAGAAGAAGTACGACAACCTGCTGCCCAACGTGAACGTCGCCTACGAGGCCACCGACGACGTGGTGCTGCGCTTCTCGGCGGCCCAGGTGATGTCGCGCCCGAACTACGGCGACATGTCCAGCTACCTGTGGCTGGGCGACCAGACCCTGACCGGCGGCGGCGGCAACCCGGACCTGGATCCGTACCAGTCCACCAACTGGGACTTCTCGGCCGAGTGGTACTTCAGCGAGAACTCGATCCTGGCCGGCACGCTGTTCTACAAGGACGTGTCCGACTACGTCCTGGTCACCACCCAGGAAGAGACCCACTTCAACCAGAACCAGGGTCGCGACACGATCTACGACGTCTCGCGCCCGAACAACGCCGGCGACGCCAGCATCCAGGGCTTCTCGGCCGCGTTCCAGCAGTCGTTCGACAACGGCCTGGGCCTGCTGGCCAACTACACCTACGCCAATGCCGAAGCCGACAACGGCGACCCGCTGCCGTACAACTCGAAGAACCAGATCAACGTCAGCCCGTTCTTCGAGAACGACGACTGGAGCGCGCGCGTCACCTACTCCTGGCGCTCGAAGTACTACACGCAGGTCGATCGCGGCAACTTCCTGGTCACCGACGACTACGACTCGCTGGACGCGAACCTCACGTACAAGATCAACGACTTCCTGAGCGTGAGCGTCGACGGCATGAACCTGCTCGATTCCAACTACTACACGTACGCGGAAGTCGACGGAATCGCCAACACCGAGAAGCTGGTCCGCGGCGATTACCGCACCGGCCGCCGCTACATGGCGACCCTGCGCGTGCAGTTCTGATCGAAGCAACATGACGGCAGCGCAGGCTGACCGTTACGGGCGGGCCTGGAGAAATCCGGGCCCGTTCCGTTTTTCGGGCACGTCCGGCAATGCCTCACCGCACCACAAGGGAGTGACGATGAACCGATCCACTTTTTCCCGGTCCGCGCAGCTGCTGTGCGTGGCAGGCCTGGCCGCCGCGCTGGCTGCCTGTTCCGGCCAGCCGCAATCACCCGCGGATGCGACGCCTGCACAGGCACCGGCCGCCGAGGCACCCGCGATCTCGCTGATCCCGCTGCCTGCCATCGCCGTTCCCGGCGAAGGCCGCTTCGTACTGTCCCCCGCCACGCCGTTGCTGGCCGACGGGGATGCCGCGCGCACGGTCGCCGGCCAGTTCGCCGCGCTCGTGGCCAAGGGCCTGGCGGTGGAACCCCGGCTCCTGGACGGCACCGATGCCGATGGCGCCGAAGCGAAGGGTGCGATCCGCTTCTCGATCGACCCGTCCCGCGCAGGCGCCGGTGCCGAGTCCTACTTGCTGGAGGTGACGCCCGCGGGCGTGATCGTCAGCGCCGGCGATGCCGCCGGCCTGTTCTACGGCGCCATGAGCCTGGCGCAGCTGGCGACCGTGGACGACGCCGGCGCGGTCTCGGTGCCCGCGGTACGCATCGAAGACGCGCCGCGCTTCGCCTGGCGCGGTTTCATGATGGATCCGTCGCGCCATTTCTGGAGCGTGGACCAGGTCAGGCAGGTCATCGACGCGATGGCCATGCACAAGCTCAACACGCTGCACTGGCACCTGACCGACGATCAGGGCTGGCGCGTGGAGATCAAGCAGTATCCGAAGCTGACAGAGATTGGTGGTTGCCGCATTCCGGCTGGCGATGGCGGCATCGAGCCGTCCACCGGCAAGCCGCGCCAGTACTGCGGCTTCTACACCCAGGACCAGGTCCGCGAGATCGTCGCCTACGCGGCGGCCCGGCATATCACGGTGGTCCCGGAGCTCAACCAGCCCGGCCACGCCACCGCCGCGATCGCCGCCTATCCGGAACTGGGCACGACCGACCAGAAGCTGGTGCCGTCCAGCGAGTGGGGCGTGTTCCCGAACCTGTTCAACACCGAGGAAAGCACGATCACGTTCCTGGAGAACGTGATGGACGAACTGATCCCGCTGTTCCCCGGCACCTATCTCCACGTCGGTGGCGACGAAGCGGTCAAGGACCAGTGGGAGGCTTCGGCGCGCGTGCAGGAGCGCATGCGCGAAGTCGGTGCCAAGACCGAGATGGAGATGCAGAGCCATATCGTGGCCCGGCTGCAGAAGTACCTGGCCGCGCACGGCAAGCGCCTGATCGGCTGGGACGAGATCCTCGAAGGCCCGATGCCCGCCGAGGCCACGGTGATGTCCTGGCGCGGCATCGAAGGCGGGCTGAAGGCCGCGCGCGAAGGCCACGACGTGGTGATGACGCCGTCGAGCGACCTGTACCTGGACTACCTGCAGACCCACTCGCCGGATGAACCCCCGGGTCGCCCGGCCACGATCCCGATGCGGCAGGTCTACGACTTCGAACCGGTGCCGAAGGAGCTCGAGGAAAGCCAGCGCCACCACATCCTCGGCCTGCAGGCGAACATGTGGACCGAGCACACCCGCACCTTCGAGCGCCTGCAGCACAACGTCTTCCCGCGCCTGGCCGCGGTCGCCGAGACCGGCTGGACGCCCAAGGAACGCAAGGACTACGCCGGCTTCCTGCGTCGCCTGCCCGACCAGCTCGAACGCTACCGGCACTGGGGCGTGGGCTACGCGCAGACGCCGTTCCAGGTCGATGCCACCGCCGAGCACGACCGCAAGGCCGGCACGGCGACGGTCACGCTGGAGAGTCCGCTCGCCTACGAAGTGCGTTACACGACCGATGGCAGCGAGCCGACCGCCTCTTCGACGCTGTACAAAGCACCGGTGCCGGTCACCTTGCCGGCGCAGTTGCGTGCGGCTGCATTCGCCGACGGCCATGCGCTGGCGACTGCACGCACCCACACGTACGACGCCACCTCGCTGCTCACCCGGACCGACGAGCAGCTCGCCACCTGTCCCGACGCAGGTCGCCTGCTGCTGCGCCTGGAAGACGATGGCCCGGCCGATGGCGAGCGTGCGATCTTCAACACCACGATCTTCTATCCGTGCTGGCAGTGGAACGGCGCCGACCTGGACGGCGTAGCTTCGATGAAGGTGCGCGCGGGCAAGATCCCGTATTACTTCCAGCTCGCGCACGACGAACCGGCGCGCCGCTTCGAACCGGCCCGCTCCGCGCACGGTGAACTGGACATCCACGCCGACGGCTGCGGCGGCGAGCGCATCGCCAGCGTGCCTTTGCCGGCCAAGCCTGGCGCGGATGGTTTCGTCGATATCGTCGCGGAACTGCCGCAGGGCGTGGCGGGCAAGCGCGACCTGTGCCTGCGCTTCACCGGCGATACGCGACCGACCATGTGGGTGCTGGATCGGGCGACGCTGCAGCTGCGCTGAGGGCCGCACCCGGGTCGCGCACGACGGGGAATACTCCGCCGTGCGCGGCCTTTTTTTATAGCCGGATCGTGGCGTGCCGGCCGGCAAGCGCATTCGCGTGCATGGCCCGGTAAAGCTGCTCCAGGTCGACGGCCATCGCGTCCGGATCGAACAGGCGCGCTGCGGGCAGCAGCGTAGCCAGGCGCGCGCGCAGGTCGCCGCGGGCCGCGGCGTCGTTGCCGAGCCGCACCGCCAGTTCCACCAGCGAGTTCCGGTCGGCCGCGATGCATCCGGGCAGTCCCAGCGCGGTCAGCAGGCTGGTCGCCATGCGCCCGGCGAACGTCGTGCCGGGGAACGTCAGCAGCGGCACGCCCATCCGCAACGCGTCGCTGGCCGTCGTGCCGGAGTTGTAGGGCCAGGTGTCCAGGGCGACGTCGGCCAGCGCGAGCCGGGCCAGGTGCTGCTCGCGTGGCACCTGCGGGGCGAACACGATGCGTTCGGGTGCGATCCCGCGTGCCGCGGCTTCGCGGCGCAGGTTGTCGCGGGCGATGTCGTCGCGCGGCGGCGCCAGCCACAGCAGCGACCCGGGTACGCGCGCGAGGATCGCGCACCAGTCGTCCCACAGCGATGGATGCAGCTTGTAGGCCTGGTTGAAGCTGCAGAACACGACGGCATCTTCCGGAAGTCCGGCCATGTCACGGCGCATCGCGGGCACGGGATGGTGCGCGGCGTTGGGCTGGAAACAGTGCGGCAGCAGGGCCAGCGCCTCGCTGAAGCCGTCCGCCATCGCTTCGGGCGTGGCGACCGCATCGCCGATGACGTAATCGGCCAGGCGCGCATCCCCGAGCGTACCGATGTATCCAAGCCAGGATGCGATGACCGGCGCCGGCCGCAGCGCGACGATGCCCATCCGCGATTGCGAGGTGTAGCCGTTGAGATCCACCAGCACGTCGAGCCGGTCCGCGGCGATCCGCTGCGCGGCGCTGCGGTCGTCGGCTTCGATCTCCACGAAACGGTCCGCCGCGCTCCTCGCCCGCTCCCGCCACGCGTCGTCAGTCGGCGGACCGTGCGCGTACAGCACGACCTCGCAGCGCTCGCGATCGTGCGCGGCGATGGCGTCGAGTGCGAGGAACGAAACGGCATGCGCACGGAAATCGGATGACAGGTAGCCCACGCGCAGGCGCCGGCCCGGCAGCGGCGCGGGCGGCGCCGAAAGGGCCGGCTGCGTGGACAGCGATCCCCATTGGGTGGCGGCGAACCGGGCCGCGGCCGAACGCTGCACGTGGGCGTCGGCCTCGGGCAGGGCCAGCAGCAGCAGCGGTGCGAAATCGCTGCGCTCCGCATGCGCACAGGCCGCCAGCAGGTCCTGCGGATGCGGCCCGGATGCCGGATCCCAATCGGCCATGTAACGGCGCAGCAGCAGTGCATCGCCGACGCTGCGCAGGTTGCCCGGCTCCAGCGCCAGGGCACTGCGGTAGGCCGCAAGCGCCTCCTCGCGCCGGCCGGTTTCCTCCAGCAATCCGCCCAGCTTCTGCCAGGCGATGACGAGCGTGCCGTCCATGCGCAGTGCCTTCCGGTAGGCGGCCTCCGCTTCGTCGTGGGACAGGCGCCTCTGTTCGGCCAGGCCGAGGTTGACCCAGGTACCGGCGCCGGCACCCAGGGCTACGGCACGCCGGTAGCAGGCGGCCGCCTGGGCCACCTCCTGCCGCGCGCTGTGGATCACCCCGGCAAGGTTCCATCCATCCGCATGCCGGGGCACCTGGCGCAGCAGCAGCTGCAGCATGCCCAGCGCCTGCTGCGACTGGCCCTGGCGGAAGGCGGCAAAGGCGCGCGCATACAGCTCCGACGCTGGAATCGTCGTACTCACCACCGGCGGCCAATGCAGTTCGGGGCGGGGCGCGTTCGAACGTCAGCCATGGCCACGCTCGTACCGCAGCAGCGCATCGCGCCAGGGTGTCAGCGCGGTCAACATGCCCAGCCCGACCCCCACCCCGTTGGCCAGCGCGTCGGCCGGATCGGCCATGCGCGTGCTGGTGAGCGCACCCTGCGCCAGCTCCAGCGCAATGCCCATCAGTACCAGCCCCGCCGCGACCGACAGCAGGTACCTGCCATGTGCGAACACCTGCACGGCGGCTGCGGCCAGCAGCGCGTAGGCCAGCAGGTGCTCGAGCTTGTCGCCATGCCGGGGCAGCTCGACCGGCGGGGGCGGCGTCAGGCTGAACACGATCACCAGCAACACCGCGAACGACCATAGGCCCAGCCACAGCCAGGGGCGCCGGAACCGCTTGAGCGGACTCACAGCCGCCAGCTCAGGTCGCCCAGCAGGAAGGCCGCACCCAGGTCGATGTCGCGCGCGAAGGCCATGGCCTGGAAGCGTTCGCCCATGTGTGCCGGCAAGGTGAGGCGCTTGACCTCCTGGCGCAGTCTCATCACCCCGGCCTCGTCGCTGCGCGCTTCGGCATCGGCCAGCAGGCGGTCGATGCCATTGCCAAGCAGGAAGCTGGCCTGGCTGCAGTAACCGGCCAGGTCGAATCCGGCGCCCGTGCCGGCCTCGGCCAGCGCGGTGAAATCCACCGAAGCGGTGAGGTCCTGCAAACCCGGCCGGCCGAGCACGTCGGCGTGGACGTGCTGGCGGTAGAACGCACGCAGGGTGCCTTCGTCGCGCTCCGGCAGGTAGTACTCGCTGCGCGGATAGCCATAGTCGAAGAACAGCATCGCCCCGGAACGCAGCCCGCCGGCCACCGCCTGCAACCAGTACGGCAGTTGCGGCAGCAGTTCGGAACGGTACCCGTCCGCGAACGGCGTGCCGAGGCCATGCTCGACGTGGCGCACGGCCGCCGCCAGCAGCGCATCGGCGGGACGGTCGCTCGTCATGAACCGACCTTCGCCATCGAGGGTCACGTGTTCCTCGAACACCTCGCCGTCGCGCAGGGTGAAGCGCGGCGTCGGCAAGGCATCGATGACTTCGTTGGCGAACAGCACGCCATCCCAGTCATCCTCGAACGGACGATCCAGCCACTCCACCAGGTCGAACACGGATGGGGTCAGCGTGCGCTGCAGGCGTTCGCGCTGGCGTTCGCGCAGGTCCGCGCTGGGTTCGAGGATCGAGTAGCGGTCCGGCAGTGCGTCGAGCTGCAGCAGGCGCTTGAGCGCCACCTCGGCGAAAGCGCCGCTGCCGCCGCCGACCTCAAGCACCCGCGCGCGCGGATCCAGCGCCTGCAGGGCGATGGCCAGTACACCGGACACGGTGGCTGCGAACAGCCGGCCCTGCTCCGGCGCGGTCACGAAATCGCCGCCACCGCCGAACTTGGTGCTGCCGGCGCTGTAGTACCCCAGCCCGGGCGCGTACAGGCACAGCTCCATGAAGCGCGAGAACGGGATCGTGCCGCCCGACGCGGCGATCTCGGCACGGATGTGCGCGGCCAGCGTATCGCTGTGCTGGAGCGCCAGCGGGTCGGGAGGCGGCAGGTCGGCGTGCATCGGCATCGTCAGGCAGGGACAATGGCCAGCATAGCCGAGCGAGGTTGCTGATGAATTCCGATCGCCCCGTCGCCCTCGTCACTGGCGCAGCCCGCCGGATCGGCGCTTCGATCGCGCGCAGGCTGCATGCGGGCGGCTACGACCTTGCACTGCACCACCTGCACTCCGGCGCAGACATGGCCGCGCTGGTCGCGGAGCTGGACGGGCTTCGCCCGGGCAGCGTGCGCGTGCTGCAGGCCGACCTGCGCCAGTTCGACCGCCTGCCCGAGCTGGTCGCATCGGCCGTGGGCCACTTCGGCCGGCTCGATGCACTGGTGAACAACGCCTCCAACTTCCATCCGACGCCCCTGGGCACGCTGACGCCGCAGCACTGGGACGACCTGTTCGCGGTCAACGCGCGCGCGCCCCTGTTCCTGGCGCAGGCGGCCATGCCGCACCTGCGCGCAAGCCGGGGCGCGATCGTGAACCTGGCCGACGTCTACGCCGGGCGGCCGTTGCGTGACCATGCGGTCTACTCGGCCGCCAAGGCCGCCCTGGTTTCGCTCACCCGTGCGCTTGCCCAGGAAATGGCACCCCAGGTCCGCGTGAACGCAGTCGCGCCCGGCGCGATCCTGTGGCCCGAGAGCGGCCAACCCGCGGAAGCGCAACAGGCGATCCTCGCCGCCACCGCACTCGGGCGCGCCGGCTTCCCGGGGGACGTCGCCGCCGCCGTGGCGTGGCTGCTCTCCGCCGAGGCCGCCTACGTCACCGGCCAGGTGCTGCATGTGGATGGCGGACGGGAACGCTGAGCGCGGCTTCCGCGCGTCGGGACCACAACAATGTCGCCTGTGCCGACGCCGTCGGCTTCGCGGCCTGAAGTCCGCTCCTACAAAAGCCGGGGGTACTTGCTTCCTGTAGGAGCGGGCATGACCGCGATCGGGCGCCGGAATCACGATGGCGTCGCCTGTGCCGACCACGCCGGCTTCGCGGCCTGGCGACCGCGCCTACAACGGCACCACCTCGAAGGCGACGCCGTACTGCCGATGCGCGCGCCACAGGTCGGCGAGCGCGCGTCCGCCAAGCGGATCGACGAACGCGGGTGCGATGTCCGCCAGCGGCTTGAGCACGAACGCATGCTTGAGCTCCGGGCGCGGCACCCGCACCCGCTCGCCATCGCGGACCACCTGGTCGCCGTAGAACACAACGTCCACGTCCAGGGTCCGGTCCGACAGGCGCGGTCCGCTGCGGTCGCGGCCATGCCGGTCTTCCAGCGCGTGCAGCCAGTCTTCCAGCGCCGGCAGCGGCATGGCGGTTCGCAGCGCGACTGCGGCATTGACGAATGGCGCGCCTTCGAATCCCACCGCCGCGGTGCGATACGCGGGCGAGACCCGCAATGCGCCAAACGCCGCCTGCAATTCCGCCAGCGCCGCGCGCAGGTGGCGTTCGGGCGCGATGTTGCTGCCCAGGCTCAGCAGCACTTCCGCCGGCGCGTGCGTGGTCGCGGGCATTGCGGGTTCCATGTCTGGCGTTCGCGGAGGGGGCAGTGGCTACTGCTGCGCGGACTGGTCACCCGGGTCCTGCCGTGACGGTCCGCGCCGCGGGGGCAGCTGCGGCAGCGGCGCGGCTTCCTCGGTCGTGGCCAGCGCCGGCTCCCACGGGAAGCGCGGCAGGGTCCGCACCGCGTTTTCCAGCTTGCGCGACCAGTTGTCGTGGATGTCGGCGTACAGCGGCGTGTCGCCTTCAAGGCGCACCTGCTGGCTGATGCGCAGGTCGCCGGCGCGGATCAGCGCGATGTCGATCGGCAGGCCGACCGACAGGTTGGAGCGGATGGTCGAATCCAGCGACACCAGCGCACAGCGCGCGGCGTCCTCCAGCGCGGTCTCCGGCCGGATGATCCGGTCCAGGATCGGCTTGCCGTACTTGGATTCGCCGATCTGCAGGTACGGCGTCTCCGGCGAAGCGGCGATGCAGTTGCCGAGCGGATAGACCAGGTACAGGCCCGGCCGCTCGCCGGCGACCTGTCCGCCCAGGATCAGCGTGGCCTGGGTGCTGACCCCGCCGTGCTGGCCGCTGTCGTAGGCCTGCACCTGGCTGGCGACCAGGACCTCGCCCACGTACTCGGCCACTTCGAACAGGTGCCTGAACGTGCGCAGGCTGCGCGTGGCGGAGGGGTCCTCGGCATCGCGTCGCAACCGCGAGACCGCCAGCTGGGTCGTGGCCAGGTTGCCCGAACTCATCACCACGAACACGCGCTCGCCCGGATAGTCGAACACGTGCAGCTTGCGGTGCACGCGCACGTCGTCGAGCGAGGCGTTGGTGCGGGTGTCCGCGGCGAAGACCAGGCCTTCGTCCACTTCGATGCCGACGCAGTAGGTCATGTCCGGATCTTGTTCCTGTGCACGGCGATTCTACACGCTGGCCAGCGGCGGACCGTCGCACGCGGCGACGCCTCCGTGCCTGTCAGCCCATGAAATAGCCTTCGGCGATGGCCTCGTGGAGTCCCCCGAGGTAGATCTGCGCCTCGTCCATGAAGCGTGCCGGGTCGCCGGCGGCCAGCACTGCCGGATCGGCCTGGCGGACCAGCCCGCTGGCCCGCGTGAGCGCACGCTCGACCAGCGGCCGCGGCGGCATCGCCGGCAGGATCCGCTGCACCCGGGTCAGGCAGAACTGCACGCTGCGCGGGAACTCGGCGTTGTGCAGCAGGAACCGCAAGGCATGCGCGGCCGAAACACGCTGGCGCACGTGGCGCCGGTACATCTGGTAGGCGGCCAGCGCGCGCAGCACCGCCATCCACTGCATGTTCTGGTAGGCCTCGCGATCGTCCACGTTGCGCGGCGTGACCAGGCCCGACGCCCCGGCATCGATGATGCGCGTGGTCATGTCGGCCTGCTCGATCGCCGTGCCCAGGCGCAGGAAGTGGAAACCGATGTCGCGGCTGACATTGGCGGCGAGCAGGCCGGACACCTTCAGGCAGCCGTCGGTGATGCGGTTGATGAAGTCCAGCCGGTAGCGCCGGGTCAGCACGCGCTCGCCATCGGCGTCGATGTACAGGTGCAGGTCGTTGACCGCCTCCCATACCTCCTGCGGCAGCGCATCGCGGATGCCGCGAAGGATCTCGCGCGCGCTGTCCACCGTGGCGCGCAGCGACGACGGATTGCGCGGATCGAGCAGCAGGAAATCGAGCACGTCGGCGTCTTCCGGATCCGCATGCACGTCCAGGAACAGTGCTTCGGCACCGACCGTGGCGATCATCGGCCGCCAGGTGAAGCGCACCGAACGCGGCAGGTCCAGCTGCACCAGGCTGCCCACGCCGACCAGGCGTGCGGTGTTCTCGGTACGGCGCAGGTAGCGGCTGAACCAGTACAGCTGGTCGGCGACGCGGGCCAGCATCAGGCGTCGTCCTCCACGTCGACCACCCAGGTGTCCTTGGCGCCGCCGCCCTGCGAGGAATTGACCACCAGCGATCCCTCGGTCATCGCCACGCGGGTGAGCCCGCCGGTGGTCACGTAGGTGTCCTCGCGGGAAAGGATGAACGGGCGCAGGTCGATGTGCCGGGCCGACGGTCCCTCCGCCGTCACGATCGGCGCGGTGGACAGCGCCAGGGTGGGCTGGGCCATGTAGTTGCGCGGATCGGCCTCGATCAGCGCGTGGAATTTCTCGCGCTCCTTCCTGCTGGCGCGCGGCCCGATCAGCATGCCGTAGCCGCCCGATTCGTTGGCCGGCTTGACCACCAGGCTCTCGAGGTTGTCCAGCACGTAGCGGCGGTCCTTGGCCTTGTGGCACAGGTAGCTGGGCACGTTGGGCAGGATCGGCTCCTGGTCCAGGTAGTAGCGGATCATCTTCGGCACGTAGGCGAACACCACCTTGTCATCGGCGACGCCGGCGCCGGGCGCATTGGCCAGCGCCACCTTGCCGGCACGCCAGCTGCGGATCAGCCCGGGCACGCCGAGCATCGAGTCGGGATGGAAGACTTCCGGGTCGAGGAACAGGTCGTCCACGCGGCGATACACCACGTCCACCCGCTGTGGGCCGTACACGGTGCGCATGTAGGTGCAGTCGTCGTCGGCGACGAACAGGTCGCCGCCCTCCACCAGCTCGATGCCCATCGCCTGGGCCAGGTAGGCGTGCTCGAAGTAGGCGCTGTTGAACACGCCCGGCGTCAGCAGGGCGATGGCCGGGGTATCGCCCGGTCGCGGCGACAGCGCGGCCAGGGTGTCGTAGAGCTGGGCCGGGTAGTCGTCCACCGGCAGGATCGCGCTGGTCCCGAACAGTTCCGGGAAAACGCGCTTGGCGACCATCCTGTTCTCGAGCATGTAGGACACGCCCGAGGGAATGCGCAGGTTGTCCTCCAGCGCATACAGCGTGCCGTCGCCATCGCGGACCAGGTCCGATCCGCAGATGTGCGCCCATACGTCCAGCGGCGGGCGCACGCCGATGCACTGTTCGCGGAAGTTGACCGACTTCTTCAGCAGCATCGCCGGGAACACCTTGTCCCTGACGATCTTCTGCTCGCCGTAGACATCGCCGATGAACAGGTTCAACGCCTGCATGCGCTGCTTCAGGCCGGCCTCGGTGCGCTGCCATTCGCGGCGGTCGAGGATGCGCGGGATCAGGTCGAACGGCAGCGTGCGGTCGACGTTGCGGCCATCGGTGTAGACGGTGAAGGTAATGCCCATGACCCGCGCGGCGACGTCGGCGGCGAGCTGGCGCTCGGCCAGTTCACGGCCGGACAGTCCTGCAAGGTATTCGACCAGGTGGCGTGCGGCGGGACGCGGCCGGCCGGCCGAATCGATCAGCTCGTCATACGAAGGGGTCCGGTACTTCGCCCAATCCATCGCGCCTGCCTGCCGGGAACCCGGCGTCCCCGCGCCGGTGATGCACTGCAACATGCACCCGGCCCGCGCAGGCCGTCAAGCGCTTCCGGGCCTCGGCCCCGCACGGGAACTCAGGCGCGCGTGCGCTCGATCACCACGCCCACCGCCTGCGCGCCGCGCACCGCGCCAGGCTTGCTCAGCTTCAGTCGCAGCCACGGCACGCCAAACTCCTCGAGCACGATCGCCGCGCAACGCTCGGCCAGGGTCTCGACCAGGCCGAAGTCCGACTGGCCGACGAACTCGATCAGCCGCTTGCTGACTTCCTTGTAGTTGAGCGTAAGGGCGATGTCGTCGCTGGCCGCAGGCACGCGGTTGTCGAACGCCATCTCCAGGTCGAAGCGCAGGGTCTGGCGGATCCGCCGCTCCCAGTCGTAGATGCCGATCAGCGCCTCGATCTCGAGGCCTTCGATGAATACCTTGTCCATCGCCGGATTATCGCGCCCCCGCCACGGCCGGCAAGCTGGCCATGTCCCAGCGCGGGGTCACCTTCACTTCGGTGCCGTCGTGCTGCCCGGCCTGCAGGCGCAAGGCGCCGGCGAAGGCGATCATCGCGCCGTTGTCGGTGCACAGCGCCGGTCGCGGGAAGCAGGCGCGCCCGCCCCGCTGCGCGCACATCGCCTGCAGCCTGGCGCGCAGCCGCTTGTTGGCGCCGACACCCCCTGCGACCACAAGCGTGTCGCACCCGGCCGCGTCCAGCGCGCGCTGGCACTTGATCGCCAGGGTGTCGACCACCGCATCCTCGAAGCCGCGGGCGATGTCGGCGCGGGTCTGGGTAGCCTGGTCGGACTGCTGCCAGGCCAGCAGGACCTGGGTCTTCAGGCCGCTGAAGCTGAAATCCAGCCCGGGCCGGTCGGTCATCGGCCGGGCGAAGCGGAACGCGCCGGGGACGCCCTGTTCGGCCAGCGCGGCCAGCTGCGGGCCGCCCGGATACGGCAGGCCCATCATCTTGGCGGTCTTGTCGAAGGCTTCGCCGGCGGCGTCGTCCAGGGTTTCGCCCAGCAGGCGGTAGCGGCCGATCGCATCCACCGCGACCAGCTGGGTGTGCCCCCCGGAAACCAGCAGGGCAACGAACGGGGGCTCGGGCGGGTCGTCCTCCATCAGCGGGGCCAGCAGGTGGCCCTCCATGTGATGGACGCCGACGGCCGGCACGTCCAGCGCCCAGGCCAGGGCCCGGGCGGTGCCTGCCCCGACCAGCAGGGCCCCGACCAGGCCCGGGCCGGCGGTATAGGCCACCCCGTCCAGGTCGGAGGTCGCCAGGCCCGCTTCGGCCAGGGTCTGGCGGACCAGCGGCACCAGCTTGCGCACGTGGTCCCGGCTGGCCAGTTCCGGCACCACCCCGCCGTACTCGGCGTGCAGGGCGATCTGGCTGTAGACCGCATGGGCGCGCAGGCCCGCCGCCCCGCCGATCGCCGTGTCGTACACGGCTACGCCGGTTTCATCGCAGGAGGTTTCGATGCCAAGGACGCGCATGGGGTTCGGGGACCGGAACGGGGGCTGGAAAGATGTTCCGGACCCGGCTTGCAGCCGCCCCCGGAGCCCGGCTATCATACGCGGCTCTCACCGGGGCCGACCCGGTAATTTGTGTCCGGAGATTCCATGCCCAGCGTCAAAGTCCGCGAGAACGAGCCCTTCGAGTTTGCGCTGCGTCGCTTCAAGCGCACCTGCGAAAAGGCCGGTGTTCTGGCCGAAACCCGCAAGCGCGAGTTCTACGAGAAGCCGACCCAGGAGCGCAAGCGCAAGGCCGCCGCGGCGGTGAAGCGCCAGGTGCGCCGGATGTCGCGCGACGTCACCAAGCGCCAGCGCCTGTACTGACGTACCGGCCGGGCAAGGCGCGGCCGCCCCTGGGCACCGCCGCCGACCCGGCTACGAGGCTGATCCGAAAGCCGGCACGCCCACGCGTCGCCGGCTTTTTGTGTTTCCCGTCCACGCCTGCCCGACGGCCTCCCGGCCGTCGCGCAAGCCCGCCAGACCCAGAGGTGTTGCCATGAGCCTGAAGCAGCGACTGACCGACGACATGAAGGCCGCCATGAAGAGCGGCGACAAGGATTCGCTGGGCGTGATCCGGTTGATCAACGCCGCGATCAAGCAGCGGGAAGTGGACGAGCGCATCGAGCTGGACGATGCCGCGGTGGTGGGCGTGCTCGACAAGATGGTCAAGCAGCGCCGCGACTCGGTGTCGCAGTACGAAGCGGCCAACCGCGAGGACCTGGCTGCGATCGAGCGCGCCGAAATCGTCGTCATCGACCGCTACGTGCCGGCCAAGATGGACGAGGCGGCGATCATGGCCGCGATCGATGCCGCGATCGCGCAGACCGGCGCGGCCAGCGCGGCGGACATGGGCAAGCTCATGGGCGTGCTCAAGCCGCAGCTGGCCGGGCAGGCCGACATGGGCCAGGTTTCGACGCTGGTGAAGCGCCGGCTCGCAGGCTGAATACCCGCGGCCGCTCCTTGCGGCCGTCGCGTACGCCCAGTTCCGAAGGCGCAGACCACGCCGTCACGCCTGCGCTGCTGCAATGCGGCCCCACCTCCCCGAGGCCGTGGCGATGACACCCGATCCGCTTGGCCGGTCGCGTCGCCGATCCCCGCTCGCATTCTTCGCGCCATGCCTGTTGCGGGCGGGTTGCATCAGCAGCCATCCCCCGCCAGTCAACGAGTCCGGAAAGCCGGGGGTCGCCACCCCCGCGGCGTCCTACGCCGCTGGCACGGGCCCCTCCCCGGCGCTGCCGCCTCCTGAAGCCTCGATGCTGCCCGTGGTCGAGATCGCTCCCGCGGTGGGCTGGGCGGGCAACGATGCGCCGCGACCGGCGAACGGCTTCGCGGTGACGGCTTTCGCGCGCGGACTCGACCATCCACGCACGCTGCTGGTGTTGCCCAATGGCGACGTCCTGGTCGCCGAACCCAACCGCCCCGAGCCCACGCGGCCGCCGGAGGGATTGCGGCCCAGGGCGATGGCCGCCGTGCAGAAGCGCGCCGGCGCCGGTGTCCCCAGCGCCGACCGCATCACCCTGCTGCGCGACGGGGATGGCGACGGCGTGGCCGAGCAGCAGCATGCATTCCTCACCGGCCTGCATTCGCCGTTCGGCATGGCGCTGGCCGGCGACACGCTGTACGTCGCCAATGCCGATGCGCTGGTCGCGGCGCCCTACAGGGCCGGTGCGACGACGATCAGCGCCACGCCACGCAAGGTGGCGGACCTGCCGGCAGGCCGCAACCACCACTGGACCAAGTCCCTGGTCGCCAGCGCCGACGGTCGCCGGCTGTACGTGGGCGTCGGCTCCAACAGCAACATCGCCGAGCACGGCATGGACGAGGAAGTCGACCGCGCGGCGGTACTGGAGGTCGACCCCGCCACCGGCAGCGTGCGCAACTACGCTTCGGGGCTGCGCAACCCCACCGCGCTGGCGATCCATCCCCACGACCGCACGCTGTGGGCGGTGGTCAACGAGCGCGACGAGATCGGCAACGACCTGGTTCCGGATTACCTCACCGCGGTGCGGGAAGGCGCGTTCTACGGCTGGCCCTGGAGCTACTTCGGCCAGCACGTGGATGCGCGCGTGCAGCCGCAGGATCCGGTGCAGGTCGCCCGTGCCATCGCACCCGACTACGCGCTGGGCTCGCACGTCGCCCCGCTGGGCCTGGCGTTCCAATCCGGTGGAGGCATGCCGCCCCGCTATCGCGAAGGCGCGTTCATCGGCTTGCACGGCTCCTGGAACCGCCAGCCCAAGGTCGGCTACCGGGTGGTCTTCGTCCCGTTCGTGGACGGACGCCCGGCGGGTCCGATCGAGCCGGTGCTGGAGGGCTTCGTCAACGAAGGTGGCGACGCGCAGGGTCGCCCGGTGGGCGTGGCGGTCGACCGGCGCGGCGGCGTCCTCGTCGCCGACGATGTCGGCAACGCGGTCTGGCGGGTGACTGCGACGGGCGCACCCTGATCCTTGCGGCATGGCCATGCGCAGGCGCGACAATGCGTGCCTGCCCGACCCCGGATGCACGCCCATGGCCGATGCCGCCTCCACCCTCCTGCTCCGCGCCGCGCGCCGCGACGACGTCCCACTGATCCTGTCGCTGATCGGCGAGCTGGCCGAATACGAACGGCTGGCGCACGAGGCCGTCGCCGAACCGGCGGCAATGGAGGAAGCATTGTTCGGCCCGGTACCGGCCGCCGAGGTCGTGATCGCGGAGGTCGACGGGCAAGGCGCGGGGTTCGCCCTGTTCTTCACCAACTTCTCGACCTTCCTGGGGCGGCGCGGCCTGCACCTGGAAGACCTGTTCGTGCGCCCCGCCTTCCGCGGACGCGGCATCGGGAAACGGCTGATGCTGCACCTGGCCCGGCTGGCGGTCGAACGCGGCCATGGTCGCTTCGAATGGTCGGTGCTGGACTGGAACACGCCGGCGATCGATTTCTACCGCAGCCTTGGCGCCGCTCCCCTGGACGGATGGACGACGCAGCGCGTGAGCGGCGATGCGTTGCAGGCACTCGCCCGCAGGCAGCCATAAGCCGCAGCTGCGCCGCTCACGCACCCGCCACGCGGTCCCGGCCAAGCTGCGACCTCCGCACCGACCCGCGCCGATGCGATGAAACCCCTGTCGCCCGCCAAGCTGCGCCGCCATCTCGACCGCCTGGAACAGAGCCTGCCCGCGGCGCTGCTCAAGCGTTTCGTCGAGGCCGACCTGGTGACCCAGGCCGCGTCGCTGTCGTTCTACACGCTGCTGTCGCTGGCACCCCTGCTGGTCCTGCTGCTCTGGCTCACCGCCTCGCTCTACCCGCCGGCGCAGGAATCGTTGGTGGCGCAGATCGACGGCCTCGCCGGGGCCAACGCCGCCGCGGTCGCCCAGACCGTGATCCAGAATGCCGACGCGCGGCCCGATACCGGCTCGCTGGCCGGCCTGTGGAGCCTGGCCCTCCTGTTCATCGGCTCGACCGTGGTCTTCGCCCAGCTCCAGGGTGCGCTCAACCTGATCTTCCGCACCGGCGGCGAACAGCTGGGCGGACTGCGCGCCTGGCTGCGCAAGCGGGTGTTCTCGCTGGGCGTGGTGCTGGCGCTGGGGTTCCTGCTGATCGTGTCGATGATCGCCACCACCGCGCTGCAGGTGGTGTTCGCCCAGCTGCCCTCGGTGCTGCCGGCGATCGGTTACGCAACCACGCTGCTGCTGTACGCGCTGGCGTTCGCCTTCCTCTACCACTACCTGCCCGACCGGCGCGTGGCCTGGCGGCAGGCGTTCCTGGGCGGCGCGATCACCGCGCTGCTGTTCGCCCTGGGCCGCTACCTGATCGGCCTGTACCTGGCCCAGGCCGCGCCCGGCAGCGCCTACGGCTCGATGGGCGCGCTGGTCCTGCTGCTGGTCTGGATGTATTACGCCGCCGTGGTGTTCTTCGCCGGCGCGCTGATCACCGCGGTGATCGACGAGCGCATGCATTCCCGTTTGAAGCTGCGCGCGGCCGGGTTCGGCGCCGGAACCCGGGAAGACGCCGAACCTGCGGCGGACGGCGGCACTCCCGACGCCTAGAAGCCGGCCGTCTCGCTCTGCCGGTGCCTGGGACCGGAGCCGCGTGGCATCCTATTGCGATGGCCCGCCTGTCCGACGCGTTCATCGACGACCTGCTCGCACGCACCGACATCGTCGAGGTGGTGGGTTCGCGCGTGCCGCTCAAGCGCAAGGGCCGCGAATACAGTGCGCCCTGCCCGTTCCACGACGAGCGCACGCCCTCGTTCTACGTCTCCCCGACCAAGCAGTTCTACCACTGCTTCGGCTGCGGCGCGCACGGCACCGCGATCAGCTTCCTGATGAACTACGACCGGCTCGAATTCCTCGATGCGGTCGAGGAACTGGCGCGCAGGTCCGGCATCGAGGTGCCCAAGGAAACGCGGCAGAACAACCAGGACAGCGACCTGCGCGACCAGTACGCGGCCTTGGAGGCCGCGGCGAAGCTGTTCCAGCGCCAGCTGGCCGAAAGTCCGCGCGCGCGTGACTACCTGGATGGCCGTGGCGTGGATGCGGAGAACCGCGCACGCTTCGCCATCGGCTACGCCGCCGACGGCTATTCCACGCTCAAGGACGCGCTGGGCACCGACGAGCGCCGGCTGAAGCTGCTCGAGCGCACCGGCATGCTGTCCAAGAACGACCGCGGGCATGTCTACGACAAGTTCCGCGACCGGGTGATGTTCCCGATCCACGACCGCCGGGGCCGGGTGATCGCGTTCGGCGGCCGCGTCCTCGACAAGGACGCCAGCCCCAAGTACCTCAACTCGCCGGAGACGGCGCTGTTCCACAAGGGCCGCGAGCTGTACGGGCTTTGGCAGGCGCGCCAGGCCAACCAGAAGCTCGAGCGACTGATCGTGGTCGAGGGCTACATGGACGTGGTCGCGCTGTTCCAGCATGGCGTGACCCAGGCCGTGGCCACGCTCGGCACCGCCACCACCGCCGACCACGCCGAGCTGCTGTTCCGCAACGCGCCGGATGTGTACTTCTGCTTCGACGGCGACGCGGCAGGGCGGCGCGCGGGCTGGCGCGCGGTCGAATCGGTGCTGCCGCGGATGAAGGACGGCCGCCAGGCGTTCTTCCTGTTCCTGCCCGACGGCGAGGACCCGGACACGATCGTGCACAAGGAAGGCGCAGCCGGCTTCGACGCCCGCCTGGCCCAGGCCACCCCGCTGTCGCAGTTCTTCTTCGACGAGATCGGGCGCGACACCAACCGCGGCACGCTCGACGGCCGCGCGCGCCTGGCCGAGCGCGCGCGACCCCTGCTCGCCCAGCTGCCCGACGGCGCGTTTGCCGACCTGATGCGCCAGGAGCTGCAGCGGCAGACCGGCGTGGACACGAATCGTCCGGTCGCGGAGCCGGCACGGCCGGCATCGCGCGGCAGCGCTCCGGCGCAGAAGCGCAGCCTCGTGCGCAGCGTGATCGCGCTCCTGCTGCAGCAGCCGGGACTGGGCCTGCAACTCGAACAACCCTACCGTTTCGCCGAGCTGCGACTGCCGGGCCTTCCGTTGCTGCTGGAGATCCTCGGCGTGGTCCGCCAGCGCCCGGAAATCAGCACCGGGGCGCTGCTCGAACACTTCGCCGAGCACGAACAGGCCGAGGCGCTGCGCAAGCTCGCCGCGCAGGCATTGCCGGGCGAAGAAGCCAAGTGGGTCGACGAACTGCACGATGCGATCGCGCAGCTGGAAGAGCAGACGCTGCGGCAACGCATCGACGAGCTCAACCAGAAGCAGCGCGCGCAAGGCCTGGACGAAACCGACAAGTACGAGCAGCGCATGCTGCTGCAGGCACTGGTACGGCGCGGCTGAGGCGGCTTACCCTGCGGCCATACCGTCAGGGAATCCTCCATGCGCCCTCTGCTGCTCGCCGTCCTTCTCTCCGCGATACTTCCCGCGCATGCACTGGCCGCCGACGGCGGCAAGGTCGATCGCCAGACCACCGGCAACCGCACCACCGAAAACGTGCCCACGGTGCCGGCCGAACTGATGGAGCGGCTCAACCGCTACCAGAACACCCGCGCCGCCAGCCTGGCCGGATGGACACGCGAGGGCTGCCTGCTGGTCAGCACACGCTTCGCCGAAACCGCGCAGGCGCACCGCGTGTGCGAACCGCTGGGCATGCGCGAGCAGCTGACCTTCTATCCCGAGCCCGTCACCGGCCTGGTGCCGGCGCCGGCCCAGGCCTGGCGCGATGGTTTCGTCTTCGCCAAGGACCGCGGCGGCGACGAGTTCTCGCAGCTCTACTGGTTCGACGAGGCCAGCCGCGGCACCACCCTGCTGACCGACGGCAAGCGCAGCCAGAACAGCGGCGCGGTGGTCAGCCGCGATGGCGGCCTGCTGGCCTGGTCGAGCACCTCGCGCAACGGCACCGATCGCGACATCTGGGTCCGCGACACGCGCAGCGGCCAGGCGCGCGCCGTGCTCACCGAAGGCGGCAGCTGGGGCGCGAGCGATTTCTCGGCCGATGGCAAACGACTGCTGGTCAGCCGCTACGTCTCGGCCAACGAAAGCTATCCGGGCGAACTGGACCTGGCCAGCGGCAAGCTCACGATGTTCCCGGTCGATGGCGGCAAGGCCTCGATGGGCCAGTTCCAGTACGCGCCGGGCGGCAAGGGCGTGTTCTACATTTCCGACGAGGACATCGACGGCAAGCCGCAGCAGTTCCGCACGCTGCGCTGGCACGGACCGGGCATGGGCGCGCCGAAGCTGCTCAGTGCGCATATCCCCTGGGACGTGGACGAGGTGCGCATCGCCGGCGACGGCCGCCACCTGGCCTACAGCACCAACGAAGACGGCATCTCGCGCCTGCACGTGCTGCGCCTGCCCGGCCTGGAGCCGGTGCAGCTGCCCGCGCTGGACCGGCTGCCGGTCGGCGTGATCGGCAATTTCGATTTCTCCCCAGACGGCAAGCGCCTGGCGCTGGACCTCAACAGCGCCACCTCGCCCAGCGACGTGTATGTGCTAGACCTCGCGGGCACGGGACTGGCGCGCTGGACCCGCAGTGAAGTCGGCGGCCTGGATGCCTCCACGTTCGTCGCGCCCACGCTGGTGCGTTATCCGACCTTCGATGAAGTCGACGGCAAGCCGCGCACCATCCCGGCGTTCTACTACCGTCCGGCGAAGCCTGCGGCCTCGGGCAGGCATCCGGTGCTGATCAGCATCCATGGCGGTCCGGAGGGACAGTCGCAGCCGGTGTTCAATCCGTCGGTGCAGTTCATGCTCGCCGACCTGGGCGTGGCGGTACTGGTGCCGAACGTGCGCGGTTCCTCCGGCTACGGCAAGGACTACCTGCAGGCCGACAACGGGCCGCTGCGCGAGGATTCGGTCAAGGACATCGGCGCGTTGCTGGACTGGATCGCGCAACAGCCCGAGCTGGATCCGTCGCGCGTGGCGGTGATGGGCGGCAGCTACGGCGGCTACATGGTGCTGTCCTCGCTGATGCATTACAGCGAACGCCTCCGCGCCGGGATCGACGTGGTCGGCATCTCCGATTTCCGCACGTTCCTCAAGAACACCGAGGACTACCGCCGCGACCTGCGCCGCGCCGAGTACGGCGACGAGCGCAACCCGGCGATGGCCGCGTTCTTCGAGAAGATCGCCCCGCTCAACCACGCCGACCGCATCCGCGCGCCCCTGTTCGTCGCCCAGGGTCGCAACGATCCGCGCGTGCCGTGGACCGAGGCGGTGCAGATCGTCGAAGCGGTGCGCGGAAACGGCCAGCCGGTGTGGTACCTGGAGTTCGCCGACGAAGGCCACGGCTTCCGCAAGAAGGCCAACAGCGACTATTTCAGCGCCGCCTCGATGCTGTTCCTGCAGCAGCACCTGCTCGGCGCTCAGGGCGCGTTCGCCGAACCGCGCGCCGGCCTGCGCACCGGTGGCCAGCCCGACGCCGGGGACCTGGCGCGGCTGCAGGCGCAGGGCGTGCGCACGGTCATCGACCTGCGCGGTGCCGGCGAAGCGCGCGGCTTCGACGAGGCGGCCGAGACCGCCCGCCTGGGCATGGCGTACGTGACCCTGCCCATCGCCGGCAAGGACGACATCACCCCGGCCAATGCCGATGCGCTGCGGGCGCTGCTCGAGCGGCACGGCGATGCTGGCGTGCTGGTGCATTGCGCCTCCGGAAACCGCGTCGGCGCGCTGCTGGCGCTGGATGCCGCCCGCGCAGGCGCCCCGGCCGGTGAAGCACTCGCACTGGGCAGGAAGGCCGGCCTGAAGTCGCTGGAGCCGGTGGTGGCCGCCCAGCTCGGCGACCTCGCACCACGCGCCGCCGACTGAAGGGCGCCACCCTGGCGCTCAGGGTCCGCGTGCTAGGATCGCGCATCGAAGGGGAGTAGCCCCCCGCGCTGTTGCCGTCATTACGGACTCCGGTCCCGGCGCAGCGGCAGGCCTTGCGGCCTGTGGGCAAGACCTTCGCCGTCCCACGGCGAAGGTGCGTCCGTTTCCCGGTGCATGCCCGCTGTGGCCCTGGATTTTCCCGGAGCCCCCCATGCACTGCCCCGCCTGCAAGACCGTGACCCTGGCCATGACCGAACGCCAGGGCATCGAAATCGACTATTGCCCCGAGTGCCGCGGCGTCTGGCTCGACCGCGGCGAACTGGATCGCCTGCTGGCCCGCGCCGAGCCGGACACCCCGCCGCCGCCGCCGCGTCCCGCCTACCGCAACGACGACCGCCCGCGCCACGACCGGCACGATGCGTACGCGCACGGCCACAAGCCGCGCAAGCCCAAGTCGTTGCTCGGCGAGCTTTTCGACTTCTAGCCCCCCGTTCCGTATCGTCCGCTGACCCCACGACGCCGCGTGCACCCGCACGCTGGCAACCTCCGGCCGCACCTCCAAGACACCACATCCCATGGAATCCCTGTTCACCCCGGAAATCCTCATCGCCCTGGCCACCCTGACCGCGCTTGAACTGGTCCTGGGCATCGACAACATCATCTTCATCTCGATCCTGGCCGGTCGCCTGCCGCCCGAGCAGCGCGCCCGAGCGCGCCGCCTGGGCATCGCCGGCGCGGCCATCACCCGCCTGGCTTTGCTGTTCGCCATCGTCTGGATCACCCGCCTGACCTATCCGGTGTTCGAGGTCTTCGGCCAGGCGTTCTCATGGCGCGACATGATCCTGATCGGCGGCGGCCTGTTCCTGATCGCCAAGGCCACCCTCGAGATCCACCACAAGGTCGAGGGCGCCGGCGGCGACCCGTCGCTCAAGCGCGTCGCGACCTCGTTCGCCGGCGTGATCGCCCAGATCATGGTGCTGGACATCGTGTTCTCGCTGGACTCGATCATCACCGCGGTGGGCATGGTCGACGAGCGCTGGGTGATGGTCACCGCGATCGTGGTGTCGATCGCCTTCATGCTGGCCTTCGCCGGCCCGATCGGCGAGTTCGTCGAACGCCACCCGACGGTCAAGGTGCTCGCGCTGAGCTTCCTGATCATGATCGGCCTGGTGCTGATCGCCGACGGTTTCGGCATGCACATCCCGAAGGGCTACGTGTACACCGCCATGGCCTTCTCGGTGTTCGTGGAGGCGATCAACATGTGGATACGCAACCGCGAGAAGAAGACCGCGAATGCGGCCAAGGCCGAAGGCGGCGGCTGACGCGACGGGCCGCTCCGCGTGCGGGGCGGCCTGCGTGCATGGCGCATGCGATGCCGGCGGTTCGCGCCGTCGGCATCGGCGCCCGCGAAAGTTTCGAGGATGCCAGGCCGGTTGCGCCGCTCCGGCGCAACCGGCTCCCACTCAGCTGCCCAGCAGCAACGGGAGCCAGTGGTCGACCAGCAGGAAGGCGAACAGCGCCATCAGGTAGATGATCGAATAGTTGAACACGCGCATGGCGAAGAACTCGTCCGGCGGGTCCAGCAGTCGCCAGGCGTACCAGAGGAACACGCTACCCAGCACCAGCGCGCCACCCAGGTAGAAGAATCCGCTCATCGCGAACACCACCGGCAGGATGCTCACCTGCAGCAGCAGCACGGTGTAGAACAGGATCTGCCAGCGCGTGTAGGTGACGCCGTGGGTCACCGGCAGCATCGGGATCAGCGCGCGCGCATAGTCCTCGCGGCGGAAGATCGCCAGCGCCCAGAAATGCGGCGGCGTCCACACGAAGATGATCAGCACCAGCAACAGCGCGTGCTGCCAGTCCCACGGACCGTCCATGTTGGTGACCGCGGCCCAGCCCAGCAGCGGCGGTGCCGCGCCGGCGACGCCGCCGATCACGATGTTCTGCGGCGTGGCGCGCTTGAGGTAGCCGGTATAGACCACCGCGTAGCCGATCAGCGAGGCGAAGGTCAGCAACGCGGTGACCGTGTTCACCAGCGCGACCAGGATCGCCATCGACGCCACGCCCAGCACGACCGCGAACACCAGTACCTGCATCGGCCGCAGTGCGCCGGTGGCCAGGGGCCGGTGCGCCGTGCGTGCCATGACCTTGTCGATGCGCTGGTCGATCAGGTGGTTGATGGCCGCGGCCGACGAGGACGCCAGCCAGATGCCGATCAGGCCGAACACCGCTTCGCGCGCCGGTGGCAGCCCGGGCACGGCCAGGAACATGCCGACCAGCGCGGTGAACACCAGCAACGCGACCACGCGCGGCTTGGTCAGCTCCAGGTACTGGCGCCAGAGGGGAATGGCGCTCATGCGACCGACTCGGGTTCCTTCAGGCGCGCCAGAACGCTCACCAGAACGAACAGCAACGCCAGCGCGCCGGCGTTGTGCAGCACCGCGACCACCAGCGGCAAGGCCAGCTTCACGTTGAGCACGCCGAGGCTGACCTGCGCGACCACCAGCAGGCCCAGTGCCGCGGCCCAGCCGCGCATGCCGGGCGTGCGGTACAGGCGCAGCGCCAGCCACAACAGGTAGATCGCCACGACCACCGCCATCATCCGGTGCACCAGCTGTATGGCGATGCGCGAGGCGCCATCCAGCACGCCGCCTTCGTAGTCCACGCCGACGCCGCGCCAGAGCACGAAGCCCTCGCGGAAATCCGCAGGCGGCCACCACTGGCCCACGCACTTCGGGAAGTCCAGGTAATGGTGCTGCGCCGTGGTCCAGCCGCCGCCGCCGCAGGCCAGCGCCGCGTAGTTGGCACTGGTCCAGCCGCCGAGGGCGATCTGCACGCCCAGCACGATGATTCCGCCGATGACCCAGCGCCGCAGCACGCGCGCATCGGCCAGGCGGATCGGCAGGTCGGTGGCGCGCCAGGCCATCCACAGCAGCAGCGAGAACGTGGCCAGGCCACCGAGCAGGTGGCCCATCACGATGATCGGCTTGAGCAGCAGTGTCACCGTCCACTTGCCCAGCAACGCCTGGAAGACGATCACCGCCAGGGTCAGCACCGCAGCCCGCGCCAGGTCGATGTTCGACCAGCGCAACGCGGCCAGCAACAGGATCGCCTCGCCCGCGCCGGCCAGGGCGAATGCCAGGCCGATGTGTCCGTACATGTAGGCCGGGATCGCGCCAGCCACCAGCAAAGAGGCACCCACGATCTGGGCGATGCCAAACCGCCGCCGACGCGCGGCCAGCAACGCAAGCACCAGCACCAGCACGCCGAGCGAAGCGGCCAGGTGGCGGTGCACCTGTTCGCGCCAGGCCTTGTGCGTCTCGAACGGCCGGATCTCGCTGGCCACGTGCGCGGCGGCATCCTGCTGTGCCGAGGGCCAGGTGGCGCGGCCGTAGCAGGTCGGCCAGTCCGGGCAGCTCAGGCCCGCGTCGGACAGGCGCACGAAGGCACCGAACACCACCACGCAGGTGGTGAGCAGCACCGCCAGCCAGGCCAGGCGGTGGAAATGGCGGGCCAGCGCGGGACGGACGATCGCGTTCATCGGCGCACGGACCTCACTTCAGCTTCAGCAGCTTGGCGATATCGGCGCGCATGCCGACCGGATCGGCATGCGGCGGATAGCGCAGGATCACGAAGCCGTTCGGATCGACCACGTACAGCGGGACACCGGCCGGATCGTCCAGCTGCGGCAGTGCCGCGCGCAGCGCCGCGTCGTCGCGCAACGGGCGCAGTTCCGGCAGCGCCGGCGCACCTTCGGGCAACGGACCCAGCCACAGGATCTCGACCTTGTCGGCGTTGTGGCCGAACAGCTGCCAGACCTTGTCCAGTTCGGCGATCAGGCGCTCGCACTCCACCGCGCAGGCCGGCGGCGGGGCGACCACGATCCGCCACGTACGTGCTTCCGGATTCCAGTCGTAACGGCTTCCGTCGGCGAGCAGCGGCGCGGCCTGGCGCAGGTCGGCCGGAGGCTGCAGCAGTTCGCCGTGGTTCTTCAGGCCGGCTGGCATCCAGCCGCTCAGGCGCAGCAGCATGGCGCCGAAGGCGGTGCCGAAAAACAGGAGGAACAGTGCGATCAGCATCAGGCGCCCGCGGCGGGTGCGGGCGGCATCGGGAGTGGGAACGGTCATGGGGTGGGATTTTCGCACGAGAGGCGAGGTCGACGGCATGCCAGCGCGTTCAGCGCCGGCGACGCTCGCGCACGGTGAGCAGCAATGCGATCACCAGCACGGCCGCGGCCAGGGCGAACCACTGCACCGCATAGCCGAGGTGGCGCTCCGGCGGGAGGGTATTGGGCAGCAGCTCCAGGTCGCGGGCATAACCCAGCGACAGGGCCGGATCCAGCCGCAGCACGCGCGGCGCCAGCGTCGACAGGTTCAGGGCGGCGGCGAGCGACTGCGGTTCCAGCGCGACCACCAGCAGCGTGCCGTCGGCCTGCGCGGCGATGGCCGGCGCGACCAGGCCCGAGGACGGCGGCGGCAACAGCAGCCCTGACACGTGTGTCGCGTCCGGCACGGGCACGTCGGGGAGCCGACGGTCACCGGGCAGCGGCAGCCAGCCCAGCTCGAGCAGCAGCGGCGTCGCGCCTGCCACGGAGGGCTGGAACACGCGGTAGGCGCGCACGCCCGCGCGCCCGTCGCGGTTCTGGTTGTCCAGCAGCACCGCCGGCAGTGGCAGGAAGCGGCCTTCGCCGGCCGCCCAGTCGTAGGCGCGCGTCCTGGAGGGATCGGCGGCCCATTCAAGCGGCTGCGCGCGGCGTTCATCCAGCACCTGCGCCGACGCTTCCAGCAGGGCCTGCTTGGCGTGCATGCGCTGCAGCTGCCACAGGCCCAGCAACGCGCATGCGCACGCCACGGCCAGGGCCAGCAGCCAGCCCGCCCACAACGGCAGGCGCCGACGGCTCATCGCGCCATCCCCGTGCGCGCCTGCGATAATGCCGGCCATCGCATTGCTGCCGCCAAGGCCACCGCCATGAACGACTCGCTGAAGACCCTGCTGGTGGTGGCGTTCCTCATCGTCATCCTGTGGAACCTCGGTTCGGCCCTGTACTACCTGCTGGTCGACCGGGGCCAGAGCAAGCGCACGGTCAACGCGCTGACCCGCCGCATCGGCCTGTCGGTCGCGCTGATCCTGCTGGTGATCCTGGGCATCTGGACCGGTGTGATCCAGCCGCACGGCGTGGGTCGCTGACCACCGACCCGCGGGCGCAAGCCCACGCTTTCCGTTTCCTGAAAACAGCAGGGACGCCCGGAGGCGCCCCTGTCGTTGTCGCGTCGCGCTTCAGGCTGCCGGCCAGGGCCGGCGGCACTCAAAGCACGTAGACGAACAGGAACAGCGCCAGCCAGACCACGTCCACGAAATGCCAGTACCACGCGGCTGCTTCGAAGGCGAAATGGTTGTCGGAAGTGAAGTGGCCCTTGGCCACGCGCAGCCACATGATCGCCAGCATGATCGTACCCAGCAGCACGTGCGCGCCGTGGAAACCGGTGAGCATGAAGAACGTCGAACCGTAGATGCCCGAACCGAGGGTCAGGTTCAGGTCCCTGTAGGCGTGGATGTATTCCTCGACCTGGAAGAACAGGAACGCCAGGCCCAGCACCACGGTCAGGCCCAGCCACAGCAGCACCTGGCCGCGGGCATTCGCCTTGAGCGCGTGGTGGGCAATGGTCAGGGTCACGCCCGAGGTCAGCAGGATCAGGGTGTTGAGCAGTGGCAGGCCCCAGGCCGGGATGGTCTGGAACTGGCCACCGACCTCGCCCGGGCCGGCGGTCGGCCAGGCGGCGGTGTAGCCGTCCCACAGCAGCGCGTTGGTCATCACGCCGTCGCCTTCGCCGCCAAGCCACGGCAGGGCCAGGTGGCGGGCATAGAACAGCGCGCCGAAGAACGCGGCGAAGAACATCACTTCGGAGAAGATGAACCAGATCATCCCCATCCGGAACGAGACGTCGACCTGGCGGTTGTAATGCCCGGCCAGCGACTCACGCACCACCTCGCTGAACCAGTAGAAGAGCACCGCCAGCATCGCGGCCAGGCCGACGAAGAACGTCCACTTGCCCCACGTGATGCCGTTGAGCCACGTGGCCACGCCCAGCATCAGCGTGAACAGCGCGACCGAAGCCATGATCGGCGCCTTGCTGTGGGTCGGTACGAAATATTGGTCCGCGTTCGGTTGGGCCATGGCGTGTGGTTCCGTGCTCGTCAGGGCGCCGAATGCGGCGCGTTTGAAGCCTGTGCCACGCCAAGTCGCGCGGTCAGGTCGTCGTTCTTGAAGAAAGTGTAGGACAGGGTGATCGTCTTGACGTCGCCCGGCAGGTCGGCGTCGACGATGAAGCGCACCGGCATGTCGCGCGATTCGCCCGGCTGCAGGGTCTGCGCGGTGAAGCAGAAACATTCGGTCTTGGTGAAGTGCCCCGACGCGCGCGCCGGTGCAACCGACGGCACCGCGCTTCCGACGATGGGCCGGTCGCCGTCGTTGCGGGCGAAGTACATCGCCTCGTTCAGTTCGCCGGGCACCACCTGCATGGTCAGCTGCTCGGGCTCGAACGCCCAGGGCAACTTCGAGTTCACGCCGCCATCGAACTGCACGGTGACGGTGCGCGCCTTGCGCGCCTCGCCGGCGACGGCCGCGGTGCCCGCGCGCGCCTGGCCGGTGCCGCCCTCGAGGCGGATGCCGAACACTTTTTCGCAGGCGATCCGGTACAGCGGCACCAGCGAGAAGGTGAAGGCGAACGCGGCCAGCGCCACGCCGGCCAGCTTGAGCCAGCCCGCACCGCGCTTCGCCTGGGCCCGGGGCTCGCTCATGCCGCGCCCAGCACGCCGGACAGGATGAAGCCGACGTAGATCGCGATCGCGATGATGCCCACGATCCACGCCGTGCGCGCCACGCCCTTGCGGCGCTGCGTGCTGTCCTGGTTGTGGTTGCTCGGTGCGGTCATGGCTGCTGCTTTTTCTTCAGTGCCGGCATCCGGTCGGAGGCCAGCGCTTTCGGGTTGATCACCCGCACATGAATGTGCGGGCTCTTGCGAAGGACTCGCCTCAGTGACTCACGTCACCGTGGGCCAGGTCGCCATCCTTGATCACCGGCGGCGTGGCGAAGGTGTGGTGCGGCGCCGGCGACGGCACGGTCCACTCCAGGCCACGCGCGCTTTCCCACGCGCGGGCATCGGCCTTGGCGCCGTTGCGCAGAGAGTGCAGCAGGATGCCGGCCATCAGGAACGGGGTGGCAAACATGCCGAACGCACCGATCGAGCTGACCAGGTTCCAGTCGGCGAACACCACGTTGTAGTCCGGGATACGGCGCGGCATGCCGGCCAGGCCCAGGAAGTGCTGCGGGAAGAACAGCACGTTGACGAACACCATGGTCCACCAGAAGTGGAACTTGGCAGCGGTCTCGTTGTACATGCGCCCGGTCCACTTCGGCCACCAGTAGTAGACCGCGGCGATCAGGCCGAACACCGCGCCGGTGACCAGCACGTAGTGGAAGTGCGCCACCACGAAGTAGGTGTCGTGATACTGGAAGTCCGCCGGGACAATGGCCAGCATCAGGCCGGAGAAACCGCCGATGGTGAACAGGATCACGAACGCGACCGACCACAGCATCGGTGCTTCGAAGCTCAGCGAGCCCTTCCACATCGTGCTGACCCAGTTGAACACCTTCACGCCGGTCGGCACCGCGATCAGCATGGTCGCGAACATGAAGTAGATCTCGCCACCCAGTGGCATGCCCACGGTGAACATGTGGTGGGCCCAGACGATGAACGACAGGAACGCGATCGAGGCGGTCGCGTAGACCATCGCCTGGTAGCCGAACAGCGGCTTGCGGCTGAAGGTCGGGATGATCTCGCTGACCACGCCGAAGGCGGGCAGGATCATGATGTAGACCTCGGGGTGTCCGAAGAACCAGAAGATGTGCTGGAACATCACCGGGTCGCCGCCACCGGCGGCGTTGAAGAAGCTGGTGCCGAAGAACTTGTCGGTCAGCAGCATCGTCACCGCGCCCGCCAGCACCGGCATGACCGCGATCAGCAGGAACGCGGTGATCAGCCAGGTCCAGCAGAAGATCGGCATCTTCAGCAGGTCCATGCCCGGCGCGCGCATGTTCAGCACCGTGGCGATGATGTTGATCGAGCCCATGATCGAGCTGACGCCCATCATGTGGATGGCGAAGATCGTGAACGCCACGTTGTAGCCGCCCTGCAGCGACAGCGGCGGGTACAGCGTCCAGCCGCCGGCAGGCGCGCCGCCCGGCAGGAACAGCGTCATCAGAAGCAGGGTGAAGGCGAACGGCATGATCCAGAAGGACCAGTTGTTCATGCGCGGCAGCGCCATGTCCGGCGCGCCGATCTGCAGCGGGATCATCCAGTTGGCCAGGCCGACGAAGGCCGGCATCACGCCACCGAAGATCATGACCAGCGCGTGCACGGTGGTCATCTGGTTGAAGAATTCGGGGGTGACGTGCTGCAGGCCCGGCGTCATCAGCTCCAGGCGGATGATCACGCTCATGCCCGCGCCGATGATGAACATCACGAAGGAGAACAGCAGGTACAGCGTGCCGATGTCCTTGTGGTTGGTCGAGAAGAACCAGCGATCGAAGAACCCCTGCTTGTGGCCGTGGTGGTCGTCGTGGTGGTCGACTGCGGAATGGGCCATGGCGTTGCTACCTCTGGAATGCGTGTGCGTGGCGGCCGCCGGGCGGCCGTTGCCTTGTTCTTGTCGGACCGGGCGGATCAGCCCTGCGCGGCGCCGGCTTCGGGAGCGGCGTCCGGCGCGGCGGCTTCGGGAGCGGCGCCGGCATCGGCCGGGGCGCCGGCGTCGACCGGAGCGGCCTCGGGTGCCGGGGCAGGCTCGACCGGTGCAGCAGGCGCGGGCTTCTTCGATGCCAGCCAGCGGGCGAACTCTTCCTTCGACACCGCCTCGACCACGATCGGCATGAAGCCGTGGTCCTTGCCGCACAGCTCGGCGCACTGGCCGCGATACACGCCGGGGGTCTTGATCTCGGTCCAGGCCTCGTTGATCAGGCCGGGGATCGCATCCTGCTTCCAGCCCAGCGCCGGCACCCACCAGGCGTGGATGACGTCGTCGGCGGTGATGACGAAGCGGACCTTGGTGTCGACCGGCAGGACCAGGCGGTTGTCCACGTCCAGCAGGTAGTGCGGGTTGGCCTCGAGGGTCGGCTGCTCGCCGCTCTGGCGGATGCGGTCGGACTCGCGGTCCAGGCGGCTGGTGAACGACACGCCCTCGCCCAGGTAGTCGTACTTCCACATCCACTGGTAGCCGGTGACCTTCACGGTCATCGCGGCGTCGCGGGTGTCGTACATCGCGATCAGCTTGGCCGTCGCCGGCCAGGCCATGGCGATCAGGATCACGACCGGGATCACCGTCCAGATCACCTCGGCGGTGGTGTTGTGGCTGAACTGCGCCGCGACCGCGCCCTTGGAGCGGCGGAACTTGAACATCGCGTAGCCCATCGCACCGAACACGATCACGCCGATGACCACGCACACGATCAGCACGATCATGTGCGCTTCATACGCGTTCTGCGAGGAAGCGGTCACGCCGCGCCCCATGTTCAACTGCCAGCGGTGCGGATCCGCCGACTGGGCCCAGGCCAGCGCGGGGGACGCCAACAGCGCGCCCGTCGCGATCAACCGCTTCCACCAACCCTTCGCTTGCATCATTGCCTAGACCCTGTCTGCGTCATCGGTTGCGGCCATCGCCATGGGCTGCGGCCGCCAGGAATTCGTTCAAACACCGCGCCAGTTGCGAGCGTTCGGCCGGGCCCAGGAAAGCGCCCACCTCGACCCGTCTGCCGCTGGACGACAGCGTGACCCTGCCGTCGTCCCCCTCCACGCGCACCCGCACCCAGTACGGATGGGCGCTGAAAACAGCATCGGCCCCGCGACGGACTTCCACCGTCCCGGGACCGATGGCGATCTCCTCGCCCCGTTCCCCGCTGCGCCACACCCATCGCAGCGCCAGCGCGACCCCCGCGCTGTGCAGCAGGGCGAAGGCCGGCGCGAAGACGTTGCCAGCCAGCCAGCCAAGCCCGGCCACCAGCCACATCGCCCCCGCCAGCGCGGCGAACAGCGACCTGAACTGGCGGGCCGTCAGCGCCCGCGGCGGGCGCAGCCGCAGCTGCGCGCCGGCGTCGCCGGATCTGGACGGAACCACCTCGATCATGTCGCCCACCGCCGCTTGCCGCCTGCGGAAAACACTAAAGATGGTAAGCGTTGGGCATACCCAGCGGCAACTTGCATTGATCCGGAGCAAGTAATGGAGCGGGGACTGCCGGGACTCGCAGCGCCCGCATGCCGGGTCCGTGGCCCCGTCTCCAGCACCGCCACGCGAGCCTCTGGACGGGACAAGGTGACATCGCCAATGCACAGGCCAGCTACGTCTGGACACCGATGCCGGCCCGCCCTCGGCCGCCAACGATCCATCACATGGCCGAGCAATCAGCCTTCTCCCACCCGTTAGACGATGGCTCATCGCGACCGCACAGAGGGGCAGCAGGAAGCCTAGCCCGGAATTCGGACGCCTCTTGACGACGTGCGACACATGTCGCATGGTTGCGACACAAATCAAACGCCGGAGCGCCTCGATGGGCAGTTCGCCGACCCCGTCCAATGCGGAACTGGAAATGCTGAAATGCCTCTGGCGCCACACCGCCTGCAGCGCCCGCGAGCTGCACAACAGCGTGGCTCCGGCGCTGGACTGGTCCTACTCCTCCACCCGCAAGACCCTCGAACGCATGGTCGACAAGGGGCTGGTGGCGGAGGAATCCCTCCACGGCCTCAACGTGTACCGGGCCAAGGTCGGCAAGGTGGCGACCCTGGCTGCGCTGAGCGCGGACTTCGCCCGCCGCGTGCTGGAGATCGATGGCCCCTTGCCGGTGCAGGCGTTCGCCGACAGCCGCCTGCTGAGCGAGACGGAGATCGAACAACTCGAAGCGTTGTTGCGCTCCCCCGACGCGGAGGACCGGTCATGAGCCTGCCCGCCTCCAGCTTCTGGATCGTCCATGTCTTCGGCTGCCTGGTGGCCGGTGCACTTGCCTGGGGCCTGGGAGTAGGGCTGCAGCGCTGGCTGCGCATCTCCCATGCATCGCGCAACTACTGGCTCGGGTTGTGGCTGCTGGCGGCAGCGCCGGCCGTCATCGCGGTTGCGCTGGATCTGTGGGCTCCTGCGGTCGTTCCGCTGCCGGCGTACTTGCCCCTGCCTTTGGCGATCGACGACGGCGTGGATGCCGGGATTGCCGCAAGAACGTCGGCCCTTTCCCTGCCGCAACCTGCCCTGCTGCTGGCCGCGCTGTACCTGGCCGGTGTCGGCGTCGCCCTGCTCGCCCAACTGCGTGGCGCGCTGGCGGTACGGCGCGTGTTGCGCGCATCAACGCCCGTGGGCCGTACCCGCTGGCCGGGGCAGGCCTGCGCGGAGGAAGTGCGGCGCCTGATGAATGCCGGGATCGGTGTGCGCCTGACCGCGCAGACGGTCAGCCCGTTTGCGGTGAGCTGGCCGCAGCCGGTCATCGTCCTGCCGGCCACCGCGCTGGAACGCTTCAGCGACCGCCAGCTGCACATGGTCATCCGCCATGAGGCCGCGCATCTGCTGAACCACGATCCGCAGCGGGCGGCATGCATGCGGCTGGCCGGCGCCGTGCTCTGGTTCGACCCGTTCGTCCGCCTTCTTGCCGCGCGCGTCCAGATGGCGGCCGAACTGCGCTGCGACGCCTGGGCGCTGCAGGTCGATACCGCGGCCGGACGCGACCTTGCTTCGGCCTACGTCGACACGTTGCGCATGGACCACACCGGCGGCCACGCCACCATGGCGTTTGCCGGGCGGCGCATCGACGATCACCTGCTGCGCTTGCGGCACATGCTGGGCGGAGATCCGGACCGGGCCTTGCCGCTACGTCTACGCGTGCTGTTCACGGCCATGGCGATAGCCGTCGGCGGCCTGCTGGCCTCGATGCAGGCCGCGCTGGCGGACCCGCGCGTTCCCGTCGCCAGTTCCAGTGTCGGTACCGCCCTCCATGTAGCCGTGGCCGAGCCCGAGCCGCTTTTCTCCAGCCCTGTCCCCTCGGCACGCGTGAGCAGCCATTTCCAGGACACCGGCGGCGGCCGCAAGCGAGCGCACAACGGCATGGACCTGGCAGCCCGGCGAGGCACGGACGTGCTTGCGCCCGCCGACGGCATCGTCGTGGCCGCCACCACGCAGTACCCGGGCGGCCCGCGCTACGGCACCGTGGTCGTGCTCGACCACGGCCACGGCTGGCAGACGCTGTATGCCCACCTGGACAGCTTCGACGTGACGCCGGGCCAGCAGGTCAAGGCGGGCGAACGCATCGCCGGCATCGGCACCACCGGCGAGACCACCGGTCCCCACGTGCACGTGGAGCTGCTGCGGCACGGGCAGCGGATCGATCCGGAACCGCGACTGCGATGAACGCGTAGCCCGCCCCACAGATACCCCTTCTTCAGGCGCACCACTTTCCTGGCCGCAGGACGGGCGAGTGCGCGCGCGAAACACCCCACGACACGGAGAACACGACCCGATGCCATGCCGCCGCATGCTTCCCCTGGCGATCGCGATCGCCCTGCTGTGCGCCACCCCGCTCGCTTCGGCGCAATCAACCCAGGCGCAATCCGCTCCGGTGCAAGCGACCTCGGCGCCTGCCCCGGCCCCCTCCGTGCCGGCGACGCCCGCCAACGCGACCGCCACCACGGACCTGGACAGCGTATCGGTGCAGGGTGAACGCTACGACGCCCGCCGCGACGACACCGCGACCCGCATCGTGATCGCTCGCGAAGAACTGCTCCGGCAGGGTGACACCACGCTGGGCGAGGCCCTCAAGCGGCTGCCCGGCGTCACCATCGGCAGTGGCACGCCCGGGCGCTCCGGAGCGGTCGCGTTGCGCGGCATGGCCGGCTACACCCAGGTCCTGATCGACGGACAGCGCGCACCCACCGGCTTCGATTTCGACTCGCTGACGCCGGACATGGTCGAGCGCATCGAAATCCTGCGCTCCCCGACCGCCGACCTCAGCGGCGAGTCCATCGCCGGAACGATCAACATCGTGCTGGCGCAGACCGCGCGCACGGACGCCAGGCAACTGACCCTGGCCTGGGCCACGGCCGATGGTCGGCAGGCGCCATCGGCAAGCTGGCGCTCGAGCCGTCGCGAGGAAAGCCGCAGCCATGTGCTCACCGCCACCGCGGCGCGGCGCGAGTTCCTCTACGAAGACACCGGCCTGGAGCGCGGCTACGATCCTGCCGGCGTGGAAAACCTGCGCCGCACCACCCGACTGCGCTCCATCGGCGTGCGCGATGGGCTAACCCTCGCCCCCACCCTGGACCTGCGCCTGGCCAACGACGACACCCTGGCGCTGCAGGCCTTCCTGGACAGCAGCCATCTCAAACGCACCGGGGACGTGGACTGGGAAACGCTGCTCGGCCCGCAGCTGGACCACGTCCGCTACCGCCAGGGCAACGACATCGACAACACCCAGTTCAACGCCAGTGTCGCGTGGACCCACCCGTTCGCGGCCGCCGGCACACTGACCGCCAAGGCCAACGCCGCCTGGAACCGCGAGGACTACCTGTTCCGCGAACAGGGTTACGCAGCCGACGGCTCGCTCAACCTGGAGGACCACACCACCGCCGACATGGACGTCCACAACCTCGGCAGCAGCGGCAAGTGGTCGTTGCCGCAGGCCGGGCGGCACCAGGTCCAGGCCGGGTGGGATGCCGGCGTGGACCGGCGCCGCGAAACCCGCGTCCAGCACCTGTTTCCGGTGGCGGGCAACCAGGAGTGGATCAGCGACCTGTCGTTCGATGCGCAGATCCGTCGCCTCGCTGCCTACGCCCAGGACGACATCACGTTCTCGCCGCAGTGGTCGATGTACCTGGGCCTGCGCTGGGAGACGATCGAAACCACCAGCGACGGCAGCGGACTTGCCGCCGTGCGCAATCGAGCCAGCGTGCTTTCCCCGGTCATGCAGTCGCTGTGGAAGATGCCCGGAAGCGACAAGGACCAGGTCCGCCTGGCGCTGAGCCGCACGTTCAAGGCACCCACCCTGGCCGCGCTCAGCGCGCGCCCCTACACCTCCACCAACAATCGCCCGTTGAACCCGGACGTGCGCGGCAATCCCGGACTGGAACCGGAACTGGCCACCGGCCTGGATGCGGCATACGAACGTTATGGCAAGGACGGCGCGCGACTGAGCGTCGGCGGCTACGTGCGCCGGATCCGCGGCGTGATCCGCACTGAAACGCGGATGCTCGAAGGCCGCTGGGTCGCCTTCCCGGCCAACGGCGGCGACGCCAGCGCCTGGGGCCTGGAGATGGATGCGCGTGCCGGCCTGGCGCAGCTGCATGCCGGTGCCCCGGCCATCGACCTGCGCTTCAACGCCACCCTCAACCGCTCCAGGGTCGACGGTGTTCCTGGCCCCGACAACCGCATAGACCAGCAGGTTCCGTTCAGCGCCACACTCGGCGCCGATTGGAAGTTCGATCCGGAGTGGACCGCCGGCCTGGGCTACACCTATCGCAGTGGCGGCCCGGTGCGGATCACCGCCTCCCGCGGCAACCTGGACGCGTACCGGCGCGAGCTGGACATGTACCTGCTGTGGGCTCCGGCCAGGCGCGCGAAACTGCGCCTGGCCGTCACCAACGCCCTGTATCCGACCCTGGAAACAGGCCAGTGGTATCTGGACGCCGATGGCCTGCAGCGGATCGACCGGCAGCGCCGCCCGCCGGTGGGCGTGCGGCTGCAATGGGAGATGCAGCTGTAGCCTGCGGCGATCAAAGGACGACGTCGAAACCGGCCAACGCACGCGGCAGCGGGGGCATGCCGCAGGTCCTGACCCGTCCGCAAGCGGGGCACCGGCCCGGCAAGCCCTAGAATGGCCGCCTCCCGTCCGCTCCGGACCCCTGCGCGCCCCGTCACGCCGTGAAGCCCACCCCCCTGGCCGTGGATGCCGCCGAGGTCGAAGCCCTGTTCGACTCGATCCCGGACGTGCTGTTCTTCATCAAGGACCGCGAGGGCCGCTACACCCACGTCAACGCGACCATGCTGCGCCGGCTGGGCCTGCGTTCGCGGCGCGAGATCATCGGCCGCCGCGCCATCGAGCTTTACCCCGGCGGCCTGGGCGTGACTTATGGCCTTCAGGACCAGCAGGTGCTGGAAGGCGCGGTGATCGACAACCTGCTGGAACTGCAGCTGTTCCCCGACCAGGAGCCGGGCTGGTGCCTGACCTGCAAGCGGCCCTTGCTGGTGGACGGGCAGGTGGCCGGCCTGGTCGGCATCTCCCGCGACCTGGCCAGCCGCGAGGGCCTGGCGGCCGACTACCAGTCGCTGCGGGAAGCCCTCGTCCACATGAACCGGCATTACGCCGGGAACATCCGCATCCACGACCTGCTGGCGATCACCGGCTTCTCGGCTTCCAAGCTTGAACGCACCTTCCAGAAAGTGTTCCAGCTCACGCCGCTGCAGCTGCTGAGCCGGATCCGGATCCAGGCGGCGATGCATCGCCTGCACGGCCCGGGCAACATCGCCTCGATCGCCCAGGCCTGCGGCTTCGGCGACCAGAGCGCATTCACCCGCCGCTTCGTGGCCCTGGTCGGAATGACCCCGAGCGAATACCGGGCGCTGCGCCAGCCCTGAGCCTGCCGCGGGGCGGTTTGTGCCGGCCCGGGCGGCCATCGCGCCGGAATCCGTCAAGCCAGCCGCGGCCGGCGGCGCCATCATGGCCGCTTCCCGCGCCCGCCCGGGCCCGTCGCCACTGCGCCCGTCCGAAGCCGGATGCCGGCGGCGTTCGTCCTCCTGCCGATACCCGCCATGACCGCCCAAGCCACGCCCCCATCCTGCACGCCGCCCGCCGACGCCCCCGCTGCCGATGCGCCGATCCCGGTCGTCGCCACCGGCAGCGCCGCCACGCCATCGCCGCTGCGCGCCGCGATCACCGCGGCTTGGCTGCGCGACGAGGACACCCACGTCCGCGAGCTGCTGGTGCAGGCCCGGCAGGACGCGCTGGCACAGGACGAGATCGACGCGCTGGCCGCCGACCTGGTCCGCCGCGTGCGCGCCCGCGCCCAGGACCAGGGCGCGATCGAAGCCTTCATGCGCCAGTACGACCTGGGCAGCGAGGAAGGCGTGCTGCTGATGTGCGTGGCCGAAGCCCTGCTGCGCATCCCCGACCAGGAAACCGCCGACAAGCTGATCCGCGACAAGCTCGGCGACGCCGACTGGGAAAAGCACCTGGGCCAGAGCGAATCGGTGCTGGTCAACGCCTCGACCTGGGGGCTGATGCTCACCGGCAGGCTGGTCAACCTCAACGACCTCACCCGCCACGACGTGCCCGGCGCGTTCAAGCGCCTGGTCGGCCGCGTCGGCGAGCCGGTGGTGCGCCTGGCCGTGCGCCAGGCGATGCGGATCATGGGCCATCAGTTCGTCATGGGCCGCACGATCTCCGAAGCGCTGTCGCGTTCGAAGAAAGGCGACAACGCCGCCTACCGCTATTCGTTCGACATGCTCGGCGAAGGCGCGCTGACAATGAAGGACGCGCAGCGCTACCTGCAGGCGTACCGCGACGCGATCCACGCGATCGGGCGCAGCGGCAACCATGCCGCTGGCGACGTCTTCGCCGCGCCCAGCATTTCGATCAAGCTTTCCGCGCTGTTCCCGCGCTACGAACACGCCAAGCGCGAGCGGGTCATGGCCGAGCTCGCACCGGCGGTGCTGGAACTGGCGCACCTGGCGAAGGGCTATGGCATCGGCTACACGGTCGATGCCGAGGAAAGCGACCGCCTGGAGCTGTCGCTGGACCTGATCGAGGCGACCTTCTCCGATCCGTCCCTCGATGGCTGGGAAGGCTACGGCCTGGCGGTGCAGGCGTACCAGAAGCGCGCGCCGTTCGTGATCGACTTCCTCGCCGACCTGGCCCGCCGCGTCGGCCGCCGCATCCCGGTGCGCCTGGTCAAGGGCGCGTACTGGGACGCGGAGATCAAGCGCGCCCAGGTCGAGGGCCAGGCCGGCTACCCGGTGTTCACCCGCAAGCAGAACACCGACGTGTCCTACCTGGCGACGGCCCGGCGCATGTTCGGCCATGGCGACGCCTTGTACCCGATGTTCGCCACGCACAACGCGCAGACCATCGCGGCGATCAGGGCGATCGCGAAGGGCCGGCCATACGAGCACCAGAAGCTGCACGGCATGGGCGACGACCTGTATGCCGAAGTGGTGCCGGCCGACCGCCTCGGCGTGCCGTGCCGCGTGTACGCGCCGGTGGGCAGCCACGAGGACCTGCTGCCGTACCTGGTGCGCCGCCTGCTCGAGAACGGCGCCAACTCCAGCTTCGTCAACCGGATCACCGACGAGGACGTGCCGGTGGCCGAACTGATCCAGGACCCGGTCGCCGCGGTGGCCGGCTTCGATTCGGGCGGCTCCTCCATCGCCCATCCGCGCATCCCCTTGCCGCGCGATCTCTTCATCCAGCAAGGCTTCGACAGGAACAACTCCATGGGCGCCAACTTCGCCGACGACAACGAACTGAAGACGCTGGCCGGGCGCCTCGGCGAACATGCCGGCCCCTGGCGCGCCGCACCGCTGGTGCCTGGCGCCGCGCAGGCCAGCAGCGAAAGCCTCGCGGTCACCAGTCCAGCCGACCGCCACCAGGTCGTGGGCCACTGGCAGCCGGCCGATGCCGCCACCGTGCAGCGCGCGCTGGCCAATGCCGTGTCCGCGCAGCCGGCCTGGGACCTCACCCCCGCCGCCAGCCGCGCCGCGATCCTCGAACACGCCGCCACCCTGCTCGAGCAGCGCATGCCGGAGTTCATGGCGCTGTGCGTGCGCGAAGCCGGCAAGACCCTGCCCGACTCGGTCGCCGAAGTGCGCGAGGCGGTCGACTTCCTGCGCTACTACGCCAGCCAGGCGCGCCGCCAGTTCGGCGCACCCGAGCAGCTGCCCGGGCCGACCGGCGAATCCAACGTGCTGCAGCTGCAAGGCCGCGGCGTGTTCGTGTGCATCAGCCCGTGGAACTTCCCGCTGGCGATCTTCCTGGGCCAGGTCGCCGCAGCGCTGGCCGCCGGCAACAGCGTGATCGCCAAGCCGGCCGAACAGACCAACCTCATCGGGCATGCGGCGGTGAAGCTGCTGCACGAAGCCGGCGTTCCCGAACAGGTCCTGCAGTTCGTGCCCGGCGACGGCGCCACCGTCGGTGCGGCGCTGACCGCCGACGCGCGCGTGGCCGGCGTGGCCTTCACCGGTTCCACCGACACAGCACGCGCGATCAACCGCGCGCTGGCCGCGCGCGACGAGGCGCCCATCGCGGTGCTGATCGCCGAGACCGGCGGCCAGAACGCGCTCATCGCCGACTCCTCCGCACTGCCCGAACAGCTGGTCAAGGATGCGATCGGTTCCGCCTTCACCTCCGCCGGCCAGCGCTGCTCGGCCGCGCGCGTGCTGTTCGTGCAGGACGACATCGCCGACAAGGTGATGACGATGCTCGCCGGCGCGATGGCCGAACTGAAGGTCGGCGACCCCGGCCTGCTGGCCACCGACGTCGGCCCGGTGATCGATGCCGACGCACTGGAGCTGCTGCAGGCCCATGCCCAGCGCATGGACCGCGAGGCCCGGCACATCGCCACCGTCCCGGTGGACGCCGGCGCCGCGCAGGGCACGTTCTTCGCCCCGCGCGCCTACGAACTGCAGTCGCTTTCGCAGCTGCGAAGCGAGGTGTTCGGTCCGGTGCTGCACGTGCTGCGCTGGAAGGCCGAGCACCTGGACGCGGTGATCGAGCAGGTCAACGCCACCGGCTACGGCCTGACCCTGGGCATCCATTCGCGCATCGACGAGACCGTGGACCGGATCGTGTCGCGGGTGAAGGTCGGCAACGTCTACGTCAACCGCAACCAGATCGGCGCGGTGGTCGGCGTGCAGCCCTTCGGCGGCCAGGGCCTCTCGGGCACCGGCCCCAAGGCCGGCGGCCCGCACTACCTGCCGCGCTTCGCCACCGAGAAGACCGTGACCGTCAACACCACCGCCGCCGGTGGCAACGCTTCGCTGCTGACCCTGGGCGACTGATCGCAGCTGAACGCGAGTGACGGAGGAAGGGGCGCTCGATGCGCCCCTTCCTGTTTGCGCGCGCGGGTGACTTCAGGGGCTTGCCTGCCCGCAACGCATCGGCGACGCTTGGGTCGTCCCGATGGAAGCGGGGCACATCGGAGGCGGGCCGGCGGCGTCCGCGGCGGGGACAGGGAGGCGGATGACTACCGATTTCTACAACCTTCTGCTGACCGACTGCGCGCTGGCACTGATCCTGCTGGGCCTGTTCTGGTACGTGTCGAGGGTTTCGCGCGGGGTGCGCGGCATCGCGTCGTGGGGCGCGGGGCATTTCATCTATTCGCTGGGTGCGGCGATGCTCGACGGCACCGCCACCGGGCTGGAGCGCGCCGGTTCGGCGACCGCGACCGTGGTGGTCGCGGCCATCGGCGGCATCCTCGCCTGCGGCGGCCTGGCCGTGCTTGCGGGCGCGACCATCAAGTTCGTCCAGCAACGCCCGCTGCGGCGCACCGAATGGATGCTGGTGCCGGCATTCGTCGCCCTTTCTTTGCTGGCCTGGCTGGCCGGCGACGCGATCGACGGCCAGGGCGCGGCGATGAGCCTGGCCGAACTGGCCATGCTGGCGGTGATGCTGTGGCAGCTGCGCCAGCTCGACACCCCGCCGCTGCGCGTGCCGGCGCGACTGGTGATGCTGGGCTGCATGGTGCTGGCCTTCCTCTATGGCCGCGACCTGTTGCATGCCTTCACCGGCCGCTACGGCCCCAACGACGCCTGGGTCAATGTCGACCTGTCGACGTGGTACCTGATCAACTTCTGCATGCTGATGCTGACCAGCTTCCGCGCCGCCGAATCCTTGCGGCAGACCGCGATGCTCGATCCGCTCACCGGCACGCTCAACCGGCGCGGACTGTTCGCCCGGCTCGACCCGGACCTGGAACGGCTGACCCGCGAGGGCCACCTGGCGGTGATCGCGCTGGACCTGGACCACTTCAAGCGGGTCAACGACCGCTACGGGCACGAGATCGGCGACCTGGTGCTGCAGAAGCTCAGCGACACGATCCGCAGCCAGACCCGCGAGCACGACGTGTTCGCGCGCACCGGGGGCGAGGAGTTCGTGATCGTGGTGACCGGCCCGGACGCGCATAACGCGCACCACCTGGCCGAGCGCATCCGCGTCTCGCTGTCGACCATGCGCCTGGATCCGCCGGCGCCGCCGGTGCGGGTCACCAGCAGCCTGGGCGTGGCCATGTCGAACCGGTCGATGCCGCTGTCGATGCTGATGCGCGGCGCCGACGAGGCGCTCTATACCGCCAAGCGTGCCGGCCGCGACTGCGTGGTGACGCACACGCTGTAACGGCGTGCAGGCGCCAGTTCCACCGCTTCCCACAGGGTTGCGCCGACTTGCCTCTCTTTGTAGGAGCGGGCATGACCGCGACACCGACGCCGTCGGTAGATGCGACACCTTCGTCCACCAATGCTCCGGCCGTTACTACGTCATCCAACATGACGGCCGTGCACCACTTGCAGGCGCGAGGGAGAAGGCATCGACGGACCGGGGCGCCTTCAAACGTCGATCATGCCGACGGCGTCGGTGTCGCGGTCATGCCCGCTCCTACAGAAGCGGAGCAATGCGTCGGCCGCTTCAGCCGGCGACCAGCCTCACCCGCGCGAAGTTGCGCTTGCCGACCTGCAGCACGCCTTCGAAACCGGGCGCGAACGACTGGGTCGCGTCCTCGACCACCACGCCCTCGACCTTGACCGCGCGCTCCTTGAGCTTGCGGTTGGCCTCCGAGTTGGACGGGGTGATCCCGGCGGCGGTGAGCAGCGCGGCGATGCGGATACCTTCGGCCGGCACCAGCACGTCCTGCAGCGGCAGGGATGAAGTATCGCCCTGTCCGGTGACCACCGCATGCCAGCCGGCGATGGCCTGCTCGGCGGCGGCGGCATCGTGGAAACGCGTAGCCAGCTCGCGCGCCAGGCGCAGCTTGACCTCGCGCGGGTTCAACGCGCCGGACTCGACGTCCGCGCGCAGCTTCGCCGCCTCGGCCACCGAGATGTCGAAGCTGAGCAGGTCGATCCAGCGCCAGGTCAGGTCGTCGCCGATCTTCATCGTCTTGGTCACGATGTCGATCGCCGGCTCGCTGATGCCGATGTAGTTGCCCAGCGACTTGCTCATCTTGTTGACGCCATCCAGGCCTTCCAGCAACGGCATGGTCAGCACGATCTGCGGCTTCTGCCCGTGGTGCTCCTGCAGGCCACGGCCCATCAGCAGGTTGAACTTCTGGTCGGTGCCGCCCAGCTCCACGTCCGCCTCCAGCGCCACCGAGTCGTAGCCCTGCACCAGCGGGTAGAGGAACTCGTGGATGGCGATCGACTGCTGCGCCGCGTAGCGCTTGGCGAAGTCGTCGCGCTCGAGCATGCGCGCCACCGTGTGCTGGCCGGCCAGGCGGATCATGTCGGCCGCCGACATCTTCCCGAACCACTCGCTGTTGAAGCGCACTTCGGTGCGCTCGCGGTCCAGCACCTTGAACACCTGCTCCTCGTAGGTGCGGGCATTGGCCAGCACGTCCTCGCGGGTCAGCGGCTTGCGGGTGACGTTCTTGCCGGTCGGGTCGCCGATCATCCCGGTGAAGTCGCCGATCAGGAAGATCACCTGGTGCCCCAGGTCCTGGAACTGGCGCATCTTGTTCAGCAGGACGGTGTGGCCGATGTGCAGGTCCGGCGCGGTCGGGTCGAAGCCGGCCTTGACCCGCAGCGGGCGGCCCCCGGCCTTCATCGAGGCGGCGAGGCGCTCCGCCAGCTCCTCGCGCTTGAGGATCTCGTCGGCACCGCGACCGAGCAGGGCTAGGGACTCTTCAACGGACTTCTGCTCGGAAAACACGACCGACTCCACAGTTCTGGCGATGACAAACTTGAACGAAATGTTACGTGCGGGTTAACTGGAAAGCCAGAAGAAAGTTCAGGTTCTTCAATGGTTTGACGCACTACTTTCAGGTGACTATGTTACGCGCCAGTGGGCCGCGCTCCGGGGTCCCGTGAAGGAAGTTAAGCGATGTCCCTGACCGACCACGGCCGCGTCCGCAAGCAGCAGTTCCACGACCGCCTCGGCATCCTTCACCACCGTAACCTGCACCGCAAGCTGAAGGAGCGGTTCCCCGCCGCCTTCAACACCCGCTGGACGCGCCGCCACTGGCTGCACGCCAGCCTGTTCGCCACCCTCGGCGCGCTGCTGGCCACCATCGTCCCCGGCTTCTCCGCGCAGCTGGAACCGGAGCGCCAGGCCAACGCGATGCTGCCGCTGGTCCTGCCCCCGCTGACGGTGCGCTCCACCGGCGAGACGGCCGGCTACTGGGAAGTCGTGCAGATCGAGCGCGGGCAGACCCTGGGCTCGGTGTTCGGGCAGGTCGGCGTGCCGGCCAGCACGATGCACCGGATCCTGGACAACCCGGCCAACCGCGACGCGCTGACCCGGCTGCGTCCCGGTGCCGAAATCGCTTTCCAGCGCGACGCCGACGGCGAGCTGCGCGGCTTCCGCTTCGACCGCAGCCCGACCCAGCGGGTCGAACTGCGCCTGCAGGGCGAAAGCATCCACGAGAAGGTGCTCGAGCGCGCCACCACCACCCGCCTGGCGGTGACCAGCGCCGAGATCGACCACTCGCTGTATGCCGCGGGCCGCAAGGCCGGCCTGAGCCCGGCGGCGATCGCGGTGATGACCGACGAGATCTTCAAGTACGACATCGACTTCAAGGACGTCCAGCCGGGCGACCGCTTCAGCGCGGTGGTCGAGGAGACCTGGCGCGAGGGCGAGCGGATCGGCACCGGCCGGATCCTGGCCGCGACCTTCAGCACCAACGGCAAGAGCTATACGGGCTTCCGCTTCGAGCGCAACGGCAAGGCCGAATACTTCACCGCCGACGGCCGGCCGCTGAAGAAGAGCTTCATCCGCATGCCGATCCCGTATGCGCGCCTGTCGTCGAACTTCGGCGCGCGCCGGCACCCGGTGCTGGGCAAGATGCGCATGCACAAGGGCGTGGACTATGCCGCCGGCACCGGCACGCCGATCATGGCCGCAGGCGATGCGCGCGTGCAGTTCGTCGGCACCCAGCGCGGCTACGGCAACGTGGTGATCCTCGACCACGGCCGTGGCCACACCACGCTGTACGCGCACATGTCGCGCTTCGGCAAGGTCAGGAAGGGCCAGCAGGTCGGCCAGGGCACCGTCATCGGCTACGTCGGCGCCACCGGCCTGGCCACCGGCCCGCACCTGCACTACGAATTTCGCGTCAACGGCGTGCACCGCAACCCGCTGTCGGTGACCATGCCCCCGCCGGAGCCGCTGAAGGGCGGCGACCTGGCGGCGTTCCGCGCGGCGACCGCGCCGACCCTGGCGCGGATGGAGTCGATGGAGAAGCTGATGTTCGCCCACGCCGACACGGCCAAGGCGAAGAAGAAGGACAAGCGCGGCTGAGCCCAGCGCAGGCGCCCCGGCGCGGACGCCTGCCCGCGAACCGCCACGCCAGGGATGCCGCATCACCACCTCCGTCGTCCAGACGCCCTGTCGCGGCCATGCCTGCTCCTGCAGGCGGATGCGCCATCGCCGCGACCCCGGGTTCCGGATAACCTGCGCGCATGTCGCACCTCTACCTTGGCCTGATCTCCGGCACCAGCGCCGACGGCATCGACGCCGCGCTGGTCGAATTCCCCGATGGCACCAGTGCACGCGGCCTGCAGTTGCGCGCCGCGCGCGTGCACCCCTGGCCCGCCGCCCTGCGCGAGCGCCTGGTCGCACTGGGCCAGGGCGGCGAGCTGACATCGCTGGATGAACTGGGCCGGCTCGACGTGCAGGTGGCGCAGCAGTTCGCCGACGCGGCCCTGTCGCTGCTCGACGATGCAGGCATCAGCCCGCGACAGGTCGCCGCGATCGGTTCCCACGGCCAGACCCTGCGCCATCGGCCGCATGGCGATGCACCCTTCACGATGCAGGTCGGCGATGGCAGCGTGATCGCCGAACGCACCGGCATCGCCACCGTCGCCGACTTCCGTCGCCGCGATGTCGCCGCCGGTGGCCATGGCGCACCGCTGGTGCCGGCCTTCCACGCCGCGCTGCTGCATTCGCCGGACGAAGACCGCGCGGTGCTCAACCTCGGCGGGATCGGCAACTACACGCTGCTGCCGCGCGTGGGCACGGTGCGCGGCTTCGATACCGGCCCGGCCAATGCCCTGCTCGATGCCTGGTGCCTGCGCCACACCGGCGAGGCGTTCGACGCCGGTGGCGCGTTCGCCGCCCGCGGCCGGATCGACGACGCGCTCCTGGCACGGCTGCTCGACGACCCCTGGTTCGCACTGCCGCCGCCCAAGAGCACCGGCCGCGAACAGTTCCACCTGGACTGGGTGCGCACGCGACTGCATGGCGGCGAATCACCCGCCGACGTGCAGGCGACCCTGCTGGAGCTGAGCGCGGTGACCATCGCCCGCGCGCTCGGTGCGCACCAGCCGGGCACCGCGCGGGTGATCGCCTGCGGCGGTGGCGTGCGCAACCCGCAGCTGCTGGCGCGCATCGCCGCGCACCTGCCGCACGCGCGCATCGGATCCACCGACGCGCATGGGCTGGATCCGGATTTCGTCGAGGCCATGGCGTTCGCCTGGCTGGCGCGGGAAACGCTCGCCCAGCGGCCGGGCAACCTGCCCGCGGTGACCGGCGCGCGCGGGCCGCGCGTGCTCGGCGTGGCGCATCCCGCCTGAGAGCCGAGCGCTCGCAGAGCGGGCATCGCTCCGCTGCTCCTTCGCTTTTCATAGGACGGGGCTTGACCCGCTGCCTTGCGTTGCCGTGTGCGTGAAGAGCAGCGGGCCAAACCCCGCTCTACGAAGCCGCCGCGTCGTTATCGATGCGAGTGCCGCACCGGCACCGCCAATCGAAAAATGAAACGGCCCCGCCTCCGCCATGGAAGCGGGGCCGTTTTGCGATCGTTACTGCGCGCTGCCGCCGAAGTGGTGGGTGAACTGCAGGTTGATCGTGCGGCCGACCGAATCGAACCAGGAGATGTCGTAGTACGGATACGCCGTGTAGGTCGGATCCTTCGGCGGCATCTTGTTGGCCAGGTTGGTCACCGCCAGGGCCAGGCGCGACTGGCCGTTGAAGCGGTACGACACCGACGCGTTGTAGCGGTAGGTCGCCTCGATCCACGGACCCGGGTCGCCCTCCTCCCACACCTGGTCGTAGGACCAGCCATTGGGCAGGCTGCCCAGGCGCTGGCCGTAGAGCGTCGCCGACCAGGTCCCGTTCTCCCAGCCGATGCTCGCATTGCTCTTGTTGCGCGGGATGTCGAAGCCGCTGTTGATCGCGAACTCGTCCTCGACCGGATCTCCGGGGAACTGCTGGAAGTCGTGCTCGTTGACCCAGGTGTGGTTGAAAGTGAAGGTCCAGCGCCCGATCGAGGTGTCGAAGCGGTAGCGCGCGGCCACGTCCACGCCGTTGGTCCTTTCGCGGGCGACGTTGATCGGGTTGACGTAGATCCCGTACAGGCTGTCGTTGGACGTGCGGGTCACCCGCGAGAGCGCGTCCACGCAGGTCGGCGAAGCGATGTCCAGTTCGCCGAGCCTGCACGCGGCCTCGTCGCGCAGGATCGCGTCCACGCTCATGTCCTGGACCTGGTCGCGCATGTCGATGTCGAACCAGTCCGCCGACAGGTCCAGGCCCTGCAGCGGCGACCAGACGAAACCGGCGGTCCACGACGTGCTGGTCTCGGCGTCCAGCTCGCGGTTGCCCTCGCGCGTGCGGATCAGGCCTTCCTCGTAGTCGGAGCAGTCGTCGGCATCGTCGAGCAGGCAGTAGTAGTAGTCGTTGCCCGAGGTTTCGTCGTTGCCGATGCCCGAATAGACGTAGTGCAGGTCCGGCGCGCGGAACGCGGTGCCGTACGAGCCGCGGACCAGCAGGCTGTCGACCGGCCGCCATTCCAGGCCGGTGCTCCAGGTCGGCTTGCCGATCGAGTTGCCCGAGTAGCGGTACTGGTCGTAGCGCGCGGCCAGGCTCCAGTTGAGGCTGTCCAGCACCGGCATGCGCAGCTCGCCGGCGGTCGCCCAGCGGTTGCGGCTGCCATGGCCGTCCGAATCCTTCCAGCTGTAGTAGTAGTACTGCGTGGCCAGCGGATCGGGGTTGAGGTCGTAGGACTGGTTGCCGAACTCCACCGTGCCGGCGAAACCGGCGTCGCCGCCGGACAGCGTGAACAGGTCGGCCTTGCTCACCGTCAGCGCGAGCGTGCCGGTTTCCGATTGCGGCCTGTAGACCGAACGTGCGGCGATGCTGTCGAACTCTTCGCGGGTCAGCGGCGTGTACAGGCGGTCGGGGTCGGCGCTGAAGATCGGGAAATCGTCGTCGTCCACGCCCAGCTGCGGGCCCAGGAACAGTTCGTTGGCGCGCGCGGCCACGATCTGCGGCCAGCTGATCTCGGCCTTGTACTGCGAGTAGCTCAGCGAGGCCTCGTAGTCCCAGTCCTGGGCGAAGGTGCCCTTGAAGCCGGTGGTCAGGCCGAAGGTCTTCTGCGTGGTCTCGACCATGCCGCGATCCAGCCCGCCCATCTCCTCGGGCGAGAACTGGCGCTGCCAGTACTCCACGTCGCCAGTGGCGTCGTTGTAGAAGTAGCCTTCCTCGTTGCCGTCCGGCGCCATGTAGCTCCACGAGCTCACGTCGCGGAACAGCTCGACGTTGTGGTAGCCCAGCTGCACGTCGGCGAACCATTCGCTGCCGTTGTCGAACGCGTAGGACAGCGAGGCGTAGCCGTTGGCGCCACGGCGCTTGCTCAGGATCGTGCCGTAGCCGATCGACTCGTCGCTGCCGCAGTAGTAGCCGTAGCGTGGGCGGAACGCGTAGTAGGTGGTGCCGCCGTTCTGGCCGGCCAGCGCGTCGCAGGTGTCCTGGCCCGGATCGAGGTAGTCGTCGTACCAGTCGGTGCGCAGGTAGGCGCGGCGCGCGATCTGCGAGCCGGTGGTCGGCCCGTCCTTGGTCGAATCCTGGATCGGGCGCTCGTAGGCCCACAGCGGCGTCTGCGACTGCAGCTCGATGCCGTACAGGCCGCTGAAGCGGCCGCGCTCGAAGCCGTCGACGAAGGTGCCGTTGAACGACTCGCCGCCGCCATCGCTGGTGGTGCCCAGGCGCATGTCGACCAGGACGCCATCCACCTTCTTCTTGAGGATGAAGTTCACCACGCCGGAGATCGCGTCCGAGCCGTAGATCGCCGAGGCGCTGCCGGTCAGCACCTCGACCCGCTCGATCATCCCGATCGGGATGCCCGAGATGTCGGTGAAGTTGCTGCGGCCCTTGAACGGCATCGGGAAGTCGGCGATGCGGCGGCCGTTGACCAGGACCAGGGTGTGGTTCGGGCCCAGGCCGCGCAGGTCGACCTGCTGCGCGCCGGGCGAGAAGTCCGCGCCGCTGGCCGACTGCTGGCTCTGCGTCTCGCCGCCGTTCTGGGTCATGCCGCGCAGGATGTCGGGCACCGACGTGAAGCCATTGGCGCGGATCTCCTCGGCGGTGATCACGCTGATCGGGGCGGGGCCATCGATCTGCGCGCGCGGGATGCGCGAGCCGGTGACCTGGACCGCTTCGATCTCGGTCACTTCCTCTTCCTGGACGACGGGCGGGCTGCCGGAGCTGGCGTCCTGCGCGGCCGGTTGCGGGGCCGGCGCGCGGCGCGCGGTATCGACCCGCGCCACCAGCACCGCGCCGGTGGCCTGGTCGCGTTGCGCACCGAATCCGCTGCCATGCAGCAGCTGCTGCAATGCCTGGTCGGTCGAGGCCGCGCCCTGGACGCCGGCGGTGCGGCGGCCCTTGAGGTCATCGGCCCGGTAGACCAGCTGGGTATCGGACTGGCGGGCCAGGGTATTGAGCGCGGCCGCCAGGTCGCCGGGCGGGACATTGATCGGACCGGACGAATTGGCCGCCTGCGCCGCCAGCGCGGTCGAACAGGCCAGGCTCAACAGCAGGACTCGCGACGGATGACGCATCGGTTCTTCTCCCCGGTACCGGAACGGCACTCTTTCGAGCTATGGACGAACGACGCGGCCGATGCCCCCATGGCCGCGCATGGATCAACGCGAATGCAGCACGATCCGGTCCGGATGACGCTCGGCACGGACCGGGAAACCCTGTTCGAGCAGGCCCACGAAACCTTCGAGGTTGGACCAGCGGAAATTGCCGCCGATGCGCAGCTGGGCCACGGCAGGATCGGCCAGTTCGAGCCGGCGGGCATTGAAGCGGTTGAATTCGTCGGCCGCGGTCGTGAGCGGCACGTCCTCGAAGGCCAGGAAGCCCTTGCGCCACTCCAGGTAGCGCTTCGCCTGCGCCAGCGGCAGGGAGCGCACCAGCACGCCTTCGCGGCCGGCCGTGGCCAGGCTGCCGGCCGGAAGCAGGGCGGAAGGCACAGCGCGGCCATCGGCACCCGGCGCGGACTCCAGCCGCACCCGGCCCTCGGTCACCACCACCCGCAGCGTCTCGGCGTCGCGGCGCACCGCGTAGCGCGTGCCCACGGCCACCGCGCGATGGCCGTCGGCCTCGACCACGAACGGACGCGCGCGGTCGTGGGCGACGTCGAAGAACGCCTCACCCCGGACCAGGGCGACATGGCGCTGGCCGCGGTCGAAGCGCAGGTCCAGCCGGCTGTCGCTGCTCAGGGTGGCGCGGCTGCCATCGGCCAGCACGACCTCGCGCACCTCGCCGATGGCGCTGGCATAACTGGCCTGGTGGCGCCCGCCCAGCTGCCACCCGCTCCAGCCCAACCCGGCCGCCAGGAACAGGACCGCGGCGGCGGCCGCCGCCGAGGGCCAGCGGGCGCTGCGTGTCGCCCTGGGCCTGGGCGCGAATGCGAGTGCGCGCAGGTCCGGGGCCGCGTTGACCGCGGACCCGACCGCATCCATCGGAACTGACACCGGCTCGCGCGCGCCTGCCACGATCCAGTCCGACCACTGGTCGCGCGGTGGAATCTCGCCTTCCGGCAGGCCCGCGGCCAGCGCCTGCAGGCGCCCCGCTTCGGCCCAGGCCGACTGCAGGCGCAGCAGCGCCACCCGGTGCGCGGTGCTCTCGGCCAGCCAGGCCTCCAGCGCCTGCTGGTCCTGCGCGGTCCACGGCCCGGCATCGCGCCGGGCCAGCCAGGCCGCGGCGGCGGATTCAATCTTCCTGCTGTCGGCCATGTCCCGGATCCCCTTCCGCGTCGGCCCGTGGCACCCGCCGGCCGGGTACGGGCGCGCCGCCACCGTAGAGGTGGTCGGCGATCAACCGCATGCCCTTGGCCAGGTGTTTTTCCACGGTCCTTCCGCTGATGCCCAGGCGCTGGGCGACGTCGTTCTGCGACAGCTCCTCCACCCGCCGCAGCCAGACCACCTGGCGGCAACGTTCGGGCAGCGCGTCCAGGGCTTCGGCCAATCGCCGCAGCGCCTGGCGGGTGCCGACCCAGCGTTCGGGCGACACCTCGTCGATCAGGTAGACGTTCGAGGACTCGAAATCACCCACCGGCTCGATCGACACCACCCGGCTGCGGCGCAGCCGGTCGGTCATCAGGTGCCGGGCGGTGGTGAACATGAAGGCGCGCGGGGCGGTCGGGCGACTGCGCGCGGCGGCTTCGTACACGCGGACATAGACCTCCTGGCGCAGGTCGTGCAGTTCGTCACGGCGCGGCCAGCAGCGCTGCAGGAACTGCATCAGCGCCCGCTCGTGGACCAGGACTTCGCGGACGAACCAATCGTCTAGTTCGGTGGACATGCCCGCACTCTAGCCCAGCGCGCGGCCGGCGATGGGGGGACATCGATGGGGGAATGCAGCCGCAGGTTCGTCTAGGCTGGTGGCGGCCCGCGGTGTCCTTCCGCGGCGCCAGAACCGGGAGTGCTGGAATGACGATGCGTGGCGGCAGTTTGCGGAAGGTAGCGGGCGCGGTCCTGGCGGGCCTGCTGGGGGCCGGCATGCTGGCGATGCCGGCGGCGGCGGCCGACTACGGCCACTACGTGCTCGGCGACACCACGGCCCGCACCCCGGGCAAGGTCCAGCCGGGCCTGCTGCTGATGGGTGGCGGCGACCGCAACTTCGACGCGATGCACTGGTTCATGAAGAAGGCCGGCAACGGCCACATCGTCGTGCTGCGTGCCTCGCAGGGCGGCGAGATCGGCGAGGAGTTCTTCAACGAGATCGGCGGCATCGCCTCGGTGGAGACCTTCGTGTTCAAGGATCGCGAGTCCGCCTCCGATCCGGCCGTGCTGGCCGCGCTCAAGCGCGCCGACGGCATCTTCCTGGCCGGCGGCGACCAGTCGCGCTACGTGCGCTACTGGCGTGGCACCCCGGTGGCCGAGGCCCTGGACGCGCACGTGCGCGCCGGCAAGCCACTCGCCGGCACCAGCGCCGGCCTGGCGATGCAGGGCGAATACCTCTACGGGGCGATGGACGGCGGCAGCCAGACCACCCCGCAGGCGCTGGCCGACCCGCTCGGCGACGGCAACACGATCGAGACCGGCTTCCTGCACCTGGACAAGCTCAAGGGCGTCATCACCGACACCCACTTCACCGAACGCGGCCGGCTTGGCCGCCTGGTCGCCTTCGTCGCCAAGGGCGAGTCGCTGGCCGGAAGGCCGCTGATCGGGCTGGGCGTGGACGAGGACGCGGCGGTCGCGGTGGAAGGCGACGGACGCGCCCGCGTCTACGCCACCGCGCCGGGCGCCGGCGCCACGGTGGTCAAGGGCGGCTTCGCGCAGAAGCAGGCCGAAGACGAACCGATGCAGCTGGCGCAGGTGGAAACCGTCGTCGCCGGCGTGGATTCGGTGCTGCACCTGCCATCGGGCAAGATCGACCGCCCTGCCGCGCAGCGCCGTTACGCGGTGCGCGACGGCGTGCTGGTCGCGCTGGACGCGCCTTTGCTGGTGATCCATGGCGGTGCCGGGGTGGAGCGCGCCAGCCTGTCGGCGGAGGAAGAAGCCGAGGCGCGCAAGGCGCTGGCCGCCGCGCTGCGTGCCGGACACGCGCAACTGAAGGCTGGCAAGCCGGCGGTCGAGGCTGTGTCCGCCGCGATCCAGGTGCTGGAGGATGCGCCGCAGTTCAACGCCGCCCGCGGCGCGGTGTTCACCCACGACGGCAAGAACGAACTGGACGCCTCGATCATGGACGGCGCCAGCAATCGCGCCGGCGCGATCGCCGGCGTGCACCGGGTGAAGAACCCGATCCTGCTGGCGCGCGCGGTGATGGACCACTCCCGGCACGTGATGATGGTCGGTGACGGCGCCGAGGCGTTCGCCGCCGAACAGGGCATCGCGCTGGTCGATCCGTCGTACTTCCGCACCGAGAAGCGCTGGCAGCAGCTGCAGCAGGCGCTGGCCGAAGAAGCCAAGGCGCAGGCCTCCAGCACGCCGCTGGTGCTGCCGGGCAAGGCCTACTTCGGCACGGTCGGTGCGCTCGCCCTCGATGCGCAGGGCAAGCTGGCCGCAGGTACCTCCACCGGCGGCATGACCAACAAGCGTTATGGCCGCGTCGGCGACGCGCCGATCATCGGCGCCGGCACCTGGGCCGACGCGCGCTGCGCGGTGTCGGGCACCGGCTGGGGCGAGTTCTATATCCGCAGCGCCGCCGCGCACGAGATCTGCGCGCGCGTGCGCCTGGGTGGGCAGCCGCTGGCGCGCGCGGCCGAAGGCGTGATCGACCGCGACATCCCCAAGGCCGGCGGCGACGGCGGCGCGATCGCGCTGGGCGCGGACGGCAGCGTCGCCTTCCCGTTCAACACCGAAGGCATGTACCGCGGCTGGATCGGTGCCGACGGCGTACCGCACGTGGCGGTGTTCCGCGGCGAAGAACTCGCCCGCCCCTGATCGCACCCTGCCCCGGCGCGGATTTCACTCCGCGCCGGCGAGCAGCGCCTCGTAGCACTGCAGGTCGGCGACGGAGAAACAGCAGAACAGCACTTCACGGACCGCACGGCCGCTGGAGCCGGCGACGCTGGCCACCGCGACCGGTGCCGCCAGCGCCAACGGATAGCCGTACACGCCGGTGCTGATCGACGGAAAAGCCACGCTGGCGCAGCCGGCCGCGTCGGCCAGGGCCAGGCTGTTGCGGTAGCAGTCGGCCAGCAACGCCGCCTCGCCGTCGCCACCACCGCGCCAGACCGGACCGACGGTGTGGATCACGTACCGCGCCGGCAACCGGTAGCCGGCGGTGATGCGCGCCTGGCCAGTCGGGCAACCGCCCAGCGCCCTGCACTCGGCCAGCAGTTGCGGACCGGCGGCGCGGTGGATCGCGCCATCCACGCCACCGCCGCCAAGCAGCGAAGCGTTGGCCGCGTTCACGATCGCATCGACCGCCAGGGTGGTGATGTCGACGCGGACCGCGCGCAGGGCCGGGCGCATGGGCCGGGCGCTCAGAAACCCTTGCCCGCCGGCACTTCCTTCAGCGCGGCGATCGCATCGGCGAGCGCCTCGACTTCGGTGTTCTCGAAGCCGCCGCGGACCTCGTGTTCGGATGCGAACAGGCCCTGTTCGAGCAGGCGCAGGATGGTTTCGTGCTGGTCCCAGCCGCGCGCCACGGAGACCCGGCGGATCCGCTCGGCCAGGATCGGATCGATGTCGCGAAGCAGCAGGTCGGTCATGACGCCCCCTGTCGGCTGTCCCAAGACTGCCATGAATCGAACGCCGGCTGGTATCCCGAACGGCCGGCCATCACCCCGTCGCCGGCGCGCCCTGCTCGCGGATGCGCGGCCACAGCCACGCCAGCAGCAGCAGGGTCGGCACCACGGTCAACGCGCTGAATGTGAAGAACGTGGCGTACGAACTGGCCTCGACCAGGTATCCGGACAAACCACCGGCGAACTTGCCCGGCAGGTTGGCCAGCGACACCATCAGCGCGAACTGCGTGGCGGTGAAGTTGCGGTCGGTCAGCGAGGACATGAAGGCGACCAGGGTGGTCCCGGCGAAACCCTGGGCCACGTTGTCGAAGGTGATGGCCGCGTAGAACGCCCAGATCTCCGACGGGTGCGCGGCCATCAGCAGGAACGCGAGGTTCGAAAGCGCCACGCCCAGCGCCGCTGCCAGCAGCATGCGCCGGAACCCGAACGCGGCCACGCACACGCCACCGAGGAACGCACCGCCGATCCCGGCCCAGATGCCGTACAGCTTGGACACGGTGGCGATGTCGGCCTTGGTGTAGCCCGAGTCCAGGTAGAACGGGCCGGCCATCACCCCGATCACCTGGTCGGGGAACTTGAACAGGCCCACGAACAGCAGCAAGGCGATGCCGAAGGTCAGGCCGTTGTTGGCGAAGAAACTGGAGAACGGCTGCCAGAACGCACCGAGGAAATCGATCCGGCGCTGCACCGAGGCTTCCGGTGCCACCGGTTCGCGGCTGAGCAGGGTCGCCAGCAGCGGCAGCACCATCAGCGCGGCCAGGCCCAGGTAGGCCACGGTCCAGCCGGCGAAATCGGCCAGGTACAGCGCACCGGCACCGCCCAGGATCAGGCCGATCCGGTACCCCAGCGTGTAGGTCGCCGCGAGCGCGGCCTGCGCGTCGGCCGGTGCCACTTCGATCCGGTAGGCGTCGACCACCGAATCCTGGGTCGCGCCGGCGAAGGAAGTGAACAGCACCCAGCCCACCAGCGGCATCACCCCCAGTTCCGGGCGGACGAAGGCCAGTGCACCCAGGCCCAGCGCCACGCCCAGCTGCGCGGCCACCAGCCACGAACGGCGTCGGCCGAGGAAGCCCAGCGGCCGGAACAGGTAGCGGTCCAGCAGCGGCGCCCACAGGAACTTGAGCAGGTAGAAGAAGCTGGCCAGGCTGATCAGGCCGATGCTGTGCAGGTCCAGGCCCGAATCGCGCAGGCGCGTGGACAGGGTCAGCGAGGCGATCGGCAGGAACGGCAGGCCGCTGCCGAAACCCAGCACCGCCAGGGTCAACGCCGAGGGCGTGCCGAAGGCGCGGCGGATCCCGGCCCACCCCTTGTAGGCGGGCTTTTCCGCTGCGGCGGGCGGCGTCCCGGCGCTCACTTGCCGGCGTCCGCGTAGTCCACGGTGAACGGGGCGTGGTCGGAGAAGCGCTGCTCGCGGTAGATCGAGCAGCCGCGCAGCCGCTCGCGCAGCGACGGGGTGACGAACTGGTAGTCGATCCGCCAGCCGACATTGTTGGCGCGCGCCGCGCCGCGGTTGCTCCACCAGGTGTAGTCCTGGCCTTCCGGGTGCAGCACGCGGTAGGCATCGACCCAGCCGCGCCCGGACTTCGCGTCGGCCTCGCCGGCCTGGTCCGCGCACAGGCCGTTGAGCCAGTCGCGCTCCGGCGGCAGGCAGCCGGAATTTTTCTGGTTGGAGGTCCAGTTCCTGATGTCCAGGCGGCTGCGGACGATGTTCCAGTCGCCGCACAACACGTAGTCGCGGCCGCTGGCCAGCCACTGGTCCAGGATCGGCCTGAGCCATTCCATGACCTCGAACTTGTAACCCTGGCGCAGCTCGCCCGAAGACCCGGACGGGATGTAGAACGACACCACGCTGAGGTTGCCGAAGCGTGCCTCGATGTAGCGGCCCTCCTCGTCGAAGTCCGGCCGGCCCAGCGACGTGCGCACCTCGTCCGGCTCGCGCCGGGCATAGATCGCCACGCCGCTGTACCCCTTCTTGGTGCTCGCGTCGCGGTAGAAGCAGTGGTGGCCGTCGGGGCGGAAGCGTGGATCGGACAGCTGGTCCTCCTGCGATTTCGTTTCCTGCAGGCAGACCACGTCGGCCTTCTGCGCGTCGAGCCAGTCGAAGAAGCCCTTGGTGGCGGCGGAGCGGATGCCGTTGGCATTGAAACTGATGATGCGCATGCGGGCGACGACCGGAACGGGAGCAGCAGGTAGCCTAGCGAATCGCGCGGCCCACGGGCGGCCTTCGGGCACGGCCCCGCGGGCCGGCGGCCGCTCCATCGCTGGCTGCGTGAACGGCTTGCACATCATCGCCGCGCGCGAAGGGTGCATGGGCCCCGCAGATCGGATCGAAGACGGCCGCGCCCACCGGTGGTCCGCCCGTCCATACATCCGAGCAGCCGCGAGCGACTTCCGACCGCAGCTGGCGATGCATCGAAGGCAGGCAGGTATCCTGTCGACCTCCACCGAACGATCCACGCCCAAGATGTCCGACCATCGCACCCGTTTCCTGCAGCTGGCACTGGACGCCGACGCGCTGCGTTTCGGCGAGTTCACCCTGAAGTCCGGGCGCACCAGCCCCTACTTCTTCAACGCCGGCCGCTTCGACAGCGGCGCGCGCCTGGCCGCGCTGGCCAGCTGCTATGCCGATGCGATCGATGGTGCGGGGATGGATTTCGACCTGCTGTTCGGCCCGGCCTACAAGGGCATCCCGCTGGCCACCGCGCTGGCCTGCGAGTACGCGGGCCGCGGTCGCGACCTGCCGCTGGCCTTCAACCGCAAGGAAGCCAAGGCCCACGGCGAAGGCGGCACCCTGATCGGCGCGCCGCTGGCAGGCCGCCGGGTGCTGGTGGTAGACGACGTGATCACCGCCGGCACCGCGATCCGCGAGGCGCTGGCGACCATCGGGGGCGCCGGAGGCCAGGTGGCGGGGATCGTCGTGGCGCTGGACCGCCAGGAGATCGCCGCCGATGCGGACCGCCGTTCAGCCGCGCAGGCGGTGGCCGAGGAAGCCGGCGTGCCGGTGCGCGCCGTGGCCGGGCTGGCCGACCTGCTTGCATTCGCCGACGGAAACGAGAAACTGGCAGCATTCCGCGCACCCCTGCAGGCATACCGTGTCCGCTATGGTTGCGATCCGACAGGCTGACTGACAGCAGGGGGCTGCCGCGATGCCAGTGAAGACCGAACATCGCACCCTGCGGGTGCTGCTGGCGGCAGGCCTGGTCCTGCCGGCGCTGGCGCTTGCCCAGGGCAAGAAGGACGAGGCGCCCAAGAAGCTTTACTGCTGGAACGAGAACGGCCAGCGCAAATGCGCCGACTCGCTGCCACCGGAGGCCATGGCCGCCGCGCGCGAAGAGATCAGCATCCGCAGCGGCATGCGCACCGGCGAGGTGCAGCGCGCGATGACCGGCGAGGAGCGCGCCGCGCAGGCCGAGGAAGAAGCCAAGCGCAAGACCGAGGCGCTGGCCGCCGAGACCCGGCGCCGCACCGACCAGGCGATGCTGACCTCGTTCCAGAGCGAGGACGAGCTGCGCCGGGTGTTCTCGGAGCGGATCAACCTGGTCGACAACAGCATCAACACCGCGCGCTACAACGTCACCAGCCTGCGCGAGGGCCTGGTCACCCTGCTGCGCAGCGCCGGCGAGCGCGAACTGGCGGAAAAACCCGTCCCCGAGAAGCTGGCCACCGATATCCGCGTGCGCCATGCGCAACTGCTGTACCACTCGGCGCTGCAATCGAGCTTCGAACGGCAGCGCGCCGAACTGGACGTCGAGATCGAAGACATCCTGCAACGCTATCGCCAGCTCAAGGCGAGCGACGCGCCGGGCGCGCGCGTGGCCATGGACCTGCCGCCGAAGCCGCGACAGTAGGGCACGCCCTGCCGCGCCTCAGCGCGGCCGCCGGATCAAAGCAGCGGGCAAGCCAACTCTACGAAAACGTCTCTTCAGGCCGTGGCGCACACTGGCGGCGGCGATCCCGGACCGTGCCGGCAACCATCCCGGCCTGCGCCACGCGCTCGACGGGCCTTGCCGGACCGCCGCATCCGGCGGCATGCGATGACGTCGAGGGTCGGCGCCTCGTGGTCCACGCGTTCCGAGGAGGTGTCACGCGCCCCCAGGGACGGTCCGGCACCCGACAGGTGCCGGCAACGCCAGCAGGCCTCAGAACTCCAGCGTCGCGTCCGGCAACAGCGCGCGCAGCTGCTCGCGATAGAGGTCCTTGATCCGCGCCAGCGCGGCCTGGTCGTCGGCCTCGAAGCGCAGCACCAGCACCGGCGTCGTGTTGGACGCACGCAGCAGGCCCCAGCCATCGTTCCAGTCCGCGCGCAGGCCGTCGATGGTGGTCAGGCGCGCGCCGGCGAACGGCGCATCCTCCACCTGTGCGGCCGAAGCGAACCTGGCCACCACCGCATGCGCGTCGCCAGCGACCGGCACCTTGATCTCCGGGGTCGACACGCTGTCGGGCAGTTCGCCCAGCACCTCGGACGGGGTCTCCATCCGGCCGGCGAGGATCTCCAGCAGGCGCGCGGCCGAATACAGGCCGTCGTCGAAGCCGTACCAGCGCTCCTTGAAGAAGAAGTGGCCGCTCATCTCGCCGGCCAGCTCCGCCTCGGTCTCGCGCATCTTCGCCTTGATCAGCGAATGCCCGGTCTTCCACATCAGCGGGCTGCCGCCCTGGCGCAGGATGTAGTCAGACAGCTTGCCGGTGCACTTCACGTCGTAGATGACCAGCGCGCCCGGATTGCGCTGCAGCACGTCGGCTGCGTACAGCATCAGCAGGCGGTCGGGGAAGATGATCTGGCCTTCCTTCGTGACCACGCCGAGGCGGTCGCCGTCGCCGTCGAAAGCCAGGCCCAGGTCGGCGTCGAAGCGCTTGACCATCTGCACCAGGTCTTCGAGGTTGTGCGGCTCGCTCGGGTCCGGATGGTGGTTGGGGAAGCTGCCGTCCACGTCGCAGTACAGCGGGATGACTTCGGCGCCGATCGCTTCCAGCAGGCGCGGCGCGATGTCGCCGGCCACGCCGTTGCCGGCATCGACGACCACCTTCAGCGGCCGCTCCATCTGCACGTCGTCGGCGATGCGGCGGATGTAATCCTCGTCCACCGCCTGCTGCTGCAGCGAACCGGTGCTTGCGGCGCGGAGCAGGTTGTTGTCGCGGATGCGTACGTACAGGTCCCGGATGGCGTCGCCGGACAGGGTCTCGCCGCCGACCACGACCTTGAAGCCGTTGTAATCGGGCGGGTTGTGGCTGCCGGTCACCGCCACGCCGCTGCCGGCGCGCAGGTGGTAGGCGGCGAAATACACCACCGGGGTCGGCACCATGCCCACGTCGATCACGTTGCGGCCGGCGCGGCGCAGGCCCTCGATCAGCCCGCTGGCCAGCTCGGGGCCGGACAGGCGTCCGTCGCGGCCGACCACGATGTCGGTCAGGCCCTGCTCGGCCATCACGCTGCCGATCGCCTGGCCGATCCAGGCCGCGACCTGCGGGGTCAGCTCGCGGCCGACCACGCCGCGGATGTCGTAGGCGCGGAAGATGCCCGGCTCCAGGGCCACCTCCGCCGCCGTGGGCGCGGTGCGCACCGGCGCCGGCGGCGCCGCCTCCAGCTCCCGCTGGATGGTTTCCCCGAGCGTAGGGACTTCCTCTTCGATGGCGCCTTCGGCGACGCGGCGGCGGCGCTGCGGCAGCTTGCCCCAGGCCAGCAGCATCACCCCGATGGCCAGCAGCGCCAGCACCACGGCGGCGACCAGGCAGGGCAGCGCGCCGAGGCCGAATGGCCCGCGGGCCACGTCCGGCACCGCGGCCGCGGCACGCAGCCCGGTCTTGCCGACCTCACGCGAAAGCACATCCGCGCTTCCGCCCAACTCGGCATTGCCGCGCTCGATCACGTTGTAGCCGCCTTGGCGCAGCGCCAGGTAGGCACCTCCGGGGACGGCGGCCTTCTCCAGCCCCGCAGCCAGCGGGGCCACCGGCAGGCGCACGTAGGCGACCGCGGGTGAACCGGCCAGGCTCACCGGGATGGCAACACCCAGGCGCGGAGCCTGGTCCTCGCGCACCACCGCGACCACGGCGGCGCCTTCGTTCATCGCTTTTTCCAGCAGGCCCAGCCGCGCGTAGCCGAAGCGTCCCGCATCGGCATAGGCCGGACCCAGGTCGGCGGTCAGCACCTGCGCCTGTTCGGCGTCCGTCCAGCCGTCGGTGAGCGCGGCGGCGGCGGCGGCGGCATCGCCGGCCGCGAGCGCGGCCTGTACGTCCGGGCGCTTGATCCGCTCGTCCAGGGTCCGGGTCTGCGCCACGAGCGCAGCCGTGGCACTGGCCACCAGTCCGTCGCGGGCGGCGGTCAGTTGCTGTTCGCGGGCATCCGCCCGCCATTGCGCCACACCGCTCCAGGCGAACCACGCGGCCAACAACGCCAGCAGCGCCGCCAGCAGCGGCGCGCGCTTCCTGAACTCCCCCGCTGGCACCCGGCCTGCATCCATATGGCTCATCACCCCGAAACTCCCCCTGTTATACGGTTAACGCACGCCGGTGTGGCCGAAGCCCCCTTCGCCACGCGCACTGCCCGCAAAAGTATCCACCACCTTCAGTTTCGCACGCACGATTGGTGCCAACACCAGCTGGGCGATGCGGTCGCCGGGCTGGACCGTGAACGGGTCCCGCCCCCGGTTCCACAGGCTGATCAGCAGCGGCCCCTGGTAATCGGCATCGATCAGGCCGGTGCCGTTGCCGAGCACGATGCCGTGCTTGTGGCCCAGTCCCGAGCGGGGCAGGACCAGCGCGCACAGGTTCGGGTCGGCGACATGGATGGACAGGCCGCTGGGCACCAGCGCCGCGTCGCCCGGCAGCAGGACCAGTTCGGTCTCCAGCGCCGCGCGCAGGTCCATGCCGGCGCTGGCCTCGGTCGCGTACTCGGGCAGCGGCCAGGTATCGCCGAAACGCGGGTCGAGCAGCCGCACTTCCAGTTCGGTCGAGGCCATCGGACTCATGCCTGCAGCCGCTGCGCGACCAGCTCGACCAGCCCGTCGGCCAGGCGGACCTTGGGCGCGGGCGGGAAGTCGCGCTCGCCGCCGGGCCAGTACGCGGTCATGGCGTTGTCGTCGCTCTCGAACCCCGCCCCGGGCACCCCGACGCGGTTGGCCACGATCAGGTCCAGGCGCTTGGCCGCCAGCTTCTGCCGGGCGTAGTCGGCGATGTTGTCGGTCTCGGCGGCAAAGCCGACCACCAGCTTCAGGCCGGCATCCTCGCGGCGCGCGACTTCGGCCAGGATGTCCGGCGTGCGCACCAGGTCCACGGCGAGCGTCTCGCCAGTCCCGGTCTTCTTGATCTTGTTCGGCGAGAACGCGCGCGGGGTGTAGTCGGCGACCGCCGCCGCACCGATATAGATGTCAGCCGGCAATGCGGCCGAAACCGCCTCGCGCATCTGCGCGGCCGAGCGCACGTCGACCCTTCGCACGCCAGGCGGCGTCTCCAGTTGCACCGGACCGGCGACCAGGACCACCTGCGCGCCCTGCCGGGCGGCGCTGGCGGCCACGGCGAAACCCATCTTGCCGCTGCTGCGATTGCCCAGGTAACGCACCGGGTCCAGGTCTTCGTAGGTCGGGCCGGCGCTCACCACCACCTTCAGGCCCTGCAGCAGGCCCGGGCCTGCCTGCACGGCCGTGGTGGAGGCCAGTTCGGCGACGATGGCGTCCGGTTCGCGCAGGCGACCCGGGCCGGACTCGCCCTCGGCGAGCGGGCCGTCATCGGGTCCGATCACCTGCGCGCCGCGCGCGCGCAACACCGCCACGTTGGCCACGGTCGCCGGGTGCTGCCACATGCGGTGGTTCATGGCCGGGACCACCGCGAGCGGTGCCTCGGTCGCCAGGCACAGGGTGCTGACCAGGTCGTCGGCCAGGCCATGGGCCAACCGTGCCAGCAGGTCGGCGGTCGCCGGGGCGACGACCACGCGATCGGCCCAGCGCGCCAGTTCAAGATGTCCCATCGCCTGCTCGGCGCTGCTGTCCCACAACGTGGTGCGCGCCGGATGGCCGGAAAGTGCCTGGAAACTGAGCGGGGTGACGAACTGCTGCGCGCCGGCGGTCATCGCCACCTGCACTTGGGCACCCGCTTCGCGCAGGCGCCGCACCAGTTCCAGTGCCTTGTAGGCGGCGATCCCGCCGCCGACGCACAACAGGATCCGCTGCCCGCCGAGCGGGCCGGTGGCCGAAGCTGTCACCTGGCATTTTCCTACGCTGAACAGGGCGACCAGCTTACTCCAAGCACCCCCGCGCACCGATGCCCGCGTTCAGCGGAAAACGGCAGCCTGCGGTCATGCATATCCGCGACTGGCCCAGCCACGAACGTCCCCGCGAAAAACTGCTCGCCCGGGGCGCGGGCGCGCTTTCGGACGCCGAACTGCTGGCGATCTTCCTCGGCTCGGGCCTGGCCGGCCGCGACGCGGTGCAGACCGCGCGCGAACTGCTGGCCGCGCACGGTCCACTGCGCAGCCTGCTGGACCATCCACCATGCGAGCTGGCCCGCCTGCCCGGGCTGGGCCCGGCCCGCGCTTGCCAGCTGGCGGCCGCGCTGGAACTGGGCAACCGCCACCTCGCCGCGGCGCTGGAGCGCGGCGACGCGTTGACCGACCCGGTCGCTGCCGGCCGCTACTTCGCCCGGCGCCTGCGGCCGCGCCCGCACGAGGTGTTCGCTGCGCTGTTCCTTGACACCCGGCACCGCGCGCTGGCGTTCGAAGAGCTGTTCCAGGGCACCATCGACGGGGCCGAGGTGCATCCGCGCGAAGTCGTCCGCCGCGCCCTGGCGCACAACGCCGCGGCGGTGATCGTCGGCCACAACCATCCCTCCGGATGCAGCGAGCCTTCCGCTGCCGACCGCGCCGTCACCGTGCGCCTGAAGCAGGCGCTGGCACTGGTGGAAGTCCGCCTGCTCGACCACTTCGTGGTCGGCGACGGCGAGCCGGTATCACTGGCTGCGCGCGGGATGGTCTGAACCCCACGCTCGCCGGCACGGTAGATTGAAGGCCCGTTCCCGCCGGAAATCCGCGATGACCGCCTACGCCGCCCTGCTGCGCGCGGTCAACGTCGGAGGCACCGGCAAGTTGCCCATGTCCGAGCTGCAGGCGATGTGCGAAGCCGAAGGCTATGCCGGCGTGCGCACCTACATCGCCAGCGGCAATGTGGTGTTCCAGACCGCACTCGGCGAGGCGCAGGTCAAGGCGGCGCTGGAGCGGCGACTGCACGAGTACGCCGGCAAGCCGGTGCGAGTGCTGGTCCGCACCGCCGCGGAACTGGCCCGGATCCTGGCGGCCAATCCCTTTCCGGACCAGGCGCCCAACCGCACCGTCGCCATCCTCCTGGACGATGTGCCGTCCCCCGACGCGCTCGTGACCGTGGTCCACCAGCGGAACGAGCGCCTGGCGCTGGGCGAACGGGAGATCTACGTCGACTACGGCACCGGGATGGCCGATTCCCGGCTGCGGATCCCGGCCGGGGACGTCGGCACCGGCCGCAACATGAACACCATCGCCCGGCTGGCGGCGATGACCGCCGCGCTGGGGATGGACCCGCCGGCGGCACCAAGCGCACCCGCGGCCAGGCCACCCCCGGCCCGGGCGCGGCGGAGCAGGTAAAATGGCCGACCGAACCGCATGAACCGCCTCCCCGAGTGAAGACCCTCCTCAACGCCCTGATCATCCAGGGCATCGACGCACTGCGTGCCGCAGGCACCGTGCCGGCCGACGCGGCCACTCCCGACTTCGTGGTCGAGCGGCCCAAGACCCGCGAGCACGGCGACTTCGCCACCAACGTGGCGATGCTGCTGGCCAAGGCCGCGCGCACCAATCCACGCGCGCTGGCGCAGGCGCTGGTCGCCGCACTGCCCCCGAGCGAGGACGTGGCCCAGGTCGAGATCGCCGGGCCGGGCTTCATCAACTTCCGTCTCGCACCGGGCGCCTGGCAGCGCGAAGTCGCCGCCGCGCTGCGCCATGGCGACGAATACGGCCGCAACACCTCCGGCCAAGGCCACACCGCGGGCGTGGAGTACGTGTCGGCCAACCCGACCGGGCCACTGCATGTGGGCCACGGCCGCGCCGCGGCGATCGGCGACTGCATCGCGCGCGTGCTCGACGCCAACGGCTGGACGGTCAAGCGCGAGTTCTACTACAACGACGCCGGCGTGCAGATCGAGAACCTGGCGCGCTCCACCCAGGCGCGCGCGCGCGGCTTCAAGCCCGGCGATGCGGAATGGCCGGCGGAAGCCTACAACGGCGACTACATCCAGGACGTGGCCGACGCCTACCTGCGCGGCGACGCCGTGCAGATCGAAGGCCACAGCGTCACCGGTGCGGGCGACCCGCAAGATACCGATGCGATCCGGCGCTTCGCCGTGGCCTGGCTGCGCAACGAGCAGAACCAGGACCTGGCCGCATTCGGCGTGGACTTCGACATCTATTTCCTCGAGAGCTCGCTGTACACCGGCGGCAAGGTCGAGGAAACCGTGCGCGAGCTGGTGGCCAAGGGCCACACGTACGAAGAGGGCGGCGCGCTGTGGCTGCGCACAACCGACTTCGGCGACGACAAGGACCGCGTGATGCGCAAGTCCGACGGCACCTACACATACTTCGTGCCGGACGTGGCCTACCACCTGAGCAAGTGGCAGCGCGGCTACGAGCGCGCGATCACCGAACTGGGCGCCGACCACCACGGTTCGCTGGCGCGGGTGAAGGCCGGCCTGCAGGCGCTGGACGTGGGCATCCCCAAGGGCTGGCCGGAATACGTGCTGCACCAGATGGTCACGGTGATGCGCGGCGGCGAAGAGGTGAAGCTGTCCAAGCGCGCCGGCTCGTACCTGACCCTGCGCGACCTGATCGAGGAAGCCGGCCGCGATGCGACGCGCTGGTTCCTGATCGCGCGCAAGCCCGATTCGCAGCTGGTGTTCGACATCGACCTGGCCCGCCAGCAGAGCAACGACAACCCGGTGTTCTACGTGCAGTACGCGCATGCCCGCGTGGCCGCGCTGCTGCGCCAGTGTGCCGAGAAGGGCTACGCGTACGACCAGGCCAACGCGCTCTCGCGCCTGGCGCTGCTCGACGACGAAGGCTCGCTGTCGCTGATGGTCGAACTGTCGCGCTGGCCGGAGACGGTCGAGGCGGCTGGCCAGTCGCTGGAACCGCACCTGATCGCCCAGTACCTGCGCGACCTGGCCTATGCTTTCCACACCTGGTACGCGAATACGCCGGTACTGGTGGAGGACGCGGACCTGCGCGACGCGCGACTGGCCCTCGCCCTGGCGGTCCGCCAGGCACTGGCGAACGGACTTGGACTGCTCGGCGTCAGCGCGCCGGAGCGGATGTAACGCGCTGCATCCATCGCGCTGAATAACGGAGACAGGTAGTAATGGCGGCAAGACGTGGCAAGAACCAGGCACGACGCAACGGCGGCAGCAATGGCCGTCCGGCGTGGGTCTGGGTGGTGGCCGGACTGGCGATCGGCGCGGTGGTGTTCCTCGCAGGCCCGGGCCTGTTGAAGAAGGACGGCGACGGCTTCGTCCGCTTCGGACCGCAGGCCAATCCCGACGCGCAGCCGGCGCCGATCGCCGACACCGAAGCGATCGCCGAGACGCCGGGCACGGAGACGCGACCGGCCGAAACCGCGCCGCAGTACGACTTCTACACGGTGCTGCCCGGCAACGAAGTGCGCATGTCCGATGCCGAGCTGGCGGCGAGCGCACGCGAAGAAGATGCGCGTCGTGCGCAGGACGAGGCGCGCCGCGCCCGGGATGCACTGGAAGGTCGTGCCCCGGCGCCCGCCGCGACGACTGCCGCCGCGCCCGCGACGGCGGTGGCGGCGACCGACACCAGCCCGACGCAGGTCGCCAGCGCCGCCCCTGCGGCGGCCGATGGTGCGCGGTACATCCTCCAGGCTGGCGCCTTCGGTACTTCCAACGACGCCGAGCAGGTCAAAGCCAAGATCGCACTGCTCGGCCTGAGCGCGCGCGTCGAATCCGGCCAGGCGGCTGGCAAGACCGTGTATCGCGTGCGCATGGGGCCGTACGGCACCGCCAGCGAACTGGCCGAAGCCAAGCAGAAGCTCGCCAGCGGCGGCCTGCCCGCGATGGCGATCAAGGCGCAGTAAGTCCGCGCAGCAAGTCCGCTTGGCGGAATTACCCCCAAGGTTTGCAGATGCAAACCTTGGGCCCCGCGCCCGCTAAACCCACAACCCCCACGCCTGCCGGCGCGCCCCCTAGACTCAAGGGGCTGATTCTTCGGCCGATGTTTTCGGCAGAAGGACTTGCGCCATATCCGGCGGACCGCTGCCCCTGATGGTGCGAGAATCAGCGGGCTTCTTCCAAAGGAAATCGCGATGTCCAAGACCGCCCTCATCACCGGCGCCACCTCCGGCTTCGGCCTGGCCGCCGCACGCCGCTTCGCCGCCGCTGGCTGGAAAGTCGTTGCGACCGGTCGCCGCGGCGACCGCCTGCAGGCGCTGGTCGACGAACTGGGCGCTGCGAACGTGCACGCGGCGCAATTCGACGTGCGCGACGCGGCGACGATGGGCGCGGCGATCGACGCGCTGCCCGAAGGCTTCCGCGACATCGACGTGCTGGTCAACAACGCAGGCCTCGCCCTGGGCACCGCCTCGGCGCAGCAGGCCAGCCTCGAGGACTGGCGGGTCATGATCGACACCAACATCACCGCGCTGGTGACCCTGACCCATCGCCTGCTGCCCGCACTGGTCGCGCGCAAGGGCGTGATCATCAACGTCAGTTCGGTGGCCGGCGTTTATCCGTATCCGGGCGGCAACGTGTACGGCGGCACCAAGGCCTTCGTCAGCCAGTTCTCGCTGAACCTGCGCACCGACCTGCACGGCAGCGGCGTGCGCGTGACCACGATCGAGCCGGGCATGGCCGAGACCGAATTCACCCTGGTGCGCACGCACGGCAACCAGGTCGCATCGGACACGCTGTACAAGGGCGCGCAACCGATGACCGGCGAAGATATCGCCGAGCAGATCTTCCACGTCGCCACCCTGCCGGCGCACCTCAACATCAACCGGCTGGAAATCATGCCGGTGACGCAGTCGTTCGCCGGATTCCAGGTCTACCGCGGCTGAGGCCGCGCGCGGATCCGCTACGCTTCCCCCGTCCCGATCGACGGCCGAACCGCGCAGCGCCACCACTCAGCGCAGCAGCGCGGCCACTTCCTCGGCGACTTCGTAGAAGCCGTTGATCACGAACTGCACGCCGATGCAGACCAGCAGGAAGCCCATCAGCCGCGAGAACGCCTCCACGCCGCTGTTGCCGAGCACGCGCATGATCGCGCCGGAACTGCGCAGGCACAGCAAAAGGATCAGGCTGGCCAGGAAGAACGTGAGCGGCGGCGCCGTGTGCATCACCCACTCGGCATAGGGCCGCTCGTCCTGCACGGCCGCCGCGGTGCTGATGATCAGGGCGATCGTGCCCGGGCCGGCGGTGCTGGGCATGGCCAGCGGAATGAACGCGATGTCCTCGGTGCGGCGCTGGCGCAACTCCTCGTTGCGGCGCTCCACCTCCGGCGTCTCGTCGAGCTTCTGCTGCGGGAACAGCATGCGGAAGCCGATGAACGCGACGATCAGCCCGCCGGCGATGCGCAGGCCGGTGATCGAGATGCCGAAGACGTTCATCACCAGCTGCCCGGTGTAATACGCCGTCGCCATGATCACGAACACGTAGATCGCGGCCTTGAGCGCCTGCCGGTCGCGCTCTTCCTCGCTCATGCCGCGCGACAGGCCCATCAGCAGGGCTACCGTGGTCAGCGGATTGGCCAGGGGCAGCAACGTCGCCAGGCCGATGCCGACCGCCTTCAACAATTCAAGCACGCAGTGACTCCCGCCGGGTCCGGGAGTCACGATACACGCCCCGTCGTTTCGTCGCACCGCCGCCGGCGGTGCAACCCGGTGCAGGCACGCCGGATCAGGCCAGCGGTTCGTCCGACAGGTAGGTGTAACCGGTCAGGCCCGCTTCCAGCGCCTCGGCCAGCGCCAGCGACTCGGCTTCCGGCAGCGCCGCGTCGTGCACCCGCTGCGCGTAGGCCTGCCGCAAGTCGTCGAGGCGGTAGCCGACGTAGTCGAGCATCACGTCGGTGGTGTCGCCGCGGCGCTGCTGGGTCAGCTCGTAGCCACCACCGGCGGTCAGCCGCACTTCCACCGCGTCGGTGTCGCCGAACAGGTTGTGGATGTCGCCGAGGATCTCCTGGTACGCGCCGACCAGGAAGAAGGCCAGACAATAGCTCTCGCCATGGCGCACCGGGTGCAGCGGCAGCGAGGTATCCAGGCCACCGTGCTCGACATAGGTCTTCACCGTGCCGTCCGAATCACAGGTCATGTCGGCGATCACGCCACGCCGCGTCGGTGCCTCGTCCAGGCGGTCGATCGGGACGATCGGGAATACCTGGTCGATCGCCCAGGCATCGGGGATGGATTCGAACACGCTGAAGTTGACGAAGTACTTGTCGACCAGGCGGTCGTTGAGCTCGTCCAGCACCGCTCGATGGTTGCGCTCGCCCATGTCCAGGCGCGCGCGCACGCCGTGCGCCACGGCGTAGAACAGGTCGTCGACACGGGCGCGCTGCGGCAGGTCGATCTGGCCCAGCGCGTAGGCCGAAAGGCCTTCGGCATGGAAGTGCTGGGCTTCGTGGAACAGCTCCAGCGGCGGTCGCCGGTCGAGGTCGCCATGCAGTTCGCGCAGGTGGCGGATCGCGGCCGGCTCGTCGTCGTGCACGTCGGGCACGCGCCCCTCCGGCGCGGTCTCCACCTCGGTCGTGTTGGCCACCAGCACGGCGTGGTGCGCGGTCATCGCGCGGCCGCACTCGGTGACGATGCGCGGCGGCACCAGCCCCTGCTCGGCGCAGGCCTCGGCCAGTGGCTGGACGATGTTGGCCGCGTACTGGGCCAGGCCGTAGTTGATCGAGCACTCGCTGCGCGAGCGGGTGCCTTCGTAGTCGATGCCCAGGCCACCGCCCACGTCCATGTAGCGCACCTTCGCGCCCAGCCGCGACAGCTCGCTGAAATAGCGCGTGGCTTCGCGCATGCCATTGGCGATGTCGCGCACGTTGGAGATCTGCGAGCCCATGTGGAAGTGCAGCAGCTGCAGGCAGTCGCTCATGCCCGAGTCGCGCAGCGATTTCCACAGGTCCAGCAGCTGGCGCGGGGACAGGCCGAACTTGGCCTTGTCGCCGCCGCTGTTCTGCCACTTGCCCGCGCCCAGCGAGGCCAGGCGCATGCGCACGCCCAGGCCGGGGCGCACGTCGAGGTTGCGCGCCTCTTCCATCACCAGCGCCAGCTCGGAGGGCTTCTCGATGACGATGAAGGTCTCCAGGCCCAGCTTGCGGCCGATCAGCGCCAGCCGGATGTACTCGCGATCCTTGTAGCCGTTGCAGACGATCAGCCCGCCGGGCCGCGACAGGGCCAGCACCGCCATCAGCTCCGGCTTGCTGCCCGCCTCCAGGCCGAAGCCCTCGCCATGGTGGCTGGCCAGGGTGCCGGCCACGCCGCGATGCTGGTTCACCTTGATCGGATACACGGCGGTGTAGCCGCCGGCGTAGTCCCAGTCGGCCATGGCCTGGGCGAAGGCGGCCTGCAGCCGGCCCAGGCGGTCGCCGAGGATGTCCGGGAAGCGCAGCAGCAAAGGCAGCTGCATGCCCTGGGCGCGAGCGGCCTCCACCAGCGCCGGCAGCGCCAGCGACGGACCGCCCTCGCCGCGCGGCAGCACCTGCATGGCACCCTCGGCCACGTCGAAGTAACCGCCGGACCAGTGCGGGATGGACCAGGTCTTGCGGGCGAGGTCGGCGGACCAGTCGCTCATCGGCGTAAAACTCGGGCTGCAATGAAGGACGCGCATTCTAACCCCGGCGTTCAGAAGGGTCCGTTACAATGCGCGCCCTTCGCCACCGGCCCGCCTGCCGGACCGGCCCGCCCCCTTACGACGCCCCTACGCGCCCAGCCCCACGAGGACCGCCATGAGCACCCAGGACAACTGGTACATCGAGCACTTCGAGCCGACCGGCTCGGCCATCGGCTACCGGATCAAGGCCAAGCTGGACGAGGTGCAGTCGCCGTTCCAGAAGATCGAGATCTACAGCACGACCGACTGGGGCAACCTGATGCTGATCGACGGCGCGGTGATGCTGACCAGCCGCGACAACTTCCTGTACCACGAGATGATCGCCCACCCGGTGCTGTTCACCCACGCCGCCCCCAAGCGCGTGGTGATCATCGGCGGCGGCGACTGCGGCACGCTGCGCGAGGTGCTCAAGCACCCGGGCGTGGAGAGCGCGACCCAGTGCGACATTGACGAGCAGGTCACGCGCATGGCCGAGAAGCACTTCCCGGAGCTGTGCGATTCCAACGGCGATCCGCGCGCCGAGCTGCTGTTCGACGACGGCGTGGCCTACATGGCCAACTGCCCGGCCGGCAGCGTGGACGTGGTCATCGTCGACTCGACCGATCCGGTCGGCCCCGCCGAAGGCCTGTTCAACAAGGACTTCTACGCCAGCTGCTTCCACGCCCTGAAGGACGACGGCATCCTCGTGCAGCAGTCCGAATCGCCGCTGGCCCAGCTGGAGCTGATCAAGTCCATGCGTTCGGAAATGGGCAAGGCCGGTTTCTCGACGTTCAAGACCCTGCCGTTCCCGCAACCGTGCTATCCGACCGGCTGGTGGAGCGTGACCCTGGCGCGCAAGGGCCAGGGCTTCGGCTTCCGTGACGGCGATGCGGCCGCCAAGACGTTCAAGACGAAGTACTACAGCGCCCACCTGCACCAGGGCGTGCTGGTCGCGCCGCCGTTCGTGGCGGAGGCGCTGGGCGAAGCGCAGGGCTGAAACGCGGTCAGATCCCGCGCACGGGGTCGAAGCCAGCCGGGAGCGACCAACCCTGCTGCGCGCTCTCCCTGCGTTCGCCGGCGACGGCGCGTGTATGACTGAAATGCCCCGCCATGGCGGGGCATTTTCTTCGCGGTCGTGCCGCAGCGACGGGCGTCGCGTTCACGCCAGCAGCTTGGCCTTCTCCGCGGCGAACTCCTCGTCGCTCAGCACGCCGCTCTTCTGCAGTTCGGCGAGCTTCTGCAGCATCGCGAGTTTCTCGTCGGTCATGCCGGCCGCCGGTGCCGGTGCGGCAGCCGTTTCCGACGGGGGTGCCGCAGCGTTCCCCCTGCCCATCACCGCCTTGGCGGTGCCTGTGATGACCGCGGTGCGTGCCACCGTTCCAAGCAGGCTTCGGGTCCTTCTCATGGCCACCCTTCCTGTCAGTTCATGCGGCCGGGCCGCATCCCGCACCGTCGCGCAATGGCAAGGTGCGCAGCCACTCTACGCCCGCCGGCAAGGGCAAACATGACTAGGGCAGCGCAGGTCCCGTGTGACAGGCGCAGTCTCCGGCCATGCGCCGGACCTGCTCCTTACAGCGCGTCGGCGTCCAGCTCGCCAGTACGGATCCGCACCACCTGGCCCAGGTCATAGACGAAGACCTTGCCGTCGCCGATCTTGCCGGTGCCCGCCGCGCGCACGATCGCCTCCACCACGGACTCGACCTGGTCGTCGGTGACGGCGACTTCGACCTTCACCTTCGGCAGGAAGTCGACCACGTACTCGGCGCCGCGGTACAGCTCGGTGTGGCCCTTCTGCCGGCCGAAACCCTTGACCTCGGTGACGGTGATCCCGGCGATGCCCTGGCCCGACAGCGCCTCGCGCACGTCGTCCAGCTTGAACGGCTTGATCACGGCCATGATCATCTTCATCCGGGAACTCCAGTGGTGGGGCAGGCAGACAGGATAACTCGACCCGCGCTTGCCACGTCCGCGGGCCTCCGGTCCAATGCCGACGCATGCTTCGGACTTTTCCGACCGCATGCACCGCCACCGCCCGATTCCCGCCGTCGCAACGCCGGCGCATGCTGCCCCCAACGCCGGAGAACCCCATGATCGACCTCAACCACATCGACGACCTCGCCCGTCGGCTCAGCGAGCTGGTCCCGCCGGGACTGCGCGCCTCCGGCGAAGAACTCCAGGCCAGCTTCCGCAGCGCGCTGCAGGCCGGCCTGGGCAAGCTGGACCTGGTCACCCGCGAGGAGTTCGACGTGCAGCGCGCGGTGCTGCTGCGCACCCGCGAAAAACTGGAAACCCTGGAGCGCACGGTCGAGGAGCTGGAAGCGCGCCTGCACGCCGCCAGCCAGCCGCCAGCCGCCAGTCCGTACTGACGCCGCCATGGGCCTGGCGCTGGTGCACAGTCGCGCCCGCGCCGGGATCGCCGCGCCCCCGGTGCAGGTGGAAGTACACCTGTCGGGCGGCCTGCCTTCCACACAGATCGTCGGCCTGCCGGCCGCAGCGGTGCGCGAATCGCGCGACCGCGTGCGTGCCGCGATCCTCTGCGCGCAGTTCGAATATCCACAGCGCCGCATCACCATCAACCTGGCCCCGGCCGACCTGCCCAAGGACGGCGGCCGCTTTGACCTGCCGATCGCCCTGGGCATCCTTGCCGCCAGCGGCCAGATCGACCGCGACGCCCTGGCCGGCTGCGAGTTCCTCGGCGAGCTGGGCCTGACTGGCGAACTGCGACCCATCGACGGCGTGCTGCCGGCCGTGCTGGCCGCCACGCGCGCCGGGCGCCGCCTGGTGGTGCCGGCCGGCAGCGGTGCCGAGGCGGCGCTGGCCCGCGATGCCGAGGCCTACGTCGCCCGCACCCTGCTGGAAGCCTGCGCCGGGCTCGGAGGACAGACCCCGCTCCCGCGGGCGCAGGCGGCGCCCGTGCAAGGGGAAGGTCCGAACCCCGGCACCGCAGCCGACATGGCCGATGTGCGTGGCCAGGCCCAGGCCCGGCGTGCGCTGGAGATCGCCGCCGCCGGTGGACACCATCTTCTGATGAGCGGACCGCCTGGTTGCGGCAAGACCCTGCTCGCCTCGCGCCTGCCCGGACTGCTGCCGGAGGCCTCCGAGGCCGAAGCGCTGGAGACCGCCGCGGTCGCTTCGATCAGTGGGCGCGGCTTCGATCCGGAACGCTGGCGCCAGCGCCCCTGGCGCGCGCCCCACCACGGCGCCAGCGCGGTCGCCCTGGCCGGCGGTGGCAGCCCGCCGCGGCCGGGCGAGATCTCGCTGGCGCACAACGGCGTGCTGTTCCTCGATGAACTCCCCGAATGGAACCGTGCCGCGCTGGAAGTGCTGCGCGAGCCGCTGGAATCCGGGCGGATCACCGTTGCCCGCGCCGGGCGCAGCGCCGAATTCCCCGCGCGTTTCCAGCTGGTCGCGGCGATGAACCCCTGCCCGTGCGGCTGGGCGGGCGACCCGTCCGCGCGCTGCCGCTGCACGCCGGACCGGATCCGGCAGTACTGGAGCCGGATCTCCGGGCCATTGCTCGATCGCATCGACCTGCACCTGGCCATGGCCCGGCTGCCGCCACGCGCGTTGCGCGCCGACACGCCGCCGGGTGAGTCCAGCACGACGATCCGCGGACGCGTGGTCGCCGCGCAGGCGCGCCAGCACCGGCGCGGCGGTCCGCTCAACGCCCATCTGGACTCCGCGGCCCTGGCGTCCGCATGCCAGCTCGATACGCGAAGCCAGGACCTGCTCGAACAGGCCGGCGAACGCCTGCAGCTGACCGCGCGCAGCCTGCACCGGGTACTGCGCGTGGCCCGCACCATCGCCGACCTCGATGGCGAGGGCGCCATCACCACGGCCCACCTGGCCGAAGCACTGGGCTATCGCGCGCCGTTGCACGCCGGTGGTCGTTGACGCGCGGGCTTGCAGTCCGGCGGGCGGGCGCTGCGCCGCTTGCGCACCCCGCAAATTGCGGCGCGATGCCCTGCGTGCTGGCTGTCCCGGCACCCAAGGCACCGGTCGCACGCACGCACCCGCCCGGCGGCGCCTTCAGCCCCTCGCGGGCGGCGCCCCCCCTCCCATCGGTCATGCCCCTGGTTTAACGCGTCGGCAACGACGTCGGCCCGCCCATGCGCTAGCGTGGCGTTCCAATGCCATCCCGGCATCCCCGGAGCCCGCCACCCATGCATCGCTCGCACACGTCACTGCGCACGACCCTGCTTGTCTCCAGCCTGGCCCTGGCCCTGTCCGCCTGCGGCGGCAAGCAGGACGACACCACGGCCGCGGCCAACGCCACGCCCGAAGCACCCGCCGTGCCGAAGGAAGTGGAACTGATCCCGCGCGAAGCCCTGTTCGGCAATCCCGAACGTGCCGGCGTGCAGATCAGCCCCGATGGCAAGTACCTGAGCTGGATCGCGCCGGTCGACGGCGTGATGAACGTATGGGTCGCCCCGGCCAACGATCCGTCGGCCGCGCGCGCGGTCACCGAAGACAAGGCGCGCGGCATCCGCAACTACTTCTGGTCCTACCACCCCGACACGCTGCTGTACCTGCGCGACAGCGGCGGCGACGAGGACTTCCACCTGTACTCGGTCGACCTGGCCAGCAACCAGAGCCGCGACCTCACCGCGTTCCCGAAGACCACCGCGCAGGTGGTCGGGGTCAGCCCGACCCAGCCCGGCAGCATCCTGGTCGGCATGAACGACCGCGACGCGAAGTGGCACGACCTGTATCGCGTCGACCTGGCCAGCGGTGCGCGCACCCTGGTGGAGAAGAACACCCAGGAGATCGCCGGCTACATCGCCGATGGCGAATACAACCTGCGCTATGCCCAGCGTTCGCGCCCGGACGGCGGCATGGACATCCTCAAGCGCGCCGGCGATGCGTGGGAGAAGTCCGACGACATCCCGTTCGAGGACGTGCTGACCACCAGCACCCTGGGTCTGACCAACGATGGCAAGACCCTGTACCTGGCCGACTCGCGCAACCGCAACACCTCGGCGCTGTATGCGGTCGACAGCGCGACGGGCGAGCGCAAGCTGCTGGCCGAAGACGCGCGCGCCGACATCGGCGGCGGTTTGAGCGACCCGCGCACCGGCGAGCTGCAGGCAGTCTCGGTGAACTACCTGCGCGAAGAGTGGAAGCCGCTCGGCGATGCGCTGGCGGCGGACCTCAAGACCCTGGAGGCGATCGGCCCGGGCGAGGTCGGGGTCAACTCGCGCACGCTCGACGACAAGACCTGGATCGTCACCTACTCGGCCGCCGAATCGCCGGTGGTCTATTACCGCTACGACCGCACGCCCGGCGCGGAAGGCAAGTTGACCAAGCTGTTCTCCGCGCGCCCGGCGCTGGACGGCAAGCCGCTGGCGCCGATGTGGCCGCTGGAAATCAAGTCGCGCGACGGCCTCAACCTGATCAGCTACCTCACCCTGCCACCGCAGGCCGACGCCAACGGCGACGGCAAGGCCGACCACCCGGTGCCGATGGTGCTGCTGGTCCACGGCGGTCCGTGGGCGCGCGACGACTACGGCTACAGCAGCTACGACCAGTGGCTGGCCAACCGCGGCTACGCGGTACTCGGGGTCAACTTCCGCGGCTCGACCGGCTTCGGCAAGGAGTTCACCAACGCCGGCGACGGCGAATGGGCCGGCAAGATGCACGACGACCTGATCGACGCGGTGCAGTGGGCCGTCGGCCAGGGCATCACCACCGACGACAAGGTCGCGATCATGGGCGGCAGCTACGGTGGCTACGCGACCTTGGCCGGCCTGACCTTCACCCCCGACACCTTCGCCTGCGGCGTGGACATCGTCGGCCCGTCCAACCTCAACACGCTGCTGGCCACCGTGCCGCCGTACTGGGCCAGCTTCTATGAGCAGCTCGCCAAGCGCATGGGCGACCCGCGCACCGAGGAAGGCAAGAAGTGGCTGACCGAGCGTTCGCCGCTGACCCACGCCGACAAGATCACCAAGCCTTTGCTGATCGGCCAGGGCGCCAACGACCCGCGCGTGAAGCAGGCCGAAAGCGACCAGATCGTCGACGCGATGAAGGCCAAGAACATCCCGGTGACCTACGTGCTGTTCCCCGACGAGGGCCATGGTTTCGCCCGCCCGGAGAACAACAAGGCCTTCAATGCGATCACCGAGAACTTCCTGGCCAAGTGCCTGGGCGGGCGCGCCCAGCCGATCGGCGAGGACCTCAAGGGCTCCAGCGTCACCGTGCCCGCCGGCTCCGATGGCGTCGAGGGCCTGAGCGCGGCACTGCAGGCGCATACGCAGGACGTGCGGAAGTAACAGCGCGGGGCGCCGATCCTTCGGCGCCCCGTTTTCCATGATTCGCCATCAGTTCGGCGAGGCCTGTGCGGTCGCGGCCGTACGTGTCCGTGGCAAAAAAGCGTTTCTCAGCCAGCGCCTAGGACTTCCAGACCTCGCCCAGCGGGTCCAGCTCCATGGTTTCCATCGCCGGCGCGCGCCAGCCGAATCCACACACGGCCAAAGCACCTTCGTTCATCGAATCCAGGCCGAATGCTTCATCCAGCCATGTCTCATTGATTGCGCATGTCACGTACGCGGCGAGGCCAGCTTCGGTGGCAGAGAGATATAACGTCTGCGAAAGATGCCCCGCCTCGAGCAAGACGGCCCTATATGCCTTGGGATGCTGCCGATACTTCCAGAAATTGCGAGCGTAACGAGGCGCCATGACCACCATTACGTGTGCATCGGCAAACCAGTCCTGAGCGGCGACCGCGCGCAGCATGAGCTCCTGAAGCGGAACGACCGGATCGGGCAAGTGCCGCAACGCATGCGCGACTGGATCATAGTGATACAGCCCCGGTTGAACTCCAGCGACATCCCGTATCAAAAGGTACGCCTCGACCGGGTGCAGCCCGCCTCCCGAGGGACTGCTCTTCTTCAAGAAGACCGTATCTTCAGTTACCCGTACGGAGGCGTGTGCCGAGAAGACCCGCTCCAGCAACTGGGCTGTCAGCTCTAGCGGGACCGTGCGGTTCAGATCGAAGTTCCGGCAGGTGGTACGGCGGCGAAGCAACCTGTCGAAATCGACATGATTACTGCGAGGCAGGGAAATGGATTCGCCGGCCATCTCGTGGGCAATCCGCTCCGGCGGCGGCGGTCCGAGCTGGGCACGCAGTTCTGCTGCGGTTTCTGTCCCGCCTTTCCGCATGGCCGCTACCGAGTCGGTCTCACTCCAGCGAGTGAGCCCGTGAACCAGCGCCGAAAGTGGATGCCAATGCGCGCTCCGTAGCGCATCGTCCTGCCGCAGGTAATAGGCGTGAGCCGGGTCATCGGCCACGACCAGACCTGCGTGAACAAGACGGGCCAGAGCGAGCTGGCTTTCGTCCGGAAACGTTTCCAGTTCGACCCACTTCTGCGGGCTCAGCTGGCCGAACAATTTGCACTCTTTTGGGTCCAGTGAGTGCTCTCGACCGGTATGGGGTGCCAGTGCGATCCAACCCATATCGCGCACCACCCCATTGCCGCCCTCCAGCAGGTTGGCCAAGTCGAAGCGCACACTTTCCCGGGGCTCCAGATAAACCACCCCACATCGCCGAATCCGCACAAGCGCTCCCTATGCAAGCACAATTTTCCCGCTAAGCTTTCGCCCCGAACCCATCCAAGACGGATGGCAAAGGGGAAACCGATGTCAGACAAGATTCCGGGCGCATCACCGACGCCCCTCCCTCCCGACGTCGCCGAACGCCTGCTTGACCTGCTTTCTACCGACGATGAATTCCGCCAGCTTTTCGCAAAGGACCCGGTATCCGCGCTCCTGAAGGCAGGCTACAAGCCGAGCGACGAAGATCTGAAGCAGCTTCGGTCCAACATGAAAGTCGGATCCCTGGCTTCCAAGGACGAAATTGCAAGCGGACGGGATGAACTCAAATCTTCGCTCACATCACTTCTCTGCATGCACCCGATCCAGCTCAATGCGGGCTCTTCCGGTCAGAAATCGGAGTGAGAAGACAAAACCTGCGCCGGCGCAGACCTCTGCGCGTCCATGCGCCGGCGCAGGACATCTTGATCGCCTGCATCTGACTTGAGCGCAGCGATATGCGCTTGGGCCAGCCGTGAATCAACGACATTCAGGGGTTGCTGGCACCAGGAGCAGCCGTATTCGCCATAGGAACGTCCGCGATGGGAAGCCAGCCAATTGGCATTGGCTAAAGCCTCTTCTCTATTTCCTGCCAGCATGTGCGCCTCCATAAGAGCCACACGTGCCTGCACGGGCTCCGTGTCGTCCATAAGGGGCTGCAGTATCTCTATGGCCACTTTCGGTTTCCCGTCATTCGCTGCCCGCCGCGCGCGCATAACGGCGGCCAGTGCGCTGACCGGCTTCAACGATGCGACGTCAGGCGCACCAGCCAGTGCCGCCTCGACTTGCGCAGCGAGTTTGGTATCGCCCAGACGCTGGGCGAAAATCGCCGCATACAACGCAGTCATCGCGTCTCCGCGCCGATCGGTAACGCTCTTTGGCTGGGCAAAGGCCTGCAATGAGAGCTTGACCATCCGACCAAGCTCTTCAATGGCGACGTCTCGATCGCCATCCGACCACAGCGCCACGGCGAGCGGCATGAGACTTTGGCGAGAACGGCTGGGGAACTTATGGGAAAGCTCCACCAAACGCTCGGATTCGACGCGCGCCTCGCTCCACTTTCCTTGATCCAAATAGATCGAAACCCTGTCGAAGTAGGGCACTGAAAGAGATCGCTCGGGGGGCCAGGCTTGCTCAGCCTCCGTGAAGTTCCCCTGGGCGGCATTCCAAACGGATTTCCAGACACAAGCACTGGTCACGGAACTTTCGCAAGCAAACTTCAACGGCTCAAGCGCTCGCTTGTAGTCGTCTCGGGCCAGACGCATTCTGCCGAGATGCTCGGATGAGAGCGCGGAGAATTCGCTTTGCGGGGATACAGCCCGCGCCGCAAACTCTTCGGCCCTTGCGTATTCGTTTAGAACAGCAAGCTCATAAGCCGCGTTGGTCTGAGCGGGGAAGAAGTCCGGATACATCTTTGCCATCTGCATCCAGGCCAACGAAATCTTTTGAGGTTCGTCGACCTGTGAGCCCCAAGAATCCAGATAGACCTGATCTCTTGGCGTCAGATTCTGGCGAAGTGCCTGGGCATGGCGCAGGAAGGGCAGGCCTTCCTGTAGGTGGTCCGTTGCATTCAGGGCGCGTGTCACGCCCAGGTGAGCAAGGGCGAACTCCGGGTCCAGAGATATGGCCTGCCCGTAGAAGCCACGGGCCTGCTCGTACTCCCCTTTCCCATACGCCTCCTGGCCCAGCGCGTAGGCTCGCAGAGCATCCAAGCTTCGTGTGGACACTTGAGGCAGGGGCTTGGAATTCGTCGCCAATTCGATCTGACCTTCGCCAAGTTTTGACCGCAGGAGCGACGTCACCCCATCTATGGAAGTCAGAACCGAATCGAGGCCAGCCCCATCCTCAGAGGCGGAATAAATGGTTTGTGCAGTCGCCGGATCTATCAGTTCCAAGCTGACACGCACCTTGCCCCCCACCTCGGAGACTGTAGGAAGGATCACGGCGCGAGCACCATCACGGATCGCAACTTCCGACGCGGTTGTCCGGTCAAGGGTTGTATCGGCGGGCCGGCGCATACGCGCCAGGCTGTCACGCACCTTCAGATCGCTCAGCACATTGACGTATCGCGACTGCTCCAGGCTGATCCGGAATGCCTGCTCCAGCGAATCGTCGAGCACGGTCTGGCCGGTGAGGTTGCGCAGGTCGCCCACCACCACCCAGTCACGCTCGGAGAACGCGATCGCCGGTTCGGGGCGGGTCATGAACCAGCCGCCCACGATCAGGCCGGAGACCACCGCCAGCTCGGCCGCCAGCGCGATGGGGCGTCGCCAGGCCGGGATGTCACGCCGTGCCTTCGCATCGCCGCGCGGTGCGCGCAGCGGGGCCAGTCCAGGCTCGCCGACCTCGTGGATCTCCTGTATTTCCGGCAGGCCCTTGAAGTACCAGCGGCCGTGCGTGCGCCAGTGCAGCGCCTCGCCGCGCTCGCCCAGCTCGCGGGACGCACGGCGGACCAGCGGTTCGGTGATCGAGGAGATCAGGATCTGCCCGGGCCGCGCCAGCTGCATCAGGCGTGCGGCGAACGGCTTGGCGAGGCCCTCGACCTCGATCGGCTTGGCGCCGGCACTGATGGCCTCGTCGCTGTTGCGCCAGATCAGCACCTCGCCAACATGCAGGCCGGCGCGCGCCAGCATCGGGCCGATGCGGTGCGCCTGGCCCAGCGCATCCAGGCCACGCCGGTAGTCCAGGGCGAAGCCCAGGCCGTCGAGCGGACGCTCGAACAGCAGCAGCAAACCATCGGATCGGTCGATCAGGCGGCCGCGCCAGCGCTGCTGCAGTTCCAGCACCAGGCGGTCATGGTCGCGGAACAGGGTGGCCGCGGTGCTGTCGCCCAGCCGCTCCACCAGGCTCGTGGAATCGCACAGGTCCGTCAGCAGCAGGGTTCGCAGCTGCGGGGCGTGGGCGTCGTGTGGCATGCCGTCCATCGTCGCCGGCTCAGGGTCCCGGCGACCCGAGGTCGTCGATCCAGAACGCGCGGTTCCCGCCCATGCGCTTGGCCTCGTACAGCGCCGCGTCGGCGCGCGCGTACCAGTCGTTCCAGTCCTGCTCGGGCTCGACCATGCAGGCGCCGACGCTGACCGGGCAGATGGTCGGCACGGCCTGCTGCAGTTGCAGCAGGTTGCGGGTGGTGGCGACCACGAACTCGGCGTAGCGCATCACGTCCTCGCGCCTTTGCGCCGACACCAGCAGGCAGAACTCGTCGCCGCCCAGGCGGCACGGCACGTCGTTGGCGCCGGCGACCGAGCGCAGGATGCCGGCGATGTTCTGCAGCACGCGGTCGCCGACGAGATGGCCATGGTCGTCGTTGACCTGCTTGAAACGATCGCAGTCGACCAGCACCAGGCCCATCGATTCCTTCATGCCCAGGCGCCGGCATTCCTGCAGGTGCAGGGTCAGGCCGCGCCGGTTGTACAGGCTGGTGAGTTCGTCGGTGCGGATCAGCTCTTCGGTCTGGTTGAGCTGGTGGGTGGTGGCGTAGAGGTTGTCCAGCGCCGTTTCCAGGTCCTGGTTGCGGCGGCGCAGCTGCCGGATCAGGCTCTGTTCGTTGAGCACCACGCGGGTGATCGAGCGGCGCAGGAACTGCGCGACCAGGCCAGGATCGCGACCGACCAGCTGCTGGAATTCCTCCTCGCCCAGCTCGATCACGCGTCCGTCGCTGGTGGCCACCGCGTCCGCGCTGCGGGTGTGTTCGCCGATCAGCAGGCCCAGTTCGCCGAAGAATTCCTGCGGCCCCAGCTGCTTGGTGGCCAGGTCATTGCCGAAGTCCAGTTCGACCCGGCCATGGTCGATGACATACATGAGGTCGCCGGTATCGCCGCGGCGGAAGATGCGCTCGCCGGACCGCACCGCGCGGGCACGGCCCACCGCGGCGAAAAGATCGAACTCGCACGCAGCCAGGGCGGCGTTTCCGCCACCACTGCCATCCTGCTCGACTCTGTCTCGGACGTTGCGCGTCACGCCGTCGCTCGACATCCCACGGCTCCCATACCCGGCCCCCCCCCGGATCAGCACGGAGCATACCATCGCCCCGCGTACGGAACGGGGGAAAAGCCGGCCCCCGGGCGCCGATGGTCGGACCGGAATGACCACCGGGCGATCGGAGCGGGACCCGGCCCGGCGGACGGGCCTGCGGGACCGCCGCAACCGGCCGCATCCCGGGCGCCGCGGAGTTCCTCATGGTTGCGACCCCCGTTGCCGGCCAGACGCCGGCTCCTACAGGGGTTAACGTCGGAACTGGGGTGGCGGCGGCCTGGAAAGGGGCGGGTGCGCCCCCCCCCGGGCCCACCCGCCGCGCCCACCCCCTACTGGCGGGCGGGCCGAACCTGCGTGCTCAGGCCGCGACGCGGTCGTGGAACTGTTCTTCCTCGGTCGAGCCCTTCAGCGCCGTGGTCGAGGACTGCCCCTGCTGGATCGCCTGGGTCACTGCGTCGAAATAGCCGGTGCCGACCTCGCGCTGGTGCTTGACCGCCGTAAAGCCCTTTCCGGCAGCGGCGAACTCCGCCTCCTGCAGTTCGACGAACGCGCTCATCTGGTTGCGCGCGTAGCCGTGGGCCAGGTTGAACATCGAGTAGTTCAGCGCGTGGAAGCCGGCCAGGGTGATGAACTGGAACTTGTAGCCGTAGCTGGCGATCTCCTTCTGGAACTTCGCGATCGTCGCGTCGTCCAGGTGCTTCTTCCAGTTGAAGCTGGGCGAGCAGTTGTAGGCCAGCAGCTTGCCCGGGTACTTCGCGTGGATCGCTTCGGCGAACTTGCGCGCGAACTCCAGGTCCGGCTTGCCGGTCTCGCACCAGACCAGGTCGGCGTACGGCGCGTAGGCCAGGCCGCGGCTGATCGACTGGTCCAGGCCGTTGCGCACCTTGTAGAAGCCCTCGACGGTGCGCTCGCCGGTGCAGAACGCCTGGTCGTTGGGATCGATGTCGGAGGTCAGCAGGTCGGCGGCCTCCGCATCGGTGCGCGCGACCAGCAGCGTCGGCACGCCCATCACGTCGGCGGCCAGGCGCGCGGCGTTGAGCTTCTCGATCGCCTCCCGGGTCGGCACCAGCACCTTGCCGCCCATGTGCCCGCACTTCTTGACCGAAGCTAGCTGGTCCTCGAAGTGCACGCCCGAGGCGCCGGCTTCGATCATCGCCTTCATCAGCTCGAAGGCGTTGAGCACGCCGCCGAATCCGGCCTCGGCGTCGGCCACGATCGGCTGCAGGAAGTCGATGCTGTCGTCGCCCTCGGCATGCTGCAGCTGGTCGGCACGCAGCAGTGCGTTATTGATCCGGCGCACCACCGACGGCACCGAGTCGGCCGGGTAAAGCGACTGGTCCGGATACATCTGCCCGGCCAGGTTCGCATCGGCGGCGACCTGCCAGCCCGACAGGTAGATCGCGTTCAATCCCGCCTTGACCTGCTGCATGGCCTGGTTGCCGGTCAGCGCGCCGAGCGCGTTGACGAAGTCCTTCTCGTGCAGGTAGCGCCACAGCTTCTCGGCCCCGAGCCTGGCGATCGAATGCTCGACCGGGACGGTGCCGCGCAGGCGGACCACGTCCTGCGCGCTGTAGTTGCGGGTGATGCCGGCCCAGCGCGGGTCGGTATTCCATTCGTGCTGGATCTGCTCGGCGGTCTTCAGCGTGGTCATGGTGTTTCTCCGTGGGGCCTGGTTGGTAAGCAGCGGGGAGTTATCGGTGTGCGTTTTTTGTAGGAGCGGGCATGACGGCGACACGGGCGTCGGAATCACGAAGACGTCGCCTGTGTCGATGGCGTTGGGTCGCGGTCATGCCCGCTCCTACACAGCGGCGCTGGTCGCGACCCGGACATAAGCGGACCGGGCCGCGGGTGTCAGTCAGTCGATGCGGGCGTAGGCCGGCAGGGTCAGGAACTCGACCAGCTGGCAGGCGCGGGTCAGTTCGTCGAGCAGGGCGATCGCCTCGGGAATGCGCCTGCCGCCCGGCAGGGTGGCGGTATCACCCAGTCGCCCCGGCAATGCGGCCAAGGTCCGTTCGAACAGGGCGAAATCGATCACCGTGCCGTCGGCCAGGTGGACCGGGCTGCCATCGGCATGGCGGCCGCGCGGATCGGAGTGGTGCAGCCACTGCCACAGCTGCGCGCGCGCGATCTCGGCGGTGGCCGCGTCCTCCATCAGCCAGTGGATCGGCACGCAGCCGTTGCCGTCCAGCCAGGAGGCGATGTAGCGCACGCAGACCTCGACGTTGTTCTCGAAGCCTTCGCGGGTGATCGTGCCTTCGCTGGGACGGATCAGGTCGTCGCGGCTGGCGTGGACGTCCTCGCGGCGCACGTGGTGCTGGTGCGGCGTGGGCATGTGCGCATCGAAGATCGCGCGCGCCACCGGGATCAGCGCCGGATGCGCGACCCAGGTGCCATCGTGGCCGGCGGTGACCTCGCGCAGCTTGTCGGCGCGCACCCGCGCCATCGCCTGCTCGTTCGCCGCCTCGTCGCCGGCGATCGGGATCTGCGCGGCCATGCCACCCATCGCGTGCGCGCCGCGACGGTGGCAGGTGCGGATCAGCAGTTCCGAATAGGACTTCAGGAACGGCTGGGTCATCGTCACCTGGCCGCGCTCGGGCAGCACCCGGTCGGCGTGCGCGCGGAAGGCCTTCAGGTAGGAAAAGATGTAGTCCCAGCGCCCGCAGTTCAGGCCGACGATGCGGTCCTTGAGCGCATGCAGGATCTCGTCCATCTCGAACACCGCCGGCAGCGTCTCCACCAGCACGGTGACCTTCATCTGCCCGTGCGGCAGGCCCAGCATCGCCTCGACGTGCGACAGCGCGGTTTCCCACAGTGCGGCTTCTTCCATCGACTGCAGCTTGGGCAGGTAGAAGTACGGGCCGCGGTCGTTGGCCATCAGCGTGCGCGCGTTGTGCCAGGCGAACACCGCCATGTCGAACAGGCCGCCGGCGATCGCCTCGCCGTCGATGCGCACGTGCTTCTCGTCCAGGTGCCAGCCGCGCGGACGCACGATCAGGACCGCACGCTCCTCGTACGGACGCAGCCGGTACTGCTTTCCGGTGTCGGCTTCGAAGGTGAGCGTGCCGTCCACCGCCGCGGCCAGCGCACGCTGGCCAGCCAGCAGGTTGCGCCAGGTCGGCGCGGTCGAATCCTCGAAGTCGGCCATGTAGCACTGCGCGCCGGAGTTCAGCGCGTTGATCACCATCTTCGGGTCGGTCGGACCGGTGATCTCCACGCGGCGGTCCAGCAGTGCGCGCGGGATCGGCGCCACGGTCCAGTCGCCGCTGCGCAGCGCCGCGGTATCGGCGCGGAAGTCGGGCAGGCCGCCGGCGTCGAAGAAGGCCTGGCGTTCGCGGCGCGCCGCCAGGCGCGCGCGGCGCTCGGGTTCGATCGCCCGGTGCAACGACACCAGCAGGCCCAGCAACGGCGCAGGCAGCAACTGCTCCTGGCCGGCAACGCGTTCGGTCAGTGCAAGCCCGGCAGCGGCGCGTCCACCCGAGGGGACGGAGGCGGCGGGTACCGGGCGGCTGGCCGGACGGGTCGACGGAATGGAGGGAATTGCGGCGGTGGCGATGGCGGACATTGCAGGCTCCATGACGCTGCGGTCGGGAGGCCACGCTGCGCTGCGGCAAATTATTTGACAAAGCAGTTTTGGCAATGTATTGCATAAGCACAATTAATATGCAGGCTTAACTGTTTTGTGCCCCCGACCGTAAGCCCCCGTTTTTCCTACAAATCTGATCGGCTGAAACCGCTAAGGGCGTTCTGCCAGACGGTCCGCCTGGGCTCGGTATCGCGGGCCGCGGACGCGCTTTTCGTCAGCCAGCCGGCCATCACCCTGCAGCTGCAGGCGCTGGAACGGGACCTGGGCGTGCCGCTGCTGGAGCGAAACGGCCGCCGCCTGGCCCCCACCCGGGAGGGCGAGGTGCTGTACGAAATGGCCCTGCCCCTGGTCGAGCAGCTGGACGGACTGGAGTCGGCGTTCCGCGACCGGGTCCGCGGGCTGGACGCCGGCGAGCTGAAGATCGCCGCCAACAGCTCGACGATCCTCTACCTGCTGCCGCAGATCGTGGAGGCCTTCCGTTCCCGGCACCCGGACGTGCACCTGTCCCTGCACAACGTGGTCACCAGCGAGGGCACCGACCTGCTGCGCGAGGACGCGGTGGAACTGGTGGTCGGCACCCTGCTCGACGTACCGGCCGACCTCAGCTACGAACCGGCCTACCGGTTCGAACAGCGACTGATCGCGCCGCCCGGCCATCCCTTGCTCAACAAGCCCCGGCTGGAGCTGCAGGACCTCGGCACGTACCCGTTGATCCTGCCGCCGAAGCGGCAGATCACCTGGCGGCTGGTCGACCTGGTGCTGCAGCAGAACCGCGTGCCCTACACGGTCGCGCTGGAAGTCAGTGGCTGGGACGTGATCAAGCAGTACGTGGCGATGGGCATGGGCGTGTCGATCGTGCCTTCGATCTGCCTGGGCGAGAACGATGGCGATCGCCTCGCCTCGCGCTCGCTGGCTGCGTTCTTCCCCTCGCGTGGCTACGGCGTGGTGGTGCGCAAGGGCCGCGTACTGTCGCCCCAGGCGCGCGCTTTCATTTCGCTGATCAAGCCCGACCTGATGGCACCGCGCGAGCACGACGAGTCCGGGCACTCGGAGCGGTAAGGGCGATTCCCCGGCGCTGGGGGCCGCTCGCACCCGTCGCGCCCCCGTGGCGAGATCAGGCCTTCCTGTCGGCATCCGGCGCAGGCTTCTTCTTCGGCGGTGCCGGCACCTCGCGCCCCTTCAGCTCCAGGCCGTAGTAGTGGTTGTATTCGTGCGTCCTGCGGCGCGATGCCACCGGCTTGCCGGTTGCCTTGTCCGTTTCGCGGCGGGTTGCCATGGGATCTCCTCTCCTGCGCCGTGCCTGTCGACCGGCGCGGTGCTGCGCCGATGCCAGGAGGAACGCCGGCTGTGGCGCCGACGGGCCAGCGCGACGAGCGTGGACGTCGTGCACTCAGGTCTGGGCCAGCATCAGCACGTAGCCGTCCGGATCCTCCAGCCGGAATTCGCCGCCGGGCATGTAGAACGGATACTGGATCTCGCCCGGCGCATGTCCCAGTGCCACCAGGGCTGCGCGCGCCTGGCGGATGTCGTCGTAATACAGGTAGAACAGGATGGCCTGCTGCGCGGCGTCGACGGGGCCCGACGCGAGCCCGACCATCAGTTCGGCGCGTCCGCTTTCCAGCCGTGCCCAGATCGGCGCCGACCGGCCCTGTGGAACGACCGTGTTCTCGACGGAAAAACCGAGGTCGGCATAGAAGCCGATGCTGCGCCCGACATCGGCAACGTGGGCGAATGCGACCAGCGAGCGGGTCTTTGCGGTCATGGTGCTTCCCGGGTGTCGGACAAGGGGCACGTCAAGGGTACGAGGCTCCCGCCGATCGCATCGCGCGTGCCAGCCCGGCGATACGGCCTGCCGCGTCAATCGGCGACCGGCGCGTCCACGCCCAGCAGCCACCGCGACAGCCGCAACCAGGGCGCACTGGTGATCGCCAGCAGTTCGATCGCGTGCACCACTACCATCGCCCCGCCGGCCCACAGGTACACCGGATGTACCCGGCGCATCGCGATCCAGTCGCGCGCGATGGCGACCACCAGCAGCGAATCGGCCACGATCGAGAAGGTCACGAACGGATGGGGCACGCCCGGGAACAGGTGGCGGAAACGCATCCACGCCGGAGCGAGCGCCGAGATGGTGGCCAGCAGCAACAGGCGCTTGTGGCTCTCGCCGTCGCGGCGCAGCACCACCGCTGCAGCGACCAGCCCGCCGAACAGGAGCATCTCGATCAGGATGTTCACGAACTGGCCGAGTGCGAAATCGCCGCCGCCCGCAGCCAGGTCGCGATGCGTGGCGAACAGCCCCACGCCGACCCCCGACGCCATGATCGCCACGCACATCGCCGCGCCGAACCAGCCCCACTGCCGGTGCCGCACCATGTGTCGCTGCCGCACGCGCCAGGCCTGGGCGATGAACAGCAGCAGCCAGCCGAATACCAGCACGCCATGCACGTGGACGATCGCCGGTGCATCGAAACTGCCACGCGCCATCGGAACGAAGTAGGTGCCCATGAAGCCGGTCAGGGCAACGGCCAGGAATACCGCGCCCATCGCCAGGAAGAACCGGCTTCGGGGCCTGGCCCCGGCATTCGTCCGCCCGCCGTTCTCATTCATGCCCACCCCCGCGTCGTCGCTTCGCGGACCAACGCGCTGGAAGCCCCGTACCGGCCACCGGCCTGCGGCGCCGCTAGCGGACTTCCTCCATCAGCCCGACCAGGTTGCCGTCGGGATCGCGCAGGAACGCGGTCCACAGCTCGTGGTCGGGCATGCGCGCGGCCAGTTGCGGGTCGCGTTCGCCGGTGGCGCCGCGCACGAGCATCGCCGCGTGGGCGGCGATGATGTCATCCACGCGGAAGTAGAGGATCGAATTTGCGCCCACCGCGCCCGAACCCTGCGGCGTGGTGAGCATGATCCGCACGCCGTCGGCGTCGAGGAAAGCCAGCTCCGGGCCGGCACGGAACAGGAATGGCAGGCCGAGCACGTCGCGGTAGAACCCGAGCGCCGCATCGACATCGGCGACGGTGATCGCGACCTGGCGGATGCCCTGTACCTGCTGCGATGCCATGCGCTTCTCCCAGCCCGGTCGACGTGCGTCGCCGACGATGGCCGCATCATGCACGGTCCGCGCCGGTGCTTCTACAGCTTGAACAGGGGCTGCAACAGGCGCGCCATCCAGCCCGAGAAGCGCAGCGGCGCGTCGGTGGCGGCGACGCAGATGCATGGCACGCCGGGTACGGTGACGGGCTGGTGCTCCACCTCCGAATCCAGGTCGGCGACGTCACCCGGTGCGAAGTGGCCGATCGCATCGCGATAGGCGCCTTGCAGGATCAGGGTGAGTTCGGTGCCGCCATGGGTGTGCATCGGCACGCTGCGGCCGGGCGCGGTGCGCAGCAGCATGAGGTGGCCTTCATCGACATGCGCTGCGCGCACGTAGTGGATGCCGGGGCCGAGCATGCGCCAGCGCAGGTCCGCGTAGCGTTGGCCGAAATAGGGTTGCAGCGTGCGCGGCAACTCGCCGGCGGCCACCTGCGCACGGGCGGGGCGGCGGCGCGGCGGCAGCGGCTTGCCCTGGGCCAGCACGCGCGAACGCAGCTGTTCACGGGCATCGTCGGGCAAGGGTGCACCCTCCTGCTGCACCAGCAGGTGCCCGCCGATGCGGTCGGCCAGCGCCAGCTGTTCGCGGCACTGCGCGCAGACATCGAGGTGGGCGATCACGACTGCGGCGAATGCCTCAGCAAGCGCACCCGCGGAGAACGCGAGCAGGGTCGGGGAATCGGGATGATGGTTCGGGTTCATGGCGCGGCCCCCAGTCCGGCCTTCAGCCGCGCGAACGCACGGCGCAGGGTGGATTTGACCGAGCCCAGCGGCATGCCGAGTTCGGCGGCGATCTCGCTGTGGCTGCGCGCCTCCAGGTAGGACATGCGGATCAGGCGCGCCTGCCCGGCGGGCAGCTCGCGGATCGCACGGTCCAGGCCGACATGGTCGGCATAGGCATCGGGTGACACGGCATCCTCGTCGCTGGCCCAGTCGTCGCCGGCTTCGGCGAACACGGTCTCCGTCTCGCGGCAGGCCTCGCGGCGGTGTGCGTCGATCTGCAGATTGCGGGCGATGCGGAACAGCCAGGTCGACAGGGTGGCCCGGGCCGGATCGAACGAGGCGGCGTTGCGCCACACGCGCAGCATCGCTTCCTGCACCAGGTCGTCGGCGTGCGCGCTGGAGACGCCATGGCCGAGCAGGTAGCGCTTGAGCCGGGGCGCGAAGTGGTCATGGATGCTGAGGAACGCATCCATGTCCTCGCGCGCGGCGACCGATCGCATCTGCTCGCCCCAGTAGCGGGTATCGTCCGGCATGGCGTTGGTCTGGCTGGACACGCGCTTGTGCGCCGCGAGCGGCGTTACTTTCCCGATGACTGGATCGGCTGGCATCTTAACCCTGGCGTGTCCATGCTTGGTTCCATGGGCTATACGCACCAGGCAGCCAACCGGATCCCGGTCGCCGATGCCAAGACGCGTGCGGCCACCGCCTCATCGCGGTGCCGGGCGCGGGGCCGCTTCGGGCCACTGCTGCGGAACCGTCCGCAGGCGCGAAATGTCGTAGCCCATGCCCTCTACCTCGGCCACCAGCTGGCGGTAGCGCGCCTCGGGCAGGGTGGGGGTGCGCGCCATGATCCAGACGTAGTCGCGCTTGTTGCGTGCCACGATGGTGTCCGAGTAGTCCGGCGCCAGCGAAGCGATGATGTACTCGGCCTTGACCGGCCATAGGAACCGCATGCCCCAGACGGCGTTGCCGGTGCCTTCGCGGACGAAACCGGTCGGGGTCATGGTTTCCAGCTCGCCGTCGAAACTGTCCTTGCGATAGCGGAACACGGTGTCGATGCGCCCGGCCGCGCCTTGCGAGTAGGTTTCCACCGCGTTGAACGCGCCGCGCTCGAACCGGGTGGGAATGGAGGCGATCACGTACCAGTCGCCCATGAACCGCTCCAGGTCCACGTGCGCGACCGGTTCGACCGGGCCGGCGTTGCCGCGATCCGCACACGCAGCCAGCACGCCGGCGATGGCCAGCGAAGAGACGATTCGGGCTACCCGGTGAACCTTCATGATCCGATCCTCAGCGCCGCGGCGCGAACAGGTAATGGGCGACCAGCCACTGCTGGCCGCCCTCGTAGCCGAACAGCTCGGCGCAGGACATCCAGAACATCCGCCAGCGCTGGAACCAGAGCCGTCCCTGCGCATCGCCACCGTAGGCCTGCGCCAGGACCGGGAGCAGCCGTTCGCGCTGGCGATCCTGGTTGTCGAGCCAGGCTTCGGCGGTTCGCTGGTAGTGGACGCCGTCCACCAGCCAGCGCCGCTCCAGCACCAGGTCGCCCTGCAGGTGCAAGAGGGTATCGGCGGCGGGCATCAGGCCGCCGGTGAAGAAATGGCGCCCCATCCAGTTGCCTTCGCCGCCGGTGTCGAACGGATACGCTGCGAGCCGGTGGGCGAAGATATGCACGAACAGCCGTCCACGCGGGCGCAGCCACCCGGCGATGCGCGCCATCAGGGCTTCGTGGTTGCGCACGTGCTCGAACATCTCCACCGACACGCAACGGTCGAACGACCCGGCAGGCAGGTCGAGCACGTTGACGTCGCAGGTGAGTACACGGACGTTGGCCAGCCCCTGCTCGCGGCAGCGCTCCTCGATCCAGGCCCGCTGCGAGTGCGAGTTGGACACCGCGGTGATGCGTGCACCCGGGTAGCGTTGCGCCATCCACAGGGTCAGCGAGCCCCAGCCGCAGCCGAGCTCGAGGATGTCCATGCCGTCTTCCAGCCCGGCCCGCACGCCGTATAGGCCCAGCATCGCTTCTTCCGCCTCGGCCAGGGTCGCGCCGGGCCGTTCGAACAGGCACGCCGAGTACTTCAGTCGCGGACCCAGGCACCGCTGGAAGAATGTCGCCGGCACCTCGTAGTGCTGCGCGTTGGCTGCTTCCGTGTGCACGGCCAGCGGCATGCGCCGCAACGCTTCCACCAGGCGCTGGTGGCGTGCCTGCTGCATCGCAGCGCCGCCGCCCATGCATTCCTGCAGTCGCTGCGCGCAGAGGCGACGGATGCCGAAGCGGATCGCGGCATCGGGCAGCAGGCCACGCTCGGCCAGCCCGAGCAGGCCGGTTTCCGGCGCGTCCTGGCGCAGGACGCCAGGCGTGGGCAGTACGGTGCTCATGTGTGGGGACTCCTGCGATCGACGTCGCGTGGAAACCAGGGGAACAGCATCGGGGTGCGTTTCTGGTAGCGCCGGTAGTCATCGCCGCGGGTGCGCAGTGCCTGCGCCTCGGACCAGGGGATGCCGCTGAGGTAGCGCAGGAACAGGTACATCAGCACCGGACCGACCCAGCTCAGCACATGCAGCGGCGAGCCGACCGAAAGAAGCACGTAGGCGAACCAGTGCAGCCATTCGAAGAAATAGTTCGGATGCCGCGACCAGCGCCACAGCCCGCGGTCGCAGGTTCGGCCGCGATTGGACGGATCGGCGCGGAACCGCGCGAGCTGCCGATCGGCCACCGCTTCGCCCGCGACACTGGCCAGCCAAACGGCCACGCCCAGCACGGTCCAGGCCGTGACGCGGCCCACCGGATTGGCCGCGACCGCCGCGAACGGCAGCGCGAAGAGCACGACCACCACTGCCTGGCCCAGGAAGAACACGAGGAACGGCAGGCCACGATCGCGCCAGTGCTCGCGAAGGTGGCGGTAGCGGCCGTCTTCCGGCTCGCCGAACACGCGCACCGCAAGATGCGCGGCCAGGCGCAGGGCCCAGCCTCCGGCCAGCACCGCCAGCAATACCCGCGGCAATGTCGCGCCGCTGCCGCCGGCCGCCAGCACGAGCGCCGCCAGTCCCATGCCGGCGGCCCACAGCACGTCGACGATGCCCGCGTTGCGACGCGCACGCTCCCATGCCCAGCCCGCCAGCATCAGTGCCACGACCATCGCGGCGATCACTCCCAGCAGCGCCGGCGTATCCATCAGCCAGCCTCCGCAGCGACCCAGCGATCGCCGTGCGCCGGACGCGCGCCGGGACGGGCCAGCAACAGGTGCGACACGCCGATCGAACGTTCGAGGAAGCCGCCCTCGCAATAGGCCAGGTAGAACTCCCACAGGCGCAGGAAGCGCTCCTCGTAGCCCAGCGCCTTCGCCTGCTCGCGCGCGCCCATGAAGCGCTCGCGCCAGGCCCGCAGCGTGCGCGCGTAGGACAGGCCGAAATCCTCCAGGTGCACCAGCTGCAGGTCGCTGGCCCGGGTCTTGGCGGCCAGCATCGCCTGCACCGAGGGAATGAAGCTGCCAGGGAACACATGGCGCTTGATGAAATCGACCGAGTGCAGCGCCTGCGCGTAGCGGTGGTCCTCGATGGTGATTGCCTGGACCAGGGCCAGGCCATCGCCGCACAGCAGCGAAGCCAGCTTGCCGAAGTACGTCTCCTGCCAGCGCGCACCGATCGCCTCGATCATCTCGATCGACACCAGCCTGTCGTACTGGCCTTCCAGGTCGCGGTAGTCGCGCAACAGCACCGTGACACGCTCCTGCAGGCCGGCCTGCTGCACGCGCGCGGATGCCAGGTCGAACTGCTCCTGCGAGATCGTGGTGGTGGTGACGTGGCAGCCGTGCCTGCGCGCGGCGTGCAGGGCGAACCCGCCCCAGCCGGTGCCGATCTCCACCACCCGCTGCCCGGGCTGCAGGTCCAGCTTGCGGCAGATCGCCTCGAGCTTGCGGGTCGAAGCCTGCTCCAGGGTGTCGTCTTCGGCCCACAGCGCCGACGAGTACATCAGGTCCGGCGACAGGAACAGGCTGAAGAAATCGTTGCCCAGGTCGTAGTGCGCGGCGATGTTGCGGCGTGCGCCGTCGCGGGTGTTTTCTCGGGCCGCGTGCCAGGCGCGCAGGGCGGCAGCACCCAGGCGCGCAGGGCCGGTTTCCATCGCATCGAGCAGGTCGCGGTTGCGGACCAGCAGTCGCACGAGTCCGACCAGGTCGTCGCAGCGCCACAGTCCATCGGCATACGCGGCACCTGCACCTACGCTGCCGTTGAACGCCAGCGCGCGGAAGAAGCGCGGATCGTCCACCGACAACCGCACCGCAGCGGCGCTTGCCTGGTCGCCCAGCCGCGCGTGGCCCCACCCGTCGTCGATCTCCAGCGCGCCATGCCGCAGTCCCGCCAGTCGCCGCAACAGGCGCTCGCGCAGCCAGCCGTCCAGCGCCAAGGGCCGCTCCGCAGCAGCGATGCGGGCTTGAAGGGACGTCTGGCTCATCGATGGGCTCCGCGATCGGTCGGGTCGGGCGCCGGCAGCCGCTCGACGGCATGCAGTCGCGGGTGGTCGTGGACGGGCGTGCGCTTGAGCCACAGGCGCAAGGCCTGCCAGTGGATCGCGCCCACCACCTGCGCGGTCATGAGCGGATAGCGCCACAGCATCCGCGCCAGCGCCGCGCCATCCAGCGCACGGCGGTGCAGGCGCAGGCTCGCGTCGAACTCCCGCGAGTCGCCCTCGCTGACCTGCATGTGCACGCGCAGGTCCTCGCCGGGCTCACTGAACTTCCAGTCGTAGCGACGCGCCATCGCCATGAACGGGGAGACATGGAAGGCCTTGTCGAAGCGCCAGCGCAACGAGGCTCCGCAGCGCTCGGCCGTCGCCACCGGCAACACGTAGGCATGGCGTTCGCGCCAGGGCGTGTTGGTGATCTCGGCGACTACCGCCTCCAGCGCGCCACCGGCGTCGGCGGCGGCATGGCAGTAATAGAAAGTGACCGGGTTGAACACGTAACCGGCATAGCGCGGGTGGCACAGCATGCGCACCGCGCCGGCCGGGCGCTTTCCACTCGCCCGCTCGACCTGGTCCAGCACCGCGTCGCGCAAGGGCCGCGTGGCGGGGGCAAGGTAATCGCTGCGTCGCCACTCGGCCAGGCTGCGGCCCCGTGCCGACCACAACCAGCGCCCGTCGAACACGTGGTCGACCTCGTCCAGGTCCAGGTACAGCTGGGCGATGCGGTAGCCGAAGGCGTGGACGCGCGGCTGGTGGCGGCGGTGCGCCACGCGGCCTTCGAATACCGCGCTGTGGAGCACGCTCATGCGACTGCCCCGAGTTGCCGCGCAGGATGGGCCTCGATCGCGGCCGCCACGTCCTCGCCACTGCGCATGCCGTCCTCGTGGAATCCCCAGCCCCAATAGGCGCCGGCGAACCATGTGCGGCGCACGCCCTGGATCTCGTTGAGTCGCGCGCGCGCGGCGACCGAACCGGTCGTGTACACCGGATGCGAGTACCGCATGCGTCGCAGGATCTTCGCAGGGTCGATGGCTTCGTCGCGGTTGAGGGTGACCACGAACGGCTCGCGCGACTCCAGTCCCTGCAGCAGGTTCATGCAGTAGCTCACCGTACATGGCGACTGCGCGTCGGCGGGCACGAAGGCGTTCCAGGCTGCCCAGGCCTTTCGATGGCGTGGCAGCAGGCGTGCATCGGTGTGCAGGACGACCTCGTTGTCCTGGTATTCGATGGCGCCCAGGATCGCGCGCTCGCGCGGGTGCAGGTCCTCGATCACGCGCATCGCCTGGTCGCTGTGGCAGGCCAGCACCACGTGGTCGAAGTCCTCCGGGCCGCCGGCATGATTGAGGCGCACCCTTCCCGGCTCGCGCATGAGCAGGTGGACCGGGCACGAGCGTCTTACCTGCACGCGACCGCGGAAGCGCTCCTGCAGGCGTTCGACATACGTGGCCGACCCGCCTTCCACCACGCGCCATGCCGGGCGCCCGGCGACCTGCAGCATCTGGTGGTTGGCCATGAAGGCGACCAGGTACTGCGCGGGGAATTCCATGATCCGCGACGGTGGCGCCGACCACAGCGCCGATGCCATCGGCACCAGGTGGTCGTCGCGGAACGCGGCGCCATAGCCGTGCTGCTCCAGATAGCCGCCCAGGGTCGGTCCCGGGCCCGGCTCGCGAAGCAAGTCCGGCGCCTGCCGGTAGAACCGCAGCAGGTCGGCGAGCATTCCCAGGAAGCGCGGCGAGGCCAGGTTGCGGCGCTGGCAGAACAGCGCATCGAGCGAGGTCGCGTTGTATTCCAGCCCGTCCTCGCGCTGCACCGAGAATCCCATCGTGGTCGGCCGGGTCGCCACGCCCAGCTCGTCGAAGAGCGCCGACAGCCGCGGGTAGTGCTCGGTGTTGTGGACGATGAAGCCGGTATCGACGCGATAGCTGCGGCCGTCCTGTTCGACGTCGTGCGTGTGGGTGTGGCCACCCAGGCGATCGTCGGCCTCGAACAGGACCACCTCGTGGCGACGCGAAAGCCGCCACGCCGCCGCCAGCCCGGCGATGCCCGAACCGACCACGGCGACCCTCACGGCCGCACCGCCTTGTCCATCACCCAGGCCGGCACCGGCCGCAGGTCCCATACCAGGCCCAGCGCCTGCATCACCCGCAGCCCGTACCAGGTCGGATCGAACTCGTACCAGCGAAAGCCCTGCCGCACCGATCCCGGATAGAAGTGGTGGTTGTTGTGCCAGCCCTCGCCCAGGGTGAGCGCAGCCAGCCAGGCGTTGTTGCGGCTGTTGTCGCGGGTGGCGAAGCGGCGCCGGCCGAAGCGGTGGGCCAGCGAATTGATGGTCACGGTGGCGTGGAACAAGGCCACGGTCGACACGAAGAAGCCCCACACCAGCATCTGCGGACCATTCGTGGCCAGCTCCGGTGCGACCCGCTGCAGCAATGCACCCAGTCCGTAGAGCGCCACCGCCAGAAGCAACGGGACCACCGCGTCATGGCGGTCGAGCCAGCGTAGTTCCGGGTAGCGCACCAGGTCCTGGACGCGCCGCCGGTCGGTGGCGAACGCTTCTTCGGTCAGGAACCAGCCGACATGGCTCCAGAAGAATCCGCGCCGTGCGGGCGAATGCGGATCCCGTGCGGTATCGGCATGGCGATGGTGGTGGCGATGGTGCGCGGCCCACCACAGCGGGCCTCGCTGCGCGCTGGAAGCACCGATCGTCGCGAACAGTGCCTGCACCACGCGCGACGTCCGGAACGCGCGGTGCGAGAAATAGCGATGGTAGAACGCGGTGATCGCGAACATCCTGAGCAGGTAGAGCGAAGCGGCAACGACCACCGCGACCGGCGAAGCGCCGGTCCACAGCATGCCCAGGCAACCGGCGTGCAGTGCCAGGAACGGCGCCGCGCGCACCCAGTCGATCCGGTGGCCCACCAGGCCTTCGCCCTCGCCGCGCACGGTGCCACCGCCCAGCCAGCGACCCAGGCGCGGCCACGGGGACGCTCGCGCCGCGGAGGGCTGGATCGCGGTCGGAGGAACATCCTGCATGGTTGGCCTTGGACGCGGGATCGTTGGGAATCTCCCCGGTATACGCAGCAGCGGGGCGAATGGATCCCTTCGCGTGGATGCCTGAACGCGTCAAGGGATGTGCAGCGTCCGTGATGAATCCGATGCATCGCGACGGGCGTAAAAGCCTGCGCTGCGCCATGCAGCCCGACGTTTCCCTTCTCCGAACTGCACGAGGCATCCCAATGAAGCGCCACCGCATCGCACTCGCTCTTTCGTTCGCCCTGCTCGCTCCTGTTGCCATGCCCGCGCTGGCCGGCAACGCCGCCACCCAGGCCTCGCCACGCGCCGACGTCGTCGACCTGGCCATCGGCTCAACCGACCACACCACCCTGGTGGCCGCGGTCAAGGCGGCGGGCCTTGTCGACACGCTCAAGGGCGCCGGACCGTTCACCGTGTTCGCCCCGACCAATGCGGCGTTCGACACACTGCCCGCCGGCACCGTGGACACGCTGCTCAAGCCCGCCAACGAGGCCAGGCTTGCCGCGGTCCTGACCTACCACGTAGTGGCCGGCAAGGTGGACGCCGCGACCCTGCTCGGCCAGATCAAGGCCGGTGGCGGCAAGGCCGCGCTCAAGACGGTACAGGGTGAATCGCTGGTCGCGCGCCTGGACGGCGACCGCGTGCAGCTGACCGATGCCAAGGGAAATACCTCGCACGTCACTACTGCCGACCTGCGCGGCAGCAACGGTGTCGTCCACGTCATCGACGGCGTGCTGATGCCCTGACCGCAGGCGGATGCCGGTGCGGGCGGCGGCTTTCGCAGTCCGCGCACGGCCCGTCGCTCGACCGCACAACCACCCAATCACCTATCCCTTCATGAGATCACTGCCATGAACAGACTGCTGCTCTCCGCTGCACTGTGCACGCTGGCCGGACCCGCGCTGGCCGGACCGGCCGAAGGTCGTTTTTCCATGTCCCTGCTGGGTGGCATCGACACGCCGGTCAGCGGCGACGTGCACACCGGCGCCATCTCGGACATTCCGGACCTGGGTCCGCTGAACCCGGCACTTGCCGGCGTCGGTGCCCAGCTTCGGATCGAGTCGCGCGGACACGATCGGGTCTATGGCGCGGCCAGTTCGTACGGCCTGGAGTTCGCGTACGGCTTCGACGACCGCTCGGAAATCTTCGGCCAGCTGCGACAGGCCAACGCGGGCGCCGGCCGCGTCCGCGTAGGCGGCGCCTACGTACCTGCGCTCGCCACCGAGCTTTCGGTGTTCGGAACCTTCAGCCGCTATGAAGCGTACACGGCCGAAGTCGGCTATCGCCGCTACTTCGGCGAAAGCGGCTGGGCACGACCGTTCCTGGCCGGACGCATCGGCGGCACCGAGACCGATGCCATCCGGGCCACGTTCGAGATCCCCGATGCAAACATCGTCATCCCCGACGCGCCGTTCTTCGACAAGGACTGGGCGCTCAGCGCGGGGCTGGAGGCTGGCGTCATCATCCCGGTGGGCGGGCGTTTCAGCATGACCGTGAGCGGCGGCGTGCAGTACGTGGGCGACCTGTCCGGTGATGATTCGGCGATCGGCGGTCTGGGGCTGGCATCGATCAACGACACCGGCAGCCGGGTTTCCGTACCCGTGTCGATCAGCGGCCGCTGGGATTTCTGAGAAACCCCGGTGCAGGCTCCACTCGGAGCCTGCACCGGCACAGGTGCATCAGCGCGCTTGCGGATCCAGGCGGAACAGCCGGCCTTGCGCGCCCTTGTCGCCGTCTTCCAGCAGCCAGATCGTGCCATCAGGGCCCTGCTCGACTTCGCGGATGCGGGTACCCATGTCGAAACGTTCGGCCTCGCGCGCGCGCTCACCGTCGAAAGACACCCGCACCAGGCTCTGCGAGGACAGGCCGCCGATCAGGCCGCTGCCTTTCCAGCCCGGATAGCGGTCGCCGCTGTAGATGACGAAGCCGGCCGGCGAGATCACCGGCGTCCAGGTGATCACCGGTGCGCGGTATTGCGGCTGGGTGTCGTGGTCGGGAATCGGGCGGCCGTCGTAATGATCGCCGTTGGAGACGATCGGATAGCCGTAGTTGGCGCCCTTCTCGACCAGGTTAAGTTCGTCGCCGCCCTTGGGGCCCATCTCGTGCACCCACAGCCGGCCGTCGCCGTCGAAGGCGATGCCGAGCATGTTGCGATGGCCGAGCGACCAGACCTGCGCGGCGACATCGCCCTGGCCGGCGAAAGGATTGCCCTCGGGCAGGCTGCCATCGTCGCGCAGGCGCACGATCTTGCCGAGGTTGGAGGCCATGTCCTGCGCCGGATCGAACTTCTGCCGTTCGCTGGAGGTGATCCACAGCAGCCCGTCGCCACCGAAGGCGATGCGATGGCCGTAATGGCCGTTGCCCGTGACCTTGGGCACCTGCCGCCAGATCACCTGCAGGTCTTCCAGTTCGTTGTCTTCGAGGTCGAGCCTGGCGCGCGCGACCGCAGCGCCGGAGGTATTGCCTTCACCGGTCTCGGCATAGCTGAGGTAGACCCAGCCGTTCTGCGCGAACTGCGGATGCAGCACCACGTCGCCGAAGCCGCCCTGGCCGGCATGCACCACGTCCGGCACGCGCTCGATGCGGGTGCGCTTGCCGCTGGTGACATCCTGCAACCACAGGCGACCGGCCTTCTCGGTGACCAGCAGGCGGCCGTCGGGCAGGAACGTCATCGCCCAAGGCTCGTCGAAGCGACCCGCCTCCACGGCATTGAAGGGCTTTGCGGCGGTGCCGGGCGATTGCGCGCCGGCGCTGCTGCAGGCTACGGCAAGCGCGGCGGCAAGCAGGAGGGTGGAATGGAAGCGCATGCGATACACCTCGCTGGAAGGGATCATCCGATCCTACCCGTGGCGCGTCACGTGGCCGTGACGCCGCTGCGAACGCCGTCGGTGCGGGCCGCTGTCAGCGCGTGCGCTTGAGCGCGGCGAATGCTTCCAGCGCCGCCTGCCTGCCCTCGGCAAGATCGACCTGCGGCATGCGCGGATAGCCCGGCGCGTGCCGCCGCAGGAGGTCCGGCTGCTCCCAGGGCGCGAACCGCGCGGGCAACGGCAACGCCGCCAGCTCCGGCACCCAGCGTGCGACGTACGCGCCGTCCGGATCGAACTTGCGCGCCTGGGTCACCGGATTGAACACGCGGAAGTAGGGGGCGGCATCGGCACCGGTGCCGGCGGTCCATTGCCAGCCCTGCGTATTGTTGGCGAGGTCCGCGTCGACCAGCGTGTCCCAGAACCAGCGCGCGCCGTGTTGCCAGTGCACGCGCAGGTGCTTGGTCAGCCAGCTGGCCACGATCATGCGCACGCGGTTGTGCATCCAGCCGGTGTGCCAGAGCTCGCGCATGCCCGCATCCACGATCGGTACGCCGGTACGGCCGTGGCGCCAGGCGTCGAGCCGGGCCTGCAGCGGCCGGGCCCAGCGGAAGTCCTCGAAGCGTGGGTCCAGGTCGCGCTCGGGCACGTGCGGGAAGTGGTGCATGACGTGGTGCGCGAATTCACGCCAGCCCAGTTCGGCGAGGAAGCGGTCGCGGTCGGCGGGCGCGACGCCGTCGCCTGCATCGATGATCGACGCGGCCACGCGCTGCACCGATATCTCGCCGAAGTGCAGGTGCGGGGACAGGCGCGAGGTGCCCGCCTCGGCGGCCATGTCGCGGGCCGCCGCGTAGCCGTCGAGCGATGCGCCGAGAAAGCGCGCCAGCGCCTCGCGCGCGCCCGCTTCGCCCGCATTGAAGCGTTTCCAGAAGCCCGTGTCCCACGCCGGAACCGGCGCCGGCAGCGCATGATCCATCGACACGTCATGCGGTGCCTCGATGGCATCGGGCGAAGGCAGTTGCGCCGGCGCATCCCAGGTTTCCGGCACCCGCCACTGCGCGCGCGCCGAACGCCAGAACGGGGTGAACACGCGATAGGGATCGCCCTGCTTGGTGGCCAGTTCCCAGGGCTCGAACAACAGCGAGCCGTTGAAGCTCTCCGCGTGCAGGCCTGCCTGCCGCAGGCTGCGCTTGATTCTTGCATCGCGCTGTTCGATCGCCGGCTCGTAGCGGCGCGTCCACAGCACCGCCTCTGCGCCGGTGAGCGCGGCCAGCGCCTGCAGCGTGCCCAGGCTCGGGCCATGCAGCACCAGCAGGCGCGAACCGCGCCGCTCGAGCTCGGCCGACAGTGCAGCCAGCGAACGGCGACGCCACGCATCGGACGCCGCACCGGGAGCCCAGCCACCTTCTTCGTCGGGTGCGTGGATGTAGACCGGGATCGGCAACCAGCCGCGCTCGAGCGCCGCGCGCAGGGCGGGCTGGTCGTCCAGGCGCAGGTCGTCGCGGAACCAGACCAGGGCAGCTCCCATGCGCGCTCCTAGCCGGTGCCGCGGTTCTTGCCCCGCCAGGGGCGATACCACGCGCGGATCGCGGCCATGTCGGCGGCCAGGTCGCCGGTGGTGTGGAACAGCGGACCGAGGCCGATGACCTTGTCCGGATAGTGGAAATAGGCCATCAGGATCGGCACCTCGGCGCCGTGGGCGATCTTGAGGAAGCCGGACTTCCACTGCTCGACCGGCTTGCGCGTGCCTTCTGGCGCGAGCGCGAACCACAGCCTGGGCGACTCCCGGATCAGGTCGACGCTCTGTCCGACCACGCCTTGGGGCTTGCTGCGGTCCAGCGGGATCACGCCCAGCCGGCGCAACACCAGCGACAACGGCCACCAGAACAGCGAATCCTTGCCGAGGATGCGCGCATCGAAACCCATCGCCATCTTCGCCGCCAGGCCCAGGATGCCGTCCCAGTTGGAGGAATGCGGCGCGGCGATCAGGACCAGCTTCGGAATGTCCGGGAGGGTTCCCACGACGCGCCAGCCGGCGAGCCTGAGGATGCTGCGGCCAAGCCAGCGCGAGAAGCGGCGTGCAGGCGGCACCTGCGGCATGTTCGGCGGAAGCGCAGGCAACAGTGGCTCGTGGACGGCCATGGGTCAGTCCCAGCTGCTGGTGCCGCGGCCGCGCTTGATCTCGCTGCGCTCGCGCTTGCCCTGCAGTCGACGCTGCTTCGATGCGCGGGTCGGCTTGGTCTCGATCCGCCGCTTGGGCACCGACAGGCCGGCAACGACGAACGCGGCGAGCCGCTCGCGTGCGTCCTGGCGGTTGCGGTCCTGGGTGCGGAAGCGCTGCGCGTCTATCACCAGCACGCCGGCGTCGGTCACGCGTCGATCGCGCCGGGCCAGCAGCCGCGCACGCAGGGGCTCGGGCAGCGAGGGCGAGCCGGCGATGTCGAAGCGCAACTCGACCGCCGTGGACACCTTGTTGACGTTCTGCCCGCCGGCGCCGCTGGCACGCACGAAACGCTCGACGATCTCGGCATCGGGGATCGCCAGGGTGGGGCTGATGACCAGGTCGTCGGCGGGCATGGGCCGGAATTCTAAGCGAACAGCCGAGGCGCCGGGCGTGAGGGATGCGCAGGTTTTCCTGCCCGCGCGATAGGATCTCCAGCACCCCGCCAACCGGAGCCCGACCCATGCTGATTGTCCGCGGCCTCGCCGCATTTCTGGCGCTTTCCGCCCTGGCCCTGCCGGCCGCGGCCGCAGCGCCGGACGATGCACGCCTGCAGCGCCTGTTCGAGCTGACCAACGTCGAACAGGACTACGCCCGCGTCCTGGGCCAGATGGAGGCCATGCAGCGTGACCTGATCCAGGGCGCCCTGCCCGCCGATACCGCGCCCGAGCGGCGTGCGCAGCTGCAGCAGTTCTTCGAGGAACAGCAGGCGGAGATGCGCCAGATCCTTGCCTGGGAAAAGATGCTTCCGCTTTACCTGGAGGTCTATCGCCAGACCTACGACGTACAGGACATCGAGGCGATGATCGCCTTCTACGAAACGGCTGCCGGGCAACGCATGATCGAACGCCAGCCGGCACTGTTGCAGAACCTGATGAGCGCGATCGTCCGGGTCATGGAGCCCGAGATGGCCGGGCTCCGCGAACGGACCGAAAGCCGGGTGGAAAAGATGCATGCATCCGGCGAGCCGGCCCGTTGATGTTCACGAAAGTTCCGGCACGCGCCAGCCGAAAAGATCCATTGCCCTGACGAATTCACCCTGCGGCGGCGCTTGGACGTTCAAGATTTCGCCGCTGCGCGGGTGCGGGAATCCCAGTCGCCATGCATGCAGCAGCATCCGGTGCACGCCACGCATGCGGAACTCGCGGTTGTGGCGGCCGTCGCCGTGGCTGGTGTCGCCGACCAGGTGGTGCGAGGCGTGCTTGAGGTGGCGGCGGATCTGGCGGAAGCGGCCGGTCAGCAGCTCGCATTCCAGCAGCGCATAGCGCGAACTGTCGAAGCCACCCGACGGCACGGGCAGTTCGCCGGTGGCCAGGCGGCGGAACCGGGTGACCGCCGGCTTCTTCTGCGGCTTGCCCGGGCCGCCATCGAGTGCATGGTCGATCGTGAACGCCTCGTCCGGCCAACCGCGGCACACCGCGAGATAGCGCTTGTCGAGCTGCTGCGCCATCACCGCCTTGCCCAGCGCCGAGGCGCTGTCGCGGTCGAACGCCAGCAACAGGCAACCACTGGTCGCGCGATCCAGCCGGTGCACCAGGTGGATCGACCGCCCGAACTGCGCGCGCAGGCGATCGGCTGCGAAGTCGGTCTCGTCGGCGGCCAGTGCGCTGTCGTGCACCATCAGCCCGGCCGGCTTGTCGACCACCGCCAGCCATTCGTCTTCGTACACCACCGGCAACTGCATCGATTCCTACCCTTTTGCGTGCGTAAACCCTACCGGGTTGCGAAACCTGCGGCGCAGCGGTCCGGGATGACATCTGCGACACTCGCCGGGCCGGCAACCCGCCCGGCCCTCTTCGTTGGAGACCACGGATGATCCCCGGCAAGTCCATTCTCGCATTCGCCCTCGTCGTAGCCCTTGCGCTGCCCGGCCCCGTGCCGGCCGCCCCGGCGCAGGCACCCGCACTGCCCAAGGGCGTCGTCGCCGGGCCGAGCATCGAAGGCATCAGCGAGTTCACCCTGGCCAACGGCCTGCGCGTGCTGCTGTTCCCCGACCCGACCAAGCCGACCGTCACCGTCAACCTCACCTATGGCGTGGGATCGGTGCACGAGAACTACGGCCAGACCGGCATGGCGCACCTGCTCGAGCACCTGCTGTTCAAGGGCACGCCGAGCCATGACGATATCAGCGGCGAGATGAAGCGCCGCGGCATCGCCTTCAACGCCACCACTTCGCTGGACCGCACCAACTATTTCGCCTCGTTCCCGGCCAACGCACAGACCCTGGACTGGGTGCTGGGCATGGAGGCCGACCGCATGCTCGCCTCGCGCGTGGCACGGAGCGACCTGGACAGCGAAATGACCGTGGTCCGCAACGAGCTGGAAGCCGGCGAGAACAATCCGATCGGCGTGCTGATGCAGCGCCTGCGCTCGACCGCCTACCTCTGGCACAACTACGGCCACTCCACCATCGGCGCGCGCTCGGACGTGGAAGGCCTGCAGATCGAGCAGCTGCAGGCGTTCTACCGGACCTGGTACCGGCCGGACAACGCCACCCTGGTGATCGCCGGGCGCATCGACCCTGACCAGACCCTGGCCAAGGTGCAGGCCGCATTCGGCCCGCTGAAGAACCCGAAGACGCCGCTGCCGCACGCGCCCACGCTCGAACCGGCGCAGGATGGCGAGCGCGAGGTCACCGTGCGCCGGGTCGGCGACCTCAACCTCGTCGCCGCCGCGTACCACATCCCCGCCCGCACCCACGCCGACAACGCGGCCCTGGCCGTGCTGGCCAACGTGCTCGGCCACACCCCGGGCGGCCGCATGCACCGGGCGCTGGTCGAGACGCGCATTGCCGCTGCCTCCGGCGCCAGCGCCGAAGGGCTTGCCAATGCGGGCATGTTCACCGCCGTCGCGGTGCAGCCGCGCAACGGCGATGCACGGAAGATGGAAGAGGTGATGCTCGCCCAGGTCGAGCAGGTGGCCGGCCAGCCGGTGACCGCCGAGGAAGTGACGCAGGCGCAGCAGCGCATCGCCAATTCCTACGACCTGTACTTCACCGACGTCAACGCGGTCGGCATGGGCCTGTCGGAGTTCGTCTCCGCCGGCGACTGGCGCCTGCTGTTCACCAGCCGCGACGCGGTGGCCAAGGTCACCGCGGAAGACGTCAACCGTGTCGCCGCCCAGTACCTGCGTTCGGGCAACCGCACCCTGGGTCGCTTCGTGCCGACCGACGCGCCCGACCGCGTCGAAGTACCGGCCGCACCGGCCGCCGCCAGCGTGGTCGCGGGGTACACCGGGCGCGCGGCGGTCGACGCAGGCGAGCATTTCGAGCCGACGCCGGCCAACATCGAGGCGCGCACCGAGCGTTTCATTCTCGGCGACAGCCTCAAGGTCGCGCTGCTGCCCAAGCGCACCCGCGGCGGCACGGTCGTGGTGAGCGGCAACTTCCGCTTCGGCGACGTCGCTTCACTGACCGGGCGCGATACGGCCGCCGACTTCACCGGCGCGATGCTGATGCGCGGAGCCAAGCAGTTGAGCCGCGTGCAGATCGACCAGAAGCTTGAAGCGCTGCAGACCAAGGGTGGTGTCGGCGGCAGTCTCCAGGGCGGCAGCCTGTCCTTGCTCAGCCGGCGGGCGCAGCTGCCCGAAGCGCTTGCGCTGATGGCCACGCTGTTGCGCGAGCCGACCTTCCCGCAGGACGAGTTCGAACAGCTCAAGTTGCAGGCGATCACCGGCCTGGAGGCTTCGCGCAGGGAACCGGGCAGCATCGCCGGCCAGGCGCTTGCCCTGCACTTCGACCCGTGGCCCGCCGGCCATCCCCTCCACACCGAGACGCTGGACGAATCCCTGGCCCGGCTGCGCTCGCTGACGCGCGAGGACCTGGTCGCTTTCCACCGCGACTTCTACGGCACCGCGCAAGGCGAGATCGCCATCGTCGGCGACTTCGACGCCGAAGCGGTGAAGAAGCAGCTGGAGACGCTGTTCGCCGGCTGGAAGACCGCTCACGCCTACGCGCCCATCAGCACGAGCTACACCGCCGTGGCCGCGGTCGACGAGCGCCTGCCCGCGCCGGACAAGCCCAATGCGGTGCTCATGGCCCGCCACAACGTGGCCCTGCGCGTGACCGACGCCGACTATCCTGCCCTGATCGTAGCCAACCGCATCTTCGGCGGTGGCGCGCTGAAATCGCGCCTGGGCGACCGCATCCGGCAGAAGGAAGGCCTGAGCTACGGAGTATCCAGCACGATCGGCGCCGACGACAGTCTCGCCGGCAAGGACGATGCCGGCAGCTTCTCGATCCAGGCCATCGCCGCCCCGCAGAACATGGACAAGGTCGAAGCGGCCGTGCGCGAGGAACTGCAGAAGCTGATCGCCAGCGGCATCACCTCCGAGGAGCTGCGTGATGCGGTATCGGGCCTGTTGACCGAGCGCGAGCAGGGTCGTGCCAACGACGGCCAGGTCGTCGGCATGCTGCAGGACCAGCTGTATTTCGGCCGCACCATGCAGTTCACCGCGGACCTGGACGAGAAGTACCGCGCGCTGACGCTGGACCAGGTCAATGCCGCGATCCGCAAGCACCTGGATCCGGCGAAGCTGAGCGTGTTCGCCGCCGGCGACTTCGCCGCGGCGGCGAAAGCCGCATCGGCCGACGCGGGTGCCGGCCCCGCAGGCCGGTAAGGCAATCCACGATAGCGCTGGTGGACGGGCGGCCGGCGAGGGTCGCCCGTTTCTTCTGCGCAACATCGCGCGATGCAAGCCGCGGCGCGCTGGCGGTCACCGGCTTGTGTCGTTGCATTCCTGCCCGCGGATCCGCTCTTCTGCGTCACGGGCCCGGGGCATGGCTGCGTCACCTGTGTCGATGACGCCGCACGTCGACGCATGCGCCACCGACCCGGGCAGTAATGGCATGGCGGCAACATCGCCGCCGCTCCCTACCGCCGCGGCAATGCCGCCAGGATCGCCCACAGGCCGCCGAGGCCGGCGATCCATGCCGAGGCCGGGATACCCAGCACGCTCGGGCCACCGGCTTCCAGCGCGTACAGCACGGCCGCCACCAGCAAAAGGCCGCTGCCGAGGATCGCGGCCACCGAGCGGCGCTGCATCGTCTGCAGGGTGCGCGCCAGTTCGGCCAGGTCCTGCGAGCGGATGCCCATCTCGTGCCGGCCCTCGACCTGCTGCTCCAGCCAGGCATGCAGCAGTCGCGGCATCTCCGGTGCGCGGGTCATCAACTCCGGCACGCGCTTGCCGAATTCACGCAGCAGCCGGCGCGGGCTGTAGCGTTCGCGCAGGATCTTCTCCAGCACCGGCTGCGCCACCGCCCAGATATCCAGTGCCGGATCCAGCTGGCGGCCGACGCCCTCGATGTTCAGCAGGGTCTTCTGCAGGAGGATCAGCTGCGGTTGCAGGGTCAGCTCGTAGCGCTGCGCGGTGCGGAACAGCTTGGCCAGCACCTCGGCCAGCGGAACTTCGCTGAGCGGCCGGGTGAAGTACGGCTCGCACACCCCGCGCACGGCCGCCTCCAGTTCGTCGATGCGCACGGTCGCCGGCATCCAGCCGGCCTCCACGTGCAGCTCGGCGATGCGGCGGTAGTCCTTCCGGAAGATCGCCATGAAGTTCTCGGCCAGGTAGTACTGGTCCTGCGCCGACAGCTGGCCGACGATGCCGAAATCCAGGGCGATGAAACGCGGATCGTGCCGCCGCGCCGGATCGTCGTCGACCCAGATGTTGCCGGCATGCGCATCGGCGTGGAAGAAGTTGTCCCGGAACACCTGCGTGTAGAACACGCGCACGCCCTTGGCCGCGAGCACCTTGCGGTCGATGCCGGCCGCCTCCAGCGCGACCACGTCATCCGAAGGGATGCCGCTGACCCGCTCCATGGTCAACACGCGCGAGGCGGTGTGCGTCCACACCACCTCCGGCACGTACAGGTCCGGCGAATCGGCCCACAGCCGCCGCATCACGCTGGCATTGGCACCTTCGCGCTGCAGGTCCAGCTCCGCGGCCAGGGTCGTCTCCACTTCGGCGACCACCGCCTGCGGACGTATCTTGTCGGCGTTGGGATGGGTGCGGTCCACCAGCGCGGCCAGCGACCTGAGCAGGGCGATGTCCGAAGCGATCTGCTTCTCGATGCGTGGACGCAGCACCTTGACCACGACCTCGCGCCCGCCGTGCAGGCGCGCGGCATGCACCTGCGCGATCGACGCGGACGCCAGCGGCACGGTGTCGAACGCGGCGAATGCGCTGGCGACCGGCTGGCCCAGCGCCTGCTCGACGATGACGCGCGCGGTGTCGCCGTCGAAAGGCGCCACCTGGTCCTGCAGCAGGGTCAGCTCTTCGGCGATGTCATGCGGCACCAGGTCGCGGCGGGTCGACAGGATCTGGCCGAACTTGACGAAGATCGGCCCCAGCTCCTGCAGGGCCAGGCGCAGGCGGGCGCCGCGCGGAAGTCCGGCGACGTGGGCCGACGCGCGCGGCACGAACGGCTTGCCCAGCCGCAGCCAGCGTTCGACCGGAGTGTCGTCGAGCAGTTCGTCCAGGCGGTAGCGCAGGACCACGCGACCGATGCGCCAGGCCCGCAATGCGGCCCTCACTGGGCCGCCTCCGCACGCGGCAGGCGCGCCACGCGCGCGGCAATGCGCTCGACGTCGTCGCGCAAGGCATCGACGTCATCGTTGAATGCGGCCAGCTCGGCGCGCGCGACCACGTCGCGGGATTCCTCGGTGACGTACTCCGCCCCCGACCGGGCCAGGCCGGTAGCGGCCACCCGGGCGCCACGCAGCGCGGCGGCGGCGGCGTTGGCGACCTGCACGCCGATCACCTCGCCGAAGGCGGCGACGAAGGGCTGCTGCCAGTCCGGCTCGAATCCGGCGGCCAGGCGCTGCAGGCGTTGGGCCAGGTCCGCATCGCCGGAGACATGCAGGCGGCCGTTGCCCCGCGCGCCCGCCAGGAACGGCAGCTGCCCGAGCAGTCCGCCGATCGTGCCACGCACGGCGAGGTCGGCCTCGCGCAACGGCGGACCGACCTGCAGGTAGCCGCCGTGTACGCCGATCTCCAGCGCCAGCGGCGGCGATTCCAGCGCCAGCGAGATGCGCCGCCCGTCCATGGCCGCGAGCGCGGTGCGGGTATCGGGATCCAGCGCCACTGCGCGATTCAGCGCTGTTTCCAGGGCGCGTCCGGCCAGTGGCTTGAAGGCATCGAAGGGCGTGGGCATGGCCGCATTCTACCGGCCGCCACCAGGCCAGGGCGCAACGGCCTCGGTGCATGGCGGCGTGGCGACGGAAAAAGGAACGGGCGAGGCTTGCGCCTCGCCCGCTCCATGGCCTCCATGCCTGCCGCACGCCGGTTGCACACGGCCCGGGCGGCGAGCTCCCTCCTTGCGGTGCGTGGCGCTAGACCTTGCGGCCGCGCAGCAGCGAGATCGCGCCCAGGATCAGGAACACGACGAACAGGATCCAGGCGATGTTGGTCGCGGCACCGGCGATTCCGCTGAAACCCAGGATCGCGGCGATGACGGCGATGACGAAGAAGACGACGGCGTAATGAAGCATCGGGGTATCCCTCGGTGAGCGCCACTCCAGGCGGTTGCCGGGGATGCTGCGCGGTCGCCGGTGGTGATCAGGTGATGGCGCCGGCTTCCTGCCATGCAGCCTTCAGCCTTGTGAGTCCCTCGTCAAAGGACACCCGCGGCACGTAACCGAAGTCGCGCCGTGCCGGCTCCATGCTGTACCAGTGCGGGGTACTGAGCTGCTCGGCGAGGAAGCGCGTCATCGGCGGCTCGCCGCGCAGGCGCAGCAGCGGCCACAACCGTTCGCACACCGCACCGATGCGGTACGCGGCCTTGAACGACAGGTGCTTGTCCACGGGCGGAGCGCCCGCGGCGGCGAGCAATGCATTGAGCAGCTCGCGCATCGGCTTGGGTTCGCCGTTGGAGATGAAATAGGCCTTGCCGGCGCATGCGGCGCCGGGTGCGAGGTGCTCGAACGCGTCGAAGTGCGCCTGCGCGGCGTTGTCGATGTAGGTGGTGTCGACCAGGTTGTCGCCACTGCCGACGATGCGCAGCCGGCCTGCGCGCGAGCGCTCGACCAGGCGCGGCAGGATCTGCGCGTCGCCCGGTCCCCAGATCAGGCGCGGGCGCAGTGCGACGACGGCCAGCTGCGCGCTGTTGGCGGCCAGGACTTCCTGCTCGGCGATCGTCTTGGTCGCTGCGTAGGGCGCCTGGAAGTCCTCGCCGTAGGGCACTTCGTCGGCGCCGAGTCCTTCCACCGGATGGGTGGCGCGATGGGTCACGCTGGGCGTGGAGGTGTAGACCAGCCTGCCGACCCGGTGCTCGCGGCAGGCCGCCAGCACGTTGCGGGTGCCCACGACATTGGCCTGGAAATAGCTGTCGTAGCTGCCCCATGCGCCGGCCTTGGCCGCGTTGTGGAAGACCGCGTCGATGCCGGCGGCAGCGTGCATCACCGCGTGCCCGTCGGCGAGGTCGCCGCGGATCTGGCCGACGCCGAGCGCGGCCAGCGCCGGCGAGTGGCTGCGCTGGAAGCTGACCACCTCGTGCCCGCGCTGGCGCAGGCCGCGGCACAGCGCCTGGCCCAGGAATCCGCCACCGCCGGTGACCAGGATCTTCATGCATTCGCTCCGAGGCGGGCGGTGGCCCAGGCGGCCAGCTTCTCGCGGCCGATCTTGGCATTGTGGCGGATGTCGACCGGGAACCCCGGGTGCTGCAGGAAACGCTCGACGCGTGCGGCATGGGCGTGCCGCGCGCCGCGCGCGCGAAGTTCCGCTTCGATCCGCGCGAACTCGCCCGCATGCACGCCCGCCGCCAGCTCCACGCACAGCACCACGCGCTGCGTGCCGCGCGCGCCGACGCCGACCAGCGCGGTGCGGCGCACCTGCGGGTGCACGTTGAACACCGGCTCGACCTGTTCGGTATGGAGCGGCCCGCCGCTCGCTTCCACGCGCTGGGTCTTGCGGCCGCAGAACCAGAGCCGGCCTTCGTCGTCGAAATAGCCGACGTCGCCCATGCGATGCACGACCCGCTCGGCACCCGCCTGCGTTTCGCGGATCTTGGCCGCGGCCGTGGCCGCGTCGCGGTTGAAGTAGCTGTCGGTGGCGGTGGGGCCAGCCACGGTGATCTCGCCGACCTCACCCGGCGCCAGCTCGCGCACGCCGGACCAGTCTGCGATCGGTGCATCGTCGATGGCGATGATCCTGACTTCATTCGGCGGCACCGGGCGACCGACGCAGGTGCCGGCTCCGGCTTCGGTCGCCGCGCGCGTGTCCTGCAGCTCGCGCCCTTCGATCACCGCCACCGGCAGGCATTCGGTGGCGCCGTACGGCGTCCAGAACTGCGCGTCGTCGGGCAGCAGGGTGCGGATCTTCTCGACCACTTCCGGCGGCACCGGTGCACCGGCGGAGGTCACCCGGCGCAGGCTGGGCAGTGGACGGCCATGCTCGGCCAGCACCCGCATCAGCGCCGGCGAGCCGAACAGCTGGGTCACCCCGAAGCGGCGGATCGCGTCGTGCAACCGCTCCGGATTGGCCCGCGCCGGCCGGGTCGGGTCCATGTCGGGGATCACCGAGGTCAGGCCCAGCGCCGGATCGAACAGCGCGAACGGCGGGAACGTCGGCAGGTCCACGCCGCCGGGCTCGATGCCGAATGCGGTGCGCATCATCTCGATCTGGGCGACGAAGTGGCGATGGCGGTAAACCACCCCCTTGGGCACGCCGGTCGATCCGCTGGTGAACAGGATCGCGGCGACATCGTCCGGCGCGGTGTCGGCCAGTTGCGGCCCGGCGGCGGAGCCCTGGCGTTCGACCTGGGCCAGCGTCGCGCCGCCCCAGCCCCAGCGCCGGCCCACGGTGACCAGCACCTGTGCCGACTTCGCCCAGCCCAGCACGCGACGCGCGACGTGGGCCAGCGGGATGCCGATGAAGGCCTGCGCCTGCGCCTCGTCCAGGCATTGCCGCAGCGCGCGCCGGTCGATGCCCGGATCGACCAGCACCGGCACCGCGCCGGCCTTGAACAGGGCGAACATCAGCAGGAAGAACTCCGGCGACGGCCGCACCATGACCACCGTGCGCATGCCGCGGACGATCCCGTGCCGGGCCAGGCCGGCGGCGATCGCGTCGCTGCGCACATCCAGCGCGCGGTAATCCAGGACGACGTCATAGGCGGCCAGGCCCGCGCCCGCGCCACGCTGGCCGGGGCAGCGGATCGCGGGCTGGTCGGGACGTTCGGCGGCCAGTCGCGGCAGCGCCGCGGCGATGTTGCAGGGTTGCGTCATCGGCCGATTATCGCCGATCCCCCCGTACGCTCGCCTTGGCCGAAGCTGAAGCGCCGCCGCTTGCGCCGGCCCGCGGTTCCGGCAGAATGCCGCGCCCCCCTCGCATCGCGGCTCCCGATGGCGCATCCCTGCCTGACCTGTGGTGCCTGCTGCGCCTACTTCCGCGTCAGCTTCCACTGGAGCGAGGCCGACGCCGCTCACGGCGGACGGGTGCCGCTGGAGTTGACCGACACCCTGCGCACCCATGAGCGCGTCATGCGCGGCACCTCGCAGGCGCAGCCGCGCTGCATTGCCCTGGACGCCGACATCGGCCGCTACAGCCGCTGCACGATCCACGACCGCCGGCCGTCGGCGTGCGCCGCGGTGCCGGCTTCGCTGGAGTTCGGCGCGCGCAGCGCGCAATGCGACAAGTCGCGACTGGCGCATGGGCTGCACGCGTTGACCGAAGCGGACTGGATCGGCGTCGGCGAAGCCGAACGCAATCCGCCGCCGGACGCGTAAGCCCATCACGGTGCATCGAAGTCGTGCCGCGCTCCTGTAGGAGCGGGCATGACCGCGACACGGGCATCGGAATCACGAGAGCGTCGCCTGCGCCAATGACGTCGGGTCGCGGTCATGCCCGCTCCTGCAAGAGCACGGCTCAGTCGCTGTTCGGCGGATTCGCGTCGAGGAAACGCCGGATCGCCGGCACCAGCACTTCATGCCTGTCTTCGAGCACGTAATGCCCGGCATCCTCGAATGCATGCACTTCGGCCTGCGGCAGGTCGGCGCGGAAGCGTTCGAGGAAGTGGTGGTCGAACACGAAGTCCTTCAGGCCCCAGCCGATGAAGGCCGGACGGTCGGCGAACGAGGGCAGCGCCTTGCCGGCGGCCTCGAGCAGCGGCCAGGCCTCGTCCTTGGGCGACAGCGGGATGTCCTGCATGAAGCGGATCGTGGAGATCCGGTTCTTCCACGAGTCGTACGGCGCCACGTAGGCACGACGCACGTCGGCCGGCATCTTCCGCTCCACGCCCAGCCAGGACGCGCCGGCGGAGAACGCATTGAACGTGCGGATCACCAGCTCGCCGACGAAGTAGTCGCGGCCCAGCGCGATCTGCCACGGCATCGCCTTGTCGGCCGGCATCGGGAACGCAGCGGTGTTGAGGATCACCAGCCGCTTCACCTGCGCGGCGTGCTTCAGCGCCCAGCCGAAGCCGATCATCCCGCCCCAGTCGTGCACGGCCAGGGTCACCGGCGTGCCATCGTCGACGCCGGCATGGCGCAGCAGCGCTTCCAGGTCGTCCACCCGCGACTGCAGGGTGTAGTCGTAGCGCGGCGAGGACGCCAGGTAGTCGTCCGGCTTGTCCGACAGGCCCATGCCGACGTGGTCGGGGACGATCACCCGGTATTGCTTGCCGCCAGCCGGGTCCGTCAACCCGGCCACGAGCGTGCGCCAGTAGTAGCTCCACGACGGATTGCCGTGCAGCGCGACCACCACTTCGCCGTCGCGCGGGCCCTCGTCCAGGTAGGACATGGCGATGCCGGGACGGACTTCGAAGCGCTTCGGGTCGCGGGGATAACCGGGAAACTGGGGCACGGGCAGCGGGTTCGCGCGGAAACCCCGCATTGTAGGCCAGTGCGACCCGGCGCCAGCCGGCGGTGCAGGCGACGGCGACAGCCCTCGTGCCTCGCAGGGACTACCATGCACGCCCCTCCCACCATCCCGCCCGCCATGGCCAAGCCCCCGCTCCAGCTCGACGACACGCAGATCGAACGGCTCTCCGCGCTGCTCGAACAACGCGCCGTGCCGTTCCGCGGCTTCAACCTGGAAGCGCTGGACGGGTTTCTTTCGGCGCTGGTAGTGGCGCCCTCGCCGGTGCCGCCGGAGGAGTGGCAGCCGGTGGTATGGGGCGGCAAGGCGCCCGGCTGGGGCAGCCCGGAGGAGGCGCAGGAAGTCCAGGACCTGCTGGCCGGCCACTGGAACATGTGCGCCGCCCGCGCGCGCCACGGGGAGCAGGACCTGCCGGACCACCTGATGCCGCTGATGTGGCTGCCGGAGGATCCGGAAGACGGCGATGAGGCCCTGGGCGAGGATGAACTCGACGTCGGCCGGGAATGGGCGCTGGGCTTCTTCGAAGGCGTGGCCTTGCGGGAGGCCGAATGGGACCAGTGGCTGGAAGCGAACGACTGGATCGACGAGCTCTTCGACCTGCTCGAGCGCCTGGCCTCAGGCGAAGTCGCCGACGCAGACGATCCGGAGAAGGCCCCGGCGCCACTGGGCTATCGCGAGCGGCTGGAGATCGTGATGGACCTGCCGGCCATGCTGGCCGATCTCAACCACCACCACATCGCCGCGCTGACCCCGCGTACGCCGATCCGCCGCGAGGCGGGCCCGGGCCGCAACGATCCCTGCCCGTGCGGCAGCGGGAAGAAGCACAAGAAGTGCTGCGGGGCGGACTGAACAGCGACCCTGGCTGAGACGGGCCCGGGCAACCTGCCGGGATCCGGCGACGCCAATCCCGTTGGGCCAGACATGAAAAGGGCCGGACAAGCCGGCCCTTCGTTCCACTCAGGTGTGCGCGGGGCGCCTCACCATTCGACCTCGGCCATCGAGCAGTTCAGGCCGGAGCCGATCCCGAGCAGGGCGATGCGGTCGCCCTTCTTCAGCCGGCCCAGCTCCTTGAGCTTGCTCAGCACGATCGGCACCGAGGCCGGGCCGATGTTGCCGTGCTCGCCGAAAATGGTCATGACCTTCTTCGGGTCGATGCCGATCGACTTCACGAACGCGGCGGTGTGCGGGCGGCTGACCTGGTGGATCACGAACTGGTCCAGCTCGTCCACCGCCCAGCCCAACGCCAGCTTGGCCGCGATGAAGGTCTTCTGCGCCAGCTTGATGCCCTCGATCAGCAGCATGCGGGTGTCGGTGACCATGCGGTCCAGGTTGCCGCGGCACAGCTGGTTGAATTCGGTGGCCGAGCGGGTCACGCCGCCCTTGTAGCGCGGCGCGTCCGGGACCAGCTCGCGGCGGGCCATGACCATCGCCGCGGCGCCGCAGCCCAGGGTCAGGGCGGCCATCTCATCGCGGAACTGCTGCTCGGTCACGTCCGGGGAAGCCATCCGCTCGAGGGTCTTCTCATAGACCAGGTTGGCGGTCTCGCCGTCCACCACCAGCGCGTAGTCGATCTCGCCGCGCTCGAGCATGCGGGCGGCGATATCCATGCCGTTGATGAAGGCCAGGCAGGCGTTGGCGACGTCGAAGGTCATGCAGTGGTCGGACACGCCCAGGTTGCCGGACACGATCGACGCGGTGGACGGCTCCAGGTAGTCGCGGCTGACGGAGGTGTTGACCAGCAGGCCGATCTTGTCCACGCCGATGCCGGCGTCGAGCAGCGCCTTGCGCGCGGCCAGGGTGGCCACGTCGGAGGCCTGCTGGTCGTCGTCCCACATGCGGCGGGCATGGATGCCGGCGATGTCGCCGAGCACGTCGGTGCGGATGCCCAGGCGGTCCAGGGTCGGCTTCAACCGTTCGTTGATTGCCTGCGAGGTCAGCGTGTGCGGCGCATCGATGTGCGCCAGACCCGCGATGGAGACATTCTTGAAAAGCATGGCAGGCCGCGCCGGAAGGGCGAAAGGGGCATCGATTCTAGCGGCTGGCCGCCTTCACCGCACCTTTACGTATCGACCGTCCCCGGCCGGCATTCAGCGGGCGCAGCGCCAGGCGGCGAAACGCTGGGTGCCGTCGGCCGGCTCGCCCAGCGGCTGCAGGGTGTCGGCCGGCAGGCCCAGGGCCTCGTTGCGGGCCAGGGTTTCCAGCTCGTCGCGCACCTTGACGGTGTTGCGCTCGTAGAAGGCCACGCTGTTCTTCACCGAGACCTCGATCTCGCCCTGCTTGGTACACCCGGCAGGTGCGGCCCCGGCCGGGACCACCCGGACCTGCTTGGCCTCGGGCTTGAGCGATACCCAGGTACAGGCCGCCAGCGGCAGGACCAGGAGCAGGACGGACAGGGGACGGAGCATGGCGGGGTTCCAGTTGGGGGCGAAGCCGGCCCAAAGAGTGCCGGAGAGCCCGGCATGGAAGATGAACGGCGCGCGAGCGCGTGACACGCAAGGGCCCGGATGCGGCAAGCGCCGCATCCGGGCCCGCGATCACTTCTTCGCCGCGGCGACCGGCTTGCCGTCCGCATCGACCACGCGCACCTCGCCCAGGTTCAGCGCGCGCACCGGCGCCTCCACCTGCTTGAGGTCGCCGACCACGACCCAGACCAGCTTGTCCGGATCCAGGGTGGACGCGGCCTGCGTCACCTGCTCCAGGGTCAGCGCCTCGATTTCCGCCTTGCGCTTGAACACGTAGTCATCCGGACGGTCGTAGCGGACGATGCCGCCCAGCGTGCCCATCACCGCGCGACCGGTCTCGTAGGCGCCGGGCAGGCTGCGGATCTCGGTGGCCTGGATCTTGTTCACCTCGGCGGCCGTCGGCGGGGTCTTGCCGCCCGCGTATTCGCGGATCTCGCGGTCCAGTTCCTTCAGCGATTCGGCGGTCTTGTCGATCTGCACCGGGGCGAAGACGATCCACGGCCGCTGGCCCTGGGCACCGGGGCTGGAGCTGTAGGCGCCATAGGCCCAGTGCTTGTCCTCGCGCAGGTTCATGTTGAGGCGCGAGGTGAACTCGCCGCCGAGCACCGAGTTGGCGAAGTCGAACTTGATCGCGCCCGGGTCGCGGGTCGAAGGCACGACCTGGCCGGCCAGGATCGTGGCCTGGACGGCGCCGGGCTGGTCGACCAGATAGACCGTGGACCTGGCCGGACGCTGCACCGCCGGCAAGGCGGCGGCTGCGGCAACCGGAACGCTGGCCTTCCAGTCGCCGAGGTGCTTCTCCAGCAGCGGCACCACCTCGTCCAGGGTGGTGTCGCCCACCACCAGGACGGTGGCGTTGTCCGGGCGCACCCACTGCCGGTGGAAGGCGACCAGGTCGTCGCGGGTCAGCGAGGCGATCGAGGCCTCGGTGCCGCTGCCACTGAACGGAATCGCATAGGGATGGCCCTTGCCGTACAGCAGCGGCGGCAGGACGCGCAGCGCCGCACCATTCGGACGCGCCTTCTCCTGGCCGATGCCGGCGATCCAGGTCGCGCGGACGCGGTCGATCTCCTTGGTGTCGAAGCGCGGGCGGCGCAGCATGTCGGCGTACAGGCCGACCGACTCGTCCAGGTTCTCCTTCAGCGCCGACAGGTAGGCGTTGCCGCCATCCAGCGAGGCGCCGGCGCCGAGTGAAGCGCCAAGCGATTCGGCGCGGTTGGCGAAGGCCAGGGCATCCAGCTCGCCGGCACCTTCGTCGAGCATGCCCATGGTGAAGCTGGAGGTACCCAGCTTGCGGCCCTGGTCGGCGGCGAAGCCACCCTTGAATTCATAGCTGAACTGCACCACCGGGACCGCGTCGCGACGCGCCAGGATCACCTGGGTGCCGTTGCTCAGGGTGGCGCGCTCGAGCGCCGGGAACTTGAGGTCGGGGAAGCTCTCGGGCATCGGCACGCCCTTGCTGCGATCGACCGTGGTCTTGACCGTCTTGAACTTCGCGTCGGGCTTGGGCAGCACGAACGGCGCCGGCGTCGGCGATGCTTCCTCGGCCAGCACGGTACGCTCGCCCGGCAGCACCACCAGGGTGTGCGAGCCCTCGCCCAGCCAGCGGGCGCCGCTCTTCTGCAGGTCGGCGGCGCTGGCCTTGGCGATCACGTCCAGACTGGTGCGGAAGCAGCCCGGGTCCTTGGCGTAGACCGCGCACTCGGCCAGCGCGTCGGCCTTGCCGCCGAAGCCGCCGATGCGCTCGACGCCGCGCACGAAGCCGGCCTTGATCATGGTCTGCGCCTGCGCGAGTTCGGCGGCGGTCGGGCCTTCGGCGAGCAGCTTGCGCAGCTCCTCGTCGATGATCGCCTCGACCCTGGCCGGGTCCACGCCCTGCTTCACGTCGGCCTCGATGTAGAAGGTGGAGGCAAGCTCGAACGGCTGCACGTAGGCGCTGACCTTGTCGACCAGCTTTTCCTCATGGACCAGGCGGCGGTCCAGGCGCGAGCTCTTGCTGCCGCCCAGCACCTGGCCCAGCAGCTGCAGCCGGTCCAGGTCGGCGTCGGCGTAGCCGGCCACGCTCCAGGCGCGGTGGATGCGCGCCTGCGGCACCTTGTCGGTCATCGTCGCGCGGCTTGTCTCGCGCTTGACCGGGCCTGCCTGGACCCGCGCCATCGCCGGACCGGCCGGGATGTCGCCGAAATAGCGGGTCACTTTTTCCTTCGCGGTGGCCACGTCGATGTCGCCGGCCAGCACCAGCACGGTGTTGTTCGGGCCGTACCAGGCGCGGAACCAGTTCTTCACGTCCTCCAGCGAGGCCGCGTCGAGGTCGTTCATCGAGCCGATCGTGCTGTGGTGGTACGGATGGCCCTTCGGGTACAGCGCGCGGTAGATCTCGTCGTCGGCCTGGCCGTAGGGCTGGTTCTCGCCCTGGCGCTTCTCGTTCTGGACCACGCCGCGCTGCTCGTCGAGCACCTTCTGGTCGATCGCGCCGAGCAGGTGGCCCATGCGGTCGGACTCCATCCACAGCGCCATGTCCAGCGCGGTGGTCGGCACGTTCTGGAAGTAGTTGGTGCGGTCCAGCCAGGTGGTGCCGTTCTGGTCGGTGGCGCCGGCCAGCTCGAACGGCCCGAAGTATTCGTCGCGGTGGTTTTCCGAGCCGTTGAACATCAGGTGCTCGAACAGGTGCGCGAAGCCGCTGCGCCCGGCCGGCTCATCCTTGCTGCCGACGTGGTACCAGAGGTTCACCGCCACGACCGGCGCCTTGCGGTCGGTGTGCACGATCACCCGCAGGCCGTTGGGCAGGGTGAACTCCTCGTACGGGACCAGCTGCTCGCTGGGAACTGCGGCGGTCCTGGCGGCGAAGGCCGGCGCAGGAGCCAGCGCGGCGACGCCGAGCGAAGCGGTGATGGCCAGAACCAGGGCGGCCGTGCGAGGGCGGCGGGCTACCGTCATGGTGACGCTCCATAGGATGTGATCCCCGATCCTAACCAGCGCCCCCGGCCTTTACACTAGGCCACAAGCCATGCCGGAGCGGAGCCCGTGATGCCGGATCGCACCGAGTCGGACCGCCACTGCCTGGTGACCGGAGCCAACCGCGGCCTGGGCCTGGAATTCGTGCGCCAGCTGCTCGTCCGCGGCGAGCGCGTGGTCGCCGCCTGCCGCCAGCCCGGGCGCGCCACCGCCCTGAACATGCTGGCCGGCGAACATCCCGGCCGCCTGCACGTGCTGCCGCTGGATGTCACGACCGCCCGCAGCCGCGACGAACTGGTGCGCGAACTGCCGCTGGTGCTGGACGGCGCTCGGATCGGACTGCTGGTCAACAACGCCGGTGTGCTGCACGGCGGCGAGCGCTTCGGCCAGGTGGCCGAGGCCGACCTGGAGACCAGCCTGCGTACCAACGCGACCGGTCCGTTCCTGTTGACCCAGGCGGTGGCCGCGCTCCTGGCGGACGGCGCGGACCGGCCAGGTGCGGTGGTGGCCAACCTGTCTTCCGAGATCGGCTCGCTGGCGCGACGCCATGAGTTCCGCACCCCCAGTTACGCGATCGGCAAGGCCGCGCAGAACATGGGCAGCGTCCTGCTCGCGCGGGCGCTGGCCCCGCGCGGCATCCGCGTGGTCGCCCTGCATCCGGGCTGGGTTCGCACCGACATGGGTGGAGCGCAGGCGACGTTGTCGGCGGCCGAAGCGGTAACCGCGCTGCTGCAGGTGATCGAAGGCCTGGGAGCGGACGACAGCGGCGTGTTCCTCGACCGGCAGGGGCAGGCGTTGCCCTGGTAGCAGTTCCTGGTCGGCAACCGGACTGTCCGTCCGGCACGTTCCGCCCGGCCCCACCCGCCTTCATGGCGCTGGTCCCTCATGCGGCAAGCCGCAACCCGGGCCGTCTTCGGCGCATCCATAAAACGCATGTCGATCGTGCCGCGCACGTCTCTGCGGACGTCCGCATCCGGGCACGGACACCGCGGACGCCACCGCATTCCTAGTTATTTCAGGCATTTACGGTTGGCACGCCGTATGCGTTGCTTATGGGCAACGAAGCGCAGCACCCAGCATCACTGAACGAACAATGAACCAGGGCGGAAAAGAGTGGACTTCCCCTTGCGCTTGCTGATTAGGTGTATTACCTTACTACCACACCACCGCTACACAACACCGGAGCACGCCATGAACGCCAAGACCCTGTCCGCCGCGATGAGCCTGATCCTGTCGCTGGCCGCCCTGTCCGCCACCGCCACGGCCGCCGACACCGCGCACGCCGACCGTATCATCGACCTGCCGACTGTCACCGTCCGCCCCGACGCCGCCCTGGCCGCCGAGCTGGCCACCGGCACCGCCCGCGTCGATCACATCGTCGACCTGCCGGCCGTCACCGTCCGCCCCGACGCCGCGCTGCGCACCGAACTGGCCGCCCACGCCTTCGTGGCCCGGATCGTCGACCTGCCGGCCATCAACGTCCGTCCGACCGGCGAGCAGCTGGCCGAGCGCGCCGCGATCGTCGCCACCGAGCAGGCCAAGGCCCTGACCGCGCAGCTGGCCACCACCCTGCTGGCCGAAACGCTGGTCGTCGCGCTGCCCTGATCGCTGCATCCGCGCGGCGTCAGGCGGGCCTGCCCGCATACAATCGCCGCGATGCCAGACCCTGTTTACGACGTCCTGCTCTACCAGCCCGAGATCCCGCCGAACACCGGCAACGTGATCCGGCTGTGTGCCAACACCGGCGCGCGCCTGCACCTCGTCGAACCGCTCGGGTTCGCGATGGAAGACAAGCAGCTGCGGCGCGCCGGGCTGGACTACCACGAGTTCGCCCGCGTGCAGGTGCACGCCAGCCTGGATGCCGCACTCGACGCGATCCGCCCGCAACGCCTGTTCGCCCTCAGTACCCGCGGCCAGGTCCGCCACGACCAGCCGCAGTACGCCGATGGCGATGCCTTCCTGTTCGGCCCGGAAACGCGCGGCCTGCCGGACGAGGTCCTTGACGCGATTCCAGCGGCACAGCGCCTGCGCCTGCCGATGCGGCCGGACAACCGCAGCCTGAACCTGTCCAACGCGGTCGCGGTTGTGGTGTTCGAGGCCTGGCGTCAGTCCGGATTCGCCGGCGCCGGTTGAACCCGTAGCACGCCGGATCTTCCGAAGTTCCCCAAGGGCGCGATCAATTTATGTACCGGTCAGTTTGATATTCAGGCTGGATTGAGGCGCGCCCCGAATAATTGTGTCCACCGGCTGGGCCAATGGCCGGAAACAACAACCGACATAGAGGTCGATAGAACAATGAAGAAGTCCCTGCTTGCCCTGACCCTGCTGGTCGCCGCCCCCTTCGCCGCCTCGGCCGCCGAGGGCGTGTCCTACAACTACGTCGAGGGTGGCTATGCCGCCACCAACACCGACTATGCCGACACCGACGGCTGGGGTCTGAACGGCTCGGTCGCGATCGCCCCGAACTTCCACCTGTTCGGCGGCTATACCAACCAGGAATTCGACAACACCTCGTTCGACTTCGACCAGTGGCGCGTGGGCGTGGGCTACAACCGCGAGATCGCCCCGGCGGCCGACCTGGTCACCCGCGTGGCCTACGAGAGCTTCGACGCCGGCTACGGCATCGACTACGACGGCTGGAGCGCCGAAGTCGGCGTGCGCGGCGCGCTGCACCCGAACTTCGAGGGCTACGTGATGGCCGGCTATGAAGACGGCGACAACTACGACGGCGAGTTCTACGGCCGCGTGGGCGCCCAGGCCAAGTTCAACCAGAACTGGGGCGTGAGCGGCGACGTGAAGTTCGTCGACGGCGACACCCAGTGGTTCGTCGGTCCGCGCTTCAGCTGGTAAGCCGAAAGGCGTGCAATAGCCGGGGGGCGGTCCCTCTCTCTCCCGTTCCCCGGCTTGTTTCACTGGCGTGTTTCCCTCCCCACACGCCAGACCGGAGCCCGGCGCAAGCCGGGCTCTTTTTATGTGCGCGATAAGCGCGCGCATCAAAGCGCGCTGCGGCAACGTCGGCACGGGACGGCCGCCGCAGCGCGACGCGCAGGTCGCGCGACGGGGTCGCGACTCAGCGGAACAGGGTGTCCGGGTACTCGGGCTTCTGCTCGCGCCCCAGCAGCTGGCGCAGCCCGTCGACCGGGGTGATGTCCCCATGCAGCACCGCGCGCACGCCGGCGGAAATCGGCAGCTCGATGCCATGCCGGTCGGCCAGGCGCATGACCTCGTCGGCGGTCTGCACCGATTCGACCACCTGCCCGATCTGCGCGATCGCCTCGCCCATCGGCTGGCCACGACCCAGGGCCAGGCCCAGGCGGCGGTTGCGCGACAGGTCGCCGGTACAGGTCAGCACCAGGTCGCCGAGGCCGGCCAGGCCCATCAGCGTTTCCGGGCGGGCGCCGATCGCCGCGGCCAGGCGCAGCATTTCGTTGAGGCCGCGGGTGATCAGGCCGGCGCGGGCATTCAGGCCCAGCTCCATGCCATCGGCCACGCCGGTGGCGACGGCCAGCACGTTCTTCATCGCCCCGCCCAGTTCGGCGCCGACCATGTCGTTGCCGGTGTAGGCGCGGAAGGCCGGGCCATGCAGCGTGTCGGCCACGACCTGGGCGAACTCCGCATCGGCGCCATGCACGGTCACCGCGGTGGGCAGGCCGAGCGCGACTTCCTTGGCGAATGACGGGCCGGTGACCACGGCCAGCGGCACGTCCGCGCCCAGCACGTCCTCGGCCACCTCGTGCAGGAAGCGCCCGGACCCCGGCTCGAAGCCCTTGGTCGCCCAGGCCACGCCGGCACCGGCCGGCAGCAGCGGCTTGAGCGCATGCAGGGTTTCGGTGAACGCGTGCGAGGGCACCACGACCAGCACCCAACTGGCACCGCGGACGGCGGCGGCCAGGTCGGTGGTGGCGCGCAGGGTCGCCGGGAGTTCGATTCCGGGCAGGTAACGCGGGTTCTGGTGGTCGCGGTCGATCGCCGCGGCCATCGCCGGATCCCGGCCCCACAGGGTGGTGGCCAGGCCGTTGCGCGCGGCCAGGGTGGCCAGCGCCGTGCCCCACGAGCCGGCGCCGAGGACCGCCAGGGTGTCAGGCACGGCAGTCACGGGGCCGGCGCGGGACTGCAGGCTCAGGCGTTGCCGACCGGCTCGGCCAGGGCCGCTTCAGCGGCGCCCGCCTGCTGCTGGCGCTGGCGCAGGGTCTCGGCGTACAGCGCGTCGAAATTGATCGGCTGCAGCAGGAACGGCGGGAAGCCGCCAGCCTGGATCAGGTCGCCGACCGTCTGGCGCACGTACGGGAACAGGATGTTCGGGCACTGGGTGCCCAGCAGGACGTCGATCGCCTGCGGCTGCAGGCCGACCAGGCCGAACACGCCAGCCTGCTCGACTTCGGCCACGTACGCGGTCTTGTCGCCGACCTTGCAGGTCAGGGTGACGGTCAGCACGACCTCGAACAGCGCCTCGTTCAGGCGCTGCACGCGCTGGTTGAGGTTGAGCTGCAGGTCCGGCTGGCCCGGCTCGCTGAAGATGCCCGGGGCGCCCGGGGCCTCGAAGGAAACGTCCTTGACGTAGATCTTCTCGACGCTGAAAGCAGGACCCGCGGCTTCCGGCTGGGCGACGGCGGCGCCGTTGGTGGTTTCGTCGGACATTTCAGGAACTCCAGATGCATTGGGAACGCGACCAGCATTGATCGCAGTGAACGCCGGATTATGGCATGCCCACCCGGGCATGGCCGCTCCGCCGGGGGTATGTCAGGCGCGGCCCTTGACCAGCGGCAGGCCGGCCGCGTCCCACGCGCCGGTGCCACCCTCGAGCCAGTGGACCTGCTCGAAACCGGCCTTCTTCAGCTTCTTGGCCGCATCGGCCGACGCCATGCCGTTGCGGCACACCAGCACCACCGGCGACTGCTGCTTGCCCGCCAGCAGCTTGCCCTGCGGGTCGAACTGGCTGGGGATCACGTTGCGGCTGCCGGGGATGTGGCCTTTCTCGAAATCGGCGATCGCCGACAGGTCCACCACCAGCGCACCGCCCTGGTTGACCAGGCTGGTCAGCTCGGCCGGCTTGAGCGCCTTGTAGCCACGGAACAGGCGGGCGATCTCGGTGTAGGCGATGGCCACGGTCAGGCCTGCCAGCGCCATCGACAGCATGGGGTGGCGGCCGAAGAAGGCCATCAGGGTTTCTGCATTCACGACAGTCGGGATCGGCAGCGGAAAGGGCGGCGATTGTCGCACAGCCCCCGGTCGCGACGCGCCGCGGCTACTTGCCTTCCCAGAAATCGGGCAGCCCGGCCACCTGCCACCAGCGCTTGGCCTTGGGGTCCCAGCGCCACTTTTCCTGGTAGCGGACCGAGCGTTCGGCCTGGGTGTGGCGGTTGATCACGCCAACCTCGACCGACCGCACCACCGTGCCGTCCTCCAGTTCGCCATTGCCGCCTTCGCGGTAACTGGACACCTGCAACTGGTTGTAGCGCTCCAGCTGCAGGTCGGTCAGCGGCTGCGCCTCGCGCAAGGCGGGGTCGACCATCTGCCAGGCGCCTTCGTAGTCGCTCCAGCGCATGGCCGAAGAGAACACCGTCTGCGCCTGCTCGAGCTTGCGCGAACTGCCACCGGCGGCCTCGGCGTGCGGCATCGCCAGCAGCATCAGCCAGGCGAGCAGCAGGGTCGGGATCGTGCGCATGCAGGGGCTCCGGGGCGGATACGACCCATCCTAGCAGGGCCGAAGCGGTGCTCAGTCCGGGCGCAGGGCCACGAAGCGCCCGCTGAACACGGTCGCCTCGCCGCCGTCGGGCAGGCGGACGCAGGCGGCGATGCGGCACCGGGAGCGGCCGCGCTGGCGGAAGGTGGCGACGAAGGTTTCCCAGCCACCCTCCTCCAGCCAGGCCTCCGCCCGCAGGTCGGCCTCCAGCGGCGCCAGGTAACGCACGGTGCTGTCGGCGACGTAGACCTCGGCCTTCAGCCCTGCGTCGGCCAGCCGCGAGGTGGCCAGGGCCCAGCCGGCCAGGGTCATCAGCGAAGCCAGGCTGCCGCCGAAAGCGGAGCCCTTGTCGTTGATATTCGGTGCCAGCGGCGCGTCCAGGCGCAGGCGCCCGGCCGTTTCGCCCACGATCTCGACCTGCATTGCGCGGACCTGCGGGATCGACTGCAGGTGGGTGCGCAGTGCGGCCAAGCTTGAAGCTTCGATCATCGGATACATCCACGGGCGCGTGGTCCCACGCGCGGGGCCCGCATAATGCCGCAATGTCCGCGCCACGTCCGCCCGCCTGGTACCTGATCTCATTGCGTGCGCAGGCCGATCATTCAGCCCCGCGCCGCGCCGCCGCGCGCCATGGCGGTGGATTGCTGCCGCTGTCGCCCTGGCGGATACGGCTGCGAGACGATGCGGCCAGCCGGCAGGCGCTCGAAGTGGCCCTGGACGCTCCGGTCCTGGTGTTCACCAGCCCTGCCGCGGTCCGTGCCGCCGTCGCGCTGCGGACGCTTTCCGCCGCGCCGGCGCAGCAGTGGCTGGCGGTGGGTGCGGGTACGGCCGCCGCACTGCGCCGGGCCGGCATCGGGCGGGTGCAGGCGCCATCGAGGATGGACAGCGAAGGCCTGCTGGCGCTGCCGGCCCTGGCCGGTGCCACCCGGGTCGGCCTGGTAACCGCCCCCGAGGGGCGTGGACTGCTCGCGGCCACGCTGGCCGATCGCGGCACCCGGGTGGACCGCGCCGATGTCTACCAGCGGGAGCCGTTGCCTCTGACGGCGCCCGCGGTGGCCCGGCTGGCAGCGCTCCAGGCGCCAGCCTGCCTGGCCCTGAGCAGCGAGCTGGCCCTGCGCCTGGTGCTGCCGCAGCTGCCGCCTCCGGCCCTGCGGGTCCTGCAGGGCGCAGCGGTGGCCGCCGCCAGCCCGCGCCTGGCCGGGTTTGCCCGCGAGCTGGGCTGGCAACGGGTGGTGGTCGCCGGCAGTCCGCGCCCGGCGGCGCTGGTCCGGGCCGCGGTCGAGGCGCTGTCGACCAAGGTCTGAACTGGTTGCGCTTGCAGCGCCACGGGCGCCAAGCGATCCTTTCGACAGGGTCGCCGGTACGACGCACGTCACGGTTGACGACGCGGCAGCGGCCCACGGACAAGGACGCTCCCGTGAACGAGGTTTCTCCCGCCGCTTCCCGCCGCGTCCGTTGGCGCGCGCCTGTCGCCGCACTGCTGGTGCTGGCGCTGGGAGTGGCCGGCTGGTCCGGATGGCATGGCTGGCACCAGCGCCAGCAGCAGGCACGTGTGCAGGCACAGGAGGACGCGCGCCAGATAGATGCGCTCGGCCAGCGCATGGACACGCTGCGCGGCGACCTGCGCGCGCAGGGCCGACTGCTGCAGGATGCCGCCGCGTCCAACCGCGTGCTGCGCGACGAAGTGCTGGGCCTGGGCCAGCGCAATGCGCTGCTCGAGGACACCGTGGCCAGGCTCGACGCGAACAGTCGACAGGGCCACCAGGCCCTGCGCCTGGACGAAGCGGAACTGGCGCTGGTCGCGGGCGCGCAACGCCTGCACCTGGCCGGCGACCTGGATGGCGCGCGCCGCGCCTATGCGCTGGCCGCAGGCATGCTCGACGACCTCGACGATACGGCCGTGCTCAACCTGCGCCAGACTCTCGCCGCGGAACGCGCCGCGCTCGATGCGCTCGGCCCCGGTCCGCGCGCGAACCTGGCCCGGCGGCTGCAGGCGCTCGATGAAGCACTCGGGCAACTGCCTCGCGAGCCGTCCGTGTCCGCCACGCGGCAGGCACGTCTGCCACTGTGGCAGCGCCTGCTTTCGCCGTTGCTGGAAATCCGGCCCTCAGGCAGCAACGCGCTCATGGGCGCCGCGCAGCGTCGCGAGGGCGCGGATGCGCTGCAGGTGGAGCTGACCCTGGCGCGCGCGGCCCTGGAACGCGGCGACGTTGACGGCTTCCATACCGCGCTGAACCGCAGTGCGGCGTGGATCGCCCGCTTATGGCCTGATTCACCTGCGCTGCACGATGTTCTCGGTGAACTGGATTCGATGCGCGAGGCACCGCTGCAACCACAGTCGCCGCTGCTCGACAGCACGCTGCCGCAGCTGCGGGCCCTGCGCGACGGGAGGGACGCGCCATGAACATGAAGCCGTACCGTTGGCTGGTCGCGCTGCTGGTGGTCGCCGTGCTCGGCGTGCTCGGGTCGCAGTGGCTGGCGCAGCACAACGCCTCGGACCTGGGCCAGGTGATCGTGCGCAGCGGCGGTTACGACTACAGCACGACGCTGCCACGCGCGGCGTTGCTGCTGCTGCTGGCGTGGCTGGTGCTCGCTGCCGCATGGTCCTTGCTGCGCCTGCCGTTCCGGATCTGGGGCCGCTATCGCAAGCGCCAGGGTCGCGCGCGACTGATCGAGGGGCTGCGCGCGCTGCAGGGCGGCCACTGGCTGCGCGCCGAGCGTCTGTTCGCCGCAGCCGTGGACGACCCCGAAGTCGGCGCGATCGCGCTGGCCGCTGCGGTGCGCGCGGCCGACGGCCGCGGCGATCCGGCCGCCGCCGAAGGCTGGCTGACCGCGCTGGCCACACGCGATCCCGCCGCACACGCGATGCTTGCCGGGGAACGCCTGCTCGAACGTGGCCTGCCGGTCGATGCGATCAATGCACTCGACGTCGCCGCCGCTCAACCGCTGCCGCCACGCGGACTGCTGTTGCGCACGCGCGCGCTGAAGAGCATCGGCCGCGCCGGTGAAGCCTATGGCCTGCTCGGCGCGCTGCGCCAGCAGTCGGCCTTGCCCGAAGCGGAGCTGGCACGACTGGAGATGGAACTCGCCACCCAGTCACTGCGCGAAGCCGCCGATGCCAACCTGCTGGCCGAGCGCTGGGAAGCCATGCCCAAGCCGTTGCGCACCGAACCACCGGTGGTGGCCGCCTATGCCGCCCGCGCCGCCGCGCTGCGCTGGGACGAGGCCGCGCTGCGCCATCTCGAGCAGGCGCTGGACGCGCGCTGGGACGAGTCGCTTGCCGACCTGTATGGAAGCCTGGCGGTCGGCCATGTCGATTCGCGCCGTGCCAGCGCCCAGCGCTGGCTGCAGGCACATCCGGCCAGCCCGGCCCTGCTGCTGGCGCTCGCGCGGCTTTCGCGCAAGCAGGGCCAATGGCTGCAGGCGCAGGACTTCCTGCATCGCGCCATCGCCCAGGGGGCGGGTGCGGAAGCATGGGAAGAAATGGGTGCCGGGTTCGCTGCGGCCGGCGAAGAAGGCCTGGCGCGGCGCGCGTATGCCAACGCATTGCATGCCGCACGTGGCGAAGCTGCCGAGGAACTTCCTGGCCGCGACCTGCGCGAGAAGATCTACGACCTGGCGGTGGGCGAGGACCGCGACGCGCACGGCATCCCGCGACTGAAGGACTGACGCGGAAGCTCAGCGGCCCGGGTCGGCTGCCGCATCGGCGGCGGCCTCGACATCCCCTGCAACGCCTGCGTCCTTCCCGGCCATGGAGGCCATCGTCCTGCGCGCGTCTCCCTGTTCCACCAGCGCGAGCTGCTGGGCCACTTCGGATGCGTACTGGGCACGCGCATCGGCATCACCCACCAGCTGCGGCGGCAACGGCTGCAGGTGCTCGAAGCGCGCGCGGGCGGCATCGAAGCGCGAGGTCCGACGCTCCCATTCGCCGCGGATCAGCTGGCAATACAGCCATTGCTCGTCGCGCTGCGTGTGCGCGGCATCATCCGGACAGGCGGCGGCGAAGGCGGCGGCGGCAGCTTCCACGTAATGCGGGTACTGCGCCGGCGACGCTTGCCAGGTCGCGCGCATCAGGGTGCCGGCGCGATCGACCAAGGACACGCCGAGCGCTTCCTGCAGGGACGCCGCCAGCCAGTAAGTTGTTTCGGTCTGGCGCAGCTGCTGGTATGCCTGGCCCTGGACGAAGGCTGTCAGCACCTCCAGTTCCGCCGGGCTGAAATCGTCGCGATACATGACGAAACCGTTGCCGGGGCATTTCGCCAGCGGCCACGGGGACATGATCGGCCCGTAGGCCTGGCCGTCCAGGTAGTGGCCGAAGGCCGTCCCCGAGCCTGCCGTTTCCTGGCGGAAGCGCTCGCCTCCGACGGGGCACTGGTAATCCATCTCCATGATGGTCAATGCCCGTGCAGGCCCGGCCGCGACCAACGCCAGCCACACCCCCGCGCACGCCCACGCTGCCATCCGGCTCATCCGCGCCCCTTCGCATCTTGTCCGCGATCCACGATAGCAGCACGGTGCCCCGAAACGCGGAAGGGCGGCCAAGCCGCCCTTCCGGTGGACAGGATCCTTCGCTCAGCGTTCGACGATCGCGACCACACCCATGCCGCCGGCCGTGCAGATCGAGACCAGTGCGCGGCCACCCCCGCGTTCGGCGAGCTGCTTGGCGGCGGTCGCGATGACGCGAGCACCCGTGGCGGCGAAAGGATGGCCGGTGGCCAGCGAGGAACCGACCGGGTTGATCTTCTCCGGATCGATCCGGCCCAGCGGCGCATCCAGCCCCAACCGGTTGCGGCAGTAGTCCTCGCTCTCCCACGCGCGCAGCGTGCACAGCACCTGCGCGGCGAAGGCCTCGTGGATCTCGTAGAGGTCGAAATCCTGCAGCGTGAGTCCATGACGGCGAAGCATCTCCGGCACCGCGACGGTCGGCGCCATCAGCAGGCCTTCGCCATGGACGAAGTCGACCGCGGCCACCTGCGCGTCGCGCAGGTACGCCAGCGGCTCGTGGCCATGCGCACGCGCCCATTCCTCCGACGCCAGCAGCACCGCGGCGGCACCATCGGTCAGCGGAGTGGAATTGGCGGCGGTCAGCGTGCCGCGACCGGAAACCTTGTCGAATGCCGGCTTCAGCGTCGCCAGCTTTTCGAGCGAGGTGTCGGCACGCAGGATGTTGTCGCGCTCCACGCCGCGGAACGGCGCGATCAGTCCGTCGAAGAAGCCGCGCTCGTAGGCCGCGGCCAGCTTGCGGTGCGACGACACCGCCCACTCGTCCTGCGAGTCGCGCGAGATGTTCCACTGCTTGGCCATGTCCTCGCAGTGGTCGCCCATGCTCTTGCCGGTGCGCGGCTCGGCCACGCCGGGGAACTCGGGCTTCAGCTCGGCCAGCTTGAAACCCTTGAAGGCGGCGATCTTGTCCGTGGTGGTTTTCGCCCGGTTGGCGGCCAGCAGGCGCGCGCGCAGCTTCTTGCCGTAGACGATCGGCACGTCGGAGGTGGTGTCCGAACCGCCGCCGATGCCCGACTCGATCTGGCCGACCGCGATCTTGTTGGCGATCGTGATGATCGAATCCAGGCTGGTGCCGCAGGCGCGCTGCAGGGTGATGCCCGGGGTCAGCGGCGACAGGCCCGACGACAGCGCCGCCTCGCGACCCAGGTTCCAGTCCGACGAGTGCTTGATCACCGCGCCCATCGCCACTTCGCCCAGCTGCTGGCCGTGCAGGCCGAAGCGCTCGACCAGCGCGCCGAGGGTCCGCACCGACATGCCGAGGTTGCCGACGTCCGAATAGGCGGTGTTCTGGCGGCAGAACGGGATGCGGACGCCGCCTAGGATGGCGACGGGACGGACGGCTGGCATGCGGTGACCTCGGTCGGATTCCGTTCGTGGGGGCGGCCTGCATACGCGGCCGAATGCATAATGCGCAGTGTAGCCCCGACCCGTCAGGCGGCCAATGATCCAGACCCACCCCGGCATGAACGAAGTGACCGCGCGCACGGCCCGTGTGTGCGACAACGCCCGATGGAGGCAGGCGCATGGCTGAAGCGATATTCAGGGGCGCGTTCGCGCTGGAGCTGGCCGGCGGCGCCGAACCCGGGCACGCCGCGTTGCCGCCGGAGCAGGCCGGCGAACTGGCCATCCGGGTCGGTCGCGACCTGGCGGCGCTGGTTGAGGGCGTATCGGACCTGGACCTGGTCCTGGCTGCCGCACACTTCGATCCGGCCGAATCGCTGCGCCCGGGCTGGCCACTGCACCAGCGGCTGCAGGAACTGCATGCGCGCGCGCCCGGTCGAGACCAGGGTCCGCGCGTGCTCGCCTTCGGCGCCGATGCCGAGGGCGGGGTGCCGATGCCGTTCCAGGCCGATCCGGCGCTGGCTGGCGGCGGCCTGCGCGTGCTGCCGTTCGTCCTTGTGGGCGCCGCGGATACGGTTTCCGCGGTCGCCGAAGCCCTCGAGGAAAAGTTGCTGGCCCTGGGCATGGCCCAGCCCGATACCGCGCTGGCCGCGCAGGACGGCTTCGCGGCACGGGTCGAGCACGCCCGCTATCTCAGCGTGCACGACCTCGCCGCGATGATGGCGATGCAATACGACAACCAGGGCCTGGCGCCGTTGTGGAACCTGGTCGAGGCCGCCTTGCTCGCCCCCCACGCGGTCGAGTGGCTGGACCAGGGCGCCGAACCGCTGCTGCGGCTGGAGAACGGCGAAGTGCGGATGGCGCTGTTCGATCCGGCCGGCTGGTGCATGCACTACCAGGGCGGTGAAGGCGATTGCGACCGGCTGCAGCGCGTGTACGAGCACTTCCTCGCGCGCCAGCGCCAGTTCGCCGCCGTGCTCGAAGCACACGGCATCCCGGTGCTGTTCGTGCATTGCGACGGCCAGCAGGACGCGCGCGCGCAATTGCAGTAGGTCGTCACGCCTTCCCGCGCCCTCGCATCACGGCATCGCGGCCCGCCGCTCAACGGTCGCCGGTCACCGCGCGCGGCGGCCGGCATCCTTATACGATCGCCTCGACCGCGCCGCGGAGCTACTGCACCACCTTGATCACGCCACAGGCGACCCGCGCGCCGGCATTGCCGGTGGGCTGGGTGTGGTAGTCGTCCGGTGCGGCATGCACGATCACCGCGCGGCCGGCGATGTCGTTGGCCGCTCCGCCGCCCAGGGTGACGCCGCGCAGGTGCACGTTGACCCTGGCCACGCCGCCGGCATCGCTGGTGATGTTGTCCATGTCGCCGGCATGGTGGATCGGGGTGCCGGCACGCCCATGCGCGCTGGTGGCCGGATTGAAATGCCCGCCGGCGCTGGTCGCGTCGACCGCGCTGCAGTCGCCCTTCTCGTGCACGTGGAACCCGGACTGCGTGTTCGGTACCAGGCCGCCGACCTCCCCGCTGATGTGCACGCCGTCGCCCATCGGGGCCAGGGTCAGCTTGCCGCTTACCCGGCTGCCCGAGGCCGAGGCCATGACCGCGACCGCCTGCTGCGCGGTGCTGGTGGCGACGGGCGGCGCCGGTGCGGCGGGCGGCGTGCTGCTGCAGGCAGCCAGGACGGCGAGTGAACCGAGCAGGCCAAGGGGGACGAATGCGGTTCGCATGGTGGAACTCCCAGCGGGAATGGACGAAGCGACCCCGAGCATAAGCCGCATGCCGGTTCAGGCGGCATGAACGTGCGCGCGCCGTGGCGCGCAGTGCTGACCCGGCGTCAGCGCCGCTTGCGCCCCGGCCCGAGCTTGCGGGTGACCGTATTGCGACCGACGCCCAGCAGCGCCGCCGCTTCCACGCGCCGGCCGCCGGTGTGCTGCAGGGCCGCGTTGAGCAGCGCCTGGTCGAAGCGGTCGCGCGCCTCGGCGTGCAGGTCGCGCGCGCCGGCCTGCAGGCAGTCCAGCGCCCACTTGCCGAGCTGTCGGTCCCATTCGGCCGGCGGCACCGACGCCGCCGAAGCGGCCGGCACGACCCCACTCGCCGGTGCCTGCACTTCGTCGAGATCGTCGACGGTGATGGTCTCGCCCGGCGCAAGCGCGGCCAGTCGCCAGCACAGGTTCTGCAGCTCGCGCACGTTGCCGGGCCAGTCCATCGCCTGCAGCGCAGCCGTCGCTCCGGCGTCGAAGCGCTTGCCGCCCGCACCGAGCTTGCGGGCGGCGCGGTGCAGGAAGGTATCGGCCAGCAGCGGGATGTCGCCGCGGCGCTCGCGCAGCGGCGGCAACTGCAGTCGGACCACGTTGAGCCGGTGCAGCAGGTCGGCGCGGAAGCGGCCCTGCTGGACCAGCGTCTCCAGGTCCTGGTGGGTGGCGGCGATCACGCGCACGTCGACGCGGATCAGCTCGCGCCCGCCGACGCGGAAGAATTCGCCCTCGGCCAGCACGCGCAGCAGCCGGGTCTGCAACGAGGCGGGCATGTCGCCGATCTCGTCCAGGAACAGGGTGCCGCCGTTGGCCTGCTCGAAGCGGCCGACATGGCGCTTCTGTGCGCCGGTGAACGCGCCGGCCTCGTGGCCGAAGAGCTCGCTTTCCAGCAGTTCGGCGGGGATCGCGGCGGTGTTGAGCGCGACGAACGGCCCGGTCGAGCGCGGCGACTCGCGATGCAGCGCGTGCGCCACCAGTTCCTTGCCGGTGCCGGTCTCGCCGGTGATCAGCACCGACAGCGGCGCCTGCGCCAGCCGGCCGATCGCGCGGAACAGCGCGCGCATCGCCGGCGTGTCGCCGATCAGCTCCGGAGCCCCGGCCACCGTTTCCGGCGCCGGCTCGGGATCGGCGGCGGGAGCGGCGATCGCGCTCGCCGGCAAGGCCCGCGCAGCCAGCGCCACCGCATCGTCCAGGTCGAACGGCTTGGACAGGAATTCGTGCGCGCCGCCGCGGAACGCGCTGGCGGTGCTGGCCACGTCGGTATAGGCCGACATCACGATCACCGGCAGGTGCGGATGCGCGGTCTTGAGCCGGTCCAGCAGCTTCAGTCCGTCTTCGCCGGGCATGCGCACGTCGGTGAACAGCAGGTCCGGCGCCCCGCGCACGCGCAGGGCCGCCAGCGCGCTGGCCGCGTTCTCGAAGCCGTCGACCTCGTAGCCGGCATCGCGCAACGCGGTGGCCAGCACGAAGCGCACCGAGCGGTCATCGTCGACCACCCAGACGCGTCGGTTGTCGGCGCTCATGGCGACGCTCATGCGGTGGGTGCTCCTTCGGATTCGTTGTGCGGCAGCAGCAGCGTGAAAACGGTATGCCCGGGGCGCGAGCGGAAGGTCAGCGAACCGCGATGCTCGCGCGCGACCTGGTGGGCCAGGGCCAGGCCCAGGCCGGTGCCCTCGGCGCGACCGCTGACCAGGGGCAGGAACAGGTGTTCGGCCAGCTCGTCGGGCACGCCGCGGCCGTCGTCCACGATCTCCACCCGCAGCGCGCGGGCGTGCAGGTGGTCGCGGATATGCAGGCCGTTCTCGACCCGGGTGCGCAGGATGATCGTCGACGCGCTGGCCTGCTGCGCGTTGCGGACCAGGTTCCACACCGCCTGGGTAAGGCGGTCGGCATCGCCTGCGAATTCGGGGATGCTGGGGTCGTAGTCGCGCTGCACGCGCACCGTCCAGCCGCCTTCGGCCTCGGCCAGGCGCAGCACGCGCTCGAGCACGGCATGGATGTTCAACGGCGCATGCGGTCGATGCGGCGCCGGCGACAGCAGCTGGTCGACCAGCTGGCTGAGGCGATCGATCTCCGCGCCGATCAGTTCGATCAGTTCGCGCTCGCCCGTCTCCTCCGGGCGCTGGCCGGCGCGGCGCGACAGCAGCTGGGCGGCGCCCTTGAGCCCGGCCAGCGGATTGCGCAGCTCATGGGCCAGGCCCTTGAGCGCGGCCTGCAAGGCGCCTGGGAGTGCCCGGGCCGGGTCGGGCTCGGCGAACGCATCGGCCGGATGGGCTTCCAGCAGCCAACCGTCGGCGGTGCGGGTGACCCAGCCATCGGCGTAGCGCGGCGCTTCGCCGGGCAGTCCCAGCGCGATCCGGTGCAGGCGCAGCACCTCGCGCTCGTCCTGTTCCAGGAAGCGGGCCAGGGCATCCCCGTCCAGCTCGAGCGCCGCCAGCGGCTGGCCGAGCAGCCGCCGCGGACCCACCCCCAGCCAGCGCGGGAACGCCGGGTTGACCCCGGTGATGCGCGCCTGATGGTCCGCCCAGGCCACCGGGGTGCCCAGCTGTTCGAGGGTGGGGGCTGCGGGGGTCACGGCGTCCATTGCACCAATTTAGTGCATAGAGGCGTGCCGTGCGATATCCCCCCGGTTGCGGCGTCAGCGGACCCGGCGCGCCTGCAGCACCAGCGAATGCAGGATGCGATGGTCGTCCTGGTCCAGGACCTCGGCCTCGTCGCCCCGGTAGTGGCGGCGGTATGCACGCACCGTGGCGGCGCGGTCGTCGAGCGGGTAACCGATCGCCTGCAGCGCCAGCCAGGGATCGAAGCCCGGGGGCGGGATACCGTCGGCCGGATCGGGCCACAGGCCGAAGCCTGCGTCGGCCAGTTGCCGCCACGGGAAACGCGGCCCCGGATCGCGCTTGCGCGTCGGCGCCATGTCTGCATGCGCGATGACCGCGTGGCGCGGGATGCGCAGCCGCGCGCTGACGTCCTCGAGCAGGCGCAGCAGCGCGTCGATCTGCGCGGGCGGGAAAGGCTCAGTGCCATCGTTGTCCAGCTCGATGCCGATGGACGCCGAATTCAGGTCGTCGATCGTGCCCCAGCTGCCACCCCCGGCATGCCAGGCGCGGCGCGAATCCTCGACCAGCTGGTACAGCGACCCGTCGGCACCGACCAGGTAATGCGCGCTGACCGGCCCGCCGCTGTTGGCGGTGCGCAGCGTGTGCAGGCTCTGCGCCACCGACTCCTGCTCGGTCGCATGCAGCACCACCACGATCGCGCGGCGCGCATCGTGGTTGGGCGATGGCTCCCACTGCGCGAGCGGATTGCGCACCGGTGCCGGCGCGCAGGCGCACAGCAGCAGGGCGGACATCAGGAGGGAGAACCGGTGAAGGGCCATGGCCCATTGCAGCGGCAGCCGGCGCCAATGGCAAGCGCGGGCCGCGGATCGGGGAAATGAGGGGGAACACGGGATCACCTCGGCGATGGCGGATGCGCTACGCCCCCCGGCAGCGCGCTTGGCAGTAACCGCCCGGGGATGCGGCCGACCACGCCGGCCGCATCGGGAGGAACCGGCCCACGGCTGCACCGTGGGCCGGGTATCGCTTGACCGCCGTATCAGGCCTCGTAGGCCGACTCGCCGTGCGAGGTGATGTCCAGGCCGATGCGCTCGGACTCCTCGTTCACCCGCAGGCCGAACACCAGCTTGGCCACGCTGAAGCCGATCACCGAGACGAGGCCGATCCAGGCGATGGTCAGGCCCACGCCCAGCGCCTGGGTCGCTACCTGGGAAGCCATGTCGAAGTCCTCGCCGCCCTGGCCACCCAGCGCCGGCGAGAAGAACACGCCGGTCAGGATCGCACCGACGATGCCGCCGACCGCGTGCACGCCGAACACGTCCAGGCTGTCATCCGCACCCAGCAGCTTCTTCAGGCCGGTGACGCCCCACACGCAGATCACGCCGGCCGCAAAACCGATGGCCACCGCGCCGAACGGACCGACCAGGCCCGCGGCCGGGGTGATGCCGACCAGGCCGGCGACCATGCCCGAGGCCACGCCCAGCGCCGAGGACTTGCCCTTGACCAGCTTCTCGGTCAGCGACCAGCCCAGCACCGCGGCGGCGGTGGCGACCAGGGTGTTGAGGAAGGCCAGCGCCGCGCCGGCGGTCGCCTCGAGGTTGGAGCCGGCATTGAAGCCGAACCAGCCCACCCACAGCAGCGAAGCGCCCACGAAGGTCAGGGTCACGTTGTGCGGCTTCAGCGCGGTCTGGCCATAGCCCAGGCGCTTGCCGATGAAGTAGGCACCCACCAGGCCCGCGACGCCGGCATTGATGTGCACCACGGTGCCGCCGGCGAAGTCCAGCGCGCCCTTCTCGAACAGGAAACCACCGGTCGCCCACACCATGTGCGCCAGCGGCAGGTAGCCGAACGTGAACCAGATCACCGAGAACAGCAGCACCGCCGCCAGCTTGGCGCGTTCGGCGAAGGCGCCGACGATTAGCGCGCCGGTAATGCCGGCGAAGGTCGCCTGGAAGCCGACGAACACGTACTCCGGCAGGCTCACTCCCTCGGTGAAGGTGGCCGCCAGGGTGCCGATGGTGACGCCCTTCAGGAACAGCTTGTCGAGGTTGCCGATCCACGCGCCCTCGCCCGAGAAGGCCAGGCTGTAGCCGTAGACGATCCACAACACCGTCAGCAGCGAGAACACCACGGCGACCTGGACCAGCACCGACAGCACGTTCTTCGCGCGGACCATGCCGCCGTAGAACAGGGCCAGGCCGGGCACGACCATCAGCAGCACCAGCATGGTCGAGGTCAGCATCCAGGCGACGTCGCCCTTGTCGACGACAGGCTCGGCGGCGGGCGCTTCGACTGCAGCGACTGCGGCGGCGACGGCCGTGTCGGCCGCCGCTACGGCAGCCGCAGCCGCCGCATCGACTTCACCGGACGTACCAGCGGCCTCATCGGCAGCAACGGCGGCCGCTTCGGCAGCCGACGGCGCGGCGGGTTCCTGCGCGATCGCCGAACCGGCGAACGTGGTGACCGCCAGCGCGCTGACCAGCATGGTCAGGCAGATGGCATAGAACCGGGCTTTCCACCCGGACAGCAAACGGATGTTCATGGGCTGTGCTCCGAGTGGTGGTTAGAGCGCGTCCGCGCCGATCTCGCCGGTGCGGATGCGGATGACCTGTTCGACCGCGGTGACGAAGATCTTGCCGTCGCCGATCTTGCCGGTGCCGGCCGACTGCTGGATCGCTTCCAGCACCGCGTCCAGGCGCTCGTCGGTGACGACGGTTTCGATCTTGATCTTCGGCAGGAAATCGACGACGTATTCGGCGCCGCGGTACAACTCGGTGTGGCCCTTCTGGCGACCGAAGCCTTTGACTTCGGTCACGGTGATTCCCGACACGCCCGCCTGGGCGAGGGCTTCGCGCACCTCGTCAAGCTTGAACGGCCGGATGATTGCGGTGATCAGTTTCATGTTCGCATCCCGATGGTGGAGGGTCCGGCCTTGCGGCCGGCGTTCGGAACCCCGGGGAACTGCCGGGTCACGAAGGACCCGGCGTCCCGGTCGACATGGCCGCTCCGTGACGGCGGCGGCGCACCGATTCGCAGGCTGCACCCGACTTCTTGGGGGAGGTCATGCAGGCCCGTGAATCTCTCTCTTGCTTCCCCTGTGCTGCGTGCTGCTCTCTCTGCTCAGGCGCCGGCGCGAGGCCGGCCCAGTGCACGACGCGCGCGATTCCCCAACCGCGCGCGCCGGCTTCCCACTCAGTTGCCGTAGTACAGCTGGTATTCCAGCGGGTGCGTGGCCGCGCGGAACTTGGTCACTTCCTGCATCTTCAGCGCGATGTAGCCGTCGATGAAGTCGTCGGTCATGACGCCGCCGGCCTTGAGGAACTCGCGGTCCGCGTCCAGCGCCTCGAGCGCCTGGTCCAGGCTCGAGCACACCTGCGGGATCAGCTTCTCTTCTTCCGGCGGCAGGTCGTACAGGTCCTTGTCGCTCGGCGCGCCCGGGTCGATCTGGTTCTTGATGCCGTCCAGGCCGGCCATCATCAGCGCGGTGAAGGTCAGGTAGCCGGACTGCAGCGGATCGGGGAAGCGGATCTCGATGCGGCGCGCCTTCGGGTTGGACACCCACGGGATGCGGCACGAGGCCGAGCGGTTGCGCGCCGAGTAGGCCAGCATCACCGGCGCCTCGAACCCGGGCACCAGGCGCTTGTAGCTGTTGGTGCCGGAGTTGGCGAACGCGTTGATCGCCTTGGCGTGCTTGAAGATGCCGCCGATGTACCACAGCGCCATCTGCGACAGGCCGCCGTAACCGTCGCCGGAGAACAGGTTGGTGCCGCCCTTGGCCAGCGACTGGTGCACGTGCATGCCGCTGCCGTTGTCGCCGACGATCGGCTTGGGCATGAAGGTGGCGGTCTTGCCGTTGCGGTGGGCGACGTTCTTGATGATGTACTTGGTGGTGAGCAGCTCGTCGGCCTTCTTCACCAGGGTGTTGAACTTGGTGCCGATCTCGCACTGGCCGGCGGTGGCGACCTCATGGTGGTGGACCTCGACCTCGATGCCGGCCGCTTCCAGCTCCTTGCACATCTCCGAGCGCAGGTCGTGCAGCGAATCGGTCGGCGCGACCGGGAAGTAGCCACCCTTCACGCCCGGGCGGTAGCCGGTGTTGCCGCTCTCGTACTTGGTGCCGGTGTTCCAGGCCGCCTCTTCCGAATCGATCTTGAAGAAGGTGTGGCCCATGTCGTTGGCGAAGCGCACCGCGTCGAAGATGAAGAACTCCGGCTCCGGGCCGAAGAACGCCACGTCGGCGATGCCGAGCGACTTCAGGTACGCCTCGGCGCGCTTGGCGATGCCGCGCGGGCAGCGCGAGTAGCCCTGCATCGTGGCCGGATCGAGCACGTCGCAGGTCAGGATCAGGGTCGGGTCGGCGGTGAACGGGTCGAGCACCGCGGTGTCGGCGTCGGGCAGCAGGACCATGTCCGATTCGTTGATGCCCTTCCAGCCGGCGATCGAAGAGCCATCGAACATCTTGCCGTCCTCGAACAGCGACGCTTCCACGATGCTGGCGGGGAAGGTCACGTGCTGCTGCACGCCGCGCATGTCGACGAAACGCAGGTCGACGAACTCGACCTGGTTGTCCTTGATCAGCTTCTCAACGTTTTCCACGGACATCGCGTGCAACCTCGGGGTTGTTAGGTATCGATGACCTAGCAGGGCGCATGCCAACCACGGAGCGAATCACAAGTTGTTGATTTGACTGAACGTCGAGGTGCGAATGATGCAATTGCACCATTCGGGTGCATCAATTCGGTGCATGCTTAGAACCTTTTTGGTGCATGGAGGGCGAGGGGCGGATTGCTTATCCTGTGCGCCCTTCTTCCCGCCCGGTTCCCGTCGTGTCCGACCTGTTCGCCGCCCTGCTGCTGGGCATCCTCGAAGGCGTGACCGAATTCCTGCCGATCTCCAGCACCGGGCACCTGCTGATCGCGCAGCACTGGCTGGGCGCCCGCTCGGATTTCTTCAACATCGTCATCCAGGCCGGCGCGATCCTCGCGGTCACCCTGGCCTTCCGGCACCGCCTGTGGGAGCTGGCGACCGGGCTGGGCCAGCCGGCGAATCGCGATTACGTGGCCAAGATCGGCGTCGCCTTCCTGGTCACCGCGCTGGTCGGCCTGCCCGTACGCCTTGCCGGCTGGGAGCTGCCCGAGACGGTGACCCCGATCGCCTGGGCGCTGGTCCTGGGCGGCCTGTGGATGCTGGTGGCCGAACACTTCGCAGAAAAGCGCGGCGACCTGGCCACGGTGACCTGGAAGGTGGCCGTGCTGGTCGGGCTGGCCCAGGTCGTGGCAGGAATATTCCCCGGCACCTCGCGCTCGGCCGCGGCGATCTTCGTGGCGATGCTGGCCGGCACCAGTCGCCGCGCCTCGGCGACCGAGTTCGTGTTCCTGGTCGGCATCCCGACCATGTTCGCCGCCAGCGGCTTCGCCTTCCTCGAACTGGCGATGGCCGGCGGGCTCGGCGACGAGGACTGGTCCTCGGTCGCGGTCGCCTTCACCGCCGCGGCGATCACCGGCTTCGTGGTGGTGCGCTGGCTGATGGGGTATATCAAGGCACACCGCTTCACCGGTTTCGCGATCTACCGGATCGTGCTGGGCCTGCTCCTGCTGGCGCTGATGCCGGCGGGGGCCTGACCGGCGACGTTCACGCCCGGCGAACCCCGGCGGGCGCATCCAGCCGTTGTACCGATACGTGCCGCATCCCACTGCCGGCCCCGCGGCCGGCCCGCACCGGAGGTCCCATGAAGCTCCCGCACACCCGTAGCCCGCTGGCGCTCCCGCTCGTCCTGCTGCTGCCCCTTGCGCTGGCCGCCTGCACCAAGCCGGCGTCCGACTCCGCCGAACCGCCCCCGGGCGAGCTGCCTGCCGCGGCCACGTCCGATCCGGCCGCGCCGCCGACGATGGCCACGCCCGGCGACACCGCCGCCTTGCTGCCGGCCTTCCACTGGAAGCTGGCCACCGCCACCGATGCCCAGGGGCAATCCATCGAGGCCCTGCTGGTACGCGCCGATGCCCCGCTGCAACTGGACTTCGCCGACGGGCGGCTGGCGGTATCCAACACCTGCAACCGCATGTCCGGCGGCTTCACCCTGGCCGGCGACACGCTGAGCCTCAGTCCGATGGCGTCCACCATGATGGCCTGCTCCGATCCGAAGCTGGCGGCGCTGGACGCGGAGGTCGGCAAGCGCCTGGCCGGCACGCTGGGTGTCGCCAGCACCGCCGGCGACACGCCCGAGCTGGTGCTGACCAATGCCGGCGGCGACCGCCTGGTGTTCCAGGGATCGCCCACCGCGGCCAACCGTTTCGGCGGCCCGGCCGAACGCGTCTTCCTCGAGGTCGGACCGGAAACCAAGCCGTGCAGCCATCCGCTGATCCCGGACAAGCAGTGCCTGCAGGTGCGCGAGATCCGGTTCGACGAGAACGGCCTGCGCGCCGGCGAGCCGGGCGAGTGGCAGAACTTCTTCGACGAGATCGAGGGCTATACGCACCAGCCCGGCGTGCGCAACGTGCTGCGCATCGACCGCTACACGCGCAAGGACGTGCCGGCCGACGCCTCGAGGTATGCGTACGTGCTGGACATGGTCGTGGAGTCGGAGCAGGTGAAGCGCTGATCGATCCGGCCAGCGTTTCGAGAGGACGGCCGCCTTCGCGCGGCCGTTCCTTTTTCCGGTGCTGCACGCGGCCGTGCGAGCTCGCCCCCTGGCGGACGATGTGCTGCCGTACCCGGCAGCGCCCGATGGCGGGACCAGCCCCTGTGCCACTCGCGCCGGACCGGCGCTACGACAGCGATGGATTCAGGCTGTAGGTGCCGTAGACCGACGCCTCGGCCAGCACGTGGCCCTGCATCGCGCGATGCACGTCGCCGGCGGTGAAGCGCGCCGGCAGGTCCAGCGTGGCCACGTCCAGGGCGAACAGGCGGAAGAAGTAGCGGTGCACGCGCAGGTCGTTGAACGGCGGATACGGGCCGTCGTAGCCGAAGTAGTCGCCGCCCATCTGCGCGTCGCCGGCGAACCAGCCGGTGTAGTCGTTCAGGCCCTGGCGGGCGCCCGGCAATCCGGGTGGCGAACGCTTGCCCTTCGCCGTGATTCCGTCCGAGCAACTGCCGGCGGCGACCAGGCGCACGTCCGCCGCGATGTCCGCCACCGCCCAGTGGACGAAGTCCGCGCGCGGCTGTTCGACCGGGATCTGCAGGTCTTCGCGGCCGACCGTCTCCGGCACGGTCGGCGCATCCGGATCGATGCACAACAGGGCGAAGGAACGGGTGCCGTCGGGCACGCCGTCCCAGGCCAGGTGCGGATTGCGGTTGGCGGCGAATCCATCGGCCTGGCCCATGGCGAACTCGGCCGGAATCGAACCGCGAGGATCGAAACTGTCGCTCCCGATGCGCATGCTCGGCTCCTTTGGATCAGGCGTCAGGGTAGCCCAGCCGCGCCGCGACTGGCGCCAGGTGGGCGAACGGACCGGCCAGCAGATCGGCGTACGCACGCCAGCGACCCGGCGGCATGCGCCGTGGCGCGGGCGGCGGCGGCGGCAGCTGCACCCCGAGCGCCTGCCCGACCACGGCGGCCAGCTGCGCCGGCGCATCCAGCACCCCATCCAGTCGCATCAGCAGGTGCGGATAAAGATCCTGCTCGTGCAGGTCAGCCAGCTGTTCCAGGCCCTGGGCCAGCCATGCCGCGGCGGTGTCCGGATCGTCCAGCGCCAGCGGCACCGGCGACCCGCTCGCCAGCCAGTCCAGCAGCATGTCGCGCGGATCGCGCACCGCCACCATCAGCAGGCCTTCGGGCAGGTGCGGCCGCAAAGCCAGCAGCAGGGCGTTGTCCCACCAGGTCAGCCAATCGATCACGTTGCCGTCGGCGATGCCGCGCGCGGGCAGCTGTGCGCGCCACTGCTCGACCAGCTGTGCCGGAGCGAGCGTGCCATCGCGCAACGCATGCGCCGATGCGGGTGCGGCCAGCGGGTCGGCGGGCGCCTGGTCGCTGAAGCGGTCGCGCAGCATCGGGCCGGCCGCCAGCGTATCGACGACGCGCTCGATGCCCGAGCCCGGCAGGCCCCACAGCAGGATGGGATGGCCGGTGCCGGGAACGGGCGTGGACAGCGCCGGCCAGCCGGCGTCCGGCGCCGGCGCAAGGACGGGCAAGGCCAGCCGGTTCGCGCCGAACTCGGCGTGCAGGGATCGCCACTGGGCCAGTGCGTCGGCGGGGCGTCCGGCGCGATCGAGCAGGCGACCGAGCCAGCCGCGCATCGGCGTGCGCGTCTCTTCCGAAGCCTGCGCGGCCACCGCCGCGCGTGCGCGGTTCACGGCCGCGTCGGGATCACCGGCCAGCAAGGATTCGGCCAGGAACTGCCCCGCCGCCGGATGCGCCGGCTGCAGCTCCAGCAGGCGGGCCGCGAAACGGCCGGCGCCTTCCAGGTCCGCGGCGCGGTCGCGCTGGAACATCGCCGTCTCCAGCGCCGGCACGAAGTCGGGCATCGCCCCGAGCCAGCGCTCCAGCACCTGTTCGCCCTCGGCGGTGCCGGGAGTTTCCAGCGCCAGTCGCGCGGCCCACAGGTCGCCGGCGTCGCGGTGCGTCGCCAATGCCGCCTCCAGCGTCGCCTGGGCCTCGTCGCGGTCATCACGTTCGCGCCACAGCTGCATCAGCCCCTGCAGCACCGCGCGATCGGGACCCGCGGCCAGGGCACGGCGCAGTTGCTCCAGCGCCTGGTCGGTACGCCCGGCCTGCAGCGCGTACAAGCCGCCGACGCGACGCAGCGCCGCCGTGGCGGTCGCCTCGTCCTCGAGCAGCGGCGCGACCAGGTCGGCCGCCTCGCCCATCCGGCCCTGCGCGGCGGCCAGCTGCGCCAGCAGCGGGCGCAGCGCGCGCGCATCGGGCAGCAGTTCGGACACGCGGCGGAAGGCCTGCTCGGCGAACGCCCAATGGCGCTTGGCCAGGTAGCCGAAACCGAGCACCGAGAGCAGCTGCGGATCGTCGGTGACCTTCGCGCTTGCCGCCGAGGCCAGGGCCAGGGCGCGATCGGCATCGCCGCCGCGCAGGGCCAGCAACGCATCCAGGGCGGCCAGGCGCGGGTGTTCGGGATCGATCCGCGCGGCGGTGCGGCTCAGCCGCTCGGCTTCGGCAATGTCGCCGCGCGCCAGTGCGATCTGCGCCTGCACCAGGTAGGACGGCAGGTGGTTCGGGTCCAGGCCCAGGCTCTGGCCCAGCGCATCGCGGGCCGCATCGTTGTCGCGCGAGCGCAGCAGCAGCGCGGCGCGCTCGAAGTGCAGGCCCGCGTCCTCCGGTGCCAGCAGGATCGCCTGGTCCAGCGCGACCAGTGCGGCCGCCACGTCGCCGGCCTGGGCCAGGGTGGTGGACAGCGCGCGCTGCGCCTGTGCGTCGTCGGGGGCCTGGGCCACCCAGTCCTGGGCCAGGGCCAGCGCCTCGTCGACGGCATCGCGCTTCAGCGCCTCGTGGATCCGTTCCAGCATTTCGGGGTCTTCCGCGGAAAACCCGCAGTTTACCGCGCCCGTCGCGGGCAACCGCTGTTCAGCGGCCCGGCAGGGCGGCGCGCAGCCGTTCGGCGACCCAGCGCTCGGCGAAACCGTCCCCGTACAGGTTCTCCACGAACGCGCAATGCCCGCCCCAGCGGGCCACTTCCAGTTGCGCCGTTGGTGGCAGCCGCCAGCGGTGGAAGTCGTCGAACGGGATCACCGGGTCGTCCTCGGCCATCAGGATGTTCGCCGGCACGCCCAGCGTCGCCAGCCGGTCCCCGGCGATCGAGTAGCTGTCGAAGTAGTCCTCGACGCGGCCGAACCCGGCATAACGCTGGGCCAGCCACGCGGTCAGGCTGCGCATGTCCAGGGCCAGGGTGGCGTCGTCGTAGCGGTGCTGCTCGGGAAACAACGCGCGCTTGCGCAATAGCGAGGTGCGCCACTTGCGGCGGAAATACCAGTCGTAGATCTGCGGCGCGCGTTCCATGCAGGCCATGGTCGTGGCCGGATCGACCAGCGGGCAGACCGCGGCGATCCGCCGCAAGGGCAGCCCGGCCACCTCGGCGCGCAGGCCCACGCGCAGCGCGAAGTTGCCGCCCAGCGAATACCCGGCCACGACCAGGTCGCGCACGCGCAGCAGGCGAACCATGTCGGCGACCGCGTGCACCACCTCGTCCAGGCGGTTGGAGTGGAACAGCCCTTCGTTGAGGTGATGCGTGTCCCCGTGGTCGCGGAAGTTGAGGCGGAACACATCCATCCCGTCGGCCAGCAGGCGCGCCGCGGTCAGTCGCATGTAGCCCGACTCGGCACTGCCTTCCCAGCCGTGCAGCAGCAAGGCGGTACCGCGCGCTTCGCGACCCGGGATGTGGCTGTGCCAGCCCTGCAGGCGCGCGCCACCGCCGCCGTCGAGGATGTGCTCGGTGGTGGTGGCGCCGCTGGCGAGCAGTGCGCGCAGTCCGCGCCGCCGGCGCAGCGCGCTGGAACCCAGCACCGATTGCAGGTGCGGATTGCGCAGGAGTCTGGGGGGCTGGTAGTCGGCGGCGTTGAGCATGGCGGGGGTATCGGGCGACGGGCGCCCGGGACCATTTTGCACCGCAGCATCCGGGGCGCAAGTGCGCCGGTGGTGCCTCAACGTCCCATTACCGTCGCCTCAACCGGCCATGGCCGCCACGATCCGCTCCCGGGCCAGTTCGGCGATGCGGCGCCGGCCGTCGACATCGCCCGGCGCGACCGGGGCGAGGAAGTGCACCTCGGCCACGCGTGGGCGCTCACCGAGCAGGCGCAGGAAGTTGGCCAGGAAGCTCTCCCGCGGCGCGAACGCGACCACGGTCTGCGCGTCGCCGCCGTTTCCGTACCGCAGCGCCACCGGCTGCACCGGCACCTGCGCATCGACGGCGGCCTGGAAAATCCGCGCATGGAACGGCCCCACTTCCTCGCCGCTGCGGGTACGCCCCTCCGGGAACACGCCCACCGCGCGCCCCTCGCGAAGCCGGCCGACCATCAGTTCGATCACGCCGTTGAGCGAGTCGGTGCTGCCACGCTGGTGGAAGATGGTCTGCCCGCGCGCGGCCAGCCAGCCCACCAGCGGCCAGCGGGCGATCTCGCTCTTGGCCACGAACCCCATCATCCGCTGGCTGTGCAGGGTCTCGATGTCGATCCAGCTGACATGGTTGGCCACGAACAGGGCCGCGCCCGGCAGCGGCGTGCCGAAGCGGCGCAGGCGGAAGCCGAAGATCCACAGCAGCCCGGCCGACCACGCGCGCACCGCGCGATCGCCCAGTGTCTCCGGTCCCCACGCGATGCGCGCGAACGGTGGCGCCAGGCAAAGCATGGTCAGCGGCAGCGGCAGCAGCAGGTGCAGCAGCAGCAGCGGAATGCGGTAGAGGTAGCGGCAGATGCGCGCAAGGCCGCCAGCCGGTCGTCGGGAGCGCCGGGGGGCACGTGGGGGGGTGGGGTTCATGGTCGCGCACGATACCGCGCCATGGCGCGTCGTGGATATCGCGCCGCGATGCGAAGCCACGCCGGCGACGAAGGACGCCATGTCGGAAGGATCGAGCGGACGCGCCGCTGCCCGGCCGGTCCGCCCACGGCAGCCATCCGGCGCGACCCCCGACCGCTGTCCGTCGTGCCTACGCCGGGCTCGACACCGGCACCACGGCCAGGGTCAGCCGCGATACGCACACCGCGCGGCCACGTGCGTCTTCGATCCGGATGTCCCAGACCTGCGTAGTGCGGCCGACGTGCAGCGCCCGCGCGGTGCCGGTGACCGTGCCCTCGCGTGCCGCCCGCAGGTGGTTGGCGTTGATCTCCAGGCCCACCGCCATCTGCTCGCGCGTGTCCAGGCACAGGTTGCCGGCGCTGCTGCCCAGCGTCTCGGCCAGCACCACCGAGGCGCCGCCATGCAGCAACCCGTAGGGCTGGCGCGTGCGCGCGTCGACCGGCATGGTCGCCCGGACCCAGTCCTCGCCGGCTTCGGTGAAGACGATGCCGAGGTGCTCGATAAGCGTGCCCCGGCTGAGCGTGTTGAGGGCTTCGATGGAAACGGGGGCGCGGAAGACCATGGCCGGATTCGCTTTCGGGGATGGCGAAGATTATCGCCGTGGAGGTTCGGGTGCGGATGGATTACCGCGCTGCAACCTGGAGCGGGCAACTGGTGTGGCCTTGGGCACGCCCACCGCGCATCGGTTCACGCGAGCGCTTGCCGCCGGACCAGGCGCCGGACATGGCGAGTCTGCTTGCCGCGCTGTGCAGGTCTAAAGCATCCGCTTCGGTGGGGCTGCCGGGCCATGGGGGTATCGCGGCAGCGGACATGGATGCCCGCGTCGGCGCGCCGGCACAAGGACGTGCCGTCGTGCCGACCGCGATAGCCCCGGCCTGCCGCGGCCCAGACCGGGGCCGACCGCTCCGCAAGGATCAGAGGATCGGCACCAGTCCCGCGCCGAAGGCGGTCAGCATGCGGGTGAAGATCGTCTTCGGCCCCAGGCTTACTTCAGGGAAGTCGCCCACCGCCACGTAGCACCGATGGAATGCAGGGTCACGGCGCGACACCGGCAGGGGACAGTCCGGACCGGGCTGGAATTCATAGTTAGTGGCGTAGCGCCAAGGCCACAGGTCCAGGATCGGCGAAGCCTCCAGCACCTTGCCCATGCTGTAGTTCAGTCCGGAAAGCACCGGCGGCTTTTCCCGCGGCGCCACCGTCCACGAATTTCCCGGCGCGATGTCGCGCTCGATGCTCTGCGCCAGTGCGAGCGCGAAAACGGGGTCGTCGATCACCACCACCGCTTCGGTGTTGTAGGTCTCGCTGCGCGGATCGAAGTTGTGCGTGCCGACCACGCCGATGCGGCGGTCGATCACCACCGATTTCGCGTGCAGGCCGGTGCGCGGGCCCTCGCCGCTGACCGGAACCGGGCGGTTGGCCGGCGCGCTGGTGCGCAGCAGCGACGGACGCGTTTCGGTGCGCAGCTTGTCCTCGACCTGGCGGTCCTCACTGGCGCCACCACTGCCGCTGCTGCCACCCGGCGCTTCGCTGCGCGCCACCGCGGGCGAGGCGCCGGGATCGCCCGGCTGCCAAGCACCCAGCTCGGGATCCACCGGTGGATCGGCAGGGAACGGTTTGTATTCGAAGATGTCGAAGCCCAACTCGCGCACATGCCTGCGCTTGTACTTGTAGGTCAACGCGTAGACCACGGGGTTGTCTGTCGCGGCCAGGCTGTTGGTGGACACCACCACCCTTGGAGGCTCGGGCCGGGCACGCAGGTCCCGGAAGATTTCCAGCGCACTGTCGGACAGGACCAGGTACGGCGTCTGCAGCAGGATCTCCTCCTGCGCGCCAGCCAGCAACCCGGCCAGCCCGGAGACGCCTGCGCCGTCGGGGTCCGGCCCTTCGTGGTGCTTCTGCGGCACGTCGGCCAGATACGTCACCTCGCCCACCGCGATCGCGCGCGCCACCAGGCGCGCATGCACCATCTCCGCGTCGGCGGCGGCGCGCGACATCATTTCCACCCGCTCCGGCCGCTGCGACGGTGCCGGCGGCAGCGGAGGAACGCCCTGCGCCAGCAACACATGCGCGACATCGTTGAGGCGCTCGGCCGGCACGCTGCGCGGATCGGCCCAGTACTCGGCGAAGTTGCGCTCCATCTCCCGCACCACCGGCCCGGCGACGAGCACGTCGCGGTCGCGGAAATTGAACTCCGCGTCCCAGTCGTAATAATCGTCCTGGTAGTTGCGCCCGCCGGCGATGGCGACCGCGTCGTCGATCACCAGCAGCTTGTTGTGCATGCGCTGGTTGAAGCGGCGGAAGCAGCAGATCACGCTGGCCGAGTAGTGCATGTAGTTGGGCATGGCCAGGCCGAACGTGGGGTTGTAGATGCGCAACTCCAGGTTCTGGTGCGCGCCGGCCAGCGCGGCCAGGATCTGCAGGTCGGCGATGGCCGACAGCTGGTCGATCAGCACCCGCACGTGGACCCCGCGCTTGGCAGCCGCCAGCAGCTCGTCGATCACCAGCCGCGCGCTGTCGTCCTTGTCGAAGATGTAGGTCTGCAGGTCGATCTTGCGGGTCGCGCTGCGGATCAGGTTGATCCGCGCCAGCAGCGCGTCCCCGCCCTCGTCCAGGATCAACACGTGATGCCGGGGCGGCGCGTCGGGCCCGGCCGCCGAGGCGGCGAACGCCTCGCCGCCCAGCGCGCGCAGCTCCGACGGGACCGCGCAGCGGTCCGCGCGTTCGCAATCGACCGTAGTGGCGCGCCCGGCCACCGCGATCGCGGCCGCGCGCTCATGCTGGCGCGGGGTCAGGCTGCTGCAGGCGGCGGACGACAACAGCAGCGCGACCAGCGACGCCCGCAGCAGCAGGGTCACGGCGCGGTCTCTTGCAGGCGCACCCGCACCTCCAGGTGCACCTGGTCGGCCAGGGCGAACTGCCATTCGCGCATGCCGTAGTCGGCCCGCTCGATCGCGCCGCTCACCTGGATGTCGCACTCCAGGCCCGGGCGCGCGCAACCCGCCGGCGCCACCTCCAGCTCCACGTCGCGGGTTACCCCGCGCAGGCTGAGCCGGCCCCGCAACGGCCCGCCGTCGTGCAGCAGCGAGGGTGCATAGGGTTCGGACACGAATTCCATCCACGGATGGCGGATCGCGTCGAAGAAGCTCTGGCTGCGCATCCAGCTGGTGTAGCGCGGGCGGTCGGGGATCATCGCCTCGCTGGTGGCGATCCGCAGGCGCACCCGGTGGTTGCCGTCAGGCAGGTGCTCGACGGCGCCCTGGTAGCGCGGGAACTCGCCGGCCAGGCGCTGGCCGAAGCGGGTCCGGACCTCGAAGCCCAGCCAGCTCCTGGCCGTGTCGAAGGCCACCGTCGGCGACGCCGGCTGCGCGCCGGCCGTGGGTGCGCTCACAACCAGGGCTACGCACAGCAGCCACACATGCAGCCCGGATTTCCACATCGGTTAAGGCCACCAGAACGCCGTCAGCCGGCCAAGACCCGGTTCGATCGGATCCTGCCCGGGAAGTTCCGGCAACGCGAGCACGGCCACGGCCGCCGGCGGCATGCCGCGGTAGTCGCTGGTCTGGCCGCTGTCGAGCAGCGCCACCAGGCGCTCCAGCCCCGGGTTGTGCCCGACCAGCAGCAGGCGTTCGACCTCCTCCTGGCCCTGCAGCAATCCGATCAGGGTGCCCGGGGTGGCTTCGTAGATGGATTCGTCGAGCCTCTGCTCGGCGTAGCCGATGATCCCCAGTACCGCCTCGAGCGTCTCGCGGGTGCGTCGGGCCGGCGAACACAGCACGCGATCGGGCTGCAGGCCCTGTTCGGCCAGCCAGCGGCCGGCAGCTTCGGCCTCGGCCAGCCCGACCGGCGACAGCGGCCGGTCCAGGTCGGCCTGTCCCGGCGAGGCCGGCTCGGCGTGTGCATGGCGCAGCAGAATCACCTGTCTCATCGCGTACTCCCCCCGGTCACGCCTTGGCCAGCCACTTCAGCAACGGCTCCCAGTCTGCCTGGTGCTCGCGTACCTGCGCGGAGTGGTAATCGAACAGGCTGCGGCCCAGCCCGACCAGGACGACGTAGGCCTGGGTATCGCGCAACTGGCCGACCACCGGATACGGCCAGCCCTTGAGCATCTCCAGCGCCTGCTGGCTGGCATTGGTCCGCGGCTTGGTCCGGTTGAGCACCAGCCCGACCGGCAGCTTGCGGTTGTGCACGCGCGGCACCTTGGCCAGCGTGTTGAGGAAGCCCACGGTGGCCTCGATGTCCAGCGCGGAGGGCTGGACCGGCACCACGATCGCGTCGGCATGGTCGATGAAGCTGTCCAGATCGTCGGCCAGCGCGCCGGCGGGGGCATCGATCACGACCTGCTGTGCATCGTCGGGCAACCACGAGCGCCAGGCGCGGCGACGGCTGGCATCGATCGGCAGCACGGCACTTTCCAGTTCCGCGCGGCGCTCGGCCCAGCGCGTGGCCGAATGCTGCGGATCGGCATCCACCAGGACCGTGCGCCGCCCCTGCAGGGCGGAGTGCGCCGCGAGATGCGTGGCGATGGTGGTCTTGCCCACTCCCCCCTTGGAACCGGCCACCAAAATCGTCTTCATGCGCGGTCTGCCTCCGGATTGGCTGTCCGCAGGGTACACCGGCCTCCGTGGAGGCGGTAGGAAGGCCGGGCATGCCGCTGCTATCGTGCGCCGGCCCCCGCCACGGACCGCCCATGAGCCAGCTGCAGGACCTGACCGCCCTGATCCGGGCCAACACTCCGTTGATCGTGATCGAGACCCGCGACGAGGAGCGGGTGGTGGAACTGTTCCGGCAGGCGCTGATGCAGGTGTGGCGCGCGTTGCACCGCTGGACGATCACCGAAGGCCTGCGCCGGATGGACCTGGACCGCGAGGACGCGGCCGAGGGCCCGCCCGACGCCAGTTCGGTCCTGCAAGCGATCCGCCAGGCCGACCAGCGCGGCATCTACCTGCTGCTCGATATCCATCCCTACCTGGGCTACGCCAGCCACCAGCGCCTGCTGCGCGACATCGTCCAGCGCCGCGGCTGCGAACCGCACGTGCTGGTCCTGGTCGGCGCCAAGGTGGAGTTGCCGGCGGAACTCGAAGCGCTGGCCGTGCGCTTCAGCCCGCGCCTGCCCGATGCGGCCGCGCTGCTGAGGCTGGTCAAGGAAGAAGCGGCCGCCTACGCGCGCGAGAACGGCGGCCGCCGGGTCGAGGCCGAAGAGGACGCGGTGCGCCAGATCGTGCGCCACCTGCAGGGCCTGGACCTGCACGACGCGCGCCGGATCGCCCGCCAGCTGATCCATGGCGACGGCGCGATCACCGCCTCGGACGTTCCGCAACTGGCGAAGCTGAAATTCGAACTGCTCAACCGCAGCGGCCACCTCCACTACGAGTACGACACCGCCGGCTTCGACGACGTGGCCGGCGCGCGCCGGCTCAAGCGCTGGATCGGCCAGCGCCGCGCCGCGTTCGGCGGCAGCCCGCCGCCCGGGCTCGAGCCGCCGCGCGGCGTGCTCCTGCTCGGCGTGCAGGGCTGCGGCAAGTCGCTGCTGGCCAAGGCCATTGCCGGTGGCTTCGGCGTGCCTTTGCTGCGCCTGGACTTCGGCACCCTCTATGCGAAGTACCACGGTGAGACCGAGCAGAACCTTCGCGCCGCGCTGGCTTCGGCCGAACAGCTGGCGCCATGCGTGCTGTGGATCGACGAGATCGAGAAGGGCGTGTCGGCCGATGCCGGCGAGGGCGATGGCGGCGTGTCGCGGCGCGTGCTCGGCTACCTGCTGACCTGGATGGCCGAGCGCACCGCACCGGTGTTCCTGGTCGCCACCGCCAACCAGGTCCAGCACCTGCCGGCCGAACTGCTGCGCAAGGGCCGCTTCGACGAGATCTTCTTCGTCGACCTGCCCGATCCGGATACACGGATGGAATTGCTGCGGATCCACCTGCACGAGCGCGGGCTGGATCCTGAAGCTTTCGCGCTGCCGGCACTGGCCGCGGCCGCCAACGGCTTTTCCGGCGCAGAAATCGAACAGGCGATCGTCTCCGGCCTGTATGCCGCGCATGCCGAACAGCGCGTGCTCGACACCGACCTGCTCATGCACGAGATCCGCGGTACGCGGCCGCTGTCGGTGCTGATGTCCGAGCAGGTCGAGGCGTTGCGGGCGTGGGCGCTGGAGCGGACGGTGCCGGCGGACTAGCCGGCGCCGGGCTTTGCTGCCGCCGAATCCGGCGGGCTTGGCGCGGGCGCCACCGGTTCGCGTCCCTCGAGCACCAATCCGCGCATGCGTGGATTCTCCGGCAGCCAACCCGCGGGCGCCTGCAATGGGATGCCGCTTGCCTCCAGCAGCGCGTTCATTGCCGCCATCTCGCCGTCGCGCAGGGAGCGCTGCAGGTAATCGGCCGGCAGTGGCGCCGTCGAGGACATGATCAGATGCTGCGCCTGCTCCTGGGTCCAGTTGAGCTGACGCAGGCGCTCACGCCACGCGGCGGCCTCCTTCCCTTCGCCGGCCAGGCGCACGCTGCGTACGGTGCCGAGCATGGCTTCGATCAGGATCGGGCTGTCGGCCAGCCGCGCCATGATCCGCGTGCAGTCGTCGCGGAGCCCGGCCGACGTATCGGCATCGACCCTGCACATGCTGCTGAGCGGGCCGTAGGCGGGCAACGCCTGGGCCGCCCATACGGCCATCGCCACGACTCCGTTCTGGTCCGCAACGGTGGCCGCGCGATTGAGCCGGAAGTCACTGCCGAGCGCGGCGGCGACTTCCGGCGGCATCGCGGGAGCCTGCAGGGTCGCGACGGAATCCAGCAGCAGTCGCCCCAGCTCCACCAGCGGACCCGAGTTCCGCACCGCCTGCACCGCAGCGTGGAGATGGTGGGCTGCGGCCTCCATCTCGCCGCGCTGATGGGCGGCAGCCAGCGCCGAAAGGTGCACGGCCATATCGTCGCCGGCGGTTTCCAGCAGGAATGCAAGCGCGCCGGCCGGATCGCAATGGCGCCAGAGCGGCTGGCAACCGGTGGTCTCCCGCCAGGCCACCAGCGGATCGCGCGGCCGGACCGCGGACGCGGCATCGAACCAGCCGTCGCCTTCGGATGCGACGGCCGACGACCCGGTACCGGTCGCCGGGTCGACCCCGGCGATGGCCGGCCGCAGCAGCGCAGCGGCGAGCAGGCCACGTGCGTTTCCTTGCGCCGCCAATCCCTGCAGGTGCGCCTTGAGCGCGCGTGCGTAGGCCGCGTTCCAGTCCTTTACCGCCGCGCGGTGTGTCGCATGCGCATCGTGCCCGGCGACCGCGTTGGCCTGGGTCCCGGCTTCCTTGCCGGCGACGGCCGCCTGCGCAGGCGGGTCGTGCGCCCAGGCCGGCATCCCCGCACCCAACGCCATTACGGCGGCGAAACCGTACCGGAAGGCGCCTTGCCTCCGCGGGCCGCGCGAAATCGCTCTCTTGGCCATGCTCCATCCCGTTGGCTATCGACCGGTGCTCGCCGGAAACATAGCATCCGACGCCAGCCGTGCCGCCGGCCGGAGAGCCGCGGATCAGCTGGTGAGCCGCCCCAGCAGCCACGCCCACGCCGGCAGGGTGAACAGGCACAGCACGATCCCGTAGCCGACCAGCGCGGCGGCCAGGCGCGGCGCCAGGCCATGCGCCATCGCCAGCGCGGCGGCGGAGATCATGGTCGGCATCGCCGATTCGAGGACGTTGGCGCGCAGCATCGTGTCGGACATGCCGAACGCCAGCGAGATCGGCACGGCCAGCGCGGGCATCACCAGCAGCTTGAGCACCAGGCCGGTCGCCAGTGGCCGGATCTCGTCGCGCGGCAGGCGCAGCTGGATCGACAGGCCCACCGCCAGCATCACCAGCGGCAACATCGCCTCGGCCAGCCGGCGCAGGCCCGAAGCGATCCACTCCGGCGGCTGTTCCGGCATCAGGGTCAAGCCGAACAGCAGCGCCCACGCGGGCGGGAAGCGCGCGATCCGCGAAGCGATTTCGCGCGCGCCCGGCGTGGCGTCGCCGCTGTAGCGGGCGACGACATAGATCCCCACCGTCGACAGCAGCATGAAGGTGCCGAACTGGTCGTAGACCACCGCGTACTGCACCGAGTCCTCGCCCAGCAAAGCGCGCACCATCGGATAGCCGATGAAACTGGAATTGCACAGGCCCACGCACAGCAGCAGCACCGCGTACTCGTCGCGGCGGAACTTCCACGCGCGCGCCGCCAGCGTCACCAGCACCCAGGTCGCGCCCATCAGCAGCCACGGGGTGAGGGCCACGCCGAGCAGCGACCATTCCATGTGCAGCCGCGGCACGTACAGCAGCACCGCCGCCGGCAGGCACACGTACAGCACCACCAGGTTCAGCGTTTCCGACGCGTTGGCCGGCAACAGCGTGGTCCGGCCCAGGGCCATGCCCAGGCCGAGCATGGCCAGGATCAGGGCGAATGCGTCCCAGGCGACCATCCAGCCGGCTCAGCCGCGACGGAACCAGCCGGTGATGCTGTAGCGCGGCGAACCGGCCCACGGCGCCACCAGGCTGACCACGTGCGGCTGCGGCACGCGGAACAGGCTCAGCGAATTCCACCGCGGGGTGAAGGTGTCGACCACGCGCTGTCCGGCCGGGTCGAGGAACTGCAGCAGCCCACCCCAGTCCGGCAGCCAGTCGCGGCTGAGGTTCAGCACATAGGCGAAGGCACGGTCCTCCTCGCTGGCGTGGTCGCTGTGCGAACGCAGGAAGTGGCCGTGGCGGTAGCGCACCGCGATCGCGCTGACCATGCGGATCGCAGGGTCGCCGGTCAGCTGCCGGGCGAAGTCGAGGAAGGGCGCGCTGTTGAGGAAATCGACCACCGCGTGCAGGACCAGTTCCGGATCCTGTCCGTCACGGCGCGCATCGATCATGCGGTAGCGGTCGAAGTAGAACTCGAAGCCGTCGCGGGCACGCAGGGTGGCGGCTTCAAGCAACGCCGCGTCTTCCGCGCTACCGGGTGCCGCGCTGTGCACCAGGCCTTCCGCCAGTTCTGCGTCGGTGCGCTGCGCGGTCTCCCAGCGCACCTCGTCGCGCAGGCAATCGTGCAGGCGCGAGGCCGCCTCGGCCTGCAGGAAACCGGGAATCTGCACCCTGCCCTGCGCGCGCAGGCGCGCGCGCCAGGGGTCGATGTCGAGTTCGTTGCTGATCATGGACCGCTGCGGAAAGGGCGCCGGTCCGGCGCCATCGCATTTTCGCACAGCCCGCCGGTGCGGCCCCGTGGCCGGCGCTTACGGCCAGGCCGGCGGATCGGCCTGCCAGGCAGCCTGCACCTCGGCCAGCGTGCCGCGGTCTTCCTCGCGCCAGTCCGGCAGCATCTGCGCGTAGGTGGAGGCCACGCTCCACTGCTGAGGTTCGGTGCGCACGGCCGCCGCATACCAGGCGATCGCTTCGGCCTTGTGGCCCATCTTCCACAACGCGAGCGCCAGCGTCGGCGGCTGCCAGGAAGGCGTGCTCGGCCAGCCACCGATCAGCTTCTGCCACTGTTCCAGCGCGCGCGGGTGTTCACCGGCACGATAGAGGTCCCATCCGTAGTTCCACGCCACCGCGCGCGCCAGGCGCTGGTTGCTCCCGGCATTCTTCTGGGCGGCACGGTACAGCTCGTCGCCCAGTTCCAGGCGTCCGGTCTGCATCGCGATCCGGGCCAGTTGCACCCGCGATTCGACGTCAGCCGGCTTGCGGGCGACCGTGGACGCGAGCCGGTCGACCACCGCATCGCCCTCGCCCGGGACAGCCACGATCGCACGCGTGGTCTGCGGATCGGGGTCGAAATAGAACTCCTTCGGTGCCGGCAGCGATTGCGCCGCTGCAGACAGCGAAAACAACGCCAGCCCCAAGGCGAGCGGAAAAAGCAGCTTTTTCACCTGATCATCCCCGAGAACAACCTCCCCACCCCGCATCCTAACCGCAGCAGCGCACAGTCGGGGAGTGCGGGCCATCACAGAATGGCGCTTGATATCATTCCGCACCGGGCCGGCGAGGCCCAGCTCCAGCCAGCGCCAGGGCCCGTCCATGACCAGCACCGCCGAACTGACCTCGCCCGCTTCGGCCAACCGGCCGGAGCTGGATACGTTCGACAACGACTACACGCTCGAGCACAAGTACACCCGCCGCGATGGCCGCATCTATCTCAGCGGCGTGCAGGCGCTGGTCCGGCTGCCGCTGATGCAGCAGCTGCGCGATGCCGCCGCAGGACTGGATACCGCCGGCTTCATCAGCGGCTACCGCGGCAGCCCGCTGGGCGGCTTCGACCTGGAACTGTGGCGCGCGCGCAAGCACCTGGAGGCGGCGAAGGTGCGCTTCCAGCCCGGCCTCAACGAGGACCTGGGCGCGACCATGGTCTGGGGCACGCAGCAGACCAACCTGTTCCCCGGCGCCAGGGTCGATGGCGTCTACGCCATGTGGTACGGCAAGGGCCCGGGCGTGGACCGCTGCGGCGACGTGTTCAAGCACGGCAACGCGGCCGGCACCTGGCGCAACGGCGGCGTGCTCGCGCTGGCCGCCGACGACCATGCCTGCCGCAGCTCGACCCTGCCGCATGGCAGCGAGGACGAGTTCGTCAGCGCGATGATGCCGGTGCTCAACCCGGCCGGCGTGCAGGACATCCTCGACCTGGGCCTGGTGGGCTGGGCGATGAGCCGCTACACCGGCCGCTGGATCGGCTTCAAGACGATCGCCGAGACGGTGGAGTCGTCGGCCTCGGTGCAGGTCGATCCGTTCGCGCGCCAGATCGTGCTGCCGGAGGATTTCGAACTGCCGCCCGGCGGGCTCAACATCCGCTGGCCCGATCCGCCGCTGGACCAGGAGATGCGCCTGCACCGTTACGCGGTGCGCGCCGCGCAGGCGTTCGCCCGCGCCAACGGCATCGACAAGGTGGTGATGGATGCGCCGAACGCGCGCCTGGGCATCGTCACCACCGGCAAGAGCTACCTGGACGTGCTGCAGGCGCTGGAATACCTGGGCCTGGACGAGGCGGCCTGCCGCGACATCGGCATCCGCGTCTACAAGGTCGGCATGACCTGGCCGCTGGAGCCCGAAGGCATCGCCCGCTTCGCCCGCGGGCTGGAAGACATCGTCGTGGTCGAGGAGAAGCGCGCCTTCCTCGAGCGGCAGATGAAGGAACAGTTCTACAACTGGCCCAACGACTGGGGCCGGCGCCCGAGCATCGTCGGCAAGTACGACGAAGCCGGCGAGTGGATCCTGCCGTCCACCGGCGAGCTGACCCCGGCGACGATTGCCGGCGTGATCGGCCGCCGCATTCTGCGCCTGCTCCCATCAAGTGCGATCAATACCGAGTCGATCGAGCAGCGCCTGCGCTGGATGGACGCCAAGGAGGCGGAGATGGCGCTGCCGCGCGCCAGCTTCCCGCGCGTGCCGCACTACTGTTCGGGCTGCCCGCACAACACCTCCACGGTGGTGCCGGAGGGCTCGCGCGCGCTGGGCGGCATCGGCTGCCACTACATGGTCACGTGGATGGACCGCTCCACCGACACCTTCACCCACATGGGCGGCGAAGGCGTGACCTGGGCCGGGCAGGCCGCGTTCACCGACACCCCGCACGTGTTCCAGAACCTGGGCGACGGCACCTATTTCCACAGCGGCTCGCTGGCCATCCGCCAGGCCGTCGCGGCGAAGGTGAACATCACCTACAAGATCCTCTACAACGACGCGGTCGCGATGACCGGCGGCCAGCCGGTGGACGGCAGCCTGACCGTACCGGACATCGCCCACCAGATGCGCGCCGAAGGCATCGACACGATCATGCTGGTCAGCGACGACATCGGCCGCTGGCACAAGCGCGAACTGTTCCCCTCGGGCGTGGAGTTCCACGACCGCGCAGAGCTCGATGCGGTGCAGAAGCGCCTGCGCGAGGTGAAGGGCGTCAGCATCCTGATCTACGACCAGACCTGCGCGACCGAGAAGCGGCGCCGGCGCAAGCGCGGCAAGATCGAGGACCCGCAGAAGCGGGTGATGGTCAACACGCTGGTGTGCGAGGGCTGCGGCGACTGCGGGCAGAAGAGCTTCTGCGTGTCGGTGCTGCCCAAGGAAACCGAATTCGGCCGCAAGCGCGAGATCGACCAGTCCAACTGCAACAAGGACTACTCGTGCGTGTCGGGCTTCTGCCCGAGCTTCGTCACCGTGCACGGCGGCAAGCCGCGCAAGGGACGCAAGGCAGACGCGGCGTCGCGGCTGGAGGGCCTGCCCGACCCGGTCTTCCGCTCCGTGCTCGACCAGCCCTGGAACATCCTGATCACCGGCGTCGGCGGGACCGGCGTGGTCACCATCGGCGCATTGCTGGGCATGGCCGGCCACCTGGAAGGCAAGGGCGCCACGGTGCTCGACCAGACCGGCCTGGCGCAGAAGGGCGGCGCGGTCACCACCCACATCCGCATCGCGCGCACGCCCGAAGACATCCACGCGGTGCGTATCGCCGCCGGCGAAGCCGACCTGGTGCTGGGCTGCGACATGGTCGTGGTCAACGACTACTGGGCGCTGTCGAAGGTGCGCGGCGAGCGCTCCGAAGTGGTGCTCAACACCTACGAAGCGATGCCGGGCACGTTCACCATGCGCCCGGACCTGCACTTCCCCGCCGCCGACATCATCGCCGGGATCAAGCTCGCACTGGGTGGGCGCGAACCGCGCCTGCTGGACGCCACCCAGCTGGCCACCGCGTTGCTGGGCGATGCCATCGCCACCAACCTGTTCATGCTCGGCTACGCCTGGCAGCTGGGCCTGGTGCCGATCTCGCACGCCGCGCTGATGCGCGCGATCGAGCTCAACGGCGCGGCGATCGAGATGAACCAGCAGGCCTTCGCCTGGGGCCGCCTGGCCTCGGTCGATCCGCAGGCGGTGGCGGCCGCCGCCGGCCTGGTCTCCAATCCGGTGACCGCCGACGAGCGCGTGCCCGATGGCCTGCACCAGTTGCCGCCCGGCGACTGGGAAGGCAGCGAGTGGGGCAGCACCAGTGCGCCGCACCCGGTGCGGGCCGAGCGCGAGCTGCGAGGCCTGCCCGAACGCGAGGGTGTCGCCGCAGGCACCGCATCACCGCTGGATGTCGCCACCGGCGAGGTCGCCGCGCTGCCACTGGACGACCTGCGCCTGTCACGCAGCCTCGACGAACTGGTCGCGCGCCGCGAGAAGTTCCTCACCGATTACCAGGACGCCGCCTATGCACGCCGCTACACCGGCCTGGTAGCCAGGGTCCGCAGCGCCGAGGCACTGAAGGCCCCGGGTTCGACCGCGCTGGCGGAAGCCGTGGCCCGCTATGCCTTCAAGCTGATGGCCTACAAGGACGAGTACGAGGTCGCCCGCCTGTACACCAGCGGCGAGTTCCAGCGCCGCCTGCAGCAGCAGTTCGAAGGCGACTACACGCTGCGCTTCCACCTCGCCCCGCCGCTGCTGGCGAAGAAGGACGAACAGGGTCGGCTGCTCAAGCGCGAGTACGGGCCGTGGATGTTCACCGCGTTCCGCTGGCTGGCCAAGCTGAAGTTCCTGCGCGGCGGTCCGCTGGACCCGTTCGGTCGCAGCGAAGAACGGCGCACGGAGCGGCAACTCGTCACCGACTACTTCGCCACCATCGACCGGCTGCTGGCGGGGCTCGACGGCGGCAACCTCGCCTTGGCCGCGGAGATCGCCAGCCTCCCCGAGCACATCCGCGGCTACGGACACGTCAAGGAAGCGCACCTGCACAAGGCCCAGGCTCGTGAAGCCGACCTGCTCCGGGAGTGGGACAACCCGCTGCGCGTGGTGTTGCGCAGCGACGCTGCCTGAGAGGCCTGTCGGGCCGTTTGCCGGGACGCTGGCCTGTCGTTGCGCGCCGTCGCCCCGCGTCGGCGGCAGGGATCGGCGCGCAGCGGATCCCGATCCACCTAGAAGGTGATCGGGACGCGCGTGGTGAGGGTCAGGTCGGGCGTGTCGCGGGTAACCCCCGCGCCTAATGCGACGTTCAACGAAACGTGGTCGTTGAAGCGGTAGGTGCCGCCCAGCAGCAACGTGCCCAGGGTGACCCGGACCGAGCCGGGCACGTCCTCGCCGTTCTGCGTGGTCTTGCCGACCATGCTCTGGTCGTAACCGAGGCTGATGGAGGCCTTCTCGTTCAGCGCCAGGCCCAGGCCCACGTTGAAGCCCCAGATATCGCCGGCCTTCACGTCGCCCAGGTGCTCCTGCTCGCCACCGATCACGGTGCGCGAGACGTCGGTGCGCTCGAAGTTGTAGAGGTAACTGAAGCTGCCGAAGAACACGACCGGATCGGAGGGATACAGCCAGGTGATGCCCGGCTGGAGCGCATCGAAGCCGCTGCCCATGGGCAGCTCCAGCGGCAGGCCCGTGCCGGTGGCGTTGGCGACGCACCGGGTCACGCAATCGGTGACGACGTCGAAGATGTCGGTGCCGGACCGGCTCTTGTAGCGCAGCCATCCCACGTAGAACGCCTTGTCCGGGCCGCCGCGGTTGAACTGGTAGCGCACGGACATCTCCATGTCGCCCAGGCCGCGTCCGCTGGAATTGAACACGCGGTCCAGCGCCGACCCGGTGAAGATTTCGCGACTGACCGTATCGCCGCTGGCGTAGACGTAGGGAACCTTGAACTCCAGTTCCAGCCGGTTGTTCAGCCCGTAGCGTCCCGTCATCGTGGCGATCGCGGTGGTCGTCTTGACCTGGCGCACATCGATCAGCCCGATCAGGATCGCCGGGATGACGGTGTATCCGACCAGCACGACGCGATCGTTGGCCGTATAGCCGTACTGGAGGGAGGGTTCCAGCACGAACGTTCCGGCCGGCGTGAGCGCGCCGGGCTGGTCGAAGATCTGCGCGACTTCCGGGGGGCGCGAGTCGGACTCGGGGGCCTGGCCCACGGCCTGGGTCTGCGCGTCGGACGCAGGGGGTTGTTGCGTCGGCTGGGCCGCCTGCGCTTGCCCGGTTTCCTGCGGCGCGTAGGCGACCCCCTGGGCCAACGATGGCACCAGGACCGGAACGGCCGCGCCGCGCGCGCGCGCGTTGGCCAGTATTTCCTCGTTCAATGCAGCCTGCAGCTGCGCCATTCCCCGGGTCTGTTCGCCCAGCTCGTCGCGCAGCTCCTCTATCCGCCGGGACTGCTGGTTGATCCGGCTCTGCAGCGCATCCAGCCGGGCCTCGGGCGTAGCTCCACCCGCGGTGTCACCCGAAGACGCTTCCTGCGCACCAACCTGTCCACAGACGACCAGGCCGATGGCCAGGGCCAGCGGCGCGGCGGCATTGGGCGACATCCGTTTCATGGCGCTCTCCTTGGGGCGGGAGCCGGGTGGCGTGGGCATCGGTATCAGGGCGGGCCTGGAACGCGCGCCAATGCATCGCCAAGCGCACCATAGGAGTTGATGCCCTGGAAGACACCCAATGCACCGGTGCCCACTTCGACATGGGTGACCGTGCGGATACGCTGGCTGTCGAGCGTGTTCTGTATCACCACGCCACCGGCAACACCTGCGGGATCGAAGTGGTTGCCTTCGCCCACCTGGACCACGATGCCCTTGTTGAAATCGGCCAGGGCCTGCGCCTGTCCGGCATCAAGGTCCACCACATCCGGAATCCGCACCGAGACGCTGGCGACCAGCACGTCGTTGACATAGACGACGCGCTCGATCCCGAACGAGAGCATCTGCCCGGACGGCAGCTGGAAACCGCCGCGCATCTCCGCCAGGCGCGCCGGATCGATCGGCTTCCACGCCCCGCCCAACGGCGTGGACCGGCCATCCCATGCCTGCGCCTGCGCGGACACCGCGGCGCATGCAACAAGCAGCAACGCGGGAAACGATCGACGGACGACGTTCATGGCTTCAGATGTCCGTGGGGCCGCGCCTGGGCGCGGTGATGTTGCGCAATCCATCGCGCTGGATGCCCATGTCGAGCGGCGCCGGGGGCGCCGTGCGCCAGTCGTCGGGATTGTTGAAGCCGGCCTGCTCCCGCCGGTTGTGCACGACGAACAGCACCCGGTTGTCCCATAGCGCTTCGAAGCGAGAACGCGGCATCGCGCGCGTGCCCCGCGCGGGATCGCCCAGCAGCACGCGTCCATTGCGCATGCCCTTGACCACCACGAAATGCCGGTACCCGCGATCGTTCAGGAGCACGATCGCCGGAACACCCTCTTCTTCGAGCTTTTCCAGCGGCAGCTCGAAGCCATCCGCCTCGAAGCCCTTCGTAGCCAGGTATCGGCGCATGTCCAGCAGCGAGAACCCTTCCTTCCGGATCCTGGCCTGGTCGCCGTTGTCGTACATCTGCACGAAGACGTCCGCTTCGCTGACCGGATGGCCGTACTGGTAGGTCAACAGCGTCGCCGTGGCCGCGGAGCCGCAACTGAAGTCGTACTGCTGGGGGACCGTGGTACGGAAGCGCGCCTCCTTCAGGCTGACGACGCGCATGCCGTAGGTGCCGCCACCCTGCGGTACGCGGATGTCGGTACTGGCGGCCCACGCGCCATGCGCGCACGCGAATGCGCACGCCAGCGCGCCCCACCCCGCCAGGCGCCGATTGCTCATTGGCCTGGGTTGGCGAAGATGACCTGGATGCTCATCCCGTTCTGGATCAGCACGTTGCTGCCGCTGTTCTGGATGACCGTGTTGAGGCCGCTGGCGTTGGAGAAGGCTTCGCCGTTGATGGAATTGGAACCACTGACGACGTGGTCGGCCGTGTTGTCGTGGACGCTACCATCCACGGAAGTGTTGCTTTCATTCGTCTCTTCGCCACCGCGCATGGCGGCCAACCGTTCGATATCGACTGCCTCGCTGCCGGCGAAGCCGGGAACGGATGCTGCAGGGAGAAGCGCCTGCCTAGCGTCCGGCGTTGAGGTCGCCGTACCCGGCTGCGCTTGAGGGGTTGCCGGATCGATCAGTGGCGCGAGATTCGCGGCAGCTGGATCGTCAGCGGCGAATGCGGGGCCGGAACCGGAAGCCAGCGCCGCCATCGCGATGCAAAGTGAAAGCGGACCTAGTGAAAGTGGACGGTGCGGATGCATGGGACACACTCCTTCCCGAACGCTCCTGCCTGCATGGGCACGGCGCCCCGTCGGGATGACGGGACGCCTTGTGCTCGTGCGATGGATGCATCGGGGTTTCCAGGCCCCGATGCACGTGGGAGCGCCTAAGGGCTTATGGCCACTACGGGCCTACGGTCAGGTTGGCCTGCACGGTGATGCCCTGCTGGATCAGCGACGCAAAGCCGCTGTTCTGGGCCGTCACCATGATGCCCGCCGCCGACTGCCCAACACTGGTCATCTGGTTGGACATGTCGAAGGTGCCCGCGTTGTTGGCCACAGATCCACCTGCGCCAGCCGCACCGCCTGCACCGCCGGCGCCGTTGCCACCGGTGTTGGTGCCACCGGTGCCTGCGCCGCCCGTACCCGCTGCGGCCGTGCCGGAACCACCCGCTCCACCACTGCCGCCCGCGCCGCCTGCTCCGCCCTCGGCGCCGTTGCCGGCCGTTGCGTCGCCATTGCTCGCGGTGGAAGTGGCGCTGCCATTGGTGGCATCGCCATTGGTTGCGGCACCGCCATCACCGCCCGTTCCTGCGGTAGCGGTCAGGCTGCCGCCGGCACCGCCCGTGCCCGTGCCGGAACCACCGGTGCCCGTGCCATCGCCTGCGGTCGCCGTGCCAGCACCACCGGTGCCGGTGCCGTCGCCTGCAGTGCCCGCACCACCGGTCGCGGTGCTCGCACCGCCGGTCGCGCTTGCACCACCGGACGTGCCGTTGCCGGCGGTGGCGGTACCGCTTCCACTCGTCGCATCGCCCGCCCCACGTTCGCGTACACGACCGCTGTTGGCGTCGGCATTGCCGCCGCTTGCGCCGCTGTCCTGCGCGCCCGTCGGACCACTGCCCGAAGCGCCGGATCCGCCCAGGGCCGCACTGGCGGCCAGACCATCGCCACCGCCCGCCCAGCCACTTCCGCCAGTGCCATTGCCACTGGCGCCACTACCCGTGCCATCGGCACCGTTGGCGCCACGATTGCGAGTGGCGTTGCCGCCATCGCCGCCATTACCCGCGTTGGCGTCCGCGACGCTCGCGTCGCCAACCCCCGTCGGGCCGGCCTGGACGTCGCCATTGTTCGCGGTACCGCCACTGCCACCGCTGCCCGCAGTGCCACCACGGCCACCACGGTCGCCGGCACCTCCGGTGCCGTTGCCACCGTCCCCATCACCACCCCTGCCATCACCACCCAGGGCCAGGCCGCCGTAACCGGCGCCACCTTTCCCACCGTTGCCACCGTTGGCGTTGCCGTTGTTGTTGGCGACGTTGCCGATGCCATACACGCTCAATCCAGAAACGCTTCCTTCAAGTCGCGTAGTGGCCACAGCGGAGCTGTGGTTGAAGGAATTCGAGAACGTGGCGGTGGCAGTGCCGCCATTGCTGGCGGCCGCCGTGCCTTGGCCATCTGCATATGCGCTGTAGTCGTTGACCGTTGTTGGAGTTTCTTCAGGAGTTTCCTGAGCGAAGGCCTGCCCCGACAGGCCCAGTCCGAGCATCACTGCGGATGCCATAAGTGTCTTGCTGATATGCATATCACTCTCCTAGACGTCACCCAAGGGTCAGGGGGGTCCCGAAATTAAGTGACGTGCGTCGCATTGTCCTCGCGAATTGTTAGTCGTCGGAAGGTTGATGGTTAGCTTTTGGTGAACCGCATACCGCTCGTCTGCGGCTTTGCAGTCTTCATGTATTCAGCGATGCGAAATCTGCGCACCGGCAGGCAGTGCGTATTCACGCTGTTTTGGGCTTCTTTGCGGGTTTCCGGCGAATGCAGGTCGCAGAGAACGGGAGCCGCGCTGTTCGACGATGCATCGAAGACACAAGGAGCCGTCAGCCATCGTTGCGCGACCGATCGCGCGGATCGGCTTGCTTCGCCGCGCATCGCGGCTTTTCACCGCTGCTCGCCACAACCCGTAGAGCGGGACTCGCCCTGCTGCGCGCATCGTTTGGAAATGGAAAGCGGCGGCGCGAGCCCTTCGACGGGGAGCCGCCGATCCGCTCAGTGTGGTCCACGCAGGTTTCCGCGCCGGAGCCCGCGCTGTCCTGCTCAGGCCGGGGGCACCGGCCCGGTCGACTGACGCAGCTGCAGCGAGTACGGCATGCGTACCATGCGCCCGGCACTGCGGTCGCGGATCGCATTGAGCAGCTGAACGGTCGCGACCTGGCCCATGTCGCGGGTGGGCTGCTGCACGGTGGTCAGCGCCGGAAAGATCTGCTGCGAGATCGGCGTGTTGTCGAAGCCGCACACCGACACGTCGCGCGGCACGCGCAGGCCCAGTTCACTGGCCGCACGCATCACGCCGGCAGCCATGTCGTCGTTGGCGGCGAAGATCGCCGTGGGGCGTTCGGCAAGGGCCAGCAACTGGCGGCCGGCCGCCAGGCCGGAGTCGAACGAGAACTCGCCGTCGACCACCAGCGCCGGGTCGTAGCGCAGGCCGGCGCGGCGCAGCGCGCTGCGGTAGCCCGCCATGCGCCATTCGCTGGCGCCATGGTCCGGATGTCCGCGCACGTGGCCGATGCGGCGGTGGCCCAGCTCGATCAGGTGCGCCATCAGCTCGCACACCGCCTCGTGCTCGTCCAGGGTCACGCCGATGCGTCCTTCACGGCCCTTGGGCGAGATGCACGAGAACGGGATGCCGCGCTGGTCGAGGCGATCAAGCAGCGCGTCGCTGTCGGTCAGCGGCGGGGTGAGGATCAGTCCGTCCAGGCGCGAGGACACGACCAGCGAATCGATCGCATCGAGGAAATCCGGGCTGTGGTAGCTCACCGGCTGCATCACCATCCCGTAGTGGTGGCTCTCGCAGGCCTCGACCACGCCGGTCAGGATCTCCATCAGGTAGTTCGGCGACGGGTTGTCGTACAGCAGCGCGACCAGGTAGCTGCGGTTGCCGGCGAGGCTGCGCGCGGAGGGATCGGGGCGATAGTTCATCGCCGCCACCGTTTCCATGACCTTCGCCCGCGTGGCCTCGCGCACGCCCGGCTCGTTGTTGAGCACGCGCGACACCGTCTTCATGGACACGCCCGCCCGCTGCGCGACATCCTCGATCCTGACCCGCATTACGCCTCCGCCCACTGCATTCTCATGCCCCAGCTGGCTCACCAGAAGACCGCGTACAGCGCGACCAGGATCGCGATCACGCCCAAACCGGCCATATTGAAGCCTGCCGACGTCGAGTAGTCCACGTCGTCGGTACGGATCAGGTCGCTGCCGGCCTGCTGCGGCCGCGTCGCCAGCGACACGATCGCCGCGAGCGCCAGCGCCAGCAGGAACACCAGCCCGACGCGATCGATGAACGGAAGCGACGGCCAGGCCAGCTTGAGCACGATCGACAGCACGAACGAACCGATCGCCGCGGCCAGCGCGCCGGCCTCGTTGGCGCGCTTCCAGAACAGGCCCAGCACGAAGATCACCACGATGCCCGGGGTGAAGAAGCCGGTGTATTCCTGGATGTACTGGAACGCCTGGTCGAAGCTGCCCAGCAGGGGGCGCGCGGTCAGGATCGCGAGCAGCACCGATACGGCGGCCGCGATCCGGCCGACGCGCACCAGGTGCGACTGTTCCGACTGCGGACGCGACTTGGCGTAGAAGTCCAGGGTGAAGATCGTCGCCACCGAGTTGATCTTGGATGCCAGCGAAGCCACGATCGCCGCCACCAGCGCGGCGAACACCAGGCCCAGGATGCCGGTCGGCAGCAGCCGCATCATCGTCGGGTAGGCCTCATCGGGCTTGGCCAGGTCCGGCGCCAGCACCACCGCCGCGATACCCGGCACCACCACCACCAGCGGCATCAGCAGCTTGAGGAACGCGGCGAACACCACGCCCTTCTGCGCTTCGCGGATGTCCTTGGCGGCCAGCGCGCGCTGGATGATGTACTGGTTGAAGCCCCAGTAGCTGACATTCATGATCCACATGCCGCCGATCAGCACGCTGATGCCCGGCAGGTCCTTGTAGAAGGGATTGTCCTTGCTGAGGATCATCTCGAAGTGTTCGGGATGGGCACTCCACAGCTGCGAGAAGCCGGTGGTGACACTGCCGCCGCCGATGTGGCTCAGGGTGATGCCGGTGACCAGCAGGCCACCCATCACCAGCAGGGTGACCTGCACGATGTCGGTCAGCGCCACCGCCTTCAGGCCGCCGTACAGCTGGTAGGCCATCGCGAACACGCCCAGCAGCACCAGCGCCAGCATCTGGTCCATGCCGGTGACCTGGGCCACGGCGATCGAACCCAGCCACATGATCGAGGTCAGGTTCACGAACACGTACAGGCCCAGCCAGAACACCGCCATCAGCGTGCGGATGCGCGTGCCGTAACGCTCTTCCAGGAACTGCGGCATCGTGTAGATGCGGTTGCGCAGGAAGATGGGCAGGAAGAACTTGCCGACGATCAGCAGGGTCAGCGCCGCCATCCACTCATAGGAGGCGATCGCCAGGCCGATCGCGTAGCCGGACCCGGACATGCCGATGATCTGTTCGGCGGAGATGTTCGCCGCGATCAGCGAGGCGCCGATCGCCCACCATGGCAGCGACTTGCTGGCCAGGAAGTAGTCGCTGGCCGACTTCTGGTGCCCCGCCTTCTCGCGCGAGACCCATTGGGCCAGGGTGAAGATGCCCGCCAGGTAGACGAGCACGATCACGATATCCAGTGTTGCCAGCTTCATCCGCGCTCTCCCCGTCCCATGCAGTCGATGTGTGGAGGACGCGGCCCACCGCGGATGCCGTCATGGCACCCGTGGCGGAGAAGCTCGGACCGGCCCGCGCCGCCGCCCTCCCGGCGCGGCGCAGGCCCACGTGCGCTTACTTCGACTGCGGGCAGGCCAGGATGTGCTGCGCTTCGCTGACCGCGCCCACCGCGACGCGCGAGATCGACAGCGTCGCTGCCGCATCGCTTTGCAGCTTCAGCAGCGTATCGAGCTTGGCCACATCCGCACCGGACGCGGCGAAGCACTTGAGCGGAATCCCCAGCGTGGTCCACTGCCCGGCCGGCAGCTTGGCCAGCGTGTCGAGCAAGGGCAGCGACGTGCCGGCCCCGGCGCTGGCGGTGAGCGCGCCGCTCGCCGGCAATGCATCCGGGCGCAGGGTCAGCACCAGCAGCAGGTCGCCGTTGGTCTCGCGGGTCAGTTCCTGCGCCGGCTCGGACAGGATCGTCGCGCTGGCCGCCTGTGCACCGGACCACGTGAAGCGGCGTGCGTCTTCCTGGCGCTCATGGTCGACCGCGCTGATCGCCAGGCTGTTGTCGGCCAGTGCGACCGGCACGGTGGTGACCGCGGTGGCCGCACCCTTGCCGTCTTCCAGCTTCAGGGCCAGGCCCGGGGCGAGCTGGCCGCGGGCGAAGTACACGCCGGCCGGCGCCTGCAGGCCTTCGATGCCCGAGTCTTCCGGCAGCGCCGCCAGGTCGCCCTTGTCGGCGTAGGTCAGGCCATGGCCGAACGCGAACTGCGGCTGGTATCCGGGCTTGTTGACCGCTGCATCCACCGCGTTGCGCGGCCAGGAGAAGCTGAGCTTGCCCTTGAAGTCGTGGTCGACGCTGCCATCGGCCTTGCGCAGCAGCACGTCGGCCACGCCCGCGCCTTCCGAGCCCGGCAGCCACGCCGCGACGAAGGCATCGGAAGCGTTGATCTCGCGGTTCATCCACAGCGGACGCCCGGTGATGAACACCGCGACCACCGGGATGCCATCGGCCTTGAGCTTCTTGATCAGCTCCAGGTCGCTGTCGTCGCCCGGATGGAACAGCAGGTTGGGGATATCGCCCTGGAATTCGGCGTAGGGATTCTCGCCGAACACCACCACCGCCACGTCCGGCTTGGCCTTGTACTTGCCGTCCACCGCCAGCTCGGCCTGGCCGCCACCGGCCTTGACCGCGCGCGCGATGCCTTCCCAGATCGTGTCGGCGTTGGGGAAGTCGGCGCGCGCGGTGCCGGTGCCCTGCCAGTTCAGCGTCCAGCCGCCGGTCTGCTTGCTCATGTTGTCGGCGCCATCGCCGACGACCAGCACGCGCTGGTTGGTGCGCAGCGGCAGCACGCCACCGTTGTTCTTCAGCAGCACCAGCGATTCACGCACCGCCTGGCGGGCGACTTCGCGATGCTCCGGTGCACCGAGCAGTTCGAACTTGCCACCCAGCGCGCGCTGCGACGGCTTGGGCGCGTCGAACAGCTTCATCAGGAACTTGACCCGCAGGATGCGGCGCACGGCGTCGTCCAGGCGCTCCATCGACAGCGTGCCGTTCTTCGCGGCGGCCAGCGTCGTGTCGTACATGCCCTTCCAGCTGTCGGGCGCCATCGCCATGTCCAGGCCGGCGGTGAAGGTCGCGGGGCAGTCGTCGTTGGTGCAGCCGGGAATCTGGCCGTGGCCGTTCCAGTCGCCGACGACGAAGCCGCCGAAGTGCATGCGGCCCTTGAGCACGTCGGTCAGCAGCGGCTGGTGGCCGTGCATCTTGGTGCCGTGGAAGCTGTTGAACGAGGCCATCACCGACTGCGCGCCGGCTTCGATCGCGGTCTTGTAGCCGGCCGCGTGCACGTCGCGCAGTTCGGCCTCGCTGACCACGGTATCGCCCTGGTCGCGGCCGTTGGTGGTGCCGCCGTCGCCGACGAAATGCTTCACCGAGACCATCACCCGGTTGTCGCCGAGGAAATCCGGCGAGCCGACCTTGCCCTGCATGCCTTCGACCATCGCGCGGGCGAAATCGGCCACCACCTGCGGGTTCTCCGAGTAGCCCTCGTAGGCGCGCCCCCAGCGCACGTCCTGCGGCACCGCCACGGTCGGCGCGAACGCCCACTCCATGCCGGTGGTGCGGGTCTCCTGCGCGGTGATTTCGCCGATGCGGCGCAGCAGCTCGGGGTTGCGCGTGGCGCCGAGGCCGACGTTGTGCGGGAACAGGGTCGCGCCCACGACATTGCTCTGGCCGTGCATCGCGTCGATGCCCCAGATCACCGGGATCGCCTTGCCGCCGCCGGAGGTGTCCATCGACGCTTCCCAGAACGCGTCGGACAGGGCCAGCCACTGCGCCGGGGTGGCGTTGTACTTGCCGCCGGGATCGGAGCTGCCGCCGGCCAGGATCGAACCGAGCCGGTACTTGCGCACGTCCTCGGGCGTGATGCTGCCGATGTCGCCCTGGATCAGCTGGCCGACTTTCTCTTCGAGGGTCATGCTCGCCAGCAGTTCGTCGATCCGCTTCTCCACCGCCGGGTCGGCGGCCACGGGCCAGGCCAGTTCCGGCCATTGCTCCGGGTGGATGCTGCCGTCGCTCGCGGCAGCCTGCGGGGCATCGGCGGCGGGCGCGTTGACCGGCGCCGGGGCGCGATTGCAGGCGGCCAGCACGGCCAGGGCCAGCGCTGCGGCCAGGACATTGCGGATGCGGGCGGCAGGCGCGGTCGCGCCGGCGTGGGTGCTCATGCTGGATCTTCCTCCGGTCGGTGGAGCGCCCGCGTCCCCGGGCGCCTTGCGGCAGTGACGGGCGCAGAGGCTTGTCAGAAATGGCAGCGCTGTCAACCGGACAGGGTCCCGCCGTGGCCTGACTTCCCGGCGCGTTCCGGGTCGCGACGTGGACGTGCGTGCGGGCCGAGCCCGTAAATCCCGGCGCTGACGGTCAATTGGACCCACCAGCGACTGCATGGACGCGACACCGCGAAATCGCACCCCGACCCGCAAACCTGCTGCATCGCAACAGCCGATTTGCGGCATCCGCTGCTGCCTGGCCACCCGATCCATGCCCCCTCCGCTCGCCCGCCCGCGGCCACGGCAGGGGCGTCCAAACCGGCGTCCGCACCCGCATCGCCCGCCCGGCAAGGCTTGCCGGCTTCCGAAGCCGGGGCGTCCCTCTCTATAATCGGCGCCAGCTGTGGCCGGCCGCGCCACTCGCCATAGGATGCGATGTGCGTAATTACGATCTGGAATTCCTGAAGCGCTTCTCGATGGTGATCGGCCTCCTGGCCCTGGTCACCCTGGGCCTGATCCTGCTGGCCATTTATCTGCATGGCCGGTTGCCCCCGGAAGTCTCGCCGACGGCCGCCAGCCGGACCGCTGCGCGCATTCATCCGGCCGGCGCGGTCTACGCCGGCGATACCGGTGCCGCCGCCCAGGCCGCCGCCGCCGCCGCCGCGGTCGCCAAGGCCTCCTCGCAGGTCGCCTACGGCGGGACCACCGATGGCGCGGTGATCTACCAGAACCTGTGCGGCGCCTGCCACACCAGCGGCGTGGGCAACGCGCCGACCCTGGATCACGCGCACTGGGATGCGCGCCTCGCCCAGGGCGCCGACACCCTGCACAAGCACGCGATCGAGGGCTTCACCGGCCCCAGCGGCGGGATCATGCCACCCAAGGGCGGCAACCCGGCGCTGACCGACGAGCAGGTGAAGGCGACGGTCGACTGGATGCTCGCCAACCTGAAGTAAGCCCCGCGCCATACCTGACAACGCCGCCTCCGGGCGGCGTTGTCGTTTCCGTCCTGGACACCTGCCATGAAGCCGCATCCCGCCCTGCGTCGCCTGCCCGCCCTGCTCCTGCTGCTGGGGGTCCTGCCGGCCGTGGCCCGACCCGCGGCGGAACCGGCCATCGGCCAGCTGCAGGGCGATGGTCCGCGCAGCCCACTGGTCGGCGAACAGGTCACGGTGACTGCCACGGTCAGCGCGGACTTCCGCGAGGGACTGGGCGGCATCTTCGTCCAGGACGCAGGCGACGGGGACCCACGCACCTCGGACGGCCTGTTCGTGCAGCCGGTCGAGGGCTTCGCCTTCCCCGACAACCTCGGCGTCGGCACGCAGTGCCGTTTCCATGGCCGGGTGGTGGAGCTGGATGGGCGCGGCGGCGACAGCCTGACCACGCTGCAGGTCGACCGTGTCGACCGCTGCCGCGCGGGTACGCCGGTGCGTGCGCAGGCGGTGCAAGCATTACCCGGCGACTGGGAAGCGCTGGAAGGGATGACCGTGCGCATCGAGGCACCGCTGACCGTCACCGGTACCGACGCGCTGCAACGCTTCGGCGAGCTGGCGGTGTCGTTCGACGGTCGCCAGTGGCAGCCCAGCGAGCGGGCACGCGCCGGTTCGGCCGAGCACGCCGCGCTGGCCGCGGCGAACGCGCGCACGCGACTGCTGCTCGACGACGCCAGCCGCCAGCGCGATCCGGAGCAGGTCGCGTACCTGGGCGGTGGCGACGTCCCGCGCACCGGCAGCGTGGTGCGCGGTGCCGAAGGCATCGTCGATCCGCGCCATGGCTGGCGCCTGCAGCTGACCGGTACGCCGTCGATCGAAGTCGCAGCGCGACCGGCACCGCCGCAGGTACCCGGCAACGTCCGCGTGGCCGCGTTCAACCTCGAGAACCTGTTCAACGGCGACGGCCAGGGCGGCGGCTTCCCGACGCCGCGCGGCGCGAAGACACCGCAGGCGCTCGACGCGCAGCTGGCCAAGCTGGTCGCCACCATCCAGGGCCTGGATCCGGACGTGGCCGCGCTGATGGAGCTGGAAAACGACGGCTACGGTCCCGACTCCGGCCTCGCCCGCCTGGTGCAGGTGCTCAACGCCGATGGCGCGCAGTGGCGTTTCGTCGATGCCGGACGCGGGCCGGGCACGGACACCATCCGCGTCGGCCTGATCTACCGCGGCGATCGCCTGGTCGCGCGCGGCAAGCCGGCGGTGCTCGAAGGCGGGCCTTTCGGCGAGCGCAGTCGCGTGCCGCTGGCGCAGGCGTTCCGGCGCAAGGATGGCGGCAAGGACGACTTCGTGGTCGTCGCCAACCACCTCAAGTCCAAGGGCTGCAGCGAGGCCGAAGGCGCCGACGCCGACCGCAAGGACGGCCAGGGCTGCTGGAACGCGCTGCGCCTGGATTCGGCGCAGCGCCTGCACGCCTGGCTGCAGTCCGCGCCGCTGGGCAAGGGCCGCGAGCGCGTGGCCATCCTCGGCGACTTCAACGCCTACGCGATGGAAGACCCGGTGCGCTGGCTGCGCGAGGAAGGCGGCTGGACCGATGCCCTCAAGGCCGCCGCCGTGGCCGCCCCGGGTTCAGAGCCGCCTTACAGCTACGTCTACCAGGGGCTCAGCGGCCGCCTCGACCATGCCCTGCTGAGTCCCGCGCTGGTCCCGCACCTGCGCGGCGCGACCGAGTGGCACGTCAATGCCGACGAACCGGACGACGCCGGCTATGCCGGCCGCAACGTGCCGGGCCCGTGGCGCAGCTCCGACCACGATCCGCTGCTGCTGGGCTTCGATCTGTAGCTGCGCACCGCGCAGACCCCGATGCCGGAAGACGCGCCATGACACTGGCGCCTCCCGCACAACCAACGCCACCGCGCCTGTTGCGCCCCCGGTTCGCGGCCTGAAGTCCGCTCCTACAGGGAGCATCATTGCGCCACGCCTGGAACACACATCTCCACAACCATCTTTACCGCGCCCGCCCTTGCAGGAGCGGGCACGACTGAAGTCCGCCCCTACGAAGAACACCGCTGCGACGCACCTATTACGCGGCCCAGAGACCCGCTTCTCTGCCCGCTCCCGTAGGAGCGGGCATGACCGCGACACCCACGCCTTCGACACAAGCGACGCCTTCCGCAATCCCGTGCCGCGTGTCCCGGGCTGCGGCCCGGAAGCCTCGCGGGTTGCCGGGCTTCGTCAGCCCGCCGTGCCGTGCAGGTAATCCAGCGACACCTGCAGCAACGCGCGGAAGCCCACGTCGAGCGACTTCTCGTCGAGCATGAATTCCGGCGAATGGTTGCCCGGCGCGGTCGCCGGATCGATCCCCGGCGCGGTCGCGCCCACGAAGAAGAACAGCGCCGGCGCCTTCAACCCGTACAGGGAGAAATCCTCCGAGCCCATCTGCAGCGGCGGCTCGAACACGTTGTCGGCGCCGACCACGGCCTGCAGGCTGGGCAGCATCTTCGCGGTCAGCGCCGGATCGTTGATCGTCGGCGGATTGCCCTCGCTGTCGGGCACCTTGGCCTCGACCTTGGCCCCGTGCGCGGCGGCCACGTGTTCGGATACGTTGCGCAGGTCGGCGAAGATCTTCTCGCGCATGCTTTCGTCGAAGGTGCGGATGGTGCCGATCATTTCCACGTCGTCGGGGATGATGTTGTAGCGGATGCCGCCCTTGATCGCGCCGAAGGTCACCACCGCTGGCAGCTTGGCCAGGTCGGTGCGGCGAGAAACAATGGTCTGCGCGGTGCCGACCAGGTCGGCGGCGGCCACGATCGGATCCACCCCGCCCCATGGCCGCGAACCATGCGTCTGCCGGCCGACCACCTTGATGCTGAAACGGTCCGAGGCGGCCATCAACGGTCCGCTGCGCACCGCGATCTGTCCGGCCGGCACGGTCGAGAACACGTGCAGGCCGAACACCGCTTCCGGCTTGAAGTCCTTGAACAGGCCCTGCGCCAGCATCATCGACGCACCGCCTTCCTCGTCGGCCGGCGGACCTTCCTCGGCCGGCTGGAAGATCAGCATCACTTCGCCGGGCAGCGTGTCGCGCATCGCGACCAGCGCCTTGGCCACGCCGAGCAGGATGCCGGTGTGCGCGTCGTGGCCGCAGGCATGCATCACGCCGACTGTTTCGCCGCGGTATTCACCGGTGGCCTTCGAAGCGAACGGCAGGCCCGTGCGTTCGGCCACCGGCAGCGCGTCCATGTCCGCGCGCAACGCGATCTTCGGGCCGGGCTTGCCGCCCTTGATGATCGCGACCACGCCGTGGTGGGCGATGCCGGTCTTCGGCTCCAGGCCCATCCGACGCAACTCCTCGGCGACCACCCTGGCGGTGCGTTCCTCGCGGTTGGACAGCTCCGGGTGCTGGTGGAAGTCGCGGCGCCAGTCGATGACCTGCTGCTGCAGCTGCTTGGCGGCGGTGGCCACTTCGGGACGTTGCGCGGTGGCGGCGTGGGCCGGGACGGCCGCGGCGAGCGACAGGGCGAACGCCAGCAGGGAAACCTTGGATCGTACGGCCAGGACCATCGGGCGACTCCGGGAAAGGTTGGGTCGATGCTAACGGTTGCGACGCGCCTTGCGGCAACCGCCGCTTAGAATGGCGGCGCACGCCAGGTCCAAGCGCCGGCGTTGTTCCTTCGCTGGTGGCCCATGCCCGATCTCGCCCTGCAGCTGCTGATGCTGCTGTTCCTCGCCGGCCTGCTGGCCGGCTTCATCGATTCGATCGCCGGCGGCGGCGGCATGGTCACCCTGCCGGCGATGCTGCTGGCCGGGATCCCGCCGCTGCAGGCGCTGGGTACCAACAAGCTGCAGTCGCTGTTCGGCTCGGCCTCGGCGAGCTGGTCCTATGCGCGCCACGGGCACGTCGACCTGCGCGCGCAGCTGCCGATGGCGCTGACCGCCGCGGCCGGCGCGGTCGCCGGCGCATTGCTGGCCACCATCGTGCCGGGCAGCTGGCTGCGTGCGGTGCTGCCGTTCCTGCTGATCGGCATCGCCCTGTATTTCGCACTCAAGCCCGACATCGGCACGGTCGAGCGCCACCACCGGATCAGCCCACGCGTGTTCGGCCTGACCTTCGTGCCGGTGCTCGGCTTCTACGACGGCGTGTTCGGACCCGGTACCGGCTCGTTCCTGATGCTGGGCTTCGTCGGCCTGGCCGGATTCGGCCTGCTCAAGGCCACCGCGCACACCAAGTTCCTCAACTTCGGCTCGAACGTGGGCGCCTTCGCGGTGTTCCTGGCCTCCGGCGCGGTGCTGTGGAAGGTCGGCCTGGTGATGGGCGCCGGCCAGTTCCTCGGCGCGCAGCTGGGTTCGCGCTTCGCGATGCGCCACGGCACGCGGGTGATCAAGCCGCTGCTGGTGATGGTGTCCGTGCTGCTGGCGTTGAAGCTGCTGGCCGATCCGGCGCATCCGCTGCGCAGCTGGATTGCCACGCTGTAGGAGCGGGCATGACCGCGACAGCGGGGGCTGTAGCGGATGAGTACGTCGGTCCTGCCCAGGGTGTCGGTGTCGCGGTCATGCCCGCTCCTACAAAGAGCAGACCAGGTTCGCGGGTCAGCGGAACACCACCGTCTTGTGCCCGTTGAGCAGGATCCGGTGCTCGACGTGGCGGCGTACCGCGCGCGCCAGTACCTGCGACTCGATGTCGCTGCCGACGCGGACCAGGTCGCGTGGCGTCATCGCGTGGTCCACCCGCGCGATGTCCTGCTCGATGATCGGGCCTTCGTCCAGGTCGGGCGTCACGTAGTGCGCGGTGGCACCGATGATCTTGACCCCGCGCGCGTGCGCCTGGTGGTACGGCTGGGCGCCCTTGAAGCTGGGCAGGAAGCTGTGGTGGATGTTGATCGCGCGCCCGGCCAGGGCCTGGCACAGCCGCGGCGACAGGATCTGCATGTAGCGCGCCAGCACCACCAGGTCGATGCGCTCGCGTTCGACCAGGTCGATGATCGACGCCTCCTGCGCCGCGCGGCTGGAAGCTTCCACCGGCAGGTGCAGGAACGGCACGCCGTAGGACGCCGACAGCGCGGCGAAATCTTCGTGGTTGGACGCGACCGCGGCGATGTCCACGCGCAGCTGGCGGCTGTGCGCGCGGAACAGCAGGTCGTTCAGGCAATGGCCCTGCCTGCTGACCAGCACCAGCAGGCGCGCGCGGCGGCGCGCGTCGTGGACCTGCCAGTCCATGCCGAACTCGTCCGCAAGCGTGCCGAAGCGCTCGTGCAACGCCGGCAACGCATCGGCCGCCGGCAAGTCGAAATGCACGCGCAGGAAGAAGCGCCCGGTTTCCTCGTCGCCGTACTGCTGCGCGTCCAGGATGTTGCAACCCTGGCCGAACAGCAGTCCCGTGACGCGATAGACGATGCCGGTGCGGTCCGGGCAGGACAGGGCGAGGATGTGTTCATGGCGCATGGGTGGCCATGGTAGGCGAGCCTGCAACCGCGCGACGGCTCGGTTGCAGCTGATACCTCCGCGTGCCCGTCAGCGCCGCGCGAACACTCCGCGCGCCTCGGGCGGTTCGCAGCGCAGGTACTGCGGCGCCGGCACGAGCGTGGCGCCGAGCTCGGCCGCTGCATGCCAGGGCCAGCGCGGGTCGTAGAGGATGCCGCGCGCCAGCGCGATCGCATCGGCCTGCCCGTCGACGAGCACCGCTTCGGCCTGGCGCGGTTGCGTGATCATGCCGACCGCGATTACCGGCATCCGCACCTGGGCCTTGATCGCTTCGGCGAACGGCAGCTGGTAGCCGGGGCCGGTGGCGATCTGCTGGCGCGGATCCAGGCCGCCACTGGACACGTGGATGAACTGGCAGCCGCGCGCATCCAGCGCGCGCGCCAGGGCGAGGCTCTGCCCGATGTCCCAGCCGCCTTCGACCCAGTCGGTGGCCGAGATGCGCATGCCGACCGCGACCTTCGTCGACACCGCCGCGCGCACCGCATCGAATACCCGCAGCACCAGCCGCATGCGGTTCTCCAGCGAGCCGCCATAGGCGTCGTCGCGGGTGTTGCTCAGCGGCGAGAGGAACTGGTGCAGCAGGTAGCCGTGCGCGGCGTGGATTTCCACCAGGTCCAGGCCCAGCCGTTCGGCACGACGCGCAGTGGCGACGAAATGTTCGACCAGCGCATCGATGCCCTCGCCATCCAGCGCCTGCGGCACCGCATGCGCGTCGTCATAGGCCAGGGCCGACGCCGACACCGTGCTCCAGCCATCGGGGTGGTCGGCCGCGATCGCGCCGCCACCGTCCCACGGACGCGGTGTGGACGCCTTGCGCCCGGCATGCGCCAGCTGGATGCCCACGGGCATCGGCGACCAGCGCCGCACCGAGGCCAGCAAAGCGGCGAGCGCGGCTTCCTGGTCGTCGTTCCACAGTCCCAGGTCGGCGTGGCTGATCCGCCCGCGCGACTCGACCGCGGTCGCTTCGAGGATCAGCAGGCCGGCGCCGGACAGGGCCAGGTTGCCGAGGTGGATGTGGTGCCAGTCGCTGACGCAGCCGTCGTGCGCCGAGTACTGGCACATCGGGGCAATGACAATGCGGTTGGACAGTTCGAGCGGACCGAGCGACAGCGGCGAGAACAGCAGGCTCATGGGCGATGGCGTACTGGTGGGGGAGCGTGGCATTCCAGCGCGCGCGGCGCGGCGCATCAAGCCCGCCGGTGGATCACTGCTTCGTGGTGCCGCCATCGCGAGAGGGATGGTTCAGGCTGCTTTCGGCGCACGCGCCACCAGGCGCAGGAACGGAACCGCGACCAGCAGGTTCAGCAGCACCGACAGCAGCACCGCCGCCAGCGCCAGGCGATGTTCGGGGAAGGTGGTGGCGATCACGCCCAGGGCCACGCCGGGATGACGGGTCGCCGCGGCCAGCGCCAGCGCGGTCCGGTGCTCCGGCGAGGTGCCGCCCAGCAGGTGGCCTGCGGCCAGGCCGCCCAGGATCATCGCCAGCAAGGCCACCAGCGTACCGCCGCCCAGCAGGCGCCACATCCCCGGCGCCATGATCGCCACCAGCGCCAGTGCGCAGAGGACGAGCAGCAACATGCCCGCCTTGCGCAGCGCGAGGGCCACCGCGAACGCGCGGTCGCGCAACAGGCGCTGCACGAGGAAGCCCAGCAGCATCGGCGCGCCGATCGTGAGCAGCAGGGTGATGGCCACCCCGCCGGGGGAGATCCGCATTTCCAGGCCGAAGAGGGCTCCGAACAGGTGCAGCCCCAGCGGCATCACCACCAGGGAGGCCAGCGCGGCGGCCACCAGCAACCCGGTGGTGTAGGCAGCCTCGGCCCCGGCCTGCAGCTGGCGCCTGGGCAGCAAAGGCGGCACCGGCGACAGCGACAGGACCAGCAGGGCGATCTTCACGTCCGGCTTGAAGTCGAAGTTGAGCATCAGGGCCAGGGCGATCGCGGGCACGACCACGAACATCGCCACGAACGCGCCAAGCCCCGCACGCCAATGCTGGAACATGTACCACGTGTCCTGCGGCCGGGAGCGCATCGCCATCGCCATCACGTTGAGGACGACGCTGGCCAGGACCAGCAGTTTCAGGACGGCGAGGAACGACATGCGGTCTCCAGGTGGAGCAGGCCAGGCAGCCGGCATGCCGCCATGCGCGGATCGGCCGTCGACGGCCGGCGGCGTGTCGCACCGGATCATAGGCGGCAGCGGGTGCTGCCGGCCATCGCGCGGCTTGCCTCAGCCGGAGTCGCGCGCGACCCACCCGGCCAGCGCGGCCACGCAGTCGGCTTCCACCTTCAACGACAGCAGCTCGTCGGCGCGGGTGCGGCCCAGGTTGAGTGCGGCGACCGGGATGCCCGCCTCGGCCGCCATCCGCGCGAAGCGCAGGCCCGAATAGACCATCAACGAGGAGCCGACCACCAGCATCGCGTCGCTGCGTCGCAGGTGCGCAACCGCCGCCTCCACGCGTGCCCGCGGCACGCTTTCGCCATAGAACACCACGTCCGGCTTGAGCAGGCCGCCGCAGCCCACGCAGCCGGGCACCTCGAAGCTGGCGAAGTCCACGCCGTCCAGGTCGGCATCGCCGTCGGGCGCGATCGCGGCGACATGTCGTTCCCAGCCGGGATTGCGCGCCAGCAGCCGCTGCTGCAATTCCTCGCGCGGATGGCGTGCGCCGCACCCCAGGCACACCACCTGGTCCAGGCGTCCGTGCAGGTCGATCACCGTGGCGCTGCCGGCCTGCTGGTGCAGGCCGTCCACGTTCTGGGTCACCAGCGCCTCGATCCGGCCTTCGCGCTCAAGCGTGGCCAGGGCACGGTGCGCGGGATTGGCCCGTGCGGTGGCGAAGCGCGGCCAGCCGGCCAGGCTGCGCGCCCAGTAGCGGCGCCGGGTCGCCGCCTCGCCGGTGAAGGCCTGGAAGGTCACCGGCTGCGGCCGTTTCCAGCCGCCTTCGGCATCGCGGTAGTCGGGAATGCCCGAGGGCGTGCTGCAGCCGGCGCCGGTGAGCACGAACAGCCGGCGGTGGCGCTGGACGAACGCGTTCAGCGCTTCGACCTGCACGGCCGTGGCGTTCGCGGCGGCGGTGGAGATCGCGTTGGTGGTAATCGCCATGCCCCGGTGATGGGGCTTGCCCGCCGCGAGGGCAAGGCCGGATTCGCTCCGGGTGGCCATTGGACAGCGCTGTCTCCTCTTTTGATGCTGCGACGCACGAGGCGGCGCGCTACCATTTCCATTCGCCCATCGCACAGGAACCAGCCGAGTGCCCATCCATCAGGAACAGAAGGACCGGATCGCCTCCGGCCAGGGTTTCATCGCCGCGCTCGACCAGAGCGGCGGCAGCACGCCCAAGGCGCTCCTGCTTTACGGCATCGAGGAGTCGGCCTATTCCAGCGACGCGGAGATGTTCGGCCTGGTCCACGCGATGCGCAGCCGCATCGTCACCAGCCCGGCGTTCACCGGCGAGCGCGTGCTTGGCGCGATCCTGTTCGAGCGCACGCTCGATGACAGCTTCGGCGGGCAGGAAGCGGCGCACTACCTGTGGCAGACCAAGCAGGTCGTGCCGTTCCTGAAGATCGACAAGGGCCTGGAGGACGAGGTCGACGGCGTGCAGCGGCTCAAGCCGATCCCGGGCCTGGCCGAGCTGCTCGCACGGGCCAAGGCCAAGGGCGTGTTCGGCACCAAGGAGCGCTCGGTCATCAAGGCCAACAACCCCGCCGGCATCGCTTCGGTGCTCGACCAGCAGTTCGAGCTGGGCCAGCAGGTGCTCGATGCGGGCCTGGTCCCGATCATCGAACCGGAAGTGGACATCAAGGCGCCCGACAAGGCGGCGATCGAGGTCGAGCTGAAGAAGGGCCTGCTGGCGCGGCTGGACAAGGTCGACCCGGCCACGCCGGTCATCCTCAAGCTGACCCTGCCCAGCGTGGACGGCTACTTCAAGGAGCTGGTCGAGCATCCGTCCGTGCTCAAGGTGGTGGCGCTGTCGGGCGGCTACAGCCGCGACGACGCCAACGCGAAGCTGGCCCGGAACCCCGGCGTCATCGCCAGCTTCAGCCGCGCGCTGACCGAGGGGCTGAGCGCCCAGCAGGACGACGACAGCTTCAATCGCACCCTGGACGCGACGGTCGAATCGATCTACCGCGCCTCGATCGCCTGAGCATTGGCCGCCGCCGCGCCACGGCGTGGCGGCGGTCCACTACGCGCATCGCCTGTGCCACGCCATGCAGGCGCTCGCCAGGTCCGTGTGCTTGGCATCACCGGCACGCGGCGCGCCGCACCCCGCTGCTAGGCTGTAGCCCGTGAGCGACGATCCTTCCCTTTCCGCGGCACGCCTCGCGGACGACCCGCGCCCGCAGCCGCCGGAAAAGCCGCTGCCACAGGAATGCTGCGAGAGCGGCTGCCCGATCTGCGTCTACGACCTCTATGCCGAGGCGCTGGAGGAATACCGGCAGGCGCTGGCCGCCTGGCTGCAGCGCCATCCGTCCGCCGGCGGCGAAACGCCCGCCCACGGATAGGCCTGCGGTGTGGGTCGTGTAGATCGCACCCGTCGTTTCGACTCCCGCGCTTCCGCTGAGGGCAGTCGAACGCCGGCACCACCACTGCCGCGCTCGCGGGCCTTCGCCTGATGCTCGATTCAATGCGCCCGTAGCGCCTCGCCAGCGGATCGGCCTGCGCAATCGGCGTGCACGCCATTTCCGCCGCGGTTGCAGCGCTCCCCGGGCGGCGCCTAAGACGATGCGGGCACGGTGGCGGATGGCAGCGGTGGCGCCGGCGTCGGCTGGCCCAGAGGATCCAGCGCGATCATCACGAAGCGGCCGCGCGTGCACAGCTTGCGTTCGCCGGTCAGCAGGTTCTCGGTGATGACCTCCACCTCCACGTTCATCGAGCTGCGCCCGACCTTGGCGATCGTGGCGACGACCTCGACCAGGTCACCCTTGTGGATGGGCTGGTTGAAGTCGACCTGCTCGGAACGGGCGGTGACCACGGTGCTGCGCGCCCAGCGCGAGGCGACGATGAAGGCGGCCATGTCCATCCACGCCAGCGCCTGTCCGCCGAACAGCGTGCCCAGGTGGTTGGTGTGGTCGGGGAAGACCATGTGCAGCAGACGCGCCTCGACCGGGCGCGACTCGGGGCTCGGGACTTCTGACATCGGGTGCTCCTGCGCGGGTACGGCCTCCCGGACCAGCGTAACGCAAGCCCGGATCACGGTGGCGTATCGGCGCTGCCGTTTCCCATGGGCCTAAAGTTCGTTCTACAGGGGCCTTCGCTGCACCCGCTGTTGTAGGAGCGGGCATGACCGCGACACCGGCACCTCGGAACCTCCGCGGCGTCGCCTGTGTCCACGGCGTCGGCTTCGCGGCCTGAAGTCCGCTCCTGCAGAGGCATCGCTGCACCCGCTGTTGTAGGGGCGGGCATGACCGCGACACCGGCACCTCGGAACCTCCGCGGCGTCGCCCGTGTCCACGGCGTCGGCTTCGCGGCCTGAAGTCCGCTCCTACAGAGGCATCGCTGCACCCGCTGTTGTAGGAGCGGGCATGACCGCGACACCGGCACCCTCGGAACCTCCGCGGCGTCGCCTGTGTCCACGGCGTCGACTTCGCGGCCTGAAGTCCGCTCCTGCAGAGGCATCGCTGCACCCGCTGTTGTAGGAGCGGGCATGACCGCGACACCGGCACCCTCGGAATCTCCGCGGCGTCGCCTGTGTCCACGGCGTCGACTTCGCGGCCTGAAGTCCGCTCCTGCAGGGGTTCGTTTCACCCGTTATAGGAGCGGGCATGACCGCGGCTCAGACGTCGAACGCGAGCAGGTCCAGGCCGGTGGCCGCGCGCACGACCCGGCGGTACAGCACGTTGCCGTTCGTGGCGTTGGTCGACACCACGATCGCGCGCTGCCGCGCGACGTCGCCCAGGGCGAAACTCTTGAAGATGCCGCCGTTGCTGCCCGAGTGGTAGAACACCGGCCCGCGCATCGTCGACTCCAGGTTCCAGCCCAGGCCCTTGTCGGTCCAGCGGCCCGGCACCTCGATCTGCCTTGCCAGCATCGCCGCGCGCGTGGCCGGGCGCAGCTCCCAGGCCGCGGGCTGGTCGTGCACCATCAGCGCCATGAAGCGGGCGTAGTCCTGGATCGTGCAACGCAGGCTGGCGGCCGCGTTGGCGAGGATGTCGGCGGGCCATGCAACCAGTCCCGCCGGCGCGATCGCCTGCACCTGCGGCAGCGCGCGCGCGGCATCCGCGTAGCGCCAGTCCGACAGCGCCGTGCCGGTGCGATCGGCCAGCACCTGCGCAGCGCTCCACTGCTCGCGCAGCATCTGCGGCGGCATGTCCTCGCTCCCGCCAGGCTCCACGGTCGCGTCCGGCGCGCGGTGGCCGTAGACCGACCGCTCCGCCAGCGCCGGACTCCAGGCGTAGCTGCTGTCGCGCATGCCGGCCGGCTCGAACAGCAGGCGCCGCATCGTTGCGTCCAGGCTCTCACCGGTGACCGTCTCGACCACGCGCTGCAGCCAGACGAACGCTTCACCGGAATAGTCGATGCGCGTCCCTGGCTTTACCGACGGCACCAGTGCTTCGTGCGCCGGGTCCTTGCGCCAGTCCGGCAGTCCCGTGGAATGGCGCAGCACGTCGCGCACGCTGATCGACTCCACCCACGCCCTGGCCTCGCCGCCACCCAGGTATTCCGGGCGCACGTAGTCCACCAGCGGCTGGTCCAGCGACAGCTCGCCGCGGTCGACCAGTTGCAGTACTGCGTAGGCGAACACCGGCTTGCTGAGCGAAGCCACCTCGAACAGGGTCGCGTCGGTGACCGGCGTACGCCGCTGCGCATGCGTGACCCCGAACCCGCGCGACCAGGCCAACGCGCCGCGCTCGACGACGGCTATTCCGATCCCGGGCACGCCCAGCGCCTGCATCTGCCGTGGCAGGTCATCGAGGAATGCCGGTGACGGTATCCAGTCCGCATCGTCGTCGCGGCGTGGCGCGGCCCATAGGCCCGCGGGGGCCGCACCCAGTGCCAGCAGGCCCAGGCCCGAGCCCAGCAACCGGCGACGGGACGCAAGAAGACGTGTGTCGCGGGGATCGATGCGCATGACCCATTGGAGCCGCTCGCCAGCCGCGCTTCAAGCACCGGCCACGCCCGGCCTCGTTGCGTGGCCGCATTGCCCACGGCTAGGCTGCGGGCATGAAACCACTTCGTGTCCTCGCGCTGGTCGCGGCCATCGCCTCCGCCTCCCTGTCCCCGGCCTTCGCAAAGGAGGCCTTGAAGGCGGAGGACATCTACGCCCTCTCGATGGTGACCGACCCGGTGGTCGCGCCGGACGGCAGGCGCGTGCTTTTCACCCGCGCCACCTTCGACAGGGCGAAGGACCGCCGCACCGGCGAGCTGTGGCTGGCCCACCTGGACCAACAGGGTACGGTCGTCGACAAGCGCCTGCTGGTGGGTCGCGACATGGCCCCGCGTGGCGCGGCGTTCTCGCCCGATGGGCGTCGCCTCGCCTACATCGCCAACTCCATCGACAAGCCGCAGATCTTCGTGATGGTGCTGGCCGATGGGGTGGGCCAGCCCTTGACGACGGGCGACCTGGACCCGGGCAGCCTGCGCTGGTCGCCCGATGGCACGCGCATCGCCTTCATCGGCCGCGAGGCCGCCAAGCCCGCATCCATCCCCGGCATGCCCGAGAAGCCCGAGGGCAGCGATGCGGCCGCGGATGCCAAGATCATCACCGACCTGTTCTGGCGCGCCGATGGCGCCGGAGAGGTCAAACCGGGGGCCCGCCACCCGTACGTGGTGGACGTGGCTAACGCCACGGTCACGCGCCTGACCCAGGGCGACACCCACCAGGTCGACGACGAAGGCGTTGCCTGGATGGCGGACGGCAGGCACGTGGTCGGCAGCTACACCGCCGATCCGATCAACGGCCCGCTGGAGACCGACCTCTACCTGTACGACGCCGCTGGCAAGGCCCCGAAGAAACGGCTGACGTCACGCGCCGGCCGCGAATTTGCCCCGGAAGTCTCGCCCGACGGCCGACGCCTCGCCTTCCTCGGCAGCGAAGCCTCCACCGGCTTCTACGACATGCCGCGCCTGTGGACGACCACGCCGGCGCCTGGCGCACCCGTCCAGGCCCTCGCCGCCGACCTCGACCGCCCGGTGGCGGGAATCGCGTGGCGCGAAGATGGCGCGGCCATCCACGCCCTGTACAACGACCAGGGCGTGCAGCGCATCGCGACCATCGATGCCGCCACGGGTGAGCGCACGCCAGTCGTGCCTGTCGTCGGCGGCACGCGGCTCTACCTGCCTTCGTCAGGCGGCCAGTTCTCCGCCGCGCACGGCACCTTCGCCTATACCTCCGCGTTCACCGACCGGCCCGCCGGGCTGGGCGTGAGCCGCGGCAATGGCGAGAGCGGTGCCATCGATTTCAACCGGGCATGGGCCGACAGCAGGACACCTGCGCGGATCGAATCGCTGACCGTGGCCAGTCGTGCCGACGGCCTGCCGGTGCAGGGCTGGATCGCCTTTCCGCCCGATTTCAAACCCGGCAAGCGCTATCCCCTGATCCTGGACATCCACGGCGGACCAAACACCGACTACGGGCCGTTCTTCTCGATCACGCACGGCCTCTATGCGGCGGCGGGCTATATCGTCGTGTTCGCCAATCCGCGCGGCTCGATCGGCTACGGCGACCGTTTCGCCAATGCGATCACCAACGCCTATCCGGGCCAGGACCACGACGACCTGATGTCGCTCCTGGACGAGGTGGCCCGGCGTCCCTATGCCGACGCGAAGAACCTGTTCATCGGCGGCGGCTCGGGAGGCGGCGTGCTGACCTTGTGGGCCATCGGCAAGGAGCCGGACAAGTTCCGCGCGGCCGTGGCGCTGCGGCCGGTGGTGGACTGGACCGACCAGGCCACCACCGCAGACTTTTCTTCTTTCTTCATGAAGCACTGGATGGGCGCCACGCCCTGGGACAAGCCTGACCTCTACTTCCAGCGCTCGCCCTTCAGCCTGGCCGTCCAGGTGAAGACGCCAACCATGCTGATCACCGGCGAGCAGGATTTCCGCACCCCGATCAGCCAGACCGAGCAGATGTTCGGCGCGCTGAAGATGCGCGGGGTGGAGGTCGAGATGATCCGCCTGCCCGGCGCCGGCCATGGCATGGGCAGGCCGAGCCAGTGGTTGCAGTCGGTGCTGGCGCCGATCGACTTCTTCGAACGGCACAAGGCGGAATAGGACCCGGCGCGCTCAGAACGCGTGGTCGAAACCGACCTCGCCCTGCACGCCGACCTGGTAGGCCGACACCCGGCGCTCGAAGAAGTTGGTCAACTCCTGCACGTCCTGCAGCTCCATGAACGGCAACGGGTTGCGCACGTCGTAGCGGCGCGGCATGCCCAGCTTGGCGAAGTGCTGGTCGGCGCAGTGCTGCAGGTACTGGCGCATGTCGCGCGTGGAGATGCCGGCCACGCCGCCCGACAGCACGTCCTCGGCGAACTGCACTTCGCATTCGATCGCCTCTTCCAGCATGTCGTAGACCTGCTGCTGCATCCGGTCGTCGAACAGGTCCGGCTCCTCCTCGCGCACGGTGCGCACGCACTCGAACGCGAATTCCATGTGGCAGCTCTCGTCGCGGAACACCCAGTTGGTGCCGCTGGCCAGGCCCGGCAGCAGGCCGCGCGAACGGAAGTAGTAGACGTAGGCGAACGCGGCGAAGAAGAACAGGCCCTCGATGCACGCGGCGAAGCAGATCTGGTTGAGCAGGAACTGGCGGCGCTGCTCGCGGGTCTCGATCCGGCGCAGGTCCTGGATGGAGTCGATCCACTTGAAGCAGAAGTCGGCCTTCTTCTTGATCGCCGGGATGTTCTCCACCGCGGCGAACGCCTTGAAGCGCTCGGACGGGTCGGGCAGGTAGTTGTCGAGCAGGGTCAGGTAGAACTGCACGTGCAGCGCTTCCTCGTAGAGCTGGCGCGACAGGTACATGCGCGCCTCGGGCGCGTTGAGGTGCTGGTACAGGTTCAGCACCAGGTTGTTGGACACGATCGAATCGCCGGTGGCGAAGAACGCGACCAGGCGGTGGATCAGGTGCTGGTCGGCCGGCGTCATCTTCGAATGCAGGTCGGAGATGTCGATCTGGAAATTGATCTCCTCCACCGTCCAGGTGTTCTTGATCGCGTCGCGATACATGTCATAGAACTGCGGGTAGCGCATCGGGCGCAGGGTCAGTTCGAAACCGGGGTCGAGCAGCATCTGGCGGTTGTGGGTGGACATCGTGTCTGGGTTCTCTGCGAGGGGAACGGCGCGAGGTCGGCACGTCCATGTGCCTGGAACATCCCTGTTCCGCTTCCTGCCCGTTCCCGTGGTCGGTCGAAGGTCAGCGCTCGTAATCGTCGTGCGCGTGCTGGCTGATGTAGGTGGCTAGGCCCTCGCCGGCTTCGGCAAGGCACTTCATCCGCGCCACCTTCTGGGGGCCGGCGCGGCCCGTGCTGCGGTACTCGTACGGCTCGGCCCGGTTACGGAACCGGACGAAGATCGAAAGCGCGGTGACCTGGTACGACTCCACGCCTGAATTTCCGGAATGATTGGCGTAGCGGCGCATGGTGGCGTTACCGGTGGGGGCTGGGGATGCGCGACCTGCCTACTGGCAGGCCTCGCAAGCTTCGGGGTTCTCCAGCGAACAGGCGACCGCTTCGACCGGCGTGTATTCCGGCTTCGGTGCCACGGTCGCGGCGTGGCTCACGGTGGTCTTGGCGATCCGCGTCGCCGGGCGCGAGCGCAGGTAGTAGGTGGTCTTGATGCCCTGCTTCCACGCGTACATGTACATCGACGACATCGCGCCGATGTTCGGGCTTTCCATGAAAAGGTTCAGTGAGGCCGACTGGTCGATGAAGGCGCCGCGGCCGGCGGCCATGTCGATCAGCACGCGCATCGGCAGTTCCCAGGCGGTGCGGTAGACCTGCTGCAACGCATCTGGAATGCCGGCGACGCCCTGGATCGAGCCTTCGGCCAGCTTGATCGCGTCGCGCGTTTCCGGCGTCCACAGGCCCAGCTTCTTCAGCTCGCCGACCAGGTAGCGGTTGACCTGCAGGAAGTCGCCCGACAGCGTCTCGCGCTTGAACAGGTTGGACACCTGCGGCTCCACGCATTCGTAGCAGCCAGCGATCGAGGCGATCGTCGCGGTCGGGGCGATGGCGATGAGCAGCGAATTGCGCAGGCCGTGCTCGCGGATGCGCTCGCGCAGCGCGTCCCAGCGCTGGGCGTTCTCGGGCACCACGTTCCAGGCATCGAACTGCAGCTCGCCGGCCGCCGCGCGGGTTTCGGCGAAGGACGGATGGCGGCCGCGCTCCTGGGCCAGCTCGACCGAGGTCTCCAGCGCATGGAAATAGATCGCCTCGGCGATCTTCGCCGACAGCGCGCGCGCTTCGGCGCTGTCGAACGGCAGTCGCAGCTTGAAGAACACGTCCTGCAGGCCCATGCAGCCCAGGCCTACCGGGCGCCAGCGCAGGTTGCCGCGACGCGCGGTCTCGATCGGATAGAAGTTCAGGTCGATCACCCGATCCAGCTGGCGCACAGCCAGGCGCACCGTTTCGGCCAGCCGCTCGAAATCGAAGTAGCCGTCCGCGTCGAAGTGGTTGCCCAGGTTGATCGAACCCAGGTTGCACACCGCGGTTTCCTCGGCCGAGGTGACCTCCAGGATCTCGGTGCACAGGTTGGACAGGTGGATGACGTTGCCTTGGCGCAGGGTCTGGTTGCTGGCGCGGTTGCACTTGTCCTTGAACGTCATCCAGCCGTTGCCGGTCTCGGCCAGGGTGCGCATCATCCGCGCGTACAACTTGCGCGCGGGAATCGTCCGTTGCGCCTTGCCCTGGGACTCGGCCTGGACGTAGGCGGCCTCGAACGCTTCGCCGTACAGGTCGGTCAGTTCCGGGACCACGCGCGGGTCGAACAGCGACCACTCCTGGTCGGCCTCGACCCGTTGCATGAACAGGTCGGGAACCCAGTTGGCGAGGTTGAGGTTGTGCGTGCGCCGCGATTCGTCGCCGGTGTTGTCGCGCAGCTCGAGGAAATCCTCGACGTCGGCGTGCCAGGTCTCCAGGTAGACGCAGGCCGCGCCCTTGCGCTTGCCGCCCTGGTTGACCGCCGCGACCGAGGAATCGAGCGTCTTCAGCCACGGCACGATGCCGTTGCTGTGGCCATTGGTGGAACGGATCAGCGAGCCGCGCGAACGCACGCGCGTGTAGCTCACGCCGATCCCGCCGCTGAACTTGGACAGCTGGGCGATGTCGCCGTACTTCTGGTAGATCGACTCCAGCGTGTCCTGCGGCGAGTCGAGCAGGAAGCACGACGACAGCTGCTCGTGGGTGGTGCCGCTGTTGAACAGGGTCGGCGAGCTGGGCAGGTAGTCGAGCTGGCCCATGCGCCGGTACAGCGCCAGCACCTCGGGCACGTCCTCGCTCAGTGCGCAGGCGATGCGCAGGAAGAACTGCTGCGGGGTCTCGATCACCTTGCGGGTGTGCGGGTGGCGCAGCAGGTAGCGGTCGTACAGGGTGCGCAGGCCGAAGTAGTCGAAGCCCTGGTCCAGCGAGGCATCGAGCGCGTCGTTGAGCTTGCGCGCATTGGTCTGCACGAAGCCGAGCAGGCGCTCGTTGATCAGCCCGACCTCGTGGCCGCGGGTGACCGACTGCGAGAACGCATGGATTTCCTGGCCACTGACTTCCTTGGCGATGTACGCCGCCAGCAGGCGCGCGGCCAGGCGGCTGTACTCGGGCTCCTCGCCGGTGAGCAACGCGGCGGTGCGGATCGACAGTTCGTCGAGTTCGCGCGTGCTGGCGCCGTCGTACAGGCCGGAGATGGTGCGCGTGGCCACGCGCATCGGGTCAACCGCGTGCAGGCCCTCGCAGCAGCGCTGCACCGCGCGCACGATCTTGTTGAGGTCCACCGGCTCGCGACTGCCGTTGCGCTTGGTCACGCTCATCGCGGTGGCGGTGGGCGGCGGGGTCAGCAGGAATGCGTCGTTCGGGGACGACGCTTCGCCGCCGGCGACGACGGTATCGATCTGGGTCACGGTTGTTCCTCCATGCATGGCGCACGCGCCGGCCCATCCCTCGCGGGGCAGCGGAAGCCGGTGGGTCTTGCCTTGGAGGATGGAAGAGCGGCGTCGCAGGGAGCGAGAACGCGCAGGCGACTGCGCCACTGGCCCTGCTTCACCAGCCATCTCCCCCCGGAGACTGCACGGCCGGTACCGCGCGGTGTGCATCGCGCGGCTGTCGGCAGGTCTTCGGACTCATGGGTGTGGACGGCCGTGCCGTCCTCCTACTTCCGTCGCTTCCCGGAGCCAGGCGGCTCCAGTGCTCGATGACGGGTTCGTTCCCAATTACCGCTGCGGGGCAGTGCCGGACTGGCGCATGTGCGCGTCACCGGCTTCCCTTTTGATCCTGTGGCGAGCGGGCCACCGGAACCGACGGGCCCAAGATAGTGGGGTCCACACCCATGGTCAACACCAGATATCGCGCTTTCCATATATGGAGCCGCGGCGCAAGTGCTGCGTGCTGGCGTACGTGCCGCGAAGCGTCGGCTCAAGGGCCACGACGCGTTTCTCGTTCGGGATCGGACTCCGGACAAGGACTCCAACCTGGGAGTGCAGGCAGCACGCGCCTTGCTGCGCATCGCCGCCTGCGCGCGCGCATTGCATGAAGTACGGGCAGCGGGAAACAACCGCGTGGCATCTGCTCATGGCCGGCCACGCTCATGAGCTCATGACCGGGCACCCCCATAAGCAGATGCTTCTAAGTGATTTTTTCATGCTGCAGTGCAGCTGGCAGATTCCCTGCGTCGTTCGCGCATGTCGCGCCGAACCAGGGGTTACCACATGTCGTTGCGTTCACTCTCCGCTTCCGGACGCGGTCCGGGAGGATGGCCGGCTGCGGCCCACGATCCGCGCGGTCAGATCACACTGCGCCGCAGCGTGCTGGCGCTGCTGGTGGCCCATGCGTTGTTCCTGCCCGCGATGGCCCAGGGTGAAGAGGCCGCAGCGGCCAACGTAGACGCGTCCACTGTGGGTGCGACGGTCGACAGCACGGCCGCCGCTGCTGCCACTGCCACGCAGCTGGACGCCGTCACCGTCACCGGTTCGCGCATCGCGCGCCTGGACTACGCCAGCAGCAGTCCGCTGACCAGCGTCCCCCGCGAGACCCTGCGCGACACCGGCACCTCTACCCTGGAGGAAGCGCTGAACCAGCTGCCGCAGCTGGGCATCGGCGCGAACAAGACCAACGCCGGCTGGGGCGGCACCGGCCAGGCCACGCTCAACCTGCGCGGGCTCGGGCCGCAGCGCAACCTGGTCCTGCTCGACGGCCGCCGGCTGCAGCCGGCCACGACCGACAACGTCGTGGACGTCAACACGATCCCCAGTGCGCTGATCGAGGACGTGCAGATCATCACCGGCGGCGCGTCGGCGGTGTACGGCTCCGATGCCATCGCCGGTGTGGTCAACATCCGCCTCAAGGAGGACTTCGAGGGCATCCGCCTGGACAGCCAGTTCGCCCGGTACGGCGAAGGCGATGGCGACACCACCGACGTGGCCCTGACCCTCGGCGGCAACTTCGCCGAAGACCGCGGCAATGCGGTGCTGTCGCTGTCGTGGTCCGACCGCGAGGGCGTGGACTTCATGGCCCGCGAGTTCTTCCGCAAGGCTCCCGGCGGCACCGACTTCCGGATCCAGACCGGCACCTACGAACTGGGTTCCAACCTGCCCACCCAGGCGGCGGTCAACCAGGTGTTCGCGCAGTACGGCGCCGCGCCGGGCCGCGTGCCGGTATCGCCAACCACCTACCTGGGCTTCAACGACGATGGCACGCTGTTCTCGGCCAACAAGGTGCCGTTCAACTGGCGCGGCCCGGACGGACAGCTCAACAACACAGGTACCCAGCTCAACAACCTCAACCAGTTTTCTTTGATCCAGGTGCCGCTGGAGCGCCACGGCGCGTTCGGCCGCGTCACCTACCGCGTCACCGACGACATCCAGGCCTACGGCCAGTTCAACTGGTCCAGCCTGCATAGCTACGTCGCCGCCGAAGGTGGCAACACCGGCATCAACGTGCCGGTCACCAATCCGTTCGTTCCCGCGGACCTGCGCACGATCCTGGCCTCGCGCGCCAATCCGAACGCGGACTTCCGCCTGCACAAACGCTTCCAGGAAGCCGGGCCGCGCACCTTCGAGCGCGACTTCGACAACTGGCAGTTCCTCGCCGGTGCCAAGGGCAGTCTCGATGCGATCAACGGCTCCTGGGATGCCTACGCCAGCAAGGGCAGCATGCGCGCGCACGAGGTCAACAACGGTGCGGTGGTCATCGCCTCGCTGCGCAGCGTGCTGACTGCGGCCGATGGCGGCGCCAGCCTTTGCGCGGGCGGCTACAACCCGTTCGGCCTGACCGTGCTGTCGCCGGAATGCCGCAACTACCTGGTTGCCGCCACGATCAGCGACACCGAGCTGGACCAGGAGGTCATGGAAGCGAACGTGCAGGGCGGGCTGTTCGACCTGCCGGCCGGCGAGCTGCGCTTTGCCGCCGGCCTGGGCTGGCGCCGCAACAGCTACGACTTCCAGCCCGACCGCCTGCTCCAGCAGGGCGGCATCGTCGGCGTGCCGTCGCGGGGGCCCAGCCACGGCAGCACCAGCGTGAGCGAGGTGTATGTCGAAACCCTGGTGCCGGTGCTGTACGACAAGCCGTTCGCGCACTCGCTGGACGTGGGCCTGGCCTACCGCTACTCCGACTACGACCTGTCCGGCGGCGTGGACACCTACAAGGTCGATTTCAACTGGGCGCTGATCGAAGACCTGCGCCTGCGCGGCGGCTACCAGCGCGCGGTCCGCGCGCCCAGCGTCGGCGAACTGTTCGTGGCTTCGGAGACCGAATCCAACAGCTACGGCCTGGTGGTCAACGGCCAGGGCGACCAGTGCGAAGCGGGCAGCCCATTGCGGCGCGGCGCGACCGCGGCGGCGATCGAGGCGCTGTGCCTGGCCCACGGCATTCCCGCCGCATTGCTGCCCAGCTACATCGACACCCAGCGCGAGTCGCTGGCCACCCGCGCCGGCAACACCGCGCTGGCGCCAGAGACCGCCGACACCTACACCTTCGGCCTGGTCTGGACGCCCGAAGGCACCGGCTTTTCGCTGGCCGCCGACTACTTCGATATCCGCGTGGAAGACGTGATCGGCACGCTGACCTCCTCGCAGGTACTGGCCGCGTGCTTCAACCAGGACGGCTCCAATCCGAACCTGTCGGTGAACAACTTCTACTGCTCGCTGATCCAGCGCAATCCGGACACCGGCCGCATCGACAACATCGACAAGCCCACCTTCAACATGGGCAGCCTGGAAACCAGCGGCGTCGACTTCCAGCTGGACTGGCAGGGCGACATCGGCAACGCCGGGCGGCTGTCGGCCGGCTCGGTGGTCAGCTGGGTCGACAAGTACGAAGTGCAGGCGGTGAAGGGCGGCCCGGTCTACGACTACGCCGGCTATGTCGGCACGCTGCCGACCTGGAAGGCGGTCAGCCAGGTCCGCTACCAGCAAGGGCCCGGCAGCATCGGCCTGCGCTGGCGCTACATCGATGCGATGGAGCACTCGTCCAAGGTGCTCAATCCCGCCTCGACCACGCCGGCGGTGGACGCCTTCAGCTACTTCGACCTGTTCGGTAGCTGGGATTTCGGCACCCGCCTGCGCCTGGGCGCGGGCGTCAACAACGTGCTCGACAAGCAGCCCCCACAGGTAGGCGGCACGCCCGGCGCCACCCACAACAGCACCTATGACATCTACGGCCGCCAGTACTTCGTGGCCCTGACCGTGCAGCTCTGACTACGCACACCCATCGTCCCACACCCAAGGAGTCACACCATGATCGGCAAGAAACACCTCCTGAGCATCGTCGCGGCCATCGGCCTGGCGGTGGCCGGCATCCAGGGCGTCGCCGCCCAGGCATTGTCCGGACGCGACCTCCCCGACCGGCCGCGCGTCGGCGTCAGCTACTACAAGGTTCCACCCGGCAAGCACGACGAATGGCTGGCGCTCTACAAGAAGTGGCATCGACCGATCATGGAAGCGCAGATCAAGGCCGGTACCACCACCAGCAGCAACCTGTACGCGTTGCGCAACCACCAGATCGGCTCGCCCTACGATTTCGTGATCATCAGCGTGTCGCCGGCCGAACCCAAGCCGCTGGGCCTGTCGCGCGGCGAACTGATCAAGAAGCTGTTCCCGGACATCGAAGCCTACGTGGCCGGCGAGAAGCGGCGCTGGGAACTGACCGTCGACCACTGGGATACCAGCCTGCTGGAGATCGACATCGACGATCCGAACCCGTCCGTGTACTACCCGATCATCGACGGCCGGGTCGTGCGCTGACCTGACCGGAACGGGAGGCCGCGGCGACGCACATCGCCGCGGCCGGCCGCCCTCGCGCACACTGTGCGCATGCGATCCCACCCGCCAAGGTTCCTGCGCCACGCAGCCGGCATTGCCCTCGCCGGCCTGGCGTGGTTTGTCCTGGTGGCGGTCGCGGTACAGGGCGCACGCCCGGAGTACGACTGGTGGCAGGCGCCGCTGAGTTTCTATCTGTCCGGCCCGAACAGCCTGTGGCTGCGCACGGCCTACTACGGCCTGGCCGTGGCGGCAGTGCTCCTGGGCGTGGGGTTGTGGCGCGGGCTGGCTCCATCGGCACGCTACGTGCTGGCACCTGCCTTGTTCGTCGCCGGCGGCGTGTCTTTGGTGGTGACCGCGACCTGGCCTGGGGCCAGTCCCGATCACGCGGTCGGGGACCTCGATGCGGTCGTCCACGGGCTGTCGGCGATCGCCAGTTTCCTGTTCGTGGGCGTGGCGATGCTGTTGCAGTCGGCCTCGCTGCATCGTGATCCGCACTGGCGCACGATTGCCCCCCTGCTGCTGGCGCTGGCGGCCTTGGCATTCGCCGCCCTGTGGCTGCATGCATTGTGGCGCGAACTGCCGCGCGGCGGCTCGCAGAAGATGGTGATCGCCTTGTACCTGTGCTGGCTGTTCGTGGCCGGATGGCACCTTCGGCGGACACCGGCGGCGCTCGACTCCGGAGCGTGATCGCCACCGATGCGTCGGGTAGCTGCGGTCCGCTTGCCATCGCACCACTCGCTCGCGCGGCCCAGCCGGCTGCATGGGACGCAACGGGCCGCATGTCTTCCCGGGTGGCCTCAGCCGCGGTGCGCGCGCGCCAGGTACTCGGCGCTCTGCATCTCGATCAGGCGCGAAGCGGTGCGTTCGAACGCGCCGGCCAGGCGAGTGCCGCTGTACAGCACCACCGGCGCGGCCGCCGCGGTGCAGACCACGGTGACCTGGCGGTCGTACAGCTCGTCGATCAGGTTGACGAAGCGGCGCGCGGCGTCTTCGTTGCTGGCGTCGAAGGTCGGGATGCCGCCGACCATCACCACCTGGAATTCGCGCGCGATCTCGATGTAGTCGGTGGTCGAGCGCGGTCCCTCGCACAGCTCGGCGAAGTCGAACCAGGCCACGCCATGGCCACGCGCGCGCACCGCGATGCGCCGGCCTTCGATCTGGATGCCGCCCGGCCGTGCCGGGGCGCCCGCGGCCAGCGACTGCCAGCGCTCGGCCAGCCACGCCTCGCCGCCCGCGTCCAGCGGATGCCGATATACCGGTGAACGGGTCAGCGCGCGCAACCGGTAGTCCTCGCGGCCGTCGGCGGCCAGCTCCACGCAGTGCTCGCGCAGCTGCGCGATCGCCGGCAGGAAACGCTCGCGCTGGAGGCCATCGCGGTACAGGTTCTGCGGCGCGGTGTTGGAGGTGGTGAGCAGGGTCACGCCCTCGGCGAACAGGCGCTCCAGCAGCCGGCCGAGCAGCATCGCATCGCCGATGTCGGTGACGAAGAATTCGTCGAGCACCAGCACGCGCACGTTCTGGCGCCATTCGCGCGCGATCTTCACCAGCGGATCGGCCTGGCCGGCGTGTTCGCGCAGGTGTTCGTGCACCTCGCGCATGAAGCGGTGGAAGTGCGTGCGCTGCTTCTGCTCCAGCGGCAGGCCGTCGTAGAACAGGTCGACCAGGAAGGTCTTGCCGCGACCCACGCCGCCCCACAGGTACAGGCCTTTCACCGGCGCCGGACGTCCGCCCAGGCCCAGCTTCGCGCGCCAGCCGGCCGGCGTGGCCGCCAGCAGCTCGCGCTGGATGCGGTCCAGTTCGCGCAGGGCCGGATGCTGCGCCGGGTCGTCGCGCCAGCGTCCGGCGGCGGCACCTTCGGCATAGGCCTGCGACGGCAGGCGGGACGCGGCGGCCTCGCTCATGCCAGCGGCGGCCACGCCTTCACTTCATGCTGGATCGCACCGCGCAGGTCGATCAGCTTGCGGTGGAAGAAATGGCTGGTGTCGACCATGCGCACCAGCTGCGGCTTGCGCGGCAGCGCGTCGATCCAGTCATAGACCGCCTGCGCGTCGACGATCTCGTCGGCGTCGCCCTGGATCACCAGCCATGGCACTTCCGGTATGACGATGCGGCTGAAATCCCAGCCGCGCCCGGAAACGGGTGGCGCGACGGAAATGAGCGCATCCGGTTGCAGCCCGGCCGCCGCGGACAGGCTGACGTAGGAGCCGAAGCTGAAGCCCGCCAGCCACAGCGCATCGCCTGCTCGCGCGGCGCGCACCCAGTCGACCACGCAGCGCAGGTCGTCCTGCTCGCCGGATCCGTGGTCGAAGCCCCCTGCCGACTGGCCGGTACCGCGGAAGTTGAAGCGCACGGTGGTCGCGCCGAGTTCGCGCAGCGCGCGCGCCAGCATGGTCACGACCTTGTTGTGCATCGTGCCGCCCTCGGTCGGCAACGGATGGCAGACGACTGCGACCAGCGGGCGGGCCTGGTCCGGCTCGGGAAGGTCGACGGCGACTTCGAGCGGTCCGGCCGGGCCGTCGAGCAGCAGCGTTCCGGAGTCGAGGGGGAAGGGAGGTTGCGGCATGCGCCCATTGTAGGGCGGGGGCCGTCCCGCTGCTTTCGCGCGATCACGCCGGGCAACGGGGCGAGGCCCGCTCTACAATCTCGCACCCCCGGTCGGCGCGGCGTCTTCCATGCATTTGATCCTGCTCAGCGTGGCCTGCAGCGTGCTGGTGTCGGTGCTGCTGAAGCTGGCACCGCGCCGCGGCTGGGACGTGGCGCAGATGGTGACCTGGAACTACCTGGCGGCCGCCTTGCTGTGCGCCTGGCTGCTGCAGCCGCCGCCGGCGGCGCTGCGCCAGCCCGGCGCGCCCTGGATCGAGCTGCTCGTGCTGGCCGTCGTGTTGCCGACGCTGTTCCTGGTGCTGGCCGCATCGGTGCGGCATGCGGGCATCGTCCGCACCGACGTGGCCCAGCGCCTGTCGCTGCTGCTGTCGCTGGCGGCGGCCTTCCTGTTCTTCGGCGAACGTGCCGGCCCCATGAAGCTGGCCGGCCTGGCGCTGGGCCTGGTCGCCGTGGCCGGCATCCTCGCCCGCCCGGAAAGGGGAGCAATGGCCGATCGCCGCGGCTGGCTCCTGCTGCTGGTGGTGTGGGCCGGGTTCGCCGCGGTCGACGTGATGCTCAAGCGCCTGGCGATGTCGGGCACGCCGGCGACCGCCGCGCTGCTGGTCGCCTTCATGCTGGCGTTCGCCGGGATGCTCGCCTGGCAAGGATGGCGGCGCCTGCGCCACGGCGTGCGACCCGGGCTGCGCCACATTGCCGCCGGTGTACTGCTGGGCGTGCTCAACTTCGGCAACATCGTGTTCTACGTGCGCGCCCACCAGGCGCTACCGGGCAGCCCGGCCGTGGTGTTCGCCACGATGAATATCGGCGTGGTCCTGCTGGGCACGGCGGTGGGGGTGCTCGCGTTCGGCGAGAAGACCTCACGCCTGAATCGCCTCGCCATCGTCCTGGCGGTGGCGGCGATCGCGCTGATCGCGCTGGCGCCGCGCTGAGCTCGCTGCCGGCGGATCGTGGGCTGCGCGCGGGCCCGCCGCAGCCGGCTGCGGTTCGGGCATGCGCGACTAGAATGGGCGCATGAGCACTCCGCACGATTCCAGCCTGGGCCGCGAGGTCGCCTACCCGACCGGGTACGACCGCACCCTGCTGTTCCCGATCCCGCGCGCAGGCGCACGCGCCGAACTCGGCCTGGCCGGCGGCGCAGCGCTGCCGTTCGCCGGCCACGACCGCTGGCATGCGTACGAGCTGGGCTGGCTTGACGGGCGCGGCAAGCCGCGCGCGGCCGCCGCGACCCTGCAGGTACCCGCCAGCTCGCCGAACCTGGTCGAATCCAAGTCGCTCAAGCTCTACCTCAACTCGCTCAACGGCGTGCGCTTCGACAGCGACGATGCGCTGCGTGCGCGGATCATCGAGGACCTGTCGGCCTGTGCCGGCGCGGCCGTCGCCTTCGATTTCGGGTTGCCGCCGATGGCGGGCGGGCGCGACGCTGGCGAGGGCCAGTCGCTGGATGCGATCGAAGCGGACTTCGACGCCTACGGGCCGCCCGACGCCGCGTACCTGTCGGCCGATGGCGAAACCACCGTCGACGAGTACCTGCGCTCGGACCTGCTCAAGTCCAACTGCCCGGTCACCGGCCAACCGGACTGGGCCAGCGTGCACCTTCGCTATCGCGGTCCGCGCATCGATCGTACCGGGCTGCTGCGCTACCTGGTGAGCTTCCGCGAGCACGCCGAGTTCCATGAGCAGTGCGTGGAGCGCATCTTCCTCGACGTGCTGCAGCGGTGTCGTCCCGCCAGCCTGTCGGTGGAGGCGCGTTACACGCGACGCGGCGGACTGGACATCAACCCCTGGCGCGGCAGCGTCGGCATGCCGCCCCCGCCTGCATTGCGTGACCTGCGCCAGTAACTCGGGCACGCGGCGGCGAAAAACAATAAAGACTTCACGAGCCTGAGATGCTTTGTTAACAGGCGCTGTGAGACCGTGGCCGCGCTTCCCCAACTCCCCACAAGGGCCACGCGCATGGGTACCGGAAACAAGCCGGACTTCTCCAACGTGCAGGGCGGCGCGCGCAGCACCGAAACCGAACGCCCGGATTTCTCCAACGTGCAGGGTGGCGTCACCTCGACCGAGGAGATCGTCAATCCGCCGGAGCAGACCTATACGGTCGAGAAGGGCGATTCATTGTCGAAGATCGCCAAGCAGTTCTACGGCAAGGCCAGTGCGTGGCCGCAGATCTTCGAGGCCAACCGCGACCAGCTCGACGATCCGGACCGGATCAAGCCGGGCCAGGTGCTGAAGATCCCGCCTGCACAGGCCTGACCTCCCAGGACCGTTCATACGGATCGGCCTTCCCGAACAACAAGGACCTCCCCGACATGAGCCGCACCCGACTGCTGTACCCGCTCTCTGCCGCGCTGGCCACCGCGCTGGTTCTTTCGGCCTGCAAGAAGCCCGAACCCACGCCGGCCCCCGCGCCGACCGCGACCACGCCTGCGCCGATCACGCCGGCTCCCGCCGCCGCGCCGACCGCCAGCGTCACCGCGCTGGACCTGGGCAACAGCGTCGGCGCCGACAATCGCGTCGCCGCACCCGCCACCACGTTCGCACCGAAGGACACCATCTACGCCTCGGTCACGACCCGCACCAGCGATGCCGCGGCGACGGTGCCCGGCAGGCTCGGCGCGAAGTGGACCTTCCAGGATGGCCAGACCGTGCATGAGGACAGCCGCGACCTGAGCCTCACCGGTGACGGCACCACCGCTTTCCAGATCAGCAAGCCGGACGGTTTCCCGCCCGGTCGCTACAAGGTCGAAATCTCCCTCGACGGCACGGTCGTCCAGTCGAAGGAGTTCGAGGTGAAGTAGGGACGCTCTCTCTCCTGTCTCTCTCCCAGCAGGGTGAGCAAGCTTGGGCGCGGTGCGAACCGCGCCCGTTTTTTTGCACGTCGCCCTTGATTCGTCGCAGCATGGCCGCCATGGATCTGGTTCGAACAAGGGAGTGAACATGAGCCGCGACCCGCTCCAGCCGTCGAGTGCCGCCGAGCGCGACCGTCGCCGGCTCCTGCTCGCCTTCAACCTCAGCCTGGGTTTCATCGGCCTGCTGCTGCTGGTATTCGTCCTGCAACCACGCCTGCCCGTCGGCGCGCTGGCGGTATCGCCTCGCGATCCGGCTGCATTGCTGGGCCTGCTCACCGCCCCCTTGTTGCATGGTTCGGTCGCGCACCTGGCCGCCAACGCGACCGCGCTGCTCATCCTGGGCACGCTGGCCGGCAGCGTCTATCCGCGCGCCACTTCGCGTGCACTGCCCCTGATGTGGCTGGGCTCGGGCCTGGGCGCGTGGCTGCTCGGCGAAGACGGCACCCGCCACCTCGGCGCCAGCGGCGTGACCCACGGCCTGATGTTCCTGGTGGTCACCCTGGGTCTGTTGCGCCGCGACCGCCCGTCCATCGCCGCGGGCATGATCGTGATGCTGTTCTACGGCGGCTCGGTACTGGCGGTACTGCCGCATGGCGATGGCATCTCCTGGCAGTCGCACCTGGGTGGCGCGGTGGCCGGCGTGCTGTCCGGCTTCCTGTTCCGTCGCCTCGATCCGATGCCACCGCGCAAGCGCTACAGCTGGGAGGTCGAGGAAGAACAGCGCGAGGCGCGCGATCACACCGAGCTCGAACCCCCGCCAGCCGAGCATGTGCCGGTGCTGTGGCAACGCCGCGAGGATCCGGCAACGGGCAAGGTCCTGAACTTCCCGCCGCGGCCCCCGCAACCGCCACCGGAATGAGACCGACACGCCAGCGCCACGCGCGCCAGCAAGACAGACGCGCCATGACGCGACCGGCCACGCCTGGTCCGGAAGGATGTCCGGATCCTGTCTCGCGGCGCTGCATTTGCAGCCACCCGCCCGCCATCGGCAGCGACACGCGGCGAGGTTGAGGACGCGGAGGTGGGAGCGCCTATAGTGGCCGGCCTGCAATCGTGATCGGAACGGCATGGCCTCCAGGCTCTCTCGCGCTTCCGTCCTTCTGGCCGCGGTCCTGCTCGCCGCGACGTGGCCGGCGATGTGTCCTGCCTCCAGCGCCTGGGCCGGATCGTCGCCCGAAGTTACGCGACTGAAGGTGATCGGTTACGTGATGGATGGCCCGGCGCTGCCGCAGGTCAGCGCGCACAAACTCGATGCGATCAACTTCGCCTTCGCCCTGGTCGATGCGCACGGCGAGGTGTACCTGCCCGGTGATACCGCCTCCCGGTCGCTGGCGGGACTGACCGCGTTGCGAAGCGGGAATCCGCAACTGAAGGTGTTGGTCTCGATCGGCGGCTGGGGCGCGGACCATTTCTCCGAGGCCGCGCTGACACCGGCATCGCGCGCGCGCTTCACCGACAGCGCGGTGCGGCTGATGCTCGAACACCGGCTCGACGGCATCGACATCGACTGGGAGTACCCGACCCTGCCCGGCCCGGGCATCAGCCATCGCCCGCAGGACCGGGAGAACTTCAGCCTGATGCTGGAAGGCGTGCGCGCGAAACTCGACGCGCTCGGGCGCGAACAGGACCGCCACTACCTGCTCACGATCGCCGCCGCCGACGGCGAGGCCGCGCGCGGCCTGGAGCTGGCGCGGATCGCGCCCGTGCTCGACTGGATCAACCTGATGACCTACGACTTCCATGGCAGCCTCAGCGAGACCACCGGCCACCACGCCGCGCTCGATCGCTCCGCGCTGGCGCCGCCCGGCAGCCGCACCACGATCCGGGCGGTGGACGAGTTCCTCGCCGCCGGCGTGCCGGCGCGCAAGCTCAACGTCGGCGTGGCCTTCTACGGCCGCCAGTTCGCCGACGTCGAGCCGGTGCACAACGGCGTGCACCAGCGCTACGGGCGCTACGTCGATGCCCTGCCGTGGCGCGACCTGCGCGGCATGCCCGGCCGCGATGGCTACGTGCGCCACTGGGACGCGCAGGCCCAGGCGCCGTACCTGTGGAATGCGGACACACGGCATTTCATCACCTACGACGACCCGTATTCGCTGGCGGCAAAAGCCGAGTTCGTGCGCGAGCGTGGACTCGGCGGCATGATGTACTGGGAACACCGGCACGATGCCGGCGACGAACTGCTCGATGCGCTGCGCGCCGGGCTCGATGCGGCCGCCACTGCGACGGACGCCACACCTGCCGGGGCCACGCGATGAAGCGCCTTCAACCACCGATCCGGATGCCCCGCGCGAAGGCGCGGGCATTTCCCGCGCTGCTGGGCGCCCTGCTGCTGGCCGGCTGCACCAGTGCTCCTGCACCGCGCGCGGCGGAGGCGGCGCCCGCACCGGCAGCGGTGCCGGAAATCCGGCCCGGCGTCCCGGCCGGCTACCTGACCGCCGCCGCGATTCCCGACAGCCTCGCGCTGGTGCCGGCGCCGCCGGCGGCCGGAAGCGCGGCCCTGGCGCAGGACCATGCCGTGATGAAAGCCGCGCTGGCGTTGCGCGGCACGCCGCGTTTCCAGCAGGCCACGCAGGATGCCGACCTGGACTTTCCGTTCGCCGCCGGCACCTTCGCCTGCGCACTGGGCGTGGGCCTCGACGCCCAGCACACGCCGGCGACCGTGCGCCTGCTGCAACGCACGCTGATGGATGCGGCGATCTCCACCCGTGCCGCCAAGGAGCGCTACCAGCGCACGCGGCCGTTCGTGGAGAACGCCGCACCGACCTGCACCCCCAACGACGAAGCCGCATTGCGCGGCAATGGTTCCTATCCGTCCGGGCACGTCGCGATCGGCTGGACCTGGGCACTGGTGCTCTCGCAGGTCGCGCCCGAGCGCACCGACGCGCTGCTCGCGCGCGGACGCAACTTCGGCGAGAGCCGGCTGGTATGCAATGTCCACTGGCAGAGCGACATGCTGCAGGGACGCTTCATGGCCTCGGGCACGTTCGCGCGGCTGCAGGCCGATCCGGTCTTCCGCGCCGATGTAGCCGCAGCGACGAGGGAGCTGGCCGATGCCCGCGCGCAGGGCCTGCCCCCGGGGCGCGACTGTGCGGCCGAGGCCGCCGCGCTGGCGCAGCCGCTGCAGGGCGCGCTCTAGCCGGGCGACCCGTCACGGGTGATCGCCGCGGCGCAGGAAAGCCCTGCCCGGCATCGACGAAGTCGCAGCAGACGCTCCCGCAGGTGCGCTTGGTGCGGGCGCCCGGGTCGGGCGCAGGCCGTCATCCGGCCGGTGGCAAGGCGCAGTAGCGATCGAAGGCCTCGACGGTGTTGTCGAAACCCTTCGCCTGCGCCAGTTCCCACGGACGCTCGCACCGGGCGGTATGCCCGCACCAGCGGTAGCCCGCGGCAGGAAGACAGCCGTGCCCGTCGCGATCACCGCCGATGGGTCGTGGCGCCTCGGTCGCGGCCGGCGGCGCGGGCGCCACGGGCGGTGTGCCACATCCGCCCGCGAGCACGCCGGCTACCAGCATGGCGCCGGCAACCCACGGCTTCACCCGGGACCGGGCGAACATAGTTGGAGTCGCACCCATCGATTGCCCTCGCTTGTGCATGCGGCGCACCCGTCAGCCCTTCGGATCGGCGACCGAGATCGACGCGTGGCGCTCGCGGGCGCCACGGGCGATCCGGCACTCCACCTTCACGTCGCGGCCTTCCACGCGCAGGCGGCCCTCGACCGAAAGCGTGTTGCCGCGATCGCTGTATGACGCGCTCCACTGGTAGGTGGTCTCGCCGCGAGCGGTGTAGCGGGCTTCGGCCTCCTGCCGGCACCACGGCACCAGTTCGCTGGCCTGGTGGATCTCGCGCTCGTGGCTGTCCGGATCGTGGGCCAGCGCGGGCAGTGCAAGCCACAGCAGCAGTCCGGTGCCGATCACCTTGCGCATGGTCGCCTCCACGGGATGGTGTTCCCGCGATCTTATCGCCATGTCGGAGCTGTCACGGCGTCGCCGCACCCGATGGCGCTTCGGCCGGCTGCAGCCAGCGTCCATGGCGCATCGCCAGCTTGACCATTTCGTCCTGGAAGGCGGGGTCGCCCCGCTGGACAGTCTTGTGCAGCTCGGCGCGGTCGATGAAGAACTGTTCGAAGCCACCCGGCGTGATGGTGAGCAGCAACCGCACCGGCTGCGCGGTGCGATTGCCCTGCGCATGCGCGGCACCGGGCGGGATGGTGACGTAGGAGCCGGCCGGATAATCGCGCGTGCCTTCCGCGCTGCTCAGGGTGAGCGTGCCTTCGGCGACGTAGTAGCGCTCCTCCATCGCGTCGTGCCGGTGCCAGGGGGTCTGGTAGCCCGGACCCTCGACCAGCTCGATCACCGCGAAGCGACCGTCCTGCGATTCGGCGGGAACCAGCAGCCGGTAGACGCCGGCGTCGTAAGGCACCGGCGGCGTGGATTCGATCGTCCGCGCGGCCACCTGCGCCTGCGATTGCGCCGGTGTCGCAGCCTGGGCCATGGACGCCAGCAACATGGGCGCCAGTGCGGCGGCCAAGACGGTCATGCTCTTCATCGTGGCTCGCCCCTTCACAGTTGGTGTGACCAACGCGCATCGCATCCGTGCGCGGTCACCAGGTCCGGCCAGGACAGCGAGGGCCGGATCGCGTCCCTCAACCCGGCAATGGCAGTCCGCTGAAACCCTTCACCGTGCGCAGCACGAAGCTGGAGTTCACGTCGGCGACGCCTGAGGCGTTGAGCAACCGGTCCAGCAGGAAGCGCGAGAAGTGCTCGAGGTCGCGCACGTACACCTGCAGCAGGTAGTCCATGTCGCCGGTGAGCGCGTGGCAGGCCACCACTTCGTCCCAGTCCTGCACCGCCGCGATGAAGCGTTCGATCCCCGCGGCGCCGTGCTTTTCCAGCTGCACGCGGACGAAGGCCTGCAGGCCCAGGCCCAGCACCTGCGGATCCAGCCGCGCGCTGTAGCCGGCGACCACGCCGGTGGCCTCGAGCCGCTGGATCCTGCGCAGGCAGGCCGAGGGCGACAGGTTCACCTGCGCGGCCAGGTCGGCGTTGCTGGCGCGCCCTTCGCGTTGCAGCAAGGCCAGCAGGCGCAGGTCAGTGCGGTCGAACGTGGGTGCATCGGCCATTTGTTGCTCCGCAACATGTCTTTCGCGCAACAAGATTGCATCCAGAGCCAACATTGCTGCAACTTTGCAATCCTGTTGCGCCGCTTCCCCCCTAGGCTGGGACTCCACCGCAGGATCGACCGCCATGTCCGAAGCCGCCTCCCCGCGCCGCGTCGAACGCGAACAGACCGACAAGGGTTACGTCCCGGTCTACACCACCGCCGTGGTCGAGCAGCCGTGGCTGGACTACAGCGCCGATGACCACGCCACCTGGGGGACCCTGTACTCGCGCCAGCGCGAACTGCTGGCCGGGCGCGCGTGCGACGAGTTCCTCCAGGCGCAGGACGCGATGGGCATGGACGCGCATGCGATCCCGCGCTTCGAGCAGCTCAACGAGGTCCTCGGCGCGGCGACCGGCTGGACCCTGGTCGGCGTGGAAGGCCTGTTGCCCGAGCTCGACTTCTTCGAACACCTCGCCAACCGCCGCTTCCCGGTGACCTGGTGGATCCGCCGTCCCGAGCAGATCGACTACATCGCCGAGCCGGACCTGTTCCACGACCTGTTCGGCCACGTGCCCTTGCTGATGAACCCGATGTTCGCCGACTACATGCAGGCGTACGGCGCCGGTGGGGTGAAGGCGCACGCGATCGGCCCGGACGCGCTGCAGAACCTGACCCGCCTGTACTGGTACACGGTGGAGTTCGGCCTGATCCGCCAGGCCGATGGATTGCGCATCTATGGCGCCGGCATCGTCTCGTCCAAGGGCGAATCGCTGCACTCGCTGGAATCGGCCGCACCGAACCGGATCGGATTCGACCTGGAGCGGATCATGCGCACCCGCTACCGGATCGACACCTTCCAGAAGACCTACTTCGTGATCGACAGCTTCGAGCAGCTGATGGACGCGACCGCGCCGGACTTCACCCCGATCTACGCACGACTGGCGGCGCAGGACACCCTTCCGGCCGGCGGCATCCACGAAGCCGATCTCGTGTACCAGCGCGGCAGCGGCGAGGGCTGGTCCAGCGACGGGGACGTGTGACCGGGGACGGGACGCCTGGCGAGCCATCCTCGTCCCGTCGCGACTGATCCTGACGCCGTCCCTTCGCAACTGTCCCGCCGCCTGCCGCCCCGTTCCCGCTGCCCCTCGCGGCTGTCGTAGGAGCGGGCATGACCGCGACACCGAGGCGGCCACCAGATGCGATGCGTGGTTCCTGCTGGCATGGCCTGCACGCAGGAACGACGGCCGGTGGTTTTGGCTGTGTCGGTGTCGCGGTCATGCCCGCTCCTACGGGAAGAGCTGGCGCCTCGGCGGCCTAGCCGCCGGCGCCCGCCACTCGCAGCGCCGGCTCGCGCGCACGCGGTTGGTACGCTTTCGCCGCCACACCATTCCTGAGCAGCTGCTGTGCCAGCTGCCGCGCCGCCACGCGCAGTTCCGGCACCGCCGTGATCTCCCACAACTGCCCGCGCAGCAGCGGGCCGATGCAGTAGAGGCCGCGCACCGGCGCACCGTGCCGGTCCAGCGCCTCGAACTGGGCGGTCGCGCGCAGGCCCAGGCCGAGCGGATCGGCGCTGATCGTGCCGGCGTCGCGCAACTGCCCGACCAGCGGATGGCTGGTGCGCTCGATATCGGTATCCAGGCCGGTGGCGCGCACCAGCACGTCGTACTGTTCTGCGCTGGCATGCGCCTGGCCCCGGTCGCGGACCAGCACTTCCACGGCCGCTTCGCCCCGGCTCGCCCGCAGCAGGCGACCGGCGCGGATGCGCAGCTGCCCCTGCGCCTGCAGCGCCTGCAGCTCTTCATGCACGCTGGGCGCGATCCGGTGGCGGACGATCTCCCAGTAGGAGCGCAGGTGCCGCAGGAAGCGCCCGCGCTGTTCGTCGGGCAACGTCTTCCAGTAGCCCTGCAGGTAGGGACGCAATGCATCCACCAGGCCACGCCAGTCCGGCACGATCGGCGCGAGGCTGCGCAGCGCGCGCAGCAGCAGGGCGACATCGGCGCTGTTGAGCGCGTGCAGGACGGTCGGCGGCAGCGCGATCGCCGGCCCCGGTTCGGGCAGGTGCGGATGCGGCAGCAGGCCGTGGCGCGACAACGCGGTGATCGGGCCCTGGTGTCCGCGACGCAGCAGGGTGACCACGGTGTCGGCCATGGTCAGGCCGGTGCCGATGATCAGCACGCGCGCATCGTTGGGCACGCGTGCCAGCGCATCCTCGCCGCGCAGGTTGCGCTGCCACGGCCAGGCCACGTACCCGGGGTCCACGAGCAGGCGCGGCCCCACGCCCTGCAGCCGCTGCGGCGGCAGCGTGCCCACCGCCAGCACCACCTTGTCGGTGAGGAAGTCCGAACCGTCGGCCAGCGTCACCCGGAACGCCTCGCCTTCGCGGTCGATCGCCACCGCTTCCCGGGCGACCTGGTTGAAGCCGGCCAGCGAGACCTGCGCGGCCGACTGCAGGCGCGAGTACAGGTATTCGCCATAGACCAGCCGCGGCAGGAAGCTCTCCTCCGCGCGCCGGGTCAGGTTGAGCCAGCGCGCGAACTCGGCCGGCTGGTCCTGGGTTGCGCCCAGTTCGCGTGCTCGCACGTTGAGCAGGTGCTCCGGCCGGGCCTCGCCGTAGGCCACGCCGCGTCCGTAGCCGTCGGGCGTACCGACCAGGCACAGGTCCACGCCGGACGGCGCACAGCGCGCCAGTTCGGTGGCCAGCACGCTGCCGCTGAAACCTGCACCGATGATCGTGATCCGCATGTCCGCGCCCTCCTGCCTTTGCGAGGACGCAGTAGACCCGCGTCCTCGCCGGGACAGGTAAAGTGCGGGTTATCCGACGCACTTTCCATGGCAACCGTTCGGAAGATGCACATGGCCGATTGGAATGATGGTGATTGGTTCTGAGCCGTCGACTTCGCGTCGAGGTGATGCAGGACACGCGTGCGTGGACATCGGCTCACGTCCGCCCCGCTTACACTGCAAGACATGACTCCCCGGATCCGGCGCAACGCCGCCTGCGCGCTCCTTGCCGCCGTCCCTGCACTCGCGTGCGCCACCGATGGCGCCACGCCGTTGCCACGCGTGATGGTGACCGCCAGGATCGACTCGGCACCGGCCTTCGAACTGCCCGCCTCGCTCGACGCGATCGACCTGGTGGATTCGAAGCGGGCGCAGGTCAACCTGTCCGAAGTGCTCGGGGGCGTGCCCGGGGTGCTGGCGCGCGACCGCCAGAACTTCGCGCAGGACACCCAGCTTTCGATCCGCGGTTTCGGCGCGCGCTCGACCTTCGGCGTGCGCGGCGTGCGCCTGTATGCCGACGGGATCCCCGCGACCATGCCCGACGGGCAGGGCCAGCTGTCGCATTTCGCCCTGGCCGCCGGCGACCGGGTCGAGGTGATGCGCGGGCCGTTCTCCGCGCTGTACGGCAACTCCTCCGGCGGCGTGGTCCAGCTGTGGAGCGCCGACGGTACCGACCCGGTGCAGGCGGACTTCCGCGGCACCGCCGCACACTATGGAACCGTGTCCGCCAGCGCTCGCGTACGCGGGTTTGCCGGCGCCACCGGCTACCACCTGGCGGCATCGGCGTTCGATACCGACGGCTATCGCGAGCACAGCGCGGCACGGCGCGAGTCGGCCAACCTGAAGCTGCATCGGGACTTTGACGGCGGCGGCCGGCTGGAGCTGGTCGGCAACCATTTCAACGCACCGCATGCCCAGGATCCGCTGGGCTTGAACCGGGCACAGGTACGGGCCGATCCCCGCCAGGCCACCGCGGCCGCATTGCAGTTCGACACGCGCAAGTCGGTCGGCCAGGACCAGCTGGGCGCCAGCTGGCGGCAACCGCTGGGCCGGACCGGACAGTTGCGCGTGACCGGCCACGGTGGCGCCCGCGATGTGGTCCAGTACCTGGCGGTGCCGGTCGCCGCCCAGGCCAGCACGCTCAGTGGCGGCGGCGTGGTCGACCTGGACAGCACCTACGGCGGCATGGACGTGCGCGCGAGCTGGCAGGGCCAGGCCGGCGCCGGCACGCTCGAGTTCACCCTTGGCGCCAGCGCCGACCGCCAGCGCCAGCAGCGGCGCGGCTACGAGAACTTCGTCCGCGATGGCGGCGCCACCACGACCGGCGTGCGTGGCGCACTGCGCCGTGACCAGCGCGACGTGGTCGACAGCTTCGACCAGTACGCGCAGGCGTGGTGGGAGTTCGCCCCACGCTGGTCGCTCCAGGCCGGCGCGCGCCACAGCACGGTGCGGTTCCGTTCTACCGACCACTACGTCAATGCAGGCAACCCCGACGACAGCGGCGGGGTGGAGTACGCGCAGACCACGCCGGTGGCCGGCCTGGCCTTCGCGGTACACGAAGACCTGCGCCTGTACGCATCGGCCGGGCGCGGCTTCGAGACCCCGACCTTCAACGAGCTGGCCTACCGCGCCGATGGCGGCGCCGGGCTGGCATTCGACCTGCGCCCCGCAGTCAGCCGCAACCTCGAGTTCGGCATGAAGTGGCGCAAGGCCACCGGCGCGGCGCTGGAAGCGGCGCTGTTCCGCGCCGACACCGACGACGAACTGGCGGTCGCGCGCAACAGCGGCGGGCGCAGCAGCTATCGCAACGTCGGCCGTGCGCGTCGGCAGGGCGGCGAGCTCTCCGCACGCCTGCCGTTGGCGGACGCATGGTCGCTGCAGGTGGCCGCGACCTGGCTGGACGCGCACTTCCGCGACGCATTCCCGGTCTGTGCCGGCACCTGCGCCACGCCGAACGCGATGGTCGCCGCCGGCACCGGCATTCCCGGCGTTCCGCAGCGCTTCGGCCAGGTCCGCCTTCAATGGCAGGACGCAGCGTGGGAAGCGGCGCTGGAGACTTCCGCGGTCGGCGCGGTGCCGGTCGATGATCGCGGCACCGAATCGTCACCCGGTTATGGATTGCTGCACGTTGAAGCGGCGCGCACCTGGACGCCGGGACGCGGCCGCCTGCGCGGCTTCGCGCGCATCGACAACCTGCTGGACCGGCACTACATCGGGTCGGTGATCGTCAACGAAGCCAACGGCCGCTTCTACGAACCCGGCGCCGGTCGCAGCCTGCTGCTGGGCATCGAATGGCAGCCATGAGCCCGGCACCGCCACCACGCCGGCTCGGGCGCGCACGATCGCAGGTATAGTCGGCGCGCAAGCTGCTCCGCGGATCAACCGCGCCATCATCGCGGCTCCGCGGTCCCGCCACGGACCTGGGGATCCCATGCCATACGCGTCGCGTCGCACCAAGTGCATGCTGCTGGCCGCATTTTCGCTGTTGCCAGGCGCCGCCTCCGCCGTCGAACCGCTGGACACCTTCAGCGTCAGCATCGGCGGCTACGTCACCCGCTTCGACACCCGCGTGCGCGCCGACGGCGCGTCCTTCGACGGCACCCCCATCGACCTGTCGCGGGACCTCGGCCTGGACAAGGACGACACGATCGGCTTCCTCGGCGTGAGCTGGCGCCCCTTCGGCCGGCACGAGGTCGGCCTGCTGTATTTCCAGAACGGCGTGGAAAGCGAGAAGCGCCTGGAGCGCGACATCGTGTTCGAGGACCACCTCTACCAGGCCTCCGCCACCGTGCGTGGGCACTACGACGTGGATGCGGTCGAGGCCTACTACACCTGGTGGGGCTTCTCGGAGGAGACGTGGGCGCTGGGGCCGCGCGTGGGCCTGACCTGGTACCGGATCGAGCTGGGCATCGAACTGGAAGCGGACGTCAACGGCCGGCCGGTCGGCAGCGGCGGGCTGGAGGACGCCGTCAGCGCCGACCTGCCCGCGCCGACGCTGGGCGCCGCGTGGCGCTGGACCCCGGCCGAGGACTGGCGGATCGTCGCCGACGCCGGCTGGTTCTCCACCGAGATCAACGGGATCGACGGCGACGTCACCTACGTGCGAACTGGCCTGGAGTGGTTCCCGCGGGATCGGATCGGCGTGCTGCTGGACTACACCCTGAGCAACATCAACGCGCGCACCGATCGCGACGCGTTCACCGGCCACCTGGAACTGCGCAACAGCGGCCTGCGCCTGGGCGCGATCTACCGGTTCTGACACACGCCCGGTGGCCATGGGGCTCGGTCACAGGGGAAACGGTCGAGGCCGCGACAGTGGCCTGATAGCATTGCGCGTGCGGTTCGCGCCCCTTTCCGCCCTGCATCACGCGGGCGCCGACATGCCTCCCCCTAACGAAAACAGAGCCAAGCCGTGTCCTTCTTCTCGAACGTCGAACTGGTACCGGGCGATCCGATCCTGGGCCTGACCGAGGCCTACAACGCCGACTCCCGCACCACCAAGGTCAACCTGGGCGTTGGCATCTACTACGACGAGCAGGGGCGCATCCCGCTGCTCAAGGCGGTGCAGCAGGTCGAGCAGTCGCTCGCCGCCGCCGCCCGCCCGCGCGGTTACCTGCCGATCGACGGCCTGCCGGCGTACACCCAGGCCACCCGGGAGCTCCTGTTCGGCAAGGATTCGCCCCTGCTGGCGGCGGGCCGCGTGGCCACCACCCAGACCGTGGGCGGCAGCGGCGCGCTGCGCGTGGGCGCCGAGCTGCTGCGCAAGCTGCTGCCGCACGCCACCGTGGCGCTGAGCAACCCGAGCTGGGAGAACCACCGCGCGGTGTTCGGCGCGGCCGGCTTCGAGGTGATGGACTACACCTACTTCGACGCGGCCAGCCATGGCCTGGATTTCGCCGGCATGCTCGCCGACCTGGGCAAGCTGCAACCGGGCACCACCGTGCTGCTGCATGCGTGCTGCCACAACCCGACCGGCGCCGACCTGAGCGTGGCGCAATGGAAGCAGGTCGCCGTGCTGCTCAAGGAACGGCAGCTGTTCCCGTTCGTCGACATGGCCTACCAGGGCTTCGACAAGGGCATCGCCGAGGACGCCGCCGCGATCGGAATCCTGGTCGACGCCGGCATCGACAGCTTCGTCGTCGCCAGCTCCTATTCCAAGTCGTTCTCGCTGTACGGCGAGCGCGTGGGCGCGCTGTCGATCGTCGCGCCGACCGCCGACGAGGCCAAGGCCGTGCAGTCGCAGATCAAGCGCATCATCCGCACCATCTACTCCAGCCCGTCGGCGCACGGCGCCTCGCTGGTGGCCGGCGTGCTGACCAGCCCGGAACTGCGTGCGGTGTGGGAAGCGGAACTGACCGGCATGCGCGAGCGCATCCACGCCCTGCGCGATGGACTGGTCCACAACCTGGCCGCGCTTGGCCATCCGGAGTTCGAATTCATCCGCCGCCAGGCCGGCATGTTCTCGTACTCGGGCCTGAGCAAGGCCCAGGTCGACCGGCTGCGCGACGAGTTCGGCATCTACGCGGTGGGCACCGGCCGCATCTGCGTGGCCGCGCTCAACCAGGGCAACCTGGAATACGTGGCCAAGGCAGTGGCCGCGGTGAGCCGCGGCTGACGCGCGCCGTCGCCGCCCCGGAACCCGGCTCCGGTCGGGTTTTTTTTTGCTCCTGCCCGCCTACTTCGGATCGGGCAGCTTGGCCGGCACGAAGGGCGACACCGGGTCGCTGGCCGGGAACGTCTCTTCCAGCGCCTCGTCCTGGTTGCGGCTTTCGTGCTGCTTGCGCACCTTGCGCTGCAGTTCGGTTTCCTCGGCCGGGGTGCAGCCCGGTTCGGGGGGATCCTTGCGGTCTCGCGTGGCCATGGCCGATGCCTCGCCGGTTGAAGCGGCCATGCTCGCGCCGGCCGCGGAAAGGGCGCGTGATCCGGTGGTGATGCCATCGTGAGGCGCTGTTCCGCCATCACGATCGCCTGACACCGGGCGTGAAACGCTGCGCTCCCGTCGCGACGCGAGAACCCGCCATGGCCCGACCGATCTGGACCGGCACCCTGTCCTTCGGCCTGCTCAACGTGCCGGTCTCGCTGATGTCGGGCGAGCGCAGGACAGACCTGCACTTCCGCATGCTCGACTCGCGCGACCGCAAGCCGGTCCGCTACGAGCGGGTCAACGCCGAGACCGGCGAAGAGGTTCCGTGGAAGGAGATCGTCAAGGCCTACGAGTACGACAAGGGCAGCTACGTCGTGCTGGAAGAGGCGGACATCAAGGCGGCCGCGCCGGAGAGCCACGAGACGGTGGAGGTCGAGACCTTCATCGATGCGGCGGACATCGACCCGCGCTACTACGAGAAGCCCTACGTACTTGTTCCGGCGAAGAAGGCCGAGAAGGGCTACGTGCTGCTGCGCGAGACCCTGCGCAACAGCAAGCGCGCGGGCATCGCCCGGGTGGTGATCCGCACCCGCGAGTACCTGGCTGCCGTGCTGCCGCAGGGCGATGCGCTGGTGCTGATGCTTTTGCGCTACCCGCAGGAGCTGGTCGACCCGGCCGACTATCCGCTGCCGGCCGGCAAGGCATCCGACTACCGGCTCAGCCCGAAGGAACTGCAGATGGCCGAGCAGCTGATCGACTCGATGAGCGGCAAGTGGGTGCCGGACGACTACAAGGACGAATTCCGCGACCGGCTGCAGGCGATCATCCGCAAGCGGATCAAGGGCAAGGGCAACACCACCGAATTCGAAGACGCGGACGAGCCCGAAGAAGAAGCGGCCACCAACGTGGTGGACTTCATGTCGCTGCTGAAGCAGAGCCTGGACGCCAAGAAACGCACGCCCGCCAGGAAGCCTGCGGCGACGCCGGCGAAGGCCGCAGCGAAGGCCGCCAAGGCGCCAGCGAAGAAGGCCGCGCGCAAGACGGCCACGAAGAAGGCTCCCGCCAGGAAGACCACGGCCAGGCGCAAGACCGGGTAAGCGCCGATGTCGTTGCACGATTACGACCGCAAGCGCGATTTCGCCGCCACGCCGGAACCGCGCGGCGGCGCGCGCGGACGCGGCGCGGCGCGGCGGCCCATCTTCGTCGTGCAGCTGCACCACGCGTCCAGTCGCCACTACGATTTCCGGCTGGAAGCCGATGGCGTGCTCAAGAGCTGGGCGGTTCCCAAGGGCCCGTCGCTGCGCCCCGGCGAGAAGCGCCTTGCCGTGCAGGTCGAGGACCACCCGCTGGACTATGCGGGGTTCCAGGGCGACATCCCGGAAGGCCACTACGGCGCAGGCCACGTCGACCTGTTCGACCGGGGTACCTGGGTGATCGAGGGCGATCCGCTGCTGGCGATCGCCAGCGGCAAGCTCGACTTCGAGTTGCACGGCGGCAAGCTGAAGGGCGCGTGGAAACTGGTACGGACCGGGAAGCAGGCACGGCAGCCGCAGTGGCTGCTGATCAAGCGAAGCGATGCCCACGCCGCCGATACCGAAGCGGACGACCTGGTCGGCCAGCCTTCGGCCCGGACCCGTGGCGCACGCGGCACGGCGAAACCCCGCACGGCGGCGACGCGCAGCACGCCCTCCGCGCAGCGCGGCCAGCCGCGGCACAAGACGCCGCGACGGCAGGACGCCCTCTGGCATCGTCGCGCCCTGGCCCTGCCGGGCGCGCGCGATCACCCGCATCCGCCAGGCTTCGCGCCGGAACTGTGCACGCTGCGCAGCGCGGCGCCGGCCGGTGACGGCTGGCTGCACGAGATCAAGTGGGACGGTTACCGCCTGCTCGCCGAGGTGGTCGATGGCGTGGTGAAGCTGCGCTCGCGCAACGACCTGGACTGGACGGACCGCGTGCCCGGGGTGGCGCGTGCGGTCGCGGCGCTGCCGGTATCGGATGTGCGCCTGGACGGCGAGCTGGTGGTGCTGGACGCGCGCGGCAGCAGCGACTTCTCCGCGCTCCAGCGCGTGCTCGAGGGCAGTTCGCGGCAACCGCTGCGCTACGTCGTGTTCGACCTTCCCGGGTTGGCCGGCGTGGACCTGGCGGATGCGCCGCTGCTGGAGCGCAAGCAGCTCTTGAAGCAGTTGCTGGGCGACGAGGTCGGCACCCTCGCCTACAGCGACCATGTGGTGGGACATGGCGCGGAGGTGTTTGCCGCCAGCGGCAAGGCCGGTTTCGAGGGCATCATCAGCAAGCGCGTGGATGCCCGCTACGCCGCTGGCCGCAGCCAGGACTGGATCAAGGTCAAGCACGAGCAGGGCGACGAATTCGTGGTGGTCGGCTACACCAAGCCCAAGGGCGCGCGCGCGCATTTCGGTTCGCTGCTGCTGGCCCGGCCCGAGGCCGGCGGCCTGCGCTATGTCGGCCGTGTGGGCAGCGGCCTCGATGACGCCGCGCTGCGCGACATGTACCGGCGCATGCGCGCACTGGCGACGGACACGGCGAGCGTGGACTTGCCCGCGCACGTGCCGCTGAGCGTGCGCAACGTGCAGTGGGTGCGGCCGCAACTGGTGGTGGAGGTGGCGTTTCGTGGCTGGGCCAAGGAAGGCCTGCTGCGCCAGGCCAGCTTCCGCAAGCTTCGGGAGGACAAACGCATGGCCGATCTCACCACACCAGGCGCATCGGCTTCGACGCGCACGGGCGCCAGGCCCAAGCGGTCGAAGACCTCGCCGGAGAAGCCGGCGAAGGCGCCTGGCAGGACAGCGCGCACCTCGCCCCGGAATGCGACGAAGGCGCCGCCGAAGGATGCGGTAACCATCACCCACCCCGAGCGGGTGGTGTTTCCCGCCGATGGCCTGACCAAGGGCGACGTCGCCGCCTACTATCGGGCCATCGCGCCCTGGTTGTTGCGCGACGTCGCGCGACGGCCCCTGTCGCTGGTGCGCTGCCCGGACGGCGTGGCGGGCGAATGCTTCTTCCAGAAGCACCACGGCGCCGGTTTCGGCGAGGCGGTGCACGCGTTGCCGCTGCGGCAGAAGAGCGGGGTGGAAGACTACGTCTGGATCGACGACGACGCGGGCCTGCTGCAACTGGTGCAGATGAACGTGCTGGAGTTCCACCCCTGGGGCTCGACGGTGGACGATCCCGAACACGCCGACCGGCTCGTGTTCGACCTGGATCCGGGCGACGGTGTGACCTGGAAGCAGGTGCGCGCAGGCGCACGCGAGGTGCGCGCGCGCCTGCGCGAGGCGGGGCTGGAAGGCTTCCTGCGCATGAGCGGCGGCAAGGGCCTGCATGTGGTGGTTCCGCTGGTGCCGGCCTCGCCCTGGGAGCAGGCGCGCGATTTCTGCGAGGCGTTCGCCCGCGCGATGGAAGCCCACGCACCGGAACGGTGGCTGGCCAGCGCGCGCAAGTCGCAGCGGCAGGGACGCATCTTCCTGGACTGGCTGCGCAACACCCGCGGCGCGACCAGCGTGGCCAGCTGGTCGCTGCGTGCACGCGAGCATGCGACCGTCGCCGTGCCCCTGCGCTGGGAGGAGCTGTCGCGCGTCGCCGGCCCGGGCGAATTCACCCTGGACAAGGCGCGGCAGCGAGCCGCGCGGCTGCGCAAGGATCCGTGGGATGGCATCGACCGCCTGCGCCAGGCCCTGCCGGAGGGCTGACCCGCGCGGCGCACGCCGGGTGCCGGAAGTCACTTCCTGATCGCCGGCCATTGCCAGGCGCGCGCCACCACCGGAGCATGCGCGCATGCGCCAGATGCTCCGGACCCTCCTGCAACCGCTCCCGCTCGCCGGGCTGCTGACCCTGCTCACCGTCGGCTATTCGCTGCGCTTCGTCGATCCCGCGCAGCGCCTTCCCGCGGCCGTGCTGCTGGGTTTCTTCCTGGTGCTGTTCCTGGTGCTGCAGCTGCTGCCCGAGCACCGGCGCATTCCGCAGCACCTGGTCCTGGTGGCGATGCCGCTGGTCGCGATGGCTCTCAATGCGTTCTCCGGCAAGGTCGGCACCGCCCAGGTCCTGCTGGTGATCTGGGCCGCCTGCCTGTTCGCGATATGGCCACTACGCGCGGCCATCGCCGCCGGACTGCTGGCCAATGCGGGCTTCTACCTCCTGGTGCGTCGATCCGGCTTCGACTCGCCGCTGTCGATGGTGCTGATCAACATGGGCTTCCAGGGGCTTGCGGCCATCTGCGTGCACTACGCCCGCTCGGCCGAGGGGTCGCGCGACGCGCTGGCCCGGGTCAACGCCGACCTGCTGGCCACCCGGGCCCTGCTCGCCGACAGCGCGCGCGATGCCGAGCGCCTGCGCGTGGCCCGCGAGCTGCACGACGTCGCCGGGCACAAGCTCACCGCCATGCGCCTGAACCTGCGCGTGCTGGTCGCCGATCCGGCGCTGGGCGGGCGCGAGGAACTGCGCATCGCCGAATCCCTGTCCGGCGAGCTGCTGGCCGACATCCGCCAGGTCGTGCAGTCGCTGCGCGATGACCGTGGCCTGGACCTGGCCACCGCCCTGCGCGCGCTCGCCGCCCCCTTCCCGCGCCCGGCGCTGCAACTCACAATCGCACCCGGAGTCCGGGTCACCGATCCAGCCGTGGCCGAAACCGTACTGCGGCTGGCGCAGGAGGCCCTGACCAACACAGCGCGGCACGCCGGTGCGGACCGGGTATGGCTGCGGATCGAAACAGAGGACCAGCGTTTGCGCATCGACATCCACGACGACGGCCAGTGCGGCGCGCAGATCCGCGAGGGCAACGGCATGTCCGGCATGCGCGAGCGGCTTGCTGCCCTGGACGGCACCCTCGAGGTCGGGCGCACCGCCGAGGGCGGCCTGCGCCTGCGGGCCCTGCTCCCGGCATGAGCACGATGGAACGGCCGCTGCGCGTCGCGCTCGCCGACGACCAGGCCCTGATCCGCGCCGGCCTGCGCGCCCTGCTGGAACGGCTGGGCATCGAGGTCGCATTCGAAGCCGAAGACGGCCAGGGCCTGCTGGACGCGCTGCTGATGCAACCGGTGGACGTGGTCCTCAGCGACATCCGCATGCCGGGCGTGGACGGCATCGCCGCCCTGCGCGAACTGCGCGACGAAGGCGACCGCACGCCGTTCCTGCTGCTGACCACCTTCGACGACAGCGACCTGCTGCTGCGCGCGCGCGAAGCCGGCGCGCAGGGATTCCTGCTCAAGGACGCCGCCCCGGAAGACCTGCATGAGGCGATCATGCGCGTGGCGGCCGGCGAAACCCTGCTCGCGCCGGTCAGCACCGACCCGGTGCGCGCGCGCTACCGCTTCCATGACGAGGCGCCGCCCACCGACACCTTCGGCGAGCGCGAGGTCGCGATCCTGCGCCTGCTCGCCGGCGGCTACTCCAACAAGGAGATCGCCCGCAGCCTGTTCCTGGCCGAGGGCACGGTGAAGAACTACGTGTCCACCATCCTGGACAAGCTCGGCACGCGCGACCGCACCCGCGCCGTGCTCAAGGCGATCACGTTGCGGATCATCTGAGGCGTACGCGAATCGACGACGCTACGCCGTCGATTCCCGGGCTGCGCCCCCCAGCGAGCGGGTGATCGCCGCCGCGTCCACGTTGCGGAACCGGCATGACACGGTCCCGGACCACAGGGGCGTGAAGTCGTCGCGACCCATCGCTTCGGCACGCGCCCGCAACGGCGCCAGCGCCTGCGAGGCCCAGGGAAACGGGGGCGGCAGGTCGGACATCGCTCCGAGATCCCGCATCAGCCGGTTGACGATCCCGCGTGCCGGGCGGCCACTGAACAGGTTGGTCAGTGCCGTGTCGATCGGGATCCGCTCCAGTGCGGCGCGGTGGACTGCAGTGGTGGTCGCTTCCCTGCACAGCAGGTAGGCGGTGCCGGCCTGGACGGCGCACGCGCCCGCTGCGAGCAGGACCTCGACATCGCCATGGTCGCCAATGCCGCCCGCCGCCACGACCGGCACGCGCAACCGTGCACGGAGCTGGACCACCAGCTCGCGCGTGGACGGCGGCGGCACGGGCGCCTGCGAGCGGAAGCCGCCACGATGGCCGCCTGCTTCGATGCCCTGGGCGATGACGACGTCGGCGCCGTTTCGCTCGAGCCAGCGGCCTTCCTCCAGCGAGGTGGCGGACGCGAGGATGGTCGCGCCCCAGGCCTTGATCCGCTGCACCAGGTGGGCCAGTGGCAAGCCGAAGTGGAAGCTGAGGATCTGCGGACGATGCGGCTCCAGCAGGTCCACCGTCGATGCATCGAGCGGGCGGCGGACACCGGCGCCTGTTTCCGCCGGAAGTTCAAGGCCCAGCTCGCGGTAGTAGGGCGCCAGCGCCGTGCGCCAGCGCACTTCGTCCGCAGCTCGCGGCGCGGCCATCGCATGGCAGAAGAAGTTGAGGTTGATGGGCAGGGCCAGCGGCGCGATCCGCCCCAGCAGTTGCCCGAGTGCCCTGGCGTCGAGCAGCGCGCAGGGCACCGAGCCCAGGCCTCCGGCCCGTGACACGGCAATGGCGAGTTCTTCGTCCTGCACCCCGGCCATGGGCGCCTGGATCACCGGCAGCGCCAGCACGCGCAGGCATTCTGGAAGATTCACCGGTCGCCCTCCTGCCCCCGCGTCGCGAGTGTATGGGCAAAGCGCGCGCCTGTAGCGAACGTGCTCGCTACCGCCTGTGCGTCGAGGGGGATGCGGAACGGGCGGCCGAAGCCGCCCGTGCCCGGTGATCCGAGACGGTGCGCGTCAGCGCTTCACGTCGTAGCGCCCTTCGCCGACCAGCGCCTCGACGTCGGCTTCCGACACCAGGTTGAAGTCGCCCGGGATTGAATGCTTCAGGCAGCCGGCAGCCAGGCCGAAGCGGATCGTGCGTTCCGGCGCCCAGCCCTTGATGAGGCCGTGCAGCACGCCGGCGGCGAAGGCGTCGCCGCCGCCGATGCGGTCCACGATCGGGCCCACTTCCTCCTGCGGCGCCAGCGCGGTGCCCTGGTCGCGGCCGACCAGTACGCCCGACAGCGCATGTGCGTCGACGTTGCGCGGTTCGCGGATGGTGCATGCCATCCACTTCAGGTGCGGGAATGCGGCGAAGGCGTCGGCTGCGCCCGCCTGCACCCGCTCCAGCGCGTCGGCCTGCGGGTATTGGCCGCCGAGCACCACGCCCATGTCGCGGTAGTCGGCGAACAGCAGGTCGGCCTCGGCCATCAGCTCGGACAGGATCGCCTTCGCATCGCCTTTCCACACTTCCCACAGCTTGGGCCGGAAGTTGCCGTCGAAGGACACCTTGACCCCCATGGCGCGCGCCGCGCGCGCCGCGGCCAGCGCGGCGGCGGCGGTGTTGGCGCCCAGCGCCGGGGTGACCCCGGACAGGTGCAGCCAGTCGGCGCCCTGCAGCAGCGCCGGCCAGTCGTAGGCGTCAGCGGCGGCCAGGGCGAAGGCCGAACCCGCCCGGTCGTACAGGACTTCGGCCGGGCGGTGGATCGCACCCGGTGCGAGGAAGTACAGGCCCATGCGCCCGGGCACCTTGCGGATGCCGCGGGTGTCCAGGCCATGGCGGCGCAACTCGCCGGTTGCCGCTTCGCCCAGCGCGTTGTCGGCCACCGTGCCTACCGCCGCCACGCCGTGGCCGAAACAGGACAGCGACACGCCCACGTTGGCCTCCGCGCCGCCGATGCGAACCTCCAGCTGCGGGCTCTGCAGGAGGCGTTCACGACCCGGCGCGCTCAGGCGCAGCAGCAGTTCCCCGAAACACACGACACGCGCCATCTTCCCTTCTCCTGAGTGCCGGTTTACGGCACGGATGGTGGCATGTCCCACCGCGTGGGCTGCCGCTGACCAGCGGTGTCAATTCTAGCCGGCCGGACGCGGATCACCAGATGGCGTCGGACCATCCCTTGCTGCGCTGCAAGATGATGCGGCTGGCGGCAGGTGTTAGCTTCCCGTTTGACCAGCGGTGTCATCCGTTGGACCTGAGCCATTCCGACCTTCGCGATTCACCGTATTTCCTTTGGGAGGGGATATGCACACCCGGAACACTCGCCGGAAGACACCGGTTACCCTGCTGGCCGCCTCGATCGGCCTCGCGCTTTACATGCCGTCCTCGTTCGCCCAGGAAGCCGCTGCGGCGCAGGATCCGGCGCCGCAGGCGACCGCCGAAGTGGCGACCGACCTGGACACCATCGTCGTCACCGGCTACCGCGCCAGCCTCGAGCGTGCGCAGGACATCAAGCGCGGCGAGATCGGCATGGTCGATGCGGTCGTCGCCCAGGACATCGGCAAGTTCCCGGACCTGAACCTGGCCGAGTCGCTGCAGCGCATCCCCGGCGTGGTCATCAGCCGTGACGGCGGCGAAGGCCGCCAGATCACCGTCCGCGGCCTGGGCCCGGATTTCACCCGCGTGCGCCTGAACGGGCTGGAAGCGCTGAGCACGGTCGGCAGCACCGACGGCCAGGGCGGCACCAACCGCGGCCGCGGCTTCGATTTCAACGTGTTCGCTTCGGACCTGTTCTCGCAGCTGGTGGTGCGCAAGACCGCATCGGCCGACGTGGACGAAGGTTCGCTGGGCGCCACGGTCGACCTGCGCACCGCGCGCCCGTTCGACTATGACGGCTTCACCGCCGTCACCAACGTGCAGGCCAGCTGGAACGACGCCGCCGGCGCCGCCAGCCCGCGCTTCGCCGGCATCATTGCCGACACCTGGGCCGACGGCAAGTTCGGCGCGCTGCTCTCGGTCGCCTACTCCGAGCGCGAGACGGTCGAGGAAGGCTCCGGCACGGTGCGCTGGGCAAACGGCCCGGCCAACGGCGGCTTCAACCCGAACTCGGCGTTCAAGCCGGCGCTGCAGGCCGACGTCTTCGCGCCGCGCTTCCCGCGCTACACGCTGATGGAGCACGACCAGCAGCGCCTGGGCGTGACCGGCGCGCTGCAGTTCCGCCCGACCGACAGCACCCAGTTCAACCTGGACATGCTGTACTCGAAGATCGACGCCGAGCGCCGCGAGAAGTACATCGAGGCCAACGGCCTGAGCAAGACCGGCGCGGCCGGCAAGTCGCAGATCCTGGTCAACGACGGCGTCGTCCAGAACGGCGGCCTGGTCTACGCGCAGATGGACAACGTCGACATCCGCGCCGAACACCGCTACGACGAGTGGGCGACCGAGTTCCACCAGATCAGCCTCGATGGCGAACACGAGTTCTCCGACAGCTTCACCCTGTCGGGCAAGATCGGCACCTCGAAGTCGGACCACAGCAACCCGGTCCAGGCGACGGTCATGATGGACAAGCTGGACGTCGACGGCTACAGCTACGACTACCGCGGCAACATGAACAAGCCGGTGTTCAACTACGGCGTCAGCCCGACCAATCCGAACGGCTGGACCCTGTCCACCATCCGCCTGCGCGAAAACTACGTCACCAACGAGTTCGACACCGGCGAGCTGGACTTCAGCTGGGTGTTCGGCCCCTCCTTCACCCTGAAGGGCGGCATCCAGGCCAAGGACTACAGCTTCGATTCGATCGAGCGTCGCCGCACCGCGACCGAGACCATCGTGCCGACGTTCCCCGGCGGCACCACCGTCGTGCCGGCCAACATGACCGAGCTGGCCAGCCTGCGCGGCATGACCGGCAACCCGGGCACCTGGGTCGTCCCGAACTTCGACCAGATTGTGGACCTGTTCGGCGTGCTCAGCGGCGAAGGCACCTTCGCCCTGTCCAACTACGCGCCCAGCGACCGCAGCGTGGAAGAGGAAGACCGCGGCGCCTGGCTGATGGGCCAGTTCGCGGCCGACCTCGGCTCGATCCCGCTGTCGGGCAACTTCGGCGTGCGCTACGTCAAGACCAAGCAGTCCTCCACCGGCATCGCCACCGCCAGCGGCGTGCCGACGGCGGTCACGGTCGATCGCGAGTACAGCGACACCCTGCCGTCGCTGAACCTGGTCGCCGAGCTCACTCCCGACCTGCTGCTGCGCCTCGGCGCCGCCGAAGTCATGTCGCGTCCGGGCCTGGGCAGCCTGACCCCGGGCGTCACCGTCAGCGTCAGCGGCAGCGCGCGCACGGTCAGCGGCGGCAATCCGCTGCTGGATCCGACCCGCGCCACGACCGCCGACCTGGGCCTGGAGTGGTACTTCGACGAAGGCGCGATGCTGGGCCTGGCGGTGTTCTACAAGGACATCGACAGCTTCATCCAGAACACCCGCGAATCGCGCGTCTACGCCGACAGCGGCCTGCCGGCCAGCCTGCTCGACGGCACCACCGCCACGGTCAACGACGAGTTCGTGTTCACCGTGCCGATCAACACCCCCGGCGGCGACCTGACCGGCCTGGAGTTCAACTACACCCAGCCGTTCACCTTCCTGCCGGGCATCTGGCAGAACTTCGGCGTGCAGTTGAACTACACCTACGTCGATTCGGAGATCCAGTACCTGCTGTCGAGCGGCGTCGCCGCGCAGAAGACCGCGATGACCGGCCAGTCGAAGAATTCGTGGAACGCCACCGTGTTCTACGAAGGCGAGCGCTTCTCCGGCCGCATCTCGGCGACCAACCGCGACGACTTCCTGATCCAGGTGCCGGGTACCGAGACCGGCTTCAACAGCGCGGCCAACGGCGTTCACGGCCAGAGCGGCACCACGGTGCTCGATGCCTCGGTCCGTTACAAGCTGGCCGACAACGTCGAGCTCAGCCTGGAAGGCAGCAACCTGACCAACGAGCCGCAGGAATCGTGGGTTTCCAACCCCAACGTCTCGCTGCCGCTGGAATACAGCGAGACCGGCCGCACCTTCCTGCTGGGCATGCGCTACACGTTCTGATCCTGTCCATGCAGTCGTGATGCAAGCCGGGGCGGCCCGACCGCCCCGGCTTTTTTTGTCCGCCGCCCGCGCGGTCCGGCCCGGCGGAGTGCACCGATCGCGTGCGTCCAAGGTGCTGCGCTGCAAGATGCCAACCCTCCGGGGCGCTGTTAGTTTTGCCTTTGACCATCGGTGTCATCGACACCAGCCATCGCCGGAACCACGGTATCGCCGTCCGATCCGGCTCCACGCCTGCGCAACGACACTCCTGGGAGGGAAAACCCGATGCAGCATCACGCCAGTCTTCGGAAGACACCGGTTACCTTGCTTGCCGCCACGATCGCCATGGTGCTTTCCGCACCGGTCGTAGCCCAGGAAGTGGAAGCGCCCACGCCCGGCGGGAACATCGCCGACCTGGACAAGGTGACCGTCACCGGCTACCGGCAGAGCCTGCAGAAGTCGCTCGACGAGAAGCGCTTCAGCACCGAGCAGGTGGATGCGATCTTCGCCGAGGACATCGGCAAGTTCCCCGACCAGAACCTGGCCGAGTCGCTGCAGCGCATCGCCGGCGTGTCGATCGACCGCGAAGGCGGCGAAGGCCAGCGCATCTCGATCCGCGGCCTCGGTTCGGACTTCACCCGCGTGCGCCTGAACGGCCTGGAGGCGCTGGCCACCGCCGGCACCGGCACCGGTGGCGTCAACCGCAGCCGCGGCTTCGACTTCAATACCTTCGCCTCCGAGCTCTTCAGCCAGGTCAAGGTCAACAAGACCCAGTCGGCGCAGATGGACGAAGGCTCGCTGGGTTCGACCGTGGACCTGCGCGCCTCGCGCCCGTTCGACTACGACGGCTTCCGTGCGTCGGCCAGCGCCCAGGTCGGCTACGGCGAGCTGACCGAGAAGTTCGACCCGCGCGTCTCGGGCCTGGTGTCCAACACGTGGGCGGACGGCACCTTCGGTGCGTTGCTGTCGGCGTCCTACAGCAAGCGCAACGTGTACGAGGAAGGCTACAACCCGGTGCGCTGGGAGCACGGCAACCACCGCAACTCCAACCAGTCCACCGCCGCCAACAACGGCACCTACGGCTTCTGCTCGCCGGTCGGCTACAACCCGCAGACCCCGCGCAACCCGCTGGCCAACGAGACCCCGGCCGGCAGCGGCTCGCAGGCCAACCAGGACCGCAACAACGGCTGGGGCAGCTTCGGCATCACCTCGACCACCTGCGGCACCGGCCTGCCGCGCCCGGCCAACACGCCGGGGAACATCGCCGCCTACGAGACCGCGACCAACGCCTGGCTGCCGCGCTACCCGCGCTACATCCGCACCGCGCACGAGATCGAGCGCATCGGCGTGACCGGCGCGCTGCAGTGGAAGCCGTCCGACGACACCGTGCTCAGCTTCGACGCAATGTATTCGAGCCTGTCCAAGGACCAGCGCGAGGACTCGCTGGGCGCCAACCTGCACCGCGCCGCCAACCTCGGCGGCAAGACCCAGATCGTGGTGCGCGAGGCCGAGGTCGACAGCATGAACCGGCTGACCTACGGCGTGTTCGACAACGTCGACTTCCGCACCGAGTCGACCGCGATCGAGGAAAGCACCGAGTTCCAGCAGTACAGCCTGACCCTGGAGCAGCACATCAACGACTCCGTCCGCCTGGACGCGCAGATCGGCCACTCCAGCTCCGATTACGAGCGCCCGGTGTTCTCGCTGGTCAGCTTCGACAACCAGAACATGGACGGTTTCGTCCTGGACCTGCGCGGCGACCCGGACATGCCGCGCATGACCTTCCCGTTCGCGCTCAACGATCCTTCGGCGTGGTCGTGGCTTGGCTATGGCGCCGTGCCGGTGAACAGCAACGGCACCGCGCGCGGCACCAACATCAGCGAGGTCCGACTCAACCCGCAGTATGTCGAGAACACGTTCGACACGGCCAAGGTCGACCTCGAGTTCACCCTCAATCAGACCTTCACCCTGCGTGGCGGCCTGGCGTACAAGAGCTACGACATGAGCTCGGAGGAGTACCGGCACATCAGCTACGGCCGCCTGGCGCAGGCGCTGCCGGCCGGCGTGGGCGTGGGTGACCTGAGCACCACCCTGGATGGCTTCGGCAACAACCTGTCGGGCGCCCCCGCCAGCTGGCTGGTGCCGGACTTCAACAAGGTCGCCGAGCTGCTGGACATCTACTGCAACTGCAACAGCGGCGCGCTGGGCGGTGATTACCGCCTGGCCAGCGTCGGCCACTTCGGCGCCTCCAACAACAACTTCGAGGTCAACGAACGCAGCCTGGGCAGCTACCTGCAGCTGGACTTCAACACCGAGCTGCTCGAGCGCGCGTTCCGCGGCAACGTCGGCGTGCGCGTGGTCAACACCCAGATCACCGCTTCCGGCTGGGCCCCGTGCGCGGCGACCAACCCGGCGCAGAATTCCGAGAACTGCGAGGCCTTCTTCGGCGTGGCCAGCGCCACGGCCGCGGCCGGCGACCGCTACCTGGTCTCCACCGAGGTCACCCACGACTACCAGGACGTGCTGCCGGCCCTGAACGTGGCCTGGGACCTGACCGACGAACTCGTGCTGCGCTTCGGCGCGGCCAAGACCATGGCCCGTCCGGCGCTGCTGTACCTCTCGCCGGGCGTCAGCGGCGGCCCGACCCAGTACTTCGACGATGGCCGCACCTACTCGATCAACCTCGGCAACCCGCAGCTGGAACCGTTCCGCTCGACCAACTACGACCTGATCGCCGAGTGGTACTTCGCCGAAGGCGCGCTGCTGTCCGGCGCGATCTTCTACAAGGACATCGAGAGCTACATCCAGCGCACCCGCCTGCTGAGTACCTGGGAAGACATGGGCTACCCGCTGGACCTGCTGCCGGCCGGCTTCGGCCCGGACACCGTGTTCAACGTGCAGAGCTACTTCAACACCCCGGGTGGCCCGTTGAAAGGCTACGAGCTGACCTACCAGCAGCCGTTCACCTTCCTGCCCGGCGCATGGCGCAACTTCGGCCTGCAGCTGAACTACACGCATGTCGAGTCCGAGATCACCTATCTGTTCAGCACGGCGGCCAACAGCAACACCACCGTCGTCACCCAGTACACCAACAACGACCTGATCAACCTGTCGCCCAACTCGTACAACGCGACGCTGTACTACGACGACGGCCGCTTCAGCGCCCGCCTGTCCACCAGCTACCGGGACGGCTACATCAGCGAGATCCTGACCCGCGAGAACGTCTGGGACCTGGACGGCAACCAGCTGATCACGCCGGACGTGACCGGCAAGGACTCGGTGCAGAACGTCGACTTCAACATGGCCTACCGGTTCGGCGACAACCTGACCCTGACCTTCGAAGCGATCAACCTGACCGACACCGCCGATTCGCGCTACGTCGACTCGACCCTGAAGATGCCCGACCGCTACACCGTCAACGGCCGCCAGTACTTCCTCGGCGCGCGCTACAAGTTCTGACCTGATGGCCCGCTCGCGAACGGCCTCCCCCGGGCGCGAACGGGATCTCCACTCGCGTCCGCCGGCGCTCCGGCGCCGGCGGACCGCGGGTGGCCCGTGCTGGAAGATGCGCACCGGGGCCCGCCGCCACGCGGCGGTTCCCGGCCCGTGGAGACCCTGCCGATGACGCCTTCGATCTACCCGCGACTGCTGCTGGTGCTGCTGGCCGCGTTGCCGGCCGCCTGCGCGAGCGCGGCGGCGCCCACGCACGCGGGCGATCCGGTCGCCGAAAACATGCTGTTGCTGCAGACGCCTTCCGGCGGCTGGTCCAAGCACTACCGCGAGAAGAAAGTCGACTACGCGCGGACCTACGACGCGGCCGAACGGGCCGCGCTGCACGCGCCAGGCCGCCACGACGATGCGACCCTGGACAACGAGGCCACGACCCGCGAGATCGCCTACCTGGTGCAGGCGCATGCGCGGACCGGAAACCCGGCCTACCTGGACGGTGCGCGCCGCGGCGTCGAGTACCTGCTGCGCGCGCAGTACGCCAACGGCGGCTGGCCGCAGTTCTACCCGGACCACTCCTCGTACCGGCACCAGATAACGCTCAACGACGATGCGATGGTCCATGCGATCGGCCTGCTGCAGGACATCGCCGATCGCCGCGGCGACATGGCGCTGCTGGCTCCCGAGTACGGCCCCCGCGCCGCTGCGGCCGTGCAGCGCGGCCTGGACAGCCTGCTCGCCCTGCAGGTGCGGATCGATGGGCAGCCGACGATCTGGGCCGCGCAGTACGACGAGACCACCCTGCAGCCGGCCAAGGCCCGCGCCTACGAGCTGCCATCGCTGGCGGTGGCCGAGTCGGTGGCGGTGGTGCGCCTGCTGATGCGCCAGCCCCGACCGGACGCACGCACCGTTGCGGCGATCGAGTCGGCCGCACGCTGGCTGGAACAACACCGCCTGCCCGACCTCGCGCTGCACCGTTTCGACGCCCCCGCCGAGGAGACCGGCAAGGACGTGCGGGTGGTCGCCGAACCGGGCGCCTCGCTGTGGGCGCGCTTCTACGACCTGGAACGGCAACAGCCGTTGTTCGTGGATCGCGACAGCCGGCCGGTGCGGTTCGCCGACCTGCCCAACGAACGCCGGACCGGCTACGGCTGGTACGGCACCTGGCCGGAGAAGCTGCTGGCACAGGAACTCCCGCGCTGGCGCAAGGTCCATGCGGCCGGCGACGCGGCGCCCTGAGGCCACCCATACTCACGCTCATGCAAGTGGAACACCGATCCGATGACTGACCCGATGCGTCCCGCCCTGCTCGCCGTCCTCGTTGCCGCCACCCTGGCCGCCGCGCCCGCCCATGCCGGCAACGACGTCGACCGCACGCCACAGCTGCTGTTCCGCGTCTCGGCCGACGAGGGCTTCGTGGCCGACCACGCTGGAGGCGAAGCGGTACCGAACTTCCAGGACCGGGTGAAGATTGTTCCGACCGGCGTGCAGGGTGGCGCGATCGAATGGGCCGACGACGGCGTACTCGCCTGGAATGCGCCGGGGAACATTTTCGCCGAGCGCGGCACGCTGTCGTTCTTCTGGCGCCCGCGCTACGCAGTGGGCGAGGCGCCGTTCGTGATCTTCCGCGTCGGCTATGCCGACCACAGCAGCTGGGACATGGCCTGGCTGCGCATCGACTGGAACGGCCACGGGTTCGATGCCTTCGTCACCGACGCCAACCTGGCGCGCACGCGGGTGTCGTTCAAGCTCGACAAGGCGCCCGGCCCGGAGGACTGGATGCACCTGGCATTCGCCTGGGACGAAACCCAGGGCGTGCGCCTGTACATCGACGGCAAGGAAGTGGCCAAGGTCGACACCACCGCCGACTACGATGCCGCGCTCGACCAGCTCGGCCTCGCCGGACGGGTGATGGCGCCGTACCAGGTGCAAAGCCGCTACAACTTCCTGCGCGGCAGCGACTTCGACGAGATCCGCGTCTACGACCGCATGCTCGACGCGCCGGCGATGGCGACGCTGGCCCGGCGCGGCGATTTGGCCCGCGCGGTAGCGGCGACATCGGTGGCGATTGGCGACACCGCGCTGCGGGCTGCCTGGCAGCACCGCCATGGCTGGGACCACGGCGCGCCGCCGGCGCTGGCGTCGGCGACGACCTCGATCCGCACGCTCGGCTTCGCCGACGTCAAGGACAAGAAGCAGTGGATGTGGAAGGGCACCGACGGCATTCCCGAGACCACCTGGCCTGGCGTGTACAACCGCTCGCGACTGGCGGGACGCGATGACTACTTCCAGCTGCCGGACTGGAACACCTACGTCGAAGGCGGCCAGGCGCTGGACCTGGCGATGCCCGACGAGCCGTTCAACCGCATCGAGATCCGCGGGGCCGCGTATGGCAAGGCCAGCCACGGCACCGATGTCGCGCACCAGGCTGCGCTGTTCGAGCGTCCGCAGGGCATCGTGCGCAGCGTCGACCAGTTCGCGCCACGCAAGGGCGGCCATGTCCGCTTCACCAACACCACGCAGGAAACCCCGATCCAGGAGATCTGGGCCTACAACGTGACCGATGCGGCCGAGCCGCAAGGCACGGTCAAGCAGACGTATCTCGTCGACAGCAAGGTGCTTCCCGACTACGGCAACGTGCAGGCCTTGCAGCAGTACATCGACGGCCGCTTCCTCCCGGGCGCACGCAGCACGGTGATGGCGCTGCCCAAGGGCGCCGGTTCGCGCAAGCGGAGTGACGGCACCCTGCCGGCTTCGCCAGAACCAATCGTGCACGTGCTCATCCCGTCCAGCGTCGGCGACGCGCCCGCCGCGCAACCGCTGATCCGCAGCTGGGCGCACAGCTGGGAGAACATGTATGACGGCCTGGATGGCGTGGCGATCGACATCCCCGCGCTGGATCTGCCGGCGACGCAGGACGGGCTCATCCCGCTCAACATCCGCATCAAGGATCCGATCTGGCCCGCGCGCGACATGATCGACGTGTCGGTGTCGGTCAAGCCCGGCCAGAAGCGCACGCTGTGGCTGGACCTGCGCGATCGCATCCTCACCGCCGACAGCCTGTGGATCAGCGTCGCTTCGGCCACGCCCGGCTTCAACGCGGCGTCACTCGATGGCGCCGAGATCCGCCTGGTGTTCAAGGACCGGGCGGAAGCGAAGAAGGAGCACGTTGCCGACCGCTTCAACCAGGTGCGCGACAACTGGGGCTTCCTGGTCGAGGAGCACACCACCTCCAAGCGCCAGCGCCTGTACGCGCGCGTCCATGCCGACCTCTCCGACCTGCTGCGCGTCGATCCCGACCACGAGCAGGGCCGCCAGTACTGGAACTACATCAGCTACAACAGCCAGGGCCGACCGGCGTTCACGCTGCCGCAGGCGCCGAAGGGCGTGCCGCAATGGGCGTTCCTGCAGACGCAGGACATGCAGTACGTGCGCCGCTTCATCGACTGGTGGATCGACAACCGCCAGGTCGAGTACGGCGATTTCGGCGGCGGCCTGTCCGACGACTCCGACCTGGTGCAGCAGTGGCCGGGCGCGGCGCTGATGGGCATCAAGCCCGACAGGCTCAATGCGTCGCTGACCGCCGTATCCGATGCGATCTACCGCAACGGCATGTTCGCCCACGGCCTGAGCACGATCGAAACCGACGAACTGCATGCCTACGAGGAAGGCATCAACGCCAACAGCGCGATGCTCTACCTCAACTGGGGCGATCCGCTGACCGTCGAGCGGCTGATGGAAACGGTCAAGGCCTACGACGAGAAGATCATCCTGCCCAATCCGCAGGGCCACCTGTTGTGGTCGAGCAACTGGTTCGGCGGCAACAAGGTCTACCGCGACCCGAACTGGCAGTGGCAGAAGCCCTATTCGTTCCCGGCGCTGCATCCGGCGTTCCTGGTCGGCGACTGGAATGCCGATCCGACCGGTCGCAAGCTGGTCACCGGCCTGGCCGACGGATACCTGGCCCACGCCTACACCGCCGAAGACGGCACCTGGGTGTTGCCGAACGAGATCAACTGGGCCACCGGCAAGACGCGCGGCGGCGAACTGATCAGGGGTTCGGGCGGTGGCGACACCATGCACCTGTTCTGGACCGCCTGGCGCTGGACCGGCGACGAGCGATATCTCAAGGCGCTCGACTACCGCGCCGGCCGCAGCGGGCCGGGCAGCCTGTCCAACCTGGGCGAGAACTACATCGGCGTGCTCGGCCGCCAGGACGATTGGGGCAAGGCACTGGTCGCCGCCGCGGACAAGGGCGATACCGGTTTCGCCAGCCTGGCCGCCTGGCAGGAAACCGGCGACAAGAAGTACCTGGAGGCGATGCACGCCGAATCGATCGAGCTCAAGGCGCTGCGCGAGTACATGGTCACCGAGGGCCACTGGTGGTCCGATCGCGTGGAATCGGCCAGCGAGCTTCTGCAGCGCGAACGCCTTGGCGGCGTGGCGCTGGAACGCAACCAGTCGTATCCGGGGCATACGGTGAGCTGGCGTTTCGCCCGCGAAGGCGGCGCCGAGCAGGTCGCGATCCTGATGCCCGACGCACGCCGCGACCGCTTCAAGGTGATCGGCTTCAACCTCGACGGCAAGGCGCATCCGGCGACGCTGACCGGCTGGAACGTCGAACCGGGAACCTGGCGCATGACGTCGGGCGTGGATCGCGATGGCGACGACCGCATCGACGGCAAGGCCGCCACGCGCGAATTCACCCTGGAGAAGAGCAATTCGGTCGACGTGCTATTCCCGCCGATGCAGACCGTGGTGATGGAGTTCGAACTGGTGGAGAAGGGCACGGCCGTGGAGACGCGTCCGGACCTGGGCATCGGCCGTGGCGATGTACGCGTGGCCGGCGATGCGGTCGAGGTGACCGTGCACAGCCTGGGCCACGTGGCGACCGGCGCAGGTTTTGCGGTGCTGGAAGACGCGCGCGGCCGCGAGCTGGCGCGCGTGGCCGTGCCGGCGCTGGCCGCGCCGACCGACCTGCTGCCCAAGACCACGACGGTGTCGCTGCCGCTTGGTGGCCGCAAGGCCGAGGGCCTGTTCGTTCGCGTGGCTCTGGAAGGCCAGGCCGAGGAAGTCACGCACTTGAACAACCGGCGCTCGGTGCACTGAGTTCGGCGTGAGCGCAGGCAAACGAAGAAGGCCGGGCTTGTCCGGCCTTCCTCCTTTTTTGGAACTACGTGCCGCGGAGCCCAGGTCCACCTTCACGGCGCCGGGCAAGCCCGGTTCTACAAGGGCAGCGCCTTGGTCAAGGCGACCGTCGCCAGCGCCGCGACCAGCCACGCGGCCACGCGCTTGAGCAACGCCGTATCCAGCCCGTCGCGGGCGGCCGACTCGCGCGGCGTGTTGAAGCCCACGACCAGCGCATGCGCGGGCAGCGCGATCACCAGCAGGAAGGCGAAGATCCAGTTCAAGGTGTCATCACCCAGGCGTGGCCAGAGCAGCGGCATCACCACGCCCGCGAATACACCCGCCAGCGCGGCGGTGACGGGCGTGGGCGTGATCTTCATGCGCGGCATCCTGTCCGGTTGTTTCCGCAGTCTAACGGTCGCGCGAGGGAAGCCGGGTCGTCCTTCATGGAATCAGGTTGCGTCGCAGCGCCGGCACCTGCCGCGCGAGTTCGTCGGCGACGGTGGCGGCGAAGAAGTCCGCGCCCTCGCGACCCAGATGGGTGTAATCGAACGCGGCCTTGGGCGTACCCATCGGCTCGACCGCGGCATTGTCCTGCGCCACTGCGCGCGTCGGCGTCGGCTTCGCCACCGCATCGACCGTCATCGGGGGCGGTGCGCCGATGGTGGTGCCGGCCTGTGCGGCGGTGACCTGCGCGGGGAGCGGCCGCGCCTGGGCGAAGCGCATCGCCTGGACCGGACCCATGCCCTGCACCGCGGCGACGCTGCGCGCGTGGAGGTCCACCAGCGGCACATCGAGTTCGGCGGCGACCTTGCGCGTGGCGTCGGCCCACGGGGCGAGATCGTCGATGAGCACGCCGTCCTTGAACTGGCGCCGGGTCAGCGGGGTCAGCAGCACCGGCACGGCACCCGCAGCGCGTACTTCGCGAACGTAGCGGCGCAGGTTCTCCGGGAACTCGGTCGCCAGGTCGGTCGAACGGCCGGGCTTGCCCGGCTGGTCGTTGTGGCCGAACTGGATCAGCACATACACGCCACCGGCGTAAGCATCGCCGCGCATCTCGTGCAAGGCGATGTCCCAGGATCCTTCGGCGCGGTAGTTGTAGGTGCTGCGCCCGCCGCGGGCCAGGTTCACGCAGGCCAGGAACGAGGCCACGTGGTCGGCGCAGAACGACGGGCCCCAGCCGCCCTGCACCGCGGTGGTCGAATCGCCGACCAGGATGATCTTGCTGGCGCGGATGGGCGTGACTGGCGGCCGTTCGGCCACCGACGGATCGACCGTGGCCTGGCTGGCGGCGGCACAGCCCAACAGCAGCAGCAATAAGGGCAAGCGGGAAAGGCGGCGGCGAGCGGCGGTCGAAGGGTCGGGCATGGCGTCTGGTCTGGTTTCGGAAGAGGTCCGGCGGACCGGGACCGGAGTGGACTATCGGTGTCATCCGGCCATGGCGAACCACCCGCGGACAATCCGACTTTAGCCGCGCCCGCGCCGCGCACCGTGTTGCGGCGCAGGATGCCGGTAGCGCATGCGGTCTGCTACGGTCGACTGACCATCGGTGTCATCCGTGGTTTTCGCGACTTCGCACCGCCTCCCCCGCGCCCGCCCAAGGACCAGACATGGCCCTCCGTCCATTTCATTCCCTACTGTTCCTCACACTGCCGCTGCTCGCGACCCTCGCACTGGCGCCCATCGCCGGCGCGGTCGATGCCGCCAGCCCGTGGAAGCGTGGCATCGAGCACCAGCGCCAGGCCGACCTCGGCGACGGCACCTTCCTCAACCCGGTGTTCGCCGGCGACCGGCCCGACCCGTCGGTGCTCAAGGACGGCGACGACTATTACCTGACCTCGTCCTCGTTCGACGCTTATCCCGGCCTGCCGATCTGGCACTCACGCGACCTGGTGAACTGGCAGCCGCTCGGCCACGCGATCACGAAGAACGTCGGATCGATCTGGGCGCCGGACATCATCAGGCATGGGGACCGCTACTACATCTACTTCCCCGCCCGCACCGGCGGCACCGAGGGCGTCACCCGGAGCAACTACGTGGTCTGGGCCGACGACATCCGCGGTCCCTGGAGCGAGCCGGTCAACATCGGCCTGGGCAAGTACATCGACCCGGGCCACGCGGTCGGCGAAGACGGCAAGCGCTACCTGTTCCTGTCCGGGGGCGACTACGTGCAGCTGGCCGACGACGGCCTGAGCGTGGTCGGGGAACCGAAGCACGTGTATGACGGCTGGAAGTATCCCGAAAGCTGGGACGTGGAGGGCTACGCGCAGGAAGGCCCGAAGATCAACAAGCGCGGGGACTGGTACTACATGACCACCGCGGTCGGCGGCACCGCCGGCCCGCCGACCGGGCACATGGTGATCACCGCGCGCTCCAGGTCGATCCATGGCCCGTGGGAGAACTCGCCGCACAACCCGATCGTGCGCACCGTCGACCGCAGCGAGCCGTGGTGGTCGCGCGGACACGCCACCGTGATCGAAGGTACCGACGGCCGCTGGTGGACGATGTACCACGGCTACGAGAACGGCTACTGGACGCTGGGCCGGCAGGCGCTGCTTGAACCGATCGAGTGGACCGACGATGGCTGGTTCGTGGCTAGGGGCGGTGACCTCGGACAGCCGCTGAAGAAGCCGGGCGGGGAGTCGGTGGGCCAGCACGGCATGGCGCTGTCGGACACGTTCGACGGCAAGCGACTGGGACACCAATGGTCCTTCTTCAATCCCGCGCAGGACGAGTACCGGCGCCTGTCGTTCGGCAACGGCACGATGAGCGTGCAGGGCAAGGGCAAGACGCCGCGCGACAGCTCGCCGCTGACCGTGATCGCCGGCGACAAGGCCTACCAGTTCGAAGTGGAGATGGAGATCGAACCGGGTGCGATCGGCGGCGCGCTGCTGTTCTACAGCGACCGCCTGTACGTGGGCGTGGGCAGCAATGGCGAGAAGTTCGTCATGCACCGCTACGGCCAGGAACGCCCGAGCAACGGACTGGCCGCGGGCAAGGGCGGCAAGCTGTGGCTGCGGGTGACCAACAACCAGCACATCATCACCTTCCATACCAGCACCGACGGCAAGACCTGGGAGAAGTACCCGGTGCAGATGGAAGTGTCCGGCTACCACCACAACGTCGCCGGCCAGTTCCTGGCGCTGAAGCCGGCGATCTATGCCGCCGGCGAAGGCAAGGTGCACTTCCGCGACTTCAGGTATCGCGCGCTCGACTACTGAGCGCGGCCACAGCTACGTGACTCGCATGTTGCCCGCCATCGCGTTCGCCATCGCGGCTGCGGCCGCGATGATCCCTGCCGCGCAAGCCGGGTACCCGACCTCCGTGGAGGCCGCGCCGTACTCGCTGGCACCCGGGCTGTTCGAGCCGGCTTCGCCGGACCTGGGCCTGCGCCGCGCGCCGGGCACCGAGGACATCACGGTGTTCGCGCCTGCCGCCGGGGAGGGACTGTTCAACAACGGCGCGGTGCTGGTCGGGTTCAAGGGCCGGCTGTACGCGCAGTGGCAGAACTCGGCGCGCGACGAGGATTCGCCCGACACGCGCGTGCTCGCCAGCCACAGCGACGACGGCATCCACTGGAGCGCGCCGCAGGTCCTGGTGGCGGCCGGCAGCGGCGACACGATGTATTCCAACGGTGGCTGGTGGAGCGATGGCCAGACGCTGGTTGCCTATCTCAACGTCTGGCCAACCGGCTTCCAGTCGGGTGACGGCGGCTGGACCGAGTACATGCTCAGCCGCGATGGCGCGTCCTGGTCGGCGCCACAGCGCGTGCTCGGCGCGGACGGTGCGCCGGTCGAGGGCATCATCGAACAGGATCCGCATGCCCTGGCCGGTGGCCGCGTCATCACCGCGTTCCATACCCGGCCGGGGATGATCGTCGCGCCGTTCTTCACCGACGATCCGCTCGGCATCAGCGGCTGGCAGCGCGGCGCGATGGCCAACCTGCCGCACGAGGGCCGGGTCAGCCGCGAGCTGGAACCGAGCCTGTTCCTGCGCCGTGATGACGACGGCGCGGAGTGCGCGGTGATGGTGTTCCGCGACCAGGCCAGCAGCTTCCGGCAACTGGCCAGCGAAAGCTGCGATCGCGGCGAGCACTGGACGACGCCCGCGCTGACCGCGATGCCCGACGCCCGGGCCAAGCAGAGCGCCGGCAACCTGCCCGATGGCACGGCGTTCCTGGTCAACGCGCCCAACATCGATCGCGTGCGCATCCCGCTGGCGGTGACGCTGTCGAACGACGGCGAATGCTTCGATCGCGCCTTCCTGCTGCGCGGACGGCGCGACCTGCCCGCACTGCGCCACGAGGGTCGCTACAAGCGACCTGGATACCACTATCCCAAGAGCGTGGTCTGGAGCGGCTTCCTCTACGTGGCCTACGCCATCAACAAGGAAGACATCGCGCTCACCCGCGTACCGGTGTCGTCCTTGCAGGATGAAGCCAGGCGAGGCGCCGACTGCAGCGGCAGCATTTCAGCCCCGTAGGGGCGGGCATGACCGCGACACCGACACCGTCGGCAGAGGCGTAAGCGGCGTCGCGAGTCCCACGCCCGTGTCGCGGTCATGCCCGCTCCTACAGGAGGCAACACGCACTGCGCGCACATGCCGAACCCAGCGTCGCGCTGGCGCCTACATCGTCCCGCGCTGCACGAACGGTGCCTGCTGCCAGAACCGGCGCTCGCCACCCCGCGGGTCGTCCGCCAGCGTCGCTGGCACGTCGAACAGCAGCGTCTGCCGCCGCGCCATCGTGTACGGCTCCCAGCGCGCGAGGCCGGCGTGGTTGGGATCGCCATGCCGGGCCAACGCCAGCAGGGCATCGCTCATGCGGTCGGCCAGTGCCTGCGCATCGGCGCCGTCTCCGGTACGCGAACCCGGCTGGCGCACGTTGTCGAAAACCAGCGGGATATCGAGCGTGTGGAAGGCGCGGAACTTCCCTTCGTCCAGCGGCGAACCCCAGTCCAGCTGGTACGCCCAGGTCGGTGCGGCCCCGGCCGGCTGGCGTGCGCGCGCCTCGAGCTCTTCCACCGCGCCACGCCAGGAGCGGCCGGCGGTGGTCGCGGCGAAGAACACTTCCGACGGCGTGTACTGCGGATAGAGGCGGCGGTACTCCTCCACCACCAGGTCGCTGCGGATATCGACGAACTGCTGCCGCTCCAGCCGCGCCGGCAGCTCGTCCCAGGCCAGCGCGAAGTTCTTCGCGTCGTTGCCCAGGAAGGCGCGGGTCTCGTCGCGGGTGTTGCCGATCACCATCGGGATCGCCATCGACTGCGCCGGCGCGTCGGGCCAGAACGGATGCCGTGGTACCACTTCACCGTCCATCACCGGGCCGAAGTACAGGCGCGTGTCCTCCACGCGCGAGAAGTCGCGCACCATGGTCGCCTCCAGGAGCTGCGCCGCCGGCAGCGCGCGCAGCCGTGCGATCGCGTCGGGCGCGGCCGGATCAAGGCCCAGCGTGGCGATGAACAGCTGCGCGCGTTGGGTCGCCGCACGCGGCCCGGCCGCGGTGACCTGCTGCCCGCTCATCGTCCAGGCGCGATGGAACAGCCCGCGCGCAGCCGGCATCGCCATCAGCGTGGCGATCTTGGCGCCGCCGCCGGACTGGCCGAACACGGTGACATTGGCCGGGTCGCCACCGAAGCCGGCGATGTTGTCGCGCACCCATTGCAGCGCCAGCACCAGGTCGAGCTGGCCCGCATTTCCCGACGCCCCGAGTCCGCTCCCGGCGACCTGGCCGAGGTGGAGGTAGCCGAAGGCGTTGAGGCGGTGGTTCACGGTGACCACGACTACGTCGCCGCGTTGGCACAGGCGCGTGCCGTCGTAAAGCGGATTGCTGCCCGAACCGGTGTCGTAGCCGCCGCCGTGGATGTAGAACAGCACCGGTCGCTTGCCGCCGTCGCGCAGGGCGGGCGTCCACACGTTGAGGAACAGGCAGTCCTCGCTGCCCGGACCGTCGTTGCCACGCTGCGGTGCAGAGCCGCCGAAGGCCAGCGCCGTGGCGACGCCGTTCCATGCGTGCGGCGCGCGCGGCGCCTGGAAGCGCGTAGTCGAGGTGTCCGCGCCGTAGCGGATGCCCCTGAACACATGCAGGCCTTGCTCGCGCGCGCCGCGCACGCGTCCGGCGCGGGTGGCGGCGACGGTCGTGGCTTCGCCGGCGGCGAACGCGACCGGCGCCATGCCCACCAGCGCGAGCCCGGCGCCTGCCACCTGCAGCAGGCGGCGACGTCGCGGGTCCAAGGGCAGGGCTTCGTCGGGGGAAAGGTCGGTCATGCTCACTCCTGGAGAGGCGCCGCCGGCAGCGGCGCGTGGGCGCGGATCCATGCGATAGCCAGCTGCGGCCAGAGCGCCAGGGTTCCACGTGCCTCGCGCACGCCGAAGCCATGCCCGCCATGTGCGTAGAGGTGGGTTTCGTGTTCGATGCCGGCACGGCGCAGGGCGGCTTCGAATAGCAGCGTGTTTTCCACCGGCACTACCGCGTCGTCCTGCGCATGCAGGAGGAAGACCGGCGGGGTCTTCGCGTCGACGCGGTGCTGCAGCGAATAGGCGGCTACCGACCTGGCCTCGGGCGCGTCGCCCAGCAATTTCTGTCGTGAGCCGGGGTGGGCAAGAGCGCCCATGTCGATCACCGGATAGACCAGCACCGCATACGCCGGCCGCGCCTCCAGCGCATCGGCCGCGTCGACCGGCGCATGGAGGCGCTCGGCATGCCGCGTGGCCAGGCTCGCAGCCACGTGGCCGCCGGCCGAGAAGCCCATCACGCCGAGGCTGTCGGCATCGATGCCCCAATCGCCCGCATGCCGGCGGATCAGTCGCATCGCCCGCTGCGCGTCAGCCAGCGGCACGTCGCGCGCTTCGCGATGACCCTCGCCCGGCAGCCGGTAACGCAGCACGAACAGGGTCAGCCCGGCGTCTTCCGCGAAAGCCGGCACCAGGGCGCTGCCCTCCTTGTCCAGGACCACGCGCTGGTAGCCGCCGCCGGGGATGACCAGCAGGGCACGTCCATCCGGGCGGGTCGGGCGGTAGACGGTGAGGGACGGCACGCTGATCGCGTCGGCATAGCGGTCGGGCAGGGCCGGGTCGGCGCTGCGTTCGACCACGCGCTGGTCCAGCGCCAGTCCCTCGGTGCCGGGCGGCGTCGAAGGCCACAGCGGCACCTCGACCGGAGCTGCCGACAAGGCCGGTGCCGCCGCCGACAGAGCCAGAAGCAGCACCACCCCGACAACCCCGGACAACGGCCTGCATACCCCGCGACGGGCAGCGGGAAGGAGCTCGAATTGGCGGTAAAGCGCGGACATGGAACCCCCGTCGGGATGTTGCATTGCAGCGTGCAGTGGCGCATTGACGCAGTGCACATTGCGGCATGACACCGGTTTACCATATACAGCTTCCACGGCCGCTGTCGATCCGCGGCGCAACACGCAAAACGCACATTTCCCGGGAGACACCTTGAGCACGCTTACAGGCCATCAGGACGATATGCCGGCTTCGCCGGAGCTGTCCGCCATCGCGGACAGTTTCGTCGCCGCCCGGCGCAAGGGCGCCTCGCTGGAGGGCTTCCCCGGCAGCATCCCGGACGACCTGGTCACCGCATATCGGGTCCAGGATCTGGCCATCGCCCAGTGGCCCGACCAGGTGGTCGGCTGGAAAGTCGGCTACATCGCCGAGGAGCGCCGCGACCTCTCCGGGGACGAGCGCCTGCTCGGTCCGGTCTTCGCCCGCCAGCTCTGGAATGCTACCGGTAGCAGTACGCCGATTCCGGTGTTCGTCGGCGGTTTCGGCGCGGTCGAGGCCGAGTACGTCCTGCGCCTGGACGCTGACGCCCCGGCCGGCAAGCTCGACTGGACCCCGGCCGAAGCCGCGGCCCTGCCGGCGACCCTGTACATCGGCGTCGAGGTGGCCAGCAGCCCGCTGGCGACGATCAACCAGCTTGGCCCGCGCGTGGTCGTATCCGATTTCGGCAACAACAACGGCCTGATCCTGGGCGCGGAAGTGCCGGACTGGACCGCGCGCGACGAGTCGTCGCTGCTGGCCGAGACCTTCATCGAGGACGCCAGCGTCGGCACCGGTGGCGCGACGCGCCTGCCGGGCGGCCTGCGCGCCGCCTTCGCCTTCGCCCTGTCGCGTTCGGCCAGGCGCGGGCGCCCGCTCAAGGCCGGCGAGTACGTCGCCACCGGCAACGCCACCGGCATCCACGACATCGCCGCCGGGCAGCGTGCCCGCGTCGTGTTCCAGGGGCATGGCACGCTCGACTGCCACGCCGTGCCCGCCAGCGAGGAGAGCCCCGCATGACCACCGGCCTGACCCGGCGCCGCCTGCTGCTGGGCGGCGCCAGCGCCGCCTGTGCGCTGCCGCTGGCCATGGGCAACCGTGCCTTCGCCAGCTCGGACAAGATCGACGGCGCCGGCCACCGCGTCCTGACCGCCAGCGACGTGCATGTCACCGACTACCCGACGGTGGAAGCCGTGCGCTGGATCGGGCAGACGCTCGAGCGCGAGACCGGCGGCCGGCTGAAGATCCGCCTCTACCACTCCGGCCAGCTCGGCCGCGAGGCCGAGGCGATCGACATGGCCCGCTACGGCGTCATCGACATCACCCGCGTGTTCTCCGGCGCGCTGAACAACGCGTTCCCGCTGACCCAGGCGCTGTGCCTGCCGTACGTGTTCGACTCGATCGACCACATGCGCCGGGTGATCGACGGCGACGTCGGCGACGAGGTGCTGCGCAGCTTCGAGACCCGCGACCTGGTCGGCCTGGCGATCTACGACTCCGGCGCGCGCTGCTTCTACAACACCAAGCACCCGATCGTGGAGCCCGAGGACCTGCACGGCCTGAAGATGCGCGTGGCCGCCTCGGACATCTTCATCAAGCTGGTGCGCCTGCTGGGCGCCAACCCGACGCCGATGTCGCTGGGCGAGACGTTCTCGGCGATGGAGACGCACATGATCGACGGCGCCGAGAACAACATGCGCAGCTTCCACTCCAGCCGCCACTTCGAGGCGGCCCGGTACTGGTCGGAGACGCGCCACTCCTACGCCCCCGACGTGCTGATCATGTCGCGCGAGAGCTTCCTCTCGCTGACCCCGTCCGACCGCGAGCTGCTGGTGCGCGTGGCGCGCGATTCGGTGCCGGTGATGCGCGCCAAGTGGGACGAATCCGAAGGCGTGGCCCGCAAGGCCGTGCTCGAGTACGGGATCAAGACCAACGACGTCGACCTGCCGGCATTCCACAAGGCGGCCCAGCCGCTGCTGGACGAATACCACCAGAAGCCCGACATCGAAGCCCTCTACCGTCGCATCCGCGACCTCGCCTGAACCGGACCCATGACCGAGACCGCAAACAACGTCCCGGCCAGCGCCGCACAACGCGTGCTGGACCGCATCGCAGGCGCCGTCATCGCCGTAGCCGCCATCGCCCTGCTCGGGCTGGTGGTGGTGCAGGCCTGCCAGGTGTTCACCCGCTACGTGCTCAACGACTCACCCAGCTGGACCGAGCCGGTCACGCTGCTGCTGCTGGCCACCGCGATGAGCCTGGGCGCTGCCGCCGGCGTGCACACGCGTCGCCACTTCGGGTTCTTCCTGCTGCACGACCATGTCCGGCCGGCGATCCGCCGCGCCATCGACGTGGTGGTCGCGCTCATTGTTGCCTGCATCGGCGTGGTGATCGCGTACTGGGCTGCGATCCTGCTGCTTGACGGGATCGACATCCGCATCGCGGGCGCCAGCCTGCCGCAGAGCATCAACTACCTGCCCCTGTCGGTGGGTGGCGTACTGATGTCGCTGTTCGCGATCAACCAGCTGGTGCTCTCGCTTGCGCCACACCCGGCCGTCGCGACATCGCAGCCGGCACCGCAGGACGGAGACCTCTGATGGCCATCGCGTTGTTGTTCCTCGTATTTGCAATCCTGCTGGTCATCGGCGTGCCGGTCGCATTCGCCCTGGCGGCCGCTTCGCTGGCCGCGTTGCTCTACCTTGACCTGCCGTCGGTAGTGATGGTCCAGCAGATTTCCGCCGGCACCGGCTCTGCGTCGCTGATCGCGATTCCGCTTTTCATCTTCGCCGGCGAGATCATGATGCGCGGCGGCATCTCCGAGCGCCTGATCTCTCTGGCCTCTTCGCTGGTCGGGCGCATGCGTGGCGGCCTGGGTCAGGTCTCGATCCTGTCGTCGCTGTTCTTCGGCGGCGTGTCCGGCTCGGCGATCGCCGACGTCTCGGCGGTCGGCGGCACGATGATCCCGCAGATGGTCAAGCGCGGCTACGACCGCGACTTCGCCGTCAACGTGAGCATCACCGCCGCGCTGGTCGCCCTGCTCGTGCCGCCGTCGCACAACCTGATCCTGTTCTCCGCCGCGGCCGGCGGTGGATTGTCGATCGCTCGCCTGTTCGCCGCCGGAATCATGCCCGCGCTGCTGATGACCGCCGCCCTGATGGTCACCGGATACGTGGTCGCCCGCCACCGCGGCTACGGCACCGAGCCGTTCCCGGGCTGGCGCGCGGTGCTGGTGCGGCTGGTTTCGGCGCTGCCGGGCCTGGGCCTGGTCGCGCTGATCTTCGTCGGCATCCGCGCCGGCATCTTCACCGCGGTGGAATCGGCGGCCATCGCCGTGGTCTACGCGTTGCTGGTCACCGTGGTCCTGTACCGCCAGCTGCGCCTGCGCGAGTTCCGGGAAACGGTGGTGCATGCCGCGCGCAGCACCGGCGTGATCCTGTTCGTGATCGCAACCGCGGCGGTGTTCGGCTGGCTGCTCGCCTACCTGCAGGTCCCGGCGGCGGCGGTCGAGTTCCTGCAGTCGTTTGCGCACGACAAGTTCATGGTCCTGCTGATGATCATCATCATGCTTCTGCTGCTGGGCACCTTCATGGACTTGGCGCCGATGATCCTGATCTGCACGCCGATCTTCCTGCCGGTAGCCAAGGCCTACGGCATCGACCCGATCCACTTCGGCCTGGTGCTGGTGCTGACCGGCGGCATCGGCCTGGTGACCCCGCCAGTGGGCTCGGTGCTGTTCATCGGCACGGCCATCGGCAAGATCACCATCGCCCAGAGCATGCGCACCATCTGGCCCTTCTGGCTGGCCGGCCTGTGCGTGCTGCTGGTCGTGGCCTTCTTCCCCCAGGTTTCGCTCTGGCTGCCGGACCTGCTGGCCTGAGCCCGGCCCGCGTCCGCCACTGCGGCGGACGCAGCCGCCAGGTCCCGGCTCCGGCTAGAATCGACCGATCCTTCCGCTGAACGCCCCCATGCCCGCGCGCGCTCCCTCCGCCACACCTGCCTCTGGCCGGCTGCCCTCCGGCAAGACCGCCACCATCAACGACATCGCCCGGCTGGCAGGCGTCTCGAAGAAGACCGTCTCGCGGATCATCAACCACTCGCCGCTGGTCCGTAAGGACACCCGGGAGAAGGTCGAGTCGCTGATGCGCGAGGTCGGCTACGTGCCCGATCCGCTGGCGCGCGGCCTGGCTTTCCGCCGTTCGTTCCTGATCGGCATGGTCTACGACAACCCCACCGCGCAGTACATCGTCGACATGCAGTACGGCGCGCTGGACGCGCTGCGCGAGTCGGGCTTCGAACTGGTCGTGCATCCCTGCGACACGCGCAGCCCCGGTTACATCGATGGCGTGCGCCGCTTCGTCCAGCAGCAGAAGCTGCATGGCGTGATGCTGATCCCGCGCGCATCCGAAGACCAGAACCTGGCCGACATGCTGGCGGAGATGAGCTGCCGCTATACGCGCATCGTCCCGGTCGGCTTCGAGGATACCGACGGCCGCATGATCGTCACCCACGACCGCGACGGCGCGGCCGAGGCAGCCGACTACCTGCTGACCCTGGGCCACCGCGACATCGCCCTGATTACCGGTCCGCTGGCCTACCGTTCGGCGATCGAGCGCACGGCGGGGTTCGTGGATACCCTGGCCAAGCGCGGCATCGAGGTGCCGAAGTCGCGGATCATCGAAGCCAGCTACACCTTCGAATCCGGCGTGGCCGCAGCCGAGAAGCTGCTGGCCGGGAAAGACCGGCCGACCGCGATCTTCTGCGGCAACGACGAAATGGCGGCCGGCGTCTACAAGGTCGCCATGCGTGCCGGGATCAACATCCCGCGCGACCTGTCGGTAATCGGCTACGACGACAGCCCGCTGGCGGCCCGCCTGTGGCCGTCGTTGACCTCGGTGCGACGCCAGACCCGCGACACCGGCCGGATTGCCGCGACCATGCTGATCCGCACCGACAACGCACCGTTGCCGGTGGCCAGCGTGCGCCCGCACCTCATCGTCCGCGACTCCTGCCAGCCTCCCGCCTGACCCCAGCCGCCCATGGGCAGCAGCGCTGGGCGATTTGCCGCACCGCGGAATGACACCGGTTACCGTCCTTCGCTAGAATGGCACCCCAATGCACAAACCACGCCCCGCCAACGCGGGGTGCGCACCACCCGAGGAGCCCCACGATGTACCAGAAGACCTATTACGCGACCCATCCCGGCGTCATGCAGGGCGCAAGCAACGACGAACTGCGCGACCTGTATCAGATCGGCGACCTGTTCGCCGCCGACGAAGTGCGGCTGAACTACACGCACTACGAGCGCTTCGTGATCGGTGGTGCCGCCCCGGTGGGCAAGTCGGTGTCGCTGCCCAAGCAGACCGAGCCGGCCTCGGCCGCGGGCAAGCCCTTCCTGGAACGCCGCGAGCTGGGCGTGATCAACGTCGGCAACGGCGCCGGCACCGTCACCGTGGACGGCACCGCCTACACGCTCGGTCCGAAGGACGGCCTGTACGTGGCGATGGGCAGCGAGGACGTGAGCTTCGCCTCGGCCGATGCCGCCAATCCTGCCAAGTTCTACCTGACCTCGACCCCGGCGCACGCGCGCTTCGAGACCAAGCAGCTGTCGATCAAGGACGCGGTTGCGCTGGAGCGCGGCGCGCTGGAGACCAGCAACGAACGCACCATCTACCAGTTCATCGTGCCGGCCACCTGCCAGTCCTCGCAGCTGCTGCTGGGCCTGACCGTGCTCAAGCCGGGCAGCGTGTGGAACACCATGCCCCCGCACCTGCACGACCGCCGCAGCGAGGTCTATTTCTACTTCGACCTCGGCGCCAACGACCGCGTCTACCACTTCATGGGCCAGCCGGACCAGCAGCGTCACATCGTCATGCAGAACGACGAGGCGGTGGTCTCGCCGCCGTGGTCGATCCACATGGGTTCGGGCACCAGCAACTACGCCTTCATCTGGGCGATGGGTGGCGAGAACCTGGACTACACCGACATGAAGGTGCTGGACATCTGCCAGCTGAAGTGAGGCGGCGCGCCGCCGGCACCGGCGGAGACGCTGCACGTAGGGCGGGGCGTGCCCCGCTTGCTCCACCACAACGCGCCGGGTGATCGAGAGCCCGGCTTCCCAGAATGTGTCCAGCGGGGCGAGCCCCGCTCTACGAAGGAACCGCTCATGGCAAGCAATCCGTTCAGCCTGCAAGGCAAGGTCGCGCTGGTCACCGGCGCCAACACCGGCCTGGGCCAGGGCATCGCGCTGGCGCTGGCCGCCGCCGGCGCCGACATCGCCGCCGCCGGCATTGTTCCTGCCGACGAGACCGGCGAGAAGGTCAAGGCGCTCGGCCGGCGCTTCCTCAACGTCGACGCCAACCTGATCAGCATCGAGCCGGTCACCCGGATCGTCGAGGAGACCGTCGCCGGCCTGGGCGGCCTGGATATCCTGGTCAACAACGCCGGCCTGATCCGCCGCGCCGACGCGGTCGACTTCAGCGAGAAGGACTGGGACGACGTGATGAACGTCAACATCAAGTCCGCGTTCTTCATGTCGCAGGCCGCCGGCCGGCATTTCATCGCCCAGGGCCGCGGCAAGATCATCAACATCGCCTCGATGCTGTCGTTCCAGGGCGGCATCCGCGTGCCGTCCTACACCGCCTCCAAGAGCGGCATCGCCGGCATCACCCGGCTGCTGGCCAACGAGTGGGCGGCCAAGGGCATCAACGTCAACGCGATCGCGCCGGGCTACATGGCCACCGACAACACCGCGCAGCTGCGTGCCGACGAAGACCGCAACAAGGCGATTCTGGACCGCATCCCGGCGTCGCGCTGGGGCGAGCCGGCCGACCTGGGCGGCACCGCCGTGTTCCTGGCCAGCAGCGCCGCGGACTACGTCAATGGCGCGGTGATCCCGGTCGACGGCGGCTGGCTGGCGCGCTGATCGGCTTCGGGCCGCGGGCCGCAGCCGCCACTCCGGTGCCGGCTGCCCCCCTCTCCGGACCCGCGGCCGGAGCCGATACCGACGATGCAACACCCCGCCCGGCCTGGCCGCTGGCGGGGTTTTTTTCGAGGATGCCCGCATGATCGTCCGACTGCTGCCGCTGGTCTTCCTGCTCGCCGGCCTTGCGGCCCCGGCTGCGGCCGATGCCGCGCCGCGCCGCGTGTTCATCGCCGGCGACTCCACCGCCGCCGAATACGGTCCCGAGCGCGCGCCCCGCAACGGCTGGGGCCAGCAGCTGCAGGGCTTCCTCGACCCGGCCTATTTCGAAGTGCGCAACCACGCGATCGGCGGACGCAGTTCGCGCAGCTTCATCGAGGAAGGCCGGCTGGAGCCGATCGCCAAGGCGCTGCGCAAGGGCGACATCCTGCTGGTCCAGTTCGGGCACAACGATGCCAAGTACGAAGATCCGAGCCGCTACAACGAGCCCGCGCAGGCCTACCCGCAGTGGCTGATGCGCTACGTGGCGGCCGCCCGGGAACAGGGCGCCACCCCCATCCTCCTGACACCCGTGTCACGGCGCGTCTGGGACTTCGGATCCCTGCTGGATACCCATGCACGCTACACGCAGGCGGTGCGCGAACTGGCCGGGCGCGAGCAGGTCGCGCTGATCGACCTCAATGCCAGCAGCACCGACTGGTTGCGTGCGCTGGGCGACGCGGCGTCGACCGCGTACTTCGAGCACGTCCCGGAACGCGGCGTGCGCGATGACACGCACTTCAGTGCCGCCGGCGCGACGATGGTCGCCTGCCTGGTGGTGCGCGACTGGAAGGCCGTGGATCCGGCACTGGCCCCGCACGTGGTGCGCGACACCGACTGCGGCGCGCCGTCCAGCGCGCGCGCGGACCAGACCGCGCAGAACAACCCTTCCTCGGTGGTGCACGAGCGCGATTTCGCCCGCCAGCAACCCGGGCCGCATGGCGGACCGGGCACGACCACGGCCTACCCGCTGTTCGCCGATGCCCCCGGCCTGCCCTTCGTCATGCGCAAGCGCGTGCTGCACCCGGGCGCCGGCATCGGCCTGCACCAGCACCACAAGGACGAGATCTATTACGTGGTCGCCGGTCGCGGGCGCTACGTGCTCGACGGCCGCCAATACGAGGTGGCACCGGGGAACGCCATGCTCACCCGTGCCGGCAGCACCCACGCGATCGAGCAGGTCGGCGAGGAGGACTTGGTCCTGCTGCTCGCGTATCCGGCTTCACCTCGCTGACTCCTTCAGCATCCTGAAGCTGGACGCGGCTGTCCTCTGCGTCCGGCCATCGGCGTTCTTCCGGATACAGCCCAGATTCCACAGATACGTGCGGGCTGAAGCAAGCTTCCGGGGGAAGACCATGTCACACCGCCACTGTCCGCCATTTCCGATGCGATCCCGCAAACGGCGCCACCGCTGCGCGGTGGCAGGCAGACCGCGCTGACCCATCGCGCACGGCATCCGGCCGGCGAGCCCGGCCGCACCTTTTTCTTTTTCTTTTAGCCCTTTGTCATGGAGCGATGGCAGGCTGCGGTGGAGGGCGCCCCAGGGCGTCCGCCGGGAAGGCATCCCCGCGGCCAGGCGATACCAGGAGCAAGGAACGATGGCGGCAGTTCCCGAAATCCGTCCCCGGTGCATGATCTGGCTGGGCCGGCCCACGATCCAGGAGCGCGAGGTACTGGCCGCCGCAGGCTGGGACCTGCGCGTGATCGAGAACCCCTGCGACACGCGCATCGGCCTGCGCGGCAGCGACCGCGTCGCAGCGCTGATGGACCTGCGCCATGCCGATGCCGAATGGCTGGCGGCGATGCAGGCGCTGCTGTCGCGCCATTCCGATCTTCCGCTGGTCGCGTTCGGCGATGAAGCCGGCCCCCTTGATTCCGAATGCCTGCTGCGGCTGCGCGAACCGCTGGACCTGGCGCAGATCCAGCGCCTGGCGCAGATCATCGACGGCGACCACCTGGTTCGCGGCAGCGCCAGCACCGATTCCCTGGTGGGCGGCAGCGCCGCGATGCTTGCGGTACGCGCGAACCTGCACAAGTTCGCGCCCGTCGAGCTGCCGGTGCTGGTCACCGGCGAAACCGGCACCGGCAAGGAACTGGCAGCACGCGCCCTGCACGAGATGTCGACGCGCCGCGGGCGGCCATTCGTCGCGATCAACTGTGGCGCGTTGCCGGCCAGCCTGGTCCAGTCGGAGCTGTTCGGCCACGAGAAGGGCGCGTTCACCGGCGCGGCTGCCCGGAGGATCGGCCTGTTCGAGGCCGCCGATGGCGGCACCGTATTCCTGGACGAAATCGGCGACCTGCCGCTCGATGCACAGACCAACCTGCTGCGCGTGCTGCAGGAAGGCACCTTGGAGCGGGTCGGCAGCCACCATACGATCCGCGTTGACGTCCGGGTGGTCGCGGCAACCCACGTCGACCTGGAGGAAGCCGTCACGCAGGGCCGGTTCCGCCAGGACCTGTTCTACCGGCTGGACGTGTTGCGCCTGCACATGCCGCCGCTGCGCGAACGAGGCGACGACGTGGAACTGCTGGCCAAGCACTTCCTGGCCCGGTTCCGCGAGCAGCACCGTGTACGCGCGCGGGGCTTCGATGCTTCGGCGCGCCGGGTGCTGCGCAGCCATGGCTGGCCGGGCAACGTGCGTGAACTCATGAACCGGGTGCGCCGGGCGGCCGTGGTGGGCGAAAGCGACCTGCTCGACGCGCAGGCCTTGCAGCTCCAGGATGCCGCCGAAGCTGCCGCCAGCGACGGCCTGGGCGAAGTGCGCGTGCAGGCCGAACGCGAGGCCATCCTGGCGACGCTGCGCGACTCGGGCTTCAACGTCAGTGAATGCGCGAGGCGGCTGCGGGTTTCCCGCGTCACCGTCTACCGGCTGTGCAAGAAACATCGGCTGGCGCTCGGCGCGCTGCGCCCCTGACTGCGTCGTCCTGCAATGGTGGAGCGCGCGCGGTGAGACCTGCCCGCCCTGGCCGCCTGGGGCTGCGGCCTGGCGGGCAGGGAACACCTACAGCGAGTACGGCACCCTGAAGCCGAGGCTGAAGTCGGGCGCGTCAGGCGTCAGGCCGATTCCCAGCAGGCCCACCATGGTCGCGTTGGGGTTCAGCGCGTAGGTCACGCCGAGATTGAACATCGCCGAATTGGCGTCGCTGCCGATGACCTTGTTCCAGGGTGTTCCCTCGCCCCGCGTCTGCGCGCGTGCGCTGAGTCGGTTGCTCAGCGACATGCTGAAACTGGTCCGCTCGTTGAACGCGAACGCCACGCCGCCGCCGAAGTAGAACGAATCCCCCAGCCTGACGTCACCCGGGTTGACCGTATCCGGGTTGTTGTCGATGTCGTCGAAGCTGGTGGTGAACGAGTAGGTGTAGCCGATGTTCCCGAACAGGATCGCCGGGTCGCTGGTCTTGACCGCGGACACGCCGATGCTCGCCTGCCATGCGCCGTTGCCGGTGGGTTGCTCGTCCGGCACCGCGAAGCGGATGAAGTCGTCGTCGTCGCGCTCGAGCACCGTCCACGGGATCCCGTAGGGTTCCTGCCCGGTGGGCATGGTCACGCCGAAGTTGAGCACGGTCTCCGGCCGGCTTCCCTGCTCGGCCAGCAGCCGGTAGTTGGCACTGGCGGTGATGTCGCCCAGGCCATTCCCGGTGGTTTCCTCCTGCGCGATGGACGCCGCTGCGCCGCCGGCGCCGCCCTTCTGGTACACGGTCTTGCGTGCGATGTAGGGCACGTCCAGGTTCAACGTCAGGTTGGGGCTGACGCCCCAGCGGGCGGCGAGGTTGTAGTTCAACGTGTCCGACTCGACGTTCTCGACGGCGATGTTGCCGAGGAAGATCGCATCGAGGGCCAGGAAACCGTTGAGGGTCAGCTGCTTGCGATCGTAGCGGTTGTAGGTGAGGCCGTTCTCGATCACCAGGCGCTGGTCGAACAGCGTCCGGGTCGCCTGCTTCACGTCGGCTACGCTGCGCGACATCGGCTCGCTCTGGGCCTGCTCGGCCTCGGCGGCGGTGCTGGCGTAGCCGGCCGACGATGGCGGCGGCGCGGCCGCTGCTCCCGGCGTCCCCGGTGACGGTGCCGCGGTCGGGGCCGTTGCCGGCGCCATCGCTGCACCCTGGGTGGCAGTCGGCACCTTTCCGGCCAGGCGGGCCTGGAGCGCCTGGACCTGCATGTCCAGCTCGCGCAAGCGCCGCACTTCCTGCGCGTAGCTGGCCTTGAGCTCGGCCAGCTGTTCGCTGAGCTGCCGCAGGTCGGCTTCGTCCGCCGGCGATCCGGCCTGTTGCGCCGAAGCGAGAGAGGAAAACGTGAGGCCGATCACCGCCATGATCGCGCCGCTCAATGCTGGAACCGATGAACCCTGCCGCTGTTGCTTCCTGACCACGTGACTGTCCCCCGCCGTTCCTGGCTGTGTATTCGGTTAGTACCCGATCGCGATTCCGCGGCTCAGCGAGATCGCCTGGGCCACGTTCTGGCCCAGCGCTGCGCGACCCTGGGACGAATTGCGGACCAGGTCAAGCTCCATCCAGTTGCTGGCCTGGTGTCCGTCGACCGCCAGCTGGATCGTCTGCCCCATGCCGCTGTGGCTCACCCACTGTTCGACGGCGCCCTGTCCATCGATCTGCAGCAGCACGCGGGCGGCGTTGTCTTCCAGCAGCGCCGTGGCCGTCATGCCCGCCGCGCTCGTCGTGGCAATGCTGGTTGCGGCGATGGCGTGCGGGGTCGAAGCGTCGGGCGCCGCGGCGAGCGCGAGCGAATCGGCCGGCGGCGACGCGGGGGCCTCCTGCTGTTCGCGCACGGTGATCTGCGCGGTGTTCTGGGCGACATTGCCATCGCCGGCGACCTGCACGCTCTGGACCACGCCGCTGACATTGGCCAGCCCGGCGTTGTCGATCTCGCGCTGGCCCGAAGGTATCGGCGACGGGGCATCGACCGCGGTGATGCTGACGTGCGGCTGGAAGGTCACGGTCGGCTTGCCCGGCGCGCGCCCATCCATCGTCACGGTCATGCTGCTCTTCAGTTGCTGTCCGGCCTGGGTCTGCCAGGTGGACACCATGGTCACGCCGAACCAGGCGACGGTATTGCTGCTGACCGTGTAGCGGCCGCGCATGTCGCCCATTTCCTCGTCGGTCAGCTCGGTCAGGCCACTGCCGCCCTGCGGCGCCGCCGGCGGCGCATCCTGCGCCAGCGCCGACATGGCCGCCGGCGCGGTGGCCAGGCCGATGGCAAGACTGAGGATCCGTTTTCCGTTCATGTTTCGATGCTCCTAGAACAGGTCGGCATGGCTGAAACCGAAGTCGAGCAGCTCGGCGTCGGTGATTGGTCCTTGCCGCGCATACAGCGCCCTGGCGCTGGGCTTGCTGCTGGGCTGGAGCAGCACCGTGTTTCGATCGAAGTCGGTGCCGATAACGACGAACACCGCGCGGGACGGCCACGCTTCGAGGAAAACGGGCAACGGCATCACCCGGTTGCCGAGGATCGGATCGCCGATCTCGACCTGGTCGCCGATGATCTGCTTGAGTACGACGAAATGGCGGAAGCCATTGACGTCCATCAGTACCAGGCTCGGGACCCGCAGCGAACGCAGCTTGTCCTCGTCGACCCGGTAACCGCGCCCGCGCATGCCCAGCGATTCGACATAGCGCTTGATGTCCAGCAGCGAGAAGCCGCGCTCGCGCACCACGTCCGCATCGGCCATCGCGAGCATGCCTTCGATCACCGTGTTCTCGTCCGCATCCAGGTGGTAGGCATGTCGCAGGATGGTCGCCAGCGATGCCGCCGCGCAGCTGTAATCGGTCTGCTGGCGCACCAGGTTGCGGAAGCGCGACTCGCGCATGCTCTCCACGGGCGTGTGGTACAGCGCGCCGTTGGGTAGTACCCCGGCGAAGGCCACGTCCGCGGCGCGTGCCGGCTGCGCCGGCGCAAGCTGCAGCGCCAGGACTACCAGCGTCAGGGCCAGGCTCGGCAGCACGGGTCGCGACATGGCGGCGTTTCCTCGGATCCGGGTGTGTTGCGAATAGGTCCGCCGTCGAGGAGTGGAAGCCCCGCCCCGCGGGGGAGGCGGGGCGGGGCATCCGTGATTTCCCGGCCACGGCGGATGGACGGGAGTCACTCCTGCATCCCTTGCGGGATGTTCAAGCGGTTGTGTTACTCGCCACCGCCACCGCCGCCACCGCCACCAGCCGAAGGCTGGGCCACGGCCAGCGACAGGCTGTTGGCCTGCTGGTTGCCGGTACCGGCCGACACGTTCACGCCGATGTTGCCGGACGCGCGCGCGAAGGCGTCGCCGGACAGCGAGGCGGTGTTGGTCGCGGCAACCACCGTGTCGATGGTCGGCACGGCCAGCACGCCGGACAGCGAGGCGCTCAGTGCGTCCGGACCCAGCTCGCCGAACGTGATGGTGCCTTCCTCATCCGAATCGAAGGCGATGCCGCCGACGCCGGGGGCGTAGGGATTGTCGACCGCATTCTGGATCTCATTGTCCATGTCGATGTGGCCGGTCTCACCGCCAGACGGGTGGTCGAGGCCGCCATCCCACGTATCCAGGTAGAAGTTGTCCTTCTGGTAGGAATTGCCGGTGCCCTGATAGGTCACCTGGCCCAGGCTGCCGCGGATGTTGCCCTGCAGGCTGATCCCCACTTCACGCAGGCCTTCCTCGACCTTCGGCGCGTTGGACACCGCGTTGCCCGACGACATCTGGTTGGAGCTGACGGCCGCCGAGGCATACCGCGAGGTCGCAACCGAAGCGGCCAGGCCGTTCTTCTGCTGGTTGTTGTTGCCCGAGGTCACGTTCACGCCGATGTTGCCCGTGGCGTCGGCGAACGCCGCATCGGCCACGCCGGCGGTGTTGGTCTGGCCAAGGTTGCTGGTGGCGTTGCCGCTGCCGCTCTGCTGCACGAACACCTTCGAATCCGCCAGGCCGAACGCGAAGCTGGCATCGGCCGCCGACAGCGCGGCTGCATTGTCCTGCTGGTTGTTGTCGCCAGCGCCGACGTTGAACTGCAGGTTGCCCTGCGCCGCGGTGGCGGTGTTGTCGCCGATCGAAGCGTCGTTGGTCAGCTCGTCGTTCATGCCGAGGTTGCCGCTGTTGCTCTGGCGGTTGTCGATGACGGCGATCGCGGCCGAATCGATCTCCAGGTCACCGGACACGGTCGGGCTGCCGGTGAAGTCGATGTCGGAGGTCAGCGACAGGTCGGACTCGAGTTCGGCCGAAACACCATGCTCGTCCACTTCCTTGTCGATGGTGATGTCGTGGTCGACGTTGACGTCTTCGTCGTGGTTGATGTCGGTGTCGACGACGTTCCGCTGGTAATCCCATCCCATGTCGATGTCGACATTGCTGTCGATGGTGCTGTTCCTCTCGAACGTGTCGCTGTACGAGGTATCCATGTCGTGGGTAGCGGTCGTCGTCCGGTCGAACGAATCGCTGTAGGACGTATCCACGTCGTGGGCGATGGTGGTGTCGCGATCGAACGAGTCGCTGTACGACAGGTCCATGGCCTTGGTCACGTCCGAGGTGTATGACGTGTCGACCGTGTTGTTCACATCGGAGGTATACGAAGTATCGACCGTATTGTCGACCGTATTGGTGACAGCGGAGGTGTAGGCCTTGTCTACCGTCGAGGTGTAGGACTTGGTCTTGCTGAGGTTCGTATCGACGTTGGTATCGACGTCAGTATCGATCGTGGTGTTGGTCGTCCAGTTGTTGACGATGTTGTTGTCGATGGTGGTTTCGGCATTGGCCGATGTCGCGGCGGCGATCGCCACGGCAAGCACGGTCCACTTGATGTTCCTTTTCATGGTGTCCTCTCTCTCTTGCTTTTCAGGTTGGTAGGATTACCGCCTCACGGACCGGGCGAAATCGACAGCAACAGCTGGTTGCCGGTTTCATTGGCCGAGCCCGCGATCTGGTTGAGCTGCAGCACGCCCTCGAACCCGCGCAGCGCGGTGGCTTCCACTGCCACGTTGCGGCTGGCGGTCCTCCCCGCCGGGTTGCGGGTGCGTTGCCGCTCCGCCGACGCGAACGCGCTGGTGGACAGGGAACTGCCCGGCGCTTCGCGTGTGCTCTGTTGCGCCTGCACCAGCGACACCGCGTTCTGTTCCGCGTTGCCGCTGCCGCTGGCCTGGTTGATCGATGCGATGCCGCTGGCGCCGGAAAGCGCCGAGCCGCCGATGCGCGCACTGGCGTGCAGCGGCGTGTCGTAGACGTCCTGGCTGCGCTTCTGGCTGGCACTCAGCTGCACACTCGCCGCGTCACCGATGGCCAGCGCGTGCAGGTTCGCTTGCTGGTTCAGGTCGCCAGCCGCCATGTTCACGGCCATGACTCCGCTGGCGCCGGCCAGCACCCGGTCTTCGATCCGGGTCTGGGCCAGGTAGCCAAGCATGTCCGTGTAATCGTCGGCCCGCGCCTGGCCCGCCAGCAAAGCAACGACGCAGGCGAGGATCCCGCACGAGGGCGAGGCACTGCGCGCAAGACGCACGGCCCTGGTGGTCACGGGCCGGTACCTGGGTTGCCCTGGCTGCCACCCATCGGCAACTGGGAAAGCGCCCCGGTGATGGTCGGCGCAATGCCCCGGGTCGCGCCCGTGACCGCGCCCGTGGCGCCGCCCACGCTGCGACCGAAGCTGCCGCCGGAGAACACACTGCTTTCGCCGGTCAGCCGGCCCATCGAACCCTGCAGCGCGCGGTCGGTCATCTGCGCCGGCATGGTGGCGCCACCACCACGGGCATCCACCTGCCCGCTCGACATGGTTGCGAAATCCTCGTCCGTCATCTCGCCAGTGCCGAGGCTCTGGTGGATTTCCCGGGTCGGGGTGGGGTCGACGATCAGGGCGATCCCGGGGGGAGCCTGGCGATACGCGGGTCGTGCGCTGACGTCGCGCAGCAGTACGATCTCCCCGCGATCAGCATGGACACCGGTATGCGCATCGGCCGCCACTGCAGCCACCGGTGCGAACAGCACGACCAGGACGGACAGAGTGGCGAGATGTCGTGGCATGTGGGGATCCCCGCGTGTAGGCGGAATCAGGAACGCACGCCCTATGCCAAGTTATTTTTCATAAAAATATCAATCGCTTGCGTGATTTCATGTGCAAGCATCACCGCGCCGCTGTTACACGGCTGTAGCACCCTTCCGCCGCGCCCCGACCGCTGGAGCATGCAGCAGCGGCGTTTCCGAGGGTGTTTCATCGCTGAAACAGCATCGTGGCGGGTGTACATCCGCGCCCTCAGAACAACTCGCCCTGGGGTGACGACCGGCGTGGCGCGAGGAAGCGGCTGCAGTCCAGGACTTCGGGCCGCCCGGGGTCATAGCCATTCCGGCGCAGGGCCAGGGCGAAACGCTGCGCCAGCAGGTCCGCGTATTCACCGCGGCCGCGCATGCGGGTTCCGAAGTTGGATTCATAGTCGCGACCACCCCGCATCTGGCGCAGGGCCGCCATCACCCGGTCGGCACGGTCTGGCACATGTGCCTGCAGCCAGTCGCGGAACAGGGGCGCCACCTCATGGGGCAGTCGCAGCAGTACATAGCCGGCGCTGTCGGCACCGGCTTCGCGCGCGGCGGCCAGGACAGCTTCCATCTCATGGTCATTCACCCAGGGGATCGCTGGTGCGAACAGCACGCCCACCGGAATCCCGCACTCATGCAAACGCTGCATCGCCCGCAGCCGCGCGTGCGGCGCGGCGGCGCGTGGTTCCAGCCGCGCACTCAGGTGCGGGTCGAGGGTTGTAACGGAAAAGTGCACCCGCACCAGGTTCATTTCGGCCAGAGGTTGCAGCAGGTCCAGGTCACGCTCGACCAGCGCGTTCTTCGTGATCAGGCTGAACGGGTGGCGGCATTCGAGCATCACCTCGATCAGCCGTCGTGTGATTTGCAGGCGTCGTTCGGCCGGCTGGTAGGCATCGGTATTGATTCCGAGCGCGATCGGGCTGGGCCGGTAACCGGGCCGGGCGAACTCGCGGCGGAGCAGCTCCGCTGCATTGGTCTTGGCGAAAATTTTCGTTTCGAAGTCCAGGCCAGGCGAGAGGTTGAGGTACGCATGGGAAGGCCGGGCGAAACAGTAGCTGCATCCGTGCTCGCATCCCCGATAGGGATTGACCGATTGCGAGAAGCCCACGTCCGGGGAATCGTTCCGGCTGATGATGCTGCGCGCGGTTTCCTCGAAGACCTCGGTTCGTGGTCGCAGCGGATCGGGCCCGGACTCGGGCTCGTCCGGTGCGGTCCAGCCGTCGTCCACCCGCTCGCTGACCGAGCGTTCAAAGCGGCCTGGCAGGTGCAGCCGCGATCCGCGGCCCTTGATGGTGTCAGCCATCATTCGAGCCTACGCCAGTCATGTCTCAGCGGTAGCGATTGCAGCGCCTGGTCGACTGCGCGCGCCTGTCCGCGTCGCTCGCCTAGAATCAGCCCATGACACTTCCGCACGCTGCCTGGACCTGGCTCATCGAATTACCGCGACTGGGCCTGTACCTGGTGCTGGCCTGGCTGCTCTACATGGTGGGATTGAGTGTCTGGATCGTGCTGCAGAAGCGCGAACCGGTCGCCACGCTGAGCTGGGTGATGTCACTGGCGCTGCTGCCGTACATCGGCTTCCTGATCTACTTCCTGCTGGGGCCGCAGAAGATCACGCGCCAGCGCCTGCGGCGCGGGCGCTCGCGCTCGGGGCTGGACCAGTTCGCCGGGACGCCTACGGGCGATGATCCATGCCTGGAGCTGGCGCGACTGGGGCAAGCCACGACCGGACTACCGCCCTCATCGGCGATCACTGCCGACTGGCTGGTCGACGGTCATGCGACTTACGAGGCGCTGCTGCAGGCGATCGCCGCGGCCAGGCACCACGTGCACCTGGAGTACTACATCTGGAACCCCGACCGCACCGGCCTGCGCCTGCGCGACGCCCTGGTAGCGCGCGCCCGGGCAGGCGTGAGCGTGCGCCTGTTGCTCGATGCCGTCGGCTCGGGGCGGATGCGCCGGCGCCATCTGCAGCCGCTGCTCGACGCCGGCGCCGAGGTCGGCTGGTTCCATCCGACCCGGTTCCGTCCGTTCACCCGGCCATGGGTCAACCTGCGCAGCCATCGCAAGATCGTCGTGGTCGATGGTCGACTGGGCTTCATCGGCGGAATCAATGTCACCGACGAGGAGGACGAGGCGCTGTCTCCTGCGGCCTACCGTGACCTGCACCTGCGGGTGGAAGGCGCGGTGGTGCGCAGCCTGCAACTGGTGTTCGTCGAGGACTGGGTCTACGCGGCCGGTTGCGAGGCGCGCGCCTTCGGCGCCTCCGAGTACTGGCCCGAGCAGGCCGCCGGCCCGGTCGGGGCACAGGTGCTCGTTTCCGGTCCCGATTCGTCGTGGGAGGCCATCCACCGGCTGCACGTCGCCGCGATCCACGAGGCACGGCAGCGGGTGTGGCTGGTCACGCCGTACTTCGTCCCGGGCGAGGCAGCGCGCATGGCGCTGACCTCGGCGGCGCTGGCCGGCCTGGATACGCGCCTGCTGGTACCCCGTCGAAGCGATTCGCGGCTGGTCACCCTGGCGGCGCGCTCGTACTTCGACGAGCTGCTTAAGGCCGGTGTGCAGGTCTACGAGTACGGCCCGCGGATGCTGCATACCAAGGCGCTGCTCACCGACGAGGACCTGTGCATCGTCGGTAGCGCTAACTTCGACCATCGCAGCTTTCGCCTGAATTTCGAGGTCTCGATGCTGTTGCGTGATCGCGACGGTTGCGGGGAGTTGGCCCGGTTGATCGAGAGCGAGTTCGGCCAGGCCCAGCGGGTACGGCTGGATCGCCCCTTGGGCCTGTGGCGGCACCGGCTGCCGGAAGCATTCGCGCGGCTGCTCTCGCCGCTGCTGTAGCGGCGACGGGCGGAGGGCGACGGCGGACACGCGGTGGCCGCGGCACCCGTCCAGACGGCATCATGGCGGCGGCTGGTGGCATTCCGTCGCGGGCCAGCACTTTCGGGAGAGGTGCGATGCATTGGCTCTATCTGCTGCTGGCTTTCGGCGCCCTGCTGCTGGCGATCACCACCGTGCACGACTGGTTGCTGGGGCTGTTCCTGCTGGCGGCCGTCGGCCTGTTCGTGGCCTGGATACGGGGCTGGTACCTGGACCGGCTTGGAGGGCGGCAACAGGACGAAATGGCGATGATCGATCCGGTCGAGCTGCGCCGCCTGCGCGAGCTGGCCGAGGCGCGCAAGCGCGAGGCCGCCAGCCCGCAGCCGCAGGACCCGGCACCCCCCGCGGCATGAGCGAGGCCTCCATGGGCACCAGGTTCCCGGGCACACGGCTCAGCGTCAACGTCAACAAGGTCGCCGTGCTGCGCAACTCGCGCGGTGGCCATGAACCGGACGTACTGGCTGCCGCGCGCGCCTGCCTGGATGCGGGCGCGCACGGCATCACCGTGCACCCGCGACCGGATCGCCGGCACATCGTGGCCGAAGACCTCGCGCCACTGGCGTTGCTGACCGCGCAGTTCGGCGTGGAGCTCAACATCGAAGGCAATCCGTTCGCGCCACCGCGGCCCGGTTATCCAGGCCTGCTTGCCCTCTGCGAGCAGACCCGGCCGGCACAAGTGACCCTGGTGCCCGATGGGGACGGCCAGCTCACCTCGGACCATGGTTTCAGCTTCGAAGGGAACGACGCGCGACTGGCCGAGCAGATCCATGCCTTCGCTGCACTCGGCTGCCGGGTCAGCCTGTTCGTCGATGCCGGCGTCGCCGGACTGGAACGGGCCGCCGCGCTGGGCGCGCATCGCATCGAGCTCTATACCGGGCCTTATGCGGAGGCGTTCGCGCAGGGCAATCCTGTGGGGGCGCTGCGTCTATGCGCCGAGACTGCCCGTCGCGCCCAAGCGCTGGGGCTCGGCGTAAATGCAGGGCACGACCTCTCGCAGGCCAATCTCGCCACGTTCCTGGCCGAAGTACCGGACGTGCTGGAGGTGTCGATCGGTCACGCGCTGGTCGGCGAGGCTCTGTACCAGGGGCTGGGCGCCACGGTGGACGCCTATCTGGCCATTCTCGGAAGCCAGTCCCACGCCTGAGCGCGATGCCGGGGGCTGGCATACCGGCACACAGGACACACAAACGAAAACGCCGCCTCGTGGGCGGCGTTTTCGATGGCTGCGTCTGCCTGACCGCCGCTGCAGGAGGCGGGGGCGGACGTCGCCGTTACTGCTGCTGCACGAAGTTGATCTTCATCATCTGCGCGTTCTTGGCCGCTGCCAGGACCTTGGCCATGGTCTCGTACTCCGAGTCCGAGCTGGCATCGATGCGCAGCTCCGGCTGGTTGGTCGGATCACGCTGCACTTCGGTTTCCATCATCTGCTGGAGCGTGGCCACCGCGACGGGGCCGTTGTTCCAGAAGACCTGGTTGGTCGAATCGATGCGCAGGTCGATCGGCGGCGGCGGCTCGCGAAGCTGCGGCGGCGGGTTGATCACCCGCTGCGGCAGGGCCACGTCGATCGGATACGTCATGATCGGCGCGGTCACGATGAAGATGATCAGCAACACCAGCATCACGTCCACCAGGGGCGTGACGTTGATGTCGGCCATCGGGCCCTTGCCGGAACCGGAACTGAAAGCCATGGCTTACTGACCCTTTACTTTGGTTGCGACGAAGCCGATGTCGAGCATGCCCTGCGACTGCGCGATCTTGGTGATGTCGTTGATCGTGCGCATCTTGGTGGTCTTGTCGCCACGCAGGTTCAGCGGAGGCTGAGGGGTCTGCTGGGCGACGCTCGACAACCGCGACTCGAGCACTTCGCGGGTGATCGCTTCATCGTTCCAGAACAGCGAACCGTCTTCCTTGACCGACACCGTGATCGGCATGACGCGCTTTTCGGCGTCATCCGGCTTCTGGGCCAGGTTCGCTTCTGGAAGTTCGATCTTCACCTTATGCGACATCAGCGGCGCGGTGATGATGAAGATGATGAGCAGCACCAACATCACGTCCACGAGGGGCGTGACGTTGATGTCGGCCATGGGGCCGCCGCTGCTGTCGGAACTGAAGGCCATGCGGGCTCTCCGTAACTTGCCTGGATCGTTCTTCGGGAAACCGCTTAGCGCACGCGCGAGCCGGTGGCGAAGAAGTCGTGCAGATCGTGGGCGAACGAATCGAACTTGGCGATCGTGGCGCTGTTGATCTTGCTGAAGAAGTTGTAGGCGAACACCGCCGGGATGGCGACGAACAGACCGATGGCGGTCATGATCAGCGCTTCACCCACCGGGCCGGCGACGGCGTCGATCGAGGCCGAGCCGGTCGCACCGATCTTGATCAGCGCGCCGTAGATGCCCCACACGGTGCCCAGCAGGCCCACGAACGGCGCGGTCGCGCCGACGGTTGCGAGCAGGATCATGCCCGACTGCAGCCTGGAGCTTTCGCGGGTCACGGCCTGACGCAGGGCGCGATCGACGAACTCCGAACGGGTCAGCGACTCGCCCAGGCCGGCACCGGCACCTTCGGCACGCTGGTGGTGGGCGGCAGCCTGCGCGGCATCCAGCGCGATCTTGGAGAACGGCTCGCTACGCGGCTGCTCTTCCATCACGCGGATGGCTTCCTGGGCATTCGGAGCATCCCAGAACGCATTGACGACGCGGTCGGCATACGACTTCAGGCGGGTGTTCTTGATGGCGTTGAAGATCGTCCAGTACCACGACGCAGCCGACATCAGGACCAGGGTGATCAGCACGATCCAGGAGACGGCGAACTCGCCCGGATTGGCGACCATCTCGGACAGAAGGTGGTCGAAGCCCATCTGCGTGAGGGCGGTGGCGCTGTTGCCCCCGGCGGCGGCGGCGATGAAGAGTTCCTGCAGCATGACGCTTACCTTTGGTTTGATTGGGGATAGAGAAGAGAGCGGAAACGCTAGGCCCGGTTTTCATCACGGGAACCCCGTGACGGGGTGCGGACGTCAACCCAGAGTGAAGTTCACCGGGACCCGAACGCGACCGGCCGCTTTCTGGCCGCCAACGTTAGCGGGATTGAAACGCCACTTGCGTGCAGCTTCCATCGCAGCGCGATCGAGGTCGCGGTTACGGCTGGATTTTTCGACCGACACGTTGGTCACGTTGCCGTTCGCGTCCACGTCGATGACCAGAATCACCTCACCCTCGATGCCCGAGCGTGCGGCAGCCGGTGGATAGCGCGGCGGATTCATGTTCTTGGACGAGATGTCGACGCTGGCGCTGATGTCGGCGACCGGGGCCGGCGGCGACGGCGGCGACGGCTCCTGGTAGACGTCGGTCGGACGCGGCTCGGCCACGTCGATCGGCGGAGCCTCCGGCGGCGGCGGCACCGGCGAGGGCTTCGGCGGCGACAGCTCCTTGATCGGCGGCGGCGGCTTGTCCTGCGGCGGCGGCGGCGGCGGCGGCGGTGGTGGCGGTGGCGGTGCGTCGACCAGGGTCACCAGGATGTTGCGCTCCTTCTCCATCTCCGCCTTCGGCGCGACGGCGGGAATCAGCAACAGCATGAGCGCGGCCAGATGCAGCGCGATGACGAACGCAATGCCGATGATGCGCGGCCAGCTGAGCCCGCTGTCCTCGGTTTCTTCGTAATTCCTGTGTACAACCAGTTGTTCAGCCATGCGCCTAGTAACTCAGGTGTGGGGCCGGGCCGCGGGTGGAAGATATCCACCAGGACCCAGGTTCTCGCGGGTGACACCGCATGAACCGCCAAGCATATACCAATCCCGCGCCCCTGTGCCTAGGGCGCGGCGCTTTTCCGAAATGTTACTTCAAGTTGATGATTTGCTTGGCCTTAGCCTGGTTTTTCACGCCCTTGGACAGCGCCTGCTGTGCGGCCTGCTTGGCTTCGGCGAGGCGTCCCTCTTCCTGCGAAAGCACGATCGCCAGGTTGAGGTAGGTTTCCCCGTCCTTGGACAGCGGCGCGGCCTTCTTCCAGCTGTCGATCGCCTGCGGGATCTGGTCGCTGTAATAGTAGGACTGGGCCAGGGCCAGGTAGGTCTGGTGGTCGGGCTTGAGCGCACCCTTCTGCAGGCCTTCGTTGATCACGGAGATCACGTCCTTCTCGTGGCCATCCATGTTCGCGTAGGTCACGTAGAGCTGGCGGTACTCGCGCTCGTCGGTCAGCTGGCCGGAGGCGCGCAGCTTCTCGAGCACGGCAGCCGCCTTGTCCATCTGGTCGGCCTGGGCGTACACCGATGCCAGGTTCATCTGCGCCTTCTTGTCGGTCGCGTTCTTCGCGGCCAACTTCTCGGCCAGCGTGACCGCCTCACCCGTCAGGTTGGCTTCGGCATAGGACGCCATCAGCAGCTGCACCCAGCTGTCCTTCGGCTCAGGGGTGGATTCGACCGCCTGCTTCAACGGCGCGATCGCTTCCTGGTAGCGCTCGGTCTGGTACAGCGCCTGGCCCTTGAGCACCAGGTCATCGGGCTTGGTCGACTTGGTTTCCGCCAAGTACTTGTCCAGCGTGGCCAGCCCGGGCTGGTATTCGTCGTCGGCCAGCTGCAACTGGGCGAGCATCAGCATCGACTGGTAATGGCCGTTGTTGTCCAGGCCATCGAACTGCAGCACCTGCTGCAGGTAGGCCTTCGCGGCCGCAAGGTCATCGAGGTTGTACGCGGCCTGCGCGGCCAGCTGCGCGGACACAGCCTTGTCGTAGTTGTTCGCGCCTTCCTGGACCAGGAGCTCGTCGGCCAGTACGCGGGTCTGGGCGAAGTCTTCCTTGTTGTAAACGTCGATCAGCTTCTGCAGCTTCTTGCCGGCCTTGCTGGAGGGCTTGGTCGAGGGCTCCTGGCGCGTGGCGTTCGGGTACAGGACTTCAGCCTTGTCGGCCTTCTTCGAACGCGCGGAGGTCGGCGCCGCGGACACATCGGCTACCACCATGCCACCGAGCGCGGCGGCGATGAGGATCGACAGGACGGCTTGCTTGCTGCGGAACTTCATTGGATCACCTCGTACGGGCCACCGCCGGCGGGCGGAGCGGGAACCGGGTCGGCAACGCTACCAGAACCGGGTTTTTTTCGGAATGCCACAAAACGTGCATTGCGCATGCAGTCAGGGACCGCACCGGGGCGTATGGCCAGCCTGTCGCGCCGCCAGATAAACCGGCTGCAACGATGGGGCCCTCGCTTCCAGGGAACGGATCCTGTTCTGCGGATCGGGATGGGTCGAAAGCCATTCGGGCGAGCGGCCGGCAGAAGCGGCGATCATGTTTTCCCAGAGATCGGCGGCCTGCGCAGGATCGAATCCCGCCTGGGCCATCAAACGCTGTCCGATCTCGTCCGCTTCGCCCTCCTGGGTCCGGGAGAACGGAAGCAGCACCCCCACCTGTGCGGCCATGCCGCCACCCTGGGTGACCAGGTCCGAACCGGTCTGGCCGTAACGGGTTCCGGCGAGCGCGCCGAGCACCGCCAGTCCCGTCGACGTCGCGCTTTGCCGGGAAACACGCTCGTTGGTGTGACGGGCGTAGACATGGCCGATCTCGTGGCCGATCACTGCAGCCAGCTGGTCCTGGTTCTTGGCCACCTTGAACATGCCGGTGTTGACTCCGACCTTGCCACCGGGCAAGGCGAAGGCGTTCGGAGAGTCGTCGACGAACACGGCAGTTTCCCACGGCAGGCTGCGCCACTCCGGCGGCAATTGCTGGACGAGGGCGTTGACTACGCACTGCACGTACGCGTTCTGCTGGCCCCCGGTCTGGGTCTTCTGCTTGGACTTCATCTCGTTGAACGCCTGCGCGCCCATCTGGTTGAGCTCGCCGTCCGAGTACGCCATGTACTGCGTGCGCCCGGTGGGCGACGTCGTGGTTGCGCAGGCCGCCAATGCGGCCGCCATCGCAAATACCAGCCCTGTCCGCTTCCAGCCCATAAACCGTTCCGCCCTGTTCATCTGTTGGCAGTGTCCTCGCTGCGGTCTTAACTTTTCGTCAAGCGCGGGGCTCATGCCAAGCCGTGGACGATCAGGGCCAAGCCATTGTTCAGGGCGTGGGCCAGGATGGGTGCCCACAAAGTGCCGGTGCGCCAGTACAGCCAGGCGAACGCCGCGCCCATGCCCCCATAGACCAGCCACAGCTGCAGCACCGCCAGCGGCGGATTGGCACTCAGGCCCGGGACTTCATGCACCAGGGCGAAGGCCAGGCTGGCCAGGAGGATGCCCAGCCACGGACGGCCTGCGGCGAGGAAGCGCCCGAACAGCACGCGCCGGAAGAGCAGTTCCTCGTAGGCGGGCGCCAACACCACCGCGAACAGGACCAGGACGACCGGCCAGTGCCTGGCGGCTTCCTCGACCAGCGCCATATTGGTGGGCACCGGCTCGCTACCGGCCAGCTGCATGAGGTAGCCGAGCAGCGTGCTGCCGGCAAACACGGCAACCCCTACCAGTACCGTCCAACTCCAGGTCGACCGGCGCCGCAGCGCGGCCATGGATTGCCGCCGCTCGACCGCCGTAGCCCGGCGGCGCACCAGGTACAGCACCAGTGCCGCCGCCGACATGCCCACCGCGGCCATCAGGATCTGCGCCAGCGCACCCGGTTCCCCGATCGCGCCGGCGATCGCCGCGGCCTCGGGGGCCTGGCCGCCGTTCTCCTGCACCACGACGACGACCCGCCACACGCCCCATGCGATGCCACTGGCCAGGCTCGCGACGAGCAGGACGATGATCGCGATGGCGATATCGAGCAGGAAAGCGCGCACCAGCGGACCGGTGCGCGATGCCAGCGGCGGAAACCCAGCCGCTGCGATGTCCGACGATGAAACGGCGGCGGGCGGGCCGCCCGCCGGATCAGACATCCAGGTTGGCGACCTTCAACGCGTTGTTCTCGATGAACTCGCGACGCGGCTCGACCACGTCGCCCATCAAGGTGCTGAAGATCTGGTCGGCCGCCACCGCATCCTCGATGCGCACGCGCAGCAGGCGGCGGGTATCCGGATTGACCGTGGTGTCCCACAGCTGCTCGGGATTCATCTCGCCCAGGCCCTTGAAGCGCTGGATCTGACGGCCCTTCTTCGCCTCATCCAGCAGCCAGGCCTGGGCCTGCGCGAAGCTGGTCACCGGCTGCGACTTGCCGCCACGCATGACCTGGGCGCCATCGCGGATCAGGCCATGCAGCGCGGCAGCGGCGTCGCGCAACGGGCGCAGCTCGCCGCTTTCGAAGATCGACAACGGCAACACCTGCTGCACTTCCTCGCCCATGTGCCGGCGGGTGACTTCCAGCGCGGCCGGGCGCGATTCGCTCGCCGCGAGCATCTTCAGCACGAAACGCGGGCTGCCCAGCTTGCCGCGGTTGAGGCGCGCTTCGAGCGCTTCGAGCTCGTGCCGCTCGTCGGTGTTGCGGGCCAGGTGTTCGGCGTCAAGCGGAGTGAAATCGATCAGCGCCTCGAGCACCCGCGGATCGAAGCGGTGGCTGTTGCGTGCGATCGCCTCGCGTGCGCCGGCGTACACCAGCAGCAGCTTCTCCAGGCCTTCGCCGCTGACCGGCGGCTCGCCATCGGCCGGCACCAGCGCGGCGTTGTCCACCGCGCTGCTGGCCAGGTAGGAATCCAGCGCCGGGTCGTCCTTGAGGTAGAGCTCGGTCTTGCCCTGCTTGATCTTGTACAGCGGCGGCAGGCCGATGTAGACATGGCCCCGCTCGAGCAGTTCCGGCATCTGCCGGTAGAAGAACGTCAGCAGCAGCGTGCGGATGTGGGAGCCGTCCACGTCCGCGTCGGTCATGATGATGATGCGGTGGTAGCGCAGCTTGTCCGGGTTGTACTCGTCCCTCCCGATGCCGGTACCCAGCGCGGTGATCAGGGTGCCGACCTGGTCGGACGCGAGCATGCGATCGAATCGCGCGCGTTCCACGTTGAGGATCTTGCCGCGCAGCGGAAGCACCGCCTGGTTCTTGCGGTTCCGGCCCTGCTTGGCCGAGCCACCCGCCGAGTCGCCCTCGACGATGAACAGTTCGCTCAGCGCCGGATCCTTCTCCTGGCAGTCCGCCAGCTTGCCCGGCAGGCCGGCGATATCGAGCGCGCCCTTGCGCCGGGTCAGCTCGCGCGCCTTGCGCGCGGCCTCGCGGGCCCGGGCGGCGTCCACCACCTTGGCGGCGATGGCACGGGCCTCGTTCGGGTTTTCCTGAAGGAACTCCTCCAAACGTGCACCGAACGCGCCCTCAACAGCAGGCTTCACCTCCGAACTGACCAGCTTCTCCTTGGTCTGGCTGGAGAAGCTTGGATCGGGCACCTTCACCGAGAGGACCGCGATCATGCCTTCGCGCATGTCATCGCCGGAGAGATTGATCTTGGCCTGCTTGGCGATCCCGTTCTGCTCGATGTAATTGCTGAGCGTGCGGGTCAGCGCGGCGCGGAAACCGGCCAGATGGGTGCCGCCGTCCTTCTGCGGGATGTTGTTGGTGAAGCAGAACATCGTTTCCTGGTAGGCGTCGGTCCATTGCAGGGCGACGTCGACGACGATTCCGTTGTGCTCGCCCGTCACCGAGATCACGTTCGGGTGCAGCGGGGTCTTCAGCTGGGCCAGGTGCTCGACGAAGCTGCGGATGCCGCCTTCGTACTCGAATACGTCCTGGCGGCCTTCGCCGCGCTCGTCGATCAGGGTGATCCGGACGCCCGAGTTGAGGAACGACAGCTCGCGCAGGCGGCGGGCCAGGATGTCGTAGTGGAACTCGGTGTCGGTGAAGATTGCCGCTGCCGGCTTGAAGCGCAGCATGGTGCCGCGCTTCTCGGAGGGTTCCAGCTGCTTGAGCGCGTAAAGCGGCTCACCCAGCGCGTATTCCTGCTGCCAGTGGTGTCCGTCGCGCCAGATGTCGAGCCAAAGATGCTCGGACAGCGCGTTGACCACGGAGACGCCCACGCCGTGCAGGCCGCCGGAAACCTTGTAGCTGTTGTCGTCGAACTTGCCGCCGGCGTGCAGCACGGTAAGGATCACCTCGGCCGCCGAAACACCCTCTTCCTTGTGCGTGTCGACCGGGATACCGCGACCATTGTCGGAGACGGCAACCGAACCGTCCTCGAGGATCCGCACGAAGATGTCATTGGCATGGCCGGCGAGGGCTTCGTCGACCGAGTTGTCGACGACCTCGAACACCATGTGGTGCAAGCCGGTACCGTCGTGCACGTCGCCGATGTACATGCCCGGGCGCTTGCGGACCGCTTCCAGGCCACGCAGGACGGTGATCTTGCTCGAGTCGTAGGAATCGTTGCCGGGGGTGGAACTCGGGGTCTGCTCGCTCATGCCTTCGCCACGTCGGGGCCGGGCCGCAGCCATTTCAGCTGCGGACACCTTAGCTATAGGGTTGACGCCCGATTATACCCCAGCAGGAGACCGCGCCCCGCCCCCTCACTTCGGGATCAGCCTGTGATTCGACCCTGTTCCACGTGGAACACCCGAGCCTCGACGCGGTCACTACCGAGGACGCTCGGCAGCTCGGTCGCGCTCACGAACAGTTGCAGGCCCGCTTGACCCTGCAGAAACCGGAACACGCGCTGCTGGTGCTCCCTGTCCAGTTCGGAGGGGAGATCATCCAGCGCGATGACCGGCCAGTGCCCCCGGCGCTCGCGGTAGTCGCTGGCCTGGGCCAGTAGCGCTGCCAATGCCGCCAGTTTGGTCTGGCCGCGCGACAACGCTTCCCTGCCGGGCAAGCTGGCGAAGCGCAGGCTCCAGTCGGCGCGGTGGGGCCCCACGCCGGTATAGCCGGCCAAGCGGTCCCGCTCACGCCCCAACAGCAGCGCATCCGGCAGCGACAGCTCCTGTCGTCGCCAGCCGGGCTGGAAATCCAGGCCAGCCAGAGGCAATCCCGGGGTGAGGGAGGCACCTACCTCCATTACCCGCGGCGCGAGCTCGGCGAGGTAGCGTTCCCTGTAGGTCGTCAGCGCCTCTCCAGCCTCCCCCAGCTCATGGTCCCAGGCATCCAGCTGGCTCGACGCACCATGGGCCTTGAGGAGCGCGTTGCGCTGCTTCAGGGCGCGCGCATAGCGACGCCAGAGCGGCAGGAAGTCCTGTTCCACGTGGAACAGGCCCCAATCCATGAACCGTCGCCGGTTCTCCGCTCCTCCGGCAATCAGCGCATGACTGCCGGGCTCGAAAGTCACCACCGCCAGCGCTGCGCACAACTGGCCCAGGTGGCCAACTTCCCGACCGTCCAACCGGCCCGACCAGTCCTGGCCGCCGTGGCGAAGGCCTGCTCGCCGCAACACCGTGCCAGCGCCAACAGCCCCCTCTTCCCACTCGACGAATACTTCCAGAGCGGCCGCGTGCTCCCGGATCAGGCCATCACGTACCCGACCCCGGAAACTGCGGCCGTAGGCCATGAGGTGCAGCGCTTCAAGCACGCTGGTCTTGCCAGCGCCATTGGCGCCAGTCAGCAGGTTCAACCCGGCCGAGGGCAGCAGCTCGGCTTCGTCGAAACGCCGCACGTCCCGCAATGTCAGCCGTGTCACCCGCACGGATGGGCCCCCAAAGCACAACACCCGGCCGAAGCCGGGCGTTGCGAAGGTTCCACGTGGAACACCGGGGTCGCCGTTTGCGTCACAGCCGCAGCGGCATGACCACGTGACGGCACTTGGCGCTGCTGGCTTCACGAACCAGTGCCGACGAGTTGGCGTCCCGCAACGCGATCACGACATGTTCGTCGCGCAGGGCACCCAGCGCGTCGAGCAGGTAGTTGACGTTGAACCCGATCGCCAGGTTGTCGACCTTGGTGTCAGCCTCGATCTCTTCCTGCGCCTCTTCCTGCTCGGGATTATGGGCGCTGATCTTCAGCTGGCCGGGGGAGATCTCCACCCGCACGCCACGGTACTTCTCGTTCGAGAGGATCGCGGCGCGTTGCAGGGCCGCACGCAGGACCTCGCGATCCACCTTGGCCTCCTTCTCCGCACCGATCGGGATCACCGCCTCGTAGTCGGGGAAACGGCCATCGATCAGTTTGGAGGTGAACGTCACATCGTCGCGCTTGACCCGGACGTGGCTACGCCCCAGCTCCAGCTCCAAGGCCCGGTCGACGCCTTCGAGCAGGCGTTGCAGTTCGGTCACGCCCTTGCGCGGCACGATGATCTGGCGCTTGGTGGCCACCGTCTGCTCGAGCGGTGCTTCGCACAACGCCAGGCGATGGCCGTCGGTAGCCACGCAACGCAGGGTCTGGTCGCGCAGGTCGAACAGCAGGCCGTTGAGGTAATAGCGGACATCCTGCTGGGCCATGGCGAACGCCGTGCGCTCGATCAGTTCCTTGAGGCCCGCTTCGGGAACGCTGATCCGCTCGGTGGCTTCGACTTCGTCCACCGAGGGGAAATCGTTGGCGGGCAGGGTCGCCAGGGTGAACCGGCTGCGGCCGGCCTGGACACTGACCTTGTCCCCGTTCTGGCTGACCGTTACCCGGCTGCCGTCGGGCAAGGCACGCACGATCTCGAACAGCTTGCGCGCGGGGATGGTGGTTTCACCGTCCTGCGCATCCTCGACTGCCGCACGGGCGACCATTTCCACTTCCAGGTCGGTACCGGTCAGCGAGAGCTGTCCGTTCTGCACCTGCACCAGGAAGTTGGCCAGAACCGGCAATGTCTGCCGCCGTTCAACCACGTTGACGACCTGGGCCAAGGGCTTGAGAAAGGCCTCTCGTTGCAGAGTGAAACGCATGGGAGTCCGTGCCTCTACGCTTTAAAGGAATGTGGAATAAATCTAAATGTGGTGGTGCTGGAGTAGCCCTAAATCTGTGGAAAACTACTTTAAACTATTGAAATGTATCTAATTTCTGTGAGCGCAAAGCCTGCGTAAAAGACCTAGTCGGGGATCAGGACAAGCTGTGGATGGATTTGACCACTCGGATCTGTCCCCGGCTTATCCCCAGATCATCCCCGGGTTCTACCCAGAGAATTTACCGCACCTGCCCGGTCGACCGCTGCGTTCGTTGATCGCGCCGCCCCCGGGGTCCGGCGAGCGGACCTACTCGCTCAGCTTGCGGATCAACTTGTCCCAGTCCTCGCGCAGCTTGCCGTCGGTTTCCATCAGGTTGCGGATCTGGCGGCACGCATGCAGCACGGTGGTGTGGTCGCGGCCGGCGAAGGCGTCGCCGATCTCCGGAAGGCTGTGCTCGGTCAGTTCCTTGGTCAGGGCCATGGCCATCTGTCGCGGTCGCGCGAGCGAGCGGGTACGACGCTTGGACAGCAGGTCTTTCATCTGCAATCCGTAATAGTCGGCGACGGTCTTCTGGATGTTGGGAATGCCGATCGCCTGTTGCTGGGCGCGCAGCAGGTCGCGCAGCGTCTCCTGGGCGAACTCCACGCTGATCGCGCGTCCCGTGAAGTTGGCGCGCGCGGCCAGGGTGTTGAGCGCACCCTCCAGGTCGCGCACGTTGCTGCGCATCTTCTTGGCCAGCAGGAACGCCACCTCGTCCGGGATCTGCGCGCCGCGCTCGTTCGCTTTGGCCAGCACGATCGCCGCACGGGTCTCGAAATCCGGCGGGTCGATCGCCACCGACAGGCCCCAGGCCAGGCGCGACTTCAGTCGCGGCTCCAGCCCGTCCACTTCGCGCGGATAGCGGTCGCAGGTCATGATGATCTGCTGGCGGCTGTCGAACAGCGAATTGAAGGTGTGGAAGAACTCTTCCTGCGTGCGGTCCTTGCCGGCGAAGAACTGGATGTCGTCGATCAGCAGCGCGTCGATCTGCTGGAACTGGCGCTTGAACTGGTCGGCGGTCTTTTCCTGCAGGGCGCGGAAGAACGCACTGTAGAACTGCTCCGAGCGCAGGTAGAGCACGCGCGCACCGGGATTGGCCGCGCGCATGGCGTTGCCGGCGGCGAACATCAGGTGGGTCTTGCCCAGCCCGGTGCCCCCGTACAGCAGCAGCGGGTTGTGCGCGCGGTCGCCCGGACGCTGCGCGGCCTGCCACGCGGCGGCGCGGCCCAACTGGTTGCTGCGTCCCTCGACGAAGTTCTCGAAGGTGTAATGCGAATCGAGGTTGCCGTTGAACGGCTCGGACGAGGTGGCCGGGCGGTGGCCCAGCCCCGGGAGCGCGGCCGCCGCCGAAGGGCGGGCCGGTTCGGCCGCACGCGGACGCGAGCCGATCTCCAGCGCCACGTTGAGGCCGGCGAAATGCTGGGCCAGTTCGCGGATCCGCGGCAGGTACCGGTCGCGGACCTGTTCGATGATGAAGGCGTTGGGCGCGTAGAGCACGACGCCGTCGACGCGCTCCTCGGCCTGCAGGGGTTTGAGCCAGGTATGGACGTCCTCGGCCGGCAGTTCGGCTTCGAGGCGTTCCAGACAACGGGGCCAGGCATCCATCAGAAAGGCAAAGCTCATGGGGCGATCGCCGCGTCGGGTGAGCGACGCCGGACGACCGCGGGGGTCGGAAATCGGACTGGGCAGCCTACCATCGGGGCTGTGCTTTCCCAAGACTTATTCACAGGGCATCCACAGACATCACGGCCGGTTGCCGGGCCGGGCGGACATGGCGGCTTGACCCGGACTCGGCCTGCCCCGTAGAATTTCCGGTTCTTTCGAACTGAACACAGCCGAGTGCCGCCATGGCTACCAAGCGCACCTACCAGCCCAGCAACCTCAAGCGCAAGCGCGATCACGGGTTTCGTGCCCGCATGAAGACCGCCGACGGCCGCAAGATCCTGGCGCGTCGCCGCGCCAAGGGCCGCAAGCGCCTGAGCGCCTGATTGCGATCCGGCCCCTGCCAGGCGCAGGAACCGGCCGCCGCGATCCGCAACATCCGATGACTTCCGACCCGCGCGCGCGATTCCCTCGCAGCGCGCGGGTTCGTTTGCGCGCCGAATATACCGTCGTGTTCGAGCAAGGTCGCCGTATCGGAGACCCGCTGCTTGGCCTGCACTGGGTTCCGGGTTCGCAGCCGCCGCGCCTGGGCCTGGCGGTATCGCGCAAGGTCGATCCGCATGCGGTCGGCCGCAACCGGATCAAGCGCGTGCTGCGCGACGCCACCCGCCGCGTGCGCGCCCAACTGGCCGGCGGCGATTACGTGGTGGTCGCGCGCCCCGCCGCGGGCCGCGCCGCGAACGCGCAACTCCTGGACGCCTACCTGAAGCTGCTGCGCCGCGCCGGCGCATTGCCCGCTCCGGTCGCCGGCGGCACAATGCCGGCGGCCACACCGTCCGATCCGACCCATCCCCCTATTCCCACTTCCACGCCGGACTCCTGACCCGGCCGAGCCTGCCTGCCCGATGAACCAGACCCGTGTATTCCTGATCCTTGCCTGGCTGATGGTGGCGATGCTGCTGTGGATGGAATGGGGCAAGGAAAAGGCCGCTCCGCCGGCCACCGCCGTTCCGGTCGCGGCCCTCACGGCCGACGGGGCCGCTTCCGTGCCCGCGGCCGTCCCGGCTCCGCAGGCCGGTGGCGCGGCAGTGCCCACCGCCACCGCGTCGCAGCCTGCCGCCCCCGTGTCGACCGCCGTGGGCGGCGGTGACCGCGTCAATGTGCGCAGCGATGTGCTCGACCTGGTCCTCGACGGCGGCAGCGTGCTGCAGGCCGACCTGCCCAAGTTCCCGCAGGCCCGCCAATCCGGCAGCGCGCCTGTTCGCCTGTTCGACACCGATCCGGCGCATTTCTATGCAGCGCAGGCCGGCTGGGTCAGCGCCACCGGCGCCGCGCCGAGCCACCAGTCCGGCTTCGTGCCGGAAGGGCCGCAGCGTGATTTCGTCCTGGCCGATGGCCAGAACCAGGTGGTGGTGCCTTTCGTCTGGCACGGCCCGGACGGGGTCAGCATCCGTCGCAGCTACACGCTCACCCGCGGCTCCTATGCGGTCGAGGTGCGCGACGAGGTCATCAACCAGGGCACCACGCCCTGGCAGGGCCAGGTCTACCGCCAGCTGATCCGCAAGCCGCCGACGATCAAGCGCGGCTACACCCAGCCGGAATCCTTCAGCTTCACCGGCGCGGCCTGGTACGACGGCGACTACCAGCGCCGCAAGTTCGACGAGGATTTCCTCGAGGACGGCCGTGTCAACGCACAGGCGGCCCGTGGCTGGATCGCGATGCTGCAGCACCACTTCTTCAGCGCATGGATTCCCGAGGGCCAGCAGCCGTCGACCATCTCGCTGGACGCGCCCCCGAGCGGCGCGCTGGTCCGAGAGCTGGGCGAAGCGGTGCAGGTCGCACCCGGAGCGACCGCCACCACCCAGGCGCGCCTGTATGTCGGCCCGAAGCTGGTGTCGGAGATCCGCGCCCAGCAGGTCCCGGGCCTGGAGCGCGCGGTCGATTACAGCCAGTTCTCGATCCTGGCGTTGCTGGGGGAAGGCCTGTTCTGGGTGCTGAGCCACCTGTACGGCCTGTTCGGCAACTGGGGCTGGGCGATCATCGGCCTGGTGGTGCTGGTCAAGGCCGTGCTCTATCCGCTGTCGGCGGCGCAGTACAAGAGCTTCGCGAAGATGCGCAAGTTCCAGCCGCGCATCCAGCAGCTGAAGGAGCGCTACGGCGACGACAAGCAGAAGTTCCAGACCGCGATGATGGAGCTGTACAAGAAGGAAAAGATCAACCCGATGGGCGGCTGCCTGCCGATCCTGGTGCAGATGCCGGTGTTCCTGGCGCTGTACTGGGTGCTGGTGGAGTCGGTGGAGTTGCGCCACGCGCCGTGGATCCTCTGGATCCAGGACCTGACCGCGCGCGATCCGTACTTCATCCTGCCGGTCATCAACGTCGCGGTGATGTGGTTCACGCAGAAGCTGCAACCGGCGCCGGGCATGGATCCGATGCAGCAGAAGATGATGCAGTTCATGCCGGTCGCGTTCGGCGTGATGATGGCCTTCTTCCCGGCCGGCCTGGTCCTGTACTGGGTCACCAACGGTTCGCTGGGCCTGCTGCAGCAGTGGTGGATGATGAAGCGCCACGGCGAGCCGGCAACGAAGGCCACGCCGGCCAAGTGATCCGGCCGGCCCCAGCCGCACCAGCAAAAACCCGCCCGACCGGCGGGTTTTTGCTGTGCCAGACTCTGCGGCGATGAACACCCGCCCGCCCGCCGGCAACGACACCATCGCCGCGATCGCCACCGCGCCAGGGGCCGGTGGCGTCGGCATCGTGCGCCTCTCCGGGCCGCGTGCATTGGCCATCGCCGAGGCGATCGCCGCGCGCGGCCTGCTGCCGCGTCGCGCCGCGCGAGCCGTCTTTTCCGACGCCGATGGCCAGCCCATCGATGACGGCATCGCCCTGGCCTTCCCGGGTCCGCACAGCTTCACCGGCGAGGACGTGGCCGAACTGCAGGCGCACGGCAGCCCCGTGCTGCTGCGCCGGCTGGTCGAGCGCTGCTGCGAACTGGGCGCGCGCCCGGCACGGCCGGGCGAGTTCAGCGAACGCGCCTTCCTCAACGGCAAGGTCGACCTGGTCCAGGCCGAGGCCATCGCCGACCTGATCGCCGCGGCCGACCTGCGCGCGGCGCGCGCGGCGCGCAGGTCGCTGGAAGGCGTGTTTTCGCAAAGGATCGATGCGATCGCCGCGACCCTGCTGCGGTTGCGGGTCCACGTGGAAGCGGCGATCGATTTCGTCGACGAGCCGATCGAGACGCTCGGCATCGTGCAGGTGCGCGGTGACCTGGGCCGGCTGTGCGACGAGTTGCGACGTTTGATCGTCGAAGCCGAGCGCGGGCGCCGCCTGCGCGACGGCCTGCACGCGGTGCTGCTGGGGCCGCCCAATGCCGGCAAGAGCTCGCTGCTCAATGCACTGGCCGGCGATGCGCGCGCCATCGTGGCAGACATCGCCGGCACCACCCGCGACGTGTTGCGCGAGACCGTCCGCATCGACGGGCTGGAGCTGGAGCTTTCGGACACTGCCGGCCTGCGCGACGGCGGCGATGCGATCGAACGCGAAGGCATGCGCCGCGCGCATGCCGAGTTGCAGCGCGCCGACGTCGCCCTGCTGGTCCTGGACGCGACCGATCCGGACACAGGGCGGCCCGCGCTGGAAGAAGCCTCTGCCGGCGTGCCGGCGCGGCTGTGGATCCTGAACAAGGCCGACCTGCTCGATTCCCGGCACGCGACCGTGCCGCCCGGTGCCGATGAGGTGCACGTCTCGGCGCTGACCGGCGCGGGGCTGGATCACCTGCACGCCGCCCTGCGGCGGCTGGCTGCCGGTGGCGCGCCGGATGCCGCGGAAGGCGAATTCAGCGCACGCGGGCGCCAGGTCGAGGGCCTGCGCGAGACCCTCGGCCACGCTCTTGCCGCGGCCGCCGAGCTGTCGGCCGAGCGGATGGAACTGGCGGCCGAGGAACTGCGCCTGGCCCACCAGGCCCTGGGCCGGATCACCGGGCAGACCAGCGCCGACGAGCTGCTGGGCCATATCTTCTCGAGCTTCTGCATCGGCAAATAGACTCGGGCGGCATGACCGGCATCACGTTTTCACCCGGATCCGCTGCGTGGCCGCGATGCCCCGGACCCGGCGCGGCTTGTGGCCGGGCCCCTCGCGGTTGACAATCCCGGGCGGATTGCGCGATCTAGGGGACGCGATCCGGCTGTACCACATGCTTTTCCACGGGGGAGTACCGAATGCTGTCCATGACGATTTCGCCGAAATCGCGGCTGTGCGCGTGCCTGATGCTGGCTGCCGTCCTCGGCGCCTGCTCCAAGCAGGAAGAAGCCGCGCCGGCCGCGCCCACGCCGGCCGCGGCCAACCAGCCCGCCGCGACTCCGGCGGCCACCCCGCCCGCCCCTGCGGTCGCCGCGACCGTGCAGGCGATGGGCGCCGACCAGCTGCGTGATGCCGCCAGCCAGGCGCTGCGCGAGAACCGGATGTACGCACCGGCGGGCGACAACGCCATGGAGTACTACCTGGCCTTGCGCGACAAGCTGCCCGATGACGCGGCCGTTTCCAGCGCGCTGACCGACCTGATGCCGTACACGCTCATCGCCGCCGAACAGGCCGTGGCGCGCGAACAGTTCGAAGAAGCCCAGCGTCTCGTCGCCCTGATCGAGAAGGCCGACAAGACCGCGCCGGCGCTGCCGCGCATCCGCCAGAGCATCACCACCTCGCAGCAGGCCGTGGCCCAGCGCAGCGAGGCCGAGGCCAACCGCGCCAAGGCCGACGCCGAGGCCCGCGTGCAGGCCCAGGCGCAGCAGCAGGTCCAGCAGCAGGCCGCCGAAGCCGACGCCGCCCGTCGCCTGGCCGAACAGCAGGAAGCCGCCCGCCAGGCGGCCGCGCGCGAAGCCGAACAGCAGCGCGAAGCCGCGGCCCGACAGGCCGCCGCGCAGCAGCAGGCCGCTCCGGCGGCGCAGGCCGCCGCACCGGCGCAGCGCAGCCTGCGTCCGATCAGCATGCCGTCGCCGCGCTACCCGCCCGACGCGCTGCGCGCCGGGACCTCGGGCGAGGTGCTGGTCGAGTTCACGGTCGGCACCGACGGTGCGGTCACCGATGCCCGCGTGCTGCGTGCCAATCCGGCGCGCACCTTCGATCGCGAAGCGCTCAACGCGGTCCGTCGCTGGCGCTTCGAGCCGGTCGACGCGCCGGTGACCACGCGTCGCACGGTGGCGTTCAACCCCGGCGGTTGATCGCGTCCTTCATGACAGGAAAAAGGCCCGGCAATGCCGGGCCTTTTTTATTGCTTCCATCCGCGACCTGGGGTCGCGGATGACTCAGGTCGAGATCGCCAGCTTCTCCTGCCGGTAACGCATCACCGACGCCAGCCACAGCAGCAAGGCCAGGCCCAGGCTGCAACCCAGGTAGACCGCCCATACCTGCGCGGAGATCGGCTCGGCGCGGATCACCTTCAGCAGCAGCTGGTTCTGCGCCAGGAACGGCACCGCGAACTGCCACAGCTGGGTCTTCACCGGATTCACCATCAGCATCATGGTCGGGATCATCGGCAGCAGCATCAGCCAGGTCATGTGGCTCTGCGCTTCCTTCAGGCTCTTGGCCGCGGCGGCCAGGAAGGTGAGCAGCGAGGTGCCGATCAGCAGCATCGGCAGCAGCACGAACAGCATCCTGGCGATCGACAGCATCGACATGTCCAGCGAGCGGGCCATGCCGGTGGCGAACTGCGCGCTGAGCTTGATCGCCAGCAGCGAAAGCAGCAACGACACCACGCCCAGCAGGCAGGCGGCGATGATCTTGCCGGAGACGATTGCGCCGCGTGCAGCGGGCGTGGCCAGCAGCGGTTCCAGGGTCTGCCGCTCGCGCTCGCCGGCGGTGGCGTCCAGCACCAGCGCCGCACCTCCGAGGAACGCGGTGATGATCAGGAAGTACGGCAGCATCACCGACAGCATCAGGCCGCGCTTGGCCTCCGGCGTGGACACGTCCAGCGTGCCGGTGTTGACCGGCTGCGCCACCGACGGATCCATACCGCGAGCCAGCAGGCGCAAAGCACCGACCTGGCCGCTGTAGGCCGCCAGCGCCCCGCGCAGGCGCTGCCCGGGAATGCCCGAGTCACGCTGCGTGCTGTCCAGCATCACCTCCACCAGCGCCGGTCGGCCGGCACGCCAGTCCTCGGCGAAACTTTCGGAGATGCGCAGGCCCACGTCCTGGCGCTGATCGCGCAGCGCCGCTTCCAGGTCCGAAGGCGCTTCGACCGCCTTGATCCCCTGGCTGGCGAGGAATGCGACCAGGTTCGGCGCGCGCTCCATGCCGATGACCGGGATCTCCAGGACCTTGTCGATCTGGGTCTTTGCCCGCTTCTCGGCGAGCGTGCCCATGCCCAGGATCAGCGCAGGGAACAGCAGCGGTCCCAGCAGCAGGGTCAGGGCGAGGGTGCGCCGGTCGCGGCCGATGTCGCGCAGCTCCTTCAGCATCACGATCCACATCGTCGACAGCGTACTCATGCGTGCAGGCCCTCCTCCGAGCCGATCACCTTGACGAAGGCGTCTTCCAGGTTGCTTTCGCCGGTCTGCTCGCGCAGCTGGTCGGCGGTGCCTTCAGCCACGACCTGGCCCTTGGCGACGATGACGATGCGATCGCAGAGCGCGGCCACCTCCTGCATGATGTGGCTGGAGAAGATCACGCAGCGTCCCTCGTTGCGCAGGCCGCGCAGGAAGTCACGCATCGCCCGGGTGGTCATCACGTCCAGGCCGTTGGTGGGTTCGTCGAGGATCACGTTGCGCGGGTCGTGGACCAGCGCGCGCGCGATCGCGGTCTTGGTGCGCTGGCCCTGCGAAAAGCCTTCGGTCTGGCGATCGAGGATTTCGCCCATGTCCAGCGCCGACGACAGCGTGGCGATGCGCTCGGCCACGCGCGCAGCGGGAATGCCGTGCAGCCGCCCGAAGTAGGCGATGTTCTCGCGCGCGGTCAGGCGCTTGTACACGCCGCGTGCGTCGGGCAGCACGCCCAGCGCGCGGCGCACCGCGACCGGGTCCACGGCCGGGTCCACGCCATCCACCTCGATCCGGCCCTGGTCGGGCCTCATCAACGTGTAGAGCATGCGCAGGGTGGTGGTCTTGCCGGCGCCGTTGGGGCCGAGCAGTCCGGTGATCTGGCCGTCGTGGGCCTCGAAGCTCACGCCGGATACCGCGTTCACCGTACCGGTCTTGGTCTTGAAGCTCTTGTGCAGGTCGTGGGCGCGGATCATGGCGCGGCTCCCGCTGGAATGTGTCGGCGCATCAGGGTTCCCATCCGTTGAAACTGGTGAAAGGCGGCACGTAGGTCATCGAGTCCAGGCAGCTGGCATCCAGCGCCTTGGCATCGGTGGATTCGAGGAACTGGCCCAGCAGCCTGGGCATGCACCCCAAGCCCAAGGTGCCGTGGGCCTGCCCGCGCAGAACCAGGTGGCGGCCATTGGGCAGGGTCTGCAGTACGCGCTCGGCATAGTGCGGCGGCGTCACCGGATCGAACTCGCCCGACAGCAGCAGCACGGGCACGTCCGACGCCAGTGGCGCGGTGAAATCCTCCGGGCGGCTGCCGTGCGGCCACGCGGGGCACGCCGCGAAGAACATGCGCGCCACGTCCGAACCGAGCAGCGTGCCTTCCGCGCCGCCTTCCTGGTAACGGTCGGCGTCCTCTGCGCAGATCACCGACCACTGCATGCCGCGCGCCATCGAGCCGCCCATGTTGCGACCCATCAGGTCGTGCAGCGACATCAGCGGCGCATAGCGGCCCTGGCTGGCTTCGTCCAGCACCAGCGGCAGCAGCGATGCGGTCTGCGGCATGTACGAGAACATGAAGGCCAGGCCGGTGACCGTGTCGGCGCTGACCGTGCCGGTGCGGCTCTCGCCCGTGGCCGGGTCGCGGTACTCGACCTGGGCCGGGGCTTCGCGCAGGCGCGACACCAGCGTGTCGAGCTGGCTGCGCGCATCCTGCGGGAAGCGCTTGGCGCACGCGGGCAATTCCCGGCACTGCGCCGACTGCAGCTTCAGCGCGTCCTCGAAGGTATGCGCGAACTCGCCGCCGACCACCAGGTCGTTCGGCGCGACGCCATCGATGACAAGACTGCGCACGTGCTGCGGATACCGGGCGGCGTACTGCTGCGCCACGCGCGTGCCATAGGAGCCGCCGACGAGGTTGATCTTCTGCGCGCCGATCGCCTCTCGAACCGCGTCCAGGTCGGCGATGGCATCGGTCGTGGTGTAGAAGCGCGGGTCTGCACGGTCGGCCGCCTGTTCGGCGCAGCGTCGCGCGAAGTCGGCGATCGCCGCGGCATCGGGCGTGGCGGTGACCTGCGGCTCGTCGTCCTCGCCTTCGGGCGCGCACGAAAGCAGGTTGGAGCCGCCGGTGCCGCGCTGGTCCACCAGCACGATGTGGCGCTGCTTGCGCACGTCCTTGAAGGCCGGGTCCAGTTGCGGCCACACCTGCACCGCCGACTGGCCCGGGCCGCCGGCGAGGAAGAACACCGGGTCTTCGCTGGCCGAACCTTCCTCGGTCGCCGGCAACCAGGCCAGGTTGAGCCGGATCCGCCGGCCGTCGGGCGCGGCGCGGTTCTCCGGGACTTCGAATGTTGCGCACTGCGCCTGCACGTTGCCGGCGGAGATGCCACTGGCCAGGGTGCAGGGTTCGAAGGCGATGGCGCCGTAGTGGCGCGTGGAGGAAGCCGCACGCTCGGGCGTCTGCGCGGAATCGCAGCCGGCGAGCAGCGTGGCCGAGACGGCCATTGCGGCAAGGGTGGAAATACGGGTCGTGCGGGACATCATCGAAACGGCCCCTCGTGGTTGCGTGGAAAGGTGGAAACGGAATGCGCGGCTCGCGGGAGGAGATCGGCTCATGGTTCCTCCGGCAGGAACACGTCCTCGATCTGCAAGCCGAACAGCCGCGCGATCTTGAACGCCAATGGCAGGCTCGGGTCGTACTTGCCGGTCTCCAGCGCGTTGATGGTCTGTCGCGATACTTCCAGCCGCTCGGCCAGTTCGCCTTGCGACCAGGCCTTGGCCTCGCGCAGTTCGCGCAGGTGGTTCTTCATCGGCGCGAGCTACCGGTAGCGCCGCGAGACCACGGCCTTGGCCAGGCCGTAGGTGAGGCAGACCAGCGGGAACAGCCAGATCAGCGCGGCCGCGGCCGGGACGTCGATGACCTTCGCCGTCTGCAGGAAACCGCCTGCCAAGTAGAGCAGCGAGACGAACCCGGTGGCGATGCATACGGCCTCCAGCTCGATGCGCTGCTGCATCTCGTCCGAATCACGGATGAAGCGGACGATGGCGCGCAGGGCCAAGGCGATCGGCGGCACCGGCAACAGAGCGACCAGGGCGCGCAACGCGGGCGCTTCGATGTGCCGCAGCAGCCAGACCGAGGCGAACAGGATCAGCACGTAGGCGCCCATCGCCAGCATCAGTTCACGCGTGTAGCGCCGGCGCAGGCCAGGTGACGCGGAATCGCAACTGTCCGGCAGCTGCCAGCGCATCAGCGAACTAAAGGCGAGGACCAGGGCCAGCACGAACAGGGCGGAGCCGAGCCAGCCGGGGATTAGGCCGGGGAGCGCCCGCGGCAGGATCGCGGCGGCCAGGCCGGACAGCACGGCAAGCGCGAGCAGGAGCCAGGAGGCCGATCGCTTCATGGCGCCGCTCCCCGGGGGCAACGACCCGTACTCGCGATGGCAGTGCCCGCCAGGGCCAGACCCACGCCCAGGAAGCCGGACGGGTCGTCGCCCAGCAGGGCCATGACCAGGAAGGCCACGCCGCAGGTCAGGAGGCCGGCGCTTATGCCGCCCCGATTCGACGTTGGAGTCATTGCGAGCACCATGTAAAGGAAGCTTGACAGACGATAGGACGCATCCCGGCGGGCTGTCAAGCGACCTTTACAGCATCCCCGGGCCCAGGCCAGCCGGCACGGCCGCCCGATGGAGCGGTGCAATGGCTTCGGGCGTCGGGTTGGGCCGGCGAGGCTGCGTGGCGCCGCGGCTACTTGTTGCTGACGTACTTCTCGCGGCGGATCTGCGGAATCGGCAGTCCGTAGCCCTTCAGCGCGTCGAAACTGGCGTCGACCATGTCCGGGTTGCCGCACAGGTAGGCGATGTCGGTGGCCGGGTCCGGGGCGAATCCGGCCAGCTGCTGCTGTACGTAGCCGTGGCGCACGTCGGCATGCGCGTGTGGCGAACCGGGTTCGGGCATCTCCCGCGACAGGCAGGGCACGTAGCGGAAGCGAGGGTGCGCCTCGGCGAAGGCGCGGAAGTCCTCGGCATACAGCAGCTCGCCCGGGGTGCGCGCGCCGGACAGCACGACCACCTCGATGTCGCGTTCGGCCATCAGCTGGGCCAGCACCGGCAGCATCGAGCGGTATGGGGTCACCCCGGTACCGGTGCCGATCAGCAGGTAGCGCCGGTTGTGGTCGCCGGGCATCAGGCAGAAGCGGCCATAGGGTCCGCTGGCACTGATCCGGTCGCCGACCGCCAGCCCTTCGAACAGCGCGGTGGCGGCGCCGCCGGCCACGTGGCTGACCGCGATTTCCACCGCCTCGCCCGGACCCAGCGCGTGGTCGTGGATGGTGGCCAGCGAATAGCTGCGCCGCGCGGGCGTGCCGTCGGCATAGTCGAAGTGGATCTGGATGAACTGGCCGGGGATGAAATCCAGCGGCTGGCCATCGTCGCGGGCCAGCACGTAGTGGCCGATGGTGGGCGCCAGCATGCGGCGGTCGACGAGGCGGAGCGGGAAGTGGACGGGCACGATGGTTTGTTTTCGCAACAGTCTGTAGCCGGGTCCGGACCCGGCGGCGACCTATAATAGCCGTTGCCCACGAGCAGGCGCCGGCACCCGGCGCGAAGGCCTCCATGATTTCCCACGGCGATGCCGCTGCGCCCGCGTTGCGCGTGCGCGACCTGCGCAAGACCTATGAAAACGGCGTCGAAGCGCTCAAGGGCGTTTCGCTGGACGTCGCGCCGGGCGACTTCTTCGCCCTGCTCGGCCCCAATGGCGCCGGCAAGTCGACCCTGATCGGCATCACCAGTTCGCTGGTCAACCTCACGGCGGGCTCGGTGGAAGTGTTCGGCATCGACCTGGTCGCCCGCCGCAGCGATGCGATGCGGCAGATCGGCCTGGTCCCGCAGGAGATCAACTTCAACCTGTTCGAGCAGCCGTTCGACATCCTGGTCAACTACGCCGGCTTCTACGGGATCCCGCGAGAAGAGGCCGAGGCGATGGCCGAGGTCGAACTGCGCCGCGCCCACCTGTGGGAAAAGGCGCGGGTGATGAGCCGCACCCTGTCGGGTGGCATGAAGCGGCGGCTGATGATCGCCCGGGCGATGATGACCCGGCCGCGCCTGCTGATCCTGGACGAACCGACCGCCGGCGTGGACATCGAGATCCGCCGCGACATGTGGCGGGTGCTGCGCGAGATCAACGCCGCCGGCACCACCATCATCCTGACCACCCATTACCTGGAAGAAGCCGAGAGCCTGTGCCGGCATCTGGCAATCATCGATCGCGGCACGATCGTCGAATCCGGACCGATGCGCGCACTGCTGGCCAAGCTGGACGTGGAAGGTTTCCTGTTCGACATCGACGGCGCCTTGCCCGCCCAGTTGCCGGTGATCGAGGGCACCACCCTGGTCGCCACCGACGACCACACCCTGGACCTGGACATGCCGCGTGCGATGGACCTCAACCGCGTGTTCGCGGCGCTGGAAGCCGCCGGCATCCGCGTGCGCTCGATGCGGACCAAGAGCAACCGGCTGGAAGAACTGTTCGTGCGCCTGACCGGCCCGAAGCGGGAGGCCACCGCATGAGCGGCAATATCGATACTGCCGCCACCGCGGCCGCGACCCGCAGCGACGCGACGCGCAACTGGATCGCGCTGGGCACGATCGTGCGCCGCGAGGTCCGCCGCATCCTGCGCATCTGGGGCCAGACCCTGGTGCCGCCGGCGATCACCATGACCCTGTATTTCCTGATCTTCGGCGGCCTGATCGGCTCGAAGATCGGCGACATGGGCGGCTTCAGCTACATGCAGTTCATCGTCCCGGGCCTGGTGATGATGAGCGTGATCCAGAACAGCTACGGCAACATCAGCTCTTCGTTCTTCGGCGCCAAGTTCGGCCGCCATGTCGAGGAACTGCTGGTCAGCCCGATGCCGAACTGGGTGATCCTGTGGGGCTACGTCTCCGGCGCGGTGCTGCGCGGGATGATGGTCGGCGTCATCGTGCTGTTGATCGCGATGTTCTTCACCCCGGTGCGCGTGCCGCATCCGCTGGTGACGTTCAGCACGGTGCTGCTGGGCTCGACGATCTTCGCCCTGGCCGGCTTCGTCAACGCGGTGTACGCCAAGAAGTTCGACGACGTGGCGATCGTGCCGACCTTCATCCTGACCCCGCTGACCTACCTGGGCGGCGTGTTCTATTCGGTCACCCTGCTGCCCGGCTGGGCGCAGGTGCTGACCCACGCCAACCCGATCTTCTACATGGTCAACGCATTCCGCTTCGGCCTGCTCGGCAGTTCCGACGTGCCTTTGTGGGTGGCCTATGCGCTGATGCTGGCCTTCGTCGCCGCGCTCTCGGCGCTGTCGCTGTGGCTGCTGCGCCGCGGCGTGGGCCTGCGCAGCTGAGCGCAGCCATGCGCATCCTCGTCCTTGGCGCCGGCGGCACGGGCGGCTACTTCGGCGGCAGGCTAGCCCAGTCCGGTGCGGACGTGACCTTCCTGGTGCGTCCCGCGCGCGCGACCCTGCTCCGCGGACAGGGCCTGCGCATCCGCAGCGAACTGGGCGATGCGGACCTCGCGGTGGCGGCCGTCACCATCGACGAGCTGCCGGCACTGCCGCCGTTCGACCTGGTCCTGCTCAGCTGCAAGGCTTACGACCTGGCCAGCGCGATGGACGCGATCGCCGCCGCGATCGGCCCGGAGACGCGGATCCTGCCGATCCTCAACGGCCTGCTGCACTACGACGCGCTCGACGCGCGCTTCGGCCGCGAACGCGTGCTCGGTGGCCTGTGCTTCATCAGCGCCACGCTCGGTGGCGATGGCGAAGTCGTGCACATGGGGCGACCCGCCTCGATCACTTTCGGCCTGCGCGAGGGAAACGCCGCCACCGGCGTCCTGCAACAACTGGCGGCGGCGTGCGCCACGGCCGGGGTCGACCATCTGCTCGCCACCGACATCGCGCAGGCACAGTGGATCAAGTTCAGTTTCCTCGCCGCGCTCGCCGCCGGCACCTGCCTGATGCGCGGCAGCGTCGGCAGCATCGTCGCCACCGAAGGCGGAGCGGACTTCATGGCTGCACTGCACGAGGAGTGCCTGGCGGTGGCCGTCGCGGAAGGCCAGCCAGTGCCGGAGGCCGAGGCACGCACCGCGCGCGGGCAGCTGGTCCGCGCCGGTTCGCCGGTCACCGCCTCGATGCTGCGCGATCTCGAGGCCGGCCGGCCGGTGGAGGCGCTGCAGATCGTCGGCGACCTGTTCCATCGCGCACGCCGCGCCGGCTTGCCAGCGCCCTTGCTGGGCGCCGCCTGGACCCATCTGCAGGCCTACCAGGACGCCCGCGCGGGCTGAGGCCCGGCGGGCTGCCGGTTCAGCGCCCGCCGCGCAGGGTGAGGTAGGTCGCGCTCCACTGCAGTGGATCGTCGGTGTTGTTGTCCTGGAAGAACACGTCGCCATTGCCACGGCTGTTCATGCCCAGGCCCAGCAGGTGGTGGTCGCTGTTGTTGAAGGTGAACTCGAAGCCCTGCAGCGCGTCGATGCGGCTGGACGGAGTGGCGCCGCGGCGAGCCTGGGTACCGGCGAGTGCGCCCTTCTGCGCGACCAGCGCGTTGGGGATCCAGGCGTACTGCACCGTTACCCGGTAGCCGCGGTACTTGCCGGACATCTTCGCGATCCCCTTGGTCGCCGCGCCGGTGCCGGCCATCACGGTGGCGGTTTCCAGCAGGCCCGGCAGCGGGATCACGGCGCTGGCCGCGGCCGCACCCAAGGTCGCCTCCAGGCCGCGGAAATCCATGCCCTGGTCGTCGGTCAACGAGACCTGGACGACATTACGCTCCGGTACCAGCCACAGGCCGACGTTGCGCAGGTTGGCGTCGGTGCCGTCGGCACGGCGGAACTCGAAGCCGGACAGCACCAGGGTCGAATCGGCCGGTGCGCGCCCGGGCAATGGGATCTCGAACTTGCCGCCGCCCTCGGCACTGACCTGCTGCACGCGTACCCCCGGCAGCGCGGTCAGGCGCGCGGCGCCGTTGAACGGGTCGTCGCCGTTGCTGTCGGCCAGGGCGAAGCGGACGAAACGTTCCTCGCCGAGCACGCCGATCCGGCGCAGCTTGTGGTCGCCGTTGCCGAAGCGCAGGTCGAAACCGGCCAGCGCCCAACCCGCGGGCAGGGGCCGGTCGATGGCGGCCGGACCGTTGTCGCGCAGGCCCTCGATCCGGGCCAGGTGCAGCTGCGGCGCCTGCGATGGCGTCGCTGGCTTCACCGGCTTCACGACCGGCGGGGTGACCCGGACCTGGGAAAGGGCGGGCGGCACGACCAGGCACAACAGCAGCGAGGACAGGACGAGCGGACGCGATGGCAGCAGGGGCATGGCGGATTCCGTTTCGAGGGATGGCATTGGCACATCCGCAAACGAAGGCCCACGGCTGCCAGCGCCGCGTGGCAGTTGCCGCGCACAAATCGCGGATATCCGGTCAGCCACCCGTTTCCCGGGAGAGGAGAGCACCACCATGTACCGGATCGCCATTCCAACCCTGTTGCTGGCCGTGGCCGCCTGTTCGGGCCCGGCGCCCGGGAACCTGGCCGACAAGGCGGCCGGCAAGGCCGTCGGCGCGATGATCGAGGCGGCCAGCGACGGCAAGGTCAAGGACGAGGGGGACCGGCTGGTGGTCGAGGATGGCAATGGCCAGGAGATGCAGCTGGCGACGAGCCGCGAAGGCCTGCCGCCGCCGGCTTGGTGGCCGCAGGACATCTACCTTCCCGAAGGCGCGGTGATCAGCCAGGTGGCCCAGAACGAGGGCAACAACGTGCTGTCGGCGATGGTTCCGCGCCCGGGCGCGGTGCTGAACGACGAGATCGAGCAGGCCATGCACGTCCAGGGCTGGAAGACCCTGCGCAGCTCGCGCGCCGCCAGTGGCGGCGGCATGGCCGCATTCCGCAAGGAAGGCCGCGAGGTTTCGGTCCTGGTGTCGCCGACCCGCAAGGGCGAACAGGCGGCGATGACGACCTATCACCTGCGCTCGCCCCGCGCGCAATGAGTGGCCGTGCCTGCCGACGGCGACGCGCGAATCGGGCTACCCTCTGAGCCGGGCCTGCGCCCGGGGATGGTGCGGTCACTCATGGGGAACGAGATCACGCAGCTGCTGGAGCGGGTGAGCGCGGGCGAACCGGCGCACCTGTCCGAGGTCTTCGAGCGGCTCTATCCGCAGTTGCGGCAGATCGCCGCGTCGCGACTGCGTCCCGGCGAGCGCACGCTGACCCCGACGGTGCTGGTGCACGAGCTGTACCTGCGCGCGAGCAGCGGCGAACCGCTCAGCGGCAGCGATCGCCGCCACTTCTTCACCACCGCGGCCAAGGCGATGCGCTGGATCCTGGTCGACCACGCGCGGCGCAAGGCCGCCGGCAAGCGCGGCGGCGACCTGCTGGAAGTGACCCTGACCGAATCGCTGGCCGGCGGGCCGGAGCCGGACGTGCTCGACCTGCACGAAGCATTGCAGGGATTGGGCGAGATCGCGCCGCAGCAGCGCGACATCGTCGAACTGCACTACTTCGGCGGCCTCGAGTTCGCCGATGTCGCCGCCGTGCTCGGGATTTCGGAGCGGACGGTCTACCGGCAGTGGCAGCGCGCCCGTGCGTTCCTCCACGCCCAGCTGGAGTGATGCGCGCATGGACCGGCGCGAGCGCGAGACCTGGCAGGCCGCCGACGCGATCCTCGACGGCTTGCTGGACCTGCCGCCCGGCGAGCGCGAGGCACGCCTGCAGGCATTGAACCCGCGCCCGGAAATCGCCGCCCGCGTGCGCAGGCTGCTCGCCGGCAGCGAACGCGAGGGCTTGCTGGACCGCCCCGTGGCCACGCTTTCCGAACTGGAACCGGCGCCGGAGCCGTCCCTCGAAGGGCGCCACCTGGGACGATGGCGGCTGGAGCAATGGCTCGGCGAAGGCGGGATGGCGGTGGTCTACCGGGCCGGGTCGGTGACCCCGCCGGTGGGCCAGCAGGCGGCGTTGAAGATCCTGAGCCTGGGAGCGCTGGCGCGCGGTGGGCGCGAGCGGTTCCTGCGCGAACAGTCGGTGCTGGCCCGGCTGCGCCATCCCTACATCGCCGCCCTGTACGAGGCCGGCGTGGGCGAGGACGGCACCCCCTGGCTGGCGATGGAGCTGGTGGAGGGGCAGCGCATCGATGAGTGGTGCCAGGCCGGCGGGCTGGACCTGCCGGCGCGCCTGGACCTGGTCGAGCAGGTCGCCGACGCGCTCGCCTATGCGCACCGCAACCTGGTCGTGCATCGCGACATCAAGCCGTCGAACGTGCTGGTCGACGAGGATGGCCTGGTCCGCCTGCTCGACTTCGGCATCGGGCGCGAGCTCTCGGCCGCCGCGGTTACCCGAACCCACCTGCGCGCGCTGACTCCCGAATATGCGCCGCCCGAGCAGTTCAGCGGCCAGGACACCGGCACGGCGGCCGATGTCTACGGCCTGGCCGCGCTCACCTACCGGCTGCTGACCGGCAGCGCGCCGCATGCCGCGAACCCGCTTCGCGAAGATGCGCCCGAGCCGCCGTCGGTGCGCGCCACGCGTGCCGCGGCCGGGACCCTCGAGCATGGATTCGCCGCGCGCCTGCGCGGGGACCTGGACGCGATCCTGCTGCGCGCGCTCGCCTGCGAACCGGCGCGGCGCTATCCCAGCGTGGAGGCGTTCGTCGCCGACCTGCAGCGTTACCGCACCCGGCGGCCGGTGCAGGCCAGGCCGCCGAGTGCGGGGTACCGGGTGCGCCGTTTCCTGCAGCGCAACCGCTGGCCGCTGGCGGCTGCCGCGATCCTGGCGATATCGCTGCTGGGCGGCGGGCTGGGCGTGCTGTGGCAGGCGCAGCGGGCCGAGCTCGCCGCGGAAGAGGCACGCCTGCAGTTGCGTTACCTGGATTCGCTGCTGCGCGAACTGGCGCCCTCCACCGCGCAGGCACGCGAGATGGACCGGGCCCGGCTGGTCACCTCGGCCGCGGCCCATGCGCGCCACGACCTGGCCAGCCGGCCGCGCTTGCTGGCCACCGTGCTGCTGACCCTGGCCGAGATCGCCCAGGCGGCGGGCGAACACCGCCAGTCCGAACACCTGGCGGGCGAAGCGGTCGACCTGCGCGCACGCCTGCATGGCCGGGACAGCCCGGAGTTCGCCACCGCGCTGGTGGTGCGTGCCCGGGCGCTGTGGTCCGAGCGCAGCCTGGGCGGGGATCCGGAGGCCCTGGCCGCGCAGGCGCTGGCGATCTTCGAGCGCAAGGCGCCGGAGTCGGAGGGACACATCCGCGCATTGCTGCTGCAACAGATGCTCGACCTCAGCCTGGACCACGCCGGCCGTGCCCAGGCCACCGGCGAACGCATGCGGGCCTGGTGCCGCGCCCGTGGACAGGAACCGTTCGAGCTGTGCAACGAAGTGATGCTGGCGGTCGCCTCGTTGCAGGATCGACAGGGCTACGTGCGCGACGCCGAACGCACCTACGCCGAACTGATCGGAATGCGCTCGGCACGCGATGGCGGCGGCCATGCCAGCACCCTGCAGGTGCGCACCCGGCATGCCCGCGCGGTCCTCAGGCTGGGGGATGCGGCACGCGCGGCCGCGCTGCTCGAACCGGTGCTGGCCAACCAGCTGGAGATCTACGACCGGACCACGCCGGAACTGGCCGCCACCCGCGGCGCACTGGCCGAGGCGCTGACCACCCTGGGCGACTTCGACCGGGCGCGCCAGCTGCACGAGGCCCAGCTGGCCGAACTGGTCGACGAGCGTGGTGGCAGCCATCCGGAGGTGGCCGCGTACCTCGGCAACTTCGGCGTGTTCCTGCTGAAGGCAGGCGACTTCGAGGGCGCGCTGATGCGCCTGGCCGAATGCGCCGCCAGCTACGCCGTCCTGGCCGGACCTGGCCATGCCGGCGTGCAGGTATGCAATGGCAACCGCGCCGACGTGCTGCGCGAAATGGGGCGGGCGGCCGAGGCCGAACCGTTGAGCCGTGCCGCGCTGGACGGCATCCGCGCCGCGTTCGGCGAAGACTCGCCGCTGCTGGCGGCGCGCTACAGCAACCTCGGCCGGATCCTGGTCGCGCTCGACCGCGATGCCGAGGCCTTGCCGCTGCTGGAGCGCGCGCGCGCGGCCTATCGCGCGCAACGCAGTCCGATGGCCGCCCTGATCCGCCTGCACGAACTGGAAATCCTGGTCCGCACCGGCCGCCTGCCGCCCGGCGAGGGCTGGGCGGAAGCACTGGCCGCGCGCGCGCAGCTCGAAGCCGGCTTCCCGGCGCAGAACCCGCAGCGGACCGCGATGCTGGCGCCGCTGACCCGGATCGCCTGCAGCGCGCCCGGACACCTGCCCTGCAGCGAACTGCGCGACGAAGCCCTCGTCGGCATGGCCCAGCCGACCACGCCGGCCGATGCCCGGTTGCAGATCGACAAGGCCCTGCAGGTGACCGCGCAGGTATCCAGATCGCCATGGGCGGGCGTCGCGCGCTGAACCGCCGTTGCAGCCTCGCGGCTTGCCGGCACCGTTGGGCGATGGCATGGCAGTCGCCAGGCGTGCTTTGCGGATTCATCTGGGAATACCGGGCGTCCGTCCGGCCCCCCGAATCCGGAGAAAGCGATGAAGTGCGAGCCGACGATCACTGCTGTGCTGCTCGTGTTGGTCGCGGGCCTGTCCGCGTCGCCGGCGATGGCGCGCGATACCTGCCTGGTCGGCCACTGGAGTCCGGTGGGCAACGGTGCGGCCGAATGGGTGCAGCGGCAGGCACCCGGGATGAAGATGGCCACGCCCCAGCAGGCGGCGAGCTTGAACTTGCGGGCCGATGGCGGCTACAGCGCCCGGTCGCAGATGCAGGCCGAGGCTTCCAGTGGCGCGATGTCCGCGCGCAGTGGCGGCAGTTTCTCCGCCCAGGGCGGCTGGAGCAGCAGCGGCGGGCAACTGACCCTGACGCCTTCGGCATCGAGCATGGACGGAACGATGCAGATCTCCGCGGGCAAGGGTCCGCCGGTGGGGGCCAAGATGCCCAAGGCGGCGGCCCAGCCCACCACCTACCAGTACAGCTGCAGCGGCCCGACGCTGGAGACGCGGATGCGGATTCCGGGCGTGGCCGATCCGATCGTGCAGCGTTATCGCCGGCAGTGAGCGGGCCGTGCCGATGCCAGGCGGGAGCAAGGTGATGGAGCGCGGGATCGCCCGGATCGTGGCGGCGCTGGCAACGTGGCTGCTGCTGCCCGGCGTGGCCCTGGCCGGCGCTGGGCCCTCGTTCGACTGCGGCAAGGCCCGTGCGCCGATCGAGCGCACGATCTGCGACACGCCCCGGGTGGCATTGCTCGATGCAATCCTCGCCCGCTACTACGCCAGGGCCAGGTCATCGCTGCCGCGCGCCGGGCGAGCCTGCCTGGCTGCCGACCAGCGCGCGTGGCTGGCGCTGCAACGCGCTGCCTGCGACTCCGCCGCATGCCTGGAACAGGCCTACCTGCTGCGCCTGGACGCACTGGAAGGCCTGTTGCCGGGGGCCGTCGTCGACCGTCGACTCGAGGACTATCCGGTTACCGGCGGCGCGCGCCTGCTCGGCGTGCTGCCTGCGGTCGAGGGAGGCCAGCTTCCGCCGGGCGGGCTGGAAGAGGTGCTCATGCAAGGCACGCCGGTGGAAGACGAGGGCGGCTACCTGCTCGTCGATGGCCGCTTCGACAGGAACAGCTGGCAGGAATTCGTCGACCTGCAGGGCGACATCGAAGCGATCCATGCCCGCTTCGGCGAGGGTCCGGTCCATTTCACCGGCGTGGCCGGCGGTTTCGGCGCGGGCGCGCTCGACGACCGGGCCCGGGCGGCTATCGAGGATGTCGCCGCCCGCCGGGGCGAGTTGCAGGTCCGGGGCTGGGCGGTCTACACCGATGCGGCACCGCCGCTCATCGACGATCGCCGTTGTGCCTTCGTCTACGGGCTCCCCGCCCCCTGAGCCGGGGTGGTCGCCGGGTCAGCCCGCTGGCGGCAGGCGGAAGAATGCGCGCGCGTTGGCCGTGGTCTGCGCCGTGACGGCACCCGGGTCCTCGCCGCGGTCGCGGGCCAGCTCCTCGACGATGTGCGGCAGGAACACCGGTTCGTTGCGCCGGTCCTTGGGCAGCGGCTTGAGCGTGCGCGGCAGCAGGTAGGGCGAGTCGGTCTCCACCAGCAGGCGGTTGGCCGGGATGTGCTTCACCAGTTCGCGCAGGTGCGCGCCGCGGCGTTCGTCGCACAGCCAGCCGGTGATGCCGATGTGCCAGTCGTTGTCGAGGTAGTCGAACATCTCCTCGCGCGTGCCGGTGAAGCAGTGCACCACCGCCGGGCCGAGCCGGCCGTCGAAGTTCCGCATCATCGCCATGAAGTCTTCGTGCGCGTCGCGCTGGTGCAGGAACAGCGGCTTGGACGTGTCGACGCCGACCTGCAGTTGCCGCTCGAAGGCCTTGCGCTGCGCCGGGCGCGGCGAGAAGTCGCGGAAGTAGTCCAGCCCGCACTCGCCCACCGCCACCACTTCCGGATGCGCATGCAGCGCACGCATCTCCGCGTCGCATTCGTCGGTGTATTCGGTGGCGTGGTGCGGATGCACGCCGGCGGTGGCGTAGAGGAAGCCCGGGTGCCGCTGCGCCAGCTGCAGCGCCAGCGGCGAATGCTCGCGACTGGCGCCGGTGACGACCATCTGCACCACCCCGGCCTCGCGTGCGCGCGCCAGCACCGCGTCGCGGTCGCGGTCGAAGCTGTCGTGGGTCAGGTTGGCGCCGATATCGACGAGCTGCATGCGATGAAAGCCGGAGGGAGGCCGCCCATTGTAGGAGCGGGCATGACCGCGACACGAGCGCCGCAGTTGCGATGGCATTGTCAGTCCCAGCGTGGTCGGGTCGCGGTCATGCCCGCTCCTAGAACAAGGCGGCGGTCCGTATCCTGTGTGCATGGAGTCCACCACGTTCCCCATCGCACCGCTGCTGCCGGCCATCGCCGACAGCCTCGCCGCGCATCCACGCCTGGTGCTGGAGGCACCGCCCGGCGCCGGCAAGACCACGCAGGTGCCGCTGGCCCTGCTTGATGCGCCGTGGCTGGAGGGTCGCCGCATCGTGATGCTCGAACCGCGCCGGGTCGCGGCGCGCAGCGCGGCGATGTTCATGGCCCGCCAGCTCGGCGAGGACGTCGGCGATACCGTCGGCTACCGGATCCGTTTCGAGAACCGGATCGGCCCGCGGACCCGGATCGAGGTGGTCACCGAAGGCATCCTCACCCGGATGATCCAGGACGACCCCGAACTCGGCGGTTCCGGGTCCGGTGGCGTCGGCCTGCTGCTGTTCGACGAATTCCACGAGCGCCATCTCGCGGCCGACCTGGGCCTGGCCCTGGCCCTGGACGTGCAGGCGCAGCTGCGCGAGGACCTGCGCATCGTGGTGATGTCGGCCACCCTCGACGGCGAGCGCCTGGCGCGCTTCCTGGATGCGCCGCGACTCTCCAGCGCCGGGCGCAGCCATCCGGTGCAGGTGGCGCATTTCCCGGCGCGCCGCGAGGAGTCGGTCGAGGCGCAGGCACGGCGCGCGACCGAACAGGCCTTGGCCCAGCATCCGGGCGACGTGCTGGTGTTCCTGCCCGGCCAGCGCGAGATCGCGCGGGTGCAGGCGGCGCTGGAGGCGGCCTCGCTGCCGCTGGGCACCGAGGTGCTGGCCCTGCATGGCGAACTGCCGGTGGAGCAGCAGTCACGCGTTCTGCAGCCCGCTCCCGATGGCCGCCGCCGCGTGGTGCTGGCGACCAACGTGGCCGAATCCTCGGTGACCCTGCCCGGCGTGCGCGTGGTCGTGGACGCCGGGCTGGCGCGCGAACCGCGCTTCGATCCCAACAGCGGTTTCTCGCGGCTGGATTCGGTCGCCATTTCGCAGGCCTCGGCCGACCAGCGCGCCGGCCGCGCCGGCCGCGTCGCCGACGGCTGGGCCTGGCGCCTGTGGCCCGAATCGCAGCGTCTGGAAGCGCAACGCAGGCCCGAGATCGCACAGGTGGAACTGGCGGGCCTGGCCCTGGAACTGGCGGCCTGGGGCAGCGATGCGCTGCGGTTCGTCGACCCGCCGCCTGCCGGCGCGCTGGCCGCCGCCCGCGAACTGCTGCAGCGCCTGGGCGCGCTCTCCGACGCCGGCGGCATCACCGCGATCGGCCAGCGCATGCTCGCGCTGGGCACGCATCCGCGACTGGCAGCGATGCTGCTGGCCGCGCGTAATCCACGCGAACAGGCGCTGGCCGCCGACCTGGCCGCGCTGGTCGAGGCGCGCGACCCGCTGCGCAGCCGCAGCGATGCGCTGGCCGAGCGCTGGCGTGCGCTGGCTGCGTTCCGCCAGGGAAGCCTGCCGCACGATGCCAGCCGTGCGGCGCTGGCGTCGATCGACGCGGCGGCCAGGCAATGGCGTCGGCGCCTGCGCTGCGAGGCATCTGCGCCGGCGGAGGTCGAGGCGCACGAACTGGGCGACCTGCTCGCCCATGCATTCCCCGACCGGATCGCCGCGCGGCATCCGCTCGATCCCTTGCGCTACGCGCTGGCCAACGGCCGCACCGCCAAGCTGTTCGACGACAGCGCCTTGCGCGGCGAACCGTGGCTGGTGGCCAGCGAACTGCGCTTCGAGCAGCGCGGCGATGCGCTGCTGCTGCGCGCCGCACCGGTGGACGAATCGCGGCTGCGCCGCGACTTCCCGGAACGCTTCGTCGAGCAGGAAGGGGCGGTCTGGGATGCCGACAAGCGCGCGCTGGTGGCGCGGCGCGAATCGCGCTTCGACCGGATCGTGCTCGACAGCCGGCCCGCCGGCCGCGTCGATCCGGCCCAGGCCGCGCAGGCCCTGACCGATGCGGTGCGCGAACTGGGCCTGGCTGCACTGCCGTGGACCGAGAACCTGCGCCAGTGGCAGGCGCGCATGGTCTCGCTGCGCGCATGGCTGCCCGATCTCGCACTGCCCGACATGTCCGACGCGGCGTTGCAGGCCACGCTCGACACCTGGTTGCGCCCGGCATTCGCCGGCAAGACCCGGCTCGATGCGCTGTCGGAGGACGAACTGGGCGAAGCGTTGAAATCCCCGCTGGACTGGAGCCTGCGCCAGCAACTGGACCGGCTGGCGCCGGTACGGATCACCGTGCCTTCGGGGATGGAACGCCGCATCGACTACGCGCTCGACCACGAAGGCGCGCCCCAACCGCCGGTGCTGGCGGTGAAGCTGCAGGAGCTGTTCGGGCTGGCCGACACCCCGCGCATCGCCGACGGTCGCGTGCCGTTGCTGTTGCACCTGCTCTCGCCAGGAGGAAAGCCGCTGCAGGTGACCGGCGACCTCAAGGGCTTCTGGGACCGGACCTATCCGGAAGTGCGCAAGGAGATGAAGGGTCGCTATCCGCGCCATCCGTGGCCGGACGACCCGTGGAGCGCGACCGCGACCCATCGGGCCAAGCCGCGCGGGACCTAGGCGCGTGGCCCAACCATGCGCGGACGCCCGGATGGAGACGATGCCCCGGATTGTGCCGGGCGCCGGCGCCACCGCCACCGCCACCGCC
>NZ_PDWN01000020.1 GCF_010093205.1 Pseudoxanthomonas daejeonensis
CGGTGGTGGCATGTCCGGGGGCGGTGGCGCCTCGGGGCGGTGGTGATGCGCTGGCTGCGCCATCTGTTCGCGCCTTCGGCGGCGCGCCGGTTCCCTGCCGCGCGGCTGGAGCGGATCGCGGCGGCCATCGCCAGCGGCGAGCGCCTGCACGACGGCGAGGTGGTGTTCGCGGTCGAGGCGGGGGTGCCCTGGCGCGCGCTGGTCGACGGCATGGCGCCGCGCGAGCGCGCCCACGAAGTCTTCGCCCGCCTGCGGGTGTGGGACACCGGATCCAACAACGGCGTGCTGCTGTACCTGCTGCTGGCCGACCACGCGATCGAGATCGTCGCCGACCGCGGCCTGCACGGCCGGGTCGCCGATGCCGAGTGGGAAGCGGTGTGCCATGCCCTCGAGCAGGCAATGGCCGGTGGCGAGGCGCTGGAATCGGCCGTGGTGGCGGGCATCGAGCGGATATCCATCCTGCTGGCCCGGCATTACCCCGCCACCGGTGCCAGCCGCGACGAGCTGCCCGACCGGCCGGTGCTGTTGTAGGGCACCGGCCGCGGCACGATTCCACGAGGCGGGGACAGTGCTGCGCCTCGCGGCCGTTCCGCGTTGCACGTGCTGCGGCCAGGCGCAAGGGCGGTTGAGCGCGCGCCGCGACGCCGGGCTCGGGCACAATGGGGCCCAGTTCCCCGGAGCCCACGCGCAATGATCGTCCTGCACCAGATCGATCCGATCGCCCTGTCGCTGGGACCGGTGCGCGTGCACTGGTACGGGATCATGTACCTGCTCGGCTTCGGCATGGCGTGGTGGCTCGGCCAACGGCGGATCCGCGCCGGTCGCCTGCCCGGCGTCGATGGCAACGCCTATTCGGACCTGCTGTTCTACGCGATGCTCGGTGTCGTGCTGGGTGGGCGACTGGGTTACGTCCTGTTCTACGCGCTGGGCGAGTTCATGAGCGACCCGCTGATGCTGTTCCGCGTCTGGGACGGAGGCATGAGCTTCCACGGCGGCCTGCTCGGCGTGCTGGCCGCGGCCTGGTTCTGGTCACGCAAGCAGAAGCTGCACTTCTTCGACACGATGGATTTCGTCGCGCCCCTGGTGCCCCCGGGCCTGGGCTTCGGCCGGCTCGGCAACTACATCGGCGGCGAGTTGTGGGGCAAGTACACCGAGGCCGGCTGGGGCGTGGTGTTCCCGACCGGCCTGCCCGAGCAGTACCGCGGGCTGGATCCGGCGGCCTTGCAGGCACAGTTCGATGCCGGCGCGCTCGATGCGTTCGCGCGCCATCCCTCCCAGCTCTACCAGGCCGTCCTCGAGGGCCTGGTGATGTTCTGCGTCCTGTGGTGGTTCTCCGCCAGGCCGCGGCCGCGCTACGCGGTGGCCGGCATGTTCGCGCTGCTCTATGGCGTGTTCCGTTTCGCCGTGGAGTTCGTGCGCATGCCCGACGCGCAGCTGGGCTACCTGGCGTTCGGCTGGCTGACCATGGGCCAGGTGCTGAGCCTGCCGCTGGTCGCGCTGGGCCTTTACCTGTTGTGGCGGTCGCACGACGCGCCGGTGCTGCAGCCCTTGCCCGCCACGGCACGGGAGGCCGCCAAATGAAGCAGTACCTCGACCTGCTCGGTCATGTGCTCGAACACGGCACGGAGAAAGCCGACCGCACCGGCACCGGCACGCGCAGCGTGTTCGGCTGGCAGATGCGCTTCGACCTGGCCGAAGGCTTCCCGCTGGTCACCACCAAGAAGCTGCACCTGCGCTCGATCATCCACGAGCTGCTGTGGTTCCTGAAGGGCGAGACCAACGTCGCCTACCTGAGGGACAACAAGGTCAGCATCTGGGACGAGTGGGCCGACGACGATGGCGAACTGGGTCCGGTCTACGGCAAGCAGTGGCGGCGCTGGACCGGCAGCGACGGCCGCGAGATCGACCAGATCCGCTGGGTGGTCGACGAGATCCGGCGCAACCCCGACTCGCGCCGGCTGATCGTCAGCGCCTGGAACGTGGCCGACCTGCCGAAGATGGCGCTGATGCCGTGCCACACGATGTTCCAGTTCTATGTCGCCGACGGACGCCTGAGCTGCCAGCTGTACCAGCGCAGCGGCGACATCTTCCTCGGCGTGCCGTTCAACATCGCCAGCTACGCGCTGCTGACCCACATGGTGGCGCAGGCGACGGGCCTGGAGGTCGGCGACTTCGTGCATACCCTGGGCGACGCCCACCTGTATTCGAACCATTACGAGCAGGCGCGCGAGCAGCTGTCGCGCACGCCGCGCGCGATGCCGACACTGCGGCTCGATCCCGCGGTGAAGGACCTGTTCGACTTCACCTTCGAGGACATCGCGATCGAAGGCTACGAGCCGTTGCCGGCGATCAAGGCGCCGGTGGCGGTCTAGGCGCGATGAAGGTTTCGCTGGTCGCGGCGCTGGACCGCAACCGCGGCATCGGTCGTGGCAACGACCTGCCGTGGCGATTGCCGGACGACCTGAAGCGGTTCAAGGCGTTGACCCTGGGCAAGCCGGTCCTGATGGGCCGCAGGACCGCCGAATCGCTCGGTCGGTCACTGCCCGGGCGCACGAACCTGGTCTTGACCCGCGGCGGATCGGTACCGTTCGACGGCATGGTTGCGGTGGCCTCGATCGAGGAGGCGATCTCGCTGGCGCAGGACGAAGGCGCGCAGGAGCTGTGCGTGATCGGTGGCGGCGAGGTCTATGCGCTGGCCCTGCCGCGCGCGGACGTGCTGCACCTGACCGAGGTCGACACGGTGGTCGCCGATGCGGACACGTTCTTCCCGGCCTGGGACCCTGCCCAGTGGCGGGAGCTGGCGCGCGAACCGCATCCCGCCGATGCGAAGCATGACCACGCCTTCCAGTTCGTCGACTACGCACGCGCGAGCTGAGGTCCGACCCGCAAAGCCCGGACAGGGCGCTCCCTGTGGGGGCGGCATCGCCGCCGGCCTTATTCCCGGCGCAGGTGCGGCGGCAGTGCCTGCACGTCGCGACCCGGCACCTGGACGACGCGCAGTTCCTCGCTGTCCAGCTGCAGCGCGGTGAGCTTGCCGCCCCAGACCGCGCCGGTGTCGATGGCGTGGATGCCCTGGGTGAGGGTCAGGCCCAGCGTGGACCAGTGGCCGCAGACGATCTTCAGGTCGCGCTCGACGCGGCCCGGCGCCTCGTACCAGGGATACAGGCCGGCGGCCTGGGTGCCGGGCGGACCCTTTTCCTCGATCGCGATGCGTCCGCGCGGGGTGCAGTAGCGCGCACGGGTGAACCAGTTGATCGTCGCGCGCCAGCGATCGTGCCCGCGCAGGCCCGATGACCAGTTCGGCCGGTCGCCGTACATGTTGCGCAGCAGGCCGCGGTAGCCGTCGCCGCGCAGCTGCTGCTCGATCTCGCCGGCGTACTGCTCGGCGTGCTGGGTGGTCCACTGCGGGGCGAGGCCGGCATGGACCATCATCCAGCCCAGTGCGCGGTCGGCATGCACGAGTTTCTGCCGTCGCAGCCAGCCCAGCAGTTCGCCGCTGTCCTCGGCCAGCACCACGCGCTGCAGGTCCGGATTGACCTTGCGCTTCTCGGCCGGCGGACGTTCGCCGATGGCCAGCAGCGAAAGGTCATGGTTGCCCAGCACCACCACGCTGCGCTCGCGCAGCGAATGGACCAGGCGCAGGGTTTCCAGCGACTGCCCGCCGCGGTTGACCAGGTCGCCGCAGAACCAGAGCGTGTCGGCGGCCGGATCGAAGCGGATCCGTTCGAGCAGGCGCTGCGTGGCGTCGTAGCAGCCCTGCAGGTCGCCGATGGCCCAGGTGCTCATCGCGGCGGCCTCAGTGCAGGGTCCGCGGCACGGTCAGCAGGAACGGGGCGATGGGTGCATCGAAGCGGGTGCCGTCGGCAGCCAGCAATTCATAGCTTCCCTGCATCGCGCCGTCGCCGGTCTCCAGCACCACGCCGGAGGTGTATTCGAAATCCTCGCCCGGCTCCAGCCAGGGCTGCTCGCCGACCACGCCATCGCCGTGCACTTCCTCGATGCGGCCGTTGCCGTCGGTGATGTGCCAGTGGCGCGCCAGCAGGCGCGCGGCGACGCGGCCGCTGTTGCGGATGCGGATGGTGTAGGCGAACACGTAGCGCCCGGAGTCGGGCTCGGACTGGTCCGCGAGGAAGCGCGGTTCCACTTCCACGTCGATCGCGTAGGGCTTCGAATACTGCATGGCGACAGTTTAAGCAAAAAGCGCGTGATGGCCGAGGGGAAGGATCCGCGGCTGCGATACGGCCCTCCGGGACGCGTGTTTCCAGGGGTTCGCGCAGCGGGTCGTGGCCCGCGATATGACCTGGCTGGGTTCCCGGGTCGTGCATGTACGGTGCAGGCGCCGCCATCTGCGGCACCTGTATGCCGATTCCATGGCGGCAGCGCTTTTGTAGGGGCAGGGCGGAGCGGACGGACCTGCGAGGGGTTACGCGCCCTTTGCGTTGGCCAGGCGAACGAACGCCGCGACCTCGATCTGCTCGGCGCGCGCATCGGGACTGACGCCGGCGGCCTCGAACTGGGCGGCGTCGCAAACGCCGTTCAACGCGTTGCGCAGGGTCTTGCGGCGCTGGCCGAACGCGGCGCGCACCACGTCGGCGAAGCGCTTTCGATCCTCGATGCCGACCGTGGCCGGGTCGCGCGGCACCAGCCGCACCACGGCGGAATCCACCTTCGGCGGCGGGCGGAACGCACCCGGCGGCACCACGAACAGGGGCTGCACCTGGCAATACGCCTGCAGCATCACGCTCAGCCGTCCGTAGACCTTGCTGCCGGGCCCGGCGCCCATCCGGTCGACCACCTCCTTCTGCAGCATGAAGACCATGTCGCGAATCGACGCGGCGTGGTCCAGTGCATGGAACAGGATCGGCGAGGAGATGTTGTAGGGCAGGTTGCCGCACAGCTTGAAGGGCGTGCCCGCGGCCAGCGCGGTGAAGTCCACCGACAGCACGTCGCGATGGACGATGGTGAGGTCGCCGACGCCTTCGGCCATCGCGGCCAGCGGGCCCACCAGGTCGCGATCGAATTCGATCACGGTCAGCGCGTCATGGCGGCGCAGCAGGGGCAGGGTGATCGCGCCCTGGCCCGGGCCGATCTCCACCACCCGGTCACCCGGTTTCGGATCCACCGCCTGGACGATGCGCTCGATGTAGACGCGTTCGTGCAGGAAATTCTGGCCGAGGGATTTCTTGGGCTGGTGGCTGCTGCTCATGCGCCATTATCGCCGGCGGGAGCCGGGTCGGGTGCCTTTGCCATTCCGCTTCTCGATTCCCATGGCGGCGCATGCCCGCGGACGCGTCGCCATCGGGCGCATGCCTTGTCCAGGACCGTGTCGAAGCGCCGCAGGCGCCATGCCGCGGGTAACCGGGCCGCCAGGCCTCAGTCCATCCCCAGCTTCTTGAGCTTGTAGCGCAGCGCGCGGAAGGTGATGCCCAGCTGCGCGGCGGTCCGGGTCTTGTTCCAGCGGTTCTCTTCCAGCGCCTTCTGGATCGCGGCGCGCTCGAGCTGTTCGATGTACGAGGGCAGGGCGCCGGTGCCCGGGTCCAGGTCCAGGACCGCTTCGGCCTGCACGGCCTGGGCCGGGTTTGCAGGGTCCGACGGCGAGCCGCTGCGGGTGATGGCCTGTGGCAGGTGCAGGTCGGACGTGTCGATGCTGTCGCCTTCGGCCAGGGCCAGGGCGCGCTCGAGCACGTTCTCCAGCTCGCGCACGTTGCCGGGGAAGGCATAGCCGGCCAGCGCGTCCATCGCCGCGGGGGTGAGTGCGATCGCGTCGCGTCCCTGCCCGGCGGCCAGGCGCTGCAGGATCGCGCTGGCCAGCTGCGGCAGGTCGCCGGTGCGCTCGCGCAAAGGCGGAACGCGCAGCTCGATCACGTTGATGCGGTAGTAGAGGTCGTGGCGGAAGCGGCCGTCGGCGACCAGATGGCCGAGGTCCTTGTGCGTGGCCGAGAGGATGCGCACGTCCACCGGCACTTCGCCGGCGGCACCGACCGCGCGCACCGACTTCTCCTGGATCGCGCGCAGCAGCTTGACCTGCATCGGCAGGGGCAGCTCGGCGACTTCGTCGAGGAAAAGGGTGCCGCCACTGGCTGCCTGGAACAGGCCCGGCTTGTCGGCATGGGCGCCGGTGAAGCTGCCCTTCTTGTGGCCGAAGAACTCGCTCTCCATCAGCTCGGCCGGGATCGCGCCGCAGTTGACCGGGATGAACGGCCCCGCGCCACGCGCGCCCTGCTCGTGGATGGTGCGGGCGACCAGCTCCTTGCCCACGCCCGACTCGCCCAGGATGTAGACCGGGGCCTGGCTGCGCGCGACCTTGGCGATGGTGGCGCGCAGGGTGGCCATCGCGGTGGACTCGCCGAGCAGGCGGCTGGCCTGCTCGGGCGGGGTCGGCGGTGGCTTGGGCCGCTCGGTGTTGTTCAGTTCCAGCGCATGGCGGACCAGGCCGCGCAGGACGTTGATGTCCACCGGCTTGCTGACGAAGTCGAAGGCGCCGGCCTTCAGCGCCTCGACTGCCAGGTCCATGCTGCCGAAGGCGGTGATCATCGCCACCGGGGTCTGCGGATGGTTGCGCGAGATCTCGCCCACCAGTTCGATGCCGCTGCCGTCGGGCAGGCGCATGTCGGTGAAGCACAGGTCGTAGCGGTTGTTGCCCAGCAGTTCGCGGGCTTCGGAGAGGTTGGCTGCGGTATCGACCCGCAACCCCATGCGACCCAGCGTCAGTACCAGCAATTCGCGGATATCGCGCTCGTCGTCGACGATCAATGCACTGCGGCCAGGGCTCATGCCGGAACGATAGCCGAGTCGGCGATTCGGGCCAAGTCTGGAATGGGCGTCACAAAGACAGGATCGTGTTCGGCCCCTGCAGGGCGACCCGGAAACAGGCGCCGCCACCCGGGACCGGGACGTAGTCCAGGGTCGCCTGGTTGGCCCGGCTCAGCTCCCGGGCGATGTACAGGCCCAGCCCGGTGCCGTGCTCGGAGGTGGTGAAGAACGGCCGGAACAGCTGCGCGATCACGCCCTCGGGGATGCCGGGGCCACGGTCGAGGATGTCGACATAGGCATTGCGCCCGTCCTGGAACACCCGCAGCCGGACCCGGGAGGGCTCGTCCATGATCCGGCCGTACCGGAGCGCGTTGTGCACCAGCGCGGTGAGGATCTGCTGCAGGTGCTTGGGGTCGACCAGCGCCTGCACCGGCTGCGCCGGCACGATCGCTTCCAGGCTGTCGGTCTCGATCGAGAGGGTCTGCCGGTAGTCGTCGACGAAGCGGCGCACGAACCCGCCCAGGTCGATGTTCTCCGGATTGGCGCGCTCGCGCCGGGCCAGGCCGAGCACGCTCTCGACGATGCCATTGGTGCGCAGGCACTGCTGGTGGATGATCTGCAGCAGGCGGCGGTCGGCGTCATCCACGTTCCGCGACTCCTCCAGCAACTGCACCGCGTAGTTGATCGCCGCCAGCGGGTTGCGGATCTCGTGGGCCAGGCTGGCCGAAAACCGGCCCAGCGCGGCCAGGGTCAGCGACTCGGCCCGGCGCGAGACTACGGTCGTGTCATCCAGGAACACCAGGGTCAGCTCGCTGTCGGCCAGCAGCCGGGCGAAGCGCGGCTGGACCTCGGGCTGGTCCGGGAACAGCTGCAGGGGGGTGTCGTCCACCTGCCAGCCATTGCGCCAGCGCTGCAGGCGCCGGGACAGCTCCGGCGCCATCTGGTTCAGCCCGCCGGTGCTGGCTTCGCCGCCGTCGCCCAGCAGCAGCGAGGCCGCCTCGTTGGCCAGGGTAATGGTGTTGTCCGCGTCGACCACCAGCACGCCGGTGCGCATGCGGCGGATGATCAGTTCGTTGATCTCCACCAGATTGGCGACTTCGGCGGTGCGCTGCTCGGCCAGCCGCTGGCTGGAGCGGGCGCGGTGGCCGATCTGGTTGCCCAGCCAGGCCAGGGCCAGGTAGCTGGTGACGAACATGGACAGCTCGGCCAGCGAGCGCGGCGGCTCGCCGTCGGCCAGGCTCGACCACAGGTATTGCACCACCAGGGCCAGGCTGGCCAGCGCGGCGATGCTCATGGCGAAGCGCAGCGGCAGCAGCATGGCGGCGGCGGCCACGTTGAACAGCAGCATCATCGCGATGCCGGCCGCGACCGAGGGCAGGGCGTGGGTGATCAGGGTGGCGGCGAGGATGTCGATGCAGGCCCCGCCGAACACCAGCGGCACCAGCCAGCGCTCGTTGCGGCCCAGCAGCAGCAGGGCCACGGCGGCGACCATGTAGAAGACGGCCACGGTGCCGCCGAGGGTGACGTTGCGCGCGTCGCCGATCATTGCGGCGATCGGGCTGAATACCAGCGCCGCCAGGATCGCCGCTTCCAGCACCCGGTACAGGCTGAAGAAGTACAGCTCGCGCCGGGGGATCGACTCGATGCGGTTGATAAGCGAGGCGGCCAAGCAGGGACTCCATGTCGCGCGCGGGCCAGTATAGGGTCGATTCACGCCGCCCCGGCCCGGCGGCAGCGGGGGTCAAGCCGCCCCGGCGGCCGTTCCGGGCCTGCGGGGGCCGCGTTTTGCACCGCCGCCGCGTTGTCGGCGACAATATCGCCCCCGCCCCGACAGCCCCGGCCTTGTTTGCCCGGATCCGGCACCCGGCCCGGCGGTCGTTCCCCACCCCACTGGTGAAGCATGAATTTCCACGAGTACCAGGCGAAACAACTGTTTGCCGACTACGGCATCCCGGTCCCGGCAGGACGCGTCGCGTCCACCCCGGCTGAAGCGGTAGACGCGGCCAAGTCCCTCGGCAGCGGTCCGTGGATGGTCAAGGCGCAGATCCACGCAGGCGGCCGCGGCAAGGCCGGCGGCGTCAAGTTCTGCAAGACCACCGACGACGTGTTCAACGCGGCCATCGGCATGCTCGGCACCAAGATGGCCACCTACCAGTCCGCAGGCGTGGCGCTGCCGGTGAACCTGGTGCTGGTCACCGAGGCCGGCGAGATCGCCAAGGAACTCTACCTGTCGGTGCTGGTCGACCGCGGCAGCAAGTCGATCACCTACATCGCCTCGTCCGAGGGCGGCGTGGACATCGAGACGGTCGCGGCCGAGACCCCGCACCTGATCCAGACCCTCAACGTGAACTTCGTCGAAGGCCTGCAGCCGTACCAGGCGCGCGACGTCGGCTTCGCCCTGGGCCTGAACGCCAAGCAGGTCGGCCAGCTGGTCAAGATCATGACCGGGCTGTACCGCCTGTTCAACGAGAAGGACCTGGCGCTGGTCGAGCTGAACCCGCTGGCGATCCTGGACAGCGGCGACCTGTACGCGCTCGACGGCAAGATCAATTCCGACGACAACGCCAGCTTCCGCCATGCCGACCTGGTCGCCATGCGCGACAAGAGCCAGGAGGACGAGACCGAGGTGCTGGCCAGCCAGCACGACCTCAACTACGTCACCATGGACGGCAACATCGGCTGCATGGTCAACGGCGCCGGCCTGGCGATGGCGACCATGGACGTGATCAAGCTCAACGGCGGCGAGCCGGCGAACTTCCTCGACGTCGGCGGCGGCGCCACCAAGGAGCGCGTGACCACCGCGTTCAAGCTGATCCTGTCCTCGGACAAGGTCAAGGCGATCTTCGTCAACATCTTCGGCGGCATCGTCCGCTGCGACATGATCGCCGAGGGCATCATCGCCGCGGTCAAGGACGTGGGGGTCAAGATCCCGGTGATCGTGCGCCTGGAAGGCACCAACGTGGAAGAAGGCAAGCAGCTGCTCAAGGACAGCGGCCTGGCCATCATCCCCGCCGACGACATCAACGACGGCGCCAAGAAGTCGGTCGCCGCGGTCGCCGCCTGAACCCATTCCTGCGGCAATCCGCCACCGGTCGCGCCGCGAGCATGCGGCGCGCCGGAAGCGACCCGCGACGAGCAAGGATTAGAAAATGAGCGTCCTCGTTAACAAGAACACGAAGGTGATCGTGCAGGGCTTCACCGGCCAGCAGGGCACCTTCCACGCCGAGCAGATGGTCGAGTACGGGACCAAGGTCGTCGGCGGCGTCACCCCGGGCAAGGGCGGCCAGACCCACATCGGCCTGCCGGTGTTCAACACCGTCGCCGATGCGGTCAAGGCCACCGGCGCCGATGCTTCGGTCATCTACGTGCCGCCGCCGTTCGCGGCCGACGCGATCCTCGAGGCGGCCGCGGCCGGCATCAAGGTCATCGTCTGCATCACCGAGGGCATCCCGGTGCTGGACATGCTGCGCGTGAAGAACGTGCTCAACGGCTACGAGGGCGTGACCCTCATCGGCCCGAACTGCCCCGGCGTGATCACCCCGGGCGAGTGCAAGATCGGCATCATGCCGGGCCACATCCACATGCCGGGCAAGATCGGCATCGTGTCGCGCTCGGGCACGCTGACCTATGAAGCGGTCAAGCAGACCACCGACGTGGGTCTGGGCCAGTCGACCTGTATTGGCATCGGCGGCGACCCGATCAACGGCCTGAACTTCGTCGACTGCCTCAAGCTGTTCAACGAGGACCCGCAGACCGAGGGCATCATCATGGTCGGCGAGATCGGCGGCAGCGCCGAGGAAGAAGGCGCCGAGTACATCAAGCAGTACGTGAAGAAGCCGGTCGTCGGCTTCATCGCCGGCGCTTCGGCCCCTCCGGGCAAGCGCATGGGCCACGCCGGCGCGATCGCGTCGGGCGGCCAGGGCACGGCCGAGGGCAAGTTCGCCGCGATGGAAGCGGCCGGCGTGACCACGGTCCGCTCGCCGGGCGACCTGGGCGCTGCGATCAAGGCCCGCCTGGGCGGCTGATCCACGCGACTGCGCGACACGAAGAAGGCCGCCTCCGGGCGGCCTTCTTTTTTGCTGCCTTGCCAGCGTTATGCAGCAGAAGCGCCGGCTTCGGCCTGGGCCGCCGTCCTGCCGGGGTGTGGCTTACCCCTCGGGCGGACATCCCTGTCCGCACTCGGGCCGTGGCACATCCATGTGCCACTTGCGCCACACCCCGACAGGACGGCGTCCTCGGGGGCGTTGAGGTCGCGGCTTCGATCGAGGTGGCGAGGAGCGGGCAGGCACCGCAACGGCGGGGGAGTGGCCGTGCTGTGGACCCTGTCGCGGGCGTTCGCCGTGGCCTTCGCCATGCGAGCGGGCTTGCCGCTGATAGGGCATGGGAGCGGGCGGTGGCTTCATGGCGCCGGAGCGGAGCCCCGGCCTGGACGTTCCCGAAGACGTGGCAGTACGGGTGTGTTGCGGCAGCGGACAGGGATGTCCGCGTCGGCGCGAGGGCACAGGGATGTGCCCTCGCGCAGACCGCAACACACCCGTACTGCCGCGGCTCAGCCCGAAGCTGCGCGCTTGCCGCCCTCCGACCCAACGCCGGCGCTCCCGAGCCCGCCGCCGGGCTTTCCGCTGCGCCGCCGGCGCTGTCGAGGCCCGACTCCGGGGCTTTCCACCGCGGCAGGCAGGCAGGGGGGCGTGACAAACCGGCCGGGCCGGCGAATCACCCGTGCATTGGACACAATGACCCACGGAAGCGATCCCGGATGGAACTCGCCACACCCATGACCGAAACCCCGGCCCAGGCGTTCGATGCGCTGCTGCAACGGCATCGCGGCATCGTCCTCAAGATCGCCGGCAGTTATGCGCGCAGCGCCGAGGATCGGGCCGACCTGGCCCAGGAGATCGCGGTGCAGCTGTGGCGGGCGTGGCCTGGCTACGACCCGGCGCGCAGCTTCTCGACCTGGATGTACCGGATCGCGCTCAACACTGCGATCTCGTTCCTGCGCGGGCAGGCCGGCGCCGAGCGCTCGGTGCCGCTGGACGACCATGCCGACACCCTGGCTGGCGGTGCGGCGTTCGATCCGGAAACGCACGAGCGCCTGCGCCTGCTGCAGCGATTCATGGCCACGCTCGGACCGCTCGACCGCGCCTTGCTGCTTCTCTACCTGGAGGAACGCAGCGGGCGCGAGATCGCCGAGGTGCTGGGCATCGGCGAGAGCAACGTCACCACCCGCATCGGGCGGATCAAGCAGCGCCTGCGCGACTACGCCGCCGCCTCCTTCCACGACTGATCCCCACGACCGGATATCCGATGGACACGACCATGGAACTCGACGAACTGAAGAATGCCTGGCAGGTGCTGGGCCGGCAGCTGGAACGGCAGGACGCGCTGCAGTGGCAGCTGCTGCGCGAACGCAAGCTCGAGCACGTGCGCCGCGGCCTGCGCCCGCTCGCCTGGGGACAAGGCTTGCAGGCCTTGCTGGGGATCGGTCTGATCGTGCTGGGCGTGGCGTGCTGGACGCGCAACACGGCGGTGCCGGGGCTGTTCTGGACCGGCCTGCTGGTGCATGCCTTCGGCGTGGCGCACGTGGCGCTGGCCGGGATCACCCTGGGAATGATCGGTACGTTCGACTACTCGGCGCCGGTGCTGCGGATCCAGAAGCAGATGGCGCGGCTGCGCGGCATCTACGCGATCAGCGCGAACGTGTGCGGTGCGCCGTGGTGGGTGATGTGGGTGCTGGTGGTGGTCGCCTTCGCCGGCCTGGGCGAGGTGGACCCGGCTGCTGGAACCCCCCTGTGGATCCAGATCAGCCTGGCGCTGGGCGTGGCCGGATGGCTGGGCACGTACGCGTTGTCCTGGATTTCCAGCCGTCGCGCACGGCGTGCGGGGCGCGAGGGCGGCTTCCTCGACGAGAGCGATGCGATCCGCCGCGGCCGCGCGCTGCTGGACGAGATCGCCGAGTTCGAGCGCGACTGATCGCCGCGGCGGCGGGACGACCACAAGTCCGCAACGTCGCGCCGGTATCATGGGCCCATCCCACGAACGGTCGACGCCATGAAGGATTCCCTGCGTATTGCCCTGGCCCAGTTCGATTTCCCGGTCGGCGCGGTCGCGAGCAACGCGGAGCGGATCGGGGCGATGATCGCCGAGGCCCGCGACGAGTTCGGCGCCGACATCGTCCTGTTCCCCGAGCTGGCGATCAGCGGCTATCCGCCCGAGGACCTGCTGTTGCGGCCGTCGTTCCTGGCTGCCTGCGAGGCGGCGGTGCACGAGGTGGCCAAGGCCGCGACCGGGATCGTGGCGGTCGTTCCCTGGCCCGAATCGGCCGGCAGCGTGCTCTACAACGCCGCCAGCGTGTTGCGCGACGGGCGCATCGAGGCGACGTACCGCAAGCGCGAGCTGCCCAACTACGCGGTGTTCGACGAGCGCCGCTACTTCGAGGTCGACCCCAACGGCGGGTCCTGCGTGTTCGACGTCGAAGGCGTGCCGGTGGGCGTGCTGGTCTGCGAGGACCTGTGGTTCCCCGAGCCGCTGGCCGATACGGTGGCCGCCGGCGCGCAGCTGGTGCTGGTGCCCAACGCGTCGCCGTTCGAGCGCGGCAAGCACGCCCAGCGCGACGCACTGCTGGCCGGGCGCACCCGCGAATCGGGCGCCGCCCTGGCGTATCTCAACCTGGTCGGCGGACAGGACGCGGTCGTGTTCGACGGCGCTTCGGTGGTGGCCGACGGCGACGGCACCGTGCATCCGGCGGCGGCCGCGTTCACCGACCAGTGGCTGGTGGTCGACTACGACGTCGCCTCGCGCCGGTTCATGCCGATGCAGTGGATGGACGATGGCGACGAGAGCATGGATGCGCTGGCCTGGCGCGCGGTGGTGCGCGGCATCCAGGACTACTGCGGCAAGAACGGCTTCTCCAAGGTCTGGCTGGGCCTGTCGGGCGGGATCGATTCGGCGCTGGTGCTGGCGCTGGCGGTCGACGCGCTGGGCGCGGACAACGTCACCGCAGTGCGGCTGCCGTCGCGCTACACCGCCGACCTGTCCAACGACCTGGCCGCCGAGCAGTGCGCCGCGCTCGGGGTGAAGCTGGAAACGGTGGCGATCGAGCCGGCGTTCACCGGCTTCCTGCAGGCGCTGGAAGCGATGTTCGAGGGCCAAGAATCCGGCATCGCCGAGGAGAACCTGCAGTCGCGCAGCCGCGGCGCGATCCTGATGGCGCTGTCCAACAAGTTCGGCGGACTGCTGCTGACCACCGGCAACAAGAGCGAATACGCGGTCGGTTACGCGACCATCTACGGCGACATGTGCGGCGGCTACGCCCCGCTGAAGGACCTGTACAAGACCGAGGTGTTCGGCCTGGCCAAGTGGCGCAACACGGTCGGTGGTGCGCCGGTGATCCCGCCGGCGGTGATCGCGCGGCCGCCTTCGGCCGAGCTGCGCGCAAACCAGACCGACCAGGACTCGCTGCCGGCCTACGACGTGCTCGACGGCATCCTCTACCGCTACGTCGACCAGGAACAGTCGCGCGACGAGATCGTCGCCGCCGGCTACGCGGCCGAAGTGGTGGACCGGGTGTTGCGGCTGGTGCGCACCAGCGAATGGAAGCGGCACCAGGCCGCCCCGGGGCCGAAGGTGTCGCGACGCGCCTTCGGCCGCGAGCGGCGCTATCCGGTCAGTAATGGCTTCGGGGGCTGATGCCCCCTCGCGCGCGGAATCACACCCCACCCTGCAGCGGCCACTCCGTAGGAGTGGGCGCGACCGCGACACCGAGGGCATCGGAGCCGCGAGGCGTCGCCCGTCCCCCGATCTCGGTGTCGCGGGCTGAACCCCGCTCCTACAACACCCGCGCCGCAGCGGTCGCTATGTAGGAGCGGGCACGACCGCGACACCGAGGACGTCGGAGTTCCGAGGCATTGCCCGTCCCTAACCTCGGTGTCACGGGCTGGACCCCGCTCCTGCAAGATCTTGCAGCGGCGCGTCAGGGCCCGGAAACGCGAAAGGCGCGCCAGGGGCGCGCCTTTCCTTGTATCGATGCCGCGTCGGCCCGCGTGTCAGTCGCGGGTCGCGTTGCGCTGGCCGGTCGGCGAGACCTCGCCCGCGAACGGGTTCAGCTTGCGGATCGCCCACGGATAGTCCGGCCAGCTGCCGTGCAGCAAAGGGTGCTCGGGGTCGTTGAGCTGCAGCACGCGCCGGGCGTCGGCGGCCAGCGTTTCGTTGCCCTGTTCCGTGTAGGCGGCGGCCAGGACGGCGATCGCGTCGTTCTGGAAGGCGCTCTGCGGGTAGGTCTCGAGGATGTACTGGGCGCGGCTGATCGCCGACAGCCAGGCGCCGCGGCGCATGTAGTACAGCGCGATGTCCATTTCGTGGCGGGCGAACAGGTCGCGCAGTTCGGCCATGCGCTCGCGCGCATCGGCGGCGTAGCGGCTGTTGGGATAGCGCTGGACCACGCGCGAGAAGTCGTCGTAGGCCTGCTGCGGCGACGCGAGGTCGCGCCGGCTGGGGTCCAGCGACCACACCCGCTGCAGGAACACCGCGTCGCGGTTGGAGTTGGACAGGCCGCGCAGGTAGTAGAAGTAGGCGATGTTGCGGTGGGTCGGGTAGGTGCGGATGAAGCGGTCGATGGTGGCTACCGCGTCCTCGTGCTTGCCGGCCTTGAACTGGGCGTAGGCGGTCTCCATCAGCGCCTGCTCGGTATAGGCACCGTACGGGTACTGCGCGACGAGCCGCTTGAAGGTCTTCTCCGCTTCCGACCAGTTGCCACGCACCATCTGGCCGTGGGCCTTGTCGTAGAGCTCGGTGACCGCCAGGCCCTCGTCGGCGTCTTCCTTGCTGTTGCGGCCGCAGCCGGTGGCCAGGAAGGCCAGCGCCAGCAGCAGGGCGGCCAGGCGCAGCGGGGCGGGGAGGGCGAAGCGGGAGCGATGGGCCATCGGGGGCGTAAGGCGCGGAAACGGAAGGGCCGATGATAGCCTAGTGGCCTGTCCGGCGACTGACTCCCAGTGCCGGACCGTCCCCGCACCGGCTTTTTTCCATGTCCCTGTCCGCACCCGACCCCTCCGATCTGCCGTCGCCCCGGCAGGCCATCGTTCCCGACGAGTCCGCCGGCCGCCGCTTCGACGCGGTGCTGGCCGACCTGTTCCCCGAATACTCCCGCTCGCGCCTGTCGACCTGGATCAAGTCCGGGGACGCATTGCTGGACGGCCAGCCCGCGCGCCCGCGCGACCTGGTGCGGGGCGGGGAGGCGGTGACCCTGGCCGCGGTGGCCGAGGTCCAGACCGAGGCCGAGCCCGAGGACATCCCGCTCGACATCCTCTACGAGGACGCCGACGTGTTCGTGCTGGACAAGCCGGCCGGCCTGGTCGTGCATCCCGGCGCGGGCAATCCGTCCGGCACCCTGGTCAACGCGCTGCTGCACCGCGATCCGGGCCTGTCGATGCTGCCGCGCGCCGGCATCGTCCATCGCCTGGACAAGGACACCAGCGGGGTGATGGTCGTGGCCCGCACCCTGCCGGCGCACACCGGGCTGGTCGCGCAGCTGGCCGCGCGCGAGGTGCATCGCCAGTACCTGGCCGTGGTCGTGGGCGCGCTGGTTTCCGGCGGCACCGCCAGCGCCGGGATCGACCGCCACCCGCGCGACCGTTTGCGCATGGCGGTGCGCGAGGACGGCAAGGAGGCGGTGACCCACTTCCGCCTGCGCGAGCGCTTCCGCAACCACACCGCGCTGGAATGCCGGCTGGAAACGGGCCGCACGCACCAGATCCGCGTGCACATGCAGCACCTGCGCCATCCGATCGTCGGCGATCCGCTGTACGGCGGTCCGCTGAAGCTGCCCAAGGGCGCGACCGAAACCCTGGCCGCGCGCCTGCGCGGGTTCAAGCGCCAGGCGCTGCACGCCGAGACGCTGGAGTTCACCCATCCGGTCAGTGGCGAGCAGGTGCGCGTATCGGCGCCGGTGCCGGCCGACCTGGTGGAACTGCTGCGCGCGTTGCGCGAAGACACCCGCGCCTGGGACGAAAGCCAGCGCCGCTGATCCGATGAACCTCCGGCCGGAACACGCGTCCATCGACCGCGCGCTGCTGCCCGCGAACTGGCCCGCTCCGCCGGGCGTGGTCGCGTTCACCACGCTGCGCCATGGCGCGGGCGTCTCGGTCGCGCCTTTCGAAAGCTTCAACCTCGGCGCGCGCAGCGGCGACGATCCGCATGTGGTCGCGGGCAACCGCGACGCACTGCTGCAGGGGGCCGGGCTACCCGCGCCGCCGTACTGGCTGCGCCAGGTGCATGGCACCGGGGTGATGCGTTTCGACGCGCCGCTGGCGACCCAGGCCAGCATCGATGACGAGCCCGAAGCCGATGCGGCGGTCACATCCGCGCCCGGCGCGGTGCTGGCGATCCTCACCGCCGACTGCCTGCCGGGCGTGTTCGCCGCCGTGGACGGCAGCGAAGCCGGCGCCGCGCACGCCGGCTGGCGCGGCCTGGCCTCGGGCGTGCTCGAAGCGACCGTGGCGGCGATGCACACGCCACCGTCGCGGCTGGTCGCGTGGCTGGGGCCGGCGGCCGGGCCACAGGCCTACGAGATCGGTGTCGAGGTGCGCGAGGCTTTCGTCGGCGCCGATCCCGGCGCGGCGGACGCGTTTGCCGCGACCCGCCCCGGCCACTGGCGCGTGGACCTGTACGCGCTGGCGCGTCGTCGCCTGCAGGCGGCAGGCATCCCGGCCGCGTCCATCCACGGCGGTGGCCTGTGCACGATCACCGACGTGCCGCGCTTCTACTCGCACCGTCGCGACGCACGCACCGGGCGGATGGCGACGGTGGCGTTCATCCGTCCGGCGTAATCCCGCCGGTGGCTCCGCAGGATTCCAGTGCCGCCAGGTAGCTGCGCCGCCAGGCGTGGATGTCGTGGATGCGCAGGTAGTCGAACATCGCGTGCCAGCGCTCCTTGCGCCTGGACAGCGGCATCGTCGCGGCACTGGCGATGGCGTCGGCCACGCCGTCCAGGTCGTGGGGATTGACCAGCAGCGCCTCGCCCATTTCCTGCGCCGCGCCGGCCAGCAGCGAGAGCACCAGCACCCCGGGGTTCTCCGGATCCTGCGCGGCCACGTATTCCTTGGCGACCAGGTTCATGCCGTCGCGCAACGGAGTGACCAGGCCCACGCGCGCGCTGCGGTAGAAGCCGGTGAGCGTGGGGTGCGGGAAGTTGCGGTTGACGTAGCGCAACGGTGTCCAGTCCGGTTCGGCGTGACCACCGTTGATGTGCCCGGCGATCTGCTCGAGCTGGCTGCGCAGCACTTGGTACTCGCCGACGTCGCCGCGCGAAACCGGCGCGATCTGCAGGTAGGTCAGGCTGCCTTTCTGGTCCGGATGGCGCTGCAGGTAGCGCTCGAAACCGTGGAAGCGTTCGGGCAGGCCCTTGGAGTAGTCCAGCCGGTCCACGCCGATCGCCAGCAAGCGCCGCTCCAGGCTGGTCTGCAGCTGGCGCACCGCCGGCTTGGACATCGCAGCGGCCGCCTGCCGCGCGATGTGCGCGGTGTCGATGCTGATCGGGAAGGCGCCGGTCCTGAAGCGGCGCCCGCCCGGTGCCTCGAGCTCGTCGTCGCCGACGATCCTGCCACCCCCGTAAAGCCGCACGTAGGAATGGAAGCGGTCCCTGTCGCGACGGGTCTGGAAGCCGACCAGGTCGTATGAATACAGGGTCGACATCAGCCGCTGGTGGTCGGGCATGGCCATCAGCAGGTCCGCCGACGGCACCGGCACGTGGAGGAAGAAGCCGATCCTGCACCCGATCCCGCGCTCGCGCAGCAGCGACGCCAGCGGGATCAGGTGGTAGTCGTGGATCCAGACCGTGTCGTCCTCGCGCAGCAAAGGCGCGAGCTTGTCGGCGAACAGGGCGTTGACCCGCCGGTACCCTTCCCGCGTGGCACGGTCGTAGTCGACCAGGTCCAGGCGGAAGTGCAGCAACGGCCACAACGTACGGTTGGAGAAGCCGTTGTAGTACGCGTCGTGGTCGGCGCGGTCCAGGTCGACGGTGACGTAGCGGATTTCGGCGTCGCGCTGTTCGTGCACCTCGCCACCGGGGCCGCGCACGACTTTCCCGCTCCAGCCGAACCACAGGCCGCCGCGCTCGCCCAGCGCCGCCTGCAAGGCCACCGCCAGGCCGCCGGCGCGGTTTTCGCCGGGCAGGGAAACCCGGTTGGAAACGACCACCAGCCGGCTCACGAGGCTTCCTGCCAGGAACGCGACAGGCGCATCGCGGCGATGATCAGGCCCACGTGCGAATAGGTCTGCGGGAAGTTCCCCCAGCCTTCGCCGTCCTCGAAGGCCATGTCTTCTGAAAGCAGGCCGAGGTGGTTGCGCCGGGCCAGCACGCGCTCGAACAGTTCGCGCGCCTCGTCCATGCGCCCGATCGCGGCCAGCGCGTCGATGTACCAGAACGTGCAGATGGTGAAGCTGGTTTCCGGCGTGCCGAAATCGTCCGGGGCGACGTAGCGGAACACGCCGTCGCCGTGCCGCAGTTCGCGACCGATGGCCTCGACCGTGGCGACGTAACGTGGATCGTCGGCGGCGACGAAGCCGATGTCGGCCAGCAGCAGCAGCGACGCGTCAAGGTAATCGCTCTGGAACGAGGCGCTGAAGTGGTTGGCGTCCGGCCGCCATGCCTGTTCCAGCGTGGCGGCATGTATGGTGTCGGCGCGATCGCGCCAGTAGGCCGCGCGGCCGTCCAGGCCCAGCCGCGAAGCGATCTTGGCCAGGCGGTCACAGGCGGCCCAGCACATCGCCGCGGTGTAGGTGTGGACCTCGGCGCGGCCCCGGAACTCCCACAGGCCGGCATCGGGCACGTCGTGCAGGGCGAAAGCGCGTTCGCCCAGCGGCTCGAGCCGGGCGAAGGCGTGGGCATCGCCCGGATCCACCAGGCGCTGGTCGAAGAACAGCTGGGTGGAGGCCAGCACGACGCTGCCATAGACATCGTGCTGCTTCTGGATCCAGGCCAAGTTGCCGCGCCGCACCGGGCCCATGCCGCGGTAGCCGGCCAGCGATCCGACTTCGTGTTCCTCGAGCTTCTCCTCGAAGCCGATGCCGTACAGCGGCTGCAGCGTGCCGTCATGGGTGGCGATGTTGAAGATGTAGCGCAGGAACTCCTCCATGCTGCGGGTCGCGCCCAGCCGGTTGAGCGCGCGCACCACGAAGGCCGCGTCGCGCAGCCAGCAGTAGCGGTAGTCCCAGTTGCGCGACGAGCCCGGCGCTTCCGGGATCGAGGTGGTCATCGCCGCGATGATCGCGCCGCTGTCCTCGTACTGGCACAGCTTGAGGGTGATCGCGCTGCGGATCACCGCCTCCTGCCATTCCAGCGGGATCGACAGGTAGCGCACCCATTCGCGCCAGTAGTCGCGGGTGCGCGTCAGCGCTTCCTCCACGTAGCCTTCGATCGAGCGCGCCAGCGGCTCGTCCGGTCCCAGCACCAGGTGCAGGCGATGGCTGAGCACGAACGGCAGCCCGTCGCGGACGAAACGCACCGGGACGTCGGTGCTCAGGCGCAGGGTGAAGCCCGGCAACAGCCAGCGCATGTGGTTGCTGCCCCAGGTGTGTTCGGGCACGCGCGCACCCCAATCGGCCAGCGGCCGCGCGCGCACGCGGATGCGGGGACTGCCTGACAGCGGGGTGATCCGGCGGATGATCGAGACCGGCCGGTAGAAGCGCCCGTTCTGCCGCCAGCGCGGGGCGAAGTCTAGGATCTCCAGCGCGCCGCCCTGGCTGTCGTGCAGGACCGTGCGCAGCACCGCGGTGTTGGGCACGTAGGCCTGTTCGGAACGGGCGAAGTCCTCCAGCTCGATGCCGAAGTCGCCACCCTCGTGTTCGCGCGGCGACAGCAGCGCGCAGAAGGCGGGATCGCCGTCGAACGCGGGCAGGCATCCCCAGACCACGCGTCCGCGGGCGTCGACCAGCGCGCCGAAGCTGCCGTTGCCGCTCACGCCCAGTTGCAGGTTCGACTCGTGTACTTGGACTTGCATTGCGCTCCTCGTGTTTGCCCCGCGTGTCGTCATCCGTCCGCGCCCGCGCCCGTGCTGCGCCGGGCCATGACGCTCGCCTGCAGCGCATTCGCGCGCAGCCATTCATGGACCGCGTCCGGGTCGGCCAGGGCATGGCGGGCGATGCTGCCGGCACGGGCGCCGACCAGCACGCTCCAGCCGCCGCCGCGATGGGCGGCGGCGAAGCCGAATTCGTCGGTGAGGTCGTCGCCGATGAACACCGGCAGGCGTCCGGCAAAGGGCGGCCGCGCCATCATCCGTTCCACCGCCGCGCCCTTGTCGCTGCCTTCGGGCACGAACTCGATCACGTGGTCGCCCGGCTGCAGGCGATATCCCGGCAGGCCAGCGATGCGCTCGCGGGCGAATCCCGCGACCGAGTCGGCCGCCTGCGGCGCCGCGCGCCAGTGCAGCGCCAGGCTCACGCCCTTGTCTTCGACCAGTACGCCCGGATGCGCCGCGGCCAGGTGGGTGGCCGCGCGATGCAGCTCGTGCAGGAACGCGGAGGTGTCCTCGGGAATGTCGGCCGCTGCCTGGGCATCGCCACGGAATTCATGGCCATGCAGCCCGGCCGCCGGCAGGCGCAGCGGTGCGAACAGCGTGTCCAGCTGCACCAGTGGGCGGCCGCTGACCAGGGCGACCGCGCCTTGCAGGCGGTCGCTGATCGCGCCGATCGTTTCCAGCACCTGCGCGGGCACGCGCACGGACGCCGGGTCGGTGCTGAACCCGATCAGGGTGCCGTCCACGTCAAGGAACAACGCGCAGTCGTCGTCGAGCGGCGGCGGCGACGGGCGTGGGAGGTTCGCGTCGGCCATGGCTGCATTGTGGACCCGGTGCCGTGATGCCCGGGTTACGTGGCCTGGCACGGCCGGTGCCCTGCGGGTACAGCGACGTGGGCGATGTCACCGGAAGGCGCGCGCGAATGCGCTCCACTGGCCAGCCGGCCGGGATTCGTGCGGCCGGACGCAGGGCTATGATCGCCGCACCGCAAACTGGCAAGTCATGCCGTGGCATCTGCTCATGCCACGGTGTTGTTTGCCCGCCGGCGATGCGGCCGACACGCTGCCTGCCGCACGGGAACGCACGTCCATGTCGATCCGCACACTCTTTCCCATCCTGTTGGCTTCGCTGCTTGCCGCATGCGCCGGTGCGCCTCCTCTACCCGCCGATGCCCCAGCGCCGCACATCGAGGGAGACGCCGCGCGCGCCGCGCAGGCGCAGGGCTGGCTACGCAGCGAGCTGTACTTCGGGATGGGCAGCGAGGACGGCGCCCCGTCGCGTGTGCAGGCCGAGCCGACCAGCGAGGAACGCTGGCGCGAATTCCTCGATCGCGAGGTCACCCCGCGCTTTCCCGACGGGCTGACCGTGTTCGACGCCTACGGCCAATGGCTGTTCCGCGGCGATCCCGGCCCCGACCGCCTGCGCACCAAGGTCCTGGTCGTCCTCCACGAGGACACGCCACGAAGGCGCGCCGACATCGAAGCCATCCGCCTGGCCTGGAAGCAGGCGACCGGCCACCAGTCGGTCCTGTGGTCGCGGCACCCGGTCGAGGTGGCGTTCTGACCGTTCCTGTGATCGCCGTAATGTTGCGTTATCGTTAATCCCCCCCCCC
>NZ_PDWN01000021.1 GCF_010093205.1 Pseudoxanthomonas daejeonensis
GGTGACGGCGGCGGGGGCGGCGAAGTCGGCGGCACCACCACCGGGGCCAGGTTGGGACGGACGTTGCTGCCACCGCCACCGCAGCCGGCCAGCAACAGGGGGCCCGCGCAGGCCGCGGCCAGCAGGGTCCGGGACAGTCCAATACGGGTGGCCATGGCATCGCTCCTGGGTCGGCGCGGGTCTGCAATGGGCCGGCTCCGCCGCCGGCAGCGAGGAACAGTGCTAGAGGAAACGCGGCGGGCGGCCTGCGCCGGCCGATGGCGGCGTGAAGTCGGCCGCCCCGGCCTGGATGGCGAGCCGCCTGCCCTGCTCCGCCGCGCCGGCGGCCGCTGCGCCCGCGTTCGGGTGCGAACGCCGCCTTTCGAACAGGCAAGAAGAAGGCCGCCCGGAGGCGGCCTTCCCATGTCGCGTGTGGTGCAGCATGCGCCGGTCAGGCCGGCGTCGGTTCCAGCACCACCGTCTCGCGGCGGCCGCGGTTGAACCGCGCCGACAGCATCTGCCGCAGGCCATCCAGGCCGGTGCCCTTGCCGGCGACCTTGAGCACCGCGTAGCCCTCCAGCGAGGCGGTCATCAGGTCGCTGCCCACCGCCATCTCGCTATCCTCCAGCAGCTCCTGCAGCCGGTCCAGGCGCTGCCGGCGCGGACGCAGCGCGTCGAGCGTGGCCAGGTCGCGCTGGTAGGCGGGCAGGTCGAAGTTGCGCGGCAGCACGTCGGCGTTCTGGCTGAAGGCCACCACCGCCTGGCGGCAGAAGGCCTCGGACTTGTCGCCCATCTTGGTCAGGCCGCGGCGCGATTCCGGGTCCAGCCCGAGCAACGGGGTGAGCTCGATTTCCAGCGTGGCCAGCGCCGCGTCGATCGCGGCCAGGGATTGGGCGGACAGCTCAAGGTCTATCAGGTTCTGGGTCATGGATGAGGCTTCCTTGTCAGTGGTGCCGTCTCGGTCGAGCCGGCGCGCACACGGTCCCCCGGTGGCCCCGCCCCGGCCATCGGGCCACCGCCCGGCGTCGTGTAGGAAAAATCCCAATCGAGGGTAGGAAAAGCGGCAGGCCCGCGTCGGAAAACCGGCCGATACGCCTCGGAATGCCCGCCAGGCGGGCGTCGGACTGCACCGCACGCCCGGGTAGGGCTGGCGCCCGCCCTGCCCGGCCCGGAACTGGTTTCATCGGCACCGATCGCAAGGCCCGGAGCCTTGCGCGCAAGGCCGGGAACGTTGCGCGCAAGGCTTTCAGGCTTGCGCGCAAGGCAGAAAGCCCCGATCGCCGCCCGTTTTGCCTTGCGCGCAAGGTTGCAGGCTTGCGCGCAAGGCCTGGAGCTTTGCGATCGCAAGGCAAAAAGCCTCGCGCGCAAGGCTCGGAGGCTTGCGCGCAAGGCTTAAAGCCTTGCGGCCGGGGCTGGCACGTTGCGCGCAAGGCAAAGAGCTTTGCGATCGCAAGGCTCGCCGGGTTGCGCGCAAGGCAAAAAGCCTTGCGCGCGAAGCTCTGAGCCTTGCGGCCGGATTCCGGTTCGCCGGACGCGAAGCCCGTTCAGGCGACACCGCCCCTCACCTATACTCGGCCGGCACCACATTCCCGGGGAGGGAACACGCGTGAGCCGCGAGATCGAGGAGCTTCAGACCGCCCTGCGCCAGTTCGCGCAGGAGCGCGACTGGGGCCAGTTCCACACCCCGAAGAACCTGGCCGCCGCCCTGTCCGTGGAGGCCGCCGAGCTGCTCGAACACTTCCAGTGGCTGACCGAGGAGCAGAGCCGGCAGCTCGGCGAAGGGCAGCGCGTCAAGGTCGGCCACGAGATCGCCGACGTGCTGCTGTACCTGCTGCAGCTGTCGGACAAGCTGGGGATTGATCCGGTCGAGGCGGCGCGGAAGAAGATGGTGATCAATGCGGCCAACTACCCGGCGGACACGCAGCGGGGCGGGATCAGGAAGAACACGGGGATCTGAGATCTTTTAAATCTGCCCCGGCGGCGGCGCCCCCCAAAGTAAGCAGACGCGCTGCTTGGAGCAGTCCTGAGTCACCATAATGACGGATGGGCTCACCCGAATTCGGCCAAGGTCGGCCCTACCCCGTCTTCCGAGACGATTGCTGGCGCATTACGAATCCATCTAGAAGCTTAGATCCGCTGAATCATCCCGCATAAGAACAAGTACCTACTGAATGGCCATCAAGAAATCAGATCTTTATTCCTCCCTTTGGAAAAGCTGCGACGAGCTCCGCGGCGGCATGGAGCCGTCCGAATACAAGGACTACGTCCTGTTTATGCTTTTCATCAAGTACGTCAGCGACAAGTACGCTGGCGATGATCTCGCCCCGCTGATCATCCCGCCCGGCGCGAGCTTCGAGGACATGAAGGCCCTGAAGGGCAAGCCGGACATCGGCGACAGGATCAACACGCAAATCATCCAGCCGCTGATCGAGGCCAACAGCAGCAGCCTCTCGCACAGCGACTTCCCGGACTTCAACGATCCCAAAAAACTCGGTGATGGCAAGGAACGCCAGGATAAGCTGACCAACCTGGTCGCGATCTTCGAAGACCCGGCGCTGGACTTCTCCGACAACCGCGCCGAGCACGACGACATCCTGGGCGACGCTTACGAATACCTTATGCGCCACTTCGCCCAGGACTCGGGCAAGAGCAAGGGCCAGTTCTACACCCCGGCGGAAGTCAGCCGCACCATCGCCCAGCTGATCGGCATCGGTCCGGACAACACCAACCGCCAGACCACGGCCTACGACCCCACGTGCGGTTCCGGCTCGCTGCTGCTCAAGGTGGCCGCCGAGGCCGGCAAGCCCATCACCCTGTATGGGCAGGAGATCTCGGCCACCACCGCCGGCCTGGCCCGTATGAACATGATCCTGCACGACTTCCCGGATGCTTCGGTACAGTCGGGCAATACCCTGGCGGCTCCCAGGTTCAAGGACGGCGACAGGCTCAAGACCTTCGACTACGTCGTCGCCAATCCGCCGTTCTCGGATAAGGCCTGGAGCGCCGGCCTCACCCCGGTCGCCGACCCCTTCCAGCGCTTCGCCTGGGGCGTGCCGCCGGCCAAGCAGGGCGACTACGCCTACCTGCTTCACATCATCCGCAGCCTCAAGGCCAGCGGCAAAGGCGCCTGCATCCTGCCGCACGGCGTGTTGTTCCGCGGCAATGCCGAGGCGGCCATCCGCCGCCAGCTGGTGGACAGCGGGTATCTGGTCGGCATCGTCGGCCTGCCGGCCAACCTTTTCTACGGCACCGGCATCCCCGCCTGCCTCCTGGTGCTGGACAAGGAAAACGCCACCGCGCGCCGCGGCATCTTCATGATCGACGCCAGCAAGGGCTTCCGGAAGGACGGCAACAAGAACCGCCTGCGCGAGCAGGACATCCACCGCATCGTCGACACCTTTCGCAAGGCGCAGGACGAGCCCGGCTACGCGCGCATGGTGGAGTTCGCCGAAATCCGCGGTGCGAAGAACGATTACAACCTCAACCTGCCGCGCTACATCGACAGCAGCGCCGCCGAAGACTTGCAGGACATCGAAGCGCATCTGCTCGGCGGCATCCCCCAGCGCGATGTGGATGCATTGAACACGTACTGGGACAGGATGCCGGCCTTGCGCGCGACGCTGTTTGAAAGCGCTGGCCGCGACGGCTACCTGCAGCTGAAGGTGCCGCAGCCCGAAGTGAAGAGCGCCATCCTCGGTCACGCCGAGTTCCTCGCGTTCCAGACAACTGTGGCCGAGTTGCACACGCGCTGGGAGAAGGCCATCCGCCCGGCGCTCGCCAGCTTCGGCGAAGGCGGCCATCCCAAGCAGTTCGTCCACGACGTATCCGAGAGCCTGCTCGCTGCCTACCGCACGGCACCGTTGCTGGATGCCTATGCGGTCTACCAGCATCTGATGGACTACTGGTCGCAGGTGATGCAGGACGATGCCTACCTGCTGGCCGCGGACGGCTGGAAGGCCACGCCAGTCGTTGAAACCAACAAGAAGGGCAAGGCCAAGGGCTGGGCCTGCGACCTGGTGCCCAAGCCGCTGGTCGTGGCGCGCTACTTCGCTGCCGAACAGCAGGCACTGGACGAAGCGCGCGCCACGCTGGACAGCGCCAGCAGCGCACTGGAAGCGCTGGAGGAAGAGCACGGTGGTGAAGACGGCCTGTTCGCCAGCCTGGACAAGCTCAATGCTGCCGAAGTGAAGCGGCGCATCAAGGAGATCGGCAAGTCCAGGGACGACGCCGAGGAATTGGCTGCGCTCAAGCAATGGGTGGACCTGTCCGAACAGGAAGCCGAGCTGAAGAAGCAGGTCAAGGCGCTGGATGCGGCGCTGGATGCCGAGGCGTTCGCCAAGTATCCGCAGCTTTCAGTGGCAGACGTGCAGACGCTGGTGGTGGATGACAAGTGGCGGGCAGCACTGAGGGCCGCCATGCGGGGCGAAGTGGAGCGGATCTCCCAGGCGTTGACGCGGCGGGTGAAGCAGCTGGCCGAGCGCTACGAAACACCATTGCCGAAGCTGGTCGTAAACGTGAACACGCTGGAAGAAAAGTTGGCCGAGCATTTGACGAAGATGGGGTTTGCGTGGAAGTGAGGCCTGGCTACAAGCAATCCGAGGTTGGGACTATTCCGTCCGATTGGGACGACGTGCCTCTTCAAAGCTGCGCGGAAAGAATCGTACGAGGAGCAAGTCCAAGACCGATTGAAGATCCGAAGTGGTTCGATAATCGCTCATCGGTGGGCTGGCTTCGAATTTCAGACGCAACTTCGTCTGGCCGATTCCTTACCGAGACACAGCAGCGCTTGTCGACTGCCGGCATTCGACACAGCAGGCCGGTTTCTGCTGGTGGGCTGGTTATGAGCATCTGCGCAACGGTTGGACGCCCTATCGAAACAAGTATCGACGTTTGCATCCACGACGGATTTGTGCATTTCGACAAACCCAGCATCGATCAAGGCTTCCTCTACTACGTCCTGACGGATCTTGAGCCGCGATGGAGCAAAAGGGGGCAGACGGGTTCCCAGATGAATCTCAACACGGGGCTCATAAAGGCAACCAAGGTTGCTGTTCCGCGTGATTCTTCTGAACAATCCTCCATCGCCACCGCCCTCGGCGACGTGGATGCGCTGCTGGCCGCGCAGGACGCGCTGATCGCCAAGAAGCGCGCCATCAAGCAAGGGGCCATGCAGGAGCTGCTCACCGGCAAGCGCCGCTTGCCAGGATTCAGTGGGGAGTGGGAGGTAAGGCGGCTCGGTTCGCTCGGACAGAGCTATGGCGGCCTTGTCGGAAAAACCAAGAATGATTTCGGACAAGGAGATGCGCAGTATGTGACTTTCGTGAATGTCATGGCGAATATCGTCGTTGACGTAAACGCATTCGATAAAGTCAATATTTCTCCGGGAGAGTTACAGAATCGCGTACTCAAAAACGACCTGCTGTTCAACGGTTCGTCGGAGACTCCGGAAGAAGTCGCCATGTGCGCATTGGTTGTCGACGAGGTGAAGAACCTCTACTTGAACAGCTTCTGCTTTGGGTTCCGCCTAAATGATGGCGCGGGAATCGATAGTTTATTTCTCACCTACTACATGCGCGGTCAGATTGGGCGTGATCTCATCAAGTCGTTGGCTCAAGGATCGACGCGTTACAACCTCTCCAAACCGGCATTTCTTGATGGCGAGCTGATACTTCCGAGTGCGGACGAACAAGTCGCGATCGCTAACGTTCTGTCCGACATGGGCGCGGAAATTGCTGCTCTTGAAGCCAAGCGCGCCAAGACCGCTCAGCTCAAGCAAGGCATGATGCAGACACTGCTTACCGGCCGACTTCGGTTGGTTTGACCCAGGGACGCCAGGGGGAGTCCGCCACATGAAGATTTCGACTATTCTCGACCACATCGACAGCGGCCACATGGCCTTGCCCGAATTCCAGCGTGGCTACGTCTGGAATGGCGACCAGGTCCGTGGACTGTTCGATTCCATGTACAAGCGCCATCCAGTGGGTGGGCTGCTGGTCTGGGCTACGGAATCCATGGGGGCGACCCACCGCGGAGATGGCACGCTGGCACCTGGCATCGTCAAGCTACTGCTCGATGGCCAACAGCGAATGACCTCGCTATACGGCGTCATTCGCGGCAAACCGCCAAAGTTCTTCGACGGCAAAGCCAAGGCTTTTACCGGTCTGCAATTTAATCTGGACACGCAGACCTTCGAGTTCTATCAGCCCGCCAAGATGAAGGACCACCCCCTGTGGGTGGACGTGTCCGAGTTGATGAAGGGCGGCACGGACGGCTTGGGCGTTTACATCGCCAAGCTGTCCACGCCAGAGCTGGCGCCAAAACTGGGCGACTACGTGGCGCGCCTGAGCCGGGTACTCGGCATTGCCGACATCGACCTGCACATCGAGGAAGTGACCGGCGCGGACAAGTCGCTGGATGTGGTGGTGGATATCTTCAACCGCGTCAACAGCGGCGGCACCAAGTTGTCCAAGGGCGACCTGGCGCTGGCCAAGATATGCGCCGACTGGCCAACCGGCCGCGACGAGATGAAGAACAAGCTCAAGGAGTGGCATGGCAATGGCTACGACTTCAGTCTCGACTGGTTGCTGCGCTCAGTGAATACCGTGCTGACTGGGGAAGCCAAGTTCCTGTACTTGCACGAGCAAGGGCCGGCGGAAGTGCAGGACGCACTCAGGAGAGCCTGCAAGCAAATTGATGTTGGCCTTAACATGATTGCCGACCGACTTGGCCTGGATCACGACAGGGTGCTTTTCTCTCGCGGCGGTTTCCCTGTGATGGCGCGCTATCTCGATCAGCGCCAGCAGAAGAAGCTGGGCCCACCGAACGAGAAGGAGCGAGACAAGTTGCTGTTCTGGTACTTCCAGTCCGGCATGTGGGGCCGCTTCTCAGGGTCCGTCGAGTCCTACATCGACAAGGATCTGGAAGCGATCGAGAGCGATGACCTCGATACTCTGCTCGAACAGCTACGCCTGTGGCACGGCGGCCTGCGTGCCGAGGCCGCGCACTTCACCGGCTGGAGCCTTGGCGCCCGCTTCTATCCGGTGCTGTACATGCTGACCCGCGTCGGGGAGGCGCGCGACTGGGGTTCTGGCATCGGACTCAAGGCCAACATGCACGGAAAGATGAGCAAGCTGGAAGTGCACCACATCTTTCCCAAGGCACAGCTATACAAGCGCAATTCCAAGAAGTCCGAGGTCAATGCGCTGGCCAACTACTGCTTCCTAACCAAAGACACCAACCTCGACATCAGCGACACCTTGCCGGAAATCTATTTCCCGAAGATCGAAGCGGCACATCCCGGTGCGCTGGCCTCACAGTGGATCCCGATGGATCCGGAGCTGTGGAAGATCGAGAACTATCGAGATTTCATGGAGGCCCGTAAGATCTTGCTGGCTTCAGAACTCAACAAACGTCTTGAAAGCCTGCTGCATGGCGATACGAAGTGGATGTCCGGGGCGGCTGCGCCGATCGTCGACAATGCCGTTGGCAGTGGTGTGGAAAGCGAGGCGGAAGAAGCTGAGCTGGAAGCGCTCAATGATTGGGTGGTCGAACAGGGATTGCCACGCGGGACGATCGACTACGACTATGCTGATGCACAGACCGGCGAACAGATCGCGGTGTTCGACCTGGCTTGGCCGACTGGCTTGCAGGAGGAGCTGAGCCAGCCAGTCGTGGTGCTGCTCAACGAGGAAGCTGCAGTGATCACCCTTGCCAGCCAGGCTGGCTATCAGTGCTTCACGGATACCGCTTCATTCCGAAGATACGTCCGAACCGACGTGCTGTCGGAGACTGCCGATGCCGCCTGAACGCCCCCGCGCCGAGCGCACCACCCAGAATCGGGTGGTCAAGCTGTTTGCGGACAAGGCTCGGGCCGATGTCCTTGGCTATGACTACCTCGGCGATTGGGGAAGGCGCGAGAACAACCGCAGTATTGAAAGCGAGTTGTTGTCCGCCAACCTCAGAAGGCGCGGTTACCAGGAAGATCAGATCTCCGCGGCGCTGCGCCAACTGCAGGGCGCGGCCGAGATCAGCGGCAACACCCTGTATGACGCCAACCTCAAGACCTACGGCCTGCTGCGCTACGGTGCAGACGTGCAGACGGCATTGGGCCAGCCGATCCGCAAGGTCCATCTTATCGACTGGGCAAACCCCGACAACAACGACTTCGCCCTTGCGGAAGAAGTCACCCTGCGCGGCGGTTACGAACGCCGCCCGGATATCGTGCTGTACCTCAACGGTATCGCCGTCGCGGTCATTGAACTTAAGCGCAGCAGCAAGGGCATCGCCGAGGGCATCCACCAGCTGATCAGCAACCAGGAAAAGCAGTTCAACGAGGCCTTTTTCAGCACGGCCCAGCTGCTGCTGGCAGGCAATGACGCGCAGGGCCTGTACTACGGCACCGTGGGAAGCCCGGAAGAGTTCTACGTGCAATGGAAGGATGAAACCGGCGCTCCGGGCAACGAAGCCGGCATTTTCCTGGACCGACCGCTGGCGCAGATGTTCGATAAGCGCCGGCTGCTGGACTTCCTGTACAACTTCGTGATCTTCGACGGCGGCATCAAGAAGGTGCCGCGCCAGCACCAGTACGCCGGCATCAAGGCCGCGCAGGAGCGCACGCGCAAGCGCGAGGGCGGGGTGATCTGGCACACCCAGGGCAGCGGCAAGAGCATTCTGATGGTGTTGCTGGCCAAGTGGCTGCTGGAGGACGATCCGGAGGCCCGCATCCTGGTCATCACCGACCGTGATGAACTGGATGACCAGATCACCAAGGTCCTGAAGAATGCAGGGCTGGAATCCACGCGGGTGACGTCCCGTGCCGACCTGGTGAGCAAACTCGCCGCGACGACCCCGCGTCTGCTATGCGCCCTGATCCACAAGTTCGACACCACCGACCTCACGGGGGTGCCACCACCGGCCCATGGCCGGTTCTACGTGTTCGTGGACGAAGCGCATCGCACCCAGGGCGGCGACATGAACAAGCAGATGAAGCGGTGGCTGGGTGATGCCATCTTCATCGGCTTCACCGGCACCCCGCTTCTGCGCAAGGACAAGCAGACTACCCACGACGTGTTCGGCACCTACATCCACACCTACAAGTTCCCGGAGGCCGTCGCCGATAAGGTGGTGCTGGACCTAAAGTACGAGGCGCGCGAGGTACCGCAGGCATTGGGGAACAAAGAAAAGATCGAGGAGTACTTCGCCAGGAAGACCCGCCATCTGAACAATTTCCAGAGGGCGGCCCTGCGCAAGCACTGGGCCACCATGGAGGAAGTGCTCAGCTCCGGCGAGCGAAAGAACCGCATCATCCGCAGCATCTTGGAGGATTTCGACACGCGGCGCCGGCTCAACGACGGGCGTGGCACGGCGATCCTGGTTGCCGACGAGATCTACGATGCCTGCCACTACTTCCGTCTGTTCCAGAATACCGACTTCGGCAAGCATGTCGGAATAATCACCTCCTTCGAGCCGGACAGGACCCAGTACTCCACGGAGCCGGCAGGAAGCGACTATCGCTACAAGTACGACACCTATAAGGATTGGGTGTTGGGCGGCGCTCTGGACACGACTGAAAAGTACGAAACGGAGATGAAACGACGGTTCAAGGAGGAGCCGGCCAACTGCAAGCTGTTGATCGTCGTCAGCAAATTGCTGACCGGGTTTGATGCGCCGAGCTGCACCTATATCTACCTGGACCGCAACCTGCGCGACCACGATCTGTTTCAGGCCATCTGCCGCACCAACCGCCTGGACGGCGACGACAAGGACTACGGCTACATCGTCGATTTCAAGGAACTGTTCGGTGATGTGCAGAAGGCCATCGCGGTTTACAGCTCCGACCAGTTGGTGGCCGACCCGAAGGACGGCCAGGACGGCAACGTCGATCTGAAGCACTGGATCAAGGAGGGCGTTCGCAAGCTGGAGGAAGCGCGTGAGGCGCTGCTGCATCTGTGCGAACCCGTGCTGGCGCCACGGGAAGTCGAGCAGTTTATTCAGTACTTCTGCGGTGAGTCACAGGATGCGGAGGCGCTGGAGAAGGCCGAGCCTTTGCGTATCTCGTTCTACAAGTTGGTCACTGCGTTTGTTCGGGCCTGGGCGGATATCGGCAGCGAGCTGGCAAACGCGGGATATGACGAAGCGAGCATTTCCAAGCTGGAAAAGGAAGTCGCGTTCTATGCCGATATGCGGGGCGCGATCAAGAATTACTCGGGCGAAGAGTTTGACATCAAGCCGTTCGAAGGCGACATGCGCGATCTGCTCAATCGGTACGTGCGGGCAGAGGACGCCCGCGAGCTAGGCGACATGGGGGATCTGTCTCTGGTCGACCTGATCGTCAAGACCGGCATCCACGACGCCATCGCGCAGAAGCTCAACGCCAAGGGCGCCAGCAACAAGGCCGTGGCCGAAGGCATCATCAACAACGTTCGCAAGGCGATCATCCAGGAGCGCCTGACGGATCCGCGCTTCTTCATGGAGATGTCGAGCCTGCTGGACGAGTTGATCAAGCAGTCTCGGGCGGACGCGAAGAGCTACGAGGAGTTCCTCAAACAGGCTGAAGCGCTTGCAAAGAAGTTAGCAGTACATGCCTCTGGAGGCGAGCAGACACCGGAGGCGTTGCAAGGCCGGCCAGAAGCAATCGTGATCTACCGCAACCTGTCGGACATTCTCGCGAAGCCGGTCGATGCCGCGCATACGGGAGAAGCGCGTGACTGGCACGCCAGCGAACTGATCAGCAAGGCCGTGCAGATCGACACGGCCATGCGTGCAGGCGTGCCTGCCGACTGGAAGGGTAACGAGATCAAGGAGCGGACCGTGCAGCGTACGCTGCTCGGACTTGTCGATGGCGACCGCGAGGCGATGCTCAAGCTATTTGAGTTGGCCAAGAACCAGCTTGGCTACCGTTGATGGACACCCTGCAACTTGGTGATATCGAAATCGCGGTGACGCGCAAGGATGTCAAGCACGTCCATCTGTCTGTCCATCCGCCGGAAGGACGAGTTACCTTGGTTGCGCCAGCGCAGAGTCGAATGGACGTGTTGCGGGCCTACGCCATCACCCGGCTCTCCTGGATCCGCAAACAACAGGCGACGCTCCGTACGCAGGCGCGCGAGACGCCACGCCGGCATGTAACCCGGGAGAGCCACCATCTTTGGGGCCGCCGTTACCTACTCGATGTCCAATACGTAGATGCCAAGCCTGGTGTTCGCCTGGACCACAAGCGCATCACCCTTCTGGTTCGTCCGGGTAGCGATGAAGAGAAGCGGGCCGACGTGATACATGAGTGGCACAAGGCGCTGCTCCATGCGGCCCTGCCCGAGATGATCCGTATCTGGGAGCCTCGGCTGAACGTGCAGGTTCGTACCTACTACCTGCAGCGCATGAAGACGAGGTGGGGCAGCTGCAACTATGCCCGCGGCCATATCCGCTTGAACACTGAACTGGTCAAGAAGCCTAAGCACTTGCTGGAGTACGTGCTGGTGCACGAGATGGCGCATCTGATCGCGCCGACGCACGACGGGAAGTTTGTTGAACTCTTAGATGAACACTTCCCACTCTGGCGTGAAGCACGGTCCGAGCTCAATACGCTTCCACTTCCTGCAATTTGATTGCATACATACGAGGGATTCGACGCAACTCCTGCGGTGTCGTTCAATAAGAAGCCCCGCATTCGCGGGGCTTCAAATCAAGCGCAGCGGGTGAGCCCGCTCTACGAACGCTCAGCTCAAGCAAACGGATCCCGCAACACCATCGTGTGATCCCGGTCCGGACCGGTCGAGACGATGCTGATCGGGCAGCCCGCCAGCTCCTCCAGCGAACGCAGGTAGGCGCGCGCCGCCGGCGGCAGTTCGTCCCACTCGGTGACGCCGTGGGTGTTCTCGCTCCAGCCGGGGAACTCCAGGTAGACCGGGGTGATCTCTTCCCAGCCCTGGGCGTCCAGCGGGGCGTACTCGGTGCGCTTGCCACGGTACTCGTAGGCGATGCACATCTTCAGCTTCTCCATGCCGTCGAGCACGTCGAGCTTGGTGATGCACAGGCCGGTGATGCCGTTGATGGCCACGGCGCGCTTGAGGGCGACGATGTCCATCCAGCCGCAGCGGCGCGGGCGGCCGGTGGAGGCGCCGTATTCGGCGCCGCGGTCGCGGATGCCCTGGCCGATCTCGTCGTCCAGCTCGGTCGGGAACGGGCCGCCGCCGACGCGGGTGGCGTAGGCCTTGGCGATGCCGAGCACGTAGTCGATCGCGTCCGCGCCCACGCCCGTACCGGCCAGTGCGCCGCCGACGGTGGTGTTGGAGCTGGTGACGTACGGGTAGGTGCCGTGGTCGATGTCCAGCAGGGCGCCCTGCGCGCCTTCGAACAGCACGCGCTTACCCTGCTTGCGCAGGTCGTGGAGGATGCCGGCCACGTCGGACTTCATCGGCTGCACGTATTCGCCGAAGGCCAGCGCTTCGTCGTAGGTCTGCTCGAAGTCGACCGCGTCCACGCCCAGGTACTTGGTCAGGACGAAGTTGTGGTAGTCCAGCGCGGTGCGCAGCAGCTCTTCCAGCTGCTTGGGGTAATGCAGGTCGGCGATGCGGATGCCGCGACGCGCGACCTTGTCCTCGTACGCCGGGCCGATGCCGCGGCCGGTGGTGCCGATGGCCTTGCCGCCGGCGGCCTTCTCGCGTGCCTGATCCAGGGCGATGTGGTACGGCATGATCAGCGGGGCGGCCGGGCTGATCTTCAGGCGGCTGCGCACTTCCACGCCGGCCGATTCCAGCTCGCCGATCTCCTTGATCAGGGCAGCCGGCGAGATCACCACGCCATTGCCGATCAGGCACAGCGCGTCGTCGCGCAGGATGCCGGAGGGGATCAGGTGCAGGACGGTCTTCTTGCCGTTGATGACCAGGGTGTGGCCGGCGTTGTGGCCGCCCTGGAAGCGGACGACGGCGCCGATGTCCTCGGTGAGCAGGTCGACGATCTTGCCCTTGCCTTCATCGCCCCACTGGGCACCGATGACGACGACTGACTGGCCCATGGCCGTGACTCCTTTATCTGGCGACCATCGGGGCCGCGGGATGGACCGTGGCCGGCGCCCTGCCCTGCCCATCCCCGGCTAGGCGGGGGACGCGAGCCGCCATCGGGGCGGATCGGGCAGTGCGGTGACCCAGACACGGAAAAAGCCGGGCGGGTGTGCTTCCTGGGAAGCGGCCCCGACCGGCTTTTGCGGATTATCCGGGTTTTGGAAGGCGGGGGCCACCCGGGGGT
>NZ_PDWN01000022.1 GCF_010093205.1 Pseudoxanthomonas daejeonensis
GAGAGGGGGGGAAAAGCTCGGCGCGGGGTGGTCTGCGGAGCCCGTAAGGCGTCGGGTGCGCGGTCGTCCCCGCGCCTACACGTGCAGACCCATTCCGCGAGGCTTGGCGGTTGTAGGAGCGGGCATGACCGCGACACCGAGGGCGTCGAGGATCGCAGGTACGTCGCCCGGGCCGGGGGAAAGGATCGGCGCGGGGGCGGCGTCGTGGCCCGGAAGGCGTCGGTGTCGCGGTCGTGCCCGCTCCTACAAGAGCCGACACATCCCGCGAGGCTTGGCGGTTGTAGGAGCGGGCATGACCGCGACACCGGGGCGGCGGGAATGGGAGGTACGTCGCCCGGGCCGGGGGGAAAGGATCGGCGCGGGGGACGGCATCGTGGCCCGGAAGGCGTCGGTGTCGCGGTTGTGCCCGCTCCTACAAGAGCCGGCAGCGTGGGGGTTCTTATTCGGCGGTGTAGACCGGCTGGCCGTCGACCCAGGTGGCCTTGATCTTCAGGTCGTCCAGGTCGGCGGCGGGGATCGCCAGCGGGTCGCGGTCGAGGATGACGAAATCGGCGCGCAGGCCCGGGGCCAGGCGGCCGACTTCGGCTTCGTCGTGGCCGGCCCAGGCGGCGGTGGCGGTGAAGCCGCGCAGGGCTTCGGCCGCGGTCAGGCGCTGGCCGGGCAGCCAGCCGCCGGGCGGCTGGCCGGCGCGGTCCTGGCGGGTGACCGCCGCGTACAGGCCCAGGCGCGGGTCGACCTGTTCGACCGGGAAGTCCGAGCCCAGCGCCAGCGGCACGCCCAGGTCCAGGAAGCGGCGCCAGGCGTACGCGCCTTCAAGCCGGTCGTGGCCGAGGCGGTCTTCGGCCCAGGGCATGTCCGAGGTGGCGTGGGTGGGCTGCATCGAGGCGACCAGGCGCAGCTGGGCGAAGCGCGGGATGTCCTCCGGCGCGACCACCTGGGCGTGCTCGACCCGCCAGCGCGGATCGGTGCGCACGCCGCTGCCCGCCAGCGCCTGCTGGTAGGTGTCCAGCACCAGCCGGTTGCCGCGGTCGCCGATCGCATGGCTGGCCACCTGCACGCCGCAGTCGCGCGCCTTGACCACGGCGATGGCGAACGCGGCCGGGTCGGTGACCAGCAGGCCGCGGTTGCCGGGCTCGTCGCTGTAGTCGGCCAGCAGGGCGGCGCCGCGGCTGCCGAGCGCGCCGTCGATGAACAGCTTCACCCCTTCCATCTGCAGGCGGCCACCGGGATGGCGGTACAGGCCGTTCGCGCACAGGTCGGCGAGCGCGTCGCGGTTGCCGTCGGCGTAGGCGTCGATGCGCAGGGGCAACTGGCCGGCGTCGGCGAAGCGGCGCATCAATGCCAGGTCATCGCGCGAGACGCCCATGTCGTGCACGCCGGTGAGGCCATTGCGCACGGCGGCGTCGAGTGCGCGCTTGAGGGCTTCTTCGCGGTAGGCGGCGGTCGGCGTGGGGATCGCGCGCTCGACCAGGCGCATGGCGCCGTCGACGAACACGCCGGTGGCTTGGGTGCCGTCGCGGACGATGCGGCCGCCGTCGGGCTGCCAGTCACCGGCGAGCGCCCGCGCGCCCTGCACCGCTTCGGTGGCGCGCATGGCGGCGCTGTTGCCCCAGCCGGCGTGGCCGTCGATGCGGCTCAACCACACCGGGCGATCGGGAAAGGCGGCGTCGAGGTCGGCGGCGGTCGGGAACTGCTGGCCGGGCCAGCGGTTCTGGTCCCAGCCCCAGCCACCGATCCAGGCGTCGGCCGGCGCGGTGGCAGCGAACGCCTTGAGGCGGGCGATCACTTCGTCCTTGCTGGCCGCGCCGCTGAGGTCGGCGCGCATCAGCGCGTAGCCCAGCTCCATCAGGTGGGCGTGGGCATCGATCAGGCCGGGGATGACGGTGGCCTTGCCGGCGTCGACGCGCCTGGCCTTCGGGTAGCGCTTGCGCAGGTCCTGCGCGCTGCCGGTGGCGATGATGCGGCCCTGCCCGTCCCAGGCGATCGCGGTGACCTGCGGCTGCGCGCGGTCCTCGGTGTGGATGCGCGCGGCGGTGAGGACGGTGACCTGGTCGGCGGCGGGTGCGGGTGCGGGTGCGGGTGCGGGTGCGGGTGCGGGTGCGGGTGCGGCGGCGGGTGCGGCGGCGGGCGCGGCCGAAGTCGCATTCGCTGTTGATGGTGCGGAATCCGGTGCATCGCCGGCCTTCTGGGCCTGCGCGGTTGCCACGGCGCAGGCGCCGGCCAGGATCAACGCGAACGGGGAGATCGCACGCAGGCGCATCGGTTTCTCCGGAAAGGAAGGGGTCCGATCATGCCGGTCGAGCCTCATCGGGGCAACGCTGCGCCGCGGCACGGGCGCTCGCAGCTGCTCCCGTAGGAGCGGGCATGACCGCGACACCGGGGCGTCGGCGGGGTCGATGCCTCGTGATTCCCAGGCGTGGGATGTCGGCGCGGGCGACACCTTCGTGGCTGCCGACTAGCTCGGTGTCGCGGTCATGCCCGCTCCTACAACGACAGGTGGCGACGGGCATCGCGTGGCTGCGCAGGTGCGACGGGGCGTGGATGCGGAGGCCTCCTCGGTGCGGGCGACGCCATCGTGGCGCCAGCGCGCTCGGTGTCGCGGTCATGCCCGCTCCTACAACGACAGGTGGCGATGGGCATGGCGTGGCTGCGCTCGTGCGACGGGGCGTGGATGCGGAGGCCCCGGTGCGGGCGGCGCCTTCGCGACTCCGATGCCCTCGGTGTCGCGGTCATGCCCGCTCCTACGAAAAAACAGGGTGGCGGGCCTGGGCGGGATGCAGGACGGCCGCGGGATCGCCGCGGCCGTCGGGGTTGCAGGCGAGCTGGCGGATTCGGGCCAGCTGGCGGGTTCAGCCGACCAGTTCGGCTTCCAGGGTGATCGGCACCGCCGACAGGGCCTTGGATACCGGGCAGTTCTGCTTGGCGTCGTCGGCGATGGCGCGGAACTTCGCTTCGTCGATGCCGGGGATCGAAGCCTTCATCTTCAGCCGGATCTGCGACAGGGTCGGGCCGCCTTCCATCGACAGGTCCACTTCCGCGCGGGTGTCGATCGAGGCCGGGGTGAAGCCCGCCTCGCCCAGCTTGGCCGAGAAGGCCATGGTGAAGCAGCCGGCATGCGCGGCGGCGATCAGTTCCTCGGGATTGGTGCCCTTCTCGTCGCCGAAGCGGCTGTTGAAGCCGTAGCGGGTGTCGGCGAGCAGGCCGCTCTGCGGGGTGCTGAGCTTGCCCTTGCCGGTCTTCAGGTCGCCTTCCCAATGCGCGGTCGCGTGACGGGAGATGCCCATGGGTCGTTCCTTGGTGGGTGGAGGGAGCGCCAGCCTATCGGCGCAAGCGTTAGCGGACCGTTGGAGCGCGGGCGGGATGACGGTGGCGCGGCATGGGCGGGCGCGGGCGGCACCATCGTGGATCCGGTGTCCACGATGTCGCGGTCGTGCCCGCTCCTGCAGAAAAGCGGGTTTCGCGGCTGTTGTAGGAGCGGGCACGACCGCGACACCGACACCTTCCGCCGACCGGCGCCTTCACCCTCCCTGACCACGCCTGTCGGCACGGGCGTCGTGGTTCCTCCGGCGGCTGCGGTGTCGCGCTCATGCCCCTCCACGGCCGGTTGTGCGCCGCAACGTCCCGCGAACCGGGGACGCGCTAAGGTACCTGTCCGCCATGACCGCCCGCCGGGTTCCGCCCCGGCCTGTCTTGTCGATGCGGCACCTCCAGGCATGCGTTCCCGGCCCGGACAGCCATGACGGCCCTTCAACCCCCAACCCTGGGAGGAACGGCCTCATGCCTTACGCAACCCATGACATCCGCAACGTGGCCCTCGCGGGCCACCCCGGCGCCGGCAAAACAACCCTGTTCGAAGCCCTGCTGCATGCCGGCGGCGCCCTGACCACGGCAGGCAGTGTCGAACGCGGCACCACGGTGTCCGATTTCGACCCGATGGAAAAAGCACGCGGCCACTCGATGGACATCGCCATCGCCAGCATCGACCACGCGCCCGTCGGCGACCGCAGCTACCACCTCAACTTCATCGATACGCCCGGCTATCCGGAATTCCGCGGGCCGGCGCTGTCGGCGCTGGCGGCGGTGGAAACGGCCGCGATCGTGGTCGACGCCGACACCGGCGTGGAGCACGGCACGCTGCGGCTGATGGAACGCGCGCGCGAACGCGGCCTGTGCCGCGCGATCATCGTCAACAAGATCGACCACGAGCACGCCGACTGCGTGCGGGTGATGGAACAGCTGCACGAAGCCTTCGGCAATGCGGCGTTGCCGCTGAACCTGCCCGCCGACGGTGGCACCCGCGTGGTCGACTGCTTCGGCAGCGCCGAAGGCGATTCGGACCTGGGCCCGGTCGCCGGATGGCACCAGCGCATCCTCGACCAGGTGGTGGAGGTGGACGAGGGCGTGATGGAGCACTTCCTCGACGGCGGCGAAGCCGGGATTTCCCCGCAGGAACTGCACGACACCTTCGAGAAGGCGCTGCGCGAAGGCCACCTGGTGCCGGTGTGCTTCGTGTCCGCGCGCAGTGGCGTGGGCGTGCCCGAACTGCTGCAGATCGCCGAGCGCCTGTTCCCCGACCCGACCGAGGGCAATCCGCCGCCGCTGCTCAAGCGCAACGGCCACGGCGACGAACCCCTGCCGCTGCACAACGGGCAGGCGGACGCGCAGGGCCATGTGATCGCCGACGTGTTCAAGATCGTCAACGACCCGTTCGTCGGCAAGCTCGGCGTGTTCCGCGTCTACCAGGGCACGGTGCGCCGCGACACGCAGCTGTTCGTCGACGACGGCCGCAAGTCGTTCAAGGTCGGCCACCTGTTCAAGCTGCGCGGCAAGGAGCATGCGGAGATCGACGAGGCCATTCCCGGCGACATCGCGGCGGTGGCCAAGATCGACGACCTGCATTTCGACGCGATGCTGCACGACAGCCACGACGAGGACGCCGTGCGCCTGCTGCCCACGCAGTTCCCGCGGCCGATGTTCGGCCTGGCCGTGCAGGCGGCCAGCCGTGGCCAGGAGCAGAAGCTGTCGCAGGCTTTGCAGAAGCTGACCGAGGAGGATCCGGCGTTCCTGGTCGACCACAACGTGGAGCTCAACGAGACGGTGATCCGCGGCCTGTCCGACCTGCACCTGCGGGTGATGCTGGATCGGCTCAAGGACCGCTTCAGCGTGGACGTGGCGACGCGGCCGCCGCGGATCGCCTACCGCGAAACCGTGTCGGCGAAATCCGAAGGCCACCACCGGCACAAGAAGCAGACCGGCGGCGCCGGCCAGTTCGGCGAGGTGAGCCTGCGCATCGAGCCGCTGCCGCGCGGCAGCGGCTTCGAGTTCGTCGACGAGGTCAAGGGCGGCACGATTCCCGGGCAGTTCCTGCCGGCGGTGGAGAAAGGCGTACGCCAGGTGCTGCAGGGCGGCGCGGTTTCCGGGCATCCACTGCAGGATGTGCGCGTGATCGTGTACGACGGCAAGCACCATGCGGTGGACAGCAAGGAGATCGCGTTCGTCACCGCCGGGCGCAAGGCATTCCTCGATGCGATCGGCAAGGCGCGGCCGCAGGTGCTCGAACCGATCGTCGACCTGGAGGTCGGCGCGCCGGAGGCGCAGCTGGGCGATGTGACCGGCAGCCTGGCGTCGCGGCGGGCGCGGATCACGGGCACCGATTCGGCGCGCGGCGAGATCGTGGTCAAGGCGCAGGTGCCGATGTCGGAGCTGGACGGCTTCGCCGCGGAACTGAAGTCGCTGACCGCCGGCAAGGGCCGCTACGCGCTGGATTTCAGCCACTACGAACCGGTGCCACCGCCGGTGCAGCAGAAGCTGGTGGAGGCGTACAAGCCGCGGCACGAGGAAGACTGAGGGGCGTCCACCCGGTGCCGCGATGCGGCACCGGGCAGCCGCACCGCCCTGCCCTGCATGCCGCACCGCTCTTCGTAGGAGCGGGCACGACCGCGACACCGACTCCGTCGGCACGGGCGACACCTCCCGCACTCCGGCACCCGTTCGCGGTCGTCCGCCTACCCATGCGCGGCCGGCGACCATCGGCACGGGGCGCGACCTCGAAAATTCCGGCCGCCTCGGTGTCGCGGTCATGCCCGCTCCTACAACTGTCCGGCCGAACTACGCCGTGGATGTCTGCGTCCGGGCCATGCTGCCTCTCCAGACTGCGTCACCCGAAACATGCCGGCGCTTTCTGTAGGAGCGGGCACGACCGCGACACCGATGCCGTCGGCACCGGCGAGGCCTCCCGCACTCCGGCACCCGTTCGCGGTCGTCCGCCTACCCATGCGCGACCGGCGACCCTCGGCACGGGATGCGACCTCGAAAATTCCGGCCGCCTCGGTGTCGCGGTCGTGCCCGCTCCTACAAAAATCAGGATCACGATCCCGCTCGGGCGATGGCAGGCTGGGACGCGGCTCAACGCCGTGTTGCGGGCGCCCGACTTACCAGCAGCACGCCACCGAGGACCAGCAAGGTACCGGCCACCTGCCACGGGCCCATCGGTTCGCCCAGCACGAGCATGCTCAGCACGATCGTCGATACCGGGCCCAGCATGCCGATCTGCGCGGCCAGGCCCGAACCAATGCGGGCGATGCCCAGCATCACCATCAGCACCGGCGCCACCGTGCACAGCGTGCCGTTGACCAGCGACAGCCAGTACACCTCGTGCGGCAACACCAGCGCCGACAGCGGCCGCAGCAACAGGAACTGGCCTATGCACAGCACGCTGGCCACGCTGCTGGCGTAGGCGGTCAGGCGTACCGCGCCGACCTTGCCCACCATCTCGCCGCTGCCGACCAGGTACAGCGCGTAGGCCATCGCGCTGCCGAACACCAGCGCGGCGCCGAGCGCGATGCCGCGGTCGCCGCCCTGCAGGTCGTGGCCGAACGCCAGCGCCACGCCCAGGTAACTGACCAGCAGCGCGATCCACTGCGCGCGGCGCGGGCGGCGCCCGAATGCGGCCCAGCCGATCAGCAGCACCAGGGTCGGGGTGAGGTAGAGGATCAGCCGTTCCAGCGTGGCGCTGATGTAGGCCAGCCCGGCGAAGTCCAGGAAGCTGGCCAGGTAGTAGCCGAAGAATCCCAGGCCGACGATGCGCCAGCGCTCGCCCGCGGTCAGCGGTCGCGTCGCCCGTCGCGCCGCCCACCAGCCCATCAGCAGGAACAGCGGAAACGCGACCAGCATGCGCAGCGCCAGCAGGGTGATCGCGTCGGCACCGAAACGGAAACCGAGCTTGACGATGATCGCCTTGCCCGAGAACAGGATCGCGCCGGCGGCGGCGAAGGCGATGCCGGCGATGCGGCGGCGACGTGCGAGCGCGGCTTCGCGTGCGGCGGCGTCGGCCGATGGGTGTGTTGCGACCGACGCGGCGGTGCGTGACGGGGCGGGCGGGCGCACGGCAGTGGCAGCGTCGAAACCCTCCATCGCGGCGTGCGCGGCCCAAGTTCCCGGCTTCCCGGACGATGCGCACGCTGCAACGTCCTGCGTGGCGGGGACGTGCCCGTCGCTCCCGGCCTGCGCTCGGGTCAGGGAAGCGTCCGCATGCGTCGCCGGGCGCTGTACTCCGACGCGGGCACCCGCCATGCGCTCGCCGGCATCCTCGCCGCCGGCAACGGCTTCCGGATCCAGCGCCGCTGCCGCCATCTCTGTAGCCGCATCGCCGCGGGAGCCCTCGCCGTCCGGCCTGCCGCCGCTCACGCCAGCGCGGCTTCCAGCAGCGCGCGGATCACCCGCTGCAGTTTCGCGGCCTTCTCCGGCAAGTATTCGAAGCTGACCTCGTCCATGTAGGCATGCTGGGCGATCTCCAGCTGCACCGCCTCCACGCCGATCTCCGGGTCGCCGTAGTGGCGGGTGATGTAGCCGCCCTTGAAGCGGCCGTTGACCACGTGGGTGTGCTCGCTTTGCGCGGCGAGCACGTCGGCGAGCCTTTGCTGCAGCGCCGGCGTGCAGCTGGCGCCGGCGGCGGTGCCCAGGTTGAGCTCGGGCAGCGCGCCGTCGAACAGGAACGGCAGCGTGCCGCGGATCGAATGGCCTTCCCACAGCACGGCGCGGCCATGCTCGCCGCGGATGCGCTGCAGCTCGGCGTCGAGCGTGTCGTGGTACGGGCGCCAGTACGTGTCCACGCGCGCGGCGATCTCGGCCGGATCGGGCTGCGCGCCTTCGAGGTAGACCGGCTCGCCGCTGAATTGCACCACCGGGCACAGGCCGGTGGTGTTCTGACCGGGATACAGCGAGGTGTCGTCTGGCGGCCGGTTGAGGTCGACGACATAACGCGAGTAGCGCGGCACCAGGATCGAGGCACCGAGCTCGCGGGCGAAGTCGTAGAGGCGGCTGACGTGCCAGTCGGTATCGGGCGTGCGGCGCGCGCTGGCGGTGAGGCGCGCGGCGATAGGGTCAGGGAGCGCGCTGCCATCGTGCGGCAGGCTGACCAGCAAAGGCGCGGTGCCCTGGTGCAGGTGGTAGATGTCCATGTGGCGATTGTACGCCGCGTGATTGGACGGATTTGCGAGGTCGGTGCCCGGCGCAGGGGTTGGTTGCTGCGCTTTTGCAGGGGCGGGCATGACCGCAAACGGGGGTCGGAGTGCGAAGGACGTCGCCTGTGCCGGGGGCGTCGGTGTCGCGGTCGTGCCCGCTCCTACAGAGGGCGGTGGCTTGTTTCGGGCTGGGTGTCGGTGCGCCATGGCGCTCCGCATCCCGCAGGGGGTGCAGCCTGTTGCGACTCGGCGTTTGTAGGAGCGGGCATGACCGCGAACGGGGGTCGGAGTGCGAAGGACGTCGCCTGTGCCGGGGGCGTCGGTGTCGCGGTCGTGCCCGCTCCTACAGAGGGCGGTGGCTTGTTTCGGGCCGGGTGTCGGTGCGCCAGGGGCGCTCCGCATCCCGCAGGGAGTGCAGCCTGTTGCGACTCGGCGTTTGTAGGAGCGGGCATGACCGCGAACGGGGGTCGGAATTCCGGGGGGCGTCGCCTGTGCCGGGGGCGTCGGTGTCGCGGTCGTGCCCGCTCCTACAGAGGGCGGTGGCTTGTTTCGGGCCGGGTGTCGGTGCGCGAGGGGCGCTCCGCATCCCGCAGGGGTGCAGCCTGTTGCGACTCGGCGTTTGTAGGAGCGGGCATGACCGCAAACGGGGGTCGGAGTGCGAAGGACGTCGCCTGTGCCGGGGGCGCCGGTGTCGCGGTCGTGCCCGCTCCTACAGAGGGCGGTGGCTTGTTTCGGGCCGGGTGTCGGTGCGCCAGGGGCGCTCCGCATCCCGCAGGGAGTGCAGCCTGTTGCGATTCGGCGTTTGTAGGAGCG
>NZ_PDWN01000023.1 GCF_010093205.1 Pseudoxanthomonas daejeonensis
TTTCTTTTCGTGTATTTAAGTTCACAGGCAACCACCCAATGATCCACGATCCTCTTCGTCGTCAGAGTCAGATGGGTAAAAGATACAGGGGTGTTGCTGCGGGGCCGTCTTCAGCTGCGTCTGATGAGGTGGCTGGTGCCAGGCCGTCGTCGAATGCGACGTCAGCGGCGGCCGCCCGAGCGACATCGAATGAGGGCGTCGCAGCGGGCGCTTCCGCGGAGGCCCCATCGCGTGCGCCGGCCGTTGTCGCCGCTGCGCCGGCGCTGGATCCGCCGCCGTGGGACGTGCCGGAGCCGTCGGCTGCGGTCCGTTCCGGATCACCGGTCGTGGAGGCGCGTGCGCCTGTCGTCGATCCGGCGCCGTCGGCCCGCGCGGGCGCGGCTGCGTCGCCGTCGCGTCAGCCGACCGGCAGTGCGATGCCCGCTGCGGCGGCCGCGCTGGATCCGGGCATCGTGATCCCGGCGGCGCCGGCCGTATCGCCGGCCGCTTCGGCGTCACCCGCCGCGGCTGCGCCGTCGCCGGCGCCGGCACGCAACGCTGGCGTGGACAGCGGCAACCGCGTGCTCGATGCCGAGGACTGGCTGCGGCGCGTGGGCATGTGCGACCTGAAGGGTCCTGCGCGCGAACTGGCGGCGCATACCGCCTTCGTCGGCCATGCCGAGGGCGTGCTGACCCTGGCGCTGGACCCGGGCTTCGAATACCTGCGCACCGAGCGCTCCACCGGCGCGCTGGCCGAGGCGCTGTCCGCTTCGCTGGGCGCGTCGCCGCAGATCGTGATCCAGACCGGCCAGGCGCAGGCGGAAACGCTCAACCAGCGCCGCGACCGCGAGCGCGATTCACGCCAGAGCGCGGCCGAGGATGCTTTCCTCAACGATCCGGGCGTCAAGCGCCTGATCGAACAGCACGGCGCCCGCGTCGTGCCTGATTCCATCCGACCTATCGACGAGAACTGAACCATGCGCGGCAATATCGCCCAACTGATGCAACAGGCGCAGAAGATGCAGGAAAACCTGCAGCGCGCCCAGGAAGAACTGGCCCAGATCGAAGTCACCGGCAGCGCCGGCGGCGGCATGGTCAGCGTGACCCTCACCGGCACCAAGGAGTGCCGCAAGGTGCGGATCGACCCGAGCATCCTCGCCGACCAGGAAATGGCCGAGGACCTGATCGCCGCGGCGTTCAACGACGCGTCCAACAAGGTCGACGCCGAGTCCAAGGCGAAGATGGGCGCCGCCTCGGCGGGCATGCAGCTGCCGCCGGGCATGAAGCTGCCGTTCTGATGCGCAGAAGCCGCCGTGCGCGAAGGGGATCCTGCGTGATCCCTGCTGCGGCTGCCGGTCGCCCGTGACTTCGCACCGACAACGACCACACCGATGTCCGTCCTGCTCGAACAGCTGATCGAAGCGTTCCGCGTCCTGCCGGGCGTCGGCCGCAAGACCGCGCAGCGCATGGCCTACCACGTGCTCGAACGCGGCCGCGACGGCGGCCGCCGGCTGGCCGAAGTGCTGGCCGAATCGGTCGAGCGCATCGGCCACTGCAGCCAGTGCCGCGATTTCAGCGAAAGCGAAGTGTGCGCGGTGTGCGCCAGCAGCGGGCGCGATCGCCAGCAGCTGTGCGTGGTCGAATCGCCCGCCGACCGGCTGGCGATCGATACCGCCACCGGCTACCGCGGCCTGTACTACGTGCTGCAGGGACGGCTGTCGCCGCTGGATGGCGTGGGCCCGCGCGAACTGGGCCTGGACGCGTTGGCGGAACGTTTGGGCGGCGGTGAAGTGGTCGAGCTGATCGTGGCCACCAGCGCCACCGTAGAAGGCGAGGCCACCGCGCATTACCTCGCGCAACTGGCGCGCCGCCATGGCGTGCGCCCGAGCCGGCTGGCGCAGGGCCTGCCGCTGGGCGGTGAGCTGGAGTACGTGGATCGGGGAACGCTGTCGCACGCGTTTGGTTCGCGTGGGGAAATGCCGCTGTAGGGGGGCGGGCCGGGAGGTGTGCGACGGCCTCGGTGTCGCGGTCGTGCCCGCTCCTACAAAGGCCGTAAGTCGCGCGCGTCGAACCGCGATGTGCGGGGTACGGCCGAAGACGTTTGACCGCCTCGGTGTCGCGGTCGTGCCCGCTCCTGCAAGGGCAGTGCGTCGTGCGAAGAACGGCGATGCGCCGTGGGGGCGAACGGGGGTGTCGCGGTGTGGGCGGGGGTGTCTGGCCGCCTCGGTGTCGCGGTCATGCCCGCTCCTACAAAGACCGTGCGCGATGCATTGCCACGTAGACCCCATGTGCTTCACCCCCGACATCCCGCCTTGTAGGAGCGGGCACGACCGCGACACCGAGGTGGTCGGGCGCACCGGCATTCAACGCGACCTGCCCGGAGGATGCGCATTCGAACCTGCCGATCGATTCGCCGCGCTGGATTCCTCCACCACCGGCGATCCTCGCCGCCCATCGACACCTGCATCGCCGGCAATCCGGACTATCCTTCCCGTTCCGCTTCAGCCACCGGACGCCCCCCATGAGCGACACCCTGTTCGGCAGGATCATCCGCCGCGAAATCCCCGCCACGATCGTCTACGAGGACGAGGACATCCTCGCGTTCAAGGACATCGCCCCGCAGGCGCCGGTGCACGTGCTGTTCATTCCCAAGCACGAGGCGATCCCGACCCTGGACGACGCCACGCCGGCGCAGGCCGGACTGCTCGGCCGGCTGATGCTCGCCGCGGCGGCGTACGCGCGCAGCGAGGGCTTCGCCGAGGATGGCTATCGCGTGGTGATGAACTGCCGCGAACACGCCGGCCAGACCGTATTCCACGTGCACCTGCACCTGCTGGCCGGCGCGCCGCTGGGCCATTTCGGCACGCCGTGAGCGCGCCTGCCGCGCGTTGACGCGCCGATCCCCGCACCCGGATCCCGAAGCGACGCCCCAAAACACCGACGCCGAGGGCGTCCTGACGCCGAGAGCGCTCCGACGCAAAATGCGCCCGCCGCCAGGGTGCTTAGACGTCAAGTCCCGACGCCAACTGCTCCCGACGCCAGGTGCACCCCGACGCCAAGTGCCCCCGACGCCAAGTGCTCCCGACGCCAGGTGCTCCCGACGCCAAGTGCTCCCGACGCCAAGTGCCCCCGACGCCAGGTGCTCCCGACGCCAGGTGCTCCCGACGCCAAGTGCTCCCGACGCCAAGTGCTCCCGACGCCAGGTGCTCCCAACGCCAGGTGCTCCCGACGCCAGGTGCTCCCGACGCCAGGTGCTCCCGACGCCAAGTGCGCCCGACGCCAGGTGATCCCGACGCCAAGTGCGCCCCGACCCCAAGGCGCTCCGGAACCAGCAGCGCGCCGACCCCATGGCACCTGCGCCCCGATCGATAGCGTCCCGACCCCAAAAGCAGAACGCCGCCCTGGAGGCGGCGTTCTGCATTGCGATCTGTCTCTTCTACCCATCTC
>NZ_PDWN01000024.1 GCF_010093205.1 Pseudoxanthomonas daejeonensis
TCAGGTCGCCATCGGCGATGGAGCGCAGCAGGTGGGAGAGCTGGCCCAGGTTGCGGTCGGAGGTGTCCATCATCGCGTTGAGGCCCTGGACCATGACCTTGAAGTCGTACTGGTAGGCGGACTCGTCACCGCGCATGCTGAAGTCGCCGGCCGACGCGGCCTGCGCCAGCCGCTTGATCTCCACGTTGATCGACTGCAGGGATGCCTTGGCCGCATCCATGGCCTCGTGCAGGAAGGCGCGGCTGCCCGGCAGGCGTCGCGCGTCGTGCGAAAGGTCGCCATGGGCGTACTTCCGCAGCACAGCGATGGCGTCGGTGATCGCATCCAGGTGCTCGAACATCATCGTGTTGATGCCGGCGGCCAGTTCGCCGTACACGCCGGGGAATTCCTCGGGCATGCGATGGGTGATGTCCTCGGCGGCGTGCAGCCGGATCATCTCGTGGGTCTCGTGCGAAAAGCGCTCGAGCATCTGCACCATCTCGTCGGTGGCCTTGAGCATCTGCCCGACCTCGTCGCGGCCGTGGTGGCCGGTGCGAACGCCGAGGTCGCCGCGGGACACGCCCTTGACTGCCGCCAGGGCGCGGCCGATGGAATCGAGCACCGATCCGCCGATCACCCAGCCGATGGCCAGGTTCAGCAGTACCAGCAGGCCGCCGGCGACGGTCATGATCGCGGTGAACTGCAGCGCCTGTGCCTGGGTGTCGTCGACGTAGACGCCGGTGCCCACCACCCAGCCCCACGGCGCATATAGCGCCGCATACGAGGTCTTGGGCACCGGATCCTTCTCGCCGGCCTTGGCCCAGCTGTAGTCGACGAAGCCGCCGCCGCCCCGCGCCGCCGCCACGAACGCGGGGAAGATCGCCTTGCCATCGGGGCTGAGCACGTCCGATACCGGCTTGCCGTCCAGGTCCGGCCGGGTCGGGTGCATGAGCATCGTCGGCGTCTGGTCGGTGACGAAGAAGTAATCCACGCCCTTGGATGCCTGCATCATCGACAGGGTCTTCAGGGCCGCCGCCTTGGCCTCCTCAGGTTCCAGCTCCCCGGATTCGGCGCGGGCGGTGTAACCCTCGATGACGCCCATCGCCATCTCCACCTGGGCGCGCAGTCCGGCCTGGCGGGTGGAGTTGAGATCGAGGTACTGGATGCGGGCGGCGACGACCGCCAGGGCGACGATGCCGACGGCGACGAAGGCGGTCTGCATCAGGAACTTGCGCTTCATCGGCAAGTTGGAGAGGGCGCGTGACGCGAGGGATCGCAGGCTCATGGGGTAGGACTTCGGGGGGATACCTGGAAGGTATCGGCCGCCAGCGCGCCAACTTTCGGCGAGAGGGGTCCTGCGAGCTGAACCGGGTGATGGATCATGGCGTACGGACCACGGAGAACGGCTCCGGAACTCCGGGCGTCGCGATGGGCTTTTGCCGAACACCACGACGCCGGCATCGGTCCGTCAAAAAAAGAACCCCGGCCTGGGCCGGGGTTCGAACATGCAGGCGATACGCCCGTGCTCAGAACTCGGCCCAGTCGGCCTCGTTGAGGATGGTGGCAGTGTTGCCGGCGGTACGAGGCGTCGCGGCGCGGGCGGAGGCCTTGCGTACCGGGAACTGGACCGCCGTGGTCGAACTGGCCGCAACCGGTGCATGCTTCGCCGCCGCGCCGCCCTCGATCCGGAACACGGCGATGGCCTGGGCCAGGCTGCCGGCCTGTTCTTCCATCGAACGCGCCGCCGCGGTGGCTTCCTCCACCAGCGCCGCATTCTGCTGGGTGGTCTCGTCCATCTGCACGATGGTCTGGTTGACCTGTTCGATGCCGGCGGCCTGTTCCTGCGAAGCCGCCGAGATCTCGGACATGATGTCGGTGACCCGCTGCACCGAGGCGACCAGTTCGCCCATGGTCTTGCCGGCCTGCTCGGCCAGGGCCGAACCGTCGGACACCTTGCTGGTAGAGTCCTCGATCAGCGACTTGATCTCCTTGGCCGCGGTGGCCGAACGCTGGGCCAGCGAACGCACCTCGGTGGCGACCACGGCGAAGCCGCGGCCCTGTTCGCCGGCACGGGCCGCCTCGACCGCCG
>NZ_PDWN01000025.1 GCF_010093205.1 Pseudoxanthomonas daejeonensis
CACCGCCTACGCCTACGCCTACGCTAGGCAAGGCCGGCTCCACGCATGAACCGCCGCCCTCCCGCGGCCCGTCGCGTGGCCCGCGGGCGCTGGCGCTGACGTATCGTCGACATGCCGTCACCGACACTGGCGGCGTCTCCCACCCTTTCCCCCGGGGATCCCCATGAGCAAGCTGACCATCATTTCCGACCGCGCCCTGGAGCTGGCCGAGCACGCCGGCGCGGGCCTGCGCCAGGCCGGCTCGAGCCTGCGCGACGCCGGCATCGGCGCCGAACAGTGGATCAAGACGGGTGCTGCGCTGGGCGCGGCCAAGGCCGGCTTCAACGTCGCCCGCGGCACCGTGCGCCGCCATCCGGTGGCCTTGGCCGCTGCCGCCGCCGTGGTCGGGGCCGGCGTGCTGGCGTACGTGCTCTATCGCAAGAAGCGCGAGCGCGACCTGCAGCAGCCCATCGACGGCCAATCGGAGCGACTGCCGCGCAGCAACGGCAATGCCACCACCCGTGCGCGCACGACGCGGACCCGGCGCCCCTCGACCACGGCCTGACCGCGCTCGGCGTAGTAGCGCCCGGCGGTTGTAGGAGCGGACTTCGGGCCGCGACACCGACGCCATCGAACCACGACGGCGTCGCCCGAGGCGAGCGGGAAGAACCCTTTCCCATGACCACTCGCGCCGAGTTCCTCATAGCGAAAGTGGCGCACCAGGATTCCGCCGCGGAGTGCCGTCGGAGTCAGGCGTTAGCGCTTCTGCCGACGGCGTCGGTGTCGCGGCCTGAAGTCCGCTCCTACAGAAGCGACCCGCCCACCCGCTGCCAGTGCCCGGGTGAAAGCCATGCCTGCGTGCCACCCATTGCATCGAGCCGATGGCCTCCGATCCCGACCCGCACCAGGCGTAGCGTCGGCAGGCCGACCGCGGCAGTCATGCGCCGTACCTGGCGATTGCGGCCTTCGCCGATCACCAGTTCCAGCCACGCATCGGGCACGGTCTTGCGGAAGCGCACCGGCGGATCGCGCGGCCACAGGGTCGCCACTTCTTCCGGCGCGAGCCTGCGCGCCTGTGCCGGCCGGGTCGGCCCGTCGTTGAGGACCACGCCCGCGCGCAATGCCTGCACCTGCTCGGGCTGCGGATCGCCCTCGACCTGCACCCAATACGTCTTGGGCTGCTTGTGCCGGGGATCGGTCAGGCGGTTGGCCAGCGTGCCGTCGTCGGTCAGCAGCAACAGGCCTTCGCTGTCGTGGTCCAGGCGTCCGGCCGCGTAAACCGCCGGCGGCAGGCCGAAACCGGCCAGCGTCGGCC
>NZ_PDWN01000026.1 GCF_010093205.1 Pseudoxanthomonas daejeonensis
CGGTAGTTCCTTCGGTTCAGTGGACACCCTGACCTAACCCTCAGGAGTGTCCCAATGCCAAAGCCTGGCCCCAGAACCATCTCTCGCTACAGCGATGAGTTCAAAGCCGCTGCCGTCCGCCTAAGCCAGCAACCTGGCGTCCTGGTCAGCGACGTCGCCCAGTCGCTTTACATCCATCCCTACATGCTGTCTCGTTGGCGCAGACTCGCCCGGGAGGGAATCATCGTGACCAAGGGTGTGCAGGTTGATCCGGAAGTTGCCACGGAGCTGAAGGCGCTTCGCCAGATCAAGCGGCAGTACGAGCAGCTCAAGGTCGAGCATGACCTTTTAAAAAAAGCGATCGCGTTCACTTCCGGTCGAAAGGCGAAATCTTCGCCTTCATCGAACATCACAAAGAAGCCTGTCCGGTGAGGGTCATGTGCCGCCTTTACGGCGTCAGCGCCGCCGGTTACTACGCCTGGGTTCGTCGGCCGGCCAGCGCCCGGGCGATGGAGGATGCAGTGCTGGTCGAGAAGATCCGGCAGGTGCATGGCGCCAGCCGCGAAACCTATGGCAGCCCGCGGGTGCATGCCGCGCTGCGGCGCCAAGGTGAGCAGGTGGGTCGCCGCCGCGTGGAACGCCTGATGCGCGAGGAAGGCGTGCGCGCCTGTTCGGCCGGGCTCTATCGGCGACGGCCCGGACTGGCGCGGTTCCTGGAAAGCGTCCCCAGCCGTGCCCATGAGGCTCCCTGTAGCGGGCCGGACCAGGTCTGGGTCGGTGATGTGACCTACCTCAAGGTCGAAGGCCAATGGCGCTACCTGGCCACGGTCATGGACCGGTACTCGCGGCGGCTGCTGGGCTGGTCGCTGGGGGTGGAGCGCACGGCGGCGCTGACCGGCCGCGCCCTGGCCGCGGCCCTGCGTACGCGCTCGCCGGCATGCGATACGCTGTTCCACAGTGATCGGGGGATCGAGTTCATGGCGGGGGATTTCCGGCGCCGGCTGGGACGCGCCGGGTTGGTGCAGTCGGTCAACAGGCCCAGGCGGATGAACGACAACGCGCACATGGAGTCATGGAACAGGTCGATGAAGTCGGACATGCACCACCGTGGCACATTCGACAGCGACCGGTCGCTGCGCATGGCCATCGACGACTACGTCAGGTTCTACAACCACCAGCGGCTGCATTCGGCGCTGGGGTACCGCTCACCGGTGGAGTTCGAGCAGTGCTGCTAGAGAGCCGGTGTCCACTTTTTCGTAGGAACTGCCACCCGCTTCGC
>NZ_PDWN01000027.1 GCF_010093205.1 Pseudoxanthomonas daejeonensis
CCGGACACGTCCCCGATACGGTGACCTACGCATTCTATTTCGGCGGCGCCGTGCTCCTGCTTGCGGTCCTTTGGACGGTTGTCAGGACACGGGAATACCCGCCGGAGCAGTTGGCGTCGTTCGACGATGCCTCGCCTTCCGGTGCGGCGATCGAAACCGAGTTCGACCGCGATCGTTCCCGCAAAGCATCCGTGGGCTGGTTGATCACCGGCGTGGCCGCGATCGCGGCCGTGACGTGGTGGCAACTGGATCGTCTGCTCTATGTACTGGCGGGCGGCATGGCGGCCTATGGGCTGGCGTTACTTCTGGCAAGCATGTGGCGTGCGCGCAACATGTTCACCTCGATCATGACCGACCTTCAGACCATGCCCGACACCATGCGACAGCTCGCGGTGGTCCAGTTCTTCTCCTGGTTCGCGCTGTTTGCCATGTGGATCTACACCACCGCAGCGGTGACCGGCGTGCACTACGGCACCACCGACACCTCGTCGGCCGCCTACAACGAGGGTGCCAACTGGGTCGGTGTGCTTTTCGCGGCCTATAACGGCTTCGCCGCGCTCGCCGCGATCCTTATTCCGTGGATGGTGCGCGCAGTCGGCCTGCGCATGAGCCATCTCATCAATGTCTCGCTGGGTGGACTCGGCCTGCTTTCGCTCATGCTGATCCGCGACCCCCAGTGGCTGCTGCTGTCTATGGTCGGCGTTGGCTTCGCCTGGGCCTCCATTCTCTCGCTCCCTTACGCCCTGCTCTCCGACAGCCTGCCGGCGCACAAGATGGGCGTCTACATGGGCATCTTCAACTTCTTCATCGTCATTCCGCAGCTGGTGGCGGCCAGCGTTCTCGGCTTCCTGCTGAAGACGTTCGCTGGTGGTCAACCGATCTATGCACTTGCCATCGGTGGCGCCAGCCTGCTGCTGGCCGGTGTATTGGTCCTGCGCGTGAAAGAATCACGATCTGGCCCGGAGGCCGTCTGATGCGAAAGCTCCCCCTCGCCACCGCCGTCGCGGCCCTGCTCTTCCTGCCGGCCAG
>NZ_PDWN01000028.1 GCF_010093205.1 Pseudoxanthomonas daejeonensis
TGCTTCTGTACCGGACTCACCACCGCATTGATTTTCCGCCCAACCTACGGGTATACAGCCCTGCTCCTTGCACAGCTCATATCCGGCACCCTCAGTGGCCTTGTCTCGGCATTGGTGCTGATGCTGCTGTTCCACGTCACAGATCTGCTTTTTTTTTTCGCGGCAGGGGAGCGCCGTCCTTCTTCGCGGGCGCTTGGTCTTTCCAGATGGACATGCAGGGGATGCTCCGGCGTGGCAGGGCATTCGACTATCGCCAATCCGCGCCCCCTCACACTGTGATCACGCCTGCCAAACGGGGACGTCGCCACACATCGTCTTGTACCGGTTCACCTTGCAGCCGGAGTTGTCGACGCGTCGCTCACATGCCTGAAGAGGGTGTGCTTCAGCGGCCGCCGGCGACATCGACGAAGGTGCCGGTGGTGTACGACGCCTGCGGCGACAGCAGCCACAGGATGGCCTGAGCCACCTCGTCCGGCTGGCCGCCACGTCGCATCGGCACGAATGCCTTCACCCGGTCCACCCGGCCTGGTTCGCCGCCGTCGGCATGCATGCCGGTGTAGATGAAGCCGGGCCGGACGGCGTTGACGCGGATGCCCTCCTGCGCGACTTCCTGCGCCAGGCCGCCCGTCAGCGTATCCATCGCCCCCTTGGATGCGGCGTAGTCGACATATTCACCGGGCGAGCCCGTCTTTGCCGCGACCGACGACACGTTGACGATCGCGCCCCCGTGACCGCCATGGCGTGTGGACATGCGCCGCACCGCCTCGCGGCAGCAGAGCAGCGTGCCGGTGACGTTGGGAGGCGGCCGCAGGATCGAGTACGGCTCGCCCTGGCCGCTGGGCTGGAAGCAGCCGCTGGCCTCCCATTCGGCGTACAGGCGCGATTCGAGGGACTTGGGTTCGTAGCCGGAGGGCAGGGTGGTCATGGGATCTCGATGTGGAATCGGC
>NZ_PDWN01000029.1 GCF_010093205.1 Pseudoxanthomonas daejeonensis
CGAACTTGTTGATCTGGACACCAGGCTGCTTGGTCTATTTGCCGTAAGCGCCAACTCCGTAGCCGCCGTGCTGCTACTCTCTCGCACCCCGCGCAAAAACTTGCTGCGCGCCTCGCCGGTGTATAGGAATGTGTGTCTCGGTGTCGACTTCATGCTGACCGTGATGCTGTATTTCTTTTTTTTTTTCCGCATCGCCATTGACCATCAGCGCCGATGGCACCGATGCCTCCCAGGACCAGGTCCCAGTCGAAGGCAATGGACACAGGCTCCAGGTTCGCATCCGGGCGGCAATGCCGCCGGGAGCACGACCCCATTGTCCGGTCGCGGCGCAACATCGATCAGCCAGGCAAAGGCCCGCTTGGGTGCCGATACCCCGCCTCTTCCGAGTCTGGCCTGTTGGCGTGCGGCGGACAGAAGCCCGGGTGATAACCCGGGTGGGGGTAATTCCGGCGACAAGTGTCTTATTCCAATGGCCTCTGTTCGCATGCCTTTCGGGTCGGGCGGAAACCAGGAAAAACGGTTGCTTTCGAGCAATTCCTAGGCGTAGTTTTAAGCATGGTCGAAACCGCTCATGAGCGTTTCTCGCATTTCTTCGCCGAGACCCGGCAGGGATTGCTGCGCTATGGGCGACGTCTGACCCGGTCCAAAGAGGCCGCGGAAGATATCGTGCAGGAGGCCTACGCAAGAACTCTCGAACAAGGGCAGCGGGTGCAGGCCCCCAAGGCGTTTCTTTTCATTACCGCACGCAACCTGGCCTGGAA
>NZ_PDWN01000002.1 GCF_010093205.1 Pseudoxanthomonas daejeonensis
TCTTCCTTTTTATTCATACCCACACCCCCCACAGATTCTCCACCCTACCTCTTCGTCGGCAGCATAAGAGGTATATAAGAAACACCCCCAGGACCCCACCCCGCCATGACCCTGAAGAACAGCGCCGACCGCTGGGGTGGCATCAGCCAGTTGCTGCACTGGAGCATCGCCGTGCTGATCCTGTCGATCGGCGCGATCGGCCTGGTGATGGGCGAACTGCCGCGTTCGCCGAAATTCTTCTGGGTCTACACCGTGCACAAGTCGCTGGGCCTGACCGTGCTGGCGCTGGTGCTGGCCCGGATCGGCTGGCGCCTGTATGCCGGTGCGCCGCAGCCGGTCGCGGGCACGCCGCGCTGGCAGTCGAAACTGGCGTCGCTCACGCACGGCGCGATCTACATGCTGATCCTGGCGATGCCGCTTTCGGGCTGGCTCTACGACTCGGCCAGCGGGCTGAGGCCACTGCGCTGGTTCGGCCTGGCCGAAGTGCCCAAGCTCAGCCGGCCCAACGAGGGGCTCGCCGGTGCGATGCACGAAACCCACGAACTGCTGTTCTGGGTGCTGCTCGCGCTGGTCATCGGCCATGCAGGCGCAGCGCTGTACCACCACTTCGTCCAGCGCGACGCGACCCTGGCGCGGATGCTGCCCCGCCGCTGGATCGATGCCCCCCCACCCAAGGAATCCGAATGACCATCAAGCTCACCTCGCCGGCGGCTGTCGCCACCGCGCTGGCCGCGATGCTGGGCGCCGCCCCGGCTGCAGCCGCCGACTACGTGCAGGCGCCCGGCTCGACCCTGGCCTTCGCCAGTCGCTATGACGGCGAACTTTTCACCGGGCGCTTCTCCAGCTTCGACACCAGGCTCAGCTTCGACCCGGCCAAGCCGGAAACGGGCACGCTGGACGTGACCATCGGCCTGGCCAGCGCGGTCACCGGCAATGCCGATCGCGATTCGACGCTGAAGACCTCGGACTTCTTCGACGCCGGCCGCATCGCGCAGGCGAAATACAGCGCCAGCGGCTTCCGCAAGCTGCCCGATGGACGCTACGCCGCGGACGGCACGCTCGAACTGCGCGGCGTGCGCAAGCCGGTAACCCTGACCTTCAGCTGGAGCGGCGGAGCGCAGCCGGTGCTGGAAGGCAAGGCGGTGGTGAAGCGCCTGGATTTCGGCGTCGGCGGCGGCGACTGGGCCGACACCGCGACCATCCCGGACGAAGTGAACATCAGCACCAAGGTGGCGTTCAAGCCGCGCTGAGCGGCAGCCGCACGCGGGTCCATGCGCGGCGGCGGCGCGCTCGATCCAGCGAGGGAAGCGACGATGCGAAGGCGGCGTCGCAGCCCTCGGCCACACACCCGCGGGCGCGAGGCAGCCCACCCACGTTCACCCCAGCCACCGGCGCAAGCCTTCAGCGTCGAACGGCCAATCCAGTTCGGCGCCGGTCGTCACATCGCGCAGTACCGGCACCCGGTGCCCGTAGCGCGCCTCCAGCGCCTCGTCGCCGTCGATGAATACGCTCTCCGGCTCGTCCAGCCGTGCCTGGGCCAACACGCCCAGCGCCATGTCGCAGAGGTGGCAGTCGTCGCGCTGGTAGAGGAGGTAGGGCGGCATGCAGCTTCCTGGTTCGGGGCGATGCGGGGGGCGCCACGGTAGCCCAGCCGGTATCGCCCCGCATCCCATCATGCCGGTTGCAGGTGCAACCAATACAATGGCCGTCCTTCCGGTTTTCCGTACTCCCGCCCCTATGGCCGTCAGCACCTTCGACCTGTTCAAGATCGGCATCGGGCCGAGTTCCTCGCACACGGTCGGTCCGATGCGCGCCGCCGCGCGCTTCGTCCAGCGCTGGCTGGCCGAACCCGGCCACCTGGACCAGGTCGCGCGCATCCGCTCCGAGGTGTTCGGCTCGCTGGCCCTGACCGGTCGCGGCCACGGCACCGACAAGGCTTTGCTGCTGGGACTGGAGGGTTACCTCCCGAACAGCATCGACCCGGACATCATCCCGGCCACGCTGGACAGGATCCGCGCCGACAAGTCGCTGCGCCTGCCCGGTGGGCGCGTCATCGGGTTCGAGGAAAAAGGCGACCTGGTGATGAACAAGCGGCAGAAGCTGCCGTTCCACACCAACGGCATGCGCTTCACCGCCTACGACGCCAGTGGCGCGGAGATCGCGACCCGCGATTACTACTCCGTCGGCGGCGGCTTCGTGGTCAACCAGGACGAAGCAGCCGAAGACCGCATCGTCGCCGACGACACCGTGCTGCCGCATCCGTTTTCCAGCGGTGACCAGCTGCTGCAGCGTTGCCGCGAGACCGGCCTGCCGATCGCCCGGCTGATGTTCGAGAACGAACTGGCCTGGCGCAGCGAAGCGGAAGTCCGCGACGGACTGCGCGAGCTCTGGGAGGCGATGCAGGCCTGCGTGGCCCGCGGCATGCGCTCGGACGGCACCCTGCCCGGCGGCCTGCACGTGGTCCGGCGGGCGCCCGCGCTGTATCGCGAACTGTCGTCCAAACCCGAAGCGGCGATGCGCGACCCGCTGACCACGCTGGACTGGGTGAACCTGTACGCGCTGGCCGTGAACGAGGAGAACGCCGCCGGCGGCCGCGTGGTCACCGCGCCGACCAATGGCGCGGCCGGGATCATCCCGTCGGTGCTGCACTACTACGACCGCTTCTGTCCCGGATCGAACGAGCAGGGCGTGTTCGACTTCCTGCTCACCGCCGCGGCCATCGGCATCCTCTACAAGGAGAACGCCTCGATCTCCGGCGCCGAAGTCGGCTGCCAGGGCGAAGTCGGCGTGGCCTGCTCGATGGCCGCCGCCGGCCTGGCCGCCGCGCTGGGCGGCAATCCCGGCCAGGTCGAGAACGCGGCCGAGATCGGCATGGAGCACAACCTGGGGCTGACCTGCGATCCGATCGGCGGCCTGGTCCAGATCCCCTGCATCGAACGCAACGCGATGGGCGCGGTCAAGGCGATCAACGCCGTGCGCATGGCCATGCGCGGTGACGGACAGCACAAGGTCAGCCTGGACAAGGTCATCAAGACCATGCGCGACACCGGCCGGGACATGCAGGACAAGTACAAGGAAACCAGCCGCGGCGGCCTGGCGGTCAACGTCATCGAATGCTGAATAGGGGAAGTTTCAGATTTCGGCGTCCGGGCCGCTAGTGCAGCTCAAGGAAAAGCCTTAAAACATGTCCACGGGAACCGGGGGGATCTCGATCAACGGCTTCGTCGCCATGCTTCGTCGGCCCCGCCTGCCGGGCAGGCCATCGATATCCGCACGCCGCGCGTGCCGGGCAGGCCTCCGCCTGGCCGGCGGCCTGTTGCTGTGCGTGGCCGGCGTCGCGGGCGCCCTGCAACCCGACAAGCCGTTCCGCGACTACGTCGGCGACACCTGGGGCGTGGAACACGGGTTACCGCAGATCAGCGTCCTGTCGATCACCCAGGACCTCGAGGGCTACCTCTGGCTGGGTTCGCAGGGCGGCCTGGCCCGTTATGACGGCAGCCGCTTCGTGGCCTTTGGCCAGGAAGATGCGCCCGAGCTGGGCAGCCACGTGCTGGCGCTGCAGGGCGACGCGGAGGGCCGCCTGTGGATCGGCACCTCGCAGGGGCTGCTGGTCCACAGCGACGGCCACTTCCAGTCGATCCCGGTCGCGGCCGGACCAGACCAGGCGCAGGGCGCGTTCCCGATCCGCAGCATCGTCGAAAGCGGCGGTGAGCTGCGCTTCGCAGGCCCCGACGGCGTGTATTCCACCAACGGTGCATCCCTCGCGCTGCATTCCCCGCTGGACGGTCCGGCACTGAGCCTGCTGTCCGATGCCGATGGCCTGTGGGTCGGCAGCACCGGGCGGGTGTTCCGCATCGATGCCGAAGGCGTACAGCAGACCACCCTCCCCGCCAGTGCCGCCCTGGCCCAGGTGTCGCACCTGGCCGCCGATGCCCAGGGAGACCTGTGGGCCGGCACCGCGCAAGGCCTGTACCGGTTGCACGCGGACACCTGGCAGCGGATGGACGCCGGTCCGGTCGAAGCCCTGCGCAACGACCACGATGGCAACCTCTGGGTCGCCACCACCACCGGGCTGCTGCGCTTTCGCGATGGCCGGCTGGTCGAGCGCGTGCAGGAGCTTCCCGGCAGCCGCGCGATCCGCTCGATCCACGAGGACCGCGACGGCAACCTGTGGCTGGGCAGCCTGACCGACGGCGTCACCCGCCTGTGGGACGGCTGGACCACGCGCCTGGGCGCCGCCCAGGGCCTGGGCAATCCGCTGCTGTGGGCGATCGCCCCGGGCAGCGATGGCGAGGTGTGGGTGGGCGGGAGCGATGGCGTCGACGTCTACCGCCAGGGCCGCTTCCACCTGCGCGTGCCCGGCACGCGCCTGCCGCACCCGGAAGCCTACAGCCTGCTGGTGGAGCGCGACCGCGCCTGGATCGGCACGCGCAGCGGCGTGGCCCTGCTCCAGGGCAACCGCGTCGAGGTGCCTCCCAAGCTGGGACTCCTGCGAGGTTCGCAGGTCAACGGCATCGTCCGCGATCGCGGCGGCCGCCTGTGGTTCGCCACCACCCAGGGCTTGTTCGTCCTGGGGCCCGACAACCAGCTCGCCCACTACACCGAAGAGCAGGGCCTGGGCGACCGGCGCGTGCGCCTGGTCCACGAGACCCGCGACGGCCGCCTGCTGGTAGGCACCTACCGCGGCCTGTACGAGTGGCGCGACGGCCGGATCCTGCCGCTGGGCCACGATACCGGGCTGGATGACCCGGGCATGGTCACCGCCATCCACGAACTGGATGATGGTCGCTGGGTGGTCGGTGTCAGCGGTGGCGAAGACCTGCGCCTATACGACGGTCGCCGCTGGATCCGGCTCGGCCGCGAACAGGGCCTCCCGGCGAACATCGCGTTCCACATCGCCAGCGCCAACGACCACCTGTGGGTGGCGGGCATGCGCGGCGTGTACCGCGTGCCGCTGGCGGCGCTCGAAGCCCACGCCCTGGATGCCGCGATCGCGCAGCAGTCCCCGCTTGCCGCGGAGATCGTGATCAATTCCGGTGCCGACCGCGCCGGTGGCCAGGCGGACAAGTGCTGCAACGGCGCGGGAAACAGCCGCGGCCTTCTGGTCGGCGACACCCTGTGGTTGCCCACGCGCGACGGCGCGTTGCTTATCGATACGGCCAAGCTGCAGGCACGGGGCGCCGAGCCGCAGGCGCAGATCGAGCGCCTGCAGGTGCAGGGCCGATGGCGGCATCCGCAACGCGATGCGGCGCTGGCGCTGCCGCTGGGTGCGCGCGACATGCGCTTCGAGTTCAGCGTGCCCTCGTTCCAGCCGATGCATCCGGTGCACCTGCGGTACCGGCTCGTCGGCTACGACCCGGACTGGCGCGAGCCCGATGCACCGCACCTGCGCACCGCGACTTATACCAACCTGCCGCCGGGCGAATACAGCTTCGAAGTCGCCGATTTCGCGCAGGCTGATCCGGTCGCGCGCGCGGCACGACTGGCGCTGTCGGTGCCGCCCCGCTGGCACGAGACGCTCGCGTTCCGCCTGCTGCTGCCGCTGCTGGTCGGCGGCCTCGCGTACCTGGCCTACATATGGTTGCAGCGCCGCCACACCAGCCAGCGCGCCGCGCTGGAATCGCTGGTGCAGGAGCGCACGCGCGACCTGCAGGCGGCGAATGCACGCCTGGAGGCGCTGAGCTTCACCGACCCGCTCACCGGGCTGCACAACCGGCGCTACCTGTCGCGGCAGATCCCCGCCGACCTGTCCTTCTACGAGCGCGACGCGGCCTACCAGTCCGGCGAGGAGGCGCTCGTGTTCGCGCTGCTGGACGTGGACCACTTCAAGTCGATCAACGACACCCATGGCCACGCCGCCGGCGACCGCGCACTGGAACAGCTGGGTGGGTTGCTGAGCGCGCTGGTGCGCAAGGGCGACTACGTGGCGCGCTGGGGCGGCGAGGAATTCCTCCTCGTGCTGCGGCCGTTGCCGCGCGGAAGCGTGCCGCAGATCGGTGCGCGCCTGTGCGAGGAGATCCGTGCCCATGTCTTCGAACTGGACGACGGCGCCACGCACCGCATGACCGCGTCGGTCGGCCTGATCGAATGCCCGCTGTTCACGGCCGCGCCTCGCCTGCTGCGCTGGGAACAGATGGTGACCCTGGCCGACCGCGCGCTGTACCGGGCCAAGGCCGCCGGACGCGACACCTGGGCAACCTACCGGCCGCGCGAAGGCGCGCAGCCGCCCGCCGGCATGACCGCGTTCGGGGGCGACCCGTCGTGGCTGGTCGAGACCGGGCTGCTGGAGCTGTCCGGCCCGGAAGAAAACGCGGGGGCGGCGACTACGCCGCGCTGATCCGCAACACGTCGTCCAGCAGAGCGGCGGCCGTGACCTCCGCACCTGCGCCCGGCCCCTGGACCACCAGCGGCTGCACCGGGTAGCGGTCGCTGACCACCGCAACGCGGTTGTCGGTGCCGCCACCGCCGCACAGCGGATGGTCGGCCGGCAACGCGCGCAACCCGACCGTGGCCGCTTCACCGTCGAAGCGTCCGACGAAGCGCAATCGGGCCCCGGCAGCCTGCGCTTCGCGCAGGCGCGCCGCCAGCGGCGCATCAAGCAGTTCGAGCAGGCCTGCGGACGCCTCCTGCGAGGCAGCCGCCAGCGCCGGCGGCAGCAGCGATTCGACCTGCACCTGCGCAGGCTCCAAGGGCAGCCCCGCCGCGCGCGCCAGGATCAGCAGCTTGCGGCGCACGTCCTCGCCGGACAGGTCGATGCGCGGATCCGGTTCGGTGTAGCCGGCCGCCATCGCCTCGCGCACGCATGCCGAGAATGGCCGGGTGCCATCGAAACGATCAAACAGCCAGGCAAGCGAGCCGGACAGCACGCCTTCCACCGCGTGGATGCGGTCGCCACCGGCGACCAGCGCACGCAGGCTGCCAAGCAGCGGCAGCCCCGCCCCGACCGTGGCGCTGTCGCCGTAGCGGCCGCCGGTCCCGCGCTGTGCATCGGCGATGGCCTGCGACCGGGCGAGCAGGGAACCGTGGCCCAGCTTGTTGGCGGTGACCACGCTGACGCCCCGCGCCAGCCATTCCGGATGCCAGTCGGCGACCAGTTCGCTGGCGGTCGCATCGACGAGAATGTCGCCCGCCTGCAGCGCTTCGGCCTCTGCCCAGCCCTGCAATGCCAGCGTGCGGCGTGGCGCGGCGTTGGCGCGCTCAATCGCCGGCAGCAGGCCCTCGCCGCAGCCCTGCACGCTGCGCGAATTCGCAAGCCACGCCACGCGCGGCAGTTCCAGGCCGCGCGCCTGCAGGCGCTGGTAGCGATCCACGAAGGCCGCACCCACCGTACCTGTCCCGAGCAGCGCCATACGGCGCACTGGCGCGCTTCGCTCCAGCGCGGTGCGCGGTGCGATTGCGCGCCGTGGCGCCAGCCCGGAGGCAGCGCTCATGCATCCACCCGCTGCACCACCACTTCCCCGCGCGCGCCGACCACGGCAGCCTGCGCGGCCTGCAATGCCGCAGCGACATCGGCGACCAGGTCCTCGCAGGCCTCGATGCCGATCGACAGGCGCAGCAGGCCGTCGGAGATGCCAGCCTTGGCCCGCGCTTCGGGGCTCATCGCCGCATGGGTCATCGTCGCCGGATGCGCGACCAGGCTTTCCACGCCACCCAGCGACTCGGCCAGGGTGAACCAGCGCAGCGCATCGACGAACGCGCGCACCGCGCGTTCCTTGTCGCCATCGGCGCCGCCGGCCAGCTCGAAACTGAGCATCGCGCCGAACCCGCTCTGCTGGCGCGCGGCCAGCGCGTGGCCCGGATGCGACTCCAGGCCGGGGAAGTAGACCTTCTCCACCGCAGCGTGCCCGTCCAGCAGTGCCACGATCGCCGTGGCGTTCTCCTGGTGCACGCGCATCCGCGCGTCCAGCGTGCGCAGGCCGCGCAGGGTCAGGAAGCTGTCGAAGGGCGAGCCGGTCAGGCCCAACGCGTTCGCCCACCAGACCAACTGCTGGTGCAGCTCCGGATCGCGCGCGACGACCGCCCCGCCGACGACGTCGCTGTGGCCGTTGACGTACTTGGTGGTCGAATGCAGCACCACGTCGGCGCCGAAGGCGAGCGGACGCTGCAGCGCCGGCGAGAGGAAGGTGTTGTCGACCACGGCCAGCGCGCCAGCGCGGTGCGCGGCCTCGATCACGAAGCGCAGGTCGGTGATCCGCAAAAGCGGGTTGGACGGCGTCTCGATCAACACCAGCTTCGGCGACTGGCCCAGCGCATCGGCCAACGAGCGCGGATCGGTGAGGTCGGCGGTGATCAGCTCGAAATGCCCCTTGGCCGCCAGCGCGTTGAACAGGCGCCAGCTGCCGCCGTAAGCGTCGTGCGGCACCACCAGCCGGTCGCCGGGCTGCAGCAATGCGTGCAATACCAAGGTGATCGCGCCCATGCCGGTGGCGGTGACCACGCCGCCGGCGCCGCCTTCCAGGTCGGCCAGCGCCTCGCCCAGCAGGTCGCGGGTGGGATTGCCGCTGCGCGTGTAGTCGTACTGGCGCTTGTTGCCGAAGCCGTCGAAGCTGAAGTTGCTCGACAGCACGATCGGCGGCGTGACTGCACCGTAGGCCGTGTCGCGGTCGATGCCGGCGCGTACCGCCGCAGTGGCGGGGCGACAGCCGGGGGTTTCGTTCGCGGGGGTGGGGGTCTTGCTCACGTGGAAGCTCCGTTGCCGCGCAGGACGGCGGCGAGAATGAGGTCGATGCGATCGGTTTCTTTCAGGAAGGCGTCGTGGCCGTACGGCGAGCGCAGCACGCGCAGCTGGCCGCGGTCGTGCAGGCCCTCGACCAGGGCCACCGAATCGGCCAGCGGCACCAGGCGATCGCCTTCCACCGCGACCACCGTCACCGGCACGCGCACCGAGGCCGGATCGAGCCGGTGCAGGTCGATCGATTCGGACAGGCGCAGGTAGGCGGTGACCGGCGTGCGGGCGACGTACTGCGCGCCTGCGGCGTCCAGGTAGTCCTCGGCGGCGCAGCGCACGCGGCCGTTGATGATCTCCGGCGCGCTGTCGAAGCGCTCGCCGAACTCTTCCGGGGTGCGGTAGCTGAGCATCGCGAATTGCCGTGCCAGTGCCAGGCCCTGCGCGTCGGCGCACTGCAGCTGGCCCAGTGCCACCGCACGGCGTTGCAGCGCGCGCCACGCCGAGGCGTAGGGATGCGGGCGATGCGCGCCACTGACCGCGATCAGGCGATCCAGGCGACCGGGGTGGCGGGCGGCGAACTGCAGACCGACCATGGCCCCGTACGAATAGCCGACGAAGGCCTGCAGCCGGTCGATCTCCAGCGTCTCCAGCAGCGCGGCGATGGCGTCGGCCTGGTCGATGGTGTCGATCGGAGCGTCCAGGCGCCCGTCGGCACCGACGTAATCGAAGGCGAGGATCCGGTGGCCGGCCGGATCGAGCGTGCGCCCGGTAACTACCAGCGCATTGGCCCAGCCCGGTTCGGCGAAGGCTCCGCTGGCCGAGACATGGCGATGCGCGGAAATGCCGCCGGCGACGAACACCACCGGCGCGTCGGCCGGACCTTGCAGTTCGTAGCGCAACACGACCTGGCGTACGCCGGCATGGCGCATCGGCAGCGTCACCGCGATTTCGCCGCGCTGGGCGGAGGGCACGGCATCGGCCGCGGGCGGCGCGCTGCTCAGGTCGGGAAATTCGGATTGCAGGACAGTGTTCACGAGGCTCATGGCGGGGATCCGGAGGGAAACCGCCATCGAGCCTTCGCGGGGCCCGCGTTCGCCGTGCGCTGGCACGGTACGAACCATCTTCCGACGGACGCTAAGGTCCCCCGCAGGATTTGGCACCTACGCGGACGCTTTGCGTCCGCGGGCTGCCCCGGCATCAAAGGGCCTGTTCCCTCCGCCGGTCTCGATGGCGGGGCCAGATTGCCACCCCCCGCCGGCGGCTGTCAATCTTTTCATCCGGATAGAGAGATGGTTACAAACTTCACGTTTTACCCCGTACCTGCCGATAATCACGTCCATGCAGGCCATCCCCCGACTCCTGCGAGCCTCCGCGGTCTTTCTCGCGGCAGCCCTCGCCCCCTCCGTCCCCGCCGCCCCGGCCGCCGCCGCGTCCCTCCCGGTCATCCACGAATCCTGGATCTCCGCGCCCATGACGGGCGAAGAGATGGATTCGCTTGCGGTCTGGCAGAACACCGGCCAGCGTCCATGGCTGATCGCCTCGGCCAAGGAGGGCCAGCGCCTGCTCCTGTTCGACGCGGACAGCGGCGTGCGCATCGGCGCCTCCGGTGGACCGGGCACCGGGCCCGGGCAGTTCCATCGCCCGAACGGCGTGGCCGTGTCGGGCGACCTGCTGTTCGTGGTCGAGCGTAACGGCCAGCGCGTCCAGGTGATCCACCTTCCGGACTTCACCGTGCTCGGCGACTTCGGTACCGGCGAGTTGCAGCTTCCTTACGGCATCTGGATCGATGCGTCCGCGCCGGAAGGTCTCGTCGTCTACGTCACCGACAGCTTCATGGCCGATTTCGCCACCGCGCAGTTGCCGCCGCGCGAACGCCTGGCCGAACGGATCAAGCGCTATCGCGTCTCGGTGGATGCCGGTGGCCGCCTGCAGGCTGGCTACCTCGGCGCCTTCGGCGATACCGGCGACGCCGGCGCCCTGCGCATGGTCGAATCGATTGCCGGCGATCCTGCCCATGGACGCCTGCTGATCGCCGAAGAGGACAAGCGCGTCGGCGCCACGCTGCGCGAATATTCGCTCGATGGCCGCTTCCTCGGGCGCAACCTGCCACCGTTCGAGGACGACGCCGAGGGCGTGGTGCTGTGGCCCTGTGGCGACGACGCCGGCTACTGGGTCGCGGTCGACCAGCTGGATCCGACCCGGTTCCACCTCTTCGAACGGACCACCCTGAAGCCGGCCGGCAGCTTCACCGGCGCACGGACCGCGTTGACGGACGGCGTCGCACTGCACCCGCGTGCCACGACCCGCTTCCCCCACGGCGTGCTGTTCGCCCTGAACCGTGACCACGCCGTGTCCGCTTTCGACCTGGGCAACCTCGTGCGCCGCCTGCGGCTGGCGCCCGCCTGCCTGGAATGACGCACGGCCGCGCCCGCCCGGTCGGCTGGCTGCTGGCGGCTGCGGCCGGAGTGGCGCTGGCGATCGCGCTGCCCGCGGACGCTGCACGCTTCTGGCGCTGGAAAGACGCACAGGGCACGCCGGTCTTCGGCGATCGCCCGCCTGCCGGGGAAGTGGACGGGGTACAGGCGTCCTCGTTCCGGCGCAGCCCCACCGATCCGGTCGGGCTGCATGTGCAGGACCGCGGCAGCCATTACGAGGTGGTGGCCGACAACCGCGCGCCGGGCCCGGTGGAAGTGCAACTGGCGCTGGCACGCGCGGAGAACGTGCGTCCGGTGCCCGCGCTGCCGGCCAGCAGCGTGGTCCCGGCCGGTGGCAAACGGGTGCTGGCGAGGGTCTACCCGGTCGATCCGCGCATGCCCAACGCCTTCGAGGTGGTCCTGGACCAGCTGCCGGGCGACCCGCGGGCGCGTCCCTTCGATTTCGAGTACCGCGTGCCGTTCGACTACGGGCGCGTCCGCGTCGACCAGGGCTTTGGCGGCCGCTTCAGCCACAACGACCCGCAGAACCACTACGCGGTGGATTTCGCCCTGCCCGAGGGCACGCCGGTGCTGGCCGCGCGCGGGGGCGTGATCCTGCAGGTGGAATCGGATTTCGAACGGACCGGGCTGGATCGCGAACGCTACGGCGGTCGCGCCAACTACATCCGCATCCTCCACGACGACGGCAGCATGGCCCTGTATGCGCACCTCAAGCCCGAGGGCGTCGAGGTGCGCGTCGGGCAGCAGGTCCGGCAGGGCCAGCGCATCGCCCTGTCGGGCAACACCGGCTTCAGCACGGCTCCCCATCTTCATTTCGTCGTCCAGGCCAACCGCGGCATGCGCCTGGAGGCCATCCCGTTCCGCATGTTCGGCGCGCTGGGTGAACTGAAGTTCGCCCGTGACGAAACCGGCCGCTGAACCCCGGTCGGGTCCGGGAGGGCCGGGCCGGTATAATCCGCCGTTTCCGCCAGCACCCCGCGCCTCCCGGCGCCAGCCCCCATGTCCGAAATCTCCCTCGAAGCCGCGCGCCGGCGCACCTTCGCGATCATCTCGCACCCCGACGCCGGCAAGACCACGCTGACCGAGAAGCTGCTGCTGTTCGGCGGCGCGATCCAGATGGCCGGCTCGGTCAAGGGCCGCAAGGCGGCCCGCCATGCGACCTCGGACTGGATGGCGCTCGAAAAGGAGCGCGGCATCTCGGTGACGTCCTCGGTGATGCAGTTCCCGTACGAGGGTCGCGTCATCAACCTGCTCGACACCCCCGGCCACGCCGACTTCGGCGAGGACACCTACCGCGTGCTCACCGCGGTCGACTCGGCGCTGATGGTCATCGACGTGGCCAAGGGCGTGGAGGAGCGCACGATCAAGCTGATGGAGGTGTGTCGCCTGCGTGCCACGCCGATCATGACCTTCATCAACAAGCTCGACCGCGAGGGCAAGGACCCGATCGACCTGCTCGACGAGGTCGAGACGGTGCTCGGCATCCAGTGCGCGCCGGTGACCTGGCCGATCGGCATGGGCCAGCGGCTGAAGGGCGTGGTCCACCTGATGACCGGCGAGGTCCACCTGTACGAACCCGGCCGCAACTTCACCCGCCAGGACTCGACCATTTTCCCGTCGCTCGACGCGCCGGGACTGGAGGAGAAGATCGGCAAGGAGATGCTGGCCCAGCTGCGCGACGAGCTGGAGCTGGTCCAGGGCGCCAGCCACCCGTTCGACAAGGCCGCCTACCTGCGCGGCGAGCAGACCCCGGTGTTCTTCGGCTCGGGCGTGAACAACTTCGGTGTGCAGCCGCTGCTGGACTTCTTCGTCGAGCACGCGCCGTCGCCGCAGCCCCGCGCGACCACCGGGCGCGAAGTGGCGCCGACCGAGAACAAGCTGACCGGCTTCGTGTTCAAGATCCAGGCCAACATGGACCCGCAGCACCGCGACCGTGTCGCGTTCATGCGCGTGTGCTCGGGCCAGTTCACCGCCGGCATGAAGGCTTTCCACGTGCGCACCGGCAAGGAAGTGAAACTGGCCAACGCGCTGACCTTCATGGCCTCCGACCGCGAGATCGCCTCCGAGGCCTTCCCCGGCGACGTGATCGGCATCCACAACCACGGCACGATCTCCATCGGCGACACCTTCACCGAAGGCGAGGCGCTGTCGTTCACCGGCATTCCCAACTTCGCCCCGGAGCTGTTCCGCCGCGCGCGCCTGCGCGACCCGCTCAAGCTCAAGCAGCTGCAGAAGGGCCTGGCCCAGCTGTCGGAGGAAGGCGCCACCCAGTTCTTCCGCCCGCTGATGAGCAACGACCTGATCCTGGGCGCGGTCGGCGTGCTGCAGTTCGACGTGGTCGCCTATCGGCTCAAGGACGAATACGGCGTGGATGCCAGCTTCGAGCAGGTCGGCGTGGCTACCGCGCGCTGGATCCATTGCGCCGACGCGAAGAAACTGGAGGAGTTCCGCGAGAAGAACGCGATGAACCTTTCAATCGACGCAGCCGGTGAACTGGTCTACCTCGCGCCCACCCGGGTCAACCTGCAGCTGGCCCAGGAGCGCGCGCCGGGCGTCATCTTCCGCGCCACCCGCGAGCATGCGCACAGCGTCGCGGTCGATTGAGCCCGTCAGGCGCCGCTTGCCGGCGCCTGCCATGCACGACCCGCCACCATCCCATTCGGGCCTGCTGCGTACAGATGCACGCATCGCGTGCTTGCAGTAAGTTGCGGCGCATGCCGGCCGCCCCGTCCCCCACCCGCGACGCCGCGCACCACGTGCGCGACGAAATCGCCAACGCACTGACCCATGGCCTCGGCGCCGCCGCCGCGCTGGCCGGTGGCGCGGTGCTGATCACCCTGGCGGCGATCTATGGCGATGGCTGGCAGCTGGCCGGGGCGATCGTGTTCGGCGTGGCGCTGCTGCTGCTCTACACCGCTTCCACCCTGTACCACGCCATCCAGCACCCGGTGGCCAAGGGCCGGCTGAAGGTGTTCGACCACTGTGCGATCTACCTGCTGATCGCCGGTACCTATACGCCCTTCACCCTGATCGGCCTGCGCGGCCCCTGGGGCTGGGGATTGTTCGCGGCGATCTGGACGATCGCCCTGGCCGGCGTGGCGTTCAAGCTTTTCTACACTGGGCGCTTCCCGCGCCTGTCCACGGCCCTCTACATCGCCATGGGCTGGCTGATCGTGGTGGCGTTGAAGCCGATGCTCGAATCGATCGATGCATGGACGCTGGGCTGGCTGCTCGCGGGCGGCGTGTTCTACACCCTCGGAACCTACTTCTACCATCGCGAATCGATCCCCTATTCGCATGCGATCTGGCACCTGTTCGTGATCGCCGGCAGCGTCTGCCATTTCGTCGCGGTCAGCGCGCAGGTATTGATGCCGCGCCTGCAGCAGGCCTGACCCGCAGGCCTCGCGTGAACATGCGCTCCGGCGCTTCGCGTGGCGTGCACACGGCATGCCGATACTGGCCGCATGAACGGGTCAGCTTCCAGCAGGAACCGCCTTTATCGTGTCCGCCAATGGCGCCCCTCGCGCCGGGCCGGCATCGTGCTCGGCACGCTGGCGCTGGTCGTGCTGGTGGTATGGCTGCTGTTCGACTGGAACTGGTTCAAGCCGCCGCTCGAGCGCGCGGTCAGTAGCGCCACCGGGCGCGAGTTCCGCATCGACGGTGACCTGGACGTCGACCTGGGGCGCACGATCACCGTCTCGGCCGACCAGCTGCGGCTGGCGAACGCGCCCTGGTCTAAAGAGCCGCGCATGGGCAGCGCCGAACGCGTGGAGATCGACATCGCGCCGTGGCCCTTGCTGGCACTGCGCCTGCGCATGAAGGAGGTGCGCGCCACGCGCGCCAATGTCTGGCTCGAAACCGCTCCGCGCGGCGGCGGCAACTGGGTATTCGACGACGGCAAGCCCGACGCGGCCGAGACCGATGAGCCTCGCTGGCGACTGGACCGCTTGTGGATCGAGGACAGTCGGCTGCGCTTCACCGATGCGGCCGAGAAGACCGACATCGACATCACCCTCGACAGCGTTGCGCCGGAAGCCGCGCAGCGCGCCCAGCCCGCGCAGGCGGCTGCCCCGGTTGCGGTGAAGGGGCGCGGGCACTGGCGGGGCGCGGCGTTCCGGCTCGAAGGCCAGGCCGCGTCGCCGCTGGCATTGGCCGACAGCGACACGCCCTACCGCATCGACCTGGATGCCCGCGCCGGGGCGACCCGGGCCAGCGCCAGCGGCACGCTCACCAATCCATTCCGGTTCCAGACCTTCGACGTGCAGATGCAGCTCGCCGGGAAGGACCTCGAGGACCTGTACCCCCTGCTCGGCCTGGCCCTGCCGCCCTCGCCGCCCTACCGCCTGGACGGGCGCCTGCGCCGCAACGGCGATGTGTGGCGCTACGACGGCTTCAAGGGCGTGGTCGGCGACAGCGACCTTGCCGGCGACGTGCAGGTCGACGTCTCCGGTGCGCGCCCCATGTTCACCGCGCAACTGCTCTCGCGGCGCCTGGACTTCGACGACCTCGCCGGGTTCCTCGGCGCCCCGCCTTCGACCGGGGGCAAGGAGACGGCCAACGCCGAGCAGAAGGCCGAGGCGGCCAAACGGGCGGCCAGTCCACGCCTGCTGCCGGATACGCCCTACGACCTCACCAAACTCAACGCGATGGATGCGGACGTGCGCTGGCGCGCGGAGAGGATCCACGCGCCGAAGCTGCCGATGATCGACGACATGGACGCGCACCTGCTGCTCGACGGGGGCGTGCTGCGCCTGGAACCGCTGAACTTCGGCGTAGCCGGCGGCGACGTGCGCTCGACCATCCGCATGGACGCGCGCAAGCAGCCGATCGATACGCGGGCCCGGATCGCGGTGCGCGGGGTGGAACTGCCCAAGCTGCTGGCCCAGGCCGAACTCGCGCAAGGCGCTGCCGGGCGCATCGGCGGGGACATTTCGCTGCACGGCCGCGGCGATTCGATCGCCGCCATCCTCGGCAGCGCCGACGGCGACGTCGGACTGGGCATGGGCCGCGGCCGGATCAGCAACCTGGTCATGGAACTGGCCGGCCTGGATATCGCCGAGTCGCTCAAGTTCCTCCTCACCAAGGACCGCCAGGTGCCGATCCGCTGCGCGTTCGCCGACTTCGGCGTGCAGGATGGCCTGATGACTTCGCGCGCGCTGGCGTTCGACAGCACCGATACGATCATCGTCGGCGAAGGCACGATCAACCTGGAAGACGAGAGCCTGGACCTGCTCCTGCGGCCGCGCCCGAAGGACCGCAGCATCCTCTCGCTGCGCTCGCCGCTGCGGGTCGGCGGAACCTTCAAGGATCCGTCGTTTCGCCCGGATTTCGCCGCGCTGGGCCTGCGTGGCGCGGTGGCGCTCGCGCTGGCCAGCATCACGCCACCGGCGGCGCTCCTGGCGACGTTCGAGACCGGACCGGGCGAAGACAGCGACTGTGGCGGGAAGTACGCGCGCTGAAGCCTGCGCGCGCCGCTCAACTGGCGATGTAGCGCTGCAGCTGTTCCAGTTCGAGCTGCTGGTCGGCGATGACCGCCTTGACAAGGTCTCCGATCGAAATCACGCCGATCACATGCCCGTCCTCGACCACCGGCAGGTGGCGGATGCGGCGCTCGGTCATCAGCTGCATGCACGCGTGCACCGGCGTGTCGGTCGAAACGGTGATCACCTGGGCGGTCATGATGGCGCTGGCCGGCGTATCGGCGGACGACCGTCCCTGCAGCACCACCTTCCGCGCGTAATCGCGCTCGGACAGGATGCCGGCGAGTACGTCGCCGCGCAGGACCAGGACCGCGCCGATCGACTTGTCGGCCATCAGGCGGATCGCTTCCACGACCGGCGCCTCCGGCGCCACCGCGAAGACTTCAGCCGGCTTGTCCGCCAGCAGTTGGCGTACCGTGCGCATGGACAACTCCGTCAGCGTATTCCTCGCCAGAGGATACTCCTGCGGCGACCGGTTGCCATGTATCCACCACATACAGCGGCCGCTGCTTGGCTTCCTCGTACAGGCGGCCCAGGTATTCACCGATGAGGCCCAGTGCGATCAGCTGAACCCCGCCCAGGAACAGGATCACGACCATCATGGTCGGCCAGCCGGCCACGCGATCCCCCCAAAGCAGGGTCTTGGCCATGATCGACAGTCCACCCACGAACGCGGCAAGCGCGGTCATGATGCCGACATAGGTGGCCATGCGCAGCGGCGCAGTGGAAAAACTCGTGATGCCTTCCAGGGCGAAGTTCCACAGCCGCCAGAAGCCGAACTTGCTGCTGCCGGCCAGCCGTGGCGCGCGCCGGTACGGCAGCGCGATGCGACGGAACCCGACCCAGCCGAACAGGCCTTTCATGAACCGGTGCCGTTCGCGCAGCCGGGCCAGCGCCGCCAGCGCCCGCGGCGAAAGCAGGCGGAAATCGCCGGTGTCGGCTGGAACGGGCGTGGGCGAGAGCCGGCCGATCAACCGGTAGAAGACCGCTGCCGCGCCGCGCCGCATCCAGCCGTCGCCCTCGCGTTCGATCCGCGTCCCGTAGACATCGTCCCAGCCTTCGCGCCAGCGCGCGACGAATTCCGGGATCAGTTCGGGCGGATCCTGGCCATCGGCATCGAGGATCATGGCCGCCCCCTCTTCGACCTGGTCCAGGCCCGCGGTCAGGGCCGCCTCCTTGCCGAAGTTGCGCGAAAGCCGCAGCAGCGCCACCTGCGGATCGGCAGCCGCGATGCCCTGCAGCACCTCCCAGGTACCGTCGTGGCTGCCATCGTCGACGTAGAGGACGCGGGTACGCAGCCCGGACAAGCCGGCCAAGGTCGCGCGGATCCGCGGATGCAGCAGCGGCAGCGCCTGCGCCTCGTTGCAGGCAGCCACTACCACGGTGATCAGTTCGTGCCCGGGTGATTCTGGTCGCATGGAGCCGATGGTACGGAGCACCCGCCGCCGCGGCCAGCCCGATGCGGTCGTGCCGGCAACGACGCGGCGTCGCGACGGTTCAATCGAGCTGGTCCAGGTAGTCCGGCCCACCGAGCTGGCGCATCTGCCGCTGGATCCACTGCGCGCGGCGCTGCACGTAGGGCCCGGGATTGCGCGCGCTGTAGCGCCGCGGCGCCGGCAGCACCGCGGCCAGGCGTGCGCTCTCGGCCGCGGTCAGGCGGCTGGCGTCCTTGTGCCAGTAGCTGCGCGCCGCCGCCTGCGCGCCATAGATGCCATCGCCGAACTCGGCGACGTTGACGTACACCTCGAGGATGCGCTCCTTCGGCCACATCACCTCGATCAGCAGCGTGTACCAGGCTTCCAGGCCCTTGCGCAGCCAGCTGCGCCCCTGCCACAGGAACTGGTTCTTGGCGACCTGCTGGCTGATCGTGCTGCCGCCGCGCACGCGCTTGCCGCGCGCATTGTGGTCGATCGCCCTCTCGATGGCCTTGAGGTCGAAACCCGAATGGCTGGCGAAATTCTGGTCCTCGGCGGCGATCACCGCCATCGGCAGGTAGGTGGATATCTCGTCCAGGTCCCGCCAGTCGTGGGCCACCCGGAAATCCCAGTCGCCCTGCCGCCAGGCCTCGCCCTGCCGCGCCAGCATGAATGCCGAAACCGGGGGATCGACGAACCTGAGCACTGCCACCTGCAGCGCGGTCCCGGCGACGAACACCAGCGGCAGCCACAGCAGCCACTTCCACAGGCGTCGCCTACGCGTGCTGGTTTCGCTTGCGATGACACGCCCCCTGTCTGCCGGTGCCCGCTGGAATGATAATGCGTCCGCCCACCCTGACCGGCCCCACCATGGACACCCGCCGCCCCGAACAGCTCGCCGCCCTCGTCGCCGAAGCCGAGGCGCTGACCCGCAATGGCCGGTCACAGGAGGCGCATGGCCTCTGGGAGCGGATCCTGGCCATCGATCCCGAGCACGCGAGCGCACTGAACCAGCTGGGCGCGCAGGCCCTGGCCCGCGGCGACCTGGACAGCGCCGAGTCCTACCTGCAGCGCGTCCTGGCCGTGGCGCCGCGCACGGCCACCACGCATGCCAGCCTCTCGCGCCTCCACGCGATCCGCGGCGACCGTGACAGGGCCCTGGAGGCCATCGATGCGGCCATCCAGATCGATCCGACCGCCTGGGTCCCCCATGTGGAGAAGGCCCGCCTGCTGGAGGAGGCCGGACAGCTGCGCGTGGCCGGCCTGCACTGGGGCAACGCGCTCAACTACATGCCCGAATCCGTGCAGCGCCAGCAGCACCTGCAGCAGCTGGTGATGCACGCCCAGGCGGCGGTGCGCCGCAACCAGGACGATCTGGCCGGGCATCTGGAGGACAACCTGTCACCGCTGCTGCACGGCCACGGAACCCGCGAGGTCGAGCGCATCCGCCACAGCCTCGACATCCTCGCCGGGCGCCGCAGCTTCCCCGCCGCCCGCCCGCTCACCCTGCCCATTCCACGGCTGCCGGCCATCCCGATCTTCCATCGCGAGGATTTCGACTGGGCGCCCGACGTGGAGGCGGCGTTTCCCGACATCCTCCGCGAACTGCATGCCCTGCTCGACCACGATGCCGACTTCGAGCCGTACGTGCAGACGCCCGACGGACAGCCCAAGGGCCAGTTCGCCCCGCTCGACCGCAACGTCGACTGGGGCGCCTACTTCCTCTGGAAACATGGCCGCCGGATCGACGACCAGGCCGACCGTTGCCCGCTGACCGAGGCCGCCATGGCCCGCGCGCCGCAGATGAAAGTTCCCGGTCGCGCGCCGGTGGTGTTTTTCTCCGCACTCAAGCCCGGCGTGCACATCCCGCCGCACAATGGCGCCACCAACGCCCGCCTGACGGTGCACCTGCCGTTGATCATCCCTCCCGACTGCGCCCTGCGCGTGGGGGACGAGACCCACGTGTGGGAGCCCGGCAAGCTGGTGATGTTCGACGATACGATCCGGCACGAAGCATGGAACCGCAGCGACCGGCTGCGGGTGGTCCTGATCTTCGATGTCTGGCATCCCATGCTCACGCCGCTGGAACGCGACCTTGTGACCGCGATGACGGGCGGACTGATGAGCTTCTACGGCAGCGACGCCGACCTGGGGGAACTGTGACCGATCCGATGCCCGACCTGATCACCCGTTTCCTGCTCCCGCACGCAGGCGTCCGTGGCGTGCACGTGCAGCTGCATGACAGCTGGACCACGCTGCTGTCGCATGCCGAGTACCCGCCCGTGGCGCAGCGCCTGCTCGGCGAGGCCTGCGCCGCGGCGGCGCTGCTGAGCGCGCACGCCAAGGTGGACGGGCGCCTCTCGCTGCAGCTGCGTGCAAATGCCGGCCTGCGCCTGCTGTTTGCCGAATGCACCGCCGCTGGCCAGCTGCGCGGCATCGTCCAGCTGGACGAGACGATGGACCTGCCATCGGACCTTCGCAGCCTGGAGCGCCCGATGCTGGCCATCACCATCGAGAATCCCGGCCTGGACCCGCGCGAGCCGCTCCGCTACCAGAGCCTGGTCGAGCTCTCCGGCGCGTCGCTGGACGAGGTGCTGGAGGACTATTTCCGCCAGTCCGAACAGCTCCCCAGCCGCCTCCTGCTCGTCGCGGGCAGCGGATATGCCAGCGGGCTGATGCTGCAGAAGCTGCCGGGCGATGAAGGCGACCAGGACGGCTGGGTACGCGCCTGCGCGCTGTTCGACACGCTGGGCACGGATGAACTGGCCACCACGCCTGGGCCATTGCTGCTGCACCGGCTGTTCCACGAGGAAGCGCCACAGGTACTGGCGGAGAAGGCCCTGGCTTTCGGCTGCTCGTGTTCGCGCGAGCGCGTCGCGGCCATGCTCCAGTCGCTGGGCGAGGACGAGGCCCGGGCCGCGGCACAGGATGGCCAAACCGAGATCCAGTGCGGCTTTTGTGGCCGTCGTTATACCTTCCCTTTGACCGAAATCGGCGTATTGTTCGAGCAGCCGCCGGCCAACGCGCCGGCGCCGGATCGCCTGCAGTAAACGGTTACAGGGGCAACGGATCCAGCTGTTCTGGGGAGGGCGGCAACTTGTTAATCAATTGTAAATCCCATACGATCGGGTCACCGTGGATCCGGGAACTGCCGTTCCCGCCGCGGGTCTGAGAATCCATCATGTCCCTGCGCCGCCTGCCCCTGCTGGCCGTCCTGCTGACCGCGCTCTGCGCGGCGCCGATGGTGCACGCCCAGGGCAGGACGAACTCCCCGACGCCGGACAAGCAGACCGTGCTGCCTGTCTGGAACAAGGGCAGCGGCAAGGTCGAGGCGATCCTCCTGCTCGAGCCTACCGGTGAAGCCGGACCGGGTGCCCGCTGGCACTTCGGCAACAATTCGCTCGACGCGGCTTTTGGCCTGGGCGCCGGTGATTCGCTGGGCCTGCTGTGCAGCGGCCCCGGCGGCGGCGACATCAACAGCCTCGCCAGCCACTGCCTGCTGGCCAGCCTTGGCGCCGATGGGCGCGCGGAAGCTCCCGGCGCACGCCGGCTCTCCGCCACCACCGCCATCAGCCGCCAGGGCAGCCGTTTCGGCCTGTCCGCCGGCACCACCCAGAACGCAGGGCTGCCGGCCTGGCTGAGCGCCGATGGCGGCAGCGCGCTTGCGCATGCCGACCGCATCGAACAGAACGACCTGCAGGTGTTCGGCCAGAAGAACCTGGGCGCCGAAGCCTACGTATCCATCGCCGGCACCTATGCGCGCGCGCGGCTGGTCCCGCTCGCCGATGCCGCACCCGGCGTGGCCGACCGCTGGGACAGCAAGAGCCTGAGCGTTGGCGGCGGCTACGGCCCCTTCAGCGCGAGCATCATCGGCCGCGTGGTGGACATGCCCGGCCAGCCTGATGGCAAGTGGGAAGGCCTCGGACTCGGCCTGACCTGGCGCACGCCGTGGAGCGGCCAGCTCACGGTCGGTGCCGAGAACGTCGTCACCCGGGGCAAGAACCCGTTCTCGCCGTCGAACAGCGACGGAGACGAGGGCACCGTGCCCTACGTGCGCTACGAGCAGGGCCTCTGATCCACGCACCCGGCACATGCCGCATGGCATGCAGCTCTTCCGGGTAGCGAACGGCACATCGGGACGATCCGGCGATAATGTCTGTCCTGCAGCGCGGACAGACCACCAATGCATCCCTCCAGCCCCATTTCCGGCACCCTGCGGCAAGCTGCGCTTCTGGAGCGCGACGGCAAGGTGGATGCCGCCCTGCGCCTGCTGAAGCAGCCGGGCATCGTGGATCCGGGAGATGCGGATGCGCACCGGCAGGTGGCCCAGGTAGCCATGCGACTGGGCGATGCGGAAATGGCGATCGTGCACATGCGGCATGCGACGGACCTGATGCCGGGCGATCCGGCCACCCGCTTCCAGTTCGCCTGCCTGCTCGCCCATGAAGGGCGGCACGCGGATGCGGTGACCCACTTCCAGCACAGCCTCGAGCGCGCGCCGGGCAACGCCCAGGGATGGCACCTCCTCGGCATTGCCCTGCAGCGCCTGGCACGCCATGGCGACGCCCTCCAGGCGTTGCGCCGCGCATACGGGCTGGCCCCGGACAACGTCCGCACGCTGGAGGCACTGGCAGAGTCGGAGTTCCATGCTGGCTATCCGGAGGACGCGTTACCACTCTGGCGGCAGTTGCTCACGGCCCGACCGGACGATGCCCATGTGGTCCTGCGCACATCGGAGACGCTCAACCGGCTCGGCCGGCACGGCGAAGCCCAGGCGATGCTGCGTGAAGCGACCACCCGCCATCCGCAGACCGGAGATCTGTGGATGGCCCTGGCACAGACCGAGGAAGACGTCGGCGACCGGGATGCAGCGCGCTCGGCCTATCGCGCGGCACTCGTGGAGCATCCCGGCTGGGCGCCGCCGGTCAGCGGGTTGCTCGGGCTGGACCGGGGCAAGGCCGACGACACCCTGGTCGCGCAGGCACAGGAATTGATGGCGCAAGCCGACCTCCCCGACGCTGACCGGGCACTGATCGGCTACGAGCTCGGCAAGGTCCTGGATGGGCGCGGCCTGCATGCGGACGCGATCGGATGCTGGCACCAGGCCAATGCCGCGCGCCGGCGCATGACCGGCCCCGGCGACGTGGCCGCGTTCGAACGCAATGCAGCCCATACGATGGCCACGCTGACGCGCGCCCGGCTCGACGCCCGTCACGCACGCTGGTCGGGCAATCCCGATCCTCGCCCGCTGTTCATCGTCGGCATGCCCCGCAGCGGCACCACCCTCACCGAGCAGATCCTGGCGGCGCATCCCGCCGGTCACGGCGGCGGCGAACTGCCCGACATCGCCCTGATCGCACGCAACCTGCGCAGCGGCCCCGCGACGCGCGATGCGTGGCCCGATTCGATCGACGCGCTCCCCGACAACCTGCTGGAAGCGGCGGCGCAACGCTATCTGCGTGCCGCCACGCGGGAGGCATCGCCCGATGCGTTGCGCCTGGTCGACAAGGCTCCGTTGAACTTCTTCCACCTGGGCCTGATCGCGCTGCTTTTTCCCCGCGCCAGGGTGATCTGGTGCAGGCGCGATCCGCGCGATATCGCGGTGTCGGTCTATGGGGAGAATTTCTCGCTGGACGAAAAGCTCGCCACCGACCTGGAAGACATCGGCCACTACATCAATACCCAGGTCCGCCTGATGCGGCACTGGCAGGCGTCGCTTTCGATACCGATCCTCGAACTGGACTACGAGCAGCTGGCGACCCGACCGGAGGAGCAGGCGCGTCGACTGATCGAGTTCGCGGGCCTTCCATGGGACCCCGCCTGCCTGGAGTTCCATCGCAGCGAACGCGGCGTGCAGACGCCAAGCCGGTGGCAGGTCAAGCAGCCGGTCTACACCCGCTCCATCGGTCGCTGGCGCAACTACGAGCAGGCGCTCGGACCGCTGCTCGCAGCGCTTGCGGAAGACGCTTACACGTCGCCGGTCGCCGGACTTCCCGACGGCGTGGAAACCAGCGACCAGGCCAACACGCCCTCGGATTGACTCAACTCGCGGCATTCAACGGAGCTGCCTGGCCTGGCCGACTGCAACTGTTCGCGCAGTTGCTCCACCTGCGAGCGATCCAGCGCATGCGACACCATCTCGGCCGTCCGCAACCTGCCCCGTTCGAGTTCTCCGCGGTAGGCATCGAGGTCGGCCAGCACGGAAGCGGCGTTCCCGGCCCTCACACTGGCGAGCAAGCGGTGGACCTCCTCGCGCGCCTCGAGGAGCAGGTCAGGCGCCAGTGACGCATGGGCCGCGGCAGCCAGCGCTTCCATCGCATGGTTGTAACAGTCGCGCGCTCGCGACGCCGCCACCGGATCGCTGGCAGGCACGCCCGACCTCGCCCGCGCGATCCATGGAATCGCGTCGTGCGCGGCATGCATCAGGCCGTCCTCCGCCACCAGCCTCGCATGGTGGCCGAGTTCCTCGCGCCCTACCTTGACCAGTACCGAACCCGCGTGGTGCATCACGAACGCGATATGCGCCTGCGGCCGCGCGACACGCTGGCATTCCGCCAACGCGCGGGCACGATCGGCATACTCGAATCCGAACTGGCTGACTACGCCGTCGAAAGACGCATCGGCGAAAGGCAATGCCTCGATGCGCACCGCGGAATGGAATCGCACTCCACCGTGCAGGGATGGCTCGTGCCAGGCCGGCGCCAGTTCCGCCAGGTCAACCGCATCGATATCGGCGGCATCCTTGCGCAGCTCCCACAGCATGTGCGGCAACGGCCCGTTGCCGGTCGCCAGGTCGAGCAACCTGCCGGACGGCGGGAATCGGCCGAAGAAGCCACGCCAGAAGCCCGCGATCGCGCCCCCATAGTTGTTCCCGTAGCTCGTGGCACAGGAATGCATGCGCCCGCTGGACCAATAGGCGGACCACGCTGCGCGACGCGTGCTGTCGTCACTGGAACTCATCGAAAACTCCGGCGTGTCTTGAGATCAGCATGGCGGCGATCGACAGGCATGCCAAGTGATGCCGTCGTCGCGGGAAAGCGTACAAAAAAAGAAGGCCCCGTTTCCGGGGCCTTCCAGTTACCGCAGTCGTTCAACTATCAACTATCAGAACGTCTGGGTGTAGCGCAGGTAGATCGTACGGCCGTAAGCGTCGTACAGGTAGATCGTACGGCCGTAAGCGTCGTACAGGTAGAAGTTCCACGGACGGCCGTCGAACGCCTTCAGCTCCGGATAGCGATCACCCACGTTGGTGGCACCGATCGCGACCTTGCCGTTCCACGGAGCGCTCCATGCAACCTGGACGTCGTTGGTGGCGTAACCGCCAACCCGCGTACCCGCGGCGCCACTGGCGGTGCGCGGATTCTGCTGGCCAGCGATGTAGTTGACGTTCCAGGTGAAGGCCCAGTCGCCAAACGCCCAGTCGTTGGCCAGACCGGCACGCAGATCCGGGTAACCGTGACGGCCGGCGTACTCGATGACTTCGCCGTTGATCGTGGTCACGTCGTACTTGTTGATGTACGAAACGGTCAGACGGTTCTGCAGGCGACCCGCGCTGCCGAAATCGAAGTCCGTGTTGGCACGGAAGTCGAGGCCGTCGGTCTCCAGGTCACCCTCGTTGGCGTAACCAGCGGTGATTTCGCGGATGCTGCCGTCGGCACGACGGGTGATGCTCAGGCCGGCCGGGATCGTGCCGTAATTGGCCGGATCCACGTCCATGTTGATGATGTCCTGGGCGCCGATCTGCGAGATCGTGTCCTCAACCGTGATGTTGTAGTAGTCCAGGCTCAGGTCCAGCCAGTCGACCGGGTCATACACCACGCCGATGCTGAACTGGTCGGACTGCTCCGAGGACAGCGCCGGATTGGCGATGAAGTAGGTATCGACCTGCAGCTGGCAGGTGGACGGCTCGGCCTGCGCAAGGCAGGACGCCACGTCGTTGACCGGCTCGGCCGAGAACGAACGGGCCTGGGTCAGGATGTCCAGACCGGGAGCCTTGAAGCCCTGGCCGTACGAAGCACGGAAGGTCAGGTTGTCCAGCGGCTGCCAGCGGGCGGCGATCTTCGGCGAGAAGTCGTTGCCGTAGTCGCTGTACTTGTCGTAACGGCCGGCCAGGGTGATGTCGAACGAGCTGGTGAACGGCAGCAGCCACTCGAAGTAGGCCGAGGTCACGTCGCGACCACCGCCCGAGGAACCACCCGAGGAACCCAGCACCACGCCCGCCTGCGACAGCGAGTCGTAGACGTCCTGGAAGCGGTCTTCGCGGTATTCCGCACCGACCACGGCGTTGGAGATGCCGCCGCCCATTTCGAACAGGTCGAAGTTGACGTTGGCGAAGTACTCGGCGCTCTTGTAGAACGAGTTGCGGCCGATCGTGGCGGTGAAGCCCTTCAGGGTCTCCGGCGTCGCGCCGAACGGATCGGTGATCATGTAATCACCTTCGTTCGCAGCCTGCTGGGCGAGGCTGGCGATCACGTAGCCGTTTCCGGTCTCGATGTACTTGTAGCTGGTGCGACGCGCGCCGAAGTCGACCGAAATCGTGTCGGTCAGCTGGCCCTGGAAGCCCACCAGGAAGTCGTTGTTGGTGGTGTCCGTGAAGTTGTCACGGTTACCGGCCGCGGCGAAGCGGTGGTAGAAGTAGGTCGGACGGCCGTCGCCCGGGCCACCCATCACGCCACCGTTGATGTCGTTCGGCGTGCCGTCTTCGACGCGGATCACGCCCGGGACCGGCGCGTAACGACCGAAGGTCTCGACCTTGGTGGTGGTCGCCGTCATGTAGACGGTCCAGTCGTCGTTGATCTGGTAGTCGCCGCGGACGAAGACCGAGGTGTTGTCGACCGCAGCGTCGTTGGCCGCGACCGAGTTGAAGTCGAACGAGCAGCGGCCGTTCGACTGGGTCCAGAAGCCGTTGTCGTTGCAGGCGAAGCCCGGGACCGGCGCGATGGCGCCGGCAGTTCCGGTCGGGTTGGTCCAGGCGTAGTAGTTGTTGCCGTAGACCGACACGCCCAGCGTGTCGCCGCCGATCTGGTCGCGGGTGTAGACCATGCCGCGGCTGGAGTGCGAAGCGCCACCGATCAGGCGGCCACGGTCGCTGGCGGTACCGAAGACAGCCGAAACGTCTTCCAGGTCGCCGCCGGTGACGGCGGTGGAACCGTAGCCGTAACGCAGCTCGGCACCGTTGAAGTCCTTGCGCAGGATGATGTTGACCACACCACCGATCGCGTCGGAGCCGTACACGGCCGAAGCGCCGTCGGACAGCACTTCGATGCGCTCGACGGCAGCCAGCGGGATGGCATTGAGGTCGGAGCCCGAGGAGGCCGACATCGGGTTGGTCGGGGCGCGACGGCCGTCGATCAGGACCAGCGTACGGCCCGAACCCAGACCACGCAGGTCGACCGAAGCCAGCGACTGGGCGGAGCTGCCCGACTGCGGCTTGAAGTTGCCGAAGGAAGCGAAGGTGCTGTCACGCAGCACATCGGCCACCGACACGTCACCGCTGGCATCGATCGACGCACGGTCGATCACGATGACCGGCACGGCGCCTTCGATGTCGGCGCGCTTCAGGCGCGAACCGGTAACTTCGATGCGGTCGAGGGTCTTGGCCTCGGCGTCTTCGGTGGCGTCCTGGGCGAACGCGGCCGGTGCAACGACGGCGGCGGCAAGACCGGCCACCAGGCCGAAGCGCACGGACTCGCTCAGCGGATTACGGTTGAACTTCATCATTCTCTCTCCAGCTTTAAAGAGGGTCCCGACGCTTGTGCCAGCATCAAGAATTTGGGTTGCCGGATGGGGAGGGAGCCCGATCCAGCTGTTCCGGAAGTTAGCAATTCCTTAATTTTGTCGCAAGGGTGCGTTATCGACTCATTTGCAACCAATGCGACTGAACCAGAATTTCCTTGCCAATTAGCAACATACGGATTTGGCTCGGCGTTTCGTCTTCCCTATTCATTTTCGAGGCACGAAATCGGAGTTTGCGAATCACCGGGGTTTGCGCGCGACAGCGGCCCATGCGGACCCCACTGGAGCGACTGTGGTTGCATCTGATTCAGACCATGCGAGGCAGCGCCGTCCACGCCGCCGCAGGCGCGCAACGCAGCCCAGCCTCATTCGCCAGCCCGCGCACTGCTGCGACGCAACATCACCACCGCGCTGACGCGGCTCGCGCGTCTGCCGCGCTCCCCTACTGCCGCAGCGCCTCGATCGGATCCAGCTGCGAAGCCTTGCGCGCCGGGTAGTAACCGAAGAACAACCCGGTCGCCACCGAGAACGCCGCGGCCAGGGTGATGACCCTGCTGTTGAGCTCGATCGGAAGCTCGGTGTTGTACTGGCCGACCAGCAACGCGCCAGCGATACCGAACGCGATGCCGAGCACGCCACCACCGAGCGACAGCAGCATGGCTTCAGCGAGGAACTGCCGGCGCACATCCGAAGGCCCGGCCCCGACCGCCAGGCGCAGTCCGATTTCGCGAATCCGCTCCGTCACCGACACCAGCATGATGTTCATGATGCCGATGCCGCCCACGATCAGCGAGATCGTGGCCACCGCACCGAGCAACCACGACATCTGACGCGTGGTCTGGGTGCGCGTGGCCACCAGCTGGGAAACGTTGCGGACCTGGAAGTCGTCGGCATCACCCGGCTCGATCCGGTGGCGCTGGCGCAGCAGCGATTCCACCTCGCCCTGCACATAGGCCAGGTCGCGCGCATCGGCGACGGCCAGTGACACATCCATCACCGACCCGGGCGGAAGCCCCATGCCTGACAGGCGCCGCCTTGCGGTGTCCAGCGGCACCATCACCACGTCGTCCTGATCGCGACCGAAGCCGCTCATGCCCTTCGGTGCAAGCGTGCCGGTCACGGTGAAATTGGTACGGCCGATACGCACGGTTTCACCGATGCCGGTGCCGCCGCCGAACAGTTCGCGGCGGACAGTCTCGCCGAGGATCACCACCTTCTCGCCGCCGTACTGCTGCGGCTCGAACGCGGCGCCGTTGGCGATCTGCCATCCGTTGATCTGCAGGAAGTCCGGCTGGATGCCCTGCCAGCTGGTCGCCCAGTTGTTTTCGGCGAAGACCACCTGGTTGCTGCCGCGCAGCGAGCCGGAAACGTACTGCACCTCGGGGATCTCCTCGCGGATCGCCTCGATGTCGCCCTCGGTCAGGGTAAAGAAGCTGCTCGCGCTCATCCGCACGCCGCCCATCGCGCGCTGGCCCTGCGGACCGATATCCAGTTTCTGCGCGCCCAGCCCGGCCAGCTGGCGATCGATCTCGGCCTGCGTGCCCTGCCCGACCGAGACCATGATGATCACCGCGGCGATGCCGATGATGACGCCCAGCGAAGTCAGCGCGCTGCGCATCCAGTTGCCGCGAAGCGCGAACACCGCGGTACGCAGGATGTCCAGGAAACTCATGCGGCCACCTCGTCGTGCGAAGCCTCGTGGAGTTCGCCGTCACGCATCACGCAGATGCGGTCGGCATGCGCGGCGACATGCGAGTCGTGGGTGATCAGCACCACCGTGTGGCCGTCGTCGCGCAGGCGCTTGAACAGGGCCAGGATTTCCTCGCCGGTACGACTGTCCAGCGCGCCGGTCGGCTCGTCGGCGAGCAGCACTGGCGGGTTGTTGATCAGCGCGCGGGCAATGGCCACGCGCTGCTGCTGCCCACCGGAAAGTGCGTTGGGCCTGTGGTCGACGCGCGCACCCAGGCCTACCGCCTCCAGCGCGACGCGCGCGCGATCGCGCCGTTCGCCGGGGGGAACCCGGGCGTAGCCCAGCGGCATGGCGACATTGTCCAGCGCACTCATCCTCGGTAACAGGTTGAAGCCCTGGAACACGAAACCGATCTTGTCGCGTCGCAGCGCCGCCAGCTCTTCGGCATCCAGGGTCGCCACGTCCACGCCGTCGCACAGGTACTGGCCGGCCGTGGGCGTGTCCAGGCAACCGATCAGGTTCATCAGCGTCGACTTGCCCGAACCTGACGGGCCCATGATCGCGATGAATTCGCCAGCCGCCACGCTCAGGTCGACGTTCCTCAGCGCGACCACCTCGGCTTCGCTGCCGGGCGAATAGACCTTGCCCAGGCCGAGCGTGCGTATCACCGGAACCGCTGCGGGAGCGGTGGCTGCGGACGCCGCACTCATTGCGCGCTCGCCCGCTCGCCGGTAACCAGCTGGTCGCCTTCCTTCACGCCGCCGGAGATCTCGGTGCTGGTGCCGTCGCTGGCGCCCAGGCGCACCTGGACCGGCACCGGCTTGCCCGACTCCAGCCGATAGACCGTTACCCGGCGCGCGCTGGACAGGCTGGACAGCTGGCGCTGGACCGCCTGCCGCTGCGATTCGTCCAGGGTGCCGAGGAAGGTGGCGAAATTCTGCTGGAAACGCTCCAGCATCCGCTGCCGCATCTGGCCGCTGGCACCGGCGCCCTGGCCACCGCGCTGGACCATCATCGGCCCCTGCGGCATGCCGCTGCCGGCGCGCTGCGCTGTCTGCAGCGCCGCTTCCATCGCCTTGCGCATCTCCTCCTGGCGCGCGCGCGCGGCGTTGGCATCGGCATCGAAAGCCGCCTGCTGCTGCGGGGTCAACTGCAGGGTTGCGACGAAAGCGGTCAGGTCGTCGATCATGCCCGTGCCACCGCCGCGCATGCCGGACGGCATCGCGGCCGCCGCTCCGCCCGCCGCGCCCTGGTCGGTGGGTTTGAAGCGCAGCGCGGCGTTGGCCACCTTCAGCACGCCGTCGCGGCGGCTCACCTCGATCTCGGCGTTGACGGTCAGGCCTGGAAGCAAGGTACCGTCGCTATTGTCCACGGCCACCACCACCGGGTAGGTCACCACGTTATTGCTGGTGGTCGCCGCCAGCCGCACCTGCTGCACCTCGCCACGGAACTGCCGGTCCGGAAAGGCGTCGACGGTGAAGGACACGCCCTGCCCCGTCTCGACCTGGCCGATGTCGGCCTCGTCCACCGCCAGCTCGATCTTCATCTGCGCCAGGTCTTCGGCGATGGTGAACAGCTCCGGCGCCTGCAGGCTCGCGGCCACGGTCTGGCCCGGCTCGATGCTGCGGGTCAGGACCACGCCGTCCACCGGCGAACGGATCACCGTGCGGTCCAGGTTGACCCGCGTGGTCTGGGTGGCCGCGGCCTGCTGCTGGATCTGCGCCTGCGCCGAGGCGACCTGGGCGTTGGCCTGGTCAAGCGCCGCCTTGGCCAGATCGACGTCGCTGCGAGCGACCAGCTGGCGCTGCACGAGTTCGGCCTTGCGCTGGTAGTCCAGCGCCGCATTGCGCTGGGTCGCCTGGGCCTGGCTGAGGCTGGCCCGGGCACTGGCGACCTGGGCGTTGCCCTGAGCGATCTGCGCTTCGTAGGTCTTCGGGTCGATCCGGGCCAGCACCTGGCCCCGTGTCACCCGGTCGTTGAAATCCACCAGGATCTCGGTCACCTGCCCGGAAATCTGGCTGCCCACGGTCACCGTGGAGGTCGCGCTGAGCGTGCCGGTAGAAGAGATCGCCACGCGGATGTTGCCGCGCTCGACCGGTGCCGTGCGGAACGCACCCTCGGCACCGGCGGACTGATGTTGCCGCCAGAACCAGATTCCCGCACCGAGCAGGGCCAGCACTGCGATCGCGCCACCCGCACGGAGCAGCATGGAACGGGAACGGGAAACCTGGGGACGGGACGGTCGGCTCATGCGCGCAACTTGAATGGGGGTCGCACACTCTAACGCGCGGGATGGCGCCGGGTTGACCGGCTCAGGCAGCCGTCGTGCCCGTTGCGGGCGCCGTGGGCAACGCACCACCCGTCGGAGGTGCGAAGCGGATGCGCGCCACCGTGCCGGTATCCAGGGTGCTGTCCAGACTGATCGTCCAGCCGAAGCGTTCGCACAGGCGCAGGACGATCGACAGGCCCAGCCCGGTGCCCAGCGGGCGTTCCGGCGCGGCCCGGTAGAAAGGTTCGAACGCCCGCGCCAGCGCGTCGGGAGCCATGCCGATGCCGGTGTCGCTCACCACCACGCTGTCCGCCTCGATGGTGACCGTCACCGTGCCCCGGTCGGTGTAGCTGCAGGCGTTGCGCAACAGGTTCCCCACCACGACGTGCAGCACCCGCGGGGGCGCATACAGCTGGGGCCGGGCAACGCAATCCACTTCCAGCGTGACCGGCTTGTCGCCAAGCAGGGCACGGGCGCTGTCAGCCTCCTCCTGCACCACTTCGCAAACCTGGAACCACTCGCTCTGCGGCTCGATGTCCGAGTCGCGCGCCAGGATCAGGAATGCGTCGATCACCGCCTCCATGTCGCGCCCCGAGCGCTGGATACGCTGCAGGCTGCGGACCACGCGTTGCGGCACGTCCGCCTCGTCCAGGGCCATGTCGCTGGCGACCCGGATCACGGTCAGTGGCGTACGCAGCTCGTGGCTGGCATCACGGGTGAAGTTGCGTTCGCGCTCGAGCTGGGCCTCGACCCGTCCGCCCAGCGAATGCAGCGCCCGCGCCAATTGCCTGGCCTCACCCTCCATGTCGGCCGGCAGGCGCTCGGGCGCTAGGGCGGCGATGTCGGGATGCCGTGGATCCCAGCGCGACACCTGCCGCGCCAGCCAGGCGACCGGCGACACCATGCGCTTGGACGCCTTGTAAGTCAGCCAGGTCGCACCGTAGATCGCGAACAGCGCCAGCATCGCCGGCAACACCGCGAACCACACCGCCACGCGCGTGGCCTGGTCGCGCAGGTACACAAGATAGAGGGTGCCCGCTTCCTGGCGGTCGACCCATACCAGCTGGCCGTCGCTGGCCAGTTCGTGGAAGCCGGGCGTCAAGGGCCGCAGGTTCGCCGGCAGGGAGAGGTTGGAGTAACCGGCCTCGACCAGGTAGCCGCGCAGGGCGAAGTTGTTGGGCGGTGGCTGCGCGGGCGACGCCTGGTACAGCTGCCAGTAGTGCGCCGCTTCGTCCTGCAGCGTGGCCTGGATGAAACTGTACTTGTACAGCGTAGCCACGACGTAGAAAGCGACGAGGATCGCCAGGCTCGCCATCACCATCTGCACGATGAAGGCGATCCTGATCTTCCTTGGCAGGCCGTGTGGCATCGATACGGGGTTCGAACGAGGCTGCCGAGTGTAGGCAGGAACGGATCGCCCCGGCGTGATTGCCGGGGCGATTCCCTGCCGGGCGTCGCCGTTGTTGCATGGCGCCGCGCCGCTCATTGGCCTGGATCAGTTGGCAGCGACCGGCTGGGCGATATCGGCCACGCGGTAGCCGGCGCTCTGCACGGTATGCAGGAGCGGGCGCTCGAATGGCTTGTCGATCACCTTGCGCAGGTTGTACAGGTGGCTGCGCAGCGTGTCCGAATCAGGCAGGCTGTTGCCCCAGATCTCGCGCTCGATCTCCTGGCGGCTCACCACCCGGGGCGATTCGCGCATCAGGATGGTCAGCAGCTTCAGCCCGATCGGCGACAGCTGCAGTTCGTTGTCGCCACGCGTGACGCGCATGCTCACCGGGTCGAGCACCAGGTCGGCCACGGTCAACACTTCCGAACCGACCTGGCGGCGCTCACGGCGGATCAGGGCGCGCAAACGCGCCTCCAGCTCCTGGATCGCGAACGGCTTGGTCAGGTAATCGTCGGCCCCGTGGCTCAGGCCGGTGAGCTTGTCGTCCAGGGTGTCGCGCGCGGTCAGCATCAGCACCGGGGTGGACTTGCGCGCGTCACTGCGCAGGCGCCGGCAGACCTCGATGCCATCCAGCCGCGGCAGCATCAGGTCCAGCACGACCGCGTCGTAGCTGTTCTCGGCAGCCAGGCGATATCCATCCAGGCCATCGGCGGCGTAGTCGACCTCGAACCCGCGGCTTTCCAGATACTCGCCGATCATCTCGGAAATGTTCCGGTTGTCCTCGACCACCAGCACCAGTCCCGAGGTTTCTTTGCCCTGACGCATGTGTCCGCTCCGTGTTTTCAGCTTTGTGAAGCGTGCCCAAGAACCGGTAGATGGCATGTGAAGGCGGCCGAACGGCGGACGCTGCTTCAACCACCGTTCAGAGCAGCGGCTCCAGCGCCGGCCAGACGTTCTCCAGCAACCGCGGCTGGGCCTTCGCCGTCGGATGCAGGCCGTCGGCCTGCATCAGGCCCGGTTGCAGGGCGACGCCTTCGAGAAAGAACGGCACCAGCCCGGCGGCGTGGGCGGCCGAGAGCTCGGCGTAGCTGCGCCGCAGCCGTTCGCGGTAGGCCGGGCCATAGTTGGGCGGGACATCGATACCCAGCAGCAGCACCTTGGCGCCGGCATCGTCGGCCAGCACCAGCATCCGCTCCAGGTTGCCGCGCAGCTGCGCGGGGCTGAGTCCGCGCAAGGCGTCGTTCCCGCCCAGTTCGATCAGCAGCACCGACGGCCGGTGCTTCTCGAGCAATGCGGGCAACCGGACCAGCGCTCCGGCGGTGGTCTCCCCGCTGATGCTGGCGTTGACCACTTTCGGCGGGGAGGCGACCTCGGCGGCGATGCGCCGCTCAAGCAGGCTGACCCAGCCCGAGCCGGCAGGTATGTTGTGTTCTGCACTGAGGCTGTCGCCCAGTACCAGGACCGGACCTCTGGCACAGGCCAGCACCGGCGCCAGCAGCGATCCTGCCAGCAGCAGCGCGCAGGCCAGCCCTCTTCGCATCGAACCCGTCTCGAACCGCATTCCTGGAGTCTCCCATCGATACACGATCGCCTTCCGCAAACAGCATAGCCACTGCGGCCATCACGATTCACGACGTCGGTAAGTCGGTGAACGGGCCCGAAGGCGAAGTCCGGATTCTCGATGGCGTGGACTTGACCGTCGATGAAGGCGGAACGGTCGCCATCGTCGGGGCGTCCGGTTCGGGCAAGACCACCCTGCTGGGCCTGATGGCGGGACTGGACCTGGCCAGCCAGGGCTCGGTCAGCCTCGCCGGCCAGGCGCTGGAATCGCTGGACGAGGAGGCGCGCGCGGCGCTGCGCGCACGCGAAGTCGGATTCGTCTTCCAGAGCTTCCACCTGCTGCCCTCGCTGACCGCCGAGGAGAACGTGTCGCTGCCGCTGGAGCTGGCGGGACGCGAGGATCCTGCGCGGGTACGCGAGGTCCTCGAGGCGGTCGGTCTGGAGAAGCGTCGTCGCCATTACCCGCGCCAGCTGTCCGGCGGCGAGCAGCAGCGCGTGGCGCTGGCACGCGCATTCGTCGGCCGCCCGCGGATCCTGTTCGCCGATGAACCCACAGGCAACCTCGACCAGGCCACCGGCCAGCACGTCAGCGACCTGCTGTTCGAACTCAACAGCCACCATGGCACCACCCTGGTGCTGGTCACCCACGACCTGTCGCTGGCCCGTCGTTGCGGGCGCATCTACCGGCTCGACGGCGGGCGCCTGCATCCGCTGCCCCGAGCCGATGCAGCGGAGTCCGCTGCATGAATGTGCTCCGGCACGCGGCGCGTTCGCTCAGGCGCGAATTCCTCGCAGGCGACCTGCTGACCGTGTTCGCGGCGCTGGTCCTGGGCGTGGCCGCGATGACCGCGGTCGGCACGCTGGTGGACCGGGTGACCTCGGCCCTGTCCTCGAGCGCGGCCGAAGTGATCGGCGGCGACCTCGGGGTGCGCGGCCGCCAGGACCTGCCCGCGGAATTCGCCGCGGAGGCGCAGCGGCGCGGCCTGCGCAGCGCGCGCATGGTCGCGTTCCCCAGCGTCCTGTTCCATGGCGAGGCCAGCCAGATGGCCACGATCAAGGGCGTGGACGCAGCCTATCCGCTGCGCGGCGAGCTGCGCGTGGCGAGCGATGCGGGCGGACTGGACGCACAGCGCGCCGGTGCGCCGGCACCAGGCGAAGCCTATGCCGACCCGCGCGTGCTCGACGCGCTGGGCGTGGGCATTGGCGACGAGATCGAATTCGGCAGCAGCCAGCTGCGGATCGCGCGCGTGCTCGTGGCCGAGCCGGATGCTTCCGGCGAGTTGCTGCAGATGGCGCCACCTTTGCTGGTCAATCGTGCCGATATCGATACTGCCGGCCTGCTCGGACCGGGCAGCCGCGCCTCCTATCGACTGATGTTCGCCGGTGACCTGGCCGACATCGCGGCATTGCGCGAATGGTTGCAGCCGCGGCTCGATCCGGGACAACGCCTGGTCGGGCTGGAGGATGCGCAGCAGGGCCTTCGCAACTCGTTCGACCGGGCCGGCCGCTTCCTCGCACTGTCGGCGCTGCTGGCGGTGCTGCTGGCAGGCGTCGCGACCGCCCTGGCCGCCAACCGCTTCGCCCTGCGCAGGATCGACACGGTCGCGATCCTGCGCTGCCTGGGCGCGCGCCAGCGCGACATCCTCGCCGCGCTGGCGCTGCAGCTGTTGCTGCTGGCGATCCCGGCGTGCGTGCTCGGCATCGGCATCGGCATGCTCGCGCAGGTTGCACTGGTGGAAGCGCTGGGCAGCCTGATCCCGGCGCGGCTGCCGCTACCACAGGCCGCGCCGGTGCTAAGCGGCGCCGGCATCGGCCTGCTGCTGCTGCTCGGCTTCGGCCTGCCACCGCTGCTGCGCCTGCGCGGGGTGCCGCCGATGCGCGTACTCAACCGCAGCTTCGCGGCGCTGCCTCCGACTTCGGCGCTGGCCTACCTGGCAGCTCTGGCCGCCACCGTGGCGCTGGCGGTCAACGCGACCGGCGACATGCAGCTTGCGATGTGGGTACTGGGAGGACTGGCGGTGCTCGCGCTGCTCGCTGCCGCCGTCGGCGCTGCGCTGCTGTGGCTGTTGCGCCGCCTGCAGGATCGCCTGCATGGACCGTGGAAGCTTGGCCTCGCCGCGCTGACCCGGCGACGCTCGCTGGCCGTGGTCCAGCTGGTCGGCCTGTCGCTGTCCCTGTGCGCGCTGCTGTTGCTGGCGGTAATCGGCCCCGGCCTGCTCGGCGAATGGCGGGACCGCTTGCCGCCGGATACGCCGAACCACTTCCTGCTCAACGTGCAGCGCGACCAGGCCGGCGCGGTGGAGGCCACCTTGCGCGGCATCGGCGTCGCCGATCCGGACCTGCAACCGTTCGGCACCGGCCGGCTGGTGGCGATCAACGGGCAGCCGCCGCAGCGTGCGCAGCGCGATGCGGGCGATCCAGACGACGACGCCAACCGCCCGATCAACTTCTCCTGGCGGCATACCTTCCCGCAGGCCAATACGCTGACCGCCGGCCGCTTCTGGACCGCGGACAGCGCCACCGCCGAAGCGTCGGTCGAGGAAGGTTGGGCGCAGCGCTACGACGTCGACCTCGGCGACACGGTCACCCTGCTGCTCGGCGAACAGGAACGCAGCTTCACCGTGACCAGCCTGCGCAAGGCCGACTGGGATTCGTTCCGGGTGAACTTCTTCCTGCTCCTCAATGCCGGCGCGGTCGACGACGCCCCCTACAGCCTGATCTCCAGTTTCCACCTGCCCTCCGGACGCACCGCGCAACTGGCCCCGGTGGCGCGCGAATTCCCGAATGTGTCGGTGCTGGAGATCGACGCGATCCTGCAGCGCGTGCGCGAGGTGATCGAACAGGTGGCGCAGGCGGTGCAGCTGGTGATGGGCTTCAGCCTGGCCGCCGGCGTGCTGGTGCTGCTGGCCGCACTGCAGGCCACCGCCGGCGAGCGTCGCTACGACAGCGCGGTGTTGCGCACCCTGGGGGCACGCCATGGCCAGTTGCGCGGCGCCGTGCTGGTGGAGTTCGGTGCGCTGGGCCTGCTCGCCGCGATCCTGGCGGTGGGTGCGGCGGCGATCATCGGCACGCTGGTGTCGCGGCAATTGTTCGAACTGGCTTTGTCGCCACCATGGCCTTCGCTGCTGGCGGGCGGTGCCGGCGGCGTGCTGCTGAGCCTGCTGGCTGGATGGTCGGGCACGCGGCGGATCCTGCGCACGCCCCCGGCCCTGGCGCTGCGCGAGGGCTGAGGCGACGGCCGGAAGGGGCGCTGGTTATGCTGCGCTGCCCTTCCCTGCCTTCGCCGCCATGCCCAGCCTGCCCTCGTCCAGCTACCTGATTCCCATCCTGTTGCTGCTGGGCAGCAACGTGTTCATGACCTTCGCCTGGTACGGGCACCTCAAGTACAAGCACGCGCCTTTGCTGACCGTGATCCTGGTCAGCTGGGGCATCGCGTTCTTCGAGTACCTGCTGATGGTGCCGGCCAACCGGATGGGCAGCAGCGTGTATTCGGTGGTCCAGCTCAAGACGATCCAGGAAATCATCACCCTGGTGGTGTTCGCCGGATTCTCGGCCTGGTACCTGGGCCAGCCGCTGAAGTGGAACCACTACGCGGCGTTCGTGCTGATCGTCGGCGCGGCCTTCCTGATGTTCTACGACGGTCCGGCGCCTGCGCACTGAAGCGCGACGCGCGCGCTCAGAAGCGGATCTTGCCGGTGAGTATGTCCTTGAACATCACCCAGTCGCCGGCGAACGAATAGAACGGGTGCCGGAACGTCGCCGGCCGGTTCTTCTCGAAGAAGAAATGCCCGACCCAGGCGAATCCATAACCACAGAACAGCGCGGCCAGCAGCCACCACGGGTTGCGCTGGGCCAGCGCCAGCGCGACCAGCACCAGCACGCCCCAGCTGCCGATGAAATGCAGCCGGCGCGAGACGCGATTGGCATGTTCGGCCAGGTAGTACGGGTAGAACTCACTGAAGCTGCTGAAACGGGCCATCGCGTCCCTCCCGAGGAGCGCCGCGCCTCAGGCCTGCCGCGGCGCGAACATGATGACGGCCATGCCGGCCAGGCACAACGCGGCACCGAGCAGGTCCCAGCGGGTCGGGCGCTCACCGTCGACCCACCACAACCAGACGATCGCCAGGCTGACGTAGACCCCGCCATACGCCGCGTAGACCCGGCCGGTCGCGGTGGGATGCAGGGTCAACAGCCAGGCGAACAGGGCCAGGCTGGCGGTGGCCGGCAGCAGCAGCCAGGCGCTGCCGCCATTGCGCAGCCACGACCACACCAGCCAGCAGCCGACGATCTCGGCCAGTGCGGTGACGGTAAACAACAGGAAGGTCGCCATGTCGGGCGGCTCAGTCCGGCTGGCCGCGTTCGATCCGCTTGACGCGATTCCAGTAGGCGTCCTGCTGCTCCAGCGCCAGCGTCGGCAGCGGCGTGCCGTCGGCCTGCGCCAGTTGTTCCATCGCGCGGAACCGGCGCTCGAACTTCAGGTTGGCCTGCCGCAGCGCCGCGCCCACGTCGACCTTCGCATGCCTGGCCAGATTGGCGGCCACGAACAGCAGGTCGCCGAGCTCGTCCTGCAGGCGCGCCTGGTTGGCCATCGCGTCGCCCTCGCCCGCTGCGACCCGGCCGAACTCGACGCGCACTTCCTCGATCTCCTCATGCAGCTTGGCGATCACCGGCTCCGGTCCGGGCCAGTCGAAGCCGGTGCGCGCCGCGCGCGACTGCAGCTTCACCGCGCGCTGCCATTCGGGCAGGCCACGCGAGATGCCGGCAAGGGCTGACCGGTCCTGCTCGCCGGCCGCTTCGCGCTCGGCGCGCTTGATCGCTTCCCAGTTGACCGTCTGTGCTTCCGCATCTGCGAAGCTGGCATCGCCGAATACGTGGGGATGCCGCCGCACCATCTTGTCGCTGATCGCGGCGGCCACGTCGTCGAAGCCGAACGCGCCCTGCTCGCGCGCCATCTGCGCGTGGAACACCACCTGCAGCAGCAGGTCGCCGAGTTCGTCCTTAAGCCCACCCAGGTCGTTGCGGTCGATCGCATCGGCGACTTCGTAGGCTTCCTCGATCGTGTACGGCGCGATCGTGGAAAAATCCTGCTCCAGGTCCCACGGGCAGCCGCCTTGCGGATCGCGCAGGCGGGCCATGATCGCGAGCAACTGGTCGATGGGACGTTCGGCCTGGTTCATGCGGTGACTCTATCGCGGCCCACCCGGCAAGGCGATCCGTAGCCTACAGCCAGTCCCGCCACGGCAGGTCCGGATCGCCCAGCGCGACGAAATCACCATTGAGCAGGGATTCGCGCCGGTTGTAGCGGAACGGCTTGCCGGTGTCGGCCGACAGCAGGGCGCCACCAGCCGCATGCAGCACGCACTGCGCCGCCGCGGTATCCCACTCCGAGGTCGGGCCGAAGCGCGGGTAGACATCCAGTTCGCCTTCGGCGATCCGGCAGAACTTCAGCGACGAACCCAGCGCCACTTCCTCGATCGCGCCCATCCTATCGAGCACAGCCTGGGTGTGCGCATCGCGGTGCGAACGGCTCGCAGCCACCCGCAACGGCGGCGTAGCCGGCGCGCGCGCGCGCAGCACCGTGTCCCGGTGGCCGTCGCGGCGATACGCCTGCTCGCCACGGACGGCATGCCAGACCTGGCCGCCGACCGGGGCCTGGACCACGCCCATCGCCGGCGCACCCTGGTGGATCAGCGCGATGTTGACGGTGAACTCGCCGTTGCGCTTGACGAACTCGCGGGTGCCGTCGAGCGGATCCACCAGCCAGTAGGTGGACCAGCTCCGGCGCGTTTCCCAGGGCACGTCCGCCGACTCTTCGGAGAGCACAGGCAGGTCCGGGGTAAGCCGCTCGAGTCCCTCGACGATGATCCGGTGCGCGGCCAGGTCGGCGGCGGTCAACGGACTGGCGTCGTCCTTGTGCGTCACCTCGAAGCCGGCGGCGTAGACCTCCATGATCGCGGCACCGGCCTGGCGCGCGATGGCGATGACCGTTTCCCGCAGGTCGGCGGTGATCCGGATCATTGCGAGGCCAGCCAGGCCCGGGCGATGAAAAGCGCGGCCAGCGAGCGGCCCTCGGAGAAATCTTCCTGCAGCATCAGTTTTTCCAGTTCCTGGATCTTCCAGGGAATGACTTCGAGCTCCTCCGGCTCGTCACCGGGCAGCCTCTCGGGATACAGGTCGCGCGCCAGCACCAGCCATGAAACGTGGCTCATGTAGGTGGGCGCCAAGGTCATGCCACGCAGCACGTCGATGCGGCGCGCGCCATAGCCGGCTTCTTCCTTGAGCTCGCGGTCAGCCGCCTGTTCCGGCGACTCGCCCGCATCGATCCGGCCCTTGACCAGGCCCAGCTCGTAGCGGTGCACGCCGGCCGCGTACTCGCGCACCAGCAGTACCGTCTCGTCGTCCAGCATCGGCACGACCACCACCGCGCCATGGCCACGGCTGACCATGCGTTCGAAACGGCGGCGTTCGCCATTGGCGAATTCCAGGTCCAGCTGTTCCAGGCGATACGGGCCGGCATCCTGGGCGACCGTGCCGTGGATGAGCGGCAGCCGACGGCTCACTGCGGTTCCCCGCGGCGCGACCGGGGTGCGGCCGATATCATGGCGGGATGCGCGGACGTACTCATGAACCCCGAATGCTAGCAGACCCGGCACTGGCACAGTCCGCCGCGCAATGGCGCGATCGCGATCTTGCCGTGCTGTGGCACCCCTGCACGCAGATGCGCGAGCATCCGGACATCCTGCCCCTGGTCCCGATCGAGCGCGGCGACGGCGCCTGGCTGGTCGGTCGCGACGGGCGCCGCTACCTCGACGGCATCAGCAGCTGGTGGACCAACCTGCATGGCCACGCCGAGCCACGCATCGCCGAAGCCATCGCGCGGCAGGCCCGCAGCCTCGAACAGGTGATCCTCGCCGGCTTTTCCCATGCGCCGGCGGTGAAGCTGGCCGAGCGCCTGCTCGCCATCGCGCCCCGGCAGCCGGGGCGCGCGCCGCTGGCCAAGGTGTTCTACGCCGACAACGGCTCGGCCGGCGTCGAGGTCGCGCTGAAGATGGCGTTCCACTGGTTCCGCAACCGCGGTGAGCCGGGTCGCACCAAATTCGTTGCACTGGAAAACGGCTACCACGGCGAGACCCTGGGTGCCCTGGCCGTGGGCGACATCCCGCTGTACCGGCGCATCTATGCGCCCCTGCTGGCCGAAGCACTCTTCGCCCCCTCGCCCGACGCGTACCTGGCAGCGCCCGGGGAGGGCGCGGAGCAATGCGCGATGCGGGCGGCGGATGCACTGGCCGGGTTGTTCGACCGCCATCCCGGCGAAGTCTGCGCGGTGATCCTGGAGCCGCGACTGCAGTGCGCCGGCGGCATGCGCATGCACGACCCGGTCTACCTGCGCCGCGTGCGCGAACTGTGCGACGCCAACGGCGCGTTCCTGATCGCTGACGAGATCGCCACCGGATTCGGTCGCACCGGCACGATGTTCGCCTGCGAACAGGCGGGCATCGCACCGGACCTGCTGTGCCTGTCCAAGGGACTGACCGGCGGCTTCCTGCCGCTGGCCGCGGTGCTGGCCACGCAGACGATCTACGACGGCTTCCTGGACGATTCGCGCGAGCGCGCGTTCCTGCATTCGCACAGCTATACCGGCAATCCGCTGGCCTGCGCCGCCGCGCTGGCTTCGCTCGATATCTTCGAAGGCGACGACGTGCTGGCGCGCAACCGGGGCACGGCCGCGCGGATGTCGCAGCTGGCCGCCTCCCTGGCCTCGCACCGGCACGTGGCCGACGTGCGCCAGGCCGGCATGGTCGTGGCGTTCGAACTGGCCCGGGAGGGCCATCGCGACACGCCATTCCCGCCTGCAGCGCGCGTGGGCCTGCATGCTTACCGCGCCGCGCTGGAACGGGGCGTGCTGCTGCGCCCGCTCGGCGACATCCTCTACTGGATGCCGCCCTATTGCGTCGACGAAGCCCAGCTGCAGCTGCTGGCCGAGGTCACCCACGCCGCCATCGAGGAGGCCACCGCATGCGCCTGACCCGCTGTCACGTCGACCTGCCACTGCAGCCGGAGCGCGAGTTCGTCCTGCCCGAGCACGCCGCCGGCCACCTGTCGCGGGTGCTGCGCCTGCGCGAGGGCGATGCCTGCGTGCTCTTCAATGGCGATGGGTGCGATTACTCGGCGCGGCTGGTGGCCGTCGGCAAGCGTGAAGTGAAGGCGCAAGTGCTGTCATCCACGCAGGTGGACAATGAATCGCCATTGCGGATCGGACTGCTCCAGGGCATTGCCCGCGGCGAGAAGATGGACCTGATCCTGCAGAAGGCGACCGAACTGGGCGTAATCGCCATCGTGCCGGTATCGGGCGACCGCACCGAGGTGCGCCTCGACGCCGAGCGCGCCGGCAAGCGCGTGGCCCACTGGCGCAGCGTGGTGGTGTCGGCCTGCGAGCAGTCCGGACGCGCGCGCATCCCGGCACTGGCGGCACCCGCCGCACTGGACGTGGCAGCGCGTGCCCTTGAAGGCGACGGCCTGCGCCTGATCCTGGATCCGCATGCACGCGATCGCATGGAGGACCTCGAGGCACCTGCCAGCGCGACGGCATGGATCGCGATCGGTCCGGAAGGCGGCTGGTCGCCGCGCGATCGCGACATCCTCCAGGCATCCGGGTTCACCGGCCTGCGACTGGGGCCGAGGGTGTTGCGCACCGAGACCGCGGGATTGGCCGCCATCGCCGCGCTTCAGGCGCGATTCGGCGACCTGTAGCGGAAGCGGAGGGCTCGGGCGAGGCGTGCGAGAGTGGCCGCGAAGGACCCTCGCGGCGATCCGACCGGCAGGCGTCCTTCAGCGGGTCGCGCGTGATCGCGCGAACTGGACGATCCGTCCGATGCCATGGAGCACGATCCCACCGAGGAAACCGGCCCTGGTGCCCCAGGCCAGCAGGAAGGCCGCCTTCCCCGAAACCGGCCAGGCCAGGTACGTCCAGCCCGCGCAGAACAACCCGATCCCCAGAAGGACCATCCCGGTCGTGAGGTAAGGGTTGGCGGGTCCGAAATGGATTCGCGGCATTGGATGCTCCTGCCAGCGGGGCGACATGGCCGGTTGACGGCGCGATCGCCCCGCACCGGCACGAATCAGACCGCGGCCAAGGCCTCGCCGATCATGCGCTCCACGTCTTCCAGGTCAGGCAGCAACGCGCTCTGGTCACCGAGCAGCACGCGCATCTGCACGCCGCGCGGCAGGTCTTCTTCGGAAGCGTCCGCCAGCAGGCTGTCGCGCGGTACCGACACCAGCTGCGGAAACGATGCGGTGAGCAGGGCGAAGTACGGCAGGGTTTCGTCCTTGCCCAGGCCCTTGAGCACGATCACGCGGTTGTTGCGCATCGCCGGTTCCGGACCCAGCCCCGCCAGGCGCGAAAACGCCACCAGCGGGACGTTCCACCCGTGCCACACGATCTGGCCCGGCAGCCATTCCGGCGCGCCGTCCACCGGCTCGATCGCCACGCGCGCGAGTACTTCGGCCACCGTGGCGTTGGGCAGCAGGAGCCGCTCTTCGCCCACCTGGATCATGACTCCGCGGATTTCGTCGCTGTTGTAGGCCATCTGTCCTTCGTCCTCGAACGGTCGCCGCCGGCTCAGGGCCAGCGAGCGCCCAGCTGTTCGGCAAGCTGCGCCGGCGTGCCCAGTTCGGCACCACCCGCCGCCATCAATTTCACCGCGGTCGCGTCGTAGCAGCCTTCCAGCGCCTGGCCGGCGACGTGGCCGCCACGGGTGGCCAGGGCCAACACCGCGTCGATCCGCGACGGCTCCGCGCCGCTGAGCACGATGACCGCGCTCTCCGCCGGCGGCAGGGCAGCCACCGGTTCACCACCGCCGTCGATGAAGACCATGCCGTCTTCCTTCGCCTCGACGCCGACGCGCTCGGGCAGCACGTAGACCGTGCCCGCGGCGATCGCATCGCCCGGCATCGCCATGGCGACCGGCAGCGCGGAGACACGCGCCAGCTGCTTGACCAGGTTGTCGTAGCGCCCGCCGTCGAGCTTGAGCTGGACCAGCAGTGGGCGGGAGAACCCGGACGGCAATGCTGTCATCAGCTTGCGGACCGCATCCGGGCCACCTATGCCAGCGATCACCAGCACCGCGCCCCTGACCACGGCATCCGCGCTTTCTTCCGCGATCGCAACGAGTTCGAGGCGGGAAAAGTCGGGCAGTGGCTTCGATTCCGGCGCCGTGCGTCCCGCCGCCGCATGGGCCCCATGGGTCAATTCCCAGTCGTGCCCCGTAGACGTGGATGTCGCAAGCTCCGGCAACGGTTCGCCCGGTCGATCCTGCGGCAGTTCGGCGGCTAGCGCGACGGCTTCGACCAGGTGCGTTTCGAAGGGCGCTTCGGCATGCAGTTGCTGCGGCGTGGCCGGATGGCCAGGCTGCAGGTCGATCAGCATGTCCTGTTCGCAACCGGGCGGAAGCACGTCGGCATGCCCGTGCAGCTTGGCCGCCAGATGGCGGATCCAGCGCTGCGCCTCCCAGCCGTCTCGACGCGCGGCCAGGTCGGCCTCGTCGAAAATCACCAGCAGGCCCGGTGCCTCGAGCGCGGGCTCGAGCGCGACCAGCGCGTCCTCGACCGCCGGCTCCAGAGCGACCAGCGCGGCCTGCGGCGCGGCCGCGGCCAGCGTGGCGGCATCGATCGCCGCCGGGTCTTCTTCCAGCACCACCAGGGCGCCCGCCGCGTCGAGCGCCTCGCGCAGGCGATCGCGCGCCGCGCCGGCGCGGGCCAGCAGCGCCACTGGCTTGCGTCCGTCAGCCGCGTGCACGTGCGATCCCCAGCAGGTCGTAGACATTGCGCATCAGGTCGAGCTCCTGGTACGGCTTGCCCAGGTAACGCTGGACGCCGATCTCGAACGCGCGCTGGCGATGCTTCTCGCCGGTACGCGAAGTGATCATCACGATCGGCACGCCGCGGAAGCGTCCGTCCGCGCGCATCGCCGTTGCCAGTTCGTAGCCGTCCATGCGTGGCATCTCGATATCCAGCAGCATCAGGTCGGGCACGCGCTCCTCGAGGCGCTCCAGCGCCTCGATGCCGTCGCGGGCCACCACCACCTCGAAGTTGTGGCGTTCGAGCACGCGCCCGGTGACCTTGCGCATGGTCAGCGAGTCGTCGACCACCATCACCAGCGGCACGTGGCGCGCCTGCGGCGGCTCGACCGCGACCGTACGCTCGGGCTGTGCAAGGTGGCGACGGACCAGCGGCGCGACGTCCAGGATCACCACCACGCGGCCATCGCCGGTGATGGTGGCGCCGTAGATGCCGGGCACCGAGGAGATCTGCAGGCCGACCGGCTTGACCACGATTTCGCGGTTGCCGACCACCTGGTCGATCGCCACCGCCGCGCGCAGGTCGCCGGCGCGGACCAGCAGCAATGGGACCTGCGTCTGGCCCTCGGCCTTCGCTGCACCCTGCCCGACCAGCAGGCCGAGATCATGCAGCGCGTATTCCTCGCCTGCGTAGCGATAGATGCCGCCACCGGCCTCGAAACGCTCGCGCGAGATCCGGCCGATGCCGCTGACCGAAGCCACCGGCACCGCGTACGTCGTCTCGCCGATCTGCACGAACACGGCCTGGGTGACCGCCAGGGTCTGCGGCAGGCGCAGGGTGAACGTCACGCCCTTGCCGGCGACCGAGTCGATCTCGACCGTGCCGCCAAGCTGGCGCACTTCGTTGCGGACCACGTCCATGCCCACGCCGCGGCCGGCCAGCTGGCTGACCTTCTCGGAGGTGCTGAAGCCGGACTCGAAGATCACCGAATCCAGCTCGGCGTCGCTCAGCTCGGCGTCGGGCTTGAGCAGGCCGCGCTGTTCGGCGCGGCGCCGGATCGCGGCGCGATCCAGGCCACGGCCATCGTCGGCCACCTGGAGCACGATTTCCGAGCCTTCGCGGCGCAGCGCGATGGTGATCGTGCCTTCCTCGTCCTTGTCCGTGTTGCGGCGGTCCTTCGGCGATTCCAGGCCATGGGCCACCGAATTGCGCAACATGTGCTCCAGCGGCGCGACCATGCGGTCGAGGACATTGCGGTCCAGTTCGCCGTGGGTGCCGTCCAGGCGCAGCTGCACCTGCTTGCGGGTGTCGTGCGCGGCCTGGCGAACCACGCGGCGCAGGCGCGGGACGATGCTGTCGAACGGCACCATGCGCGCGCTCATCAGCCCGTCCTGCAGCTCCGAGCTCACGCGCGACTGCTGCTGCAGCAGGACGTCGTACTGGCGCGCCAGGTCGTCGAGCACGCCCTGCAGGCCGGTCAAGTCGGCAGCCGACTCGGCCAGGCCGCGGCTGAGCTGCTGCAGCGTGGAGAAGCGGTCGAGCTCCAGCGGATCGAAGGTCGCGTCCGTGCTGTCCTGTTCGCGCTGGTAGCGCGCGACGATCTGCGCTTCGGTCTCCAGGTCCAGACGGCGAAGCTGGTCGCGAAGACGCGCGTTGGTACGGTCCAGCTCGGACATGGCGCTGCGGAACGCGCCCAGCTGCTGTTCCAGCCGCGAGCGGTAGATCGCCACTTCGCCGGCGTGGTTGACCAGGTTGTCGAGCAGGTCGGCGCGTACGCGCACCTGTTCCTGTGGAGCGCGCGGTACGCCCTCCTCGGTCGCTGCGGCCTGGGCCTCGTCCTCGACCGGTGCCGACAGGGGCACCTGGACCTGTGCGAGCGAGGGTTCCGGCGCCGGCACGACGGCATGGAGGGAAGGCGTCTCCTGCCGCACCGGCTCGGACGGCGGCGTCGCCAGCGCGGCGACATAGCTGGCCTCGGCCGATTCGCCGGCCGCGGTCGGCGCCTCGCCACGGATGCGGGCCTCGAACTCGTCGATCAGCGCCTGCGGCATCTCGGTGACGCGATGCGCGCGGGTGTGCTGCAACAGGCGATGCAGGGTATCGAAACCCCGCTCGAGCAGGTGGATGTCGCTGCGCTGCAGTTCGGTGCGCTGCTCTGCCACCGCTTCGAGCAGGGACTCGATCACATGGCCCAGGTCGCCGATCGGGGCGATGCCGGCCATGCGCGCGCCGCCCTTGAGCGTATGCAGGTCGCGCTGCAGGCCGATGATCGGTTCGCGCGCCGTGGCGTCCTCGCGCAACTCCTGGATCAGGCCGTCGATATGGTCGAGCAGATCGATGCCTTCCTCGACGAAGATGTCGACCAGGTCGCGATCCAGTTCGGTGAAGTCGAGCATCGGACCATCGGGCACCACCACCTCCTCGGAACCGGCCTCCGGCAGGAGCGCTCCCAGGGCCGGCAACACGGCCGCTCCACGCGCAATCGACGGGATGTTGTCCACAACGCTGGCTTGCGTGACGGCTTCGGCCTCGACGGCTTCGGCCTCGACGGCTTCGGCCTCGACGGCTTCGGCCTCGACGGCTTCGGCCCCGACGGCTTCGGCCTCGACGGCTTCGGCCTCGACGGCTTCGGCCTCGACGGCTTCGGCCTCGACGGCTTCGGCCTCGACGGCTTCGGCCTCGACGGCTTCGGCTTCGACGGTCTCGGCCTCGATGGCTTCGGCCTCGATGGCTTCGGCCTCGATGGCTTCGGCCTCGATGGCTTCGGCCTCGATGGCTTCGGCCTCGATGGCTTCGGCTTCGATGGCTTCGGCCTCGATGGCTTCGGCCTCGATGGCTTCGGCCTCGATGGCTTCGGCCTCGATGGCTTCGGCCTCGATGGCTCCGGCCTCGATGGCTCCGGCCTCGATGGCTTCGGCTTCGACGGCCTCGGCTTCGATGGCTTCGGCCTCGATGGCTTCGGCCTCGATGGCTTCGGCCTCGATGGCTTCGGCCTCGATGGCTTCGGCTTCGATGGCTTCGGTTGCAACGGCCTCGGCTTCCTCGCTCATCGGCGCGGAAGGCGCTGTATCGGCGTTAGGCTGGGCACCGGCATCCGCAGCGAGGAAGGCGCCAGTGGCAACCAGGCCTGCTGCAGCGGTTTCGATGTCGCGCCCATGTCCGGCCTCGGCCGTGTCGGCCGGCGCGGTATCCAGGTAAGGCGCCAGGTCTTCGACGGCCGTCAGCTCCACGCCGTCGCGCACCAGCTTCTCGACCTCGCCCTCCGGAGCCTGCGGCCAGCGCGCTTCGGGCAGGGCCTCGGCCAGCGCACGCAGGCGTCCGGCCAGCGCGGTGAAAGGAGGGATCCGCGGGGACTGCGCCTGCAAGGCGCGGACGCATGTGCGGATCGCTTCGGCCATCTCCGCCAGCGCTTCCACCGCCTCCGCACCCGGCACTTCCGACGCGGCGAGCGAGCGCTTGACGAGCGTCTCGGCCGGGTCGGTGACCGCAGTGATCTCCGGCACGTCGGTCATCGCAAACGCGCCATTCATGGTGTGGATGGCGCGAAGCAGCGCTTCGGTCGCCGGCTCCGGCGCCCGTCGCGCCGCTGCGAGCCAACCGTCCACGGTTTCCAGGTGCTGGGCGACCTCGGCTTCGAGGATCTCGCGCAGCACGCTGTCCACCGATGCCGGCGTACCCTCGATGTCCACCGTCGGCTCGTCCACGACCGCGCTGTCCGCGACGGGCTCGACCACGGCGGGCTCCACGGCCGCGACCGGGGCCACCGCACGGGCAGCCGGGGTGTAGAACGCATCCTCGCCCGCCGCAATACGATCGGCGACCGCTTCGATCGCATACAGGTCGGCACTGACGCCTCCCTGCCCGCGCAACGCAGCGTCGAACTGCGGCAACACTTCGCAGACCTGCGAAACCATCGCCAGCACCGCCGGACTTGGCGCACGCGTGCCGTCGAGCACGCGATTGAGCATGCCCTCGACCTTCCAGCTGAACTCACCCAGCGCACGCGCGCCGACGAGGCGACCGCTGCCCTTCAACGTGTGGAACACGCGACGGATGGGGCGGACCCGCTCCATGTCCTCCGGCGCCTGCTGCCAGTGCGGCACCATCCGGGCCAGGTTGGCGCGCTCCTCGTCGAACTCTTCGAGGAAGACTTCCCGGATGTCGGCATCGATGTCGTGGTTCTCGTCGAACCCGCCGATCGAGACGGGTACGGCGGCGGCCGCGACCACGGCCGGCACCGCCGCCGCGTGAACGGAGTGCGTGCCCTCCATGCCTGCCGCCGCAGCGGAAATCTCGGCGATCAGCGACGTCGACTCGTCGTCGAGCTCGATGCGGCTGATCCTGCTTTCGAATACCTGGGCCGGGCGCGTGTCTGCCTCGACCCTCATGTTCAGATCGAACCACTGGCCGTTTTCGCCGGCACGCGTGCTGCGCAGCGCGTCTTCCGCTTCCTGCGTCCCGGCGACCGCTTCCACTGCAACCAGGGCATCGGCCTCATCGATCCCGGCGGCGACCTCGGCCTCCGTGGCGACCGCATCGGCGGTGGCTGGCACCTCGTCGCTCTCTGCGGCGACCGGATCGAAGCTGACCCATTGGGTCGCCACGATGGCGGCCGCGGGCGCCTGGACCGGGGCCGGCTCGATCACCGGCAATTCGATTTCCAGCGCCGGGATCTCCAGCGCCTCCGGCTCCAGTACCGGGACGCCGGTGGCATCCGCCTGGTCCGTCGGTTCCTGCTCGGCGGCGACCGGATCCCATTGCGCGGCGGCGGCAGGCGTTCCGAGGGCGACAGCGGTCACTGCCGGCATCGGCTGTACGGCGACCTGCGCGGCGGGCTCGTCTTCGGCCTCTTCACCCGGCAGCGGCCAGTAATGCAGGCTTTCCAGGCTGCTGCGAGCGATCTCGAGGATCTCGTCGCGGTTCGGACGGCGATCGCGCAGGGCCTCCAGGTAGTACTCGAGGCTGGCCATCGCATCGGCCAGGGTGTCGAGTTGGCGGCCGCTCGGCACGCGCCGGCGCTGCAGCAGCTCGGTACCGATGTAGCGGCGCACCCCTTCCAGGTAGTCGGCCGGCTGCGGCAGGTCGAGGATGCGCAACGCACCCGATACTTCCGACAACAGCTGCGGCACGCCCTCGAGCCTGGCGTGGTCCCAGTTGGTCTCGATGAAGGCCACGAAGTGTTCGCGCGCGGCGGCGAAGTTGGCGATGGCCTCGTGCGCCAGCACCTCGACCGTGCGCCGTGCTTCCGCGGCGGCGGCATCCTCGCCGGCGTCGTCGCCCGGCGCGCCCAGGCGTGCGACCTGGTCGTCCAGCGAAGCGTCCACGTAGAGCAGCGCGCCGGCGATATCCAGCAAGGCGCTCTCACTGGCAGCCTGTTCGCCACGGGTGATCGCTTCCAGCGCATCGCGCTGCTGCAGGACCACGTCGCGCGCGACGCCCAGCCCCAGCATCCCCAGGGTATCGGCTACGTTTGCAAGTTCGGCCGCCTGCGGCTGCAGCGCGGCGGCATCGCCACCCGTGCGCAGGTGCAGGTCGAGGGCGTCCTTGACCCGCAGCAGTTCTTCCTTGACCACGCCGCCGACGGTGTTGAGCAGGTCGCGGTTGCGGCCGGCGAGGCTTCCACGGGCGTGGTCGAGCTCGGCCTCGCTCGGGGTGTGCGCATCGAGGTCGAAGGCACCGCGCAGGGCTTCCAGCGCCGGGTGCGGCGCGCGCGCCTGGGCGACGAGGTAGAGCAGCTGCCGGGTCGGTTCCTGGCTGGCCACGCCCTGGGCGACGGCCGGGGTGGATTCGTCCTCGTGCGCCTGGCGCACGGCGCGGCCGATGCCGGCGAAGGCACCGCGCAGCGCATCGGTCGGTGCGAGCGCGCCATCGCGCAGCGCGTCAGCAGCCGACGACGATACCCAGAGCATGCGCCGCGTGGTGTCGTGGCGCGCATTCTCCAGCAGGTCGGCGGCGGCCGCGGCAAGCCCGGCCGGATCCGCGGGGGCCGCATGCTCAGGCCAGGCGGCCAGCGCCTGCTCGAAGCGGACCTGTGCGGAGGCGACCTTGCCCTGGCGCTGCGTCCACGGCAGCGGCGACGCTTCCGGCACGTCATCGGGCAGCGGGCGGCTCAGGTCGGGCGCGAACAGCACGCTCTCGCTCAGGCCGGCGGCACCGCGCGCGGCGCGGATGTCGTTCAGCAGCGGCAGCAGCACGATCGGAATATCGCGATGACCGTTCTGCAGGCGCTCAAGGTAGTCGGGCAGCAGCACCGTGCCACGCATCAGCGTGGCGCAAGCCTCGTCCCGGTCGCTGGCGGCGCCCTGCTGCAGCGCCTGGGCGAGCAGCTCCATCTCCTCGGCGACCATCGCCGGGGCATACAGCTCGACCATGCGCAGGGTGCCCTGCACCTGGTGCAGGTAACCGGCGCAGAAGCGCATCCGGCTGCCGTCGGCCGGGTCCTCGACGAAGGCCTCGATCTCGTTGCGCGCCTGGCGCAGCGTCTCGTCCAGCTCCGGCTTGACCCAGCCCAGCACCGCATGGCTCATCGCATCGCGGAGGGCGCTCATCGGCGGCCTCCGGCGGGACGGGACCGGCCGGCGATGCCGGGCACGGGCGGGCGCTTGTTGCTAACCATCGTCATCGACTCATTCCCCCGTCGCGCGCTCAGGCCGGCAACTTGAAGTCGGCCACCGAGCGGCGCAGGTCCGCCGCAAGTTGCGCCAGGTGTCCGATCGAGTCGGCCGTCTGTCCCGCGCCACGCGAGGTCTGCCCGGAAATCTGCTGGACCACGCCCATCGTCTTGGTGATGTCGGCCGCCGCGCCCGCCTGCTGCTGTGCGGCCACCGAGATGTTCTTGATGAGGTCGTTCAACGCGTTGGACACGCGCTCGATCTCGGTCAGTGCGGTACCGGCGTCCTCGGCCAGGCGCGCGCCGGACACCACTTCGGCGGTGGTCTGCTCCATCGAGCTGACCGCCTCGTTGGTGTCGGCCTGAATCGCCTGGACCAGGCCTTCGATTCGCCGGGTCGCGCCGGAGGTGCGTTCGGCCAGTCGCTGCACTTCGTCGGCCACGACCGCGAAGCCGCGGCCCGTTTCACCGGCTGCCGCGGCCTGCACGGCCGCGTTGAGCGCCAGGATGTTGGTCTGCTCGGAAATGTCGTTGATCAGTTCCACGATCGAACCGATTTCCTGCGACGACTCGCCCAGGCGCTTGATGCGCTTGGAGGTCTCCTGGATCTGGTCGCGGATCTGGTCCATGCCCTGGATCGTCTCGCGCACCACGCCGGCGCCCTCGGCGGCGATGACCACCGACCGCTGCGCCACTTCCGCCGATTCGGTGGAGTTGCGGGACACCTGCTCGATGCTGGCGGCCATGTCGTGGATGCGCGTGGAGGCGGCGGTGATCTGCTCGGCCTGGTGGTTGGAGGCCTCGGCCAGCTGCAGCGCGGTGGCCTGCGTCTCCTGCGAGGAGGCGGCGACCTGCACCGAGGTGGTGGTGATCGTGGTCACCAGGTTGCGCAGTTCGTCGACCGCGTAGTTGATGGCGTCTGCGATCGCGCCGGTCATGTCCTCGGTCACCGAGGCCTTCACCGTCAGGTCGCCTTCACCCAGCGAGCTGATTTCGTCCAGCAGCCGCATGATCGCCTGCTGGTTGCGGCTGTTGAACTCGACCTGCGCCTGGTAGCGGACTTCCTGGTCCCGGGAGCGGCTGCGCACCGAGCTCCAGACGAAACCGATCAGCGAAATCAGCGCCACCACGCCGGAGACGATGCCGAGCCAGAAATTCGGGAACAGGCGCGTGTCGCGCACCGAGCCGAACGCGGAGAACGCGTCGAACAGCTTCTTGGCGGCCTCGAGCATCTTGTCCGAGCCGGCGGCGAGGCTGGCCGAGGCGGCCTGCGCGGAGAACAGGTTCTTGGAGCTGCCCAGGATCGCGTCCAGGTCCTTGCGCATTTCGTCCCACTGCGACTGCGACTGCTGCAGCGCCGACAGCGCGGCAGCGTTGCGGACCGGCGCGATGCCCAGCTCCTCGTTGCCCTTGATCAGGTTGTCGAATGCCTGGCCGAACACCACCGCATCGCGCGCCAGCGCGTCGCCGGCCGCGGCCGCACCCGGACCACCGGCGCGGATTTCGGTCACGCGCCGGGCCATGGTGCCGGCCACGACGACCTGCTGCAGCGCACTGAACACCTGCGAGGCGGGCGCGCCGCCGGCGGTCATCGCGCGCACCGCTTCGTTGAGCTGCGCCTGCAGCTGAGGCACGCGACCGGCGAAGCGCTCGGCGTTGCCAGCCAGCGCCAGCACGGCCGGTTCACTGGCCACGATCTGCTCGGCACTGGTGCCCAGGGGCGTCCATACCGCGACCATCTGGTCCAGCGCACCGGATACACCCGGTTCCTGGCCGAAGCGGCCCTGCAGGTCGCTCACGGTCGTGTCGACCTGCGCCTTGGTCTGGCGGAAGGCCTTGAACGCTTCCGCATTACCTGACACCGCGTCGCGGCCCTGGTTGGCCAGCTGCTGCGACAGCACCTGCAGGTCAGCCGCACCGGTACCGGCACCGGCAAGCTTGTTGCCCTGCCACCACGCCGCACCGGTGTTCAATGCGAACAGGATGACCGAGAGCGTAAGCAGGACAAGCCAGAAGCCGGTGCTGACGCCACCCAGGCGGCTGGTCTTGGGAGTGTCAGGTGCAGTGCTCATGCGTGGTGAACCTCAGGATTGGTGCGGGCCGGCGCGATCAGACGGCGGCTTGGCGGAATTCGGGGGTGCGGGCCAGGCGCGACAGGGAGAACACGCTCCAGTCGGCGTCGTCGCTGTGGAACGCCCGGTCGACGAAGTGGGCGTAGCGGCCCTGCGCGAGCGGCGCCGGATCGATCGCCTGTTCTTCGCCGAAGCTGCGCTGGCCGTAGAGTTCGTCGATGGTCAGGGCCACGTCGCCGCCCTGCTGGCGCATCACCAGCACACGCTGGCCTTCGTGCAGCACCGTGCGCTCGCCCTCCAGGAACAGCTTGAGGTCGACCACCGGGAACAGGTTGCCGCGCAGGTTGCCGATGCCCAGCAGCCAGGGCTGCGCACCCGGCACCGGGGTCACCGGTGGCATCGACAGGATCTCGACCACCTCGCCGAACTGGGAGACCAGCCGGTGGTCGCCAACCCGGTAGCCGACGCCGCGCCAGGTTTCCGGGCCCAGCTCGCGCGCCGGCAACTGGACTGCATGCACCAGGCTGCGCTGCTCGTAGTCGGCGAGGATGTCGAAGGGGGTACGCATCAGGTGGTCACCAGCTGGTTGATCCGCTCGAGCAGGTCTTCCTCGCGCGGCGGCTTGACCACGTAGTCGACCGCGCCCTGGCGCATGCCCCAGGCACGGTCGGTTTCCATGCTCTTGGTGCTGACGATCAGCACCGGGATCTTGCTCGTGGCCGCGTCGCGGGTCAGCGCGCGCGTGGCCTGGAAGCCGCTCATGCCAGGCAGCACGACGTCCATCAGCACCAGGTCCGGCAGCTGCTTGCGCGCGATGTCGATGCCGTCCTCGGCATTGGTGGCGAGGATGACCTGGTGGCCACCGCGCTGCAGCCACTGGGTGAAGACCGCGCGATCAGTCGGCGAGTCTTCGATCAGCAGAATTCGAGCCATGTTGTTGCCTGCCCCCCGGTCAGGCGTTGACGTATGTGCGGATGGCGCCCAGCAGTTCTTCGCGTGTGAATGGCTTGGTCAGGTATTGCTCGGAACCGACGATGCGGCCCCGCGCCTTGTCGAACAGGCCGTCCTTGGACGAGAGCATGATCACGGGCGTGGACTTGAATTTCTGGTTGCCCTTGATCAGCGCGCAGGTCTGATAGCCGTCCAGTCGCGGCATCATGATGTCGACGAAGATGATCTGCGGCTGCTGGTCGGCGATCTTGGCCAGGGCCTCGAAGCCGTCGCTGGCAGTGACCACCTCGCACCCTTCGCGCTTGAGCAAGGTCTCGGCGGTACGGCGGATGGTCTTGGAGTCATCGATAACCATGACCCGCAAGCCGCCCAATGCCCCGGTAGGGGCCGTGTTGTCTGTCATTACCCTAATTCCCCATGCGCGCGGCGCTTCTTGCGGCGCCACTGCGAAGATGTCTATATCCCAGTACGGCCAAGGACTGTCAAGCCCGCTGTTGGGGCGCCGCGTGGCTGAACGGGGAGATGCGAACACCGTCTCATTCCGTGGCTGCCATCTCGTTCCCCGCGCCCCGGCGCTGGCGGCCGGATCGGCTAACATCGACGGCCCGCCTCCTGCCCAGTCGTCCCTACATGCCCGCGCCTTTGGACGTCATCGTGGTGATGGACCCGATCGGGTCGATCAAGATCGCCAAGGACACGACCTTCGCCATGCTGCTGGAGGCGCAACGGCGTGGCCATCGCCTGCACTACGTCCGCCCCGGCGGCCTGTCGATCCGCGAGGCCCGCGCCTGGGCCCGGGTCGCGCCGCTGGCGGTACGGGACGACAAGGCCGGCTGGTTCGAGCTGGGCGACTGGACGGACCTGACCTTCGGCCCCGGGCAACTGGTGCTGATGCGCAAGGACCCGCCCTTCGACGGCGAATACCTGTACGACACCCACATCCTGGACCTGGCGCGCCTGGCCGGCGCGCAGGTGGTCAACGATCCGCAGGGCCTGCGCGACTTCAACGAGAAGCTGGCGACGATGCTGTTCCCGCAGTGCTGCCCACCGACCCGGATCAGCCGCGACCCGGCCGAACTGAAGGCCTTCGCCGCCGAGCAGGGCCGCGTGGTGCTCAAGCCGCTGGACGGCATGGGCGGGCGCTCGATCTTCCTCAGCCAGGCCGGCGATCCCAACCTCAACGTGATCCTGGAGACGCTGACCGAGGGCGGCAGGAAGCTGGCCCTGGCGCAGCGCTACCTGCCGGAGATCTCCGCAGGCGACAAGCGCATCCTGCTCGTCGACGGCGAACCGGTCGACTACTGCCTGGCGCGGATCCCGCAGGGCGACGAATTCCGCGGCAACCTGGCCGCCGGTGGCCGCGGCGAAGGCCGCCCGCTGAGCGAGCGCGACCGCTGGATCGCCGCCCAGGTCGGACCGGAAATGCGCCGCCGCGGCATGCGCTTCGTCGGCCTGGACGTGATCGGCGACTTCCTCACCGAGGTCAACGTCACCAGCCCGACCTGCGTGCGCGAACTGGACGCCCAGTTCGGGCTGAACATCGCCGGGATGCTGTTCGACGCGATCGAGGCCGACGGCGCGGCATGAGCGCCACCGCAGTCGCGCCGCCGTCCCCGCCACCCATTGGCGCCCGCCAGCGCCTCAACGCCACCGTCGTGCTGTCGCTGCTGGTCCACGGGATCCTGATCCTGGGCCTGGGCTTCGCCTTCAAGGACGAGGCGCCGCTGGTGCCGACCCTGGACGTGATCTTCAGCCAGACCCAGACCCCGTTGAGCCCCGAACAGGCCGACTTCCTGGCCCAGGCCAACAACCGCGGCGGCGGCGAGCACGACAAGGCGCAACGCCCGCGCGACCTCCAGGCCGGCGCGATTCCGCTGGCCGAACCGGGTGATGAGCCCCTCCCGCAACGGCAAAGCGCCGCAGTGGAAGCGCCTCCACCCGAGGCCCGGGTGGTCGCCAGTCGCCGGGGCGAGGATGTGGTGGCGCAGGCGCAGCCACGCGAGCCCCTGCAGTCGCCGCTGCCGCCAGTCAGCGAGGCGCGCGCCGCGCGCGATGCGGAGATGGCGCGACTGGCGGCGGAGGTCTACCTGCGCTCCGAGCTATACGCCAAGCGGCCGACCCGCAAGTTCGTCTCGGCCAGCACCCGCGAGTACGCCTACGCCACCTACCTGCGCGCCTGGGTCGACCGCGCCGAGCGGATCGGCAACCTCAACTATCCCGACGAGGCGCGCCGCCGCCGGCTCGGCGGCCAGGTCGTCGTCAGCGTGGGGGTGCGCCGCGACGGTACCGTCGAGAGCACGCGGATCCTGCGCTCCAGCGGCACGCCACTGCTGGACGAAGGCGTGCTGCGCATGGTCGGCCTGGCCGAACCGTTCCCGCCGCTGCCGGAAACCCCGGACAAGGTCGACGTCCTGCATGTCACCCGGACCTGGGTGTTCGTGCCGGCGGGGAACGTGCGGACCGAGTAGCTCCCGCGCCCGCCGGCAAGCTGCGAGCCCGGTGTTCGCGCAGTCGACGAAACCATCGAGCGAAAGCAGAAAGCCGACGCGCTCCGATGCCCGGCTTCGGCTGTAGTTCTGGCTGTTGTTGCTATCGGAGAAAAACGCCGGCGCGAGGCCGGCGTCTTTTCGAACCCTGTTACCTGTACGGCGCTGTCACCCTTCCCACTGCCCGAGCGCCGCCAGGCCGTTGTCGCGCGCACGCGCGGCCACGATCTGCTGGGCCTTGGCGAAGTTGCCGGTCATGTCCTTGGCCCACAGGCCGAGCGCGGCCTGCTGCATGGCCCGGCCGTAGGAGAAGCTCAGCGGCCACGGGTTCGGACCCAGGCGGTTCATCGCGTCCAGGTGCGCGGTGGCGTCCTCGTCGCTCTGCCCACCGGACAGGAACACGATGCCCGGCAGGATCGCCGGCACGGTGCTCTTCAGGCACATCAGGGTCGACTCGGCCACTTCCTGGACGTCGGCCTGCTCCGGGCAGTCCTTGCCGGACACGACCATCGAAGCCTTGAGGATCGTGCCTTCCAGCAGCACGTTCTGCTCGTAGAGCGCGCCGAACAGCGAACGCAGCACCGCCTCGGTGACTTCGTAGGCGGTCTCGATGTCGTGGTCGCCGTCCATCAGCACTTCCGGCTCGACCATCGGCACCAGGCCCTGCTCCTGGCACAACGCGGCGTAGCGCGAAAGCGCGTGCGCATTGACCTCGATGCAGGTGCCGGTCGGGATGTCCTCGCCGATGGTGATCACGGCGCGCCACTTGGCGAAACGCGCACCCAGCCGGTAGTACTCCTCCAGCCGTGCACGCAGGCCGTCCAGGCCCTCGGTCACCAGCTCGCCGGGAAAGCCGGCCAGCGCGGTGGTGCCCTTGTCGACCTTGATGCCCGGCAGGATGCCCTGCTGGGCCATGTACTTGGCGAACGGCACGCCGGCCCTGGTCGACTGGCGCAGGGTCTCGTCGTACAGGATTGCGCCGGAAAGGTGCTCGGAGAGCTTGGGCGCGGTCAGCAGCAGCTCGCGGTAGGCGCGCCGGTTCTCTTCGGTGTTCTCGATGCCCACGCCGGCGAAGCGCTTGCCGATCGTCGTCGTGGACTCGTCGATCGCGATGATGCCCTTGCCCGGGGCGACCATCGCCTGGGCGGTTTCGGCAAGCTGTTCGATGCTCATGGGGTTCCTGCACGGGGGCTACTGGAAGGCCGCGATTATAGCCGCGGCGCCTGCCGTCCACTCCCGTGAAGGAATACGCCCCAAACCAGCGCGGCGCCCGATGGGCGCCGCGTGGCTCAACGCTGGTGCTGTGTCAGAGCTCGCCCAGGCCGCTGGCGCTGCCGTCCGCACTGACCTCGAGCAGGCGCAGCGTGTTGGTCGCGCCATGGGTTTCCATGTGCTCGCCACTGGTGAACACGACGCGGTCGCCCGCCTTCAGCTGGTTGGCCTCGACCAGCAGGCGGATGCTGCCGCGCGCGGCTTCGCGCGGGGTCAGGCCGCGGCTGTCGAAGTTGATCGGGAACACGTCGCGCATCATCGCCATCTTGCGGCGCGCGCCGTCGTGGCGGGTGATCGCGTAGATCGGCGCCGAGGCGCGGAAGCGCGACAGGTAGCGCGCGGTGCCGCCGGATTCGGTCATCGCCACGATCGCGCGCACGCCGATGTGCTGCGACAGGAACATGGTGCCCATCGCGATGGCCTGGTCGGCGCGCTCGAGGTTGCGCTGGGCCTTGCCGAAGTCGGTCTCGGTCTGGAACTGGCGTTCGGCGCCCAGGCAGATGCGGGCCATCGCCTCGACCGCGCGCACCGGGTAGGCGCCGGCGGCGGTCTCGGCCGACAGCATCACCGCGTCGGTGCCGTCGATGACCGCGTTGGCCACGTCCAGCACCTCGGCGCGGGTCGGGATCGGGCTCTCGACCATCGACTGCAGCATCTGCGTGGCGGTGATCACCACTTTGTTCTGCGCCAGCGACTCGCGGATGATCTTCTTCTGCAGGCCCGGCAGCTCGGCGTCGCCGATCTCCACGCCCAGGTCGCCGCGGGCGACCATGACCACGTCGGAGGCCTCGACGATCTCGACCAGGTTCTCGATCGCCTCGGTGCGCTCGACCTTGGACACCAGCGCCGCGTCGCAGCCGTGCGAACGGGCGATCGCGCGGGCATCGTTCATGTCCTGCGCATTGCGGCAGAACGAGACGGCGATGAAGTCCACGCCGATCTTGGCGACGATGCCGATCAGCTCCTTGTCGCGTTCGGTCAGCGCGCCCAGCGAGAGGCCGCCGCCCTGCTTGTTCAGGCCCTTGCGGTCCGACAGCACGCCGTCGTTGAGCACGGTGTTGACGATGCGCTCGCCCTGCACGTCCACGACCTGCAATTGCATCAGGCCATCGTCGAGCAGCAGCACGTCGCCGGCCGCCACGTCGCCCGGCAGCCCCAGGTAGCTGACGCCGACCTGGGTGTTGTCGCCGGGAGGCGCGTCCACGGAGGCGACCAGGTCGAAGCGGTCGCCCGCCTTCAGCGTGATCTTGCCGGCGGCGAAGCGCTCGATGCGGATCTTCGGGCCGGGCAGGTCGGCGAGGATGCCGACTTCCACGCCGACCCGTGCCGCCGCGGCGCGCACGTCGGCGGCACGCTTGGCCTGGCCCGACGGATCGCCGTGCGAGAAATTGAGGCGGACGACATTCACGCCGGCGCGGAACAGCGCCTCCAGCACGCCCGGCGCGTCGGTGGCCGGTCCGAGGGTGGCGAGGATCTTGGTGCGGCGCTGTTGGTCGGTCATTTCTCTTGTGTGAGGTCCCTAAAAGGCAGGGAAAACTACCACAACGACCCACCGAGCGGCAGCGCTGTCATCGGCGACGCGCCGTTCGTCCTGCGCGGCATCGTCGCCGACTGGACGCATACGCATGCGGACGGAAAACAAGTTGCATCGACAACCATGCGCGCGCACCTCAGTCACGGCGACACGCGGTGTCGCGCGCAGGTACGATGGACAGTCCCATCTGTCCCCAAGCCATTCCGCATCCGATGACCGCATCCGCCTCCGTTTCAGCTCCCTCCCGCCTGCAGCAGCTGCGCGAACTGTCGGTGGTCGTCGCCGACACCGGCGACTACGACGCCATCGTCCGCCTGCGTCCCGTCGACTGCACCACCAACCCGACCCTGGTGAAGAAGGCCCTGGGCCTGCCGGTCTATGCCGAGCTCATCGATCGCGAACTGGCCTGGGCACGCACCCAGCCGGCGGTCGACAAGGCCGTGATCGACGAGGTCGCCGACCGGCTGACCGTCGGCGTCGGCGCGATGCTGACCGGCCTGGTCCCGGGCCGCGTGTCCACCGAGGTCGATGCGGACCTGGCCCATGACACCGCCGCGACCGTGGCCAAGGCGCGCAAGTTCGTCGCCATGTACGCCGAGCGCGGCATCGGCCGGGAAAAGATCCTGATCAAGGTCGCCGCCACCTGGGAAGGCGTGGAAGCGGCGCGCCAGCTGCAGGCCGAGGGCATCGACTGCAACCTCACGCTGATCTTCAACCCGACCCAGGCCATCGCCTGCGCCGAGGCCGGCGCGTTCCTGATCTCGCCCTTCGTCGGCCGCATCCTCGACTGGTACAAGGCCCGCGGCCAGGTGCCGGCGAGCATCGACAAGGATCCGGGCGTGGTGTTCGTGCGCGGGGTCTACGCCGAGTTCAAGCGGCGCGGCGCGGCGACCGTGGTCATGGGCGCCTCGTTCCGCTCCGTCGAGCAGGTGCTGGCCCTGGCCGGCTGCGACCGCCTGACGATTTCGCCCGACTTGCTCGAACAGCTGGACGCCTCCACCGGCACGGTCGAGCGCAGGCTGGTCGCGGCGGCGCGCGAGGAACGGGTGATCACGCCGGTCAACCAGGCCCGCTTCGCCGCCGACCTGGCTGCCGACGCGATGGCCGACGAGAAGCTGGCCGAGGGCATCGCCGCCTTCGCCAAGGACCTGGACGCCCTGCGCAGCGATATCGCCCAGCGCCTGGCGTGACCCTCAACCGCGTGCTGCTGGCCTGCCTGCTGCTCGGGCTGGCCGGCTGGTGGTTTTCCACGCCGCGCCGCGCCGGCGACCTGCCCGCCGCGGTGCATGCGGGCAGCAGCCGGTGTCCGTTGCCGCCGTCGATCCGCCAGAGCGGGGCCCCGCTGCAGAGCGATGTCCCCGGCGGCATGGCGTCGTTCCCGATGGCCGCGTCGAAGCTGGTGCCGCTGGCAGGCTTCAGCCTCGACGGACGCGTGCTCTCGCGCCGCGACTATTCCAGCGGGCGTGAAGCCGACTGGTCGCCCACCGACCTGGCCCTGGGCTGGGACGGCATGGCGCGCGATGACGTGATCGACGGCCTCGACATCAGCCAGTCCGGACGCTGGTACCGCTACCGCTGGCAGAACGACCCGCCGCTGCCGCCGCCCGAGATCGCACGCAGCAGCGCGAACATGCACATGATCCCCTCATCGACCGAGGTCGCGCGCACGCTGGCTGGCATCAAGGCCGGGCAGCGCGTGCGGATCGACGGCTGGCTGGTCGAGGTCCAGGCCGACGACGGCTGGCGCTGGCGCAGCTCCACCAGCCGCACCGACACCGGCGGCGGCGCCTGCGAGGTGGTCTACGTGTGCGGGATCTCGGCTTTGTAGGAGCGGGCATGACCGCGACACCGGGGGCATCGGAATCACGGGGGCACCGTCGGGCCGAGGGCGTCGGCTTCGCGGACTGAAGTCCGCTCCTACAAGAAACAGCGACCCCGCCGCTGCAGCGATCAGATCGCGCAGGACACGCCGGTTCCACCCAGCCCGCAGTACCCGTTCGGGTTCTTCGACAGGTACTGCTGGTGGTAATCCTCGGCGTAGAAGAACGCCGGCGCCGGATACGCGATCTCGGTGGTGATCGGCGGGTAGCCCGATGCTTGCAGCGACTCCTGGTAGGCATCGCGGCTGGCCAGGGCCGCGTCGTACTGCGCCTGGGTGTGGCAGTAGAGGGCCGAGCGGTACTGGGTACCGACGTCGTTGCCCTGGCGCATGCCCTGGGTCGGATCGTGGCTCTCCCAGAAGGCTTTCAGCAGCGCGGCGAAATCCAGCTGGGCCGGGTCGTAGACCACGCGCACCGCTTCGGTGTGCCCGGTCTGGCCGGAGCACACCTCTTCGTAGGTCGGATTCGGCGTGCCGCCGCCGGCATAACCCACCGCGGTGGTATGCACGCCCGGCAGGTTCCAGAACTTGCGCTCGGCACCCCAGAAGCAGCCCAGGCCCACTTCGACCACCTCCATGCCCGGGAATTCGCCACGCAGCGGGCGGCCGTGGACACGATGGACGTTGTGCAGCGGCAACGGTTGCCCGCGGCCCGGCAGCAGGTCCGCCTCGCGCGGCAGGCGCTGCTTCCAGGCGCCTACGCCAAGCATCGATCCAAGGGTCATCGGACGCTCCGTCACGCCGGCAGGAGGCCGGGGTCGTCCAGTGAAATGGGGTCGGAACCGGTGCCGGGCAAGTCGTCGCCCAGCCCGGCGGCCTGCAGCGCCGCGCTGGCTTCGGGCATCGACGAGTCGGGCACGCAGACCCGAAGGACCCCGAACAGCGGCAGTTCGCCGGCACCACCGAGCAGGTTCTCGCCGAAGACGAAGGCCGGGATGCCGACGTCTTCCAGCACGTGCCGGGCCAGGTGGGCGTCGATCAGGTTGTGGGCGCGGTAGGCGACCTGCATGGAGGAATCCTCACGGGCCGGCGGACACCGCGTCCGCCATCGACCCGAGCATACGCCCGCCCCGGCGGCATCGGCCAAGCATCCGCGAACGCGCCGTCAGCCGTTCAGGCGGAACGCGTCGACCGCGCGCAGCCGCCTGCACCGGGGCGGCTCGGCTAAACTTGCGGTTTGCCTTCGCAGCCCCCGCCCCATGTCCGACGCCCCCAAGCCCATCGACGCCTCGCCCGCCGACGCCCCGCCGGAAAAAAGGGACTTCATCCGCCAGATCGTCCGCGAGGACCTGGCCAGCGGCAAGCACGCCGCGATCCGCACCCGCTTCCCGCCCGAGCCCAACGGCTACCTGCACATCGGCCATGCCAAGGCGATCTGCCTGGACTTCGGCGTGGCCGCCGAGTTCGGCGGGCGCTGCAACCTGCGCTTCGACGACACCAACCCGGCCAAGGAAGACCCCGAGTTCGTCGCCGCGATCCAGGACGACGTGCGCTGGCTGGGCTTCGACTGGGCCAGCCTGCGCCATGCCTCGGACTACTTCGGCGTCTATTACCTGGCCGCGCAGAAGCTCATCCGCGACGGCAAGGCCTTCGTCTGCGACCTGTCGGCCGAGGAAGTGCGCGCCTACCGCGGCTCGTTGACCGAGCCCGGCCGCAACTCGCCGTACCGCGAGCGCAGCATGGAGGAGAACCTGGACCTGTTCGCGCGCATGCGCGCCGGCGAATTCGCCGACGGCGCCCGCACCCTGCGCGCCAGGATCGACATGGCCAGCGGCAACATCAACCTGCGCGACCCGGCGCTGTACCGGATCAAGCACGTCGAGCACCAGAACACCGGCGCCGAATGGCCGATCTACCCGATGTACGACTTCGCCCACGCGCTGGGCGACGCGGTCGAGGGGATCACCCATTCGCTGTGCACGCTGGAGTTCGAGGACCACCGCCCGCTGTACGACTGGTGCGTGGACAACGTCGACCTGGCCGGCAACCCCGACCTGCTCGCGCCGCTGGAGAAGCACGGCCTGCCCAAGGAAGCCGGCAAGCCGCGCCAGATCGAATTCTCGCGGCTCAACATCAACTACACGGTGATGAGCAAGCGCAAGCTGACCCAGCTGGTCGGCGAGGGTCTGGTCGACGGCTGGGACGATCCGCGCATGTACACCCTGCAGGGCCTGCGCCGCCGCGGCTACACGCCGGCGTCGCTGCGCCTGCTGGTCGACCGGGTAGGCATCAGCAAGCAGAATTCGGTGATCGACTTCTCGGTGCTGGAAGGCTGCCTGCGCGACGACCTCGACGCGACCGCGCCGCGGCGCATGGCCGTGGTCGAGCCGCTGAAGCTGGTCCTGGCCAACCTGGCGGAAGGCCACGAAGAGTCGCTGACGTTCCCGAACCATCCCAAGGATGAAGCGCAGGGCGAGCGCCGGGTGCCGTTCTCGCGCGAACTGTGGATCGAGCGCGAGGACTTCGCCGAAGTGCCGCCGAAGGGCTGGAAGCGGCTCGTGCCGGGCGGCGAAGCGCGCCTGCGCGGCGCGGGCATCGTGCGCATCGACGAGGTGGTCAAGGACGACGCCGGCACCGTGATTGAACTGCGCGGCTGGCTGGATCCGGAATCGCGCCCGGGCATGGAAGGCGCCAACCGCAAGGTCAAGGGCACGATCCACTGGGTCAGCGCGCAGCACGCGGTGGCCGCGGAAATCCGCCTGTACGACCGCCTGTTTTCGGTGGAGAAGCCCGACGACGAGTCCGAAGGCAAGACCTACCGCGACCATCTCAATCCGGAATCGAAAAAGACCGTGCAGGGCTGGATCGAACCAGCTGCCGCGCAGGCCGCGCCGGAGCAGTCGTTCCAGTTCGAGCGCACCGGCTATTTCGTCGCCGATCGCCGCGACCACACCCCGGAAAAGCCGGTATTCAACCGCAGCGTGACCCTGCGCGACACCTGGTCGGCGGGTTGAGTACGAACGCCATGCTGTACGCACAGGTCCACCTCACCCTGCCCGCCTGGGTCCATGACGCGTTCGACCAGGCCGCGACCTTCGCCTCCGACGAGGACAAGGTCGCGCTGGCGATCGAACTGTCGCGGCGCAATGTCGAAGCGCGCAGCGGCGGCCCGTTCGGCGCAGTGGTGTTCGGCCCGGACCACCGGGTGATCGCCGCCGGCGTGAACCGGGTGATGCCGCACACCACCTCGCTGGCGCACGCCGAGAACATGGCCTACATGCTCGCCCAGCAGCGCCTGCAGACCCCGCGCCTGAACGACGTGCTGTCGCCGGTGACGCTGGCCACGTCGTCACAGCCATGCTGCCAGTGCTACGGCGCCACGATCTGGGCCGGCATCGACCGCCTGCTGATCGGCGCGCGCTCGGAAGACGTGATGGAGCTGACCGAATTCGACGAAGGCCCGCTGCCGGCGGACTGGATCGGCGAGCTCGAGCGCCGCGGCATCGCCGTCACCCGCGACCTGCTGCGCGGCGACGCGCGTGCGGTGCTGCGCGCCTACGGCGAGGGCGGCGGCGAGCGCTACTGAGCGCCGCTGCCCCCACCATGCACGGACTGCTCGGCTACTGTCGCCAGGGCTTCGAGCCGGAACTCGCGGCCGAGTTCGGCGAACGCGCCGCCTTCGCCGGTATCGCCGGTTACGCACGCGCCAGTCGCGACGACGGGCATGTGCTGTTCGTCACCGGTGACGAAGCCGACGCACAGGCCCTGGCCCGCAACGTGCCCTTCAGCGACCTGGTGTTCGCCCGCCAGAAGCTGCGCCTGTTCGCCGAGCTGCGCGGGCTGGATCCGAAGGACCGGCTGACGCCGTTGCTGGCCGCGCTGCCCGCCGGCCTGCGCGCCGGCGACCTCTGGGTCGAGCATCCGGATTCGGATGCGGGCAAGCCACTGTCGGGCCTGGCCCGCAGCTTCGGCAACGCGCTACGCCCGGCGTTGCGCAAGGCGGGCGTGCTTTCGGCGAAGGAAGATCCACGCCTGCCGCGCCTGCACGTGTGCTTCCTCGCCGGCGACCACGCGCTGCTGGCGCTGGCCGACCCGCGCGACAGCGCGCCGTGGCCGCTGGGCATCCCGCGACTGAAGCTGCTGCCCGACGCGCCCTCGCGGTCGGCGCTGAAACTTGAAGAAGCCTTCCTCGCCCTGCTCGACGCGGGCGAGCGCGAGCGCCTGCTGCGCCCCGGCATGACCGCCGCCGACCTCGGTGCCGCCCCGGGCGGCTGGACCTGGGTGCTGACCCGCCAGCACCTGCGGGTCACCTCGGTCGACAACGGCCCGTTGCGCCAGCACGTGCTCGACACCGGCCTGGTCGAGCACCTGCGCGCCGACGGCTTCCACTGGCAGCCCGCGCGGCCGCTGGACTGGATGGTCTGCGACATGGTCGAACAGCCCAGCAAGGTCGCCGCGCGCATGGCGCAGTGGTTCCGCGAAGGCTGGTGCCGCCACGCGGTGTTCAACCTCAAACTGCCGATGAAGAAGCGCTGGCAGGAAACCCGGCTGTGCCTGGACCTGTTCGAAGAGCAGGCCGGAAAGCCGGTCACCGTGCGCGCCAGGCAGCTCTACCACGACCGCGAAGAGATCACGGTTTTCGCCACGACGGGCGGCTGAGAACGGGCGCGACTCTCAGCCCTGCGGACATCCGCAGCGGCTGCGCGCACTCAAGGCAGGAACGGGAAGACCAGTTTCAGCAGGCTCTTGAGGCCACCCTCGGCGCTGCTGGACACCGCCTTCGCGCCGAGGCTGTTCAGCGCGGCGCGCGCATCCTCCCAGCGCAGTTTCGTGACGTCCTTCTTCAACAGGTCGGCCAACTCCTCCGAGCCTGGCGCGAGCTTGCGCAACTCCTTCACCACCACCTCGGTATCCGGCTGCAGGAAGCCGCTGCGCTCGGCCAGTGCGACCAGGGTGTCGAAACGCACTGCCAGCACTTCGCGGTTGCGCTCGTACACGGGCAAGGCACCGGCGTCGAGGACGGCCTGCTCGAACTGCAGCCGGTCGTCCGGGTGCTCCACGCGCACGGCCAGGAACCCATCCTTGCGACTGCGTTCGCTGACGTGGCGGCTGCCGGCGCGCAGGTTGGCCTCGGTGAGCACGTTGCCGAGGATGCGACGCAACGCCGCGTCCGACGGTTCGGCGACGAGCTGACGCCAGCGCGCGTAACCGTCGCTGCGCAGCGCGCGCAGCTTGGCCGGGGTGATCCGCAGCAAGGCGGCCGCCGAATGGTTGCTGGCGTTGCGATCGATCGCGCCGTCGCGTTCGAGCAGCACGTAGACCAGAAGCTCAAGGTCGCGCTTGCTCAGCGCGCCGAAACCCTGCAACTGGGTCTGGCGGAGGAACTCGGTGGCGAACGTCGCCGGCTCTTTCAGTTCGAGTTGCTGCATCGGTCGTGCCTCCTCCGGTAGACCAGTATCGGCGATCGGTGTCGCAGGGGCTGGGACGCCCCCCCGGAAGGGTGGCCTTCAGCCCTTGTACCGGCACCACGGCGGCCTGGACGGAAAGGGTGCGCTACCGGCCGGACTCCCGTCCCGGCCGTTCGCTGCGGAATGTCTCGATGGCGCCGCGGTCCTGCAGGGTCACGTATACATCGCGACCGTCGGCGCCACCGAAGGCGACATTGGTCGGCTTGGCACCGCGCAGCTTCACTTCGCGCAGCACCTGCCCCGCCGGTGAAACGACCGCCACCACGCCGGCGCCGTAGCGGGCGATATACAGGTTGCCATCGGCATCGCTGCGCATGCCGTCCATGCCATGGTCGGGGAATGCGATCAGCAGGCGCTTGCCCGACAGGCCGCCGCTGGCATCGATGTCGTACACCCAGACATTGCGCTGCACGCTTTCGTTCACGTACAGATGCCGGCCGTCGGGGCTGACCTCGATGCCGTTGGTCGTGCCCATGCCGGTCTCCAGCCGCTGCGCGATGCCGTCGCGACCGACGCGCCACAACTGGCCGGCATTGTTCTTCCAGTCCGGATCGCTGGCGTAGAGCGTGCCATCCGGGGCCAAGGCGATATCGTTGGGCTGGTGCGCACCCTCCAGGTGCGCGAAAACGCGAACCCCGCGCGTATCCAGGTCGATGGCCAGCACGTTGTGGCCGGTGTAGTCGGCCACGTACATCGTTCCATCGGCGCCGAAGCGGATGCCGTTGCCGGTGCTTCCCTCGGGAAGCCGCACGAACAGCGCGGCCTCGCCCTGGCCATCGGCGCGCGTCACCACCCGGCCGATGGTGCCGTCGCGGCCGAAGCCCACCGCATACAGCGCGCCATCCGGGCCGACCGCTGGCCCTTCGATTCCGCTACCGAACACGCCATCGCCGACCAGGTCGCGCGTCTGTACGCGCGCGCTGTCCCCGGGCTGCGCCGTGGAAGCCGCCGCGAAGCCCGGCGCCAGCAGGAACAGGCACAGGGCGATGCGCGAGGGACGGCGGGACCTGCGGGGTTGGCGTGTGATGGCGGCGTCCTCCATGGCGATGCGCGCGCCAGTGTGCCAGAGCCGACAGGCGTATTCCGCGACGACATGGAGGGCATGCGAACCTTGGGGCTGGCGCCACGGGCCGTCGCCACCTATCGTCCGAGGCGCACCGTCCGATCCGGACCTCACGGCAGGCGACCCTGGAGGCAACATGCCGCAGCTTGGAATCACCCGACGCCACCTGCTGGCGGCGATGGCCGGTGCAGGACTGGCCGGCACGCTGCCGCTGCGGGCGCAATCGCAGGCTCGTTCGGCGGGCGACGCCATGAACCCGGCGCGGCGCAAGGACTCCATCGGCGTCGCGCTGGTGGGCCTGGGCGGCTATGCCACGCACCAGCTCGCACCCGGGCTCCAGCTGGCGCAGCACTGCCACCTGGCCGGAATCGTCACCGGCTCGCCGCAGAAGATCCCGGCCTGGCAGGCCAGGCACGGCATTCCGGACCGCAATGTCTACAGCTACGACGACTTCGACCGGATCGCCGACAACCCGGACATCCAGGCCGTCTACATCGCCACGCCCAACGACCTGCACATGCCGCTGACCCTGCGCGCAGCCAGTGCCGGCAAGCACGTCTGGTGCGAGAAGCCGATGGCGATGGACGCGGCCGAAGCACAGGCGATGGTCGATGCATGCCGGGCCAACAAGGTGCAGCTGACCATCGGCTACCGCCTGCAGCATGAGCCCAACACCCGGCGGCTCATGGCGATGGCGCGCGAGAAGCCTTACGGCAAGATCCTCAAGGTGCGCGCCGACGCCGGCTTCAATGCCTACGACGACGTCGACCCTGCGAACAAACCCTGGCGCCTGCTTCCGCAGCATGGCGGCGGCGCGATGTACGACATGGGCGTGTATTCGCTCAACGCCGCGCGCTATACCTCCGGCCAGGAGCCGGTCGCGGTGACCGCGCGGCAGGAGATCCGGCGCCCGGCCCTGTTCGAAGGCGTGGATGAAACGATGCACTTCACCCTGGAGTTCCCGGACGGCACCGTCGCCGAGTGCGCGACCAGTTTCGGCCAGGACATGAACATCCTTCGCGCCGACTGCGAACGCGGCTGGTACGAACTGTCGCCGTTCCAGACCTATGACGGGCTGAAGGGACGCACCAGCGACGGCAAGGTCTTCGCCGACGCAGTGCCGCACCAGCAGGCCAGACAGATGGACGACGACGCACTGGCGATCCTGCAGGGCACCGCACCGCTGGTCCCGGGCGAGGAAGGCGTGCGCGACATGCGCGTGGTCGACGCGGTGTACGCCTCGGCCCGGGACGGCGGCCGGCGCATCGTCCTGTAGGCAGGCACGCAGGGTGGGCGGCGCGACGGTTCAACGCCGCTTCACCCGGTGGTGTCTAGCGTTGCCGGCCGGCCTCCCTGCCTCGACCGACCGACCGATGAAACACTTCTCCGCCTTCGCCTTCCTGCTGGCCACGACCGCGCTCGCCGGCACTTCCGCGCTGGCCGCAACAAAAGGTCCCCCGGCCAGCACTTCGCCCCTGCTGCCGCCCGTGGCCACCCCGGTAGACCAGCCCCTGCAGCACCAGACCGGCATGGTCGTGATCGAGGGCGCGCATGGCGAGCGCACGATCATCCGTTCGCTCGAGCCACGCAGCCTGGTCGGTGGTGACCGGCTCGACTTCGGCGTGCTAGATGCCGACGGTGATGGCCGGGTCGATCGGCGCGAGGCCGGCATCGACCGCAGCCTGCGATCGGAGTTCGACAACGTCGACGTCGATCGCGATGGCACGCTGGATCGCGAAGAACTGGCCGGCTGGATCCTCTGACCGGGCCATCGGGACCGGCAGTGGGATTTCGGGGTCCGCAAGGATCGGGTGGAACCGGACGCTAGAGTCCGGCGGCGTGCCGCCAGAACGCGCGTTGCAGCGGCGGCAGCTTTCCGGCCAGTCCGAGCAGCGGGCCACGCGCCAGCGTCGCGGCCGGATGGGTGTTGGAGAACAGGCGGTTGATCCCCTCGAAGGCGTAGGCCGACACGGTGTTGTCGCTGCGGCGGGTACGCGCCCAGCGCTGAAGGCGGTGCGCCGCGGTCCAGTCACTGCGGTGCAGGCGCGCGGCTTCGACCTCGTCGCGCAATGCGGCCACGTCGCGCAGGCCCAGGTTCACGCCCTGCCCGGCCAGCGGATGGACCACGTGCGCGGCATCGCCCAGCACCAGCACGCGCCCGGCGACCTGTTGCCGCACCAGTTGCCGCCGCAGCGGAAACGCCGCGCGGGCCGAAACAGGCCGCGCCTGTCCCAGGCGTGCGGCCGAGGCGTCAGTCAGTTCCCGCGCGAACGCGTCCTCGTCCAGCGCCAGCACGCGCGCGGCCTCGGCATCGGGCAGGGTCCACACAATCGAGCTGCGCCCCTGCGCGAACGGCAGCAAGGCCAATGGACCGCCGGGCAGGAAGCGCTGCCAGGCGGTGTCCTCGTGCGGTCGTTCCGTCTCGATGAAGGCGACCACGCCGCGCTGCCGGTAATCGTGCGCGTCGACTTCCAGCCCGGCCAGGCGACGCAGGTCCGAGGCCGCGCCGTCGGCCGCCACCGCGACGCGCGCATCCAGCCGCGTTCCGTCGTCCAGCTTCAGTCGCACCCCGCCGGCATCCTGCTCCAGCGCCTGCACCCGCGCCGGGCAATGCAGGCGCACGCCCGCGGCGGCCAGTGCCGCCCACAGACGATCGACCAGCAGGTCGTTCTCGACAATCCAGCCCAGCTCGCTGCGCGCGGCGATCCCGGCAGCGTCGAAATCCAGTTCACCGCCGCCGGCGGCGTCCCAGACCCGCATCCTTCGGTACGGCTGCGCGCGCGCGGCCAGCACCTGCGGCCACACGCCCAGTGCCTGCAGCAGGCCGGCGTTGTCCGGTGCCAGCGCGTACACGCGCAGGTCCGGTTCATCGGCCCGCCAGCGCGGTGCGGGCCGGGGCTCGACCAGCGCCACTTCGAGTCCGGCGCTGGCCATGGCCAGCGCGCAGGCCGCGCCGACCACGCCACCGCCGGCCACCGCGACGTCCAGGCGCGCGCGGCTTTTCATGTGGCCCGTCACCGGCACAGCTCCGGCACGTCGCCACGGAAACCCATCGCGCCGCCGACCAGCCACGACTGCAGCCAGCCGCTGCGATCGGCAGCCAGCAATCCCAGGCTGCGCAAAGGCCGGAGCAGGGGCGATGGATTGGCGGTCATCCGGGCAAGACCATCGGAGAACGCCAGCGTGCGCTCGCGGTCCTCCTGCCGGCGCTGCGCATAGCGCGCCAGCAACGTGGCATCGCCCGGATCGCCGGCATGGGCGCGCAGCCCTTCGGCCAGGGTCAGCGCATCGCGCAGGCCGAGATTGAAGCCCTGTGCGCCGACCGGGTGGATCGTCTGCGCGGCGTTGCCCAGCAGCACCGCGCGCGGCGCGACCAGGGCTTCGGCCACCATCGAGGCGATCGGGTACGCGCTGCGCTCGCCGACGCCGGTGAAGCGGCCGGCACGCCATCCGAAAACCTGTTGCAACCGCGCCAGCCAGCCGGCGTCGTCCAGCGCGGACACGGCCGCCGCCTGGACGGCCGGCACGCCATGGACCACGCCCCACGCCCGATCGCCCCGTGGAAGCAACGCGGTCGGCCCGCTGTCGGTGAAACGCTCCCAGGCGGTGCCATCGGGCACGCGTTCGCCGCGCATCCGCGCCACGAACAGGGTCTGGCCGTAGTCGTGGCTGCGCGAGGCGATGGCCAGCGCGTCACGCAGCGCGCTGCGCGTCCCGTCGGCGGCCACCAGCAGGCGGGCTTGCAGCTGGATGTCGCCGTCGGCAGTGGCCAGGCGCACTCCGCGCGTCCCACCGTCGTCGCCTTCGAGGCCTACGAAGCGTGCAGGACGATAACGGGTCAGCCGCGGCAGCTGCGCCAGCCGCGCCTCGAGCGCTTCGCCGAAATCGCGCGCCACCACCACCTGGCCGAACGCATCGCGACCGTAGTCGCCGGCCTCCAGGCGGACGCTGCCGAAGTCGCCGGCGCGGCTGACGTGGATGCGGCGGATCGGCCCGGTCGGCGCACGCAGTTCGCGCATCACGCCCAGCGCGGCGAGCGCATTGACCGAAGCCGCCGCCAGGCTGAGGTTGCGCTGGTCGAATACCGCCGGGAGCTCGCCGGACGGAGACGCCTCGACCAGGGCCACGTCCAGCGGCAGGCTCTCCAGGGCGATCGCCAGGCTGGCGCCGACCAGGCCGCCGCCAACGATGAGCACATCGTGGGTTCGTCGCATCATGCGGACATGATACGCGGCCGTGCAGGCGGTCCTTTGCCGCTTCGCGGCGGGCACCGTCGTGCTTCGGCTAGAATGCGGCTTGAACCCAGCCACCCGTGCGCCATGAACGCCAATACGCCCCGCCTGTTCATCCTGTTCGTCCTGGCCCTGCTCATGGGCGCCTCGCGCGCGCATGTGTTCGACCACTTCTCGCCGCCGGACGCGAGCTGGGCGGTGTTCTTCATCGCCGGCTTCCACCTGCGCGGCTGGGGTCGCTGGGCATTTCCTTCGCTGATCGCGCTGGCGGTGGGTGTGGACTGGTGGGTGATCAACGGCCAGGGCATCGACTTCTGGAACCACTACTGCGTGTCGGCCGGCTACTGGTTCCTGGTGCCAGCCTATGGCGCGATGTGGGCCGGTGGCGCCTGGCTGCGCCGCCGCTACAGCGGCGCCAGCTGGGATGCGCTGGGCCGCTTGGCCGCCGCACTGGTGCTGTCGGTGCTGGCCTGCCACCTGCTGGCCCAGGGCAGCTTCTACTGGCTGAGCGATTCGGTCACCGATCCGACCTTCGCAGGCTGGTGGAAGAACTACACCGACTGGCTGGCCCCTTACCTGGTGACCGCCGGCGTGTACGTCGCCATCGCCGCCGGGCTGCAGGTCGCCGGCGAACGCATCGCGCCGCTGCTGGGCGCGCGCGACCGCACCGCGCACTGAACTGCCAGGTCCGGGATGGGCAACCGCCTCTCGAAGATCTATACCCGCACCGGTGACGATGGCAGCACCGGGCTGGGCGATGGCAGCCGCACCGGCAAGGATTCGCTGCGGGTCACCGCCTACGGCACCGTCGACGAAGCCAATTCGGCCATCGGCGTGGTCCTGGCCGCCCCGCACGTCGCCGACGACATCCGCGACCTGCTGACCGCCGTCCAGCATCAGCTGTTCGACCTCGGCGGCGAGCTGTGCATCCCCGGCCATGCCGCCATCAGCGGCAACGACGTCGATGCGCTGGAGCGCCACCTCGACCGCTACAACGCCGACCTGCCCGCGCTGAAGGACTTCATCCTGCCGGCCGGCGGCGAAGCGGCCGCGCGCTGCCACCTGGCACGCACCATCGTGCGCCGCGCCGAACGCGAGACCGTGGCCCTGGGCCGGGTCGAGCCGGTTCGCGGTGAAGCCGTGCGCTACCTCAACCGCCTGTCGGACCTGCTGTTCGTGCTGTGCCGGGTGCTGGCCCGCGCGGACGGCCAGGGCGAGGTCATCTGGCGTCACGAACGCCGCACCGCGCCCTAGGCGACCCCGACGGGTCCGTGCCCCGGTGGCACGGTGGCAGGACGGCAGCCAACGGCGCGGCGGCCTGCGCAATCCGGCTCCATCGGCCTTTCCCACCAAATGCGGATGGCAGCCTTCGCGCCACCGCGCTACGGTGCCCCGCATGCTCGCTTACCCCCATCCCGCCTGCCTCGAGCACGACACCGGCCCGGAACATCCGGAACGGGCTGCCCGGCTGCGGGCGGTGCTCGATGCGCTGCGCCGCGCCTATCCGGACCTGGCCTGGCTCGAAGCCCCCGCGGCGCGGCGCGGCGACCTGCTGCGCGTGCACGCCGCCGCCCTCGTGGATGAGGTGCTGGTACCGGTTCCCGCGGGCCTGCGCAGGCTGGACCCGGATACCGTGGTGGGTCCTGGCTCCGGACGCGCGGCGCTGCACGCAGCCGGCGCCGGCATCGCGGCGGTCGATGCGGTCATGTCCGGGGATGACGAGACCGCGTTCTGCGCAGTCCGTCCGCCCGGCCACCACGCCACCGGCGATGCGGTGATGGGCTTCTGCCTGTTTAACAACGTCGCCGTGGCCGCCGCCCATGCGCGCGACCGGCACGGGCTGGAGCGGATCGCGATCGTCGATTTCGACGTGCACCACGGCAACGGCACCCAGGCGATCTTCCAGCGCGACCCGGCCGTGGCCTATTTCAGCAGCCACCAGTCCGGGTTGTTCCCGCATACCGGCAGCGTGCACGAGCGCGGGATGGGCAACGTCCACAACGTGCTGCTGCCGCCTGGCAGCGGCGGCTTCCGCTTCCGCAACACCTGGCTGGACACCCTGCTGCCCGGGCTGGACGCGTTCCGCCCGCAGCTGGTGCTGGTCTCGGCCGGCTTCGATGCGCACCTGGCCGACCCGCTGGCCGACCTGATGCTGGACGCGGACGACTTCGCCTGGATCACCGCCGAGCTGCGCACGATCGCCCGGCGCCACGGCGCAGGGCGGGTCGTCTCCCTGCTCGAGGGCGGTTACAACCTGGACGCCCTCGCCGAGTGCACGGTCGCCCACGTCGGCGCGCTGCGCGACTGACCCCACCCACCGCGACGGGGGGATGAACCCCGCCTGCGGCCCGGGCCGGGCTTTCATTGCCCGCATGCACCTCCATCCGGCAAGCTACCAGCGATTTTCGGCCTGGAAGCCCCCTGCCTGTGCGAGCCCCCCTGCGCCTGCTCCCGCTGTCGCTGAGCATTGCCGTCTGCCTTCCCGGCACGGCGATCGCCGACGACAAGCCGCTGAACTGGGCGCTATGCCCAGCCGGTGATGTCATCCCGCCGTTCAACGAAGCTCCCCCGTCCGCGCAACCGGGCGATCCCGCGCGTGACCAGCAACCCACCGTCATCGAGGGCGACCAGCAGAGCGGCACGCGGACCACGCCCCAGATCCAGGGCAACGTGGCGCTGACCCGGGGCGACCAGTTCCTGGGCACCGACGAAATCCGGATGGACACCGAAACCGGCGACTACATGGCGCGGGGCAACGTCCGCTACCAGGATTCGGGCATCCGCATCGTCGCCGACCGCGCCGAGGGCAACCAGAACACCGACATCCACACCATCAGCGACATCCAGTACCAGCTGGTGGACCGGCGCGGCAACGGTGGCGCCGACTCGATCCGGCTGACCGGCCCACTGGGCCGGATGCAGCGCTCGACCTACAGCACATGCGATCCCTCGCAGCAGCTGTGGGAGCTGCGCGCCCAGCAGATCGACGTGGACAGCGACGAGGGCTTCGGCGTGGCCCGCAACGCAGTGCTGCGGCTGGGCAATATCCCGTTCCTGTACGTACCGTGGTTCAAGTTCCCGATCGACGACCGCCGCCAGACCGGCCTGCTCTACCCCGCGGTGAGCATGTCCAGCCGCAACGGCTTCGACTACCGGCAGCCGATCTACCTCAACCTGGCGCCGAACTACGACATGACCCTGATGCCGCGCTGGATGAGCAAGCGCGGCCTGATGCTGGACAGCGAATTCCGCTATCTCTACGAAGGCGGCCGCGGCGTGGTCAACGCCGCCTACATGCCCAACGACGACCTGCGTGACCGTGATCGCGGCCGCTTCCTGTTCAGCGGCTACCACAACATCGACGAACATTGGCAGGCGCGCGCGAACCTGGGCTGGGTGTCGGACACGCGCTACGTCGAGGATTTCGCCAACCGCCTGGCCGGCATTTCCGCGTCGTACCTGCAGAGCACGGCTGGCATCTACGGGGTCGGCGCGTACTGGACCGCCGGCGCGATGGCCGAGCATTTCCAGCTCACCGATTACACCCTCACCGACGACAACCTGCCCTACAGCCGCCTGCCACGCGTCTACGTGAACTGGGAACGGCCGCTGGGCCAGTGGCTCGACGCCGGCGTCTGGGCCGAGGCGGTGCACTTCCAGCACAGCGAGCGCCCGGGCGGCAGCCGCTTCGACGTCAAGCCGTACATTGCCGCACGCATCGGTGGCCCGGCCTGGTACGTCAATCCGACCCTGGCCTGGCGCTACACCAGTTACCAGCTCGATGATGACCTCGCGCAGACCTTGGGTGGGGATACCTCGCCGGCCCGCAGCATGCCGATCACCACCCTCGATGCCGGCATGTATTTCGACCGCGACACCACCGTCGGCGACACCGACTACCTGCACACGCTCGAGCCGCGGCTGTTCTACCTCAACGCACCGTACCGCGAGCAGGACGGGCTGCCGCTGTTCGACACCCGCCCCTTCACCTTCAGCTGGGGCCAGCTCTTCCGCGACAACCGCTATTCCGGGGCCGACCGCCAGACCGACGCCAACCAGCTGACCGTGGCCCTGAGCACGCGCCTGATCCGCCAGGCCGACGGCCGCGAGAAGCTGTCGGCCAGCATCGGCCAGATCCGCTATTTCGAGGATTCCCGCGTGGTGGCACCGGGCGAGCTGCCGGTGGAGGAAGGCAAGTCGGCGTGGGTGGCCGACGGCAACTATGCGATCAACGACCGCTGGAACCTGGGTGCCTCTTACCAGTGGGACCCCAAGTTCCGCCGTGAGGACCTGGCCAGCGTCCGCGCCCGCTACCTGTGGCCGGGCGATGGCGTGGTCAATGTCGGCTACCGCTACCGCCGGGACCTGCTGGAACAGGCCGATTTCAATTTCCTGTACCCGATCAACCCCGTCTGGAGCGTGGTCGGGCGCTACTATTACTCGATCGACGACGACAAGCTGCTCGAAGCCGTCGCCGGCGTGCAGTGGGACAGCTGCTGCCTGGCGGTGCGGGCGCTGGCCCGCCGCTACGTGCGCAACCGCGAGGGCGAGCTGGACAATTCCATTCAGTTCGAATTCGTGCTCAAGGGCCTAGGGTCAGCGGGCCAGGACACGGAGCGGACTTTGCGCCGTGCTATTCTCGGCTATTACCGCGACGACCTCTATCTGGTCCCGCCCAGCAACACCACGCCGGATCCCGACGCCTACGATCCGAACATCATTCCGTGAGTCCATGAGCCGACGTCTTTCCGCAATCCTCCTGGCGGTCGCCGCCCTCTGCCCCCTCACGTTCGTCGCCCAGGCGCAGCAGACGCAGCCGATCGAGCGCATTGCCGCGATCGTCGACGAGAACGTCGTCCTGCAAAGCGAGCTTGAACTCGCGATGCGGAACATCGTCGCCCAGTACGCCGGCCGCGAGGACCAGCTGCCGCCGCGCGCGGTGCTGGAACGCCAGGTGCTCGAGCGCCTGGTGCTGACCCGCCTGCAGGTCGAGCGCGCCAAGGGCAACGGCATCCGCATCAGCGACCAGGAACTCAACCAGGCGGTGGCGGCCATCGCCCAGCAGAACAACGTGACCGTCGACGGCCTGCGTCAGCGGATCGCGGAGGACGGCCTGTCCTTCGACGAATTCCGCCGCTCGCTGGCCGACGAGATCATGGTCCAGCGGTTGCGCCAGAGCTTCGCCCAGAGCCGCATCAACGTCAGCGAGAGCGAGGTCGACGCGGCCATCGCCCAGCAGGCCACCGGCGGGCGCCAGTACCACCTCGCGCACATCCTGGTCGGCCTGCCCGAAGGCGCGACGGCCGAGCAGATCGCCACCGGCCAGCGCAAGGTAGAGGGCGTCAAGAGCGTGATCGACCGCGGCGAACTGACCTTCAACGCGGCCGCGGTCCGCTATTCCGACAGCCCCAACGCGCTGGAAGGCGGCGACCTGGGCTGGCGCAGCCTCGATGAAATCCCGAGCGCGTTCTCCCGGACCATCAGCGAGATGTCGCCGGGCCAGGTCCTCGGCCCGGTGCGTGGACCGAGCGGCTTCCAGCTCCTGCAGCTGGTCGATGTCCGCGACGCCGCCGCCGGCGGTGCCACCCAGACGGTCAGCGAGTACCACGTGCGCCACATCCTGGTCCGGGTCAACGACCGCCAGGACGACGCCACCGCCAAGGCCCGGATCGACACGCTGCGCGCGCGCATCGGCGGCGGGGCCGACTTCCAGGAAGTCGCGCGCGAATCGTCGGAAGACACCAACACCCGCGGCCAGGGCGGCGACCTGGGCTGGTTCCCGGCCGACGCGTTCGGCCCGGATTTCGGCAGCCAGGTGACCGCGCTCTCGGACGGCGGCATTTCCCAGCCGTTCCGTACCGATGCCGGCTGGCACGTGATCCAGCGGGTGGCCGGGCGGCAGACCGACGTGACCGACACCAACCGTCGCGCCCAAGTCCGCGAGACCATCGGCCGTCGCAAGCTGGAAGAAGAATTCAACCGCTACCTGCAGGAACTGCGCGGCGAAGCCTACGTGGTGTTGCGCACCGGCGAACAGGCCGCGCCGGCCGCGCCCGCCGCCCCTGCTGCTGCGCCGGCAACGCCGCCCACCGGCGGCTGACGTGACGCTACCCCGGCTCGCGCTGGTTCCGGGCGAACCGGCCGGGGTAGGACCGGAACTGTGCGTGCGCCTGGCCCAGCGGCCGCGCACCGACTGCACGCTGGTCACCCTGGCCGATCCGGCCACGCTGCAGGCCGCCGCCACCGCGCTGGCCCTGCCCTTGAACCTGCTGCACGAGGACGAGCCGGCACGCCGGCCGGGCGACCTGCCGCTGCGCATGTTCCCCAATGCCAGCACGGTGGCGTTCGGCGCTCCTGATCCGCGCAACGCCGGGGTCGTGGTCGGCGCGCTGCTCGATGCCGCCGCCGGCTGTTTGCGCGGCGACTTCGCCGGCATGGTCACCGGCCCGGTGCAGAAGTCCACGATCAACGAGGGCGGCATCGCCTACACCGGCACCACCGAACTGCTCGCCGGCCACGCCGGGCGCCAGGTGGTGATGATGCTGGCCAACGACATCGTCCGTGTCGCCCTGGCCACGACCCACCTGCCCTTGCGGGAAGTCGCCGACGCGATCGACGCCGGCCTGCTGCGCCACGTGCTGACCACTACGCACGAAGCGCTGCGCTCGGACTTCGGCATCGCCGCCCCGGTGATCGCGGTGCTGGGCCTGAATCCGCACGCGGGCGAAAACGGCCACCTCGGCCACGAAGAGATCGATACGATCATCCCGCTGCTGGACGCGCTGCGGGGCGAAGGGTTGGCGCTGGTCGGGCCGCTGCCGGCCGATACCGCCTTCCTGCCGAACAAGCTCACCGGCTTCGACGCGGTGGTGGCCATGTACCACGACCAGGGCCTGCCGGTGCTGAAGTACAGCGGCTTCGAGCGCGCGGTGAACCTGACGCTGGGCCTGCCCTACCCGCGCGTGGCCGTGGACCACGGCACCGCGCTGGACCTCGCCGGCCGCGGCCTGGCCGATCCGTCCAGCCTGGAAGCGGCCGTGGCAACCTGCGCCCGCATCGCCAGCCAACGCCGGTCGCGCGCGCTGTAACGGCGGCGCCTGCGGCGCGGCCGCGCCAGGTTCAGAACAGCTCGCCTGCCTCGCGTGCCGGTGCCTTGAGGCCGAGATGGCGATAGGCCTTGGACGTGGCCATGCGCCCGCGCGCGGTGCGCACCAGGAAGCCCTGCTGGATCAGGTACGGCTCGATCACGTCTTCCAGCGTACCGCGCTCTTCCGACAACGACGCGGCCAGCGACTCCACGCCCACCGGCCCGCCATCGAAATGCTCGACGATCGTGCGCAGCAGGCGCCGGTCGAGTTCGTCGAAGCCTTCCGGGTCGACCTTGAGCATCGCCATGGCGGCCTTCGCCACGGCTTCGTCGACATGTCCGGCCGCCTTGACCTGCGCGTAGTCGCGCACACGCCGCAGCAGCCTGTTGGCGATGCGCGGCGTGCCGCGCGCGCGGCGCGCGATCTCACCGGCGCCCTCGGCCTCGCAGTCGATGCCCAGGATCCGCGCCGAGCGGCGCACGATCCGGGTCAGCTCCTCGGGCGAATAGAACTCCAGGCGCTGCACGATGCCGAAGCGATCGCGCAGCGGTGCGGTCAGCAGTCCGGCGCGCGTGGTGGCGCCGATCAGGGTGAACGGCGGCAGGTCCAGCTTGATCGAGCGCGCCGCAGGACCCTCGCCGATCATGATGTCGATCTGGAAATCCTCCATCGCCGGATAGAGGACCTCCTCCACCACGGGCGACAGGCGATGGATCTCGTCGATGAAGAGCACGTCGTGCGGCTGCAGGTTGGTCAGCAGCGCGGCCAGGTCCCCGGCCTTCTCGATCACCGGTCCCGAGGTCACCCGCAGGTTCACGCCCAGCTCGTTGGCGATGACATGGCTCAGCGTGGTCTTGCCCAGCCCGGGCGGACCGAAGATCAGCACGTGGTCCAGCGCTTCGCCGCGCCCGCGCGCGGCCTCGATGTAGATGCCCAGCTGCTCGCGGACCGGCTGCTGGCCGAGGTATTCGTCCAGCCGCTTGGGCCGGATCGAGGCCTCCAGGGCCTCGTCCTCGCGGGTGGCGCCGGCGGTGAGGATGCGCGGATCGTTCATGCGTGCATGTTCGCATGCCACGCGGCCACGGCGCAGGGGCCGCGGCGTGGTGGGGTCAGATCTCCACCTGCGAGCCCAGCTCGACCAGGCGGTTGCCGGGAATGCGGAAGAAGCCGGTGGCCGGCGCGGCGTTGCGGTGCATGACCGCGAACACCTTGTCGCGCCAGATCGGCATGCCGCGGTGGCGGCCGGCCACGATCGTCTCGCGGCTGGCGAAGTAGGTGGTGTCCATCGGGTCGAAGGACATGCCGCCCACGTCGCAGGCGCGCATAAGCGCCAGCGGCACGTCCGGCGTCTCCATGAAGCCGAAGCGCACGATCAACCGGTAGAAGTCGTCGCCGATCTGGTCCATTTTCAGGCGCTTTTCGGCCGGGGCGTGCGGCACGTTCAGCGTCTCCACGGTCAGGAACACGTTGCGCTCGTGCAGCACCTTGTTGTGCTTGAGGTTGTGCAGTAGTGCGTGCGGGATGACCGTGGTGTCGGTGGTCAGGAACACCGCCGTACCCGGCACCCGTGCCGGCGGCGCCAGCATCAGCCCCGGCAGGAAAGTGTCGACCCGGATGCCGTCCTTGCGCAGCTCCTCGCGCATCAGCTCGCGGCCGCGCCGCCAGGTGCGCATCAGGGTGAACAGGCCGATGCCCAGCACCACCGGGAACCAGGCGCCCTGCAGCAGCTTGGCGCCATTGGCGATCACGAAGCCGACCTCGATCACGAAGAACACCACGCACAGCGGCAGCACCCAGTTGCGCCAGCGCGGCCACAGCGCGCGCGCCACCAGGGCCAGCAGCAGGGTGTCGATCAGCATCGTCGCCGAGACCGAGATGCCGTAGGCCACGGCCAGGTTGGTCGAGCTGCGGAACGCCAGCACCAGGCCGATGACCATCACCATCAGCAGCCAGTTGATCCCGGGGATGTAGATCTGGCCGATGGTGTCGTGCGAGGTGTGCTTGATCCGCATGCGCGGGATGTAGCCCAGCTGCATGGCCTGGCGCGAGACCGAGAATGCGCCGGTGATCACCGCCTGCGAGGCGATCACCGCCGCCAGCGTCGCCAGCACGATCATCGGGTACAGCGCCCACCCGGGTACGGCCTCGTAGAACGGGTTGCGCACAAGTTCGGGATGCTCGAGCACCAGGGCGCCCTGCCCCAGGTAGTTGAGCACCAGGCAGGGCAGGACGAAGAAGTACCAGGCATGGCGGATCGGCGGCGCGCCGAAATGGCCCATGTCCGCGTACAGCGCCTCGCCACCGGTCACCGCCAGCACGACCGCGCCGAGGATGAATATCCCGTGCCAGCCGTGGTCGATGAAGAAGCGCGCGCCCCAATACGGATTGAAGGCCTTGAGCACCTCCGGCGCCTCGACGATGTTCCAGATGCCGATCGCCGCCAGCGAAATGAACCACAGGCAGGTGATCGGGCCGAACACCTTGCCGACCTTCTCGGTGCCGAAGCGCTGGGCCATGAATACCAGCATCAGCACCACGACTGTCAGCGGCACGATGAAGTGGTGCAGCCCCGGCGCGGCGATCTCCAGTCCCTCGACCGCGCCGAGCACCGAGATCGCGGGGGTGATCACCCCGTCGCCGAAGAACAGCGATGCGCCGAAGATGCCGAGGATGCCGACGACATAGGCCGAGCGCGAGCCGTTCTTGAGCGTTCGCTGGGCCAGCGCCATCAGCGCCATGATCCCACCCTCGCCCTCGTTGTCGGCGCGCATGATGATGGTCACGTACTTCAGCGTGACCACCACCATCAGCGACCAGAACGCCAGCGACAGCACGCCGAGCACCGTGTCGTGGTCGCTGTTGAGTCCGTAGTGCGGCGAGAACGCCTCTTTCAGGGTGTACAGCGGGCTGGTGCCGATGTCGCCGAAGACGACGCCGATGGCGCCGACGACCAGCGCGAGGTGGCTGGCACCGACGCCATGCGGGGCGCCGTGCTGGCCCGAAGCAGGCGTGGGGGTATGCGCTGCGGTCATGGCGGCCCTAGGTTAGCGCGGTTGGCATCGGGTTGGTGGCGCGGGTCAGCGCAACGCCGACTGCAGGGCCTTGCGGATGATCGCCGCTGCCTCGTCGCCCGGTGCGGCGGCCTCGCGGGCCATGCGCGCGGCCTCGACCGGCTTGTAGCCGAGCTGTTGCAGTGCGGTGACCGCATCGGCCAGCGGGTCGACGCCCGCCGCCTGCAGGCCGGCCGACGCGCCGCCACCGAAGTCGGCCGCACGGTCGCGCAGTTCGACCACCATGCGCTCGGCGGTCTTCTTGCCGATGCCCGGGATCCGGGTCAGCGCGGTGACGTCCCCGCCCTGCACCAGCCGCGCGAACTCGTCCACGCTCACGCCCGACAGCACCGCCAGCGCGATCTTCGCACCGATGCCGCTGACCTTCTGCACGTCCCGGAACAGGCGCCGCTCGCCCTCGCGCAGGAAGCCGTACAGCGACACGCTGTCTTCCTTCTGCGCGTAGTGGGTGAACAGCGCAACCTCGCGACCCACGTCGGGCAGGTCGTAGAAGGTGCTCATCGGCGCTTCCAGCTCGTAACCGACGCCATTGACGTCGACCACCAGCCACGGCGGTTGCTTCATCGCGAGGATGCCGCGCAGGCGTCCGATCATGCCGCCGCTCCGTGGATCGTGGGAAATGTCATCGGCGGCTCCAGGCCAGGCGTGCGTCGACGCCCAGGCGCTGCGTGGTGGCGCGCACGTGGGCATGGGTCAGGGCGATGGCCAGGGCATCGGCGGCATCGGCCTGCAGCTTGCCGGACAGGCCCAGCATCGCCGCGACCATGTGCTGCACCTGCGCCTTGTCCGCCGCGCCGGTGCCGACCGTGGCCAGTTTCACTTCACGCGCGCCGTATTCGCTGACCGGCAGGTCGCGCAGCACCACCGCGCAGATCGCCGCGCCACGGGCCTGGCCGAGCTTGAGCGCCGAATCGGCGCTGCGGCCGACGAACACGCGCTCGATGGCAACTTCCTGTGGCCGGTATTCGTCGATCAGACGCGACAGGCCGTCCAGCAGGCGGCGCAGGCGCAGGGCGAAATCGCCCTCGCCGAGCAGCACCAGCGGCTGGTGGTGGACGTGGCGGATCTTGCCGGCCGCTTCGACGTCGATGATGCCCACGCCGGTGCGTTGCGAGCCCGGATCGATGCCCAGGATGCGGACCGTGGCCTGCACCGCGGGAGGCTGCATCGCGTTCACGCGTCCGCCTCCGGGAGGTGCTTCCGGGCCGCCGCCACCACCGCTTCGCCCCCGTGCGGGTGCATGTTCAGCCGGCGTCGCCCAGGTCGGCGTTGGAGTAGACGTTCTGCACGTCGTCCAGGTCCTCGAGCATGCCCAGCAGCTTGGTCACCTGCTGGGCAGTCTCGCCGGATACGGCGATGTCGTTGTCGCCGCGGAAGGTGACTTCGGCGTAGCCAGGCGCCAGGCCCGCCGCTTCCATCGCCAGCTTCACCGCGTCGAACTGCTCGGCCGAGGTGAGTACGTCGATCGCGCCGTCCTCCGGGTACACCACCACGTCGTCGGCTCCGGCTTCGATCGCCGCTTCGGTGACCTTGTCCTCGTCGATCCCACCGGCATAGCTGAGCACGCCCAGTCGCTTGAACATGAAGGCGACCGAACCCTCGGTGCCCATGTTGCCGCCACACTTGGAGAAGGCGTGGCGCACGTCGGCCACGGTGCGCACGCGGTTGTCGGTCAGGCAGTCCACGATCACCGCGACACCGCCGGGCGCGTAGCCCTCGTAGCGGATCTCCTCGTACTCGACGCCTTCCAGCTCGCCGGTGGCCTTCTTGATCGCACGCTCGATCACGTCCTTGGACATGTTCGCGGCCAGGGCCTTGTCCATCGCCGCGCGCAGGCGCGGATTGTTGGCCGGCTCGCCGCCGCCGGCGCGGGCCGCAACGCCGATTTCGCGGATGAGCTTGGTGAACATCTTGCCGCGCTTGGCGTCGGTGGCGTTCTTGCGGGCTTCGATCGACGGGCCTCTGCCCATGGTGCGTTCCGGTGCGTGCGGTTGCGAGGCGGCGATTTTACACCGGGCGCCGCGCCTGCATGCGTGCCGCCACGGCGGCGTCCGGCCCGAAGCGACCCTGCCGGAGAAAATGAACCGCCTGGCTGGCCGCGGCCTCCGAGAACAGCAGGCCGCTGTGGCTGGCGTCGACCAGGCAATGGTCGGCCAGGCCGGCAAGCCGCGTCTCGGCCACCGCCACGGTGCCGTCACTGGGGCCGTCGAAACGGGCGAACCATCGACCGAACCCGATCGCGCGCGTGCCGGCCACGACGCCCACCTCGGCAGGCCCTTCCCAAGGCATGCAGCCCCGTCGCAACAGCGCCGCGGCACGGCCCAGCGCCCAGCCCGTGGCCAGGTGCGTGCGCAGGCCGCGCGCCGCGCCACTGCCGCACAGCGGCGAACCGAGGCAGACCACGCGGGCGACATCGGGAAAGCCGTCCCGGCGCAGCGCTTCCAGGGTCATCAGCCCGCCCAGGCTGTGGGCCACCACGGCATCGGCCTGACGCAGGCGCGCAGACAGCGCCGGCAGCACGATGCGTGGCCCGGCCATCGCCCCGGGATATGCGAACACCGAGGTGGCGAAGCCCTCGCGACGCAGCCGGCGCGCCATCCAGCCCATCGACAGGCCCGGCATCCACAATCCGTGGAGCAGCAGCACGCGGAGCGGAGCGCCATCCATGGATCAGACGGCGTCCGGCGGGGCGTCCGCTGGCCGGCGCAGGATGAATTCCAGGTCGCGCACCTGGCCCACCGGGAATTCGTAGGTGCCGACCTGCGAGAACCCGTGCCGCGCGTAGAAGCGCTGCGCGCCGAAGTTCTCCGACCACACGCCCACCCACAGCGTGCGTGGACCGTCGCGCAGCAGCCAGCGCTCGGCGGTGTCGAACAGCTGCCCGCCCCAGCCGCCGTTCTGGTGCGAGGCCAGCACGTAGAGCCGCTTCAGCTCGCCATCGCCGGGGCTCGCGTCGGCATGCGGCAGACCACACGGACCGGCCGCGGCATGGCCGACGGCGAGCCCGTCGTCTTCCAGCAGCCAGACCGCGTAATCGGTGTGCGAGAGGATCACCGCCTGCTTGTCCGCCGCGTAGGCATCGCGCAGGAAGGACTCCAGGTCCTGCGCCGGATACAGGTGTCCGAACGTCTCGGTGAACGTGCGCGCCGCCAGGTCGGACAGCAGCGCCGCGTCGCCCACCGTCGCTCGCCGGATCGTCATCGCCATGCAGCAGTCCCTTCGTCGTCGATCGGAGGTGAGCTCCCCTTGAGTCAAGGGGAGCGCGGCGGCAGCCGCAGGGGATGTGGAAACATGCAGGCGGGGCCCAAGATTCCGCCCCGGGCGGAATCTTGGGAGCTTCAACGCTCCTGCGGTGAAGCGGCCCGCACCATCACGTGCACCTCGGCCAGCTGCGCGTCCGGGATCGGCGACGGCGCGCCGGTCATGAGGCACTGCGCGCCGGTGGTCTTCGGGAACGGGATCACGTCGCGGATCGACTCGGTGCCGGCCATCAACGCGGCGATGCGGTCGATGCCGAAGGCGATGCCACCGTGCGGCGGGGCGCCGTAGTTGAGTGCGTCGAGCAGGAAGCCGAACTTGGCCGCGGCCTCCTCGGCGCCGATGCCGAGCAGCTCGAACACCGCGCTCTGCATCTCCGGCCGGTGGATGCGGATCGAACCGCCGCCGATCTCGTTGCCATTGAGGACCATGTCGTAGCCGCGCGAGACCGCCGTCTTCGCATGCGCGCGAAGTTCCGCGATGTCGTCCACCGCCGGTGCGGTGAACGGATGGTGCAGGGCCACGTAGCGCTGCGCCTCCTCGTCCCACTCGAACATCGGGAAATCGGTGACCCACAGCGGCGCCCAGCCGTCGGCGACCAGGCCGAAGTCCTTGCCGGCCTTCAGGCGCACCGCGCCCATGAAGTCGGACACCTTGTTGTAGGCACCGGCACCGAAGAACACGATGTCGCCGTTGCCGGCGCCAACGTGCCGGACAAGGGCGGCGAACGCGGCCTCGCCGAAGAACTTCTGGATCGGCGAGCTGACCGCGCCGGCCTCGTCGATCTTGATGTAGGCCAGGCCCTTGCTGCCGTACTTGGCGGCGTGCGCGGCGTACTCGTCGATCTGCTTGCGCGACAGCGAGGCGCCGCCGGGGATGCGCAGCGCGGCGACGCGGCCGTCCGGATCGTTGGCCGGACCGGTGAACACCGCGAACTGGCTGTCCTTCACCAGTTCGGCCACGTCGACCAGTTCCAGCGCGATGCGCAGGTCGGGCTTGTCAGAACCGTAGCGACGCATCGCCTCGGCCCAGGTCATGCGCGGGAACTGCGCGGCCAGGTCGACGTCGACGACTTCCTTGAAGATCGCGCGGATCATGCCTTCGACGTAGTCCTGCACGTCGCGCTCGCGGACGAAGGCGAACTCCATGTCCAGCTGGGTGAATTCCAGCTGGCGGTCGGCGCGCAGGGCCTCGTCGCGGAAGCAGCGCGCGATCTGGTAGTAGCGGTCGAAGCCGGCCACCATCAGGATCTGCTTGAACAGCTGCGGGCTCTGCGGCAGGGCGTAGAACTCGCCCGGGTGCATGCGCGCCGGCACCAGGAAGTCGCGCGCGCCTTCCGGCGTGGCCTTGGTCAGGATCGGGGTCTCGATGTCCTGGAAACCGTCCGCATCCAGGTGCCGGCGCAGCGCCTGCACCAGCTTGATGCGGGTGCGCTGCATGCGCTGCATTTCCGGGCGGCGCAAGTCGAGGTAGCGGTACCGGAGGCGGGTTTCCTCGCCCGGGTTCTCGTGCGCGTGGAACGGCAGCGGCGCGGCCTTGTTGAGGATGGTGATCCGGGTGGCGATCACCTCGACCTTGCCGGTGCGGATCTTGTCGTTGACCGCATGCCGCGCGCGGACCACGCCCTCCACCTGCAGCACGTCCTCGTAGCCCAGCGACGCGGCCACCGCGAACACCTCCGCGTTGTCCGGTTCCACCGTGACCTGGACGATGCCCTCATGGTCGCGCAGGTCGATGAAGCAGACGCCGCCGAGGTTGCGGGCCACGTCGGTCCAGCCGGCGAGGGTGAGGGTCTGGCCGATCAGGGTCTCGTCGACCAGGCCGCAGAAATGGGTACGCATGGGAACTCCACAGGGGGGCCGGACGCCATCGGCGCCGGGGAACGCGACATTTTGAGGCCCACGCCCGGCCCGGGCAAACCTGTCCGGCAGGGACCGTCCCTGCACTCCCGTCGCTCCGGCTCCGGTGGGCCGGCATTAAGCCGGAGCGGGGTAAATCCGGAGTCGAACCCGCCGCGGTCTCAAGGCGACTTCCAAGGAGGAGAAAGTCATGATCCGTTCCCTGTCCGCCGCATCCCTGGTACTGGCCGTGGCCTTTGCCGCCGCCGTGGCGCCCGCCCCCGCCGTCGCCCAGGCCGCGGCCCGCGCCTACGCGCCGGAGAACCTGCGCCAGTTGTCTTTCTCCGACCGGGTCCGGGTGATCGAGCGCGAATACGCCGACCAGTCCCGCGGCCGCCAGATCCCCGACGACCAGCTGGAGTTCTACCTGGACCAGGTCGATTCCGGCTGGGGCTTCAGCCGGATCCAGCAGGACATCGCCACTTCCCTGCGCGGCGGCAGCAGCAGCTCCGGCCTTCGACCGGGCTGGAACGGCTCGAACTGGAGCGGACAGACCCTGATCTGCTCCAGCACCGACCGCCGCCGGCGCGAGTGCCGCACGCCGTTCAACGGCCGCCCGGTGCTGGTCGAGAACATTTCCGGCACGCGCTGCGTGGAGGGCGTCAACTTCGGCGGCGGCAACGGCGTGATGTGGGTCGAGCAGGGCTGCCGCGGCCGTTTCGCCGAGAGACGCGGTGGCGGCCATGGCGGCACCGGCCAGACCATCCGGTGCGAGAGCCAGAACAACCGCGAGCGGACCTGCCCGACCAACTTCCGCGGCAATGCGGTGCTGGTCAGGCAACTGTCGGGCGCCGCCTGCGTCGAGGGCCGGACCTGGGGCCAGCGCGGTAATTCGATCTGGGTCAGCAACGGCTGCCGCGGCGAGTTCGCCCAGGGCCGCGGCGGTGGCGGCGCCAACCCCGGCTACTCGGTCACCTGCAACAGCGAGAACAACCGGCGCCGCACCTGCTCATGGGACCGGCGCCAGGGCCGGCCGGTGGTGATCCAGCAGATTTCCAGCACGCGCTGCCAGGAAGGCCGCAACTGGGGCTGGGACGGCGGCAATACGATCTGGGTCGACGGCGGCTGCCGCGCGCGCTTCGGCGCGCGCTGACCGCCATCGTTTCAGCTGTCCGCGCCCCAGGGCGCGGGCGGCAGCGCGACCGGCGCCGACAGGTCGAATTCCACCTGGAACAGGCGCCCGTCGGGCCGCGCCAGTTCGTAGAGGAAGCGCCGGCCCGGCTCGATTTCCATCGCCCAGGTATTGACCACCGAAGCCTTCAGGCCCTCGCGCTCGAACATCGCCACCGAACCGGCATCCACCGGGAAGGCCTGGCGCGTGGCGCTGCCCGCGTCGGCGGTGTCGCCGCCGTACATCGTGACCGGATCGGGGCTGCCATCGGCATGGCGATGGTCGTGCTTCAGGCGCAGGCCGTCGCCGGTGCGGGTCAGCACCCAGGTACGGGAGTGGTCGTCGCCGACGTGGAAGGGAATGCGCAGCCCGCGGGCGGGTTCATCGCAGCCGCGCACGTGCATCACCAGCGCCTTGCCCTCGAAAGGATCGGGCGTGGCCGAGGCCGGTGCGTTGGCGACGATGCGCCCGGCGTATGCCTGGCCGCAGTGGCGGGCAATGGCGGCAAGGAAGGCATCGGCCGGCGCCTGCGCGACGTCCGTGGCCGTGCTTGCGGCAGGCGCGGAATCGGCTGCCGGGCCACCGTGCGAACACGCGGCCAACAGGAGGAGCAGTGGAAGGAACGTATGGTTTTTCATCGCCCCACCCTATCCGCCATGCTCGGACGCAGGCAAGCCGGCCGTCATCGGTGCGGTTCGTCGGGCGCCGTGCAGGCCCACGAAACCGGGCATGACCGCGGGGAAAATCGTCCCTGCGGGCGGGCGCAGGAACGGGCCCGCGTGGTCAGCTGCCGCTGGAAGGCGTGGCCGGCTTGGCCGCGGGCGTCGCAGCGGGCTTGCTGTCGGCTTTCGGCGCTTCGGCGACGGCCGGCTTGGATTCGGCCTTGGTCGCACCTTCGCCACCATCGACCAGGTTGCGCTTCCGGTCGCCGTCCTTCTTGAAGTCCGTCTCGTACCAGCCGCCGCCGGCCAGGCGGAACGACGGCGCGGTCAGCTGGCGGCGGATGGCGCCCGCGGCGCCGCAGGACGGGCAGGTATCCGGGTCGGCGTCGGAAAGCTTCTGCAGTCGATCGAAGCTGTGGCCGCAGGCGTCGCACTGGAAGGCATAGATCGGCATGGCGTAGGGGTCTTGGGAGGCAAAGGGCCCGGCAGGCCGGGCATCGGGAATTTTAGGGCATCGACCCGGCTTTCAAGGCCAACAGGCAGCTGTGCTGCCAGGTTCCGGTAGAGCGGGCTTGCCCCGGCGGCTTCCCGCCGCACAGGCAGGCTGTGGCGAAAGCAGCGAGGCGAGGCCCGCCGCGCGCTTACGTCAAGGCGCGCGCCTCAGGCGCTTTCCAGCAGTTCCAGCCAGGCCTGCTCGGCGGCAGCCAGCTGCCCGGCCATGTTTTCGCGTTCGCGGCCGAGCAGGGCCAGGCGCTCGGCATCGGCCAGGTGCGCCGGATCGCCCAGCTGCCGGTCCAGTTCGGCGACTTCGGCTTCCAGTTCGCCCACGCGCTTCTCGGCCGCCGCCAGCTTGACCGGGTTGACCGGCTTCTTCGCCGCGGCCGGCTTCGCAGGAACGACCGGGACCTGCACCGGCGTGGGCGCCGCGTCGGCCATGCGCTGCTTGGTGCCCTGTGCGTTGGGGCGGCTGCGCAGCCAGGCCGCGTACTCGTCCAGGTCGCCGTCGAACGGTTCGACCACGCCGTCGGCCACCCGCCAGAAGGTGTCGCAGACCAGGCCGATCAGGTGGCGGTCGTGGCTCACCATCACGATCGCGCCGTCGAAGTCGCTCAGCGCCTCGGCCAGCGCCTCGCGCATTTCCAGGTCAAGGTGGTTGGTCGGTTCGTCCAGCAGCAGCACGTTGGGCTGCTGCCACGCGATCAGCGCCAGCGCCAGGCGCGCGCGTTCGCCGCCGGAGAAGCCGTCGACCACCTCGAAGGCGCGGTCGCCCGGGAAATTCCATTTGCCGAGGAAGTCGCGGAACAGCTGGGTCGACGCATCCGGCGACAGCTCGCGGAAGTGGTCGATCGGCGACTGTCCTTCGTGCAGCGACTCGACCGTGTGCTGGGCGAAGTAGCCGATGCGCAGGTCCGGGTGCGCGCTTCGTTCGCCCGCCACGACCGCCAGGTCGCCGACCAGGCTGCGCACCAGGGTGGTCTTGCCGGCGCCGTTGGGGCCGAGCAGGCCGATGCGGTCGCCCGCCTCCAGGCCGAAACCGACCTCGTGCAGGATCACCGAATCGGGGCCGTAGCCGGCTTCGACGTGGTTGAGCCGGATCAGCGAATGCGGCAGCCGCTGCGGGGGCGCGAACTCGATCCGGAACTCGCGCTCGGCGCGCACCGCCTCGGTGCCGGTGAGCTTGGCCAGCCGCTTCATCCGCGACTGCGCCTGGCGGGCCTTGGAGGCCTGCGCCTTGAAGCGGTCGATGAAGCTCTGCAGGTGCGCGCGCTCGGCCTGTTCCTTGTCGTGCGCGATCTGCTGCTGGCGCAACTGCTCGGCGCGCTGCCGCTCGAAGTCGGTATAGCCGCCGACGTAGAGCTTCGCGCCGCCGCCGTGCAGGTGCAGCGTGTGGGTGGCGACGTTGTCGAGGAACTCGCGGTCGTGCGAGATCAGCAGCAGCGTGCCGGGATACTTGAGCAGCCACTGCTCCAGCCAGAACACCGCGTCCAGGTCGAGGTGGTTGGTCGGTTCGTCGAGCAGCAGCAGGTCCGACGGCATCATCAGCGCGCGGGCCAGGTTCAGGCGCACGCGCCAACCGCCGGAGAACGAGGACACCGGCCGATGGTGCGTGTCGGCCGGGAAGCCCAGGCCGTGCAGCAGGCGGCCGGCGCGCGCTTCGGCGTCGTAGCCGTTCAGTTCGGCCAGCTTCTGGTGCGCGGCGGCGACCGCCTCCCAGTCTTCGCGTGCGTTGGCATCGGCCTCGTCGCGCAGCACCTTGGCGATCACTTCGTCGCCGCCGAGCACGAAATCGAGCGCCGGGTCGGGCAGCGACGGGGTTTCCTGCGCCACCGAGGCGATCCGCACCTTGCCGGGCAGGTCGACATCACCCTTGTCGGCTTCGAGTTCGCCTCGGATGGCCGCGAACAGGCTGGACTTGCCGGTGCCGTTGCGGCCGACCACGCCCACCCGGTAACCGGCGTGCAGGGCCAGGTCGACGTTGGACAACAGCAGCCGCTCGCCGCGGCGCAGGGCGAAATTACGCAGGGAAATCATGGGGGACGCCACAGAAGGAACGGGAATCAGCAGATGCCGACGCATGCTGCGCGCCCATTCTACTGTTAACGAATACTTGACATCGCACCGCGCAGGATCCGTAACGGAAATTTGACAACTGCCGGTCCGCTGGTTTATTCCGGAATTGCTGCGCCGCAACACCGCCCTTCGGCCTGAGGCCGCACCCGCCCCTCCAGGAGTCGATACATGATCGCCAAGCACCGCCTGCTCGCCGTCGCCGTCTCAGCTGCGCTGGCCGCCCCGGCCGCCTGGGCCCAGACCGCCCCGCCCACGCCCACCGCCAAGGTCCTCGACACGGTCATCGTCACCGGCACCCGGGTGACCGACCGGACGGTCGCCGAATCCTCGTCGCCGATCGACATCATCAGCAGCGAGGCGCTGCAGGCCACCGGCTCGACCGAGTTGGCGACCGCCCTGGCACGCGCCATTCCTTCGCTCAATTTCCCGCGCGCGGCAATCAACGACGGCACCGACGCGATGCGCCCCGCGCAGCTGCGCGGCCTGGCCCCCGACCACACCCTGGTCCTGGTCAACGGCAAGCGCTACCACCCCGGCGCACTGGTCAACGTCAACGGCAGCCAGGGACGCAGTTCCTCGCCGGTGGACCTGAACTCCATCCCGGTGGCCGCGATCGAACGGGTCGAGGTGCTGCGCGACGGCGCCTCGGCCCAGTACGGATCCGACGCCATCGCCGGCGTGGTCAACATCGTGCTCAAGGGATCGGACAGCGGCGGCAGCCTGAGCGCCGGCTACGGCCAGTTCAGCGCCGGCGACGGCGGCCAGTACCAGGTGATGGGCGATGCCGGCCTGAGCCTGGGCGGAGCCGGCAAATTGCACCTGTCAGCGCAGACCGGCCACCAGGACCAGACTGATCGCGCGCGGCCCTACACCGGCGTCCCCAGCGCGACCAGTCCGCCACTGGGCGAGGTCGTACAGCGCCTGGGTGATCCGGAAATCGACAACCACTCGGTTGCCTACAACGGCGAGATCCCGGTCGAGGACTACCTGAGCTTCTATTCCTTCGGCCTCTATACCAAGCGCGAAACACTCTCGAACGGTTTCTTCCGTCCGGCCGGCGACACCCGCAACATCCCGTCGATCTACCCCGATGGTTTCCTGCCGCAGATCTTCAACACTTCCGACGACATCAGCTTCACCGGCGGCCTGCGCGCCACCACCGCCGGCGAGACCGACGTCGACTTCAGCTACACGTACGGTTCCAACTCGCTGGACTTCGACATCCGCAACACGCTCAACCGCAGCCTGGGCCCGACCTCGCCGACGCAGTTCTACGCCGGTTCGCTGGAGCTCAAGCAGCACGTGCTGAACCTGGATTTCAACAAGCTGCTCGACTGGGGCGGTGCCTACCCGGTCACGTTGTCCTACGGCGCGGAATGGCGCGGCGAGGAGTTCACCATTGGCTCGGGCGAAGTGAACTCGTACGTCAACGGCGGCGTGCTGCTGCCCAATGGCACGCCCGCTCCATCGGGCGCCCAGGTGTTCCCCGGTTTCCGTCCGTCGGACAGTGGCAGCTTCGATCGCCACTCGCTTTCATATTTCGTAGGGCTGGAAGGCGACCTCACCGAAAAACTGAGCCTGGGCATCGCCGCGCGCTACGAGGACTACAGCGACTTCGGCAGCGAGACGACCGGCAAGCTCAGCGGCCGCTACGCCTTCAGTGACGCAGTCGCGCTGCGCGCCACCGCTTCGACCGGCTTCCATGCGCCCTCGCTGCAGCAGCAGTACTACCAGACCACGTCGACCAATTTCATCGGGGGACTGCCGTTCGACCTGGTCACCTTCCGGGTGACCAATCCCGCCGGCATCGCGCTGGGCGCCGAACCGCTCAAGGCCGAGACCTCCGAGAACTTCACCCTGGGCCTGGTCCTGACCCCGGTCGAAGACCTGTACGTGACCGTCGATGCGTACCACATCAAGGTCAAGGACCGGATCACCCTGTCGGAGAACCTGACCAGCACCGCGGTGCGTACCTGGCTCAATACCAATGGTTTCCCGGACGTGGCGGGCGGGCGCTACTTCACCAACGCGCTCGACACGACCACCCAGGGCGTGGACGTGGTGGGCACCTACACCTGGCAACTGGCCGCGAGCAAGCTCGACTTCACCATGGGCTACAACTACACCAAGACCGAAATCGACCGGGTCGCGCCCAACCCTCCGGCGTTGACCGCGATCGACCCGACCGCGCTGCGCTTCGGACGCGTCGAGCTGGGCCGCTTCGAAGTCGGTTACCCGCGCGACAAGTTCCTGCTCAGCGGCGCGTGGGAGAACGACAGCTGGCGCCTGAGCGCGACCACCTCGCGCTATGGCGAGTTCACCGTCCGCAACGCCAACGCGGCGCTGGACCAGACCTTCGATCCGAAGTGGCTGCTGGACCTGGCGGCGACCTTCAAGGTGGACCGCTGGGAGTTCTCGCTGGGCGGCGACAACGTGCTCAACGAGTACCCGGACGAGAACATCTACGCGACCTCGACGTCCGGCCAGCTGCCCTACCCGACGCAGAACCCGTTCGGCTTCAACGGCGCCTACGTCTACCTGCGCGCGAACTATCGCTGGTGATGCCGTTCCGCGCCCGGCATGCACCGGACCTGCCCCGGGCATGCCGGCGCGGCGTTTGCCCCGGGGCGCCTGCGTCGGTGACACTGGCAGGCCCCCTCCCGCCACCCGTGACCGATGCCCCATGACACCAGCCTGATCGACATCGTGGCGGTCGGCCTCGGCCTGGCGTTCGTGCTGGGTGCGATCGCCAACAAGCTGCGGCTGTCGCCACTGGTGGGCTACCTGCTCGCAGGCGTGGCGGTGGGTCCGTTCACGCCCGGCTTCGTCGCCGACCAGGAAATCGCCAACCAGCTATCCGAAATCGGCGTGATGCTGCTGATGTTCGGCGTCGGCCTGCATTTCTCGCTCGACGACCTGCTGGAAGTGAAGTGGATCGCCGTGCCCGGCGCCATGGCGCAGATCGCGTTTGCCACGCTGCTGGGCATGGGCCTGGCCTGGGCGATGGGCTGGCCGCTGATCCAGGGCCTCGTGTTCGGCCTGGCCCTGTCGGTGGCCAGCACGGTGGTGCTGTTGCGGGCGATGGAAGAACGGCGCCTGCTGGACACCAAGCGCGGCCGCATCGCGGTGGGCTGGCTGATCGTCGAGGACCTGGTGATGGTCCTGGCGCTGGTCCTGCTGCCCGCCCTGGGCGGGATGCTGGGCGAAGGCGGCACGCGCCCGGAGGAGGCCAGCCTCGGCGTGATCCTCGCCGCGCTGGGCTGGACCCTGCTCAAGGTCAGCCTGTTCGTGGCGGTGATGCTGGTCGTGGGGCGCCGGGTGATTCCCTGGACGCTGGAAAAAGTGGCCGGCACCGGCTCGCGCGAGCTGTTCACCCTGGCGGTGCTGGCGATCGCGCTGGGCGTGGCGTTCGGCTCGGCGGCCCTGTTCGGGGTGTCGTTCGCGCTGGGCGCGTTCTTCGCCGGCATGCTGCTCAACGAATCGGAACTGAGCCACAAGGCGGCCAACGACTCGCTGCCGTTGCGCGACGCGTTCGCGGTGCTGTTCTTCGTCTCGGTCGGCATGCTGTTCGATCCGCGGATCCTGGTCGAGCATCCCTGGCAGGTGCTGGCGACGCTGGCGATCATCGTCCTGGGCAAGTCGGTGGCCGCGTACTGGATCGTGCGCGCTTTCCGCCACCCGCCCTCCACGGCGATGACCATTTCGGTGAGCCTGGCGCAGATCGGCGAGTTCTCCTTCATCCTGGCCGGGCTCGGCGTATCGCTGCGGATCCTGCCCCCGGAAGGACGCGACCTGGTGCTGGCCGGCGCGCTGCTGTCGATCATCGCCAACCCGTTGCTGTTCGCCTGGCTCGACCGCCGCCAGGCGCGCCAGGAAGCGATGCAGGCGCCCGCCGAACCCGAGCCCCCCCCCGGACCGGCGCTGGTGCCCGGCAACCACGCCATCGTCGTCGGCTACGGGCGGGTCGGCAGCGAACTGGCCGGGGTGCTGCGCGATCGCGGCGTCAACGTGCTGGTGATCGATACCGACAAGGACCATATCGAGCGGGCGCACGCGGCCGGCTTCCCGGGCATCCGCGGCAATGCTGCGTCCGACCGGGTGCTGGCCGAGGCCCACCCGCAGACCGCGAGCATCGCGATCCTGGCGATTCCGCAGCCTCTGGAGGCGGGCGAAGCGATCGCCAAGCTGCGCGCGCTCAGCCCGGCGCTGCCGGTGCTTGCCCGCGCGCACAGCGATGCCGAGGTGCGCCACCTGCTCTCGCACGGCGCCGACGGCGCGGTGATGGCCGAGCGCGAGCTGGCCTATTCGCTGGCCGAAATGGTGATGTCGACGCCGACCTTCCGCTACGCCAATCGCGAGGCGGCAGTACCGCCGGTCTGAGCCGCCTTCACGGCGCGCTGCGCCGCGACCGGCTTGACTGCCAGGATGGACCTGAAAAGCGGTTATCCCTTCTGGGCGATACGCGGCGGACTGTCCGCGCCCCTGCCGGCGCTGGCCGCCGACCTCGACTGCGACGTCGCCGTGGTCGGTGGCGGCATCACCGGCGCGCTCATCGCCGACGAACTGGCCGCGCACGGCCACGCGGTCGCCGTGCTCGAAAAGCGCGACGTCGGCTGGGGCAGCACCTCGGCCAGCACCGCGCTGCTGCAGTACGAAATCGACACCCACCTGGTCGACCTGGCGAAGCGCTACGGCGAAGCCGACGCCGCGCTGGCCTACCGGGCCTGCGTCACGGCGATCGACTGGCTGCGCGAACGCGCCGCCGATCTCGACGGCGTCGCCTTCAACCATTGCCGCAGCCTCTACTACGCCAGCCGCCGCCGCCACGTGCGCGACCTGCGCGAAGAATTCGCCGCGCGCGAGCGCCATGGCATCGAGGTCGAATGGTGGGAGGCCGATGACGTGGAGGCCGGCTACGGGTTCCGCGCGCCGGCGGCCATCCTCAGCCGGCAGGCCGCCCAGGTCGATCCCTACCAGATGGCGCAGCGGCTGCTGCGCCGCCTGCATCGCGGCGGCGGCGCGGTGCACGACCACGAGGAAATCGTCGGCCTGCAGGCCACCTCGCGGCGCGTGGTGCTGCGTACCGCGTCCGGCTTCCAGGTGCGCGCCGGCCACGTCGTCCTGGCCTGCGGCTACGAAAACCAGCGCTGGCTGCGCAAGCGCGTGGCGCGCAACCGCAGCAGCTACGCCTTCGTCAGCGACCCTTTGCCGGTGGCGCTGCTCGGCGGCCTGGTCGACAGCCTGGTCTGGGAGAGCGCGCGTCCCTACCTGTATGTGCGCACCACGCCGGACCGGCGGTTGCTCGTCGGCGGCGAGGACGATGCCGTCGACATCCCCGCCAGGCGGGATGCGCGGGTGCAGGCCAAGGCCGGCACGTTGCTGGAAAAAGCCCGGGCACTGTTCCCGCAGCTGCCGCTGCGCCCGGCGTTCGCATGGGGCGGGACCTTCGCCGAGACCCGGGATGGCCTGCCCTGGTTCGGCCGGCACGAACAGTGGGGACCGCGGGTGCTGTTCGCCATGGCCTACGGCGGCAACGGCATCACCTACTCGGCGCTGGGTGCGCAACTGCTGCGAGCTACCGTCGAACGGCGCCGGCATCCGCTCGGAAAGCTGTTCTCGTTCGAACGCAAGGGCTGACCCTCGGCGGTCGCACGCCTGCGGGAGCTGTGTCTTCTCGAATCCACCCCGGCGTTACAGGATCGCCTTGCCAGCGCGCGATCCATGTGCCGGTGAGCTGACGGCAGCACTCCTACACCGGATCAAGGCGAAATCGCAGCCCGCACGCGCCGCCGGTTCAGCGCGGTGGCCGGAAGTGGCCGGTATCCTGTACGCATGCAGGAACTCATCGACCACTCTGTGCGCAGCCCATCTGCGGCCACGGCTCCCGGAGCGCTGGCGACGCTGCGCCGCGTGTTCGGCTACGACGCCTTCCGCGGCCAGCAGCAGGCCATCGTCGAGCACGTGACCGGCGGCGGCGACGCGCTGGTGCTGATGCCCACCGGCGGCGGCAAGTCGTTGTGCTACCAGATTCCGGCGCTGCTGCGCGAGGGCACCGGCCTGGTGGTCTCGCCGTTGATAGCGCTGATGCAGGACCAGGTGGAAGCGCTGCGCCAGGTCGGCGTGCGCGCGGCCTACCTCAATTCCACGCTTGATGCCGAAACCGCCCGCCAGGTCGAACGCGACCTGCTCGACGGCACGCTCGACCTGCTCTACGTCGCGCCCGAGCGCCTGCTCACACCGCGCTTCCTCTCGCTGCTCGATCGCAGCCCGATCGCGCTGTTCGCGATCGACGAAGCCCACTGCGTGTCGCAGTGGGGCCACGATTTCCGCCCCGAGTACCGCGAACTGGCCGTGCTGCACGAGCGCTGGCCGGAAGTGCCGCGCATCGCGCTGACCGCCACCGCCGACCCGCCGACGCGGCGCGAGATCGCCGAGCGCCTGGCGCTGGAAGACGCGCAGTGTTTCCTCAGCTCGTTCGACCGGCCGAACATCCGCTACTCGGTCGCGCACAAGGACAATCCTCGCCGGCAGCTGGTCGACTTCCTCGCATCGCACCCCGGCGAGTCGGGCATCGTCTACTGCCTGTCGCGGCGCAAGGTCGAGGAAACCGCCGAATTCCTCGCCGGGCGCGGCATCGCCGCCCTGCCCTACCACGCCGGGCTGCCGGCCGAGGTGCGCGCGCAGAACCAGCGTCGCTTCCTGCGCGAGGACGGGATCGTGATGTGCGCCACCATCGCCTTCGGCATGGGCATCGACAAGCCGGACGTGCGCTTCGTCGCCCACATGGACCTGCCCAAGTCGATCGAGGGCTATTACCAGGAGACCGGCCGCGCCGGCCGCGACGGCGAGCCTGCCGAGGCCTGGATGGGCTACGGACTCGGCGACGTGGTCCTGCTGCGGCAGATGATCGAGCAGGGCGAAGCCAGCGAGGAGCGCAAACGGCTGGAGCGGCACAAGCTCGACCAGCTGCTTGGCTACTGCGAGTCGGCGCAATGCCGGCGCCAGGCCTTGCTGGCCGCGTTCGGCGAACGTTACGAGGCCGGAGCATCCGCGAACGGCACCTGCGGCAACTGCGACAACTGCCTGCAGCCGGTGCGCACCTGGGACGCCACCGAGCCGGCGCGCAAGGCCCTGAGCTGCGTCTATCGCACCGGCCAGCGTTTCGGCGCCGGCCACCTGATCGACGTGCTGCGCGGCGCCGATACCGAGAAGGTGCGCCAGTTCCGCCACAACGAACTGTCCACCTACGGCATCGGCGCGGACCTGGATGCGAACGCCTGGCGCAGCGTGTTCCGCCAGCTGGTGGTGGCCGGCCTGCTCGAGGTGGATGCCGAGGGCCACGGCAGCCTGCGACTGGGCAATGCCGCGCGTCCGGTGCTGCGCGGCGAACGCGAGGTCCACCTGCGCGAGGAACCGGCGCGCAAGCCCGGTCGCGGCGTGTCGGGCGAGCGGCGCAGCGAAAGCACCCTGCACGTGGATGCCGGCGACCGCGTGCTGTTCGACGCCCTGCGCGCCTGGCGCGGGCAGCTGGCGCGCGAGCAGAACGTGCCGGCCTACGTGATCTTCCACGACCGCACGCTGCGCGACATCGCCCAGCTGCGGCCCGCTTCGGTCAGCGAACTGGCCCGGGTCGGCGGCATCGGTGGCAGCAAGCTCGGCCGTTACGGCGAAGCGGTGCTGGACGTGGTGCGCGAGCAGGGCTGAGTCGCGCCGGACCCCGTCGGGATCCGGCGCCCTGCGCACTCATCAGTGGCTGGTCGGCTCCGCGCCCTGCGTCGCGGCCTTGAGCCCGGCGACGTGCCGCTCGAACAGCGTGTTGGCATTGCCCAGCGACATCAGGTGCGCATAGACCCAGCCCAGGTAGCCGGCCTTGTTCAACGCCAGCACCTTCTTGTCGGGCAGCTTCAGGAACTTCTCTTCGTCGACCGCGACGAAATCGCTGAGCACGAAGCTCTCGCCGTTGCTGTGGTTCAGGCGCAACGAACGCGGCGCAAGCAGCTCGAACTCGGCCAGCTTGGCCACGAACTGGCGGGTGCGCTCCATCTCGGCGGTGAAGTTGTGCAGGAAGCGGATCATCTCGTCCAGGTACGCGCTGTTCTTGCCTTCGGCGTCGAACAGGGCCTGGCCTTCCTGCTCGTTCCAGCCGGGGAACTCGCGGTCGAAGCAGACGGTGAAGTTCTCCTGGTCGGCCTGGGCCAGGACGAACGGGTAGCGGCGGACGAAGGCCGGGACGTAGGCGCTGCCCTGCCACTGCCCGGCTTCGTCGACGAAACCGTTCTGCCCGGACTTCAGGCCCAGCAGCGCGATCGGCGAGGCATTGGCGCCATCACCCACGAACAGGATCGGGTAGTGCCGCGCCGCCTGGAAGAATTCCACGCCGGCCAGCGGCACCAGGTGCGTCGAGGCGGCGAAGCGCGCGTCCTCGGCCTGGCGCAGCCGCAGCTGGCGGTGCGAGTCGCGGTTGAGTGCGGTGATCTGCTTGTACAACAACAGCTGGTTGCTCATGGTGTTACTTCTCCGTATTCCATTCTTCTGCGGTTGCTCAGCGCACGATGATCTGCAGCAGGACCTGGGTGCTGTCCTGGTCGGGCACCACATCGTTCAGGGCGCTGGCCGCGACCAGGTTAGCGCTGAAGTGGCGGTTCCAGTCCACGTTCAAGCCGAGACCGGCGCTTTGCAGGTCGACGTCGCGCGTGCCCAGTTCAGTGGCCAGGCCGTAATCGTAGAACGCGAACAGCTGCCAGCGCTCGGCGAAGCGCCGCGAGAACTCGAGGTTCGTGCTCACGCCGCGCGGCGCGGAAATCACGCCCGGATCGTAGCCGCGCACGCTGGTGATGCCGCCCAGCTGGAAGTACAGGGACGACGGCAGCTTGGCCGGGTCGCTGGCGTACTGCCACGCCAGTCGCCCGTTGAACGCGTAGCTCGCGCCGATGACGCGGTTGAGCAGGGCACTGCCGTTGAGCAGCGTGTAGCTGCCGCTCTCGCCACTGATGTCGTTGTCGGCCGAGGCCTGGCGCACGCGCTGGTCGTAGCGCACGTACCAGGGTGCGTTGCGGTATTCGGCCGTGCCGGAGAGGAAGAACTCGCCGATGTTGGTGTCGCTCAGCGGCAGGCCCTCGACCGTGGTTTCCGATGCCTGCCACATGTAGCCGGCGCCGGCGCGCAGCAACCATTTCGGGCCCAGCCACCAGGGGTGGTCGTAGCCGGCCGAATAGACCTGCGAGTCGCCCTCGATGTCCAGGTCGGCATACGGGCCTTGGGTGATCTTCATCGTGTTGGCGCCCGCCTCGACGTAGGCGACGCCGTTGTAGCGGTTCACCGGCCGTGCGTAGCGCAGGCTGCCGTAGGTCGAATCGGACGTCCCCACCACCAGCGCGGTGAAGGTGTCCGAAGCGCCGCTGGGCGAGAACCAGGTCAGGCTGCCGCCGAACTGTTCGCGGCCACTGCCCTGGTTGCCGTAGTTGTTGGCGAAGCCCAGCCACTGCAGGCGTTCGGGTTCATGCGCCTGCAAGGTCACCTTCGAGGTGCCGAAGGTCCGCCCGGGCGACAGGCCCGCGCTGACCTGCGGACCGGGCGTGGTGGCGTTGAAGCGCTGGATGTCCGACATCAGCTTCGGACTGTCCAGCACCTGGCCCTGCTCCAGCTGGATGCGGCGCTCGTAGAAGGCGGGGTCGACCCAGCGCTGCCCCTGCCATTCCACTTCATCGAGCTTGGCTTCCACCAGCACGACCCGCAGCTCGCCCTTCTCGACACTCTGCGGCGGGATGACCGCGCGCGCGGTCAGCTGGCCCGCGCGCTCGTACAGCGCGTTGACCTGCGCCAGCAGGGTGTTGAGGTCGGCGAAGCGCAGTTCGCGGCCGGCGTAGGGGCGCGCCAGCGCCTCCAGGTCGGGTTCCTGCAGGAACACCGACGGGGTGAAGCGGATGCTCTGCAGCACGAACGCCACGTCCTGGTCGGGCAGCGCCTGCGCCTCGAGGGCCTCGCCTTTCAGCGCGGGCACCTGCAGCTGGCGGGCGCGCTCTTCCATCTCGCGCTGGCGCTGCTGCTGTTCGAGCTGTTCGCGTTGCAGCACCGGGCTGACCTGCCCCGGCAGCGTCGGTGCGACCTGCGCGAGCGCCAATCCGTTGATACCCCACAGCGTGGCCAGCATGGCCAGGCGCAATCCGTACCGCCCCTTCGAAATCACCACAGCATCGCTCCCAGGTTGCGTTCTTCTTCCTTCGTGTCGCCTTCGCTGCCATCCCCCGACAGCTGCATGCGCAGGCTGGCGGGCAGGTTGCTCCAGGTCAGTTCCCAGCCTTCCGGGGCATCGCCGTCGGAGTACAGCTGCGAGGGCAGGTCGCCCAGGCGCTGGTCGGTGAAGCCCGCCGACAGGTGCTGTTCGCCATAGCGGGCTCCGCTGTTGCGCTGGAACTCGAGCAGCGTGTCCACGTGCGGCGAATGGAAGTTCGGGACCAGCACCTGGTGGGTAAAGCGGCGATGCACGACGTAGGAGTTGGTGCTCGTGACAAGGCCCGCCTGGGCCAGGCGGAACTGCCTGTCCAGTTCGTACAGCTGGACGTCCGCACCGGCCTGGTACAGAGGCGTGGTGTTGTCCATCAGCACGTTGGCGTTGGCGGTGTGCAGGCGCAGGTAGTCGACGTGGCTGGCGTCCTCGATCACCACCAGGTCGGCCGTGGTGCGCAGCGTCCCATCGACCGCGTACAGCCGCGGCACGAGGATCGCGCCGGCGTCGATCACCGCGTCGAAACGCTGCGCCGCCACCGCGCCGCTGCCCTCGACCCACAGGTTCAGGCTGCCGGTGCCGGTATGCCGTCCGTACAGTTCGATGTCGCGACCGTGCAGGTCGACCGCCTGGCCGATGTTGGCGTCGCCGACGTGGATCCGGTTGCCCGAATGCACGCTCAGGGTCGGCATGAACGCCTGGTCGATCCAGACCGTGGCTTCGCTGGCCACGCCGCTGCGCCAGCCGGCATTGACCACCGCGCCGGCGCCGGCCGAAAGCAGCCTGCCGCGCGTGTCGAGCAGGCTGTCCAGGTAGGCCTGGGTGCCGGCCAGCAGCTGGTCGAACGCGATGTCCTCGTCCGCACGCCAGTCCTGGCGGCCGCCGCTGCGGCTGCTGCCGACGTGGATGAAGCCACGCCCCAGCAGGTCGATGTCGCCACTGGCCAGCAGTGAACCGATGCTCAGGCTGCGGCCGTCGACATCGATGTTGCCGGCATCGGCCTGGAACCCGGCCACGTCGACATCACCGGCGGCGGTGACACGGATCTCGCCGCTGGTCGGCTGGCCATCATGCTGGCCGCTCGAATGGATCAGGCCACCGCTGCTGACGCTGCCGCGGCGTGCGAGCAGGTCGATGTCGCCGCCGGCCTCGATGCCTTCGTCCAGGTGGATCGATCCCCCCGCATTGACCAGCACGTTGCGCCCGGCCTTGATCGCGGCCAGGTCCACGTCGCCACCGACGTTGAAGGTCAGGTTACGCCCGGCCTCGGCGACGCCGCGTACGTTGAGGTCGCCGCCGATGCCGACGGTCAGGTCCTTGCCCGCCTTCAGCGAGTAGGTGCCGCCGAAGCGCACGTCGGGCATGTCCAGGTTGCCGCCGGCAACGATGCCGACGTCGCCCTGCGCCTCTACCAGCAGGCCCCAGATGTCCTGTTCGGCCTGCAGGAACACATCACCCTGCAGGCTCTGCACCCGGCCCAGCCGCATGTTGCGGCCGATCAGGGTGACCAGGCCTTCGGCCTCGGCGTTGCCGCCGTACAGGTCGCCGTCGGTGCGCACGAGGATGTCGGCACCCGACTTCAGGTGCGCGGTCGACAGTCCGTCGACCGCATCCGGATCGGCCGGGGTGCCGAAGTGGATCTCGGCCAGCGAGCCGGTGGCCGCGGTCAGGGTCAGGTTGCCGCCGCTGTGGCCGTGCAGGATGCGCAGGGGGCCACCGGTGACGTGCATGTCCAGCGTGGCCGCGGCGTCGGCGGTGCCGACGTCGATGCTGCCGGCGACCAGGTCGATCAGGCCCTGCGGCGTGGCGAGTGCGCCAGCGGCGAACTGCCGCTGTGCCTGCAGCAACAGGTCGCCACGCAGGCTTTCCAGCCGTTGCAGGTTGGCGCTGCCGACGTCGAAGAGCACGTCGGCACCGGCCGTCGCCGTGCCTCCGGTCCAGTCGCCTGCACCGGTCACTTCCAGCGTGTTGCCGATATCCAGCTCGCCGTAGACGAGCGTGCCATCCGCGCCGGTGTGGCGCAGGACCGCATCGTTGCTCACCCGGGCCTGGCCCAGCGACAGGTTGTTGGCGACCTGCAACAGCAGGTCCCCATCGATGCCAAGCCGGCCGATCCGCGATGCGTTGCCTGCGGTGATCCGGGTCGAGCTCGCATCCAGCGAACCCAGCGAGAGATCGCCCGCCAGCGTGACATCGACATCGCCGGCCACCGTGGCCTGCTCGATCACCGCGTCGCCACCGTCCAGCTGCCAGTTGCCACCCACGGCCAGCGTGTCCATGCCGAGGCGGCCGGCCTGCTGCGTCGCATGGCCCTGGATCGTCGCCGCGACGATGTCGGCCTCGTTGGCCTCCAGCGTCCAGTCGCCGCCCACCGACAGTTGCTGCTGGGTCAGCGTGCCGACCACCTGGTCCGCATCGCCGACCACGTCGGCCGTACCGATGTCGGCCGTGGCCGCATCCAGCGTCCAGTTGCCACCCACCGTCAGGTCGCCCAGCGTCAGTGCATCCACGTCCTGGTTGACCGAACCACCGACCTGCGCGCTCGCGACCACTGCGTCGCCACCGTCCAGCTGCCAGTTGCCACCCACGGCCAGCGTGTCCATGCCCAGGCGACCGGCCTGCTGCGTGGCATGGCCCTGGATCGTCGCAGCGACGACGTCGGCCTCGTCGGCCACCAGCGTCCAGTCGCCGCCCACCGACAGTTGCTGCTGGGTCAGCGTGCCGACCACCTGGTCCGCATCGCCGACCACGTCGGCCGTACCGATGTCGGCCGTGGCCGCATCCAGCGTCCAGTTGCCACCCACCGTCAGGTCGCCCAGCGTCAGTGCATCCACGTCCTGGTTGACCGAACCACCGACCTGCGCGCTCGCGACCACTGCGTCGCCACCGTCCAGCTGCCAGTTGCCACCCACGGCCAGCGTATCCATGCCGAGGCGGCCGGCCTGCTGCGTCGCATGGCCCTGGATCGTCGCAGCGACGACGTCGGCCTCGTCGGCCACCAGCGTCCAGTCGCCGCCCACCATCAGCTGCTGCTGGGTCAGCGTACCGACCACCTGGTCCGCATCGCCAACCACGTCGGCCGTACCGATGTCGGCCGTGGCCGCATCCAGCGTCCAGTTGCCGCCGACCGTCAGGTCGCCCGCTTCCAGGCTGCCGGTCACGACGATGTCCGTGTCGCCGGTGCGGCTCTCGGCCGTGCCCAGGACCAGATCCTGGCCCTGCAGGTCGAGCGCACCCTGCGCGAACAGGTCCGCGATCGACACCACGCCGGTGCCGCTGAGGTAGATGTCGCCGCCCCCGCTGCGGACCTGGTCCAGCGAGACGTTGCCCAGCGTCGTCAGCCACTGGCTGCCGGCACTGGCGATGCTGCCAGCGCCGATCCCACCCAGCAGGTTCGCGTACACGCTGCCGGGGATGCTCGCCACGTCCAGGCGCTGCGCACCGAGGGTCACGTAACGCGTGACCTGGCCGATGTCGCCACCGGCAGCGCGCAGGCGCAGCCGGTCGTCGGCCAGCCACTGCGCGCCATCGTGCGAGGCGGACAGGCGGTAGGCCTCGATGTCGATCGACGCACCTGCGTCGCCGGCTTCGATGTCGCCCAGCTCGGCGTCGCCGTCGACGCGGGCATAGATGCCGCTGCCAGCGAACAGCGAGGTTCCGGCCTGCATCCGCCACAGGTTGCCCAGGTCCAGCGACAGGCCGCCGACGTTCCAGTCGCCGTACTGCCACAGGTCGGTGGTCTGGCCGATGTCGAGCAGGCCGCCCACCTCGACGTTGCCGAAGCGCAGTACGCCCGGCAGGCCCAGCGCGCCCTGCAGGCCGCCGATCCACGCGTTGCCACCGATGTCCAGGTTGATCCGGTCGGCCAGGCCGCCGGTACCGAGCTGGATCCGCGACAGGGCGTCGCCGGCATTGCCGGTGACCCACAGGTCGATGCTGCCACCCAGCAGGTTCTCGCCCAGCTGGGTCGTCGCCGACAGGTTGCCCAGCACGCGCAGGCGCAGGGCATCGGTGCCGGTGATGCGCTGGATGCTGAGGTCGCCATGGTTGACCAGGTCCACGACCTTGGCACGTGCCGTCAGCTCGCCATCGATGGCGGTGTGCAGGCTGCCGTCGCCGCCGACCGGATCGCCTCCGATGGTGCCACCGGCGGCCTCCAGCACCACGTCATGGCCGCGCACGACGACATTGGTGCCATTGGCACTGCTGATGCTGCCGTCGGTCTTGATGTGGACGGTGTGGCCGTTGACGTCGTAGATGTTGAAGTCGCGATCGCCGCCCAGGTACACGTCGCCGAGCGCCGTGGCGCGGATATCGCCAGTGGCCCGGATGTTCACGTCGTCGCGCTGGACGATGCGGATCAGGGTCGGGTTGGTGTCGTCGTCGAAGTAGATGTCGTCGTACTCGGCCGAAGCCAGCGCGGCACGCTGCGCCGGGGTCAGCGAGACCGGACCCTGGCTCAGGTCGATCACCACGTCCTCGTCGAGCAGGCGGCCGATCTTGTTGGCCTCCAGCGTGACGTTGCGGCCTTCGACATTCATTCCCTCGATCCGGCCGGAGCCGCCACTGCCGCGGTTGAGCAGGCTGGCGGACACCGAATAGCGCAGTTCGTCCTCGGTCCAGTGCGAAGTGGACTCCAGCGCGGTCAGCTCGGTGGCCGAAAGTTCGTACTCGTAGGCGGACGCATAGGTCGCACCGCCGAACTCGGCGTTCCACTTCGCGTACTCGGTCTGCTGCTGTGCCTGCGCCTCGGCGATGCGCGCATCGCTCCAGCCCAGTGCGCGCATCTGCGCGACCTGGTCGGCACTGAAGTCGGCCTGGGCCGGATTGTAGGAATCCGCGACCCAGCTGCCGTTGTCCAGGCGGGCGTTGCGCATCTGCCAGTAGCGGGCGTAACGCTGGTTGCCGGCGCGGACCAGCGACTCCTTCTGCAGGAGCAGCGCTTCGTCGGCCTTGGCGCCGGTCAGGCCCATGCCCTCCCACAACTCGCGCAGCTGGTCGAGCGAACGCTCCTCGTAGGTCACGTTGGCGTTGCCATCCAGCAGGTCGCCGTTGCGCACCTTCACATGCACGTCGCCGCCAGCGCGGATCGTGTCGATCCACAGGTCGCCGTTGGTCTCCTCGACGAACACGCCGCCGACCGCCTCGGCGCTGAACAGCGCGCGCTCGTTGCTGCCGGTGTTGATGTTCAGCAGTTCGCTGGCGCTGCCGATGCTGCCGTGGGTCGAAACCAGGCCGATCGATGCGCCAGTGACGGCCGCACCGTTGCTGCTGGTGATGTCGCCCTGGGCGAGCACGTTGACGTCACCGCGCGCGGCCTCCAGCCGGGTGAAGTCGAGCCCGCCGTTGACCGCCTGCAGGTTGATGTCGCCCTGGCTGCTGTAGGCCGACAGGGTGTCGCCGACCTGCACGCGCAGCCCCTGCTCGACGCTGCCGATGCCGTCGCGCGCTTCCAGCTCCAGGCGGTTGGCGGCCGACACGACCGAATCGTTGCCCTGGGTCAGGGCGCCGTCGGTGACCTTGACCGAGGTCCTGCCGCTCTCATTGAACAGCGAGCCCAGCAGGGTCACGTTGCCCTTGGACGTCAGGTCGATCAGGCCGGTCTCGTAGCCGATGAAGTCGATCGCGATCGGCGAGTCGGCCAGCACGGTGAAGCGGTCGATCTCGCGCAGGCCGGTCTGGAACACCGTGGTGCGGGTGGTGCGATAGACGTGGCACCAGATGAAATGCTTGCGGCAGTAGCCGCCGTTGGTGCGGCTGATGACCTCTTCGCCATCGGTGACGTACACCTGGTCGAGCTGGCTGATGACCTTGCCCTCTTCGGTCAGCCAAGTCAGGTACGGCTGGATTTCCGCCGCGCCGGGATCGCCCTTGATGGCCCGCTGATAGGCATTCGCCAGTGCATCGGCTTCGGCATTCCTGCCGGCCAGGCGCAGGGCCAGCACCTGCAGGTCGATCGTGAACTTGTCGACCTTGTAGGCATGGTTGGCGTTACCCATGTACTCGGCGCCGTCGATCGGCTTGCTGTCACCCTTGACGGTGACGTTGCTGAGCTCGGTGCCGTCGCCGGTGGGGATGAAGCCCCAGAACTCGTCCCAATACTCGACCTTGGTCCGCGTATCGGTACGGTCGCGCCCCTGCAGCCAGACGTAGGTCCGGCCGTCGGTGACGTCGTACTGGGCAGTGCGTCCCGCCGAGCTGCCGACCTTGAACGGGTCTGCGACCCGGATCTCGCTGCTCCAGCCCTCGTAGCGCTGCACCTGGCCGTTGTCGTAGGTGTAGATCGTCGACCAGGCGCGGTCGTCGCCGGCCTTGCGGGCCAGGTCGTTGATCCGCAGCTGGCCCTGCACGCCGTTGCCCAGGTCGATGCCGGAGATGGTCAGGTCGCGGATGGTGTTGTTGACCACCTTGACCTGGCTGTAGCCGTCGAGCACGCGCAGCTGGCCGTTGCCGGTGCTGAGGATGTGGCCGGTCAGCTCCATGTAGCCACCACCGATGTCGACCTGGTCCAGGACGATGCTCTCGGACTTGAAGTCGTAGCTGTAGCCGATCCGGCCCAGGCGCGCGTCGGTGGTCGCCAGCTGCACCACCGACGCACCGCCCGCCTTCCATGCCGCGCGCAGGTTGGCCAGGTTGTTGAAGGCGCTTTCGTCGATGACGACCGACCAGTCGGCCACGCCGCTCTGGACCAGGCCGTTGATGTTCAGGTACAGCGCGGTGATCACCACGTTGTTGCCGGCCACGGTCGCCGAGTTGGCCGGATTGAGCGTGCCGCCGGTGTTGTTGTAGGCCGGGTCGCCGCCGATGTGGGTGAACCCGTCCATGTTGTTGAGGACGAAGTCCTTGCCCGCGCTGATGTTCAGGCTCTGGCCGCGGATGTCCGCGTTGGCGTAGATGCTGCCGTACGAGGCGGTCAGGTCGATGCTGCCGCGACGGTTGCTGATCCTGCCGTTGACGTAGATGTCCGGCGCCGGCGCCTTCAGGCCGGATCCGTCGACCTGGCCGGTGGCCGGGTTGTAGCTGTTGATGATCGAGATCACCGGCGGCGGCGAATTGTCCGAGGTCTCGATCGAACCGAAGTTCGCGAGCAGGCCAGGACGGTTGGCCGCATTGATCTCGGCGTTGTTCCGCATCTTGGCGCCGTTGAACAGCACCTGCCCGCCCTCGCGGTCGGGGATCTCCAGGCCCTTGATGTCCAGGAACAGCGAGCTGGCATTGGCGATCTCGATCTTGGCATCGCCCGGCGCGCTCAGGCTGCCTTGGCCGACCAGCGCATCGCCCTTGACGTGGATGTTGCCCGGGCGCGCCAGGATCGGGTCGACCTGCAGCAGCCAGACCTTGAGCTGGGACGGCAGGCTGACGCCACTGCCCGGGGTGCCGCCCATGTCGGCGTAGAGCTTGTCCAGGGTGCGGGTCAACAGGTTGAGCTCGGCCTGGAAGCCGGACTTCTCGATCGGCGACAGGCCATAGTCGGACAGGCGGCGCTGGAGTTCCTCGATGCGGTCGCTGATCAGCTGCGAGTAGTTGCCTTCGCGGACCGACCAGGTGACGTCCTCGCTGGCATCGATGATCGGCCGCACCGTCAGGGTGCCGGTCGTATTGGCGTCGATGCTGCCCAGGTCGGTGACTTCCACTCCGTCGATGAAGTACTTCAGCCCGCTGACCCGCAGGTGGCGCTGGCTGTAGACGCCCGCATCCAGGCTGCCGTTGGCGGTGACGACCGCCAGGCCGCCGTTGATCGTGTCGCCGCCGGTGATGTCCAGCGACAGGCCCAGCGCCTTGCCGATGCCTTCGCGGTACAGGTCCTTGCCCACGCCTTCGCCGGTGAGCACCGAGTAGCCGGTGCCGGCATAGGCGTAGACGTCGCCGACCGCGCGGCCGGCACTGGTCGAAGCCAGGTTCACGCTGGAGTCGCGCTGGTACCAGGCCACGGCTTCGGGATCGTTCACCACCGGGAAGGCGGTGTTGTTCCACAGGTCGGTGCGCGCGACCAGGGTCGCCTTGTTCATCGCCCCGGCTGCATCGAAACCGGCCAGGAACTTCAGGTCGCCGTAGGCGAACAGGTCGACGTCGCCGACGTCGACGATGTAGTTCGCGTCGACCTTGGCCAGGCTGTCGCCCATCGCCGCGCCGGCCAGGCCCCAGGTCTTGGCATTGGTCGAGGTTTCGATGTCGTAACGGCCGCTGGCCGACAGCACCAGGTCGCCGATGCTGTACAGGTCGCTGCCGTTGCCGACCGACACCTTGGCGTCGGCCTGCTTCACGTCGACCCTGGACTCGGCGTCGGCGATGGCGATCGCGCCACCGCTGTCGAGCTTGACCCGATCGCGCGCGTAGACGTCGTTGTAAGCCTGCACGACGAGCTTCTGCGGGTTGCGCCAGTCGCCCGACAGCGCCAGGTCCACGTTGTCGCCGATGGTGCTCTGCGCATCCAGGTACAGCTCCGAGACGCTGCTGGCCGCGGCCGCGTCGAAGATGCCGCCGGAACCGGACTGGACGTTGTAGCTGGCGCTGGCGTTCTTGATCGCCTTGTTCCGCGCATCCTGGTTGTAGCTCTTGGCGATCACGTCCGACCCGCCCAGCAGGCGGGCATGGGTATCCAGGTCGATCGTGTTCTTCGCCCACGAGCCGCTCATGCCCAGCACCGCGGCGCTGGTGCTGTCGACGAAGGCGTTGAAGGTGGACTGGTGCAACGCCGTCAGGGTCAGGTCGCCCAGGCGGGCGGCATCGCTGCCCTGGCCACGTGCGTAGAGCTCGGCGCGGGTGATGCTGTCGTCGCGGGTGCTGGCGCTGGAGGCCGCGCCGCTGACCAGGCCGCCCTGGCCGGCGGAAGCTTCGGCCAGGTTGTCCACCGCCGCGCTCGCGCTCACGTTCATGCCGGCATAGCTGCCGGTGAACAGGCCATTGACCAGCGCCTCGGTGGTCGCGTTGGCTGTGGCATCCGATACATGCGCGCCGAGCGTGACCAGGCCGCCGGCGCGGCCGGTGGTCCAGGCGCGCTGGCGGGTGTCGGTGGAGGCCACCAGGTCCCACTTGCCGCCCTTGCCCTCGAACACCACGTCGCTGGCGCTGGTCAGGCTGCTGCTGCTTTCGTTCTTCGCGGTGGCGACGACGGCATTCACCGCCACGCCCGCGCCGCCGCTGACGCCGTAGGCCTCCACCCCGGCGCTGTTGCGCCCGGCATTGAGGCCGATGCGGCTGGCCAGGGTGGCATCGCGCGCGGCCAGGTGCGCACCGCTGCGCAGGTCCAGCGTGGCATTGGCGGTGTTGTCGGCGACGGCGACGGTGCCGCCGGCGGACAGCAGGCCACCGATGGCCACGCCTGCGCTGAAGATGTCCACGTGCGGCCGCGCTTCGGCGGACAGCAGCAGCGTGCCGCCGGCCAGGACCTCGGCGTTCTCGCCTACCGTGAGTCGGGAATCGCTGTCGTCGCTGGCCACCATGATCGTCGCGTTGACGCCGGCGAGGATGCCGCCCGAGCCACCACGACCGACCAGGCTGACCGCCGATTCGGAGATGCTCGCCAGGTCGATGCGGGCGCCTTCGAGCGATACGCCCGGGGCCACGTCCAGCGACACCTCGCTGTCGTGCTTGGCCACGCCGATCACCAGGCCGGCGCCGGCGGCGCCGCCCACGTTGGCACCCAGGGCCTCGACCCGGATGTCCTGCGCATCGCGCGCACGCCCGGTCAGCGTGCCCGAGGCATCGATGTTGCCGCCCAGGGTGGTCGAGACGCGGTTGTCCACGACCGCCACGGCCACCGCGGCACCTGCGCCGACGAAACCACCGGCCGCGCCGCTCTCGGCCTTGACCGTCACCGCCGGGGCAGCGCCCAGGTCGAGCGACTGCGCCGAAACGCTGACGTCGTTCGCGTCCAGGCTCCCGCCCAGGACTTCGGCCTTGACCTGCGCGTTGGAGAACGTCAGGCCCATGCCGATGCCGACGCCGGCCAGGCCGCCCACGGCCACGTTGCCGGCCAGGTTGCTCGACTCCAGGCGATCGGTCGCATTGACGCCGGCATCGCCGGAGGTCACCACCGTGCTGCCGTTGATGCGGGCGACGGTCTCGTGCTTGTAGCTGGCCGGCGCGGACGCCTGCAGGCGGTCGCTGCCGGTCGCCTTGCTGCTGCTGTTGAGCTTGGTCTTCGCCGTTGCGTCGGTGCGCTCGACGCGCTCGTATTCCTTCGTCGCCGTGTTGTAGACGTAGTCTTCGTAGGTGATGTCGCCAACCCGATCGTCGTCACCGATGCCATCGAGCTTGGACAGCGTGCCGTTGCCACCCTTGTTCAGCTCGCCCATCGGGTCGAACGACTCTCCCTCCTCGCTGACCTGGGTCGATGCGCCCGAACCCAGCACCAGCAGGCCGATGCTGCCGCCCAGGGCGACGCCCGTGCCGCCGGAACCGGTGACGGTGTTCATGGTGACGTCGGTGGTGCGGTTCGCGTCAACCCCGACATCGCCGCTGGCGTACACGCTGCTGTTGTCCAGCACCGCGCGGGTGGCGCTGTTGGCCACCAGCACGTTCGCGCTGGCGCCGACGGACAGTGCGCCGGCGGCGGCCGAACCGACCGTGGTGTTGGCCTTGAGGCGATCACTGGCGTCGATGTCCAGGTGATCGATGCGGTTGCCCGACGAACCGAAGTCGGCCTGGCTCGCGCCGGCCTCGGTCTCGGTCTCGATGATCGCGATCGTGGCGGTGCCGGCGATCGCCGCGCCGCCGCCGGCGACACCCACGCCGAGCATCTGCAGGCGCGTGGTGTTATCGGCCGAAATATCCACGCCACCCGCATCGATGCGGGTGTTGATCGCCGAACCGTCGGTGCCGATCGGCTCGCCGACCCAGGCACGGGTCGTGCTCTGGTTGTAGACCATGCCAAAGCCCGCGCCCAGCGCACCGACGCCGGCGGCAAGCGTCGCCACGTTCGGAGCGATGACCTGCAATGCGGACGCGTCGACATCCAGCGAACCCACGTCGAGCTGGCTGCCACCGCCGACGAGCGCTTCGGTGGTGCCCTTGAGGATGCTGATCTGCGCCGCCGCCGCGGCACCGACCACGCCGCCACCGGCGGCGGCGACCACGCTGCTGGCGTACTGGGTGGATTCGGCCTGTACGGTGGTGTCGCCGACGCTGTCCAGCGTCGCTCCGCTCACGCTGGCGCGGGTCGTGCGCTGGTTGACCAGCACGTCGACGCCGGCGCCCACGCCGGCCCAGCCGGCCGACACGCCCAGGCTGGCCTCGTAGCTGGCGCTGAAGCCATGGCTGGCCGCACCGACATGCACGTCCTGCGCGCTGCCGGCACCGGCGGCCTGGTTGATCTTCGCCGAGTCGATATACGCCTCGGTCGCACCGCCGAGAACGCTGGTGTTGAACAGGCCCGCCACCGAGGCGCCGCCCAGCGGCACCACCGAGATCGCTGCGGCCAGCGACAGCTGGCCGACCTGCTGCAGGCTGCTGGCCTGCACGGCCAGGCCGGTGAACGTGCGCTGGCCGATGCCCAGGTTGGGCGCCGGATTGAACAGGTCGCCCCCGACCCATTCCTCGTCGTCGCCATGGTCGCCCTCGACCGTGGACTTGTCGAACCACTCGCGGTCGTCCAGCGGCGCGTTGAGCAGTTCGCCGCTGTCGATGGTCATCGTGTCGCTGCTGCTCAGCCCCAGCGCGCTGACTTCGGTCGTCGCGCCCGAGATATAAGCCTCGGTCCGGGTCTCGATCAGGTTGACCGTCACCGACGCGCCCACCGCCACCGAGCCGGCGCCGGCGATGCCCGCGCCGATGCCCAGGATCGCGTCGTGGTTGCTCGCGCTGATGCCGATGTTGTGCTGCGCGACCACCTTGGCCCCGTCGCTGACGTGGGCCTTGCTGCTGGTGGTGATCAGGTTGGTGGCGACCGCCGCGCCGACACCGGCGCCGCTGCCGCCGCCACCGCCGACCGCCACCGACAGGATGTCGCTGGAGGAATCGGCGTCGACGGCCAGGTTGGTGACCTTCCAGCCGGCGCCACGCGTGCCGGTCAGGGCCGCTTCGATCTTGCTTTCGATGCGGTTGATCGCAGTGCCTGCGCCCGCGCCTGCACCACCGGCCACGGCGACGCCGCCGGAGATGGCGTTGATCTCCGAGTCGTCGGTGGCGCGTACGGTGACATTGCCCGCGGTACCGCCGCTGTTCTGCACGACCGCGCCGGTACGCGCGGCGATGTTGTTGCTGGCGTTGGAGAAGGCCCCCGCGCCCGCGCCCGCGCCCGCGCCGGCCACGGCCAGCGTGTCGATCCGGCCACTGGTCGAGGCCAGCACGTCGATCGCGCCGCTGCCGATTTCCAGGGTGCTACCGGTGATCTTCGCGTCGCGCTTCTGGCCGATGGTGCTGATCGCCACCGCGCCGCCAACCGCCGCACTGCCGCCGCCCTGCACGTTGCCTGCCAGGGTCTTGATGTCCGCGTCGCCACGGGTGGCGGTGACGCTGACCGAATCGGCCGAATGCACGGTGCTGCCGGTGAGCGCCGCCGATTCCTCGCCTTCGATCACGTTGATCGCGATCGAGGCACCGCCTGCGAAGCTGCCGCCACCGCCCCCGCCGACCGCCGCCGAACGGATGTGGGCCGCACCGCCGCTCTCGATTTCCAGCGTGCCGTCCAGGGTCAGGCTGGCACCGCTGACTTCGGCCTGGCGCTTGGCCAGGATGATGTTGTTGGCGTTGGCCACGCCGATGGCGACGCTGCCGGCGCCGCTGACCGCACCGCCCAGGCTCCAGATGGTGCGGTCGCCCTCGGCCGCCGACACCTTCAACGAACCGGCATCGATGCTGCCGCCTTCCACGGCCGCGCGTTCGGTGCCCTCGAGGATGTTGCTGGTCGACGAGCCGTTCACCGCGACGTTGCCGGCGCCGCCGCCGGCCACCGCGATCGCATAGATGTCCTGGTCCGCGCCGGCCAGCAGCGAGACGTCGCCGAAACCGGAAATGGTGTTGGCCGCGTCGTTCTGGATGAGAGCGCTGCGGTCGGCACCGATCCGGTTGACCGAGACCGCGCCGCCCACCGCATTGCCGCCGCCGCCTTTGATCGACCCGGTGAGCGAGGCGATCATCAGGCCGTTGCCGGCGCTGGCGTCGAGCTTCAGTTCGCCGTCGGCCTTGGTGGTGCTGATGTCGCTGTCCTCGACCAGCACGGTATCGCTGCCGTCGATGTTGTTGACCACGATCGAGCCGCCCACGCCATTGCCGCTGCCGCCGGTCGCGTCGACCGCGAAGCCCCAGATCTCGCCGTCGAGCGAGGACGCCAGGGTCGCGTCGCCGGTCAGGTTGACCGTGCTGCCGCTGACCTTGGCCGAGCGTTCGGCGTCGATCAGGTTGATCGCGACCGCACCGCCGACCGCGCTGGCGCCGCCGCTGGCGGACAGGTTGAAGGCCAGCGACCAGATCTGCGCGCCCAGGCCGGGCTGGCTCGCGGTCACCGACAGGTTGCGCGCGTCCAAAGTCGCATCGGTCAGCGCTGCGGTGGTGGTGTCGGCGATGCGGTTGAAGGTGCCGGCGCCGCCGATCGCCAGGTCGCTCAGCGACACGCTGCCCGACAGGGCTGCGGTGATGACGTGGCTCTGCTGCGCCGCGCCGATGGTGGCGTCGCCGCCCAGGTCGTAAGTACCGCCCTTGACCTCGGCGCGGGTGCCCTGCTCCATGTCGTTGATGCTGAACGCACCACCGACGGACTTGGCGCCGGCGCTGCCGGTGATGTTGCCGGCCAGCGAGTAGGCGCCGCCGCCCTTGGTGGCGGTAACGTCGAGGTTGTCGGCTTCCAGCGCCTTGCTGCGCCCGGTCATGTCGACCGTGGCGGTAACCGTGCCACGGGCGATGATCGCGGTGATCGACCCGGACGTGGCCGAGTCGCCGTTGCCGATCGCGCCCGACACCGCGGCGGCCAGCGCCTCGGTGCTGTTGAGCGCGTGCACGTCGAGGTCGCCGTCCAGGGTGACGTCGGTGTTGGCGACCGAAGCGGTGTAGTCGCTGCCGGTGTAGATGCCGCCGGCCGACACGCCCACGGCCTTGCCGTTGGACAGCGACAGGCTGCCGGCGATGCCCAGGATCGCCTCGCCGGCGGGGACGCCGTCGAACAGGCTGTGATTGGTGCTGGTGTCGTCGTCGCCGCCGAACAGGCTGTCGTCGGTGGACTGCTCCACCTCGATGCCGGCCACCGTGCTGCTGCCGTCCAGGTCCAGGCCGCTGCTGGACAGGGCCGAGGTGGACGCGCTGTCGAACTGCGCATCCAGCGCGCTGAAGCCGCTGACGCTCTTGGCCAGGACCTCGACGTCGCCGCCCTCGAGCACCGAATGGTCGTTGTCGTCGCTCTTGTCGACCTTGGCGCTGACCTCGTTGTCGACGATCAGCACGAACATCGACCCGGATCCGGCGGTGCTGTCGCTGCCGACCGATACCGCGCCGGCGATCGCACCGGCCAGCACGCGCGTGGCGCTGAACGCGCCGACGCCGAACTGGTCGAAGCCGTGCGCCTCGCTGCCCAGCCACTCGGCCTGGAGCTTGTTGCCCAGGTAGCCGATCACCAGCGAACCGCCGGCGCTGGTGCCGCTGCCCGAGGTGCCGGCAAAGGAACCGCCGCCCAGCAGGACGCGGGCGCGGTCGTAGGCGGAGACCTCGATCGTCTGGGTGCTGCCGGCGTCGTCGCGCTGGTTGACCTCGCTGTCGACCACCGCCGCGCGCGTCGTGTTGGTGATGGCGCCGCCGGACGCGGAGATCGCCACCGCGGTGTTGTTGGTGCCACCGGTGGAGACCGCCAGGCCCAGGCCCATCGCGATCTGGTCGCCGGCACTGGCCGCCTGCACGACCAGCGAATCGCTGTTGTTGAAGGTGACGCCGTCGACCAGCGCCTCGGTCTCGTTGAACAGGTGGTTGTAGGCGATCGCGCCGGCCACGGCCGAGCTGCGGTCCGACTTCGGACCTGAGGCCAGGGTCAGCGCGCCGGCGCCGGCGCCGCTGAACTGGTTGGTCTGGTTGAGCGCGAGCACGGTGACATCGCTGCCCGTGCCCGCGGTGCGCGGATCGAGGGTGATGCCGCTGACGATGGCGCGCGTGTTCTGGCCGGCGACGTTGATCGAGGCCGAGCCTGCACCGGCGATCTGGTTTTCGGGCTTTTGCGCATCCTTGCCGCCTTCCAGCTGGCCGGCCACCTTGTCGGGCGTCGCGGTCAGCGCATCCTTGATCTTGGTGCCGTAGTCGACCGCGGTGGCCAAGCCGTCATACAGGCCCGCCTGGCCGAGCGCGTACTTGCCCAGCACCTTCAGCCCCTCTTCGCTGAGGATGCTCATCGGCCCCTTGTCGCCGCCGCCATCCTCTTCGGTGGCTTCGTCCTGCTTCTGCTGCTCCTGCTCGCTGCGCGCCAGCGCGCCGGCGATGCCAAACGCGCCGTTCTGGCCGGTGCTCTTCGCATCGACCAGCATCTCGTCGACGTTCCAGTTGGCGTTGCCGCCGTTGGCGCCATCGCCCAGCGACTCTGGGCGCCAGAGATTGATGCCATCGTCATCGCGGCCGTTGTTGTCGCCGACCAGCGCTTCCACGTCGCTGGTCAGCACGTTGACTGCCGCGCCAATACCGATACTGGTCTCCTGCGAGACCGCCAGCGCGCCGGCTGCGCTCCACAGGCCGATATCGTGCTGGGCCGACACGCCGACCTGGCCGGCAGTGACCGCGGTGCTCTGGTGGATCGATGCATTGACGTTCGCATCGACCACGCCGACCACCACCGCGCCGTTGCCGGCCGCGCTGGTGCCCTTGCCTGCCGAGGGGCTGATGCCGATGAACAGTTCGTCCTGGTGCGCGGAGACGTCGACCTTCTCCGACTCCACCGTGCCGTTGGCGCCGATGCCGGCCACGCTGCGGTTGGTCGCGACCTGCACGTTGATGCCGCCACCGACCGCCTTGCCGTCGTCGCCATCGGCGCCGACGGTGAACAGCGTCCACCACAGGTTGCCGGCGATCGACAGCTGCTCGACCAGGGTGTCGGCCTGCACCGCCAGCGACGCATCCCAGTCCCACTGCAGGTTGCGCAGCTCCTCGCGAGCCTCTTCCGGATCGCCCTGGTCGTCGTAGAACGGCGCCAGGCCAAGCAGCGGCTTGCTGCTCCAGGCGCTGCCGTCGCTGGCGGTGCTGGTCAGGCTGACGTTGTCGCCGACCCAGGCGGTGGCATCCAGCGCGTGGTAGCTGACCGCGAACGAGCCGGCCATGCCCAGGTCCTGGGCCTCGCTGGTCGAATTGGCGTAAGAGGTGGAGATGCTGCCCGGGATCTCCGGCAGGCCGCCGGCGATCGTCTTCAGGTTGCCGAAGATGTCCGACACCGAGCTCCAGCGGGTGATGTCGCCCAGGTCGAGCAGCTGCTCGTTGCGCGCGCCGACGCCAATGCGCGCGGCGCTCAGGCTGCTGCCGTCGCCGACGATCGCGCGGGTCTGCTGGTTGATCTGGTCGTAGGCCGCGGCGACGCTGATCGAAGTCTTGGAGCCGTCGTCCTTCTCCGCATCGGCATTAACCGTGCTGTCGGCACTGTTGTGCATCGAGGACTGGCGCTGCATCGCCTGCAGGCTCAGGTTGCCGGCGATGTCGATGTCCGGGGCGGTGTTGCCGCTGCCGATGATCGCTTCGGCCTGGTGGTCGGAGATGCCGATCGCCAGCGCCGAGGCCAGGCGGAACTTGCTCTCGGTCGGGGGCTTTTCCTTCTCCGCGCTGGGCTTCATGCCGAACAGCGACTTGACCTTGTTGGTCAGCGCGTCGGTGACGCCCTTGACCTGCGAGCTGCCCATCACCTGCTTCTTGAGGTGGTTGAGCGCGTTCTTGCCCACCTGCACGGCGGCGCTGTTGCTCTGGCTGTGGACCAGGTTGGTCGCCGACACGGCCAGGTCGGTCGCACCGGACAGGTTCGCGTCGAACACCGCGCGGGTCTTGCTGTTGAACAGGGTCAGCGCGATCGCCGGGCCGCCGGTGGCGCCATCGCCGATCGCCTTGAAGTCGGCGCTGTTGGACAGGTTCTGCTCGGTCAGCGCGGCCACGGCCACGTTCCCGTCCACGTCCAGCTCGGCGCCCTTGGCGACCAGCGCTTCGGTGGTGATGTCGCTGTGGGCCATGCTGAAGGCGATGCCCATCGTGGTGAGCGTGTTGCCGGCGGCATCGTGGTTGTTGACCGAGGTGGCCATGACGTCGAGCGTGTCGTTGCTCAGCGCGCGGATGCCCAGGTTGCCGCCGGCATTCAGTTCGGCGCCGCTCTGCACGTCGACCTTGGTCGTACCGTCGATCCGCCCGTAGGCCAGGCCGAAGTTGAACGGCATTTTCTTGTTGACGATCGGCAGCGAGAACGTCGAGGCCTGCACCAGGCGGGTGCTGTCGGCCTGCAGGTCCAGGTTGCGCGAGGCATCGAGCACGGCGGTCGAGCTGACCGTGACATCGGCGTTGGCGCGCGCGATCAGCACCGACACGTACGGCAGCAGGACGGTCAATTCGCTGAAGGTGTTCGGATCCAGGCCGAGCAGGTCCAGGTCGGTGACGCGCTGGTAGTCGACCGACTCCTGCAGGGTTTCGAACAGCTGGGTCCAGGCCGCTTCCTCGCCGATCGAACCCACCAGGTTGCTGACGTCCGACGCCAGGTCGCCGGTGTTGAGCAGGCTGTTGAGGATGCCCGCCGACACATGCGCATCGCTGGCCGCGCGCAGGGTGATGTCGCGGCCGGTGATGCTGCCGTCGACCTTGATCGAACTGGTCGCCTCGGCGAAGCCGGCCATCTGCCGGTCGAAGGCGAACGCCTGCACGCTGACGTCGCCCGCCTCGCCGGTACCGGCACCGGTGTGGCCGGCATCCAGCGCCGCACCGGCGGCGATGACCACTTCCGCCTTGCCCAGCTTGGCCTGCAACAACGGGCTGGCCTGGGTCTTGAGGCTGTCGGCCAGGTCCTCGATGGTCTGGGTGTCGCCGGCATCGCCATTGCAGAAGCTGCAGCTGACGTCGCTGTAGGCGTTGAAGGTGATGTCGCCGGCGCTGCCGTTGCCGCTGGCGCTGGTCACCACGGCGGAGGTTTCCAGCAGCTTGATCGTCGGCGCTTCCAGGGTCACGTCGCCGCCGTCCAGGCCGGCGGTCGCGGCGCGCGTGTCGATGCGGCCGCTGCCCTTCAGCTCGATGCCCTTCGCGGCGGCCACTTGCACCACCGCTCCGGAGTTGTCCTCCATCAGCGCGCGCAACCCGCCACTGATCTCCACCGTGTTGTCGGCGACGATCCTGAGCGTGCCGTCCTTGCGCACCGCGGCACTGACGTCGAGGCTGCCGTCGGTGTTGACCGCCGCGTCGAACACCTTGGCGCCCGCGTTCACCGCACCGGTGGCGGCGACCACGGCCGAAGCGGCGAACAGGTCGACCCGTCCGGCGCTGTTGATGACGCCGTTGACGGTCGCGCCGGCGCTGCCGCCGTCGTACTTGCCGGCCAGCAGGTCCAGCACCAGCTGGTTGTTGTCCACCGTATCGGTGCCGTTGGCGACCTTCAGCAGGTCCTGCATCTTGCTGCTGCTGGGCGTGGTCACCAGCAGGCTGCCGACGTTGATCACGCCGCTGCCGCCGACCACGAAGCCGTGCGAGCTGGCGAAGAAGATGTTGCCGCCGATCTTGCCGCTGGACTCGAGCAGGCCGTTGAGCGTGCCGTTGATCGTCGGCGCGCTGTTGTGGACCAGGTTGACCAGGTTGCTGGCGCCACCGGGCACGTACAGGTTGACCGTGTTGCCGGTGTCGACCTCGAAGTGGCCGAACGAGTTGAAGCCGGTGTTGCCGCGGACCGTGGTGGTCTTGATGTCGGTGACGTTGGGGTTGCCGCCGCGCGGGGTGATCGTGGTGGCGGTGTCGGTGACGCCCGGACTGCGCTCGGTCAGGGTGATGTTGTTGGCGGCCAGGGCCGCGGCGGGCAGCGCCCCCCAGGTCGCCAGCAGGGCCATCGTCAGGCGGTTCGGCTTCAGCGCGTGCGCGGGGGTGTTCGCGCGGTTGCCTTGGCGGGACGTCCGGGAGGGGCCGTTGCTGTTCATGGCATCAATTCCTGTGAGCCGGGCCTAGGCGCCCGACGGTGACGGCACGGCCGATCCGGGCCGTTCGGCAAAACAGAGGGGGTTGGATCAGCAGCTGCGGGCGCGATGGACCGCCAGCGGCCATCGCACCGCCATGCCCTCCGCCTCCCCGGCGGAGGGCACGACGACGGCCAGCCAGGCATGCGCCGGGCCGGCCGTACGGGATGTCGTCAGTGGTGATGCCGCGCATTCCCCTGCGCGGCAGCCCGACGCGAGGCGCCGGCCGGTGCGATGCTGCTGTCCCATGGTTCCCCCTGGAGCGGAACGGACCGAAATGGACCGTCCGCTATTCCACAAACCGCGAAACGCGTCGCAAAACTATCACGGCGCCGGTTTTGGCCCGGCGCGTCCCCAGGGTCGACCTAAAAGCAAAGACCCAAGCAGCTTCAATGACTTGGAGCGCTTTCACAGGAGACCGTCCCGGGATCGATCGCAAGCCCGCGGGCCGCGCCGGCACAGAACCGACGAGCGGTCATTTAATAGCGACGAGCGGTGCCAAGGGCGTCTCAAGCCTGCCCGGCATCGAACCCGCCCCGGGATCACGCAGCAACCGCTGGCGGGCCGCCGCCGCGTCCCCGGGCGCCAGTTCGGCCATGAAGGCCACCTGCCCGGCCACCAGCGACGCCACCGGCATGCCGTCGCGGTAGAGGACACGCGCGCCGGCGATCCGCGGCACCTTGTCGCCGGCGACCACGGTCCCGGCCAGGTTCAGCGGGTCCAGCGCGCTCACGCAGACCAGGGTGCCGTCCTCGGGCTTCTGCCGGGCCTTGCGCAGCAGGCCGATGGCTTCGGGCAGGGCGAACTGCTCGCCGGAAAGACCGGCGATGAAGCGTCCGCCGCGCACCTCGCCGCGCGCCTCCAACCTCCGGTACACGCGCAGCAGTTCGCGCCAGGGGGGCAGCCAGGCGGCTTCGCGTTCGAGCACCCGCCAGCTGACCACGCCATAGCGGCGCAGCAGGACGCGGGCAACATGCTCGACCGCCTCAGGATCCGGTTTCGGTGCGCGCACGACGCGCGCCGGGGAAGCGACGGGAACTGCAGCTTCCGTCTCGGGCGCCACGCGTCGCACCAGCGCCCAGCGGCCGGCATCCTCGATGCCGAGCATCATCGCGCGGCGGCGACCGTGGCCGGGCGTGGGCCGCTTGGAGGCCGGCACCAGCAACGCGCGCAGGCCGGCAAAACTGTCGCAATGCGCGCGCCCGCGGGCGACCAGCTCGGCCAGCGCATCTTCCAGCTCGGTCTGCAGCAGCCGCGTACCGCCCACGATCTCGTCGAAGAACGACGCACCGTGCATCGCGAGGAAATCGGCGACCTTCTGCGCGCGCGACGAGAGCACCGCGTCCTCGGCCTGCGCCTTGCCTGGGGGCGCGCGAACCAGCGCGGTCCAGTGCGGCACGCTGCGGCGCGGCAGCAGCAGGATCGGCGTGGACCGCAGCGAGGGATTGCCGCGCATCGCGCCGGCCTCCGGGTCGGTCGCGCGCAGTCGGGTCCACAGGGTACGGCCGGCGGTGCACAGGTCGTCGAGCCAGGCGATCGAATAGTCGCGCACGCGCGCCGGCAACACGTCGCCTTCCCAGGCCGCGGCGGGTGCTTCGTAACCTTCCAGCTGCGCCAGCACGCCCGCCAGCGCCTCCGGGCCGCTGACCTGCGTGTCCTTCGACACGCGCTGCCAGTCGAACAGGAAGCGCATGAAATCGCGCGGCGCCACCGGCTCGATCTCGCGACGCAAGCGCTTGAGCGTGTAGCGATGGATGCGGGCCAGCAGGTGACGCTCGCACCATTCCTCGCCGACGGCATGCGGCGAGAAGCGGCCCTGCATCGCGTAACCCTGCGACTGCAGTTTCAGCATCGCCATGTCGACCGCCAGCGGGGCGATGCCCAGGCTGTCGGCCAGCGTGGCCGCCGCCACCGGACCCAGGCCGGTCAGGCGCGAACGCAGCAGCGCGACCGCCGCGTCCTCGGCGCTCCAGGCGACGCGCGCGAACTCCTCCGGTACCGCGATCCCCGGCTGCTGCAACGCCGAGGGATGCAGCGCCAGCAACTGCGGCAGGCGCTCGGCCGCGACCCACCACTGCCTGCCGGCGGCGACTATCCGGGTGGCGCGCGCGTCGCGCAGCAGCTTCTCCAACCAGGGCTCCCACGTGGACTCGCCGGCCACTTCCGCCGCGGTGACGAAGCCCAACCCGGTCAGCACCTCGTGCATCTCGTCGGCGTTGCGCGCCTGCGGCCAGGCTTCGCGGCGCACCTGTTCGACCGCATCGCCGTCGAGCCGCCCGAGGTCGGTCGCCGCCTGCGGATCGGCGTAGCGGCGCGTCTGCACGGCCTGGGTGCGTCGCTCCTCCAGCGGTGCGTCGTCGAGGAAAGCATAGGGACGTGCGTTGAGCGCCTCGGCCGCCAGCGGCGACGGCGCGGCCAGGTCACGCGCCTGCACCGTGATCGCACCCGATTCCAGGCCGCGCAGCAGCTCGAGCCAGCCCTCGGTGTCCATCGCCTCGTGCAGGCAATCGTCCAGCGTCTGCGCGACCAGCGGATGGTCGGGCACTTCGCGCTCGCCGACGATGTTCTCCAGGCAGGCCACCTGGTCGGGGAACACCGTGGCCAGCAGGTCCTCGGATTTCATCCGCTGCAATTGCGGCGGCACCTTCTTGCCGCCGACGAAACGCGGCAGGGCCAGCGCGGTGGTCGCGTTCCAGCGCCAGCGCACCGGGAACAGCGGCGCATCCAGCAAAGCCTGCACCAGCACGTCCTGCGCCGACGAGGAATGCAGGTACTTGGCCACCTCGATCAGCGGGAAGCTGTGGCTGGTCGACAGCGACAGCACGATCGCGTCCTCGGTCGCCGCGGCCTGCAGTTCGAAGTTGAACTGGCGGCAGAAGCGCTTGCGCAGGGCCAGGCCCCAGGCGCGGTTGAGGCGGCTGCCGTAGGGGCTGTGGATGACCAGGTGGGTCGAGCCGGTCTCGTCGAAGAAGCGCTCGAACACGATGGTCTGCTGGGTCGGCATCGCCCCCAGCGCGATCGCGGTCGAACCGAGGTAGTCGACCAGCTGGCGCGCGGCGGACTCGTCCAAACCCGCCTCGTCGCACAGCCAGGCCAGCGCGGTATCCGCGCCATCGATGGTGAAGCGCTCTCCGGCTTCGCCACCGCCTGCTGCATCTGCATCGGCCGCGCCATCGACGATGGCCGCTTCGGCCGGCACGCGCACCACCTGGGCGTCAGGCATGCGCGTGGCGATCTCTTCGCGCAGCCGCGACACGCCCTGCGACAGCTCGTCGGTGCGGCCCGGCGCCTCGCCCAGCCAGAACGGAATGCTGGGCGGCATGCCCTGCGCATCCTCCACCCGCACCCGGCCCGCCTCCACGCGCAGGATCCGGTAACTGGCATTGCCCAGCTGGAAGATGTCGCCGGCCATGCTCTCGATCGCGAAATCCTCGTTGACCGAGCCGATGAACGTGGACGACGGCTCCAGCACCACCGCGTAGTCGCCGGTGTCGGGGATGGTGCCGCCGGACATGGTCGCGACCAGGCGCGCGCCCTGGCGCCCGCGCAGGCGGCGATTGACCGCGTCGCGGTGCAGCCAGCCGGCACGCGGGCCGCGCCGGTCGCTGAAGCCGTCGGCGAGCATCTTCACGACCTCGTCGAACCTCGCCCGCTCCAGCCGCGCGTACGGCCAGGCGCGCAGGCACCAGTCGTACAGCGCATCCTCGTCCCATTCGGTCGCGGCGACCTCGGCCACGATCTGCTGGGCCAGCACGTCCAGCGGCGCCGGCGGAATGCGCAACGCGTCCAGCTCACCGCGGCGCACGCAATCGAGCAAGGCCGCGCATTCGACCAGCTCGTCGCGGGTCTGCGGGAACAGCCGCGCCTTCGGCACGCCGCCGACGTGGTGGCCCGAGCGCCCGGCGCGCTGCAGGAACGCGGCGATCGAGCGCGGCGAGCCGAGCTGGCAGACCAGGTCCACGTCGCCGATGTCCAGACCCAGCTCCAGCGAAGCAGTGGCGACCAGCACCTGCAGCTGGCCGGCCTTGAGCTTCTGCTCGGCCTCCAGGCGCAGCTCCTTGGACAGGCTGCCGTGGTGGGTGCCGACGTTCTCGCGCCCGAGCAGTTCGCCCAGGTTGAACGCGGCGCGCTCGGCCATGCGCCGCGTGTTGACGAATACCAGCGTGGTCCGGTGCGCGCGCACCCGTTCGACCAGCTGCGCGTAGACCTGCTCCCACTGCTCGTTGGACATCACCGCCGACAGCGGCGTGGGCGGCAGTTCCAGCGCGAGGTCGCGCTGCTTGGCGTAGCCGATGTCGACCACGGCGCAGTCGGGCACGTCATGCGTGGCGGTGCCGCCGAGCACCGCCTGGCTGCCGGCCAGGGGATCGGGACCGGGCCAGCCGGGCAGCGCGTCGCGCGTGGGATAGACGTTCGCGCCGCCGACCAGGAAGCGCGCGACTTCCTCCACCGGCTTCTGCGTGGCCGACAGCCCGATGCGCACCAGCGGCCGCCCGCACAGCGCTTCCAGCCGTTCCAGCGACAGCGACAGGTGGCTGCCGCGCTTGTCGTCGGCCAGTGCGTGGATCTCGTCGACGATCACGCTGCGCACCGTGGCGAGCATCGCCCGGCCCGAGGCCGAGCCAAGCAGCACGTACAGCGATTCGGGCGTGGTGACGAGGATGTGCGGTGGCTTCTTGCGCACCTGCGCACGCTCGGCCTGCGGCGTGTCGCCGGTGCGCACGGCGGCACGGATCTCCACGTCGGGCAGGCCCAGCTCCAGCAGCGCGTCGCGGATCCCGGCCAGCGGCGCCTCCAGGTTCAGGCGGATGTCGTTGGACAGCGCCTTCAGCGGCGACACATAGAGGACGCTGGTGCGGTCGGCCAGTTCGCCACCCCCGTCCAGGCCCTCGCGCACCAGTGCGTCGATCGCGGCCAGGAACGCGGTCAGGGTCTTGCCCGAACCGGTGGGCGCGGCGACCAGGGTGTTGCGTCCGGCCATGATCGCCGGCCACGCCGCAGCCTGTGCCGCGGTCGGCCCGGGAAATGCCCCGTCGAACCAGCGGGCGACGGCGGGATGGAAGGCGTCGAGGGTCATGTCGGGGATCGCGGCGGGAGCCGCAGCGTGGCGCCGGGGCGTCGCAGCAGGTGAGACGGTGCCGGGGCGCTTTATCGGACCGCGTCGTCGAACCAGGGGGAAATCGAATATGCGCCCGCCCCGGTCGTGCTTCAACCGCGTGCACGCCGCGAAGCCGAACCGGTTCAGTGAAGGCGTGAACGCACGCAAGTCGATGGCACGGATCGAACCGGGCGCGATGCATGCCCGGCGATCACCCGTGCATGGCCGTCGAAGATGAGGCGGGAAAGATGGTGGGCCGTGACGGATTCGAACCGTCGACCAGCGGATTAAAAGTCCGATGCTCTACCGACTGAGCTAACGGCCCACGCGCGCCGGCGCTCGGCCGGGCGGGCATTTTACCTGATCGCGCCGCAGCTGGGTCCGGTCCGTGGCGCCTGCGTGGAGCCGGGCTTTGCCCGGCTGCATCGCGCACGATGGAGGCGCCGGGTCACGATCGCGGGGCATGTCCCGCTCTACGAGGCGTCCATCGAGGCCCTTCGCACGCCGGCCACGGACCCTCGGACTGCGACGCAGCTCAGCCAGCGCCGTCGACGTAGAGCGTGGGGTCGGTCACGCCAGCGGCGTCGAAGCCGGCGGCACGCAGCCGGCAGGCGTCGCAGTGGCCGCAGGCGCGCCCCCCGGCATCGGCGCGATAGCACGACACGGTCTGGGAAAAGTCCACGCCCAGGCGCAGGCCTTCGCGCACGATTTCGTCCTTGCCCATGCGGATCAGCGGCGCATGCACGCGGATCCCGGCGCCTTCCACGCCCGCCTTGGTGGCGAGGTTGGCCAGGCGCTCGAAGGCTTCGACGAATTCCGGCCGGCAGTCCGGATAGCCCGAGTAATCGACCGCATTGACCCCGCAGAAGATGTCGGCCGCACCCAGCACCTCGGCCCAGCCCAGCGCCACCGAAAGCATGATCGTGTTGCGCGCCGGCACGTAGGTGACCGGGATGCCCTCGCCGCCCGCGTCGGGCACCTCGATGTCATCGGTCAGGGCCGAGCCGCCGATCGCACGCAGGTCCACGGTCACGGTCTTGTGCGCCACCGCACCCAGCGCACGCGCGACCCGGTCCGCGGCATCCAGTTCGGAGGTGTGGCGCTGGCCGTAGCGCACGCTGAGTGCATGCACGGCATAGCCCTGTTCCCTGGCCATGGCCAGGACGACGGCCGAATCCATGCCACCGGAGACGAGGACGACGGCGTTCTTCATGGGCGGGGCAGCTGCGTGGATTGGGGGCGCCATTGTAGGTCGCCGTGCGGGAGTTTCAGGCATGGCACCGCTCGGTTGCGCGACCGGTCATCTGCTCTTTGTAGGAGCGGGCATGACCGCGACACCGACGCCTCATGGCGCGGGCGACACCCTCATGGTTCCGACGGCCTCGCGTCGCGGTCATGCCCGCTCCTACAAAAAGCGACAGTCCGCTTCGCGAAAGGCGGCTGGTCTCGGACCGGATCTGTCGCGCGCGACCACCCCCTCGCTCAGCGCCCGGGCTCGTCGTTCCAGAGGAGCTTGTGCAGCTGCATCTGGAAACGCACCGGCAGGCGGTCGGCCACGATCCAGTCGGCCAGCGCGCGCGGCTCGAGCTCGCTCTTGCTCGGCGAGAACAGCACGTCGCAGCGTGCGGCCAGGCCGTGCTCGGCGACCATGTCCCGCGCCCATTCGTAGTCGGCGCGGCCGCACAGCACGAACTTGACCTGGTCGCGGGCGGTGAGCAGCGGGATGTTCTCCAGCCGGTTGCGCGCCATCTCGGCCGAACCGGGCGTCTTCAGGTCCACCACCCGCGACACGCGCGCGTCGACCCCTGCGATGTCGAGCGCGCCGGAGGTTTCCAGCGAGACGTCGTAGCCGGCATCGCACAGGCGCTGCAGCAGGTCCAGGCAGCGCTTCTGAGCCAGCGGCTCGCCGCCGGTCACGCAGACGTGGCGCACGCCCTGGCGGGCAACCTCGGCGAGGATGTCTTCGATCTCCCACCACTGCCCGCCATGGAAGGCGTAGGCGGTGTCGCAGTACTGGCAGCGCAACGGGCAGCCGGTGAGGCGCACGAACACGGTCGGCCATCCCGCGGCGTTGGCTTCGCCCTGCAGCGACAGGAAGATTTCGGTGAGCTTGAGGCGGCTCTGCGGGACGAGAGTATCCATCGGCGGATCGTGGTTCTCAGGCGGACGGGCCGCGGGGGTGATGTAGGAGCGGGCATGACCGCGACACCGAGGGCATCGGAATCGCGATGGCGTCGCCTGTGTCGAAGACGTCGGTGTCGCGGTCATGCCCGCTCCTACACAACCGCGCGGGAGCGGACTTCCATTCCGCGATACAGGCGTCAGGATCCTGGTGACATCGCCTGTTCGAGGGCGTCGGTGTCGCGGCATGACCGCTCATGCGCACAGCCGCGCACGCGGGTCGCACGCAGGCGCGCTCAGCGCAGCTGGCCGATCTCGATCGAATGCAGGCGATCGCTGGCGATGCGCGCCGCATCGGTGCCCGGGTAGAGGTTGACGACCTGCTGCAGGGTGGCCCGGGCCTCGGGCACCTGGCCATCGCCGAACTGGGACAGGCCGCGCTTGAGCAGGGCGCCGGGCGCCTTGTCATGGGTCGGATAGCGGCTGATCAGCGCGTCGAACTGCTGGCCGGCCAGCTTGAAATTCTTGGTGGCGTAATAGCTCTCGCCCAGCCAGTACAGCGCGTTGGGCGCGTAGATGCCGGCGGGCCAGGCGTCGATGAAAGCCTGGAACAGCTGCGCCGACTCGTCGTAGCGACCGGCCTTGAGCGCATCGAAGGCCTGGTTGTAGGCGCCGCGCTCGTCGCCGGACTGGGCCAGCGAACCGGGATCGCCATGCACCCGCGGCGTGGCATCGGCCGGACCGGGCGTGACCGTCCGGGTCGGGGCGACGGCAGGCGCGGCGGCAGCAGGTGCGCCAGTGGCGGCGGGCGGCGGCAAGGCTCCGCCTTCGAGGCGGTTGAGGCGACCGTCCAGGTCCAGGTACTGGTCACGGTTGCGCTGTTGCAGCTGGCCGTTCTCGTTCTGGAGCTGCTCGACCGTCTCGCGCAACGACTGGACTTCCGTGCGCAGCTGGTCGAGCTGGTTCAGGAGGTCCTGGTTGGCCTGGGTGTTGTTGGCCTGCAGTTCCAGCCGGGCGACCCGGTCGGCCAGGCTCAGCTTCTGCGCGTAAGCGGGCGTGGCGGCCACGAGGGCCGCCACGACCAGCATCCGCAAGGGGTGCTTCAAGCGCATGGATCAGCGCGCGCTGTAGACGATCTCGACGCGACGGTTCTGCGCCCAGCAGGCCTCGGTCGACTCGGTGCAGACCGGACGCTCTTCGCCGTAGCTGACCACGGTCAGCTGGGTGGCCGAGGCACCGGCGCCCTGCAGCGCGGACGACACGGCGTTGCCGCGGCGCTCGCCCAGGCCCATGTTGTACTCGCGGCTGCCGCGCTCGTCGGTGTGGCCTTCCAGGTTCTGGCGCGACGACGGACGGTCACGCAGGTACTTGGCGTGGCAGGCGACGACGGCCTGGTACTCCGGCTTCACGGTGTACTGGTCGAAATCGAAGTGGATGACGCGCTGGCGCAGGCAAGCATCGGTGTCCAGGTCTTCCGGACCATAGACGCCGTCGTCGGTGGCGACCGGCGCGGTCGGGGTGGTCGGGGTGGTGTCGGCGACGGGCGCTTCCTTGACCTTCTTGGAGCAGCCGGCCAGGGCGGCCACGGACAGCAGCGAAACCAGCAGGACACGGGTGGAGGTGTTCATATCATTCCTTGGGATGCACTAGGGTGGTGGTAGGACAAACGCAACCGCGTAATCTTACAACTGATTTTTAACGAGCGCTGCGGTAGGGGGACCAGGCCGGCTCGCGCACGTCGCCATCGGCCAGGACCAGGCGCTGGCGCACCCGGCCATCGGCGGAAACGGCGTAAAGCACCCCGCGTCCGCCTTCGCGCGCGGCATACAGGAGCATGCTGGCGTTGGGGGCGAAGCTGGGGGATTCGTCGAGGGAGCCGGTGGAAATGGTGCTCCAGCGCGGCGAACCGAGGCTGGAATCCATGATCGCGATCCGGTAGGTGTTGCCGGCGCCCTGGGCCACCGCGACCTTCTTGCCGTCGTAGGACACGCTGGCGGTGGCGTTGTAGTTGCCCTGGAAGGTGACCCGGCCGGCGCTGCCGCCGCCCGAGGACACCTGGTAGATCTGCGGACGGCCCCCCCGGTCGGAGGTGAAGTAGATGGTGCTGCCATCCGCGCTCCAGGTCGGCTCGGTGTCGATGCCGAAGTGGTTGGTCAGCTGGGTCAGCTGCTTGCTGCCCAGGTCCATGACGTAGATCTCGGGATTGCCGCTGCGCGACAGGGACATGGCCAGCTTGCGCCCGTCCGGCGAGAACGACGGTGCGCCGTTGATGCCACGGAAGCTGGAGACCAGTTCGCGCGCGCCCGAGGAGATGTCCTGCACGTAGATCGCCGAGTTGCCGCGCTCGAAGCTGACATAGGCCAGCTTGCGCCCGTCCGGGCTCCAGGCCGGCGACAGCAGCGGTTCGGCCGAGCGGACCACGGTCTGCGGGTTCCAGCCGTCCGCGTCCGCCACGTTCAGCGCGAAACGCATGTCCTTGCCGCGGCCGCTGGCCGTCACGTAAGCGATGCGGGTCCAGAACGCGCCGCGCACGCCCAGGATCTTCTCGTAGACCGCATCGGCGATCTGGTGCGCCGCGTCGCGCGTCGCGTTGGCCCGGGCGGTGATCGCCAGGCCCAGCAGGCGCTCGCCCCGGGCCACGTCGAACAGTTCGTACTCGATCCGGTAGCCGCCGTCGCCGCCGTCCAGCATCCGGCCGACCACGATGTAGTCCTGCTTGAGCTGCTTCCAGGTCGGGTACTGGATCTCCCCGCCCCGGGTCGGGCGCTCGACGATCTGGGCCTCGGGCAGGGTCCGGAACAGGCCGGAACGGGCCAGGTCGTCACGCACCACCTTGGCCACGTCCGTTTCCGGCGGCGTGCCGCTGCCCTGGTAGGGCATCGGGACCACGGTGATCGGCAGGGCCGAAGCGTTGCCGCCGATGATGTCGATCTCCAGGCCCTGCTGCTGGGCCGAGGCCACGAAGGGCAGGAGTACAAAGGCGATCAGGGCGAACCAGCGCAGGGGAGTTTTCATGGCAGGCGGTCGTCGATCCAGGTCCGGGCAGGAAGGAATAGCAGCGTAGGCGTGAACATTTTCGCAATCATGAACGAAATTGTCGTGAATGCCGGTTCACGAAACAGGGAACGCGCGACCTGGCAGGGTTTGGTGTCGCGGTCGTGCCCGCTCCTACAACGGCGGGGCGCGGGCTCCTGTACGGCGGGTAGCGGGCTCTTGTAGGAGCGGACTTCAGGCCGCGAAGCCGACGCCTCGGCACGGGCGACGCCGTGCAGGTTCTGACGTACCGCAGGTTCCGACGTGCCGCGGAAATCCGACGGCCTCGGTGTCGCGGTCGTGCCCGCTCCTACAACGCGGGGCGCGGGTCCTGTACGGGGCGGGTCGCGGGCTCTTGTAGGAGCGGACTTCAGGCCGCGAAGCCGACGCTTCGGCACGGGCGACGCCGTGCAGGTTCTGAGGTACCGCAGGTTCCGACGTGCCGCGGAAATCCGACGGCCTCGGTGTCGCGGTCGTGCCCACTCCTACCAAGGTGGCGCGCGCGACGGCGCGATATGGCGGCGCTCAGCGGTCCTGCGCTTCGAAATTGAGGGTCAGGTTGCGCTGGAAGGCGGACTCGAAGCCGCGGTACGGCAGCGGCTTGGCGCGCAGCACCGCGGCCTCCAGCGAACGACGCCCGGCCTCGTCGAAGGGACAGCCCGGCTGGATCTCGACATCGATCACCTCCCCGCCCGGGATCTGCCGGATCGACACGCGGCAGCGCTGGCCCAGCGGCACGGTGTCGGGCCGGATCCACTGGTTCAGCACGGCCTGCTGGATCGCCGCGGCGTACTTGGCGGTCAGGTCCTCGCTGGTACCGCCCTGCCCCGGCGTCCCCTGGCTGGGCGGAGTCGGCGGCGCGCTCTGGCGCTGCTGCACCTGTTCGAGCTGGCGCACCTTCTGTTCGGCCAGCGCCACCTGGCGTGCGGCCTGCTCGCGCTGCCGGCGCAGTTCGGCCAGCTTCTTCTGCTTGTCGTCCTCGGCCTGCGCGGCGAGCCGGCGCTGGTTCTCGGCGGCCTTCTGCTTCTCGCGCTCCTCGGTCAGGTCGACCTGCTCCTGGCGGCGGCGCTCTTCCTGTTCCTTCTCGGCCTTTTCCCTGGCGATGGCGTCGCGACGGGCGGCGTCCTGGTCGACCGTGTCGGGTTCGGGAATGAATTCCTGCGCCTGCTGCTGCGGCGCCACCACCGCGTCCTGCGGGCGCGGTTCGGGCACCGGCTGCGGCGGCGGCACGGTTTCCTCGGGTGCGGGCTCGGTGACCGGCTCGGGCAGCGGCTCGGGCTCGGGCTTGGGCGCCTCTTCGGCGCGCCGCTGCGCGGCGGCCACGTCCGCCGGCGACATCACCAGCGAAGCCTCGATCACCGGCGAGCCGGCGGCCGGTTCCACCTGCCGCTGCGGCGACCACCACCAGGCCACCCAGAACAGCAACGCGACCAGCACGTGCAGGCCGATGGCCAGCGCGAGCGGGCCGGCAAGCCCGCCTTCGCGGTCGTCGGGCTGGCGGTAGAACGCGTCAGCGTGCATGTGCGGTCGCGGTCATCGGCGGGCCGGCCCGGCTATGTCGGTCACGTCGCTCACTTCGGTGCGCCGCCCGGCTGGCTCATCAGGCTGACCCGCGGCACGCCGGCGGCCTGGACCAGCACCATCGTGTCCATGACCTTCTGGTATTCGGTCACGCCCGGGGCGGCGACGAACACCGGCACATCCTTGTTCTGGGCGACGAAGGCGCCCAGCCGCGCGCTCAGCTCGGTGGCATCGATGCCCTCGGGCTTGCCGCCCTGCAGGGTCAGGAAATAGCGCCCGTCGGCGTCGACAGTGACGATCACCGGGTCCTTCTTGCTGTCGACCGCGCGCGCCCTGGACTGCGGCAGGTCCACGTCCACGCTCAGGCTCAGCAGGGGCGCGGTGACCATGAAGATGATCAGCAGCACCAGCATCACGTCGATGTAGGGCACGACGTTGATCTCGGACTTGAGCTTGCGGCGCTTGTGGCGTGCGAGTGTGCTCATGGCGTGCTCCCGGCCGGGTGGTCCCGGCTCATTCCTCGCCGCCGGCCTGGCGCTGCAGGATCGAGCTGAACTCGTCGGCGAAGCTCTCGTAGCGCTGCGACAGGCGGTCCACGCGGCTGGTATAGCGGTTGTAGGCCCACACCGCCGGGATCGCCACGAACAGGCCGATCGCCGTGGCGAACAACGCCTCGGAGATGCCCGGCGCCACCGAGGCGATGCCGACCTGCGCGCCCTGGCTGACCATGTCGTGCATGGTCACCATGATCCCGAACACGGTGCCGACCAGGCCGACGTACGGCGCGGTCGAGCCGATGTTGGCCAGCAGCTCCAGGTTGCGCTCGAGCTTGCCGACTTCGCGGGTGTAGGCCACGCGCATCGCGCGCTGCGCGCCTTCCAGCTGGGCGCGGCCGTCATGGCGGCGCTTGTCGCGCAGGCGGGTGAATTCGCGGAAGCCCGCTTCGAAGATCGCCTCCAGGCCGCCGACCGTGCGGTTGCGGTCGGTCGCCGCCGCGTACAGCTTGCCCAGCTCGGCGCCGGACCAGAACCGGTTCTCGAACTCGTCGGCCTCCTGGTCGGCCGCCTTGAAGCTGCGCAACTTGCGGAAAATGATCACCCAGCTGATCACCGATCCGGCCAGCAGCAGCAGCACGATCAGCTTGACCGGCAGGCTGGCCCGCAACATCAGGTCCAGGTAGTTGATGCCGCCGTGCGCCGCGGTGGCGGCGGCACCGGCCGCAGCGGCAGCCGCTTCTTCGGGCAGGGCCTCAACCACGGTGGCCACCAGGGCCAGGGTCGCTCCGATCATGCTTGGGGATTCCTCTTCAACAATGTCGTGTTGCCGTGCGGGGTGCCGTCGCCCGTGCATCCGGGCTGCGGCAGGATCGGGCCCGACCAGCGCCGGGTGGTCAGGATACGGAACGCGCGGGGAGGCCGGATGGGGCTTGCCGCAAGGTTCCTGCTCGCCGGACGGTCATGTCGTGTGACCGGCCTGCATCGATTTCAGTTCCTCGTACAACGATTCTTCCATGGGCGCCGGACGGAAATCGGCGGCACGCAACGAGGCCACCTTCACCTCCGCCGCCAGCAGCAGCTCCTCCCCGCGCAGGATGCGCTGGGTGAAGACCACGCTGGCGCGGCCGACGCGGGCCACCTCCGCGGTCACCTCGAGCAGGTCGTCCAGCCGCGCCGGGCGCAGGAAGTCCAACCGCATCGAATGCACCGCGAACACCAGCCCGGCCTGCTGCAGCGCCTGCTGGCCCCGGCCCATCGCACGCAGCGCATCGCTGCGCGCCCGCTCCAGGAAAGCCACGTACCGCGCGTGGTAGACCACGCCACCGGCGTCGGTATCTTCCCAGTAGACGCGTATCGGAATGCTGAACATCGGCTCGCCGCGGACAATGGAATCCGCAAAGCATGACCGGTGTGGGGGTTCGCGGCCAGCCCGGGGCGTTGTGGCGCGTGCCCTTCCAGCAGGTGCTGGCCGAAGCGCCCGGGCCAGGGCGAACGCGGCCCCTGCTCCTGTAGGAGCGGACTTCAGTCCGCGAAGCCGACGCCTTGGCAGGGGTGACGCCTCCCATGATTTCGACCGCCTGGGAGATACGACCGCCTGGGAGATACGACCGCCTCGGAGATCCGAGCGTCTCGGTGTCGCGGTCATGCCCGCTCCTACGAAGCGCGCGCGATCCGGGCACGGGCTGGGAAACTGTAGGAGCGGACTTCAGTCCGCGAAGCCGACGCCTTGGCAGGGGTGACGCCTCATGATTCCGACCGCCCCCTATATTCCGACCGCCTCGAAGATCCGATCGAGGACACCGGAACCACGACACACCTGTCTCCCGACGCCCCTACAGCGAAGCCCCGTCCAGCCACACGCAGTCCCAGAACGGGTAGTCGCCGATGCGCTCGACCAGCCCCGCTCGCAGCGGATTGGCCACGATGTAGCGCGCAACCGAGCGCAGGTCATCCTCCTGCCGCAGTGCCCTGTCATGGAAGGCCGGCCCCCACAGGGCTCCGGCACGCGCCAGCATCCGGTTGACCTGCACGCCCGTGGCCGCCTTCATCCGCGAGACCACCATCTCCAGCGGCACCCGCGGTCCAAGCTCGATCAGCCAGTGCGCGTGGTCGGGCATCAGCACCCAGGCCAGCAGCCTTGCATCGGCCAGCGCGGCGGGTTGCCGGAACGCCCGAACCGCCTCGCAGCCGACATGGAAGTTGGCGAACCAGGGGTTCCGGTCGCGGGTGGCGACGGTGACGTGGTAGACCTGCCCCGGCAACGACACGCGGCCGCGCCGCAAAGCGCGGTGTCCCCGGAAGCGATCCTCGACGTGCATGTCCATGGACACACGATGCGCGTCCACGAACTACCCGCCCAGCAGCGCACCCCGCACGCCGATGTAGGAATTCGCCGCGCCCGGCCTGCCCCCTGCAACCACCCCACCCTGCGTGGCGTTGCGCGCGCACACAAAAACCCGGCAACCCAAGACCCCACCCGTTGTCCGCTCCTGTAGGAGCGGGCACGACCGCGACACCGAGGCGGTCAGACGCCACGAAGACGCCGCCCGTGCCGAGTCCGTCGGAATCGTGCGGCGTCGCCCGTGCCAAAGACGTCGGCTTCGCGGCCTGAAGTCCGCTCCTACAAACCCGTTGGCCCTGTCCGCATCGCCTTGTAGGAGCGGGCACGACCGCGACACCGAGGCGATCGGACGCCACGAAGACCTCGCCCGTGCCGAGTCCGTCGGAATCGTGCGGCGTCGCCCGTGCCGAAGACGTCGGCTTCGCGGCCTGAAGTCCGCTCCTACAAACCCGTTGGCGCTGTCCGCATCGCCTTGTAGGAGCGGGCACGACCGCGACACCGAGGCGGTCAGGCGCCACGAAGACGCCGCCCGTGCCGAGTCCGCCGGAATCGCGAACGCGTCGCCCGTGCCGAGGCCGCAGGCTTCGCGGCCTGAAGTCCGCTCCTACAAACCCGTGGGCGCTGTCCGCATCGCCTTGTAGGAGCGGGCACGACCGCGACACCGAGGCGGTCAGACGCCACGAAGACGCCGCCCGTGCCGAGTCCGTCGGAATCGTGCGGCGTCGCCCGTGCCAAAGACGTCGACTTCGCGGCCTGAAGTCCGCTCCTACAAACCCCTGGCGCTGTCCGCATCGCCTTGTAGGAGCGGGCACGACCGCGACACCGAGGCGGTCGGACGCCACGAAGACGCCGCCCGTGCCGAGTCCGCCGGAATCACGAACGCGTCGCCCCTGCCGAGGCCGCAGGCTTCGCGGCCTGAAGTCCGCTCCTACAAACCCGTTGGCGCTGTCCGCATCGCCTTGTAGGAGCGGGCACGACCGCGACACCGAGGCGATCGGACGCCACGAAGACCTCGCCCGTGCCGAGTCCGCCGGAATCGCGAACACGTCGCCCCTGCCGAGGCCGCAGGCTTCGCGGCCTGAAGTCCGCTCCTACAAAAAAACTCGCCCGTACAAACCCTGCCGCATCAATCCTTGGTAACGCGATTGATCTCGGCCAGGCTGGTGACGCCACTGCGGCACTTCATCAGCGCCGACTGGCGCAGGTCGCGGATACCGGCCTTCTGTGCCGCTTCGGCGATCTGCATGGCGTTGCCGCCTTCCAGCACGATGGCCTGGATCTCCTCGCTCATCGGCATCACCTGGTAGATGCCGGTACGGCCCTTGTAGCCTTCGGTGCACTCGTCGCAGCCCACCGCTTCGTACAGGGTGAACCCGGCCTTGATCTGCGCCTCGGTGAAGCCTTCGGCCAGCAGCGCGTGCTCCGGCAGCTCGGACGGCTTCTTGCAGCGGCTGCACAGCCGTCGCGCCAGGCGCTGGGCGATCACCAGGGTCACCGACGAGATGATGTTGAACGGCGCGATGCCCATGTTCATCAGGCGCGCGATGGTCTGCGGCGCGTCGTTGGTATGCAGCGTGGACAGCACCATGTGGCCGGTCTGCGCCGCCTTGACGCCGATCTCGGCCGTCTCCAGGTCGCGGATTTCGCCGACCATGATGATGTCCGGATCCTGGCGCAGGAAGCTGCGCAGGGCCGCGGCGAAGGTCATGCCGCGCTTGACGTTCTGCTGCACCTGGTTCACGCCGGGCAGGCGGATTTCCACCGGGTCCTCGACCGTGGAGATGTTGCGCTGGTCGTCGTTGAGGATGCCCAGCGCGGTGTACAGCGACACGGTCTTGCCCGAGCCGGTCGGTCCGGTCACCAGGACCATGCCGTAGGGCTTCTGGATCGCATCCAGGAACAGCTTCTGCTGGTCTTCTTCGTAGCCCAGCTTGTCGATGCCCAGCTTGGCCGCGCTGCCATCGAGGATACGCAGCACCACCTTCTCGCCGAACAGGGTCGGCAGTGTGCTGACGCGGAAGTCGATCTGCTTGGTCTTGGACAGGTTGAGCTTGATGCGTCCGTCCTGCGGGACGCGCTTTTCGGCGATATCCAGCTGCGCCATGACCTTGAGGCGCGCGGCGATACGCGGGCTCAGCTTCACCGGCGCCTTGGCCACCGACTTGAGCAGGCCGTCGATGCGCAGGCGCACCCGGTAGTCGGTTTCGTAGGGCTCGAAGTGGATGTCCGAGGCGCCGCGGCGGATCGCGTCGATCAGCACCTTGTTGACGAACTTGACCACGGGCGTGTCGTCGCCCTTGGCGTCGACGCCGGAATCACCGCCGGCGTCCTCCTCGCCGCCACCGATTTCCAGGTTGTCCAGCCCCTCGTCATCGCCGCCCAGGTCACCGCTGATCTGCCCGCTTGCGTTCTGCCACTGTTCCAGGGTGCGGCGGATCTGGTCCTCGTCGACCAGGATCGCTTCCACCACCAGGTTGGTGTGGAACTGCAGCTCGGCCAGCGAGGCGGTCTGGGTGGGCTGGCTGGTGCCGACGAAGAGCTTGTTGCCGCGCTTGAACAGCGGCAGCACGTGGTGCTTCTGGACCAGCTCCTCGCTGACCAGCTTCAGCGCGTTCTGGCTGGGATCGAACGCGGCGACATCCAGCAGCGGCATTCCGAATTCGACTGCATTGGCCGCGGCCATCTGCGCCGGGGCGACCAGCTTCTTCTCGGCGATCCACTGTGCCAGTGGTAGCTTGGCCTCGGTGGCCTGGGCCATGGCGGCGCGGGCAGCGGCCTCGTCCAGGGCGCCGTCCTGCACCAGCCGGCGCGCGATGCCGGTGATGCCGACGAGGTTAGCGGTCACGACAGCATTCATACGCGGATTCCCGAGACTGGACGGAGAAAGATAACGCAAAGTCCGTGCCGGTCGCGGCCAGGTTGGTGCTTGCCTGCCACCCTCACCCACAGGAGCGACTTCCGTCTATGGCTGTTTAGCGGACACGGTCGACATCTTTTGGCCTCCTTCGCACCATCATCCGCGAACGATTACCACACATCAAAACCTTCCTGACACCTCAACATTCCCAAATGCAGTAGGCCCATCAAGTTGATGGATCTACTATTACTGCAATTGCATTAAGCCAGATGGAAAAACAATCCTAGTTCCCTCATCGGGGAAACTTGTCAGGAACGGCACTCTGCCGGACGGTACTTCTGCGCCAGGCTTCCGCCAGTGCAGCTCCACTCCACACGATCTGAAGGCGGCGTCCCTTCGACGAGCACGGGATCCGGCATGAATATGATCGTGCCGCCACCCGCATTGGCCTTCATCGTCAGTGTGATGCTGCCATCGGCGCCAGCGATCGAGATATTGCCGACACTCTTGGTGGCTGTGGGGAAGGTGAATCCTTGGGCGAATGGTTTGCCCGACGAAGCATTCTCGATGACCGTGGCCTTGGCATCTGCCAGAAGGCTCAAGCCCTCGGTGACACGACTTCGCACCACGTAGTCCTGATAGGCGGGGAACGCTAAGGCCGCCAAGATGGCAACGATCGCCACTACGATCATCAACTCAATCAGCGTAAATCCCCGTACTCGCCGCATGTCCTTCCCCAAGGCTCAGCTGTTAATATCGAAAGCACGCATCTTCCGTGCCAAAAAAAAACAGCCCCGCCGAAGCGAGGCTGTCTCTTTCAAATCAAAGTCCTACAGCAAATTACGAACGGCACTCAGCCGGGCGATACTTCTGCACGAGCGTACCGCCGGTGCAGCTCCAGTCGATGCGGTCAGCCGGCGGAGTTCCGGCAACCAGAGCCGGGGCGGGCGCAAAAATGATCGTGCCGCCGCCGGCAGCACCAGTCGTAGTCGCAGTGATGATGCCCGTATCGCCAATTTCCAGCGAGGTCAGGTTCTTAGTCGCCGCGGGGGCCGAGAAGCCCTGCGCCAGCGGCTTGCCATTGGCAGCATTTTCCGCGACCAAGATCTTGGCTGCCGAAGCCGCAGTCATAGCTTCGGAAACACGCGAACGAACCACGTAGTCTTGATAAGCCGGCAGCGCGATGGCAGCCAGAATCGCGACAATCGCCACGACGATCATCAGTTCAATGAGGGTAAAACCCTGCATGTTCTTCTTCATGAGACATATCCCCTAAAGCGGTTGGTGGTTAGGACACTTTTGCCTTTCGGACCCGTGTCCTTTCCGGAACGCGGGCAATGCGCGGCGGGTAGCCACGTGCGGGATATGCACGCAGGTGTCATGCCAAGTACGGACTCCCCATCGAGCCTGTTCAGTCTACCAACCATTCGCCGCTGGCGACCGGTCATCGGGCACGTTTGAGCCGTGACGGGGGGCACAGGGGTAGATTTGACCTGTTAGGTCAGAAAGTGACGTTCTGCGTCATTCGGCGCGCCGAGGACGGGTGGCGCAGGGTTGCGCGCTGGATATCGGCCAGCAGGAGCGCCTCTGAGGGCTGGCCATGCCGGTCGGTGCCGGCATACCCCGGCTTGCCGGTGCCCGGGTCGCCGGCAAGCCGGGCTCCTACAAAGGCCAAGGCATGGCCGGCAGCGAGGGGCATGGCACAACAGTGGGGAGACCGGCGGGACAAAGCGTGATGGGGGTGGCGTGTCAGGCGGCGGTTTAGCGGCTACCATGCGGCGAGATGCCGGCGTGGGGAATGCCGGCGGGGAGACCAGACGATGTCCGCGACCCGTAGCGCCGTGAAGAAGACCGTGCCTGTCGACCGTGCCACCAGCGTGCTGGTGCCCTTTGTCTGGGAGGGCACCGACAAGCGCGGCATGAAGATGAAGGGCGAGCAGCCGGCCAAGAACGCCAACCTGCTCAAGGCCGAACTGCGCCGCCAGGGCATCACCCCGAGCGTGGTCAAGCCCAAGCCCAAGCCGCTGTTCGGTTCGGCCGGCAAGCCCATCACGCCGAAGGACATCGCCTTCTTCAGCCGGCAGATGGCCACAATGATGAAGTCCGGCGTGCCGATCGTGTCCGCACTGGAAATCATCGGCGGCGGACACAAGAATCCGCGGATGAAGGGCATGATCGACCAAGTCCGCACCGACATCGAGGGCGGCTCCTCGATGTACGAGGCGATCGCCAAGCATCCGGTCCAGTTCGACGAGCTGTTCCGCAACCTCGTCCGCGCCGGCGAAGGCGCCGGTGTGCTGGAGACGGTGCTGGACACCATCGCCAGCTACAAGGAAAACATCGAGGCACTGAAGGGCAAGATCAAAAAGGCTTTGTTCTACCCGGCAATGACCATTGCGGTTGCGATTATCGTCAGTGCAATCCTGCTGGTTTTCGTAGTGCCGCAGTTCGAGCAAGTATTCCGTGACTTTGGCGCCGACCTGCCCGCCTTCACCATGTTGATCGTTGGAGCATCCAACTTCATGGTGTCGTACTGGTGGTTGATCCTGCTCATCTTCGTCGGTGCTTTCTTCGGCTTCTTCTTCTTCTACAAGCGCTCGCCTCCCTTCCAGCACTTCCTGGACAAGGTGATCCTGAAAGTGCCGGTACTCGGCCAGATCATTCACAACAGCGCCATCGCCCGCTTCGCCCGAACCACCGCGGTGACCTTCAAGGCCGGTGTGCCCTTGGTCGAGGCCTTGGAATCAGTGGCTGGCGCCACCGGCAACAGCGTCTACGAGAAGGCGGTGTACCGCATCCGCGATGACGTGGCGGTGGGCTACCCGGTCAACCTGGCGATGAAGCAGACCCATCTGTTCCCGCACATGGTCATCCAGATGACCGCCATCGGCGAAGAGGCCGGCGCTCTGGACACCATGCTGTTCAAGGTCGCCGAGTACTACGAGCAGGAAGTGAACAACTCGGTCGATGCGCTGGCCAGCCTGATCGAACCGATGATCATGGTGGTGCTGGGCGTGCTGATCGGCGGCATGGTGATCGGCATGTACCTGCCCATCTTCAAGCTCGGCGCGGCGATCTAAGAACAAGAACAAGCAAAGCATGGCGTTCCTCGACACCCAGCCCCTCCTGGGCTACCCGCTCGCGGCCGCCGTCGGCCTGGCCGTCGGCAGCTTCCTCAACGTGGTCATCCTGCGCCTGCCCAGGCGGCTGGAATGGGAGTGGAAGCGCGACGCGCGCGAGATCCTGGAGCTGCCGGAGCTGTACGACCCGCCGCCGCCGGGGATCGTGGTGGAGCCTTCGCACGACCCGGCCACCGGCGACAAGCTGAAGTGGTGGGAGAACATCCCGGTCTTCAGCTGGCTGGCGCTGCGCGGACGCTCGCGCTACAGCGGCCAGCGCATTTCGGCCCAGTACCCGCTGGTGGAACTGCTGACCGGCGTGCTGACGGTGTTCTGCGCCTGGCGCTTCGGCTTCGGCTGGCAGGGCTTCGGCGCGATGGTGCTGACCTGGTACCTGATCGCGCTGTCGGGCATCGATTTACGCACGCGGCTGCTGCCCGACAACCTGACCCTGCCGCTGATGTGGCTGGGACTGATCGCCAGCCTGGACAACCTGTTCATCCCGGCCAAGCCGGCACTGCTGGGCGCCATCGCCGGCTACGTGTCGCTGTGGAGCGTGTGGTGGCTGTTCAAGCAGATCACCGGCAAGGAAGGCATGGGCCATGGCGACTTCAAGCTGCTGGCCGCGCTGGGTGCTTGGGTCGGCCTGAAGGGAATCCTGCCGATCATCCTGCTGTCGTCGGTGGTCGGTGCCGTGATCGGTTCGGTGTGGCTGGCCTACAAGGGCCGCGACCGCGCTACGCCGATTCCGTTCGGGCCCTACCTGGCGATCGCCGGCTGGATCGTGTTCTTCTGGGGCGAGCAGATGGTGGGCGCGTACATGCGCTTCGCCGGGCTGCGCTGACCGGGCTCTTGTAGGAGCGGACTTCAGGCCGCGAAGCCGACGGCCTCGGCACGGGCGATGCCCTCGTGGCTCCGAACCCCACCCGGCACGGGCGATGCCCTCGCGATTCCGGCCGCCTCGGTGTCGCGGTCGTGCCCGCTCCTACAACAGCGCGGCCTGGGCTCTTGTAGGAGCGGACTTCAGGCCGCGAAGCCGACGCCGTCGGCCCGGGCGACGCCCTCGACCTCCCATGGCCTCGGTGTCGCGGTCGTGCCCGCTCCTGCAACAGCGGGGCCCGGGCTTTTGTAGGAGCGGACTTCAGTCCGCGAAGCCGGCGCCGTCGGCAGGGGCGGCTTCCCGGCACGGGTGGCACCGTCGGGGCGCACGACGCCCGACAGGTTCCGACAGCGGCGGGCACTGCCCCGCGCTCATGTCGCGGACACGCCCGCCTACAATGGCCGCATGAGCGATTTCATCATCGGCCTGACCGGGGGAGTGGCCTCGGGCAAGAGCGAGGTCACCCGGCGCTTCGAAGCCCTGGGCGTGCACGTCGCCGATGCCGACGTGATCGCCCGGGCAGTGGTGGAGCCCGGGCAGCCGGCGCTGGCGGAGATCGCGGCGCGGCTGGGCAGCGAGATGCTGCAGGACGACGGCTCGCTGGATCGGCGCCGGTTGCGCGAACGCATCTTCGCCGACCCGCAGGCGCGGGCCACGCTCGAGGCCATCACCCATCCACTGATCCGCGCGACGCTCGCCCGTGAATGCCGGGCCGCCGCCGGGCCGTATGCGATTGCCGCGGTCCCGTTGCTGGCCGAAGCCGGCGGGCGCGCCGCATACCCCTGGCTGGACCGCATCCTCGTGGTCGATGCGCCGGTGGAACTGCAGCACGCGCGACTGATGCGTCGCGATGGCGTGGACGAAGCGTTGGCCATGCGCATGATCGGCGTGCAGGCCACGCGCGAAGCACGTTTGGCGATCGCCGATGATGTGCTGGTCAACGACGGCCACCCGGAACACCTGGACGCGCCCGTCTCCGCGCTGGATGCGCGCTACCGCGCGCTGGCCGCCGCTTCGTCCTAGGGCGCACACCAATCGGTGCGCAAGCAGGCCGATATCGTTGTAGGAGCGGGCATGACCGCGACACCGAGGCCGCTGGACCCACAGGGCGTCGCCCGTGCCGAAGGCGTCGCCTTCGCGGACTGAAGTCCGCTCCTACAAAAGCCCAGGCCCCGCTGCTGTAGGAGCGGGCATGACCGCGACACCGAGGCCATGGGAGGTCGAGGGCGTCGCCCGTGCCGAAGGCGTCGGCTTCGCGGACTGAAGTCCGCTCCTACACAAGCCCCCTACGCATCGTGCCGTTGTAGGAGCGGGCATGACCGCGACACCGAGGCCATGGGAGGTCGAGGGCGTCGCCCGTGCCGAAGGCGTCGGCTTCGCGGACTGAAGTCCGCTCCTACACAAGCCCCCTACGCATCGTGCCGTTGTAGGAGCGGGCATGACCGCGACACCGAGGCCATGGGAGGTCGAGGGCGTCGCCCGTGCCGAAGGCGTCGGCTTCGCGGACTGAAGTCCGCTCCTACACAAGCCCCCTACGCATCGTGCCGTTGTAGGAGCGGGCATGACCGCGACACCGAGGCCGCTGGACCCACAAGGGCGTCGCCCGGGCCGAAGGCGTCGGCTTCGCGGACTGAAGGCCGCTCCTACACAAGCCCCCTACGCATCATGCCGTTGTAGGAGCGGGCACGACCGCGACACCGAGGCCGCTGGACCCACAAGGGCGTCGCCCGGGCCGAAGGCGTCGGCTTCGCGGACTGAAGTCCGCTCCTACACAAGCCCCCTACGCATCGTGCCGTTGTAGGAGCGGGCATGACCGCGACACCGAGACCATGAGAGGTTCGAGGGCGTCGCCCGTGCCGAAGGCGTCGCCTTCGCGGACTGAAGTCCGCTCCTACAGGAGCAATTGCGCCTCTATCGTGGCGCTACGGCCAGAGGCTCCGGATCGCGGCAATACCTTGCGCGCCGTGGCTGCGCGCGGTCTGCAGGTCGGCCACCGTGAGGCCGCCGATGGCGTAGATCGGCAGCGCGACCTGCTCGCGCAGCGCGACGAATCCTTCCCAGCCCAGGGTCGGCGCGCCGGGATGGGTGGCGGTTTCGCGGACCGGGCCGAGCACGGCGAAATCGCAACCCAGGTTCTGCGCCTGGCGCAGGTCATCCAGGTCATGGCACGAGGCGCCGACCGTTTGCCCTTCCGGCAGCGGACGCTCCTGCAGCCCGCCCAGCTGCTCGCTGCCCAGCTGTACGCCGACGCCCAGTTCGGTCGCCAGCACGATGTCGCGGTTGAGCAGGAGTTCGACCCCGGTCCGGCGGCACTCGTCGGCGACATCACGGGCAAGCGCGGCGTAGGCCTCGGCCGGCAGGCTGCGCGCCCGCAACTGCACGCGCTCGATGCCCGCTTCCAGCGCCCGCCGCAGTGACTGGCGCCACGCCTCCAGGTCCGCTCCGGGTTCGGGCGTGACCAGGTAACGGTCGGTCTGGCGCAATGCGCCGACCACCGGCACGTCGGCCGACGGCATCGAGTAGCGGGACAGGCGATCGGGTGCGACCCAGGTCAGGGCCTGGCCTTCGCGTCCACGCGGGGTGCCCTTCCAGCTTCGGATGGCACGCACTTCCAGGCGCAGGCGCTTGCCGGGATATTCCTGCGGGACTTCGATCAGGGTCTCGCCGACTTCGGCGTCGATGCCCAGTTCCTCGTGCAGTTCGCGGATCAGCGCGGCTTCGGAGGTTTCGCCGGCTTCGCGCTTGCCGCCGGGAAACTCCCACAGGCCGGCCAGGTCGCTGTCCTCGCCGCGGCGGGCCAGCAACACGCGGCCGCGCACGTCGGTGATGACGCCGGCCACGACATGGATCGAACGCAGGGGGGCTTCCATGGGTCCAGCTTACCGGGATGGATGGGGGAACCGGAATCAGGGGCGCTGGAGGACGAGGTCGGGCCGCGGAAACGGGCGTGCCGGGAGGTTGGGTGCACCGGTTATCCGACACCCTCGGTGTCGCGGTCGTGCCCGCTCCTACAACGGCGGGGGGTGGTCGGGGCTTGGGCTTGTGCAGGAGCGGACTTCAGGCCGCGAAGCCGACGGCGTTGGCACGGGCGATACCAGCCCGGGCCTTAGCAAGGCACCACAGGCCTGGGCCACGCCAAGGCAATTCCGACGCTCTCGGTGTCGCGGTCGTGCCCGCTCCTACAACGGCGGGGGTGGTCGGGGCTTGTGTAGGAGCGGACTTCAGGCCGCGAAGCCGACGGCGTTGGCACGGGCGACGCGTTGCGATTCCGACGCTCTCGGTGTCGCGGTCGTGCCCGCTCCTGCAACGGCGGGTCGATCCTCCAGAAAAAAAGGCGCCGGAGATCCGGCGCCTTTTCTGGTTACCGCAGCGAGCAATGGATCAGGCCAGCTGGCCGTGGCAGTGCTTGTACTTCTTGCCGCTGCCGCAGGGGCATGGATCGTTGCGGCCGACCTTCGGCGCCTCGCGTACGACGGTGCCGGCGGCCGCGGTGCCCATCACGCTGGCGTGGCGTTCGCGCTCGATCGCGGCAACCTCGTCCTCGGTGTCGTAGCCGGCGGCGGCGGCGTGCTGGAACTGGGCCTGCTTCAGCTGCGCTTCGACCTGGGCGCGCTCCTGCGCTTCCAGTTCGGCCACTTCCTCCTCGCTGCGGATGCGCACGCGCGCCAGCAGCGTCACGACCTGGCGCTTGACGTTCTCCAGCATCTCCGAGAACAGCTCGAAGGCTTCTTTCTTGTACTCCTGCTTGGGCTGCTTCTGCGCATAGCCGCGCAGGTGGATGCCCTGGCGCAGGTAGTCCATGCGCGCCAGGTGCTCCTTCCAGCCTTGGTCGAGCACGTTGAGCATGATGTGCTTCTCCAGCGCGCGCGCGGTGTCGGTGCCCAGCTGGGCCTCCTTCTGCACGAACAACGCCTCGACCGCACCCTGCACGTGGCGCTCGATCGCCTCCGCGTCGAGCTCCTCGGTCTGCTTGGCCAGGCCCTGCAGGTCCAGGTCCAGGCCCAGCTCGCCGACCAGCGCCGCTTCCAGGCCCGGCAGGTCCCACTGCTCGTCCACCGACTCGGGCGGCACGAAGCGGCCGACCAGCTCGTTGATCACGTCGCCGCGGATGCCCTCGACGTTGTCCTTCACCGACTCGGCGTCCAGCAGCTCGTCGCGCTGGGCGTAGATCACCTTGCGCTGGTCGTTGTTGACGTCGTCGAAGTCGAGCAGGTTCTTGCGGATGTCGAAGTTGTGCGCCTCGACCTTGCGCTGCGCCTTCTCGATCTGCCGGCTGACCAGCTTGTCCTCGATGACGTCGTCTTCCTTCATGCCCATCATGCGCATCGCCTTCTGCACCCAGTCGGAGGCGAAGATGCGCATCAGGTTGTCTTCCAGCGACAGGTAGAAGCGGGACGAGCCCGGATCGCCCTGGCGACCGGAACGGCCTCGCAGCTGGTTGTCGATGCGGCGCGATTCGTGGCGTTCGGTGCCGACGATGTGCAGGCCACCGGCTTCCTTGACCTGGTCGTGGCGCTTCTGCCACTCGCGCTTGACCTTGACCTTGTCCAGCGCGCTGACCTCTTCGCCCAGTTCGTGCAGCTCGGCTTCCAGCGAGCCGCCCAGCACGATGTCGGTGCCGCGGCCGGCCATGTTGGTGGCGATGGTCACCGCGCCCGGGCGGCCGGCGTTGGCGACGATCTGCGCCTCGCGCTCGTGCTGCTTGGCGTTGAGCACTTCGTGCACGACGCCGGCCTTGCGCAGGTAGTCGGAAAGCATCTCCGAGGTCTCGATCGAGGTGGTGCCGACCAGTACCGGCTGGCCTCGCTTGAAGCAGTCCTCGATGTCGGCCAGCACCGCGCGGAACTTGCCTTCGCGGTTGAGGAACACCTGGTCGGGATGGTCCTTGCGCTGGACCGGCTTGTGGGTCGGGATCACGATCACTTCCAGGCCGTAGATGCTCTGGAATTCGTAGGCCTCGGTATCCGCCGTGCCGGTCATGCCGGACAGCTTCTTGTACATGCGGAACAGGTTCTGGAAGGTGATGCTGGCCAAGGTCTGATTCTCGCGCTGGACCGGCACGCCCTCCTTCGCCTCGACTGCCTGGTGCAGGCCGTCGGACCAGCGGCGCCCGGCCAGGGTGCGGCCGGTGAATTCGTCGACGATCACCACTTCGCCGTCGCGCACGATGTAGTCCACGTCGCGCTGGTAGATCGCGTGCGCACGCATGGCGGCGTTGAGGTGGTGGACCACGGAAAGATTGTTGGCCCCGTACAGGCCGTCATCCTCGGACAGGATGCCGGCGCGGCGCAGCAGCGACTCGGCGTGCTCCATGCCCGCCTCGGACAGGTGCACCTGCTTGCCCTTCTCGTCGACCCAGAAGTCGCCTTCGCCGTCCTCGGTTTCCTGCTTCTTGAGCTGCGGCACGATCCGGTTGACCCGGATGTACAGCTCCGGCGACTCGTCGGCCGGACCGGAAATGATCAGCGGGGTGCGTGCCTCGTCGATCAGGATCGAGTCGACCTCGTCGACGATGGCGTAGTGCAGGCCGCGCTGGAAGCGGTCGGCCCGCGACAGCGCCATGTTGTCGCGCAGGTAGTCGAAGCCGAATTCGTTGTTGGTGCCGTAGGTGATGTCGGCGTTGTAGGCGGCCTTCTTGTCGCCGTGCGGCATGCCCGGGTAGACCACGCCCACGCTCAGGCCCAGCCAGTCGTAGAGCTTGCCCATCCAGGCCGCATCGCGCCGTGCCAGGTAGTCGTTCACGGTGACCACGTGCACGCCCTTGCCCTCGAGTGCGTTGAGGTACACCGGCAGGGTGCCGACCAGGGTCTTGCCCTCGCCGGTGCGCATCTCGGCGATCTTGCCCAGGTGCAGGACCATGCCGCCGATCAGCTGCACGTCGTAATGGCGCATGCCCAGCACGCGCTGGCTGGCCTCGCGGCACACCGCGAAGGCTTCGGGGAGGATCTTGTCGAGCGGCTCGCCACCGGCGATGCGCTGCTGGAATTCCGGGGTCTTGGCCTTCAGGGCATCGTCGGAGAGTTTCTGCATCTCCGGTTCGAGCGCATTGACCTTGGCAACGATGCGGTCCATCTGGCGCAGGAGCCGTTCGTTGCGGCTGCCGAAGACACGGGTAAGCAGTTTGTTGATCATCGATGGGACCGGTTGGGAATGAACGCCGGGGCCGCCGCCAGCGGGCGGCCCGTGCGGACGGCGCGCAATGCGACCGCCCGAGGCAACATGACATTGTAGCTTGGGACGCCGGGCGGCGATCTCAAGGCAGACCGGCCCCTTTCAAGGCAGGCCGGAGCCCTCGCCGGCTCCACCACCGCCTCGCGCCATGCCGTTGTAGGAGCGGGCGTGACCGCGACACCGAGACTGCCGGAACCGCAGCGGCGTCGCCTGTGCCAATGGCATCGGCTTCGCGGCCTGAAGTCCGCTCCTACATGGGCCTTGGATGGCGGGGGCCGGAAACGTAAAGGCCCGCCCCCTTCCGGGGACGGGCCTCATGCGGGCGCTGCGGCGAGGCTCAGCCGCGGCTGCGCTTGGCTACCGGTGCGCGGCCATCGCTGAGGAACTTGCGCGGATTGACCACGTTGCCGTTCTCCCACACCTCGAAATGCACGTGGGCGCCGGTGGAACGACCGGTCGAACCGGCCTTGGCCACCTGCTCGCCGGCGCGGACCAGGTCGCCGGCCTTCACGCTCAGGCGCGAGTTGTGCGCGTAGCGGGTGACATAGCCGTTGCCGTGGTCGACCTCGATCGTGTTGCCGTAGCCGCTGCGGCTTCCCGCAAAGCTGACCACGCCGTCGGCCACCGACAGGACCGCATCGCCGACGTTGGCGTCGAAATCGATGCCCTTGTGGAACTGGCCACCACGGCCGAACGGATCGGCGCGCTTGCCGAAACCGGAGGTGATGTAGCTGCGACGCACCGGCGAACGCGACGGCACCGCATTGCTCTCGAGCTGGCGGTCAAACAGCAGCGACTCCATTACCGACAGCTGCCGGCCGGAAGCATCGAACTGCTGCTGCACCTCGTCCAGGCCGGCGGTCAGGTCCGACATCGGCATGTCCAGGGCGACACCGGCGCCACCCTGGCCGGGCGTGCCGTGGAAATCGAATTCGCCGTCTTCCAGCTGGCCGGCTTCGGTCAGCCGCTCGCCCAGGGCGTTGAGGCGATTGGCCTGGGCCTGCAGCTCGCCCAGGCGCGCAGCCAATGCGTTGATTTCCTGCTGCGACTGGCGTCGCACCTGCTCCAGCTCGTTCTGCTGGCTGGCCAGCTGCGACTGCGTGTTCTGCGCGCCGGCCATCCCGATCGCGACCCCGGCGCCGGTTCCCAGGAGGACACCGGTAGCCAGTACTGCCGCGAATGCAACGCCTGGACGCTGCGAGACCAGGCCCCGAAGGCGTCCGGCCATGCTGTTCGCGTGGCTGTCACGCGGGTTTCTTACGATGAATTTATAGCTCATGCTTTTAGGTATGCCTGATTTGAAGCCAAACGCCCGCAAGGCGACCGTCCCACGTCCCGCAGCCGAAGCCGCGTTGGCGGATGAAACTGGCGCCACCTTGCGCCGAGCCCTCTGGCTCGATGCGCTGGACCAGCAGTTGCGTCCCCTGCTGCCCCCCGGTTTCGCCGCCCATTGCAGGTTGGCGAACGTGTCCGGCGAGCAACTCGTTTTTGTCACCGATTCCCCGGTCTGGCGGGCGCGGGTGCGCCTGGCAGAGGCCGAACTCCTCGATGCGGCCCGCTCCGTCGGGCTGAATCCCACCGCAGTCATCGTTAAAACGACTACCGGTCCGTTGCGTCCGCCTGTCCCGGCCGGTGCAACGACCCCCCTGGTTTCAGCGACCGCCCGGCAAGCTCTGAGCGACGCATTGGCATCCCTGCGGGAATCCGATCCATCGGATCCCCAAGATTCCGGAGCTCCTGCCCCGGGGTCTGAGACCGACCCCGCAACGTAGTTTTCGACGTCGGAGGACAACCTGCGGGGCATCCTATCGTCACGATTCGCTCACGTCGTTAGCGAATCATTAAAGTTTCGTTACGTCGGATACGGATCCCGCGTCGGGTTCACGCTTCGTGAAAGTCCATGAAGACCTGAAAACGCTTTCAAGACTGGAGGCCCTGTTCAGGTTTGGAGGGCAGCAGGTCAGCCGCGCCGACCCGCAGGCGTGGTCCGTCGGCAAACAGGATGGAAGACGGACAGCCTTCCGCAGGCAGCCACCCAAGGGCAGGCCGCCGCTGAAAATGGTGTGAAGCGGGGGATGCCGGGCGGGCTGTAAGCCGCGGCGGCTCGATCAGGCCAGCGCGGGCGTGCCGTAGGCCAAGGGCGCCTGCGAAGCGACGTTCTCGAAAGTGACCCGCTCCCACGCGCTGGCATCGGCCAGCAGGGCGCGGGCGAGCTTGTTGTTGAGCGCATGCCCGGACTTGTAGCCCTCGTACGCGCCCAGGATAGGAGCGCCGACCAGGTAAAGGTCGCCGATCGCATCGAGGATCTTGTGGCGCACGAACTCGTCGGCGTAGCGCAGGCCGTCCTCGTTGAGGACGCGGAACTCGTCGAGCACGATGGCGTTGTCCATCGAGCCGCCCAGGCCGAGGTTGAGTTCGCGCATGTATTCCAGGTCGCGCATGAAGCCGAAGGTGCGGGCGCGGGAGATTTCCTGGATGTACGCGGCAGTGGAGAACTCCAGCCGGTGATGCGACTGCTTGGCCGGGATCATCGGGTGGTCGAACTGGATGGTGAAGTCCAGCCGGTAGCCGTCGTACGGCGTGAAGCGTGCGACCTTGTCGCCCTCGCGCACTTCCACGTCCTTGAGGATGCGGATGAAGCGCTTGGGCGCGTCCTGCTCGGCCACGCCGGCGGACTGCAGCAGGAACACGAACGGGCCCGACGAGCCGTCCATGATCGGCAGCTCGGCCGAGGACAGTTCGACGATCAGGTTGTCGATGCCCAGGCCGGCCGCGGCCGACATCAGGTGCTCGACGGTCTGGATCTTCGCCTCGCCACAGGTCAGTCCGGTGCACAGCGTGGTCTCGGTGACCAGGCTTGCGGCCGCGGGGACTTCCACCACCGGCTCCAGATCGGTGCGGCGGAACACGACGCCGTGGTCAGCCGCCGCCGGGCGCAGGGTCATGTAGACCTTGTTGCCGCTGTGCAGGCCGACGCCGGTGGCGCGGATCGTGTTCTTGATGGTGCGCTGCCGGGTCATGGGGTCACCGTGCGACGGGGGAGACTGTGCTGCGGTGTCGCGTGAAGGCGCTGAGAATATCACGCGTTTAGCTGAATCTTAACGGACTGTTTCCGCGCGACGCCCTGAAGCCCGACGCCGGTAACGCGATGCACCGCCTGCGGCCATCGCTGTGACGTGGCGTCCCGGTTTCACGGAGCGAAGCCCGCTGCCGCAGGGAAAATCACGCCCGCCGACGGACGCTAAAACCTGCCGGGCCTGATCGGCCCGGCAGCAAGGGACTACGGACACACCGGAACCGCGCTTTGGGCGCGTTCCCGGGTTACCACTGCTGCCAGGGTGATGGCGCACCCACGGCAGGGTTTTTTCCAACGCTCATCCATGGCCGGCATCGCAGCCGGCCAGTGGCTCAGTCGGCCTGGCGGCGCAGGAACGCCGGGATATCCAGGTAATCGTTGGGCAGGTCGGCAGCCGCCGGGGCCGGCGCGGATGCGGTAGCGGCACCGCTTGCGCCGCCGCGACGCAGGCCGAGCCCACCCACCGCGTTGGCGACCGGGTCGCTGGCGAAGCCATCGTCGATCGGCAGGCCGGTGGTGGCGTCGCGGACCAGGCGGACCGGTGCGCGCATCGGCTCGCGCGCGGCGAACTCGGCGCGGCCGCCGGCGAACTCGCGCTCGCGCACCGGCTGGCGGGCGACGGCACGGTTGAGGCCGGTGGCGACCACGGTCACGCGCACTTCGTCCTGCATCTCCGGATCGAGCACGGTGCCCACGACCACGGTCGCATCCTCGGAGGCGAAGCCCTCGACGGTGCGGCCGATCTCGTCGAACTCGGCCATGGTGAAATCCGGGCCGGCAGTGATGTTGACCAGGATGCCGTTGGCGCCGGCCAGGTTGACGTCGTCCAGCAGCGGGTTCTGGATCGCCGACTCGGCCGCAGCCTGCGCGCGGTCATCGCCGCGGGCAGTGCCGGTGCCCATCATCGCCAGGCCCATCTCGGACATGACGGTGCGCACGTCGGCGAAGTCGACGTTGATCAGGCCCGGGCGAACGATCAGGTCGGCGATGCCCTGCACCGCGCCCTGCAGCACGTCGTTGGCGGCGCGGAACGCCTGCACCATCGTCGCGTTGCGGCCGAGCACGGTGATCAGCTTCTCGTTCGGGATGGTGATCAGCGAGTCGCAATGGGTCGAAAGTTCCTCGATGCCCTTGAGCGCGACCTGCATGCGCCGGCGGCCCTCGAACGGGAACGGCTTGGTGACCACGGCCACGGTCAGGATGCCCATTTCCTTGGCCAGCTGCGCCACCACCGGCGCCGCGCCGGTACCGGTGCCGCCGCCCATGCCGGCGGTAATGAACACCATGTCCGCGCCATCGAGCGCGGCGATGATCTGCTCGCGATCCTCCAGCGCGGCCTGGCGGCCGACTTCCGGATTGGCACCCGCGCCCAGGCCCTTGGTGACGTTGCCGCCGAGCTGGAGCTGCATCTTCGCGCCGCAGTTCTTGATCGCCTGCGAGTCGGTGTTGGCGGTGATGAACTCGACGCCATCGACGCTGCTGTTGACCATGTGCGCCACGGCATTACCGCCGCCGCCGCCCACGCCGATGACCTTGATCACCGCGTTCGGAGCCATCTTCTCGATCAGTTCGAAATGTGCCATGTCCGTTGTCCTCGTTATTAAGTGCCGGCTTTCTGTGCTCCGGCGTTAGTTGTCGTTACCCGTTCCACAGCAGGCGGGGCCTGCCCGCTGTTGCTGCCACCTCTGCCACCCTGTCGCCGGCAAGCCGGCGCCTACAACAACCGCCTACAACAACCGCTTCCAACCACCCTCGTCCGCACCCGCACTCGCCCGCGGCTCAGAACTCGCCGCCGTACCACTTGAAGATCTTCTTGAAGAAGTTGCCGGCGCGGCCGCTGGGCAATGCCGGCCGGCGCGGATGCTCGATCTGGCTGCCCATCAGCAGCAGGCCCACGCCACTGGCATGCACCGGGTTGCCCACCACCTCGCCCAGCCCGCTCACGTGCTGGGGGATGCCGATGCGCACGGGCATCTGAAGCATCTCCTCGGCCAGCTCGACCACGCCTTCCATCTTCGAGGCGCCGCCGGTCAGGACCATGCCTGCGCGGACCATCTCCTCGAAACCGGAGCGGCGCAGCTCGGCCTGGACCATTTCGAAGATTTCCTCGTAACGACCCTGCACTGCCTGCGCCAGCGAAGCGCGCGGCATGCGCCGCGGCGGCCGGTCGCCGACGCTGGGCACCTGGATGCTCTCCTCGGCGGTGGCCAGCTGCGCCAGCGCGCAGGCGTAGCGCACCTTGATCTGCTCGGCTTCCGGCGTCGGGGTGCGCAGCATGTGCGCGATGTCGTTGGTGACGTGGTCGCCGGCGATCGGCAGCGAGGCGGTGTGGCAGATCGCGCCCTGGATGAACACCGCGATGTCGGTGGTGCCGGCGCCCATGTCCACAAGGACCACGCCCAGTTCGCGCTCGTCGGCGGTCAGCACCGCGACGCTCGAGGCCAGCGAAGACAGGATCAGGTCGTCGACCTGCAGGCCGCAGCGCTGCACGCACTTGGTGATGTTCTGCGCCGCCGACTGCGCGCAGGTGACCAGGTGAGCATGCACCTCCAGGCGCACGCCGGTCATGCCGACCGGGTTGCGGATGCCTTCCTGCGAGTCGTCGAGCACGTACTCGCGCGGGATCGCGTGCAGGATGCGCTGGTCGGCCGGGATGGCCACCGCCTTGGCCGCATCGAGCACCCGGTCCAGGTCGGCCCAGGTCACCTCGCCGTCGCGGATCGGGACGATGCCCGGCGAGTTCTTGCACTGCACGTGGTTGCCGGAGATCGACGCATACACCGAGCGGATCTCGCAGCCGGCCATCAGCTCGGCCTCCTCCACCGCGCGCTGGATCGACTGCACGGTCGACTCGATATCCACCACCACGCCGCGCTTGAGGCCGCGCGATTCGTGCGAGCCGATCCCGATCACCTCGATCGGATTGCCCGGCGAATACTCGCCCACCAGCGCCACCACCTTGGAGGTGCCGATATCGAGGCCCACGATGAGGGACTTGTCGCCTTTGCGGTTCATGTACTGCTCGCCTGCTGTGATTGCGTCCGCGCGGTGCCGGTCGGCGCCTGCGGTGAAGGGGAAGAAGGTGCGGAGGCCGCGGGCGTACCCCAGGCCAGGGTGAATCCGTTGGTGTAACGCAGGTCGGCACGCGCGATCGGGCGCGCCTGTTGCACCAGCAACTGCGGAAGCACGCGGGCGAAGCGCTGCAGGCGTGCGCGCGCATCGTCGCGACCGACCACCACCTCGATGCCGTTATCCAGGGTCATCGACCAGCTGCCCCGTGCATCCATGCCCAGTTGCGCGACGCCGTAACCCAGCGGCGCGAACAAGCCTCGCGCTTCGTTGTAGAGCTCGACCACCTCGGCGCTGCGCGCCGGCGGTCCGCCCAGCCGCGGCAGGCGTTCGCTGGCCAGGTCCTGCGGCAGCGGGAACAGCTGGCCACGCTCGGACAGCAGCTTGTCGTCGTCCCAGAAGGCGAACGGCACGTGCTCGACGACCTGGATCTCGAGGACGTCGGGCCATTGCTTGCGCACCTGTGCGTGCTCGATCCAGGGCAGCCTCTCCACCGCGCGTTGCGCCGCGTCGAGGTCGGCGGCGAAGAAGCCGCGACTGGCGTAAGGCGCCACCGCCGCACGCAGCTGCTCGGCCTGGACCCGCTCGAACTGGCCGGTCACGCGCAGGCGCGACAACGGCCAGCGCTCGGCGCCGACCCAGCCGTTGAGCACAGCCACCACCGGCAACGCGACCAGCGTCACCGCGAGCAGCCAGGCCAGGATGCGCAGCAGCGCGTTCACGCAGCGGCACCTCCCTCGGTATCGGCCACGGTCTGCTCGAGGATCCGCCAGCACAGCTCTTCGAATTCGACGCCGACCTGGCGCGCGGCCTTGGGCACCAGCGAATGACTGGTCATGCCCGGCGCGGTGTTCACTTCGAGCAGGTAGGGCGCACCGGTGGTGCGCGAACGCATCACGTCCACACGACCCCAGCCACTGCAGCCGGCGGCGCGGAATGCGGCCAGCGCCAGCTCGCCCAGGCGCAGTTCGTCCTCGCCGGCCAGGCCGGGGCACAGGTACTGGGTGTCCTCGGCGATGTACTTGGCGTTGTAGTCGTACCACTCGCCCTTGGGCACGATCCGGATCGATGGCAGCGCCACGTCGCCGAGGATGCCGACGGTCAGCTCGTCGCCGACCACCATCTGTTCCATCAGCAGTTCGCCCGGATAGCGCGCGGCCAGCTCGACCGCGTCATCCAGGCCAGCTTCGTCCAGCACGCGCGACACGCCCACGCTGGAGCCTTCGGAGGACGGCTTGACGATGACCGGCAGACCCAGCGAGCGCGCCGCGGCATGCACGGAGGAAGCGTCGGCGCCGCGCGCGATGCGCACGTAGCGCGGCGTCGGCAGGCCCAGCGACAGCCACACCTGCTTGGTCCGGATCTTGTCCATCGCCAGCGCCGAACCGAGCACGTCCGAACCGGTGTACGGAACACCCAGCGCGTCCATCAGGCCCTGCACGACGCCGTCCTCGCCCCCGCCGCGCTGGCCGTGCAGGATGTTGAAGACGCGATCGAATTTCCTCGCCAGGAGGGCCTCGGCCAGTGCCGGGATGCCATCGACCGCATGCGCGTCCACGCCGTGCGCGCGCAGCGCGTCGAGCACGTTGCGGCCCGAATCCAGCGACACCTCGCGTTCGGAGCTGGTGCCGCCCATCAGCACGGCGACCCGGCCGAACACGGTCGGATCGGTGAAACGCGGCGGCGACAGCAGGTTCGTGCTCATGCCGGGGCTCCGCTGCCGAAGCCGTCGGTGGCGATCTGGTGGGCCACGTAGCCGATGTCGCCCGCGCCCATCATCAGCAACAGGTCGCCGTCCTGGAGCACGTCGGGCAGCACGGTGACCAGGTCGGCGACCTGCCCCACCACCACCGGCTCGCTGCGTCCGCGGGCGCGGATCGCCCGGGCCAGGGAACGCGCATCGGCACCGGGGATCGGCGCCTCGCCGGCCGGATAGACCTCGCTCAGGACCAGCGCGTCGGCTTCCGACAGGACCGAGGCGAACGCATCGAACTGGTCGCGGGTGCGGCTGTAGCGGTGCGGCTGGAAGGCCACGACCAGGCGACGCTCCGGCCAGCCACCGCGCGCGGCGGCGAACACCGCTGCCAGTTCCTTGGGATGGTGGCCGTAGTCGTCGACCACGCGCACCTTCGCGCCCGATGCTGTGGCCACTTCGCCCAGGTCGTTGAAGCGCCGGCCGATACCGGCGAACTTCTCCAGCGCCGAAGCGATGTTCGCCGGCGACACGCCCAGCTGCCAGGCCACGGCGGCGGCAGCCAGCGCGTTGAGCACGTTGTGCCGGCCCGGCAGGGCCAGGGTCACCGGCACCGTCGCGCCTTCGGGCAGGCGCAGGGTGAAGCGCATGCGCGGGCCATCCTGGACGATGTCGTCGGCGCGCACGTCAGCGTTCTCGGCCGTGCCGTAGGTCATCACGTGGCGCGGGGTGTGCGCGGCGAGCGCGGCCACTTCCGGGTCGTCGATGCACAGCACCGCCAGCCCGTAGAACGGCAGGCGCTGCAGGAACTCGGCGAACGCCGACTGCAGCCGCGAGAAATCGTTGCCGTAGTTCTCGAGGTGGTCGGCATCGATGTTGGTGATCACCGCGACCAGCGGGTTCAGGCGCAGGAAGCTGCCATCGCTCTCGTCGGCCTCGGCCACCAGCCACTGGCCGCCGCCGAGCTTGGCGTTGGCGCCGGCCGCGAGCAGCTGCCCGCCGATGACGAAGGTCGGATCCAGCCCGCCTTCGCTGAGCACCGCGGCGGTGAGGCTGGTGGTGGTGGTCTTGCCGTGGGTGCCGGCCACGGCAATACCGCGGCGGAAACGCATCAGTTCGGCCAGCATCGCCGCGCGCGGCACGATCGGGATGCGCTGGCTGCGCGCCTCCATCAGTTCCGGGTTGTCGTCGCGGATCGCGCTGGATACCACCACGCAATCGGTCCCCAGCACGTTGGCGGCGGAATGACCGCGCACGACGCGCGCACCCAGTCGCGCCAGGCGGCGGGTGGCGGCGTTGTCGGCGCTGTCGGAGCCGGAGACCTCGTAGCCGAGCGTCAGCATCACTTCCGCGATGCCGCTCATGCCGGTGCCGCCAATGCCGACGAAATGCACGCGGGGAAAGGCGCGCACGAGGTCGTCGGTGTCGTTGAGGCGGCGGATCATGCGGAAACTCCAGGGGTTGCGTCGGGCGAAGCGGATTCTTCGAGGATGATGTCGGCGATGCGCTCGGCCGCGTCAGGCCGCGCCAGCGTGCGCGCGGCGCTGGCCATGGCCAGGCGGCGGGACGGATCGGCGGCAAGCGAACGCAACACGGGCTGCAGGTTCGCGGCCAGCTGCGCGTCCTGCTTCAGCAACACGGCCGCGTCGTGCTCGACCAGGTATTCGGCGTTGCGGGTCTGGTGGTCGTCGACCGCGGCGGCGAACGGCACCAGCACGCTGCCGACGCCGGCGGCGCAGAGCTCGGCCAGGGTGGATGCCCCTGCACGGCACACCACCAGGTCGGCCCAGGCGTAGGCCGCGGCCATGTCGTCGATGAAGGCCTCCACGCGTGCCGGCACGCCGGCATCGGCGTAGGCGCGCTCGGCTTCGGCGCGCAGCTTTTCGCCGCACTGGTGGCGCACATCGATCGCGATGTCGGCCAGCACAGCCAATGCGGCCGGCAGTGCGTCATTGAGCGCGCGTGCGCCCTGGCTGCCGCCCAGCACCAGCAGGCGCAGCGGGCCGGTGCGGCCGGCCAGGCGCTGCTCCGGCGCCGGCAGCGCGGCGATCGCCGCGCGCACCGGATTGCCCGCGACTTCCTCGCGGGCGAAGCTGCCCGGGAAGCCGCTCAGCGTGCGCCGAGCCAGCTTCGACAGCACGCGGTTGGTCATGCCCGGCGCGCGGTTCTGTTCGTGCACCAGCAACGGCAGGCCGGACAGCCATGCCGCCAGGCCACCGGGGCCGGAAGCGAAACCGCCGAATCCGATCACCGCGCGGGGACGCCGCCGGCGCAGCACCGCGCGCGCGGCGCTGACGGCGCGCAGCAGTTTCGCCGGGGCCGCGATCAGGGCCAGCTTGCCCTTGCCGCGCACGCCGGCGACCGGAAGCGTGTCGATCTCGATCCCGTGCTGCGGCACCAGCCGCGTTTCCATCGCGCCACTCGCGCCCAGCCAGACCACGGGCACGCCGCGATCGCGCAGCACCTGCGCCACCGCCAATGCCGGGAAAATGTGGCCACCGGTACCCCCGGCCATGACCATCACCGGACGCACCGGCTTCTGTGCGGGAGTCGCATGCATGTCCGCGCTCACGAGAAGCCCCCGAACGTCGGCTCGACCCGCGAGGTCCCGCGGCCACGCAGCCCGGTGGCCGCCGGATGCGCGTGCACGACCGGCGGCGGCGCCGGGCGCGACGTGCGTGCCGGCACGGCCGCGGGCTCGGCTTCCGTGGCATCGGCAACACCGGTCGCCGGCGCGCCTTCCTGCCGCAGCGCACGCTGGCGCTCGGCGCGATCGAGTTCATAGGACACGCGCAGCAGCAGGCCGATGGCCACGCAGGTCATCATCACGCTCGAACCACCGGAGGAAACCAGCGGCAGGGTGAGGCCCTTGGTCGGCAGCATGCCCAGGTTCACGCCGACCGATACGAAGCTCTGCATGCCGATCCACAGCGCCACGCCGAAGGCGATGTAGCCTGCGAAGTGGCGGCGCATTTCCACGCACTTCAGGCCCAGGTGCAGGGCGCGGCCGACCAGCAGTGCGTACAGGCCGATCACCAGGCACACGCCGGCAAAGCCCAGCTCCTCGGCGATGACCGAGAAAATGAAGTCGGTATGCGCCTCCGGCAGATAGTTGAGCTTCTGCACCGATGCGCCCAGGCCCACGCCGAACCATTCGCCACGGCCGATCGCCATCAGCGCGTTGCTGAGCTGGTAGCCGGAGCCGAGCTGGTCGGCCCACGGGTCCAGGAACGAGGTGACGCGGCGCATACGGTACGGCTCGAACACCACCAGCGCGACCATCGCCGGCAGCGCGATCACCACCGGGGCGGACATGCGTGGCAGGTTCACCCCGCCAAGCACCAGCATGCCTGCGGTGATGCCCAGCAGCAGCGTCGCCGAACCGAAGTCGGGCTGCGCCAGGAGCATGACGATCAGCACGGCCGCCACGCCCAGCGGCTTGAGCATGGCCGGCCAGGTGGCGTTGACTTCGTCGCGGAAGCGGACCAGATAGCTGGCCATCCACACGATGTAGATGATCTTCACCGCCTCGACCACCTGGAAGCGCGACACGCCCAGGTTGATCCAGCGGCGCGCGCCGTTGACGCTCACGCCCAGGCCCGGCAGCCACGGCATCAGCAGCAGGATGAAGCAGCCCAGCAGCAGCAGCTGGTTGTACTTTTCAACCGTCTTCAGCTCGGTGCGCATGGCAACCGCGGCCAGGGCGATGCCCACGCCCAGGAACAGCACGTGCCGGACCAGGTAGTGGAACGGGCCCACGCCCAGGTTCTCGCCGATCGCCACCGAAGCCGAACCGACCATCACCACGCCCAGGCACGCCAGCGCGAGCGCGGCACCTGTCAGCCACGGGTCGAAGCGGCCGCCGATGGCCTCCAACCGGGTCGCCTGGCGCGAAAGGTCGTTCATCAGCGCACCTTCAACGTGGCCAGGCCGACCAGCACCAGGATCACCGAGATGATCCAGAAGCGGACGATCACGCGTGGCTCCGGCCAGCCCTTCAGCTCGAAGTGATGGTGGATGGGCGCCATCCGGAACACGCGTTTCCCGGTGAGCTTGAACGAGGCCACCTGGATCATCACCGACAGTGTTTCGATGACGAAGATGCCGCCCATGATCACCAGCACCAGCTCCTGGCGGACGATCACCGCGATCGTGCCCAGCACCGCGCCCAGCGCCAGCGCGCCGATGTCGCCCATGAACACCATCGCCGGATAGGTGTTGAACCAGAGGAAGCCCAGCCCCGCGCCGGCGATCGCCGCGCAGATGATGATCAGCTCGCCCGCGCCGGGTACCTGCGGGATCTGCAGGTAGCTGGAGAACACCGCATTGCCCGAGGCGTAGGCGAACACGCCCAGCGCGCAGGCGACCAGCACGGTCGGCATGATCGCCAACCCGTCCAGGCCGTCGGTCAGGTTGACCGCATTGGAAAAGCCGACGATCCAGAAGTAGGCGATGCCGACAAAGCCAATACCGGCGAGCGGCAACGCGATCGACTTGAAGAACGGCACGTAGAAGGTGGTCGCGGCGGGCACGTCGGCGTACAGCCACAGGTACAGGCCGGCGGCCAGGCCGAAGATCGACTGCAGCAGGTACTTCCAGCGCGACTTCAGTCCGTTGGGATCGCGCCTGACGATCTTGATCCAGTCGTCGTACCAGCCGATCGCGCCGAAGGCCAGCATCACCAGCAGCACGGTCCACACGTACTTGTTGCGCAGGTCGCCCCAGAGCAGGACCGACAGCAGGACGGTAAGCAGGATCAGCGCGCCGCCCATGGTCGGCGTGCCGGCCTTGGAGAAGTGCGACTGCGGGCCGTCCTTGCGGATCGGCTGGCCGCCCTTGAGCTGGCCGAGCCTGCGGATCACCGCCGGCCCCAGCCACAAGGACAGGAAAAGTGCCGTGAGGGCAGCCAGGATCCCGCGGAAAGTCAGGTAGCCGAACAGGCCGAAGAAGTTCTCCAGCCCCTGCAGCCAGCGCGCGAGTTCAAGCAGCATCCGTAGCGTCCCCTTGCGCCAGCAGCGCGGTCACGATCCTGTCCATCGCGCTGCCGCGCGAACCCTTCACCAGCACGCGCAGGGCATGGCCCGCGGTACCGGCCAGCGACACGGGCGCACGCGCACCCAGATCGGCCTGCAGTGCAGCGGCCAGCGATTCGTGCGTATTGAAATGACGACCGCGGTCGCCGAACGCACGCGCTGCGGCGGCGCTGAGCGGGCCGAGCGCGTACAAGCGCGCGATGCCGGCCTCGCGGGCCCGCGTCCCGGCATCGGCATGCAGCGACTCGGCCTCCGAACCCAGTTCGCGCATGTCGCCGAGCACCAGCCAGGCCTCGTCGCCCGACGCAGCCAGGGCGTCGATGGCGGCGGCGAGCGAACCGGGGTTGGCGTTGTAGCTGTCGTCGATGAGGAGCGCGCCGCCCGGCAGCGTGTGCGCCACCTGGCGACCGGGCACGGGCCGCGCATCGGCGAGCCCGGCGGCGATGTCGGCCAGCGGCACCTCGCAGGCCAGGGCGATGGCGGCGGCGGCCAGCGCGTTGCAGACGTTGTGCCGGCCCGGCAACGCGAGGACGACGTCGACCTCGCCCTGCGGCGCCACCAGCACGAAACGGCTGCCCTGCCCGGTCGCGACCACGTCGCGCGCGGTGACGTCGGCACTGGCCTCCAGGCCGAAGCGCAGGACCTGGCGCCCGCTGTCGGCGGCGCGGATGACCTGCTGCTCGAACCAGGTGCCGAAGGCGTCGTCGGCATTGACCACCGCCACGCCGCCGTCGCCCAGGGCCGCGTAGATCGCGCCCTTGGTCTCGGCCACGCCCAGCAGGCTGCCCATCCGTTCCAGGTGCGCGGCGGCGACGTTGTTGACCAGGGCCACGTCCGGCGCGGCGATCGCGGTCAGGTAGGCGATATCGCCGGGCTTGCCCGCGCCCATCTCGTAGATGGCGAAGTCGGCATCCTCGGGCGCGTCGATCACCGCCAGCGGCAGCCCGATTTCGTTGTTGCGGTTGCCCGGGTTGGCATAGGCATGCCCGGCGCGCTGCAGGATCTCCAGCACCAGCGTCTTGACGCTGGTCTTGCCGTTGCTGCCGGTGATGGCGACCACCCTGGCGCGGCGATCGCGCTGGATGCCCGCTGCGATCCGCGCGAGCGCGCGCTCGCTGTCCTCGACCAGCACCTGCGGCAATGACGGCTCCAGCTCCAGCAGCCGCTCGACCAGCAGTGCAGCCGCACCGCGCATCACCGCATCGGCCGCGAAGTCGTGGCCATCGAAGCGCTCGCCGCGCAGGGCCACGTACAGGCTGCCCGGCCCGAGCTGGCGGGTGTCATGGCTGACCGACTCGATCACCGTGTCGTCGCCATGCAGTTCGCCACCAGCCCAGTGCGCGATCAGCGAGAGCGGCAGCCGGTTCATGCCCGCGCCTCCAGCGCGCGACGCGCGACATCGGTGTCGTCGAACGGGAAGCGCACCCCGGCCACTTCCTGGTAGGGCTCGTGGCCCTTCCCGGCCACCAGCACGATGTCGTCCGGACCGGCCTGTCCGATCGCATCGAGGATGGCGCGGGCACGGTCGCGCTCCACCCGGGCGGCGCCGGATACGCTGAAGCCGGCGATGATGTCGGCGACGATCGCGTCGCCATCCTCGCCGCGCGGATTGTCGTCGGTGACGATCACCACGTCGGCCTCGGCCTCGGCGATCTGCGCCATCTGCGGGCGCTTGCCGCGATCGCGCTCCCCGCCGCAACCGAATACGCAGACCAGCCTGGCCGCGGCATGCGCGCGCAGGCTGGTCAGGGCCTGGGCCAGCGCATCGGGCGTGTGCGCGTAGTCGACCACCACCAGCGGCAGCGTGCCATCGCCGCCGAGGCGGTTCATCCGCCCGACCACCGGCTGCAGCCGGCCCAGGATCGCGGCGATCGTCGCCGGACTGTCGCCGAGCGCGTGCAGCACGCCGGCCACAGCGAGCAGGTTGTCGACGTTGAATCGACCCAGCAGGGGCGAGCGCACCGGATGCGACTCGCCGGCGACGACCAGATCGAAACCGATGCCGCCGTTGTCGAACTGCAGCGCCTGCGCCTGCAGCGTCGCGCCGGCCTGGCCGCGCGAACTGACGCCCACCACCTGCAGTTCCGGAGCCAGGCTCCCATGCAGGGTGCGGCCGAAGGCATCGTCCAGGTTCAGCACCGCGGCCTTGAGACCGGCGCGCGTGAACAGCCGCGCCTTGGCGGCGCCGTAGCTGGTCATGTCGCCGTGGTAATCGAGGTGGTCGCGGGTGAGATTGGTGAACACCGCGACGTCGTAGTGCACGCCATCCACGCGCCCCTGGTCGAGCGCATGCGAGCTCACCTCCATCGCCACCGCCTGCACGCCCGTGTCGCGCAGGTCGCCGAGCAGTGCATGCATGCGCAGCACCAGCGGCGTGGTGAAACCGGTCGGCTGGATCTGGCCGTAGCGGCCCGCGCCCAGGGTGCCGATGCTGCCGCTGTCGATCCCTCGCAGGTGCCAGGCCTGGGCCAGCAGCTGCACGGTCGAAGTCTTGCCGTTGGTGCCGGTGACGCCGACCATCGTCATCGCGTGCGAGGGATGGCCATGGAACAGGTCGCCCATGGCGCCCAGCCGCGATCGCAGCCCCGGCACCGCGATCGCCTCGGCCGGCGCGGGATATTCATCGGGCGCGGGCGGCTCGAACAGGATCGCCGAAGCGCCCGCTTCCTGCGCCTGGGCGACGAAAGCCAGTCCATGCGTACCGAATCCGGCGATCGCGACGAATGCATCGCCGCGACGGATCTCGCGGCTGTCCATCACCAGCCCGGAAACGTCGATGTCGCGCGGCAGCGCGACGTCGGGCAGCAAGCGGGAGAGCGGCATCGCACGGATCATCGGTGCCCTCCGCCTGCCGCACCGGCGGCCATGCCGGCAGCGGCTTCGGCTTCGGACATCGCCGGAGGGATGGTCAGGTCTTCTTCGTAGACGTCCTCGAGCGCCGCGGGCATCCGTGGCAACGAGGCCTGGCGCTTGGCTTCGCCCTTGGCCTGCGCCGCGAGCCAGGTGTCGATGTCGTCCGGCGGCACGTCCATCAGCCGCAGGGAGTCCTCCATGACGCTGCGGAAGACCGGCGCCGACACCAGGCCGGCGAAGTAGGAGCCGGCCTGCGGATCGTTGATCACCACCACGGTGGCGAAGCGGGGATTGGTCGAGGGCACCAGTCCGGCGAAGGTGGTGGTGTAGCGGCGCGCGTAGCCGCCGCCGGAGGCCTGGCGCGCGGTACCGGTCTTGCCGGCGACGTGGTAGCCCAGGATCGCGGCCTGGGTCGCGGTGCCGCCCGGCTCGGTCACCGTCTGCATCATCTTCAGGACCTGGTCCGCGACTTCGGGCCTGACCGCCTGCCGCGACTCGTTGATCTGGCCCTTGACGAAGGTTGGGGTGATCAGCCGGCCATGGTTGCCCATCGCCGCGTAGGCCTGGGCGATCTGCAAGGGCGTCGCCGACAGGCCGTAGCCGTATGCCATGGTCGACTTGGTCAGGCCATCCCAGCGCGCCGGCTCGCGCAGTGAGCCGATCGCCTCGCCCGGGAAGCCGCTGTGCGGCGCGCTTCCGTAACCGAAGCCCTTGATGAACTCGTAGAAGTACTGGTTCGGCAGCGGCTCGGCCAGCTTCACCGCGCCCAGGTTCGAGCTCTTGGTGATGATGCCGGTGACGTCGAGCACGCCGTAGTTGTGGTGGTCGCGGATCGTGTACTTGCCCAGCGCCATGTAGCCGGGATTGGTGTCGTAGCGGTTGGCCGCGGTGATCTTGCCGGCGTTGAGCGCGGCGGCCGCGGTGATCGGCTTCATCGTCGAGCCGGGCTCGACCAGGTCGGTGACCGCGCGGTTGCGGTGCGTGTCCTGGCCACCGCCGGTGACCGCGTTGGGGTTGTAGCTGGGCAGGTTGACCATCGCCAGCACTTCGCCGGTGGCCACGTCCAGCACCACGACCGATCCGCTGCTGGCCTTGTGGGCGACCAGCGCGTTGCGCAGTTCGCGGTAGGCCAGGAACTGGATGCGCCGGTCGATGCTGAGGGTCAGGTCCTTGCCAGGCTCGGCGGCGCGGACCAGGTCGATGTTCTCGACGATGCGGCCGTGGCGGTCGCGGATCACGCGCTTGCTGCCGGGCTTGCCGCGCAGCCATTCGTCGAACGCCAGCTCGAGCCCTTCCTGGCCGCGGTCGTCGATATTGGTGAAGCCCAGCACGTGCGCCATCGCTTCGCCCTGGGGGTAGAAGCGGCGGAATTCGCGCTGCGAGGAGACGCCGGGCACGTTGAGGGCGAGGATCGCCTTGGCCTGGTCGGGATTGATCCGGCGCTTGAGGTAGACGAACTCCTTGTCGGCCCGCTGCGACAGCCGGCTGGTCAATTCGTCGGCCGGCACGCCCAGCGCCCGCGCCAGTTCCGGCAGGCGCTCGGGATGGCGCATCAGTTCCTGCGGATTGCCCCAGACCGATTCCACCGGCGTGGAGACCGCCACCGGCTCGCCATTGCGGTCGGTGACCATCCCGCGGGAGGTCGGGATCGGGATCTCGCGGACGAAGCGGGCCTCGCCTTGGCGCTGGTAGAAATCGGCGTTGACCAGCTGCACGTAGGCCGCCCGGCCCACCAGTGCGAACGAACAGACGCCCAGCGCCACGCCCACCAGCAGCATGCGGCCGCGCAGGTTGAAGGCGCTGCGGTTGCGGTTGGGGCGCACGGGGGAGGCGTTCACGGGCGCACCACCACGATGTCCTCGGCCTCGGGGAACTTCATCCCCAGCCGCTCGCGCGCGACCTGGTCGATGCGGTTGGCCTGCGCCCAGGTCGCCTGCTCCAGCTGCAGGCGGCCGAACTCGATGTTCAGTTCGTCGCGTTCGCGCTCCAACCCGGTCAGCTCCACGAACAGCTGGCGGTGGTGGTAGCGCTCGTACACGACGGCGATCGCGGTGCCGACGATGGCCAGCAGCAGGATGGCGAGCAGCACGCGGCTCATGCGGCTTCCCCTTCCAGCTTCTGGGCCACGCGCAGCACCGCGCTGCGCGAGCGCGGATTGGCGGAGAGCTCGTCGTCGGCGGCGCGGATCGCGCCACCGCCCACGTCGGCCAGCACCGGCACGAACGCCTGCGCCTGCGGCAGGCGGCGATTGGCCGGGGGCGCCTTGGCATGGCGGGCGATGAACTGCTTGACGATGCGGTCTTCCAGCGAGTGGAAGCTGATCACGGCCAGGCGGCCGCCGGGCCGCAGCGCAGCCAGCGCCGCGTCCAGGCCGGTTTCCAGGTCGGCCAGTTCGCGGTTGATGTGGATGCGGATGGCCTGGAAGCTGCGCGTCGCCGGATGGATGCGGTCCTTGCCGCGCGGCATGACCGAGGCGATCAGCTCTGCCAGCTGCGCGGTACGCTCGAGCGGCTGCTGGGCGCGATGGGCCACGATCGTGCGCGCGATGCGCCGGCTCATTTTCTCCTCGCCGTACTTCCACAGCACATCGGCGATCTCGCGCTCCTCGGCGCGGGCCAGCCACTGCGCCGCGCTTTCGCCGGCATCGGGATCCATGCGCATGTCCAGCGGGCCGTCCTTACCGAACGAGAAACCGCGCGCGGCCACGTCCAGCTGCGGCGAGGACACGCCCAGGTCGAACAGCACGCCATCCAGTTCACGCGCCTGGTCCCAGCTGCCGAGTGCAGCGAAACTGCCGCGCCGGATCGACACGCGCGCATCGCCGCCGAAACTCCTTTCGGCTTCCGCGATCGCTTCCGGGTCCTTGTCCATCAGCAGCAGCCGGCCTCCAGGGCCGAGTTGTTCCAGCACTCCACGCGCATGCCCGCCGCGCCCGAAGGTGCCGTCCAGGTAGCGTCCGTCCTCGACCACACGCAACCCGTCCATGACCTGCGCGTACAGCACCGGCAGGTGCGCCGCCGGCGCCGACGGATCAGCGGGGTGGCCGGCCTGCGCGCCTTTGCGCATCCGGTCCCCCGCCGTCACAACTTCAGGTCGAGCATGTGCTCGCTCAGATCGTCGTCGGACAGGGTCCGGCGGATCTGCGCGTGATGCGCCTGCTCGCTCCAGAGTTCGAACTTGTCGCCCATGCCCAGCAGCACGGCCTTCTTCTCGATGCCCACCGCGCTGCGATGGCTGGCCGGGATGCTGATCCGGCCATTGCCGTCCAGCTCGACCGGAGTCGCGGCGCCGACCAGCTTCAACTGCAGGCTGCGGTGGGCGGCACGGGTGGTGGGCAGCGCGTTGACTGCATCGCGCACCCGCTCCCATTCCTTGAACGGGTACAGGTACAGCGAACCGGCCTCGAACGGGTTGTAGGCGATCACCAGGCGGTTGCCGCAGTCGCGCGCGACGAGGTCGCGATAGGCCGTGGGGATGGCCACGCGCCCCTTGTCGTCCACTGTGATGGCGGTCTCACCCTGGAACACGTTCGCTGCTGCCCGACCCTGCTTTGGGATGCCATTCAATCACGGAAAACCACAGAAATCCCGGTTTCCCCACGAATGTCCACCTTAGGAGTCACCAACAGGGTTGTCAACAGGATTCGAAGGAAAAAATCACCTGTCCGGTCAATGAGTTGCAGCGATGTTCACAGACAAGTTCAAGGGTTTTCCACAAGTCGCTGTTTAGTCTCAAATTTTGAGATTCCGTACTTGTGAAGGCCATGTGAGTTGCGCGAAACAGGAGCCGCACGACGGGTGCTGCGTCGCGTCACGACTGCATCGGAACGCACCCATGCACGAGCCTCCCCCGGCTGAAGCTCCGGAAGAGGCGGGTGCAGGAAAAGTGGCGGAGCCGGCCGGTAAGCCGGGTTCTGTCGTGGACAGTCATTCCTCTAGGCGCAACGTCACCGTTACGCTCGAGCAGCCTACCCGGACCCGACGCGGGCAACGTCATGAGGTCCCTATTTGGCCTTGCTCCCGGTGGGGTTTGCCGTGCCGGCCTGTTACCAGGCTCGCGGTGCGCTCTTACCGCACCATTTCACCCTTGCCCGCATCCCGAAGGACCGCTGGCGGTATCTTTCTGTTGCACTTTCCGTCGGCTCGCGCCGCCCAGGCGTTACCTGGCACCGTGCCCTGTGGAGCCCGGACTTTCCTCGGCATCGTTTCCGATGACGCGACTGTCTGGCCGACTCCGCCGGGGAGGGATTCTACGGCTTCGCCGATGAATCCCCCAAAATTCGCTTGAGCGAATTTCGGGCCCCGCTCCGATTCCCCCATCCCCTGCCGCTGCCGCGGCGCCCCTTACCAAGGGGGCTATCACGAACTGATCGCCTGCCGGCACGGGAATCAATGCCTTGGCCACTCTGGCATGGCCCAATCCGCCCGGACTGAGGGAGGCGGGTGGTGCTGATCGAGTGCTCGTTCAGCGCAGCCGCGCTGCGAGAGGAAGCCGCCGGTCGAAGCCACGACCTGGTAGCGCGTGAAGACGCGGCGGGCCGAGGGTATTGCGGCAGTGGCCATGGATGGCCACGTCGGCGAGTCGGCACAGGGATGTGCCGTCGAGTCGACCGCAATGCCCTCGGCTCGCCGCGGCTCCGTCCGAAGCGACGCGGTACCGGTCGCGCTGGCGAGCGTGATCGTCACCGCGGGCTCCCACCGGGCTCAATCGTCCGAGCCAGCCCCGTACAGTGCCTTGCGCGGCGCGCCGGTGATCTCGGCAGCGAGCTTGGCGGCCGCCGAGGGCGGCAGCTGCCTGGCCAGGATCGCGTGCACGCGACGGCCTTCGGCCAGGATCGCGTCGGCGTCTTCGCCCACGCCCTGCACCACCAGCACGAACTCGCCCTTGCGCTGGTCGGCATCGGCCAACACCCGCGCGTGAAGGTCGGCCAGGCTGCCGTCGAGGACGGTCTCGAACAGCTTGGTCAGCTCGCGGCCCAACACCGCCGGACGCCCGTCGCCGAACGCAGCGCACAGGTCCGCCAGCGATTCGTCGATGCGGTGCGAAGACTCATAGAACACCAGCGTGCGTGTCTCGCCGGCCAACTCCGCCAGCCTCTCGCGCCGGGCCGAAGCCTTGGCCGGCAGGAAGCCCTCGAAGGCGAACCGGTCGCTGGGCAGGCCCGCCACGCTGAGTGCGGCCACCAGCGCCGACGGCCCGGGCACCGGGCTCACCCTCACTCCCGCCGCACGTGCGGCCCGGACCAGCCGGTAGCCGGGATCGCTGACCAGCGGGGTTCCCGCGTCGCTGACCAGGGCCAGCGATTCGCCCGCCAGCAGCCTCGCCACCAGCCGCTCGGCCAACTGCTGTTCGTTGTGCTCGTGCAGAGCCAGCAAAGGCGTGCCGATGCCGAAATGGGCCAGCAACTGGCCGCTGCGCCGGGTGTCCTCGGCACAGACCGCGTCCACCTCGCGCAGTACCTGCTGGGCGCGCGGGGACAGGTCACCGAGGTTGCCGATGGGAGTGGCGACGACGTGGAGCGTTGCGACGGGCATGCAGGTCCGGTGGACTGAGGGAAAGGTAGAATCCTAAGCCCTTTCCCCCGACAGGCCCGGCCCGACGGATGGACATGCCGAAGAACGTGCGCCACGCGATGCCCCTCCACCGCCTGCGCTGGCTGGCGCCGGGCCTGGTCCTGCTGCTCGCGACGGGCTGCGCGAGCGTCGCCACCACGCCGACCGCGGCACCCGAGCATGCCGCCGCACTGGTGCAGCTGGAACAGGGACAGGCGCGCGAAGCCGCGCAACGCCTGGAAGCACTCGCCAATGCGACCAAGGGCAGCCAGCGCAACGCGCTGCTGGCCGACGCCGCGTTCGCCTGGCACGAAGCCGGCGACGACGCGCGCGCCCGCACCCTGGTCGCCCAGTTGGACCCACGCAATGTCGGCGGTGCCAGCCGCGCGCGGCTGTCGCTGCTGCAGGCCGAACTCGCCTTGGCCGCACAACAGCCGGCCGCCGTCCAGGCGGCGCTGGTCGGCGATCCCGCGACCCTGCCCGCGCCGTTGCAGGCCCGTTGGCACCTGGCATCGGGCAAGGGCCTGGAGGCGACCGGCGACACGTTCGGCGCAGCGGCCGCGCGCGCGCGCGCCGATGCCGGGTTGGCGGGTGAAGCCCGCGACGGCAATCGCCGGGAGATCGAACGCCTGCTGTCCAAGCTGGACGACGCGACCCTGTCCTCGCGCGCCGCGGCCCTGCCGGCCGGCGATCCGCTTTACAACTTCGCCGGTCGCGCGCTGGTGCGCCGCGGCCTGCCGCTGCCGCGCCCGTTCGAACGTGGCGAGAACTGGGACTTCGCCCAGCGCGCACCTGCCGCCGCCGATGGCTACCGCCCGCCGCGCAAGCTCGCGGTCCTGCTGCCGTTGTCCGGCCAGCTCGCCACCGCCGCCGGTCCCGTGCGCGACGGCCTGCTCGCCGGCTATTACGCCGAGAGCCGTGCGCGGCCGCCGATCACCTTCTATGACACCACGGGCACCCCGGCCGGTGCGCTGGCCGCCTACGCCAAGGCGGTCGCCGACGGCAACGATTTCGTGATCGGCCCGCTGGGCCGCGACGACGTGGGCGCGGTATTCGCACAGCCTGAGGTGCGCGTCTCCACCCTGGCGCTGAATCGCGGCAACGTCGCGCCGCCGCCGGGCAACATCGCCTTCTCGCTGGCACCCGAGGATGACGGTATCGCCGCGGCCGACTACCTGCTGGCACGCGAGCACCGCAACGTCCTGGTGATCGGCGGCAGCGACGAGAACGGGCGCCGCGCGGTGGATGCGTTCCGCGAGCGGCTCGGTGAACGCGGCGGCAAGGTCGCCAGCGTGGTCAGCGTGGGCGAACAACCCGGCGATGTTTCGGCGCAGCTGGCCCAGGCCGCCGCGGCCGGTGCCGATTCGGTCTTCCTGGCCGTGCGCGGACCGCAGGCGCGCGCACTGGTACCGCAACTGGCGATGGCCGGCTTCGCCTCGCGCACCCGCGTGGCGGGTTCGCAGCTTGTCTCCGGCACCGGCAAGGCCAGCGAGGACGTGGTGCTGGACGGCATCGTGTTCCCCGGCGAGGCCTGGGCCGCACGTGGCGTGGCCGGACTGCCATCGCACAGCCAGGCCGCGGAAATGCTGCCGACCGCACGCGGCGGCGCGGCGCGCCTGTTCGCCTTCGGCCACGACGCATGGCTGATCACCGCGTTCCTGGAACGCCTGGTCACCCGCACCGACGGTGAACTCGCCGGCGCCACCGGCACGCTGCGCCTGGATGGTTTCGGCAACGTGGTCCGTCAGCCGCAGTGGTCGATCTTCAGCGGCGGCGTGGCCGTTCCGCTGGCAGGCAGTGGCCACTGATCGCGAGCTGGATCGCCGCGCCCGCGGCGCCCGCGTCGAAAAGGCCGCGCGCGCCGAACTCGAGCGCGCCGGCCTGCGCCTGGAGGCGGCCAATGTCGGCTACCGCGGCGGCGAGCTGGACCTGGTGATGCTGGAGCCCGGCCGCGACGGCGGGACGCTGGTCTTCGTGGAAGTGCGCTACCGCGCCGCGTCTTCCTTCGGCGGCGGCTTCGCCTCGGTCGACCATGGCAAGCGGCGCAAGCTGGTGCGCGCCGCGCAGCTGTACCTGGGTTCGCACGCCCGGCTGGCGCAGCTGCCGTGCCGCTTCGACGTGGTCGAAGCCAGCGGCGACCCGGACACGCCGGAGATCCGCTGGTTGAAGGATGCGTTCCGGCTCGACGATGTGTAGGAGCGGGCATGACCGCGAGGCCGGGGCGTCGGAATCGCCCGCCATCGCTGGCCCCGCCAGCAGCAGCTTCGCGGCCAGAAGTCCGCTCCTACAAAGGCCTGCCCGCCTACAATCGCGCAATGACCCGTCCCCTGCCCCCCGCCCTCGACGCCGAACTGGCAGCACTGCTCGGTCCCGACGGCTGGCTGACGGGCGAACAGATGCGGCGTGCGCACGGCGAAGACGACTCGCGCATGTCCGCCCTGCCCGACGCGGTGGCCGTTCCGCGCGACCGCGACCAGGTCGCCGCGATCGTGCGCGCCTGTCGCGCCCACCGCGTGCCGCTGGTGGCGCGTGGCGCGGGCACCGGGACCACCGGCGCTGCGGTGCCGTTCGCGGGCGGCGTGGTGCTGTCGTTCGCGCGGATGGACCGGATCCTGGAAATCCGCGCCGGCGACCGCTGCGCCGTGGTCGAGCCGGGCGTGCTGAACGGCGACCTGCAGCAGGCGCTGCAACCGCACGGCCTGTTCTGGCCACCGGACCCCTCCAGCTACGAGCGCTGCACGATCGGCGGCAACCTCGCCTGCAATGCGGGCGGCCCGCGCGCGGTGAAGTACGGCGCCACCCGCGACAACGTGCTCGGCGTGGTCGCGGTGACGGGCACCGGCGAGACCATCCACTGCGGCGGCCCGTGGACCAAGGACGCGACCGGCTACGACCTCACCCACCTGCTGGTCGGCAGCGAAGGCACGCTCGCGCTCATTGTCGAAGCGACGCTGAAGCTGGCGCCACGACCGCGCGCGCAGGCCGGACTGCGCGCGTTCTACCGCGATGCGACGGCGGCCGCGGCGGCCGTGGGCCGGCTGATGGCGCAGCCCCAGGTGCCGGCGATGCTCGAATTCATGGATCGCAGCGCGATCGCCCTGCTCCGCCGCAACGGCACCGACGTGCCCGAAGCAGGAGCGATGCTGCTGATCGAGGCCGACGGCGACGACGACACGCTGCCCTATGCGCTGCAGGCGCTGGCCAATGCCGCCGAGGGCGACGGCCTGCTCTCGCTGGACGTCGCCGCGGACGGCAGCGCGCGCGACCGCCTGTGGGCGGCCCGTCGCGCGCTTTCGCCGGCGCTGCGCACGATCGCTCCGGGCAAGATCAACGAAGACGTGGTGGTGCCGGTCTCGCGCATTCCGGCGCTGGTCGCGGGCGTGGAAGCGCTGTCCGCCGAATTCGCCTTGCCGATCGTGGCTTTCGGCCATGCCGGCAACGGCAACCTGCACGTCAACATCCTGTACCACCCCGACGACCCGACCGAAGCCGGGCGCGCGCAGGCCGCGCTGCCGCGGCTGTTCGAGTTGGTCCTGTCGCTGGGCGGCACGCTGTCGGGCGAACACGGCATCGGCGTCGCCAAGCGCGACTGGATGGACCGCGCCTTCGATGCGCCGACCCTGGCGACCATGCGCGCGATAAAAGCGGCCCTGGACCCGGACGGCATCCTCAACCCGGGCAAGGTGCTGCCGCCCGCCTGACCTGCTGTCGCCGCTGCGACCAGCGCGCACCGCCGATGCGACAATGGCGCGGCCTACCTGGAGCGCTGCGTGGACACATCCGCCTTCGATGCCATCACCCTGGAGCAGTTGCGCGCCGGCGGCGGGCTCAAGTGGCGCGCGTTTCCCGACTGCATCGGCGCGTTCGTCGCGGAGATGGACTTCGGCATCGCCCCGGTCATCCGCGAGGCGCTGCACACGGCGGTCGACCAGGGCCAGGTCGGCTACCTGTCCGCCGCGCCCGTGCGCGCGATGGCCGAAGCCTGTTCGCAATGGCAGCAGCGCCACCATGGCTGGTCGATCCCCGCCGATGCGATCAGGCCGGTCGCCGACGTACTGGGCGCGCTCGAAATCGTGCTGCGGCACTACCTGCCGGCCGGCGCCTCCGTGGCGCTGCCGGTACCGTGCTACATGCCGTTCATTCCGTTGATGCAGCTGCTGGGCAACCCCGTCATACAGGTGCCGATGCAACGCGGCCATGCAGGATGGACGCTGGATGAATCCGCACTGGAGGATGCCTTCGCTTCCGGCGCGCGCATGCTGCTGCTGTGCAATCCGCACAATCCGATCGGCAAGGTGTACGCGCGCGAAGAATTGCAGCGCATCACCGCGATCGTCGCGCGCCACGACGCGCGCGTGTTCGCCGACGAAATCCATGCTCCACTGCTCTACGACGGCCAGCACCACGTGCCGTATGCGACGGTTTCGGACGCGGCGGCGCAACAGGCGATCACCGCCCTGTCCGCCTCCAAGGCCTGGAACCTCGCGGGGCTCAAGTGCGCGCAGCTCGCATTCACCCGCGAGGAGGACCTGCGCCGCTGGCGCGAGATCGGCCACTTCGCCGGCAACAGCACCGCGACCCTGGGCGTGATCGCGCACACCGCCGCCTGGCGCGAGGGGGATGCATGGCTGGACGGAGTACGCAGCTACCTGCAGGGCAACCGCGAGCTGCTCGGCCGGCTGCTGCGCGAGCGCCTGCCGCAGGTCGGCTATCTGGAGTCGCAGGGCACCTACCTGGCCTGGCTCGACTGCCGCAGCCTGCCGCTGGACACCGCGCCACACCTGTTCTTCCGTCGCCATGCCCATGTGGCGTTGACCGATGGCGGTGAGTGCGGCGAAGGCGGCGAAGGCCATGTGCGCCTGAATTTCGCGATGCCGCGTCCGCTGCTGGTGGAAGCCGTGGATCGCATGGCCAGGGCGGTTGCGCTTTTGTAGGAGCGGACTTCAGGCCGCGACACCGACGACCTCGGCACAGGCGACGACGATGTGATTCCGACGGCGTCGGTGTCGCGGCCTGAAGTCCGCTCCTACAAAGGCAGGACCGCAGCCCCGACACGGCAATGGCAAGCAGTACGACAAGACGCCTTCCGTGCCCGCGAGATGCAACCGGGCGCGACGCCAGCGTGCAACCAAGGCCCTCTCATCAGCCAAAATGCACGTATCCGCCCGGAGGGGTTTGCCATCGACTGCCGTCGGCGGCCAGCGCGCGCACACCATCGCCGGTAACGACCCGGCCGATGCGGCTGCACTCGACCCCAGCCTGTTCCAGAACCATCGCAACCGCTTCGCGCACCACTGGCGGCGCGGTGAAGCAAAGCTCGTAGTCGTCGCCACCACCGGCCTGCAGGGCGATGCGACCGGCACCGTCGCCGAACGCTTGCCGCAAGGCTGTCGAGGCGGGCAGCGCGGCGAGCTCGATGTCGGCACCCACCCCGCTGCGCTCGCAGACATGGCCAAGGTCGGCCAGCAGGCCATCGGAGACGTCGACGCAGGCATGGGCCAGTCCGAGCAGGGCGCGGCCCGCTTCGACGCGCGGCGTCGGCCGCTCCAGGCGCATGCGCAGCGCGGCGGCGATGCGCGCATCTTCCGGGGGCGCGACGCCCTCGATCGCCGGCATGTGCCCGGCAAGCACCAGCGCCGCCGCTGCGTCACCCAGCGTTCCGGTCACCCAGATGTCATCGCCGATGCGGGCACGGTCGCGGCGCAGCGCCGCCCCGGTTTCGACCAGGCCCATCGCGGTGACCGCGATCGACAAGGGCCCGCGCGTGGTGTCACCGCCGACCAGGGCAATGCCGTGCATGGCGGCCAATTCCAGGAAACCGTCGAGGAACCCCTCCAGCCATCCCGCATCGGCTTGCGGCAGCGAAAGCGACAAAGTGCACCACGCCGGGCGCGCGCCCATCGAGGCCAGATCGGACAGGTTGGCCGCCAGCGCCTTCCAGCCGATGTCGGCCGGAGCGGTGTCCTCGGGGAAATGCACGCCGGCATTAAGCGTGTCGGCGGTGACCACCAGTTCGTGGCCGGCGGGCACGTGCAGCAGCGCCGCGTCGTCGCCGATGCCCAGCAACACGCCTCCGCGCATCGTGGCGCGGGCTCGGATCATCGCGATCAGGTCGAATTCGGCCATGGCGGCATCTTGCCCGGATTCCACGCTGGGGGGATATGCGGCGCGGGGCGGCGCGCAGGACTCGCGCCGTCTACGGCGTTCCGCCCACGCTGGCACGCGCCACGACCGCGCTTTCGATGTCGCGACGCGCCGGGTCAGGTCCGCGCGTTGCGTCCGGCCTGGACCTCGACCGCGCGCCATTCGCCGCTGGCACGGTCGAGTACGCCATTGACGTAGGTGTGGCCGTGCTCGGAGCCGAAGCGCTTGGCGATCTCGATCGCCTCGTTCAGCACGACCCGGTACGGCACGTCGGGACGGTGCAGCAGTTCATAGGCGGCCAGGCGCAGCACCGCCCGCTCGATAGGATCGACTTCTTCCATGCCGCGGTCCAGGTGCGGCGCCAGCGCCGCATCCAGGCCGACACGCTCGGCGAGCACGCCGCGGACCAGGTCCTCGAAGTACTCCAGGTCGGCCACTTCATGCGCCTGCTCGTGGGCGAACTGCGCGATCACCTGCTGCGCGTTGCCCCCGGAGATCTGCCAGGCGTACAGGGCCTGCAGCGCACGACGGCGGGCGCGGCCGCGCAATACCGGGTCGACACCCGTACGGGGACGGAACGGACGGTTCATCGCAGGCGCTCCATCAGGTTGACCATTTCCAGCGCGGCCAATGCCGCCTCCTCGCCCTTGTTGCCATGGCTGCCGCCGGCGCGGGCCTCGGCATCCTCGAATTTTTCCACCGCCAGCACGCCATTGAGCACCGGCACGCCGGTATCCAGCGCCACCCGCATCAGGCCTTCGGCGCACAGGTCGGCGACATGCTCGTAGTGGCGGGTATCACCGCGCACGACGCAGCCCAGCACGATCAGCGCCTGGTGGCCGCCGCCACTGGCCAGTCGCTGCGCCGCCACCGGCAGTTCCCAGGCGCCCGGCAGGCGGACCACGTCCACCGCATCCTCGGGCACCCCGTTCTCGGCCAGGCAGCGACGGGCGCCGGCGACCAGGGCGTCGGTGATGCGCGCGTTCCAGCGGCTGGCCAGGATCGCGAAGCGGGCGTCGGCCGGCAGGCGCAGGTCGCCTTCGTACAGGGTCATGGGCGCGGGAGTCCTCGGGGGTCGGACAGTTTAACGGAGCCGGGGCCGGGCGGCCCTCCGGCCGGCCCTCCGGCCGACCCGCCGGATCATGGCTGGACGTACTCGACGACTTCCAGCCCGTAACCCGCCAGGCCCACCTGCCGGCGCGGCGTGCCCAGCACGCGCAGCCGGCCCAGGCCCAGGTCGGCCAGGATCTGCGCGCCGGCGCCATTGCGCCGCCACTGGCCCACGTCCTTGGCGTCCGGCCTCACCTCGGGCTGCTTGCGCAGCCGCGCCAGCAGGGCCTCGGCGTTGCGCGGCTCGGACAGGACCACCATCACCCCCTGCCCTTCGGCGGCGATCGCGCGCAAAGCATCGGTCGCGGCGACGCCGAAGTCGTCGCGGCGCCAGTGCAGCAGGTCGCTGAGCGGGTTCTCGACCTGGACCCGGACCAGGGTCGGCGTGGCCCGGTCGGGCGTGCCGCGGACCAGGGCGAAGTGCAGTTCATGGGCGATGCGATCGCGATAGGTCACCAGCTGGAACGGTCCGAACTCGGTCTCGACGTCGCGCGCGTCGAGGCGCTCGACGGTGTGCTCGGTGGCCAGGCGATGGGCGATCAGGTCGGCGATCGAGCCCATCTTCAGCCCGTGCTCGCGGGCGAACACCTCCAGCTCCGGACGCCGCGCCATGCTGCCGTCGGCGTTCATCACCTCGACCAGCACGCCGGCCGGCTCCAGCCCGGCGAGCATCGGCAGGTCGCTGGCCGCCTCGGTGTGGCCGGCGCGGGTCAGCACGCCGCCGGGCTGCGCGGTCAGCGGGAAGATGTGGCCCGGCTGGCTCAGGTCGGACGGCCTGGCATCCGGGCGCACCGCGGTGCGGATGGTGTGGGCGCGATCGTAGGCGGAGATGCCGGTGGTCACGCCCTCCGCCGCCTCGATGCTGACGGTGAAGTTGGTCTGGAACTGGGCGGTATTGGTCTGGACCATGGGCGCCAGGCCCAGCTGGGCGCAGCGCTCGCGGGTCAGCGACAGGCAGACCAGGCCGCGCGCGTGGGTGACCATGAAGTTGATGTCGGCCGGACGGACCAGCTCGGCGGCCATGATCAGGTCGCCCTCGTTCTCGCGATCCTCGTCGTCGACGATCACGACCATGCGGCCGGCGCGGATCTCTTCCAGCAGTTCGGGGACCGGGGCGAAACTCATGCGTCGGCCCCATCGGCAGCCGGTCGCGCGCCGAGCAGGCGCTCGACGTAGCGGGCGACCAGGTCGATCTCCAGGTTCACCGGGTCGCCGACCGCGGTCTGTTCGAAGCGCGTGTTGGCCACGGTGTGCGGGATCAGCGCAACCTCGAATGCCTCCGCGTCGACCTCGTTGACGGTGAGGCTGACGCCATCGACGCAGATCGAACCCTTCTTCGCGATGTACTTCAGCAGCGGCGCCGGCGCGGCGAAGCGCCAGCGCTGCGCGCGTGCGTCGTCGTGCACCGAGAGGACCCTGCCGATGCCGTCGACATGTCCGCTGACCAGGTGGCCGCCGAGGCGGTCTGACGGGCGCATCGCGCGCTCCAGGTTGATCCGTGCGCCGACCGGCAATGCGCCGAGCGTGGTCAGCGCCAGGGTTTCGTTGGAGGCATCGGCCTGGAACGATCCGGCGTCGAACGCGATGACGGTCAGGCACACGCCGTTGACCGCGATGCTTTCGCCCAGGCGCACGTCGTCGAAGGACAGCGTGCCGGTGGCGAAAGTGAAGCGCACATCGCCGCCGCGCGGCTCATGGGCGGCCAGGTGGCCGACGCCCTCGATGATCCCGGTAAACATCAGCGCGCCTCCGGAAAAACCACGCGACAGTGGCCCGCGGCCGATCGCAAACGGGCCTGCAGGGCGACGGAACGGGCGAATCTGGGGAGCTTCATGTGCGTCTTCCGCGTAAGGGCTGCGAAAAACGTCCCGGGGCACGAGCGGCCACCCGGCACGGGCCGGGCGGCTGCGTCTTCTTTCATCCGGACTCTAGGGCGCGACCTGGGCCACGCCACAACCGTCGGCTCCGGCATCGGACCGGATCTGCTGACCTCCCGGCGCGGCGGAAAGCCGGCATCGGGAGCGCTCGCGGGCTCGCGCCGGCCCCTTCACAGGAACTGGCGCCTACCGCCGGTGGGGAATTCCACCCCGCCCTGAAGACGTTCGATCTTGTTGGATCACCGGCGAACCGGCGCGGGCATTCTACCGCAGGCCGCTGAATGGCCCTGGGCCTACGCCACAGACCGCCTGGAACGGTGTGTCCACGCATTGTAGGAGCGGGCATGACCGCGACCGGGCGTCGGCTCCACGAGGGCGTCGCCTGCGCGTGCGGCGTCGTGTCGCGGCCATGCCCGCTCCTACAAGGCAGACGGTCGCAGCAGCAGGCGGCGGTCTTCGCCGAAACGCGCCTCGTCAACCAGGTCGAAACGCAGGCGCTGCGCCATCGTCTCGATTCCCAGGCCGGCAAACAGCGGCCGGGCCCCGTCGCCCAGCAGCACGGGGGCCTGGTACAGCAGCAGCTCGTCGACCAGGCCGGCGCCCAGCAGGGCTCCACACAGGGCCGGGCCGGCTTCCACCTGGACCTCGTTGATGCCGCGTTCGCCAAGCAGGCCTAGCGCGGCCCGGAGGTCGACATGGTCGCCGCGCAGCGGCAGCGCCGCGAACTCAGTGGACAGGCCGGCCGCGGGGGCGGCTTGGGGGCCATGCAGGTACAGGGTCGGCGCGCTGCCATCGCGCACCTTGCCGCACGCCAGGCTGCGCAGGCGCGTGTCCACCACGACCCGCATCGGCGGCTCGAACGGGGTATCGTCGCCCAGCCTGACGGTGAGCGCCGGATCGTCGGCCAGCACCGTGTCGGCGCCGGTGAGGATCGCCCCGCTGCGCGCGCGCCAGCGCTGCACGTCGGCACGCGCGGCCTCGCCGGTGATCCATTTCGATTCGCCGTTGGCCATCGCGGTGCGCCCGTCCAGGCTGGCGGCCAGCTTGATCCGCAGCCACGGGCGGCCACGCTCGATGCGCGAGAGGAAGCCGCGGTTCAGTTCGCGCGCCTGCGCCTCCATCAGCCCGGCGGCGACCGCGATCCCGGCGGCCTGCAAGCGGGCGAAGCCGGCGCCGTCCACGCGCGGGAACGGATCGCGCATGGCCGCCACCACGCGCGACACGCCGGCCCCGACCAGCGCGTCGGCGCACGGCGGCGTGCGCCCGAAGTGGGCGCAGGGTTCCAGGGTCACGTAGGCGGTGGCGCCGCGCGCCCGGGCACCTGCCTGGCGCAGCGCGAACACTTCCGCATGCGCTTCGCCGGTGCGCGGGTGCCAGCCCTCGCCCACCACCTCGCCGCCGCGGGCGATGACGCAGCCCACCATCGGGTTGGGACGCGCGGTGAACAGCGCGCTCTGCGCCAGCTGCAGCGCATGGGCCATCAAGGCATGGTCGCGACCATCGAAGGTCACGTCGCCACCGCCGCGCACCGGATCGCCATCACCCGGACCTGCAGTGGACCGAGTTCCACGATGTCGTGGTCATGCCAGCCCAGCGCCCGGTACCAGTCGGCCATCGACGTGGTGCAGTACAGGTAGAGCTCGGCCACCTGCAATGCGGCGGCCTCGGCGACGCAGCGCGCGACCAGCGCCGAGCCAACGCCCTGCCCGCGCGCGGCTGGCCGCACGTACAGGGTGGCCAGCCAGGGCGAATACTGGCGGATGTGCTCGTGGTCTTCCTGCAACAGGCTGACCGAACCGAGCCAGGTGCCGGCATCGTCCAGGGCGATAAGCGTGGTCGGGATCGCACACCCGCGGGTGTGCGAGCGCAGCTCGGCGATGGCCTGGACGATGTCCCAGTCCGGAATCAGTGCGCCAAAGGCCTCCAGGTGCCCCGCCGCGAGCGCCTCTATGTGCCAGGGATGATCGCGAAGCCAGGCGATGCGCACGGCCGCGCTCAGCGCTTCTTCTGCCGCTCGGCGAGCTTCTCGGCGTGCTTGTCGAGGGACACGACCTCGCCCCCCTGCAGCAACGGCAGCTGGCCGCTGCCCGGCGGCAGGTCGCGCTCGAGCTTCTCGATCTCCTCGCGGAAATCGGCGACGTCCTCGAAGCTGCGATAGACCGAGGCGAAGCGCACGTAGCCGACGTGGTCCAGCTTGCGCAGCTCGTCCATGACGAATTCGCCGATCCGGCGCGAGGCCAACTCACGCTCGCCGCTCATGCGCACGCCGTGCACCACCGCGCGCACCGCCGCCTCGATCTGCTCCTCGGCCACCGAGCGCTTCTGCAAGGCCCGATCGAAGCCCACGCGCAGCTTGCGCGCGTCGAACGCCTCGCGGCGGCCATCGCTCTTGATGATCGCCGGCAGCTTCAGCTCCACCGTTTCCAGCGTGCTGAAGCGTTCGCCGCAGGCCTCGCATTCGCGCCTGCGGCGGATCGTCGCGCCGTCCTCGGACACGCGCGAATCGATCACGCGGGTGTCGGTGTGCTGGCAGTAGGGACAGTGCATGCGATGGCCCCGAGGGTCCGGTCAGCCGTAGACCGGGTACTTGCGGCACTGCGCGGTGACCTTCTCGCGCACGGTGGAAATCACCGACTCGTCGGTCGGCGCATCGAGCACGTCGGCGATCCAGTTGGCCAGGTCCACGCAGTCCTGCTCGACGTAGCCGCGGGTGGTCACCGCCGGGGTGCCCAGGCGCAGGCCCGAGGTCACGAACGGCGAGCGCGGGTCGTTGGGCACCGAGTTCTTGTTGACGGTGATGTGGGCCTTGCCCAGCGCGGCTTCCGCGTCCTTGCCGGACACGTCCTTGCCGATCATGTCCACCAGCATCAGATGGTTCTGGGTGCCGCCGGAGACGATCTTGTAGCCGCGCGCGATCAGGGTATTGGCCATGGCCTGGGCATTCTTCACCACCTGCTGCTGGTAGCTGGTGAACTCCGGCTCCAGCGCCTCCTTGAACGCGACCGCCTTGGCCGCGATCACGTGCATCAGCGGGCCGCCCTGGATGCCCGGGAACACGATCGACTGCAGCTTCTTCTCGATCTCTTCGCCGGCATTGAGCGCCAGGATGATGCCGCCGCGCGGACCGCGCAGGGTCTTGTGCGTGGTCGAGGTCACCACGTGCGCATGCGGCAGCGGATTGGGATACACGCCCGCGGCGACCAGGCCGGCGACGTGGGCCATGTCCACGAACAGGTAGGCACCGACCTTGTCGGCGATGGCGCGAAAGCGCGCCCAGTCGATCTGCTGCGAATAGGCCGAGAAACCGGCCACGACCATCTTCGGCTTGTGCTCGACGGCGAGGCGCTCGACTTCGTCGTAATCGATCAGGCCCTGGTCGTTGACGCCGTACTGGACGGCGTTGAACAGCTTGCCCGAAGCATTGACCTTGGCACCGTGGGTCAGGTGGCCGCCATGGGCCAGCGACATGCCCAGGATGGTGTCGCCCGGGTTGAGCAGGGCGAAATAGACCGCCTGGTTGGCCTGCGAACCGGAGTGCGGCTGCACGTTGGCGTAGCTGGCGCCGAACAGCTGCTTGACCCGGTCGATCGCCAGCTGCTCGGCGATGTCCACGTACTCGCAGCCGCCGTAATAGCGCTTGCGCGGATAGCCTTCGGCGTACTTGTTGGTCAGCACGCTGCCCTGGGCCTCCAGCACGCGCGGGCTGGCGTAGTTCTCGCTGGCGATCAGCTCGACGTGGTCTTCCTGGCGGCGGGCCTCGTCGGCGATGGCCGCGGCCAGTTCAGGGTCATAACCTTCGATACGGGCGTCGCGCGGGAACATCGGGGCTCCAGGAACGAGATGGCGGGGTCGACGATTGTAGCGTTTCGGCCCCTTCCCGGGCCGCCGGGGCTCCCGGGAAGCCCGCCGGGCCCTGGTTGGCGATTTGGCGCCCCGCCCCCATATCCGGGATAATCGCCCGATCCCGTCCTATCCCCGCGCAGCCCGCCTCCCGGCAGGCTGCCGCTGCCCGTCCGCGGAGTCCACAGTCCCATGTCGCAATACATCTACACCATGAACCGCGTGTCCAAGGTGGTCCCGCCCAAGCGGCAGATCATCAAGGACATCTCGCTGAGCTTCTTCCCCGGCGCCAAGATCGGCCTGCTGGGCCTGAACGGCTCGGGCAAGTCGACCGTGCTGCGGATCATGGCCGGCGTGGACAAGGACTTCGAGGGCGAGGCGCGCCCGCAGCCCGGGATCAAGGTCGGGTACCTGGAGCAGGAGCCGCAGCTGGACCCCAACCACACCGTGCGCGAGGCCGTCGAGGAAGGCGTGGGCGAAGTCCTGCAGGCCCAGGCCGCGCTGGAACGGGTCTACGCCGCCTATGCCGAGGACGGCGCCGATTTCGACGCGCTGGCCAAGGAACAGGAGCGCCTGGAGGCGATCCTGGCCAGCGGCGACGCCAGCACCCTGGAACAGCAGCTGGAAATCGCCGCCGACGCGCTGCGCCTGCCGCCGTGGGACGCGGTGGTGGGCAAGCTGTCCGGTGGCGAGAAGCGCCGCGTGGCGCTGTGCCGCCTGCTCCTGCAGAAGCCGGACATGCTGCTGCTCGACGAACCGACCAACCACCTGGACGCCGAATCGGTCGAGTGGCTGGAACAGTTCCTGGCCCGCTACACCGGCACGGTCGTCGCGGTCACCCATGACCGCTACTTCCTCGACAACGCCGCCGAGTGGATCCTCGAGCTGGATCGCGGCCGCGGCATCCCGTGGAAGGGCAACTACACCGACTGGCTGACCCAGAAGGACGACCGCCTCAAGCAGGAAGACAACCAGGAGAAGGCACGCCAGAAGGCCATCCAGAAGGAACTGGAGTGGTCGCGGCAGAACGCCAAGGGCGGCCGCTCCAAGGGCAAGGCACGCCTGGGCCGCCTCGAGGAGCTGCAGTCGGTCGACTACCAGCGCCGCAACGAGACCAACGAGATCTTCATTCCGCCGGGCGAGCGCCTGGGCAACTCGGTGATCGAGTTCAAGAACGTCTCCAAGAAGTTCGGCGACCGCCTGCTGATCGACGACCTTTCGATGATCGTGCCGCCCGGCGCCATCGTCGGCATCATCGGCCCCAACGGCGCCGGCAAGTCGACCCTGTTCAAGATGATCACCGGCCAGGAGAAGCCCGATTCGGGCCAGATCGTGATCGGCCCGAGCGTGAATCTGGCCTACGTGGATCAGAGCCGCGGCGCGCTGGAAGGCAACCACAACGTGTTCCAGGAGATTTCCGGCGGCCTGGACATCCTCAACATCAACGGCGTGGAGATCCAGTCGCGCGCCTACATCGGCCGCTTCAACTTCAAGGGCCAGGACCAGCAGAAGCTGGTCGGCACGCTGTCGGGTGGCGAGCGCGGCCGCCTGCACATGGCCAAGACCCTGCTGCAGGGCGGCAACGTGCTGCTGCTCGACGAACCGTCCAACGACCTGGACATCGAGACGCTGCGTGCGCTCGAAGACGCCCTGCTGGAGTTCCCGGGCAACACCTTCGTCATCTCGCACGACCGCTGGTTCCTGGACCGCATCGCCACGCACATCCTCGCCTTCGAGGGCGACTCGCACGTGGAGTTCTTCCAGGGCAACTACCGCGAGTACGAGGAAGACAAGAAGCGCCGCCTCGGCGCCGAGGGCGCGCAGCCTCACCGGTTGCGGTTCAAGGCGCTGAAGTAAGCTTCAAGCGCACGGTCTCAATGCAAACGCCCGCCGATTGGCGGGCGTTCTGTTTCGGGGCCAGGCGCACCTGCAACGCGCCCGCAGCTGGCAAGGCAGCCAGTTCAGCCGGCCATCGACTTGACCAGCAGGGCCACCACCAGCACCACGGTGACCAAACCGCCGACAAGCAGGAAAGCGCCGAAACCTGCCATCGCCCGCAATGCGGATTTCCAGCGTGGATAGCCGCTGAAGAACTGGACCAGCGAGAAAACGCCGTAACCCATCGCCACCCACATGACCAGGTTCTGCACGTATGGGAACCAACGTTGCAGCGGAAGGGCGATGATCCAGAAGACGAACGCCTGCACCGTCAGGAACGCGGTGATCGCCAGCCATTCCGGATAGTTCAACTTGCCGACGCGCCCGAATGCCAGCCGGAACGCCGCCGCCTCGAACGGCAGCAGCAGCAGGGTGAACGCTGCGAAATTCCGGTCCATCAGGTCCCCCACCGTAGCGAACGCGGCCTGCATTGCCGCAGGATCCAATGAGTTCTTGCCGCCCGCTCCGGCGGCCTGGAAATCGACCTGAGGCAACGATCCATCGATCACGCCCGCACCCAGGATGTACTTGCTGAGAAACACCACCGCCGCTGCCATGACCATCAGCAGGAGCAGGGGTTTAGCCTGCCGCGCCCGCCGTCCCTCGATGTAGTCGCGCATCAGGCGACCGGGCCGCAGCATCAGCTCCTTGAGCGAATACAGGATGCCGCGATCCATGTGCAGCACGCTGTGCTCCAGCTCGTGCGCCATGAATGCCAGTCGATGCGATGCATCGGCGTGGCCTGGCCGCAGGCCGGGCAGAATTTCTGGGCGGGGCCGTCGATCAGGCGCCCGCAGTTCGCACATCCCGTTGCTTCCGACATCGCCGCTCCCTGGCCTCAGCTCAACGCATCTTAAGGCGCAGCGGGAAAGCAGCTCAACTCATGCAGCAGGCAGCGCGGCGCAGCCCTCCGGAGCGCGACCGATGGAACCGTCAGAGGAGCGCCAGGCGGCATCTTCGGCCACGAATGCCCCGCCGCATCCGCCTCAGGAATCGACGCGCAACTCCGGCGCCAGTCCAGCCTTCGCATCGGCCGGGCGACGATAGAACAGCGCCAGCAGCGGCGAGGCCATCAATGTGGTCGCCAGGGTCATCGCGAACAGCATCGTGAACAGCTCCGGCCCGATCAGCCCGGCGTCGAAGCCGATCTTGATGACGATCAGCTCCATCAGGCCGCGCGCGTTCATCAGCGAGCCTACCGCCAGGCTGTCGCGCCAGCCGTGGCCGCTCAGGCGCGCACCGGCTGCGCAGCCGATCACCTTGCCGGCGACCGCGGCCAGCAGGATCAGCCCGAATGCACCGATGCCGGCACCGGCGAAGGCCTCGAGCGTGGTGTTCTGCCCGGCGAGGGCGAACACCACCGGCATCAGCAACACGATCGCGACCGGCTCGATCCGCCGCGCCAGGAAGGACAGCACGCGATCGTCGCGCGGCAGCGCTACGCCGAACAGGAAGGCACCGAAGACGGCATGCAGGCCGATCCACTCGGCGAAGGCGGCGCATCCCAGCACGCCGACCAGGATCCAGACCAGCATCGAGGCATCGGGCTCGCCGCTATCGCCGGACGTCCGCAACAGGCGGGCATAGAGTGGCTTGAGCAGCAGGAACACCATCGCCACCAGCGCCAGGCCGCCGCCGATCGCCACCAGCACGCCTGCCGGCGACCCGCCCCCGGCCAGCGCCAGCACCACCGCCAGGAAAATCCAGACGCAGCCGTCGTCGATCACCGCCGCACCCAGCGCCAGCCTGCCCGGCGTGCTGTGGGTGAGGTTGCGGTCCTTGAGGATGCGCGCGAGCACCGGGAACGCGGTGACCGACATGGCCGCGGCGATGAACAGCGCGAACGGCCAGTACGCCACGCCGTCGGGGGCGAAGGAGCGGTACAGCACGGGTGCGATCGCCAGGCCAAGCACCAGCGGCAACGCCACGCCCACCAGGCCGATGGTGGCAGCCGCCCGGACCTGTGCGCGGCTGCCACCTGGCGCACGCAGCTCCACGCCGACGATGAACATGAAGAGCGCCACGCCCACCGTTCCCAGGCCGGAGAGCGCCGGCAACGACGGCTTGGCGAACAGCGTGGCGTGCAGATCAGGCAGCCACGCACCGAACACGATGGGCCCCAGCAACAGTCCCGCCATCATCTCGCCGATCACCGGCGGCTGGCCGAAGCGCCCGAGGAACGCGCCGCACAACCGGGCCATGACCAGGATCAGCACCAGTTGCACCAGCAAGAGCAACGTCGCGTTCACGATGAAACCGCCCCAAGGCCACATGGCCTGCGACCGGCAGGCACGGCACCACTTCGCTGCGGGCGATCGTAGACGCGCACGCCGACGCCGCCCATGCCGTCAGGGGATCACATCGATGAAACTGTTGATCGACAGGCGGCCTTTCTCCGGGTCGGGCGGAGGCACGTTGGCATTGTCGATGGTCCCCGAGTGCAGCGAGTTGCGCCGGTATATCACCAGGCGGTTGTAGACGCCGTCGACCTTGTCGACGCGCTCGAACAGCGCGGTGTCCTCTCCGATGTAGCCGGGCTGCGGCGCGTCCGGTCCCTGGCTCTCCTGCTCCAGCTGGCCGAAGTAGGTGCGCTCGCGCCCCTCGTCCACGTATTCGAAACCGGTGCTGCGGTGCCGGTAGAACGCCGTCCCGCCCCATTCCCCGCGGAACAGGTAGTGCACCGACGCCAGGCCGAGCCCGGTCGCCGAGTCGATGTGCGGAATGCGCTGCAGGAATGCCAGCTTCTGCGGTGGCTGGGTCACCAGCGAGTAGTGGCACATCGGGAACGCGAGCCGGGCCTGCGGCGGCAGACCGAAGACATCGCCGAGCAGGGGCCGGATGATCCGCTCCAGGAACGCCTCGTACGACAGCGGAGCGCGCACGCGGATGCCGGGGAACATCGCACCCTGGGGCGCGAACTGCGCACGCGCCGCCTTCCTCACCAGACGGTCGGGATCGGCTACCAACTGGTCGATCACCAGCAGTGGCGCGCCCTCCGCACCGATCCGCCGCACCTGAAGGCGCAGGCCGGGGTGCGCCTGGATCAGCATCTGCGCCTCACTGGGTCAGGCCTCCGCCGACGCCCGCGATCTTGCCGGTCACCCGCTCATGCTGCCGGGCACGTGCGTACATCTGTTCCCAGGCCGAGGGCGGCGCCTTGCAGTAGCTGTCAATGAACTGCTCCTGGCTGGGCATGGCCGCCACAGCGGCATCGATCGGCGTGCGCACGCTCTCGAGCAGGCGCTTGAGATCGGTGTCCGACAGCGCGCGGGTCAGCGGATGGTGGCTGCGCGGCACCACGCCCTGGCCGAGCATGCAGTGGGTCCAGGAGTCGAGACGGAACAGTTCGTCCTCCCCCTGCCACGCGTAGCCGGTCTCGCGGAACACCTGGATGCGCTCGGCCAGGCCGGGTGGCAGTTCCATTTCGCGGCACTGCTTCCACAGGGGCTCATCGCGCTGGTTGAGGTGGTAATGCATCACAACGAAGTCGCGAACGTGCTCGAGCTCCTGGCGGCTGACCTGGTTGAAGCGGTCCACCGCCGCCTGGCTGATGCCCTCTGAAGGGAAGAACTGCACCAGGCGGGTGACCGCACTCAGGGTCAGGTGGATGCTGGTGGACTCCAGCGGCTCGATGAAGCCGCTCGCCAGTCCGAGCGCGATCACGTTCTTGTTCCAGGCCTTGCGCCGGCGCCCGGTGCGGAAAGGAATGATCCACGGGTCGCGCAGCGGCTTGGACGGGTTCTCGGCGAGCAGTTTGGCGGTCGCCTCGTCGTCGGACATGTGCGCATCGGAAAACACGATGCCGCACCCGATCCGGTGCTGGAGCGAGATCTTCCAGTGCCAGCCGGCCTCGTGCGCGATCGCGCGCGTGTACGGCACCGGCGGCCCATCGGCTTCGGTCTGCAGCGCCACCGCGCGGTTGCTTGGCAGCCAGTGGTCCCAGTCCTCGTAGCCGGTGTGCAGCGCCTGCTCGCTCAGCACCGCGCGCGCGCCGGTGCAGTCGATGAACAGGTCGCCCTCGATGACCTGCCCATCCTCCAGCACCAGCGACTGCACGTAGCCGCTGTCCGGGTCCTGGCGTACCTGGGCGATCTTGCCCTCGACGCGCTTGAGCCCGCGGCCTTCGCACTTGACGCGCATGAACGCGGCATACAGCCCGGCGTCAAAGTGGTAGGCATAGCTCACGTCACGACGCTCCAGCGCCGTGGCCGCCTTGGTCCAGCGCATCGACCACTGCTGGTTGTTCTGGCCGGCATTGAACAGGGCGAAGCGGTCCTGGAGCGCGGCGACGGTCTCCAGGCAGTAGTCGCCCAGTTCGCTCTGCATGCCGCGGCGGCGGCTTTCCAGCCAGAACTGGTGGAAATCGCACGACCAGGTGTTCACGCCCGTGGTGCCGAACGGATGGATGTAGCGCGAGCCCGGGCGGATCCAGTTCTCGAACGAGATCGCCAGCTTGAAGCTGCCGGCAACCGAGCTGAGGAACTCACGCTCGTCGATCTGCAACAACCTGTGGAAGGTGCGGATGGTCGGGATGGTCGACTCGCCCACGCCTACGGTGCCGACCTGATCGGACTCCACCAGGGTGATGTCGAGCAGGTCGCGGAACTGGTGGGTCAGGGCGCAAGCCGCGACCCAGCCAGCGGTGCCACCACCAGCGATAACGACCTTGCGAATACGGTTGGTCTCCAAAACCCCCTCCCTCTTCCATCTTCTTCGTTGCACCGCATGCGCGGTGGATTCATGCCGATGCCGATGCCGATGCCCGCGGGCATGCAGCATCTGAAAATTCTTGCCCCCGCCGGCTCACTCAGCGATTGAGCTTGCCGATGAGCATCGCGCGCATCCTGCGCGCGGCCATCTCGTCGAACGGGCCCAGGATGTTGCGCGCCGCCTCGGGCAGGTGCGCGCCGGCCTGCCCCGCCGGCCCGAACACGTAGTACTCGAAGACCTCCCGCCAGGCCTGCTTCTCCCGTTCGGGCCGGTCGCGAATGGTCCACATCGCATGGTAGAGCGCATGCATGGGCGTCGGAATCCAGTCCGGCATGCTGCCCCACCAGTAGTTCACCAGCACGGTGAACGGATCGAGGCCCTGCACGTGGTGCCACCACATGCTGGGGATGAAGATCGCATCGCCCGGCTCCAGCACCGCCGACTGCGCCGTCGCCAGTGCCTCGCGGAAACGCGGATAGCGTTCCAGGTCCGGATCGCGGAAATCCACCATGGTCACCGCCTGCCCGCCAGGCGTCGGCTCCAGCGGCCCCGGGTAGAGGTTTGCGATCTGCTCCGGCGGGAACAGCGTGAAGCGACGACGGCCCACCGCGCAGCAGGCGATGTTGTTCGGCGCATCGTAGTGGCACGAGGCGGTGACGCGGTTGCCGATCCAGATGGCCGGTGGCGCCTGCACGCCCTGGGCGGCGAAGCCCAGGTCGTTGTCGGCACGCAGCGTGGGCATGCAGTAGTCGACCAGCAGCGAAGCCACGTAGTAGGTCGGCGGTCGTGGATCGTCCAGGTATGCGGCCAGCTCGTCGAGCACCTGGTCCAGGCCGCCGCGGCGTACTTCGCAGTTGAGCGCGGTGCGATCTTCGACATAGAAAGGGCGTCCCGCGGTTTCCGGCGCGCCCCAGTTGTACTGCACCGGGCGGCCGTTGTAGTGCGCGCGCAGGTGTTCCATCGCCGCGTGCGGCGACTCGCGTCCGGCAGCCACCAGCGACCAGTCGCGCGCGAGCCCCCTGAGCACGGTGGGGGTGCCGCCTTCCAGCAGCTCGGCGAGCGGCAGCGCGTCGGCGCTGCAACCTTCCATCGTGCGGATCGGAGCCGCCTGGTCGAACATCGTCAGGCGACCTGCGCCCGGCTGCCCTCCTGCTCGCGCAGGAGGCGTTGCTTCTCGGCAATGAGCCGGCGCATGTTGTGGATGGATGCCAGCAACAGATACACGCCCTCGAGCCACCCGGCGCGGTGCAGCCCGTGGAGCTCTTCGGCATCCAGCGCAGCCAGCCGGTCGCGATCGATGCCGTACAGGCCCGTCAGGTTGACGCCGTGGTTATCGTCGAAGCGGACGTCCAGTGCGAGCGGCTGGATGAGTCCGAGCGCGTCGAGTGCGGCGAACATTCCCTTGCTCGCTTCCACGCCATCGTTGATGCCATTGAGCACGCCGACGATGTGCTGCAGGTAGGGGCTGTGTCCGCCCTGGGCAAGGAACACCGGCTCGCCCTGCCCGGTGACGACCCGCGGATGATCCAGGTCCACATGGATGACCGGCATGTTGCGCAACTCGCCGTCGACCTGCTGCTCCTGGAAGCCGATCAGGAACGGACCGCGGGAGATGGCGCCAGGCAGGTAGCTGGCGTTCCAGCCGCTGCCCTGCAGGAACAGGTTCTCGCGATGGTCGAATCCCAGCAGCGCCACCGACTGGAAACTGCCGTCGGCCTCCTTGCGGAAGAAAATCGGGTACTCGCGCTGCAGCTCCGCGTACTCGGTCGGGAATGCCGGGACCATGCCGACGTTGTCGCCGAACTCCGGGCCAAAACGGGTGGAAATGCGCAGGTCCTTGTGCGCGATGTTGTTCAGCAGCTCGTATCGGGCCATTTCGGCTCCAGTTGGTTCTTCGATTCGGGCGCCAGCGCAGGCTTACATGGCGCTCCGGTGTAGCCACGAAGGAGACCATATCCACAATGCCGCCTCGCCCGCAAGACGCGACGCGGGATGCCCGGCGACCTCAAAAAAAGGGGCCGTCGCCGAAGCGACGGCCCCATCCTGCGCAACAGACTTCGATCCTGGAAAACGGATCAGAAGCTGTAGCGCACCCCCATCATGTAACGCGGCGCCTGCTCCACGAGGCGGACCATCTGGTTGTGCGACCTCGCACTCCAGCGCACGTCCTCGCCGGTGAGGTTGATCGCCTCCAGCGACACCGAGAGGTGGTCGCTGAAGCTGTACGCCACGGCCAGGTCGAACTGCTTGTACTCCTCCACGAAGTACGGGTTGCGGTTGTTGCCGTTCTGGTTCGCCGCCAGCAGGTACTCGTCGCGCCAGTTCCAGGCAAGGCGAGCCGACCAGCCGTAGTTCTCGTACATCAGCACGGCATTGGCGGTATCGCTCAGGCCGCTCAACGCGAACACGTCCGTGCCCGGGTCGGCCGCACGATCGATGCCCACGTCGCCATCGACGATGGTGTAGTTGGCCAGGATGCCGAAGCCACTGTCACCGAAGAAGTACTGGCCACCGATTTCCCAGCCGTCGAGCGTGGCCGAGCGCTGGTTGATCGGGCGGTTGACGTCGAACATGTACAGCGGATCGTCCGCCTCGCCGAAGATGTCGAACTGGCTCTCCATCGAGATCTGCTGGACATTGGTGCCGTTGTACGCAGGCAGGCCACCGGTGGCGCCTGCGTTGCGCAGCATCGCCAGCGCGGTGAACAGCGTGGTGTAGTTGCCTGCGCAACCCTCACCCGGATCGACGCCCGCCGCGGTCACCTGGGCTGCGCAGGCACCGCTGTTGAGGAACGCCAGCGCCGCCTGCGCGTCCGGCCCGGAGGTCGGGTCGGTGATGCCGTACAGGTTCTCGCGGACCACCGTGTTGCCGATGAAGTTGTCGACCTTCTTGCGCCAGTAGGTCACGCCGATGAAGCTGGCCGGAGCGAAGTACCACTCGGCGCCAATGTCGAAGTTCTGCGACTCCAGCGGCAGCAGCGACGGGTTCTGTGCATCACCGGTGGCGCGGTACTGCTCGCCGAACAGGATCGAACCGCTGGGGCCGCCCACGTTCGGGCCCGCGTACAGGTTGCCATATGGCGGACGGGCAATGGTCTTGCTCGCCGAGATGCGACCCTTGACATCGTCGGTCAGGTCGATGCTGAAGTCGAGGTTCGGCAACAGGTAGTTGTAGCTGTTGCTTTCGGAGAACGGCTGCAGCTCATCCGACCGGACGATGCCGAAGTCGTTGTTGGACATCCAGCGGATCGCGCTCGGCACCTGGATGACCGAGGTCGACTCCAGGTCGGTCTTCTCGTAACGCACGCCGATGACGGCCTGCGCCGGCATGCTGCCGAGCATGAAGTCCTGGTCCCACTGGACGTACACCGAATTGGTCTTCTCCTCGACCAGGTTGTCGTTGTCATAGGTCGTGCGCACGCGGGAGCTGATGCTGTCGCAGTCCGGCCACGCCGCCGGCGCCGTACCGCTGGCGCATGCCTGCTCCGCCCACTGGGCCAGCTGGCTGGCATCGCCCCGCCATGCCTGCCTCGGAGAGCCATTGGCGTTGAAGTCGGTGAACAGGCCGCCGATGTTGATCGTGTTCAGCAGGTCGACCATGCCGCCCGCCTGGCCGACGTCGTCCACGCCCCAGTTGCCCAGCGTCATCAGGTGGCCGTGGCCGTCCACGTTCAGGCGCCGCATCGACACGTCGGAAGAATCGATGCCGAACGTGAAGCGCCCACTGTCGAACATCAGCTCGCCGTCGATCCGGCCCTGCTTGACTTCAGTGTCCTGGCGCGTCGACCAGATACGCAGGATCTGCGTGCCCAGCTGCTCCGGGGCGAAATCAGGATTGACCACGCCATTGGTGTTGGCCACCGCATCGGCGGTGCTCGGGAACAGCGTGCGCGTCATGATCGGCAGGCCGCCGTTGAACCAGTACTCCTGCGTCCAGTTGTTGGTCGCGCGGTTCGGTGCGAGCCCGGCGAGGCTGAACGCGGTGGAGCTGCCTCCGGTGATCGGATCGTTCGGACGGCTGTCGACCTTGGTGTTGTGCGCGTCGAAGGTCAGGTTGAACCGGTCGTTGACGTCCCACCGCGCGTTGAGGCCCAGCGAACCGAGGCTGTACTTCTGCTCGTCGCGCTGCTGCTCGAAGCCGAAGTCCTTGGCGCTGCCGGCGATGTCGCGGATGTAGATCGGGGTAGCGACCTCGGGATTCCCATCGAAGGTGACATGGCTGAGGCTGTTCTGCAGCCACATCGTCTGCTCGCCACGCAGCTGCGAGATCTCGTTGGTCGAGTAGGTGTAGTCCAGGGTGAAGGTAAACGCGTCGGACGGGGCGAACTGCAGCACCGCCTGGCCGTTGACGCGCTCGCGCTCGAAATCCTGGAACGCGTAACGCAGGTCGTTGGGCATGCTGTAGAGCTGGCCGATGTCCGGCGCGTTCTGCACGACGGCGCCCGGGCGCAACTTGCCGTCGGTGCCGGTCCAGCGCGACACGTTCCAGCCGTTCTCGCTGGCCTGCACCGAACCGCCATGGCGCTTTTCAAGGCTGGCGTTGAGGCCGATACCCCAGGTCTTGTCGGCATTGGCGTAGCTGAAGATGCCTGACAGTTCGGGCGTGGCGTCGCTACCCAGGACCTGCGACTGGTCGGTCACCACCTTGGCTCCGGCGATGGCCACGACTTCGCCGCCGGCGTGGTTGAACGGACGATCGGTCAGGATGTCGATGGTGGCGCCGATGCCGCCGCTGGGCACGTTCGCGCGACCGGTCTTGTAGACGGTGACTCCGCTGATCGCATCGGAGGACAACTGCGCGAAGTTGAAGCCGCGGGTGCCCGAACCGACGCCGCCGATCTCCAGGCCGCCGCTGCTGAAGCCATCGGCACCGGGGATCTGGCGGCCGTTGAGCGTGACCATGTTGTAGCCGGGACCGAAGCCGCGCGCGGTGACCTGCGCACCTTCGCCGTCGCGGCGCTCGATCGAGATGCCGGTGATGCGCTGCAGCGACTCGGCCAGGTTGGTGTCGGGGAACTTGCCGATGTCCTCGGCACTGATCGCGTCGACTACGCCGTGCGAGTCGCGCTTGATGTTCATCGCCTGGTCAAGGCTGCTGCGCATGCCAGTGACGGTGACGGTGTCCAGGGTGGTGGGATCGACCTGCGCGCTGGCCTGCGCACTGGTGGCCTGCGGCTGCGCCGGATCCTGCGCGAACGCGGGATTGATGATGATGACGCCGCCGACGATGGTGAACATCGCCGTCGACTTGAAGCGCTTCAGCTTGGAATTCATTGGACTGCCCTCGGCTGTGCATTGGATTGGACGACCGCTGCCTCGACGGCGTTGGACACATCACCCCGGGCCCCGTACGCGGCATGCGCCGTGGCTCCTGACAGCGCGGGACACTGCAACCTGCAAATGCTCATCTCCCTACCCTCCCCTCTTGCTTCGATTTGTGGATGTATTGCCCTCGCTGGGGCATTTCAGGCCGCGGTCGACGACCCGTACAACCGGACTTGGAAGTCCGTCCCTGCGTGCCGGCAAATAGACGCCGGCAAATCGAATACCAAAGCTTGTCGTAACGACGCACGATGCGTCCCGCGCGTCGCGGCGGGTGTCATCCGGGCAGCCCGCCCTTGATTGATAGCGCTAACATTCTCGAGTGGCGCAAGAGATAGCACGCACTGATCTGGCCTGTCACAGTGCAGCGCAGCACAAATCCCGTTGCCTGGGTAACGACCCACGTTTAACGGAATCTGAAGGCGCTTAGACATACGAAAATGGAATGCCAAACGCTGCCATTGGGCGCATTGATGCGGATAACGGCGGTCCAGCGCCTGGATTCTGCGTTGCGGCGCTTACAAGCCGGCCTTTGGCCAGCGCTGTCCTTTTTTAGGCGACCGGGAAAATGACCACCGGTTACCTATCAATCGAGTCACGGTAGGCAGCAAGGAATTGCGCCAGCTGCTGGCGCGTCCGATCGTCGGACAGCCGGCCCTCTGCATCGAAGGCCTGGCCGGCCCGCGAAACCATCAGCCGGCCACCGGACCAGAAGCGCGCACCCAGGGTCCGCAATACCGGCAGCCAGGCATCCTGCGCCAGGATCGTGCCGAAGCCACCGGGCGACGCGCCCACCACGGCAACGGGGCGCCCGCCGAATATCGACGGGATGTCCGCTGCCGGTCGCGACAGCCAGTCGATCGCGTTCTTGAAAACGCCCGGTATGCCGTTGTTGTACTCGGGCGTGGCCAGCAGCAGGCCCTCGCACTCGAGGACCCTGGCCTTCAACGCGACCACTGCTTCGGGCAATCCTGCGCGCTGCTCCAGGTCACCATCGTAGAGCGGGATGCCATGCAGGGTCGCCAGTTCAAGCTCCACGCCCGGCACGGCGAGCTCGCGGGCCGCGCGCAACAGTGCGGTGTTGAACGACCCCGCTCGCAAGCTGCCGGAAATACCGAGTATCCGTGCCATCGCGTTCTCCTGTTTCTTCCGTGGAACCCCGGCTTGCGCCGGGTTGCGGCCACAGCATAGCCGGCGCGAGTGCGCGCCTTCCTAGGGTTCCGCGGCGGGAACGGCGAATACCTGGCGCAGGTAGGCCAGGTAGCCCGGGTCGTCGCACATCGTCTTGCCTGGCGTGTCGCTGAGCTTGGCCACGGGCTGTCCATTGCAGCGCACCATCTTCAGCACGATCTGCAGCGCTTTCGGGCCGAGGTCGTTGGTCAGGTGGGTGCCCACTCCGAAAGACATCCGGCAGCGGCCGCGGAAATGTGCGTACAGCGCCATGACCCGTTCCATGTCCAGGCCGTCGCTGAACACCAGCGTCCGGGTCATCGGGTCGATCCGGTGCGCGTGCAGGTGGGCGATGATCCGCTCGCCCCACTCGAACGGGTCGCCCGAATCGTGGCGCATGCCGTCGAAGAGCTTGCAGAAGTACAGGTCGAAGTCGCGCAGGAACGCCTCCAGCCCGATCACGTCGGTCAGGGCGATGCCGAGGTCGCCGCGGTACTCGCGCGCCCAGCTGTCGAAGGCCGCCACCTGCGAGTCGCGCAAGCGTGGACCCAGCGCCTGGAACGCCTGCAGCCATTCGTGGGCCATCGTGCCCTGGGGCACCAGCCCGTGTTTCATGGCGAAGTGCACGTTCGAGGTCCCCGCGAAGCGCGTGCCGAGCGTCTCCCGCAACTGCACCACCACTTCGTCGTGCCAGGCATGCGACCAGCGCCGGCGGGTCCCGAAGTCGGTGAGCGTGCAGTCCTCGAACCCGACCGCATCGCGCAGGCGCACGGCCTTGGCGTGCAGGCGGCGCAGGCCTTCGTCGCGATCCGCCGGGCCGTGTTCGGCCCGCATGTAGACCTCGCTGACGATCGCCAGCAGCGGGACCTCGAACAGGATCGTGTGCAGCCACGGGCCACGCAGACGCAGTTCGATGCCCCCGGGTTCGGTGTCCGAGCGGCGCAACTGCACGTACTTGCGGTCGAACTGGAAAAGGCCGAGGAAGTCGACGAAATCGGGCTTGATGAAGCGCAGCCCGCGCAGGTAGCCCAGCTCGTCGGGGCGCATGCGCAACGCGCACAACGCGTCGATCTGCGCCGAGATCGCGTCCAGGTGCGGCGCCAGGTCCACGCCGGGACTGCGGCAGCGGAACAGGTACTCCACCTGCGCGCCCGGATGCTGGTGCAGCACCGCCTGCATCATCGTGAACTTGTACAGGTCGGTGTCGAGCAATGACGGAATGATCGGCATGGACACCTCGGGGAAAAAGGGTCAGCGCGGAACCAGCGCGCGAGGCAGGCGTGCGAGGAAATGCATCCAGATCGCCGCGAACACACCCAGCCGCGTGGCCAGGCCTCGGCGTGGGGCCTCGAACTTTCCGAAGTACCGCCACAGGCCGCGATGCTTGTGCCATTCCACGAAAACCGGCCGCGAGCGGCTGGACACGCCACGCACGTGCAGCACCGGGACGTCGTTGGCGACCGCCACCGCCGCACCGGCCTCGCGCGCGCGCCGGCACAGGTCCAGGTCCTCGGCGTGCAGCCGGTATCCTTCGTCGAAGCCGCCGATTCGCTCGAACAGCGTGCGCTGCATGAGCATCAGCGCGCCCGATACCGACTCCACCGACTGCAGTGCGCAGGCCGGATCGACGGGCACGTCGAGCCGGGCCGCGGCTGCCGGCGTGCGCAGCATCGCGGCGAAATCGGGATCGTGCCGTCGTGCCGCTCCATCGCGCTCGCCGTCCTCGCCATGCAGGTCGGCGCCGAGCAGGGCCGCATCGCCCAGTGCAAGCGCATGCGCGCGCAGGCGCGCCAGCGAGTCGGGGCGGACCTGCAGGTCGGGATTGACGAAGGCCAGCCAGGGCGCGTCGCTGTCGGCTGCCCCCTGGTTGCAGGCGACGGCAAAGCCGGGGTTATCGGGGTTGGCGATGAAATGCAGGCGGGAATCGGCCAGGGCATGCCGCTGCAGGATCTCCAGCGTGCCGTCGTCCGAGCCATTGTCGACTACCCGGATCTGGACCACGCCGTTGGCCGAACGCAGGCGCAGCAGGCAGCCGTCCAGGGTCGAGGCGCTGCGGTAGCTGACCACCACCGCGGCAATGCCGTCGCCGTCGACCGGCGCGCCGCTCACGGCGCGTCCCCTGCGACCGACGCGGCAGCAAAGAGATCGTGCTGCGGGGTGTCGCGCAGCTGCGCGTGCAGGGCCTGCAACCGCTCCCGCTGCTCGCGCAGCGGGTCGTGCATCAGGAAGCCGGCCAGCCGCGAATGCCAGGCCGGCCAGCGCGCCGCCAGCGCATCCAGGTCTCCGTCGGCCGGCCCGCCTTCGCCGCCGCGTGCCACGAATGCGGTTTCGCACAGCACGTTGCGCCAGCCCAGGCCGGACAGGCGCAGCGAGAGATCGGTAAGCGCGGCATACCAGGAGGCAAAGCTGGCGGTGTCCAGGCCACCGGCACGCTGCCGGGCACTGCCGCGCAGCGCGACGGCGTGCCCGACCGCGGCCGGCAGCTCCGGATGCCGCGGGGCCATCGCCGCGCAGGCCTGCACGGTCAGCGCCTGATCGACGGGTGGCGGTGAAATCTCGCCGAGGCGCGGCCAGCCGGCGGTCTCGCCGGCATTGCACCACGGCGTGGCCGTGGCGATCGCCGCATCACGGGCCAGGCATGCCGCCAGTTGCGCCAGCCAGCCCGGCAGCGGTTGCGCGTCGGAGGCCAGCACGACCACGTCGGCATCGCCGCAGGCCTGCAGCATTTCCTGCAGGTGCGCCGACTCCCCGATCGGGCTCGCGCGGCGCGTGTACTCGGCCTGCAGGCGCGTGCGCAGCAGCCAGCGTTCGACGATTTCGATCCCGCGCGGGCCGGCCTGCGCGTCGTCGGCAAGCCAGATCGAAGTGCCCGCCGGTGTCGCCGCCTCCAGCGCCGCCAGGCATGCATCCAGTGCATCCTCGTCGGCAGCGAGCGGCAACAGCACGATAGGCAGGTGGCTCACGGGTGGACGTGGACTCATCGGGCGACCGCACCGACTTTAGCAGGGCGCCGTCGGGCCCTGCCGCAGGACGCCGGGCAGCTGCAGCCAAGGAAGCGGCGCCCCGAGGGCGCCGCCGGTTCATCGAGTCCTGGACCGGCCTTCAGCCGACCCAGACCCGCGCGTTGCGGAACATGCGCATCCACGGCGACATGTCATCCCAGCCGTCCGGGTGCCAGCTCAGGTTGACGCTGCGCGCCACGCGCTCCGGATGCGGCATCAGGATCGTCGCGCGGCCGTCTTCACTGGACAGGCCGGTGATGCCGTCGGGCGAGCCGTTGGGATTGAGCGGGTACTGCATGGCCGCCTGGCCGTGTCCGTCCACGAAACGCAATGCGACCCTGGCCGCGGCCTGGTCGACCGCGCTGTCGAACTCGGCCCGGCCCTCGCCGTGCGCCACCGCCACCGGAATGCGCGAGCCGGCCATCCCGCGCAGCAGGATCGATGGCGACTCGACCACCTCCAGCAGGCTGGTCCGCGCCTCGAACTGCTCGCTGCGGTTGCGCAGGAACTTCGGCCAGTGCTGCGCGCCGGGAATGATGTCCTTGAGCTGGCTCATCATCTGGCAGCCGTTGCACACGCCCAGCGAGAAGGTGTCGGGACGGGCGAAGAACGCGGCGAACGCATCGCGCATCGCTTCGCGCTCCAGCACCGAGGTGGCCCAGCCGCGACCGGCACCGAGCACGTCGCCGTAGCTGAAGCCGCCACACGCCGCCAGCCCGGCGAAACCCTCCAGGCCGATGCGCCCTGCGACCAGATCGCTCATGTGCACGTCGACGGGCACGAATCCGGCGCGGTCGAACGCGCGCGCCATCTCGATGTGGCTGTTGACGCCTTGTTCGCGCAGGATGGCCACGCGCGGGCGCGCCCCGGTCGCGATGAACGGCGCCGCCACGTCCTCGGCCGGATCGAAGGTCAGCTTCGGCTTCAGTCCCGGCGCCGTGAAATCGCGCGCGACGGCACGCTCGGCATCGGCGCTTTCCGGGTTGTCGCGCAACTTCTGCATCGCGTGGGTGACCGACCACCAGGCGTCGAACAGTTCCTCCCAGCGCCACTCGGCCAACAGCTCGCCGTCGCGGCGCACGCGTACGCGCGGCACCGCGCTCGGGCGCGCGATGCGCTGCGTGCATTCGGTCAGCGCATGGCGCTCGACCAGGTCGGCGAATGCGGCACGATCCTCGTCGGCCACCTGCACAACCGCGCCGAGCTCCTCGTTGAACAGGGTCCGGAACGGATCGTCACCCCAGGCATCCAGGGTGATGTCCAGGCCGCGACGCGACGCGAACGCCATTTCGCACAACGCGGCGAAGGCGCCACCGTCGCTGCGGTCGTGGTAGGCCAGCAGCAGGCCGGCTTCGCGTGCCGCGCGGATCAGTTCGAAGAACGCGCGCAGGCGTTCGGGCTCGTCCAGGTCCGGCCCTTCGCCGCCGAAAGCCGGCAACGCGGCGCCGTCGGCATGCACCTGGGCCAGCACCGAACCGCCCAGGCGCTGCTTGCCGCCGCCCAGGCCGATCAGCCACAGCTCGCTGTCGTCGCCGTCGGCCAGCAGCGGCGTGAGCTGGCCGCGCACATCGACCACCGGCGCGAACGCGGTGATGATCAGCGAGACCGGCGACACCGACTTGTGCGCCTGGCCATCGGCCTGCCACTGGGCCTGCATCGACAGCGAGTCCTTGCCTACCGGGATGGAGATATCCAGGTCCGGGCACAGTTCCATGCCGACCGCGCGGACGGCGTCGTACAGCAAGGCGTCCTCGCCCGGGTGCCCGCACGCGGCCATCCAGTTGGCCGACAGCTTGACCGTATCCAGCGCTTCCACCGGCGCGGCGCAGAGATTGGTGACCGCCTCGCCGACCGCCATGCGCGCGGCAGCGGCCGAGTCGAGCAGCGCCAGCGGGGTGCGCTCGCCGAGGGACATCGCCTCGCCGGCGACGCCGTCGTAGTCGGCCAGGGTGATCGCGCAGTCGGCCAGCGGCAGCTGCCAGGGGCCGATCATCTGTTCGCGCGCGGTCAGGCCACCGACGCTGCGGTCGCCGATCGTGACCAGGAAGCTCTTGGAAGCCACGGTCGGATGGGCGAGGACGCGCAGGCCGGCCTGGTGCAGGTCGAGCCCCGCGGTGGCCAACACCGGCCAGCGTGGCGCCGGCGGTTGCGCGCTGTCGCGATGCATCTTCGGCGGCTTGCCGAACAGCACGTCCATCGGCAGGTCGATCGGCGCGTCGGCCGGGGTGTGCCCCGGGGCGGCGCCGTAGGCGACGACAAGATGTTCTTCGGCGGTGGCCACGCCCACGGCGGCGAACGGGCAGCGCTCGCGCGCGCAGATCGCGGCGAACTCCTCCAGCCGGTCGGCCGGCACGCCGAGCACGTAGCGCTCCTGCGATTCGTTGCACCACAGTTCCAGCGGCGACAGCGACGGATCGTCGGTCGGCACCTTGCCCAGGTCGATCACCCCGCCCACGCCCGAATCGTGCAGCAGCTCGGGAATCGCGTTGGACAGGCCACCCGCGCCCACGTCGTGGAAGAAGTGGATCGGGTTGTCCGCGCCCAGCGCCACGCAGCGGTCGATGACCTCCTGGCAGCGGCGCTCCATCTCCGGGTTGTCGCGCTGCACGCTGGCGAAATCCAGGTCCTCGGCGCTCTCGCCCGAGGCCACGGAACTGGCCGCGCCACCGCCCAGCCCGATCAGCATCGCCGGGCCACCCAGCACGATCACCGCGTCGCCCGGCTGCAGGCGGATCTTGTCGACCTGGATCCGGTCGATCGCACCCAGGCCGCCGGCCAGCATGATCGGTTTGTCGTACGCGCGGGTCAGCGGGCTTCCGTCGGACGCACCGCCTTCCGGCAGCTCGAAACTGCGGAAATAGCCGAGCAGGTTGGGCCGGCCGAACTCGTTATTGAAGGCGGCGCCGCCCAGCGGGCCGTCGAGCATGATCTCCAGCGCGGGCGCCATGCGCGGGTTGAGCGCGCGCTGGCCTTCCCACGGCTGCGGCAGCGCCGGGATGCGCAGGTGCGACACCGAGAAGCCGGTCAGGCCGGCCTTGGGCTTGCCACCGCGACCGGTCGCGCCTTCGTCGCGGATCTCGCCGCCTGCGCCGGTGGCGGCGCCGGGGAAGGGCGAGATCGCGGTCGGATGGTTGTGGGTCTCGACCTTGATCTGGAACGCGGACGGCACCGCGGCTTCGGTGCGGTACTCGCCGGTCTTCGGGTCCGGGCGGTAGCGCGCCGCGACATGGCCCTCGATCACCGCGGCGTTGTCGCTGTAGGCGCTCAACGTGTGCTGCGGGGTCTTCTGGTGGGTGTTCTTGATCATCCGGAACAGGGAGCGCTCCTGCTCCTGCCCGTCGATGGTCCAGCTCGCGTTGAAGATCTTGTGCCGGCAGTGCTCGGAGTTCGCCTGGGCGAACATCATCAGCTCCACATCCGACGGATCGCGGCCCAGTTCGCCGAAGCGCGCGCGCAGGTAATCGACTTCGTCTTCGGCCAGGGCCAGGCCCAGGCGCCGGTTGGCGGCCTCGAGATCGTCCAGGGCGATCCGCTCGAGCCTGCCGCGCGGCGCCGAGGCGAACAGCGCCTGCGCGGCGTCGCGCGTATCCAGCAGCGACTGGGTCATCGGATCGTGCAGCAGCCGGGCCAGCGCCAGCTGCACGGCCCCATCGGCCGGCCAGCCGGCCAGGTCCAGGCGCAGGCCGCGTTCGACCCGCGCGACGGGCAGGCCGGCGCCCTGCAACAGCTCGGTGGCCTTGCTCGACCATGGCGAGCGCGTGCCCAGTCGCGGCACCACGTAGCGCGACAGCGCGCCGTCGGCACGCGGCGCTTCGGCATCGCCGGCCTGGAGGATGCGGTGGAGGGCGGCAGGGTCGACCGGCGCGGACGCGGTGCCGGCCGGCTGGACGAAATACACGTGCCAGGCGCCTTCGATGCGAAGGCCGGGAACCAGGGACTGCAGGCGGGATTGGAGCCGCTGCCTGCGGAACGGCGAAAGGGCGGTCGCGCCCTCGAGGACGATCATGTCCGGGGAAGTCGCACGGGGGAAAGGCCGTCCATTGTACCGGAGGGCGCCAGCCTGGGCCGCAGCCGCTGCACCGTGCGGGTCGAGCCGGCCATGGGCAGGCCATCCGCTGGCGCGGCAGCCTTGCCGGCCCGGCAGGAACGATCGCGCCATTGCGGTAACGGTCGCAATGGCGGCCCCGTTATCAGGGCGGGCAACGGCCTCGCGTTGCGGCAGCCGAGGTGTCGTGGTCATGCCCGCTGCTGCACCGGCAGCAGCGCGGCCCGGCGGGTGTAGGAGCGGACTTCAGGCCGCGAAACCGACGCCACCGGCACAGGTAGCGCCCCCCGCTGCTCTGGAGGTCCTGTCAGGAGCGGACGGCGACTCCCCGCTCCAGTGGTCCTGGTGTCGCGCTCATGTCCGCACCTTTCGGAATGCGGGCCTGCTCAGCGCGACCCGCCGGCCTCCGCGGCATCGCCGCGGCCTTCCAGCGAGTCGAGCATCTGCTGCGGCGACACGTAGCCGCCGAGCTGGGTGCCGTCGGCCGCGAACACCGCGGGCGTGCCGTTCACGCCGACCCGCTGGCCGACGTCGAACTGCATCGCCACCGGGCTGGTGCACTGCTTCTTCTGCACCGGCTGGCCGGCCTTGGCGTCGGACAGCGCGCGCTTGCGGTCGCTGGCGCACCAGACCGACTCCATGTCGCGGAAGTCCTTGCTGGCCGGACCCATGCGCGGGAACGCCACGTACTCCACCGCGATCCCGAGCTTGTTGTAGTCGGCGATCTGCTGGTGCATGCGTCGACAGTAGCCGCACTCGATGTCGGTGAACACGGTAACAGTGTGCTTGGTGTTCGGCGGCGCGAACACGATCCGGTCCTGCTCGGGAATGCTGGCGATCAGCTTGCTGCGATACGCCATCAGGCCGGGGCTGGCCGCCGGCTTGCGTTCCTTCAGGTCGAAGGGCTGCGACTGCATCAGGTAGCGGCCGTCATCGGACACGTACAGCACCTGGCCGCCGAGCAGCACTTCGCGGAAACCGGGGAACGGCGCGGCACCGATGTACTCCGGGGCCAGGTCGGGCGCGATCCCGCCCAGGGCCTGGCGCACAGTCGCGTCGGGCGTGCCCTGCTCGGCGCCGGCCGGCTTGGCGGCAGGCTTCGCGGCGGGGGCCTGGTTTGCGGCGGGTGCCGCCGGCTGGGCGCATGCGCCGAGGCTGATGGCGCACAGCAGCGCGGTGGCGAGGATTCGGGACATGGGTCGGAGGGTCCGGGGGAATATGCCCGGATTCTGGCATATGCCGGTTGAATGACCCTGTGCCGCAAGACACGGCGCCGCGCGGGCGTTCATGGAACCGGACACGCGGCGAGTCTGCGCGATCGACCGGATCGACGGTGCCGCCTCCCATCCATGGTGTTTTACGGCGTCGGTCGCGGATCCGCTTTGCGCCCGCGCCTATACCAGGAATGCGGCGGGTCGCGTGGCAGTGGCGTGGCGGGCCGAGTTCGAAGGCGCGCGCCGACCATGGCGTCGCGGCGTCAGCTCTGGACAGCCCCGCCCGGCCATCCATGGCCGGGCGTTCGGCAAGCCGCGCGGCAGTGCCGCGCAAGCGGCTTGCCTTACCCCCGCGGGTGGTGGCGCGCGTGCAGGCGCTGGAGGTGTTCGCGTGCGACCAGGGTGTAGATCTGGGTCGTTGACAGGCTCGCGTGTCCGAGCAGCAGTTGCAGCGCGCGCAGGTCGGCGCCGTGGTTGAGCAGATGGGTGGCGAAACTGTGCCGTACCCCGTGCGGAGTGACCGTGCGCGGGTCGATCCCGGCCACGGCCGCATGGCGCTTGAGCGCCTGCCAGTACGCCTGGCGCGTCGGCGCGTGGCGCTGCGGGGTGAGGAACAGCGGCACGTTGCCCTGCGCGTCGACCGGCACCGGCTTGCCCGCGGCCAGTTGCGGGCGCGCCTGCGCCAGGTAGCGCTCCAGCCAGTGCTGCGACTCCTCGCCCAGTGGCACCAGCCGTTCCTTGCCGCCCTTGCCCAGCACCCGGACCACGCCCTGGCGCAGGTTGACCGCGTTGGCCGGCAGGTTGACCAGTTCGCTGACCCGCAGTCCCGCCGCGTACATCAGCTCCAGCATCGCCCGGTCGCGCAGGCCCTCGGCAACCTCGACATCAGGTGCGGCCAGCAAGGCGTCGACCTGCGATTCGGTCAGCGCCTTGGGCAGCGGGCGCGGCAGGCGCGGCGGGTCGATCAGTGCGGCCGGGTCGTCGCTGCGCACGCCGGCACGCACCAGGTGCGCGTAGAACGCACGCAGGCTGGCGCGCAGGCGGGCATTGCTGCGCGGCTGGTAGCCATGTGTGGCCCGCCAACGCATGTATTCGAAGAGGGCCTGCCGGTCCGCGCCCTCCAGCCCACCGCCCGCGCCATCGCGCCACCGTGCCAGCTGTTCCAGGTCGCGCCGGTAGGCGTCCTGGGTCAGCCGTGCCAGGCCATGCTCGGCCCAGGCCGCATCGATGAAGCGCCCGATCGCACGCGCGTCGGCCTCGCGCAGCGCCGGCAGGCCGCGCGCGAGGCGGCGGCGGTCGGCGGTGCTAAGGCGGCTCGCGGAATCCATGCGGCACAGGATAGCCGCCCGCTCCCGCTATCCTGTGCGCGATGAACGTCACCCCCGCGCGCAACACGCATCCGTCCACGTCTCCCGTCCCGGCACGCCCCCGCGCGCTGGTCGGCTGGCGCCTGCTGTCGCTGTTCTACGACCTGTGGCCGGTCGCGGCGCTGTGGATGCTGATCGCCGTGCCGTTCACGCTCGGCTACACCTATCTGGGCCACCACGCGGCGCGCGAGAACATCGCACCATTCAGTGCGTTGCAGTGGCTGCTCTGGCTGGCCTGTTTCATGGCCACCGGCGCGTACGCGACCCTGAGCTGGCGGCGCGGCGGGCAGACACTGGGCATGCGGCCCTGGCGACTGCGACTGGTCGCCGTCGACGGCGGCGTGCCTGCCTGGAAGGCGCTGTGGCTGCGCTATGCCGTCGGAACGCTGTCGCTGCTGGCCGGGGGCCTGGGCTTCTGGTGGGCATGGTTCGACCGCGACCGGCTCACGTGGCACGACCGCGCCAGCGGCACGCGCCTGCTGCGGATGCCCAAGCGCTGATCGCCCACCGGGATCAGTCGCGCCATACCGCGACAGGTCTTGCAGGAGCGGGCGTGACCGCGATACCGAGGCCATCGGCGTCCCAACGGCCACCCGTGCCGACGGCGTCGACTTCGCGGCCTGGAATCCGCTCCTCGAAGAACCGCGCGGCGAACTGCCCTAGCCCGACTTGCGCCGGAACAGCCACCACGAGATGCCCAGCATCAGCATCGGCGGCAACGCGTAGGCGATCCGGTAGTCGAAGCGGAACGCACCGGCCAGGCGCACGAACTGCATCTGCAGCAGCATGAAGCCCAGCGAGAACACGATGCCCAGGAACAGGCGCTTGCCCATGCCGCCGCTGCGCAGGCTGCCGAACGCGAACGGAACGGCCGCCAGGCACAGCGCCAGCACGTTCAGCGCGTAGAACCAGCGGCTCCAGTAGATGTCCTCGTATTCGCGCGCATCCAGGTTGTTGCGCGCGCGATAGTCGATGCTGGCGCGCAGTTCCGAGGCCGACAGGTTGCGCGCGCGGGTCACCCCGGCCGCCAGCGCACCCGGATCGAGCTCGGAGTCCCAGCGTTCCTCGGCCAGGCGTTGCTCGGTCGCCGCGCCGGGGTCGAAGCCGAAACTGATCCGGCGCACGTCGCGCAGCTTCCAGCCGTCGCCATCGTGCTCGGCCACCGCCGCGCGGGTCAGCGACTGCAAGCCACCGTCGGCGGCCAGCGTGTACAGGCGCACGTCGCGCAGCTCCAGCGTGCGCCGGCCATCGACCACCCGTTCCTGGCCATCGATCGCGTTGAGGAAGGTGTCGCCTTCGCGCGCCCACAGCCCCGAATAGCGTGCGATCGCCACGTTGTTGGTCTTGGCGGCAAGCTTGAGCTGGTCGGCCTGGCGCTGGCCCCAGGGGGCCAGGGTCTCGCCGTTGACCACCATCAGCGCGGTCAGCAGGACCAGTGCGGCCGCCACCGAGGCACTCAGACGACGACGCGACAGGCCCAGCGCGCGAAGCGCGGTCAGCTCGGAGGTCGCCGCCAGCTGGCCCAGGCCCATCAGCGAGCCGATCACCGCCGCGTAGGGAAAGATCGTGTAGGCGCGGCGCGGCACCGTATAGGCGACGAACGCCAGCGCGGTCGGGAAGTCGTAGCTGCCCTTGCCCAGGTCGCCGAGCTGCCCGGACAACGCCATCACCGCATCGAAGCCGAGCAGCACCGTCCAGGTCAGCAACACCGTGGCCAGGACCATCCGGCCGACGTAGAGGTCGTGCAGGCGCGGGCGCAGGATCATGCCGCCGCTCCCTTGGGCCGCGGCATCCGGCCGTCGCGCGCATACAGCCAGACCGCCAGCGCCAGCAAGGGCAGGGTCAGCCACCACAGGCCCAGCAGGCCGGGAAGTTCGCCATCGGCGAGCATCCGGCTGCCGATGAAGACCAGGTTCACGCTCACCAGGTAGGCGAGGAAGCCCAGCATCAGCCGTCCGTAACGCTGCTGCCGTGGCGAGCTGCGCGCCAGCGGCAGGGTCAGCAGGGCGAAAGCCAGGGCCAGCATCGGTGGCGCCAGGCGTGCGTGGAACTCGGCGGTGGCGGCCGGGCGCGGATCCCTGAGCAGCTTCGGGGTCGGCAGCAGCGCCGGATCGTCGCTGTCGCGGACCTGGGCCCGGTCGGGCAATGCGACGTCATTGAACGCGTAGCGCATCAGGCGGAAGTCCAGGGTGCCGTCGAGCGGGCCCTCGATGCGGTGGCCGTCGCGCAGCTGCAGGTAGCGGTTGCGCTCGCCCTCCAGTTGCAAGGCGCCCTCGCGCGCGGTCAGCACGTCGATCCGGCCCTCGCGCTCGCGCTGCAGGAACACGCCCTTCAGCCCGGCCCCGTCCTCGCTCATGCCGTCGATGTAGACGATCCCGCCCCCATTGGGCAGCGAGGTGAAGCGCCCCGCCTCCAGCCCGGCCACGATCAGGCTGCGGTTGGCTTCCTCGATCAGGCGCGCCCCGGTGCGCTGGGCCCAGGGACCGAGCCACAGCGAGCACAGGCTGACCACCACCACCACCGGCACCGCCACCAGCAGCAAGGGCCGCAGCAGGCGGCGCGGACCCACGCCCACGGCGTTGATCACCGCCATCTCCGAATCCCGGTACAGCCGCACCACCGACAGCATCAGTCCCAGCATCAGCGCCAGCGGCAGGACCAGCGGCAGGTAGACCAGCAGTTGCAGGCCCAGCTGGGACAGCAGCAGCTTGGCCGGCAGGCCGCCGTCGGCGATCTCGCCCAGCACGTCGACCAGCACGCCGCCCAGGCTCACGGTCAGCAGCACGATGAGCGTGGCCAGGAAACTCTGGACGAAATCGCCCAGCAGGTATCGGTCGAGCTTCGGCATCAGGCGGAGCAGTCCTATAAAATCCCGGATTCGCTCGCGGAAGCCGCCGGCCGGTCCTGGGACCCGGGTTCGACGGGACATCCGCGATTTCGATCCGCATTGTAGTTACCTGCCTCTGGAATCTGCTCAATGGCCTTGCAATTCACCCTGAACCGCGACGCCGCCCCCGCGGCCACCCTTGATTGCGTCGTGGTCGGCGCCTTTGCCGACAAGACCCTCACCCCCGCGGGACAGGCCATCGACGAAGCCAGCGGTGGCCGCCTGCGCGCCCTGCTGGAGCGCGGCGACCTCAGCGGCCGCACCGGCCGCAGCCTGGTTCTGCACGACCTGCCGGGCGTGGCCGCACCGCGCGTCCTGGTGGTCGGACTGGGCGATACCGCCAAGTTCGGGGTGCCGCAGTACCTCAAGGCGGTGGCCGACGCGGTCCGCGCGCTGAAGACCGGCCCGGTCGGCAAGGCGCTGTTCACGCTCAGCGAAATGGCGGTGGCCGGTCGCGATGCCGCGTGGAACGTCCGCCAGGCCGCCATTGCCGCCGACCATGCCGCCTACCGCTATACCGCCACCCTGGGCAAGAAGAAGGACGAGGCGGGCCTGCGCGAGCTGGCCATCACCGGCACCGACGCCACCGCACTGGTCCAGGGCGAGGCTATCGCCGCCGGCGTGGCCTTCACCCGCGAGCTGGGCAACCTGCCGCCCAACATCTGCACCCCGGCCTACCTGGCCGCCCAGGCGCAGCAGTTCGCCGACGCCCACGAAGGCGCCGAGGCCGCCACCCTGGATGAGGCGCAGATGGAAGCGCTGGGCATGGGTTCGCTGCTCGCGGTGGCCCGCGGCTCGGTCAACCGGCCGCACCTGGTGGTGCTGAAGTGGACGGGCGCCGGCGACGCCAAGCCGTACGTGCTGGTCGGCAAGGGCATCACCTTCGACACCGGCGGCGTCAACCTCAAGACCCAGGGCGGCATCGAGGAGATGAAGTACGACATGCTCGGCGCCGGCAGCGTGCTGGGCACCTTCGTGGCTGCGGTGAAGATGAAGCTGCCGCTGAACCTGGTGGTTATTGCTCCCACGGTGGAGAACGCGATCGACGGCAACAGCTACCGTCCCTCGGACGTGATCACCTCCATGTCCGGCAAGACCATCGAAGTCGGCAACACCGACGCCGAGGGCCGCCTGATCCTGTGCGACGCGCTGACCTACGCGCAGCGCTTCGAGCCGCAGGCGCTGGTCGACGTGGCCACCCTGACCGGCGCGTGCATGGTCGCGCTGGGCAAGTTCGCCTCGGGCCTGATGAGCAAGCACGACGACCTGGCGGGCGAGCTGCTGGCCGCCGGCGAGAACGTGTTCGACCGCGCCTGGCGCCTGCCCTTGTGGGATGAATACCAGACGCTGCTGGAATCGACCTTCGCCGACGTCTACAACATCGGCGGCCGCTGGGGCGGCGCGATCACTGCCGGCTGCTTCCTGGCGCGCTTCGCCGAGGGCCAGCGCTGGGCGCACCTGGACATCGCCGGCTCGGCCAGCGACGAAGGCAAGCGCGGCATGGCGACCGGCCGTCCGGTCGGCCTGCTGAGCCAGTGGCTGCTGGACCGGGTCGGGCAGGCGGAGGGACGCGCCGCGTAAGCGGCGAGCCATGCCCCGCGCCGACTTCTACCTCATCGCCAAGCCGCGCTTCGCCGAACAGCCTTTGCTGCTGGTCTGCGAACTGGCCCGCCGCGCCTGCGACAGCAACCAGTTCACCCTGGTGCTGGCGCGCGACGCGGCGCAGGCCGAGGAACTGGACGACCTGCTCTGGTCGTTCGATCCCGACGCCTACCTGCCGCACCAGATCGCCGGCGACGAAGAGGACGAGCTGACCCCGGTGCTGATCGTGCCGCCCGGCACCGAGGCGCCGCCGCGGCCGCTGGTGATCAACCTGCGCGACGACGCGTGGGTGGCGGCCTGCGAGCGCGTGCTCGAGGTGGTGCCCGCCGATCCGGCGGCGCGCGGCCCCCTGCGCGAACGCTGGAAGCAGTACCAGGCGCTGGGTTACGACCTCAACAAGCACGACATGTAGGCGACGGCCGGCACCGCCGGCCTGCCGATTCCACATCGAGATCCCATGACCACCCTGCCCTCCGGCTACGAACCCAAGTCCTTCGAATCGCGCCTGTACGCCGAATGGGAGGCCAGCGGCTGCTTCCAGCCCAGCGGCCAGGGCGAGCCGTACTCGATCCTGCTGCCGCCGCCCAATGTCACCGGCACGCTGCACATGGGCCATGCCTTCCAGCACACGCTGATGGACGCACTGGTCCGCTACCACCGCATGCGCGGCTTCGATGTCCTGTGGCAGGTGGGTACCGACCACGCCGGCATCGCCACCGAGATGGTGGTCAGCCGCAACCTGGCGCTGGAAGGCCAGGGCGAGACCCGCGACTCGCTCGGCCGCGAAGGCTTCGTTGCCAGGGTCTGGGACTGGAAAGCGCAGTCGGGCGACATCATCGAGCGGCAGATGCGCCGGCTCGGCGCCTCGGGCGACTGGTCGCGCAGCACCTTCACCATGGACCCGCAGCCGTCAGCGGCGGTGGTCGAAGCCTTCGTGCGCTGGCACGAACAGGGCCTGATCTACCGTGGCCAGCGCCTGGTCAACTGGGATCCGGTGCTGAAGACCGCGATCTCCGACCTGGAAGTGGAGAACGTGGAGGAAGACGGCTTCCTCTGGTCGATCCGCTATCCGCTGGCCGACGGGATGTCCTACGAGCACGTCGAGGTCGATGCCGACGGGCAGGAAATCCTGCGCGAAACCCGCGACTGGCTGGTCGTGGCGACCACGCGACCGGAGACGATGCTCGGCGACACCGCGGCGATGATCCATCCGGACGACGCACGCTACGCGTCGCTGGTCGGCAAGGAGGTCGTGCTGCCGTTGACCGGCCGCCGCATCCCGGTGATCGGCGACGACTACGTCGACCGCGCGTTCGGCACCGGCGTGGTCAAGGTGACCCCGGCGCACGACTTCAACGACTACCAGGTCGGCGTGCGCCACGACCTGCCGTTGATCAACCTGTTCACCCCGGTCGCCGCGCTCAACGACAACGCGCCGGAGAAGTACCGCGGCCTGGACCGTTACGACGCGCGCAAGGCGGTGCTGGCCGACCTTGAAGAGCTGGGCCTGCTGGTGGAAACGAAGCCGCACAAGCTGCAGGTCCCGCGCGGCGACCGCACCGGCCAGGTGATCGAGCCGTACCTGACCGACCAGTGGTTCGTGAAGATGGACGCGCTGGCGAAGCGCGGGCTCGAGCTCGTCGAATCGGGCGACGTGAAGTTCGTCCCGCCGAACTGGATCAACACCTATCGCCACTGGATGGAGAACATCCAGGACTGGTGCATTTCGCGCCAGTTGTGGTGGGGTCATCGCATTCCGGCGTGGTTCGACGCGGCAGGCAACTGCTATGTCGGCCGCAGCGAGGACGAGGCGCGGGAAAGGAATGGCCTGGGCGCCGACGTGGCGTTGACCCAGGACAGCGACGTGCTGGAAACCTGGTTCTCCTCGCAGCTGTGGCCGTTCTCGACCATGGGCTGGCCCGACGAGCAGGCGATGGCCGAGCGCGGCTTCGACCGCTACCTGCCGTCGTCGGTGCTGGTCACCGGCTTCGACATCATCTTCTTCTGGGTGGCGCGCATGATCATGGCCACCGACAGCTTCACCGGGAAGGTGCCGTTCCGCGACGTCTACATCACCGGCCTGATCCGCGACGCGCAGGGCCAGAAGATGTCCAAGTCCAAGGGTAATGTGCTGGACCCGCTGGACATCATCGACGGCATCGCGCTGGAAGACCTGGTCGCCAAGCGCACCGGCGGGCTGATGCAGCCCAAGCTGGCCGAGAAGATCGAGCGCGCCACGCGCAAGGAATTCCCGGACGGCATCATCGCCCACGGCGCCGACGCGCTGCGCTTCACCATCGCCGCGTTGGCCGGCCACGGCCGCGACATCAAGTTCGACCTCGGCCGCGCCGAGGGCTACAAGAACTTCTGCAACAAGCTGTGGAACGCCAGCCGCTTCGTCCTGATGAATACCGATGGCGCGAGCTTCACCGGCATACCGCAGCCGAAGACCGATGCGGAGAAGTGGATCCTCGCCCGGCTGGCGGCGGTCACCGCGCAGGCCCAGGGGCACTTCGCCGCCTACCGCTTCGACCTGCTGGCACAGGCGCTGTACGAGTTCGCCTGGAACGAGTTCTGCGACTGGTTCGTCGAACTGGCCAAGCCGGCGCTCAACGGGGATGACGCGGAAGCGGCGGCCAGCACCCGCCACACCCTGCTTCACGTACTGGAATCGCTGCTGCGCCTGCTGCATCCGCTAGTGCCGTTCGTGACCGAGGAACTGTGGCGCCAGGTCGCCCCGCGCGTGGGCATCGACGGCAACTCGGTCTCGCTGCAGCCATACCCGGTGCCGTCCGATTTCGCCGGACAGGACTACGCGGCCGCCGAAGCGGACATCGAATGGTTCAAGTCGATGGTCTCTGCGCTGCGTCGCGTGCGCAGCGAGCTCGGCGTATCGCCAGGCAAGGCCGTGCGCCTGCTGCTGGCCGACGGAGCCGCGCAGGATCGTGCGCGTATCGGCCGCTTCGCCTCGCAGTTGCGCTTCCTGCTGCGCCTTGAGGCGATCGAGTGGCTGGACGGCGCCGACGCGCCGGCCTCGGCCACGGCGATCGTCGGCGAGTTGAAACTGCTGGTGCCGCTGGAAGGCCTGGTCGACCTGGATGCCGAACGCGCGCGCCTCGACAAGGAAATCTCGCGCGTGGCCGCCGAGAAGGACAAGAGCGAGGCCAAGCTGGCCAAGTTCACCGACAAGGTGCCCGCCGCGGTAGTCGAGCAGGAGCGCCAGCGCCTGGCCGACTGGGGCACGCAGCTGGCCGGCCTGCAGGAGCAGCGCGCCCGGCTGGGCTGACCGGCAAGCGCTAGCGGATGCGTTATAACTCCCCGGAATTACCCCGGGGATCCATCCATGCGCGCCATTGCCCTCGCCTGCCTGGCCTTCGCCGCGGCAGACGCCGCCGCGGTCGACACCATCCTGCACAACGGCAAGGTCTGGACCGGCGATCCGGGGCAGCCGGCCGTGACCGCCATCGCCATCGACGCCGGACGCATCGTCGCAACCGGCACCGATGCGGCGATCCTGGAACTGGCGTCCAAGGACAGCCAGCGCATCGACCTCAAGGGCCACCGCGTGGTGCCGGGGATCAACGATGCGCATACCCACATCACCCTGGGCCTGCCGTCGGTGGACATCGAACTGCCGCGCGACGCCGGCAGCGCCCAGGTGCGCGAGGCGATCGCTGCGCTGCCGACGACCGGCGATGGGTGGATCACCGCCGACATCGGCATGGAGGTACTCCACGACCCGGCGATGCGGCGCGCGCAACTCGACGCGCTGCAACCGACCCGCCCGCTCCTGCTCACCGGCTGGACCGGCCACGGCATGCTGGTCAACACCGCCGCGCAGAAGGCGCTGGGGCTGTCGCTCGAGGACGTGCCTGCCGGCGGCTGGCTGGGCCGGGATGCATCCGGCGCATTTGATGGCCGCGTGTACGAATACGCGCAATGGTCCCCGCGTGCCGGCCTGCCGGCGCGGCCCGAGCGCCTGCGCAGAGTGATCGCGCGCGACAGCGACGCCCTGCTCAGGCTCGGCGTCACCAGCGTCCAGAACATGGCCATCGGCACTCCGCTGCCGGACTTCATCGCCGCCTGGAAGGACACCGGCACGCCGCTGCGCCTGCGTGCGATCCGCACCCCGCTCGCGCGCGCGCCCGGCCAGCCACCGGACCACCTCGGGCTGCCGGCGCGCGATCCGGCGCGGCCGTCGATCGTCGTCTCCGGCACCAAGTGGATCCTCGACGGCACGCCGATGGAGCGCGGCGCCGCGATGCGCGCCGCCTATCCGGACGGCGGCCACGGCCAGCTCAACTTCGACCAGGCCGGAATCGAAGCGCTGTTGCGGGAGACCTTCGCCCGCGACGACCAGCCGCTGCTGCACGTGTCGGGCGACGCGACGCTGGCCGCCGTGCTCGATGCGATGCGGGCCACCGCCCCCGCAGCTGCCTGGCGCGCGTTGCGCCCGCGCATCGAGCATGGCGAGGGGCTGGCACCGGACCTGATGGCGCGCGCCGGCGAGTTCGGCATCGTGCTGGTGCAGAACCCCTCGCACTTCATGCTGCCCCCGCCCGAAGCCGCGTACATCGATTCGCACGACCTGCAGCCGCTGGCGGACGTGCTCACGGCCGGCATCCCGTTGGCACTGGGCAGCGATGGCCCGCCGAGCCCGTGGTTGAACATGATGTTCGCCATCGCGCCGGCTTCGCGCCCGGACCAGGCGCTGACCCGCGAGCAGGCGCTGCGTGCCTACACCGCCGGCAGCGCGTTCGCCGAGTTCAGCGAGACGGAGAAGGGCAAGATCGCCCCCGGCCATCTCGCCGACCTGGCCGTGCTGTCGCAGGACGTGCTGGACGATGCGGTGCCGGCACAGGCACTGCCCGGCACGAGCAGCCTGCTGACCCTGGTCGACGGGAAAATCGCCTGGCGCGACCCGGCGTTCTGAGCGGAACGGACGACGCGTCACGTTGGCGGCCGGACGCCGGGGCGCGCAAAGCACGTGCCTACAACGGCGGCATCTTCTCCACGTCGCCGTCGACCAGCTCCAGTGCCATCACCAGCGCGTCCTCGCGCCCCTGGGCCGCGGGGTAGTAGCGCGGTCGGCGACCGATCTCGTTGAAACCCTCGCTGTGGTACAGCGCGATCGCCGGCGGATTGGAGGGCCGGACTTCCAGGAAGATCCGCCGTGCGCCGCGATCGCGCGCGGTGCGCAGCAGCGCGCGCAGCAGGTGGCGGCCGAGGCCACGCGACTGCCGCTCCGGCGTGGTGCACAGGTTGAGCAGGTGCGCTTCGTCGGCGGCGATGCTCATCACCCCGTAACCGGCGGGCCGGTCGTCCTCGAGCGCCAGCAGCGCCGGATAGCCGGCCAGCAGGCAGTCACGGAAGATGCCGCGGGTCCACGGGTACGGATAGGCGCGCTTCTCGATCGCCATCACCGCATCAAGGTCGCCCTCGCGCAGGCCGCGCAACCGCCACGAGGGCGACAGGTCGCGATACGCGGCCACGCTCATGGCCGTTTCCGCAGTGCGCGCAGCTGCGGCCAGAACGCGCGCTTGGCCGCGGCGTCACCGCGCAGGTGGTCCATCGGCCACTGCGCCATCGCCGCCTGCGCCGCGGGATCGGCCGGGTCCAGGCCGGACGCGCGCAGCATGGCCAGCTGCAGGCGATCAGGCAGGCGCGCCGGACGCCGCGCCACGGCACGGGGCGACGCGGCTTCCGGGGTTTCCAGCTCCACGACAGGCGCGACCGGCGCCTGCGGCGCGCGCTTCACGACAGGCGCAGCGTCGACCGGTGCCGCGGGGAGCCGGGCCGGCGTGGAGCGTGGCGCGGGCGCTTGCGTACCCGCCTGCCGGGCCACCGGTTCAAGATCGTGCTCTTCCTCCCCGGCCGCGCGCGGGCGCAGCACGACATGGCCCAGCGCCTGCAACCAGCGACGCTGCTCCGGGCTCCAGGGTGAGGCCTCGCCGTTCACGCCGGCTCCGAACGCCGCCTCGTGCGCTGCCACAGGGCGAGCAGCGGACCGGACAATGCATAGATCACGCCCACCGCCAGCAGCACCCGTGGCGGGTCGATGACCACCATCGCGATCACCACCGGCACCACCAGCAGCACCGCGAACGGGACGCGGTCGGCGCGCGCCCCCCCTTCGCCGCTGCCCTTGAAGCTCCAATAGCGGATCCGGCTGACCATCAGCAGGCCGGCGCACAGGGTCACGCCGAGGGCCACGTAGCGCAGCTCCTCGCCGCTCCAGCCCAGCTCCCCGTCGGCGAAGGCCCAGACGAAGGACATCATCAGGCCAGCCGCGGCGGGGCTGGCCAGCCCCACGAACCAGCGCTTGTCGACGATGCCAACCTGGGTGTTGAAGCGGGCCAGGCGCAACGCCGCGCAGGCCGCGTACAGGAAAGCCACTGCCCAGCCGACCCGTCCGAGCGTCCCGCCGTCGAATTTCAGCGCCGACAGCGACCAGTGGTACATCACCAGCGCCGGGGCCAGGCCGAAGCTGACCAGGTCGGCCAGCGAGTCGTACTGCACGCCGAAGTCGCTGCTGGTGCCGGTGAGGCGGGCGACCCGGCCGTCGATGCCGTCCATGATCCCGGCCACGAACACGGCGATGGCCGCCGCGGTGAACTGGCTGTTGGCCGCCGCGATGATCGCGTAGAAGCCCGCGAACAGGCCGCAGGTCGTGAACAGGTTGGGCAGCAGGTAGATCCCGCGCGAGCGCGGCGGTGGGCGATCGAGGTCCATGGGTGCCAGTGTACGGGCCGGCCGGCCCCCTGCGAACCGTGACCGCGCGACTTGCCAGCCCGGCGGCCGGGTGCTGGAATCGGCGCACCGCCCATCCCGACCCGCTGGAGACCCTCCGATGCGCTTCCCGTCCCGCTCCTGCCTGCTGCTCCTTGCCGCGGGCCTGTGCTTCGGCGCCCCGGCGACCAATGTCTACCAGTGGAAGGACGCCAAGGGCGTGACCCACTCCGCGGACAAGCCGCCGCCGGGCACCAAGTACGACACCCGCCGGATCGATACCCGGGGCGAGACGGGGGTATCCGCATCGACGACCCCCACGCCCACCGTCGACCCCCAGTGCGGTACCGCCAGGCAGAACCTGCAACTGCTGGGAAGCGGCGCCCCGGTGATGCGCGATACCGATGGAGACGGCAAACCCGATACCGCCCTGAGCGACGAAGACCGCGCCGCGCAGACCGCGCTGGCGGAGGCCGCCGCCAAGGCCTACTGCCCGCCCGCCGGCTGAGCATGCGCGCGGCCTGGGCAATCGTGGCCGGCCTGGTCCTGGGTGGCGGCCTGGCCTGGTGGCTGGCCCGCGACCAGGCCCCGCAGCGTTCACCCGAAGCCCGCCAGCGCGCCGAACAGGCGGCCGCCGCCAACGCCGAAGACGCCCAGCGCCCCCTTTACCGCTGGCGCGACGACGCCGGCAGCCTGCAGATCACGGACACGCCACCGAAGGGACGCCCCTTCGAACGCATCGCCCGCGAACCGGCGTCGGGCATCCGCGTGCACGGCCAGTAGCCACGCCGGAGGGGTGTCGGCGAGGCAGGGCCCGCCCGGTGCTGGCAGAATGTCGCGTTCCCCGCCAAGACCCCACCCGCGATGCGCCTGTCCCGCTTCCACCTGCACACCACCAAGGAAACCCCGGCCGACGCCGAACTGGTCAGCCACCGGCTGATGCTGCGCGCCGGCATGATCCGCAAGCTCGCCGCCGGCCTGTACACCTGGTCGCCGCTGGGCCTGCGCGTGCTGCGCAAGGTCGAGGCGGTCGTGCGCCAGGAGATGGACCGCGCCGGCGCGATCGAACTGCAGCTGCCGACCATCCAGCCGCAGGACCTGTGGGAGGAGACCGGCCGCTGGGAGAAGTTCGGCGCCCAGCTGCTGAAGATCCGCGACCGCAAGGAAGCCGGGTACTGCTACAGCCCCACCGCCGAGGAAGCGATCACCGACTTCGCCCGCCAGGAGCTGTCCAGCTACAAGCAGCTGCCGGTCAACTTCTACCAGGTCCAGACCAAGTTCCGCGACGAGATCCGCCCGCGCTTCGGGGTGATGCGCGCGCGCGAGTTCCTGATGAAGGACGCCTACTCGTTCCACGCCAGCGATGCCGACCTGGCCCGCGAGTACGAGAACATGAAGGCGGCCTACACCCGCGTCTTCACCCGCCTGGGGCTGCAGTTCCGCGCGGTGCAGGCCGACTCCGGCGCGATCGGCGGCGACGCTTCGCAGGAGTTCCACGTGCTGGCCGAATCGGGCGAGGACGCACTGGCGTTCTCCACCGGCTCGGACTACGCAGCCAACGTCGAGGCCGCGCAGGCTGCCGATCCGGCACCGCGCCCGGCCGCGTCCGAAGCCCTGCGCAAGGTCGAGACGCCGGTGCAGAAAACCTGCGAGGACGTCGCCGCGCTGTTGGGTATCGCGCTGCAGCGCACGGTCAAGTCGGTCGCGGTCATGGGTGCGGACGGCTTCGTCCTGGCGCTGGTCCGCGGCGACCACATGGTCAACGAGATCAAGCTGGGCAAGGTGCAGGGCCTGGCCGACTACCGCCCCGCCACCGAAGCGGAGATCGCCGAACACCTGGGCAGCGAGCCGGGGTTCCTCGGTCCGGTCGTGCCGCGCAAGGCGATCCGTGTCGTTGCCGACCGCGAGGTCGCGGCGATGGCCGACTTCGTCGTCGGTGCCAACGAGGCGGGTTTCCACATCGCCGGCGTGAACTGGGGCCGTGACCTGCCGGAAGCCGACGTGGTCGCCGATATCCGCAACGTGATGGCCGGCGATCGCGCGGCCGACGGCGGCGAGATAAAGCTCGCGCGCGGCATCGAGGTCGGCCACGTGTTCCAGCTCGGCCGCAAGTATTCGGAAGCCATGAAGTTCACCGTGCTCGACGAGAACGGCAAGGCCGCGGTGCCGGCGATGGGCTGCTACGGCATCGGCGTCTCGCGGATCGTGGCCGCGGCGATCGAGCAGAACCACGACGAGGCCGGCATCGTCTGGCCGGTGCCGATGGCGCCGTGGACGGTCGCGGTGTGCGTGATCAATCCGAAGAAGGATGCCTCGGTCGATGCCGCCGCCGAGGCATTGCTGTCCGAACTGATCGACGCCGGCCTGGATGCGGTGCTCGACGACCGCGGCCTGCGTCCCGGCGCGATGTTCGCCGACATCGAACTCATCGGCATCCCGCATCGCGTGGTGGTGTCGGAACGCGGCCTCGCCGCCGGCACGTTCGAATACCGCTCACGCAGCGCCAGCGAGGCCGAATCGCTCGATCGCGCACGACTGATGGACAAGCTGCGCGGGAATTGATCGCACGCGCGACAATATCGAGCCATTACGGCCCGATTATCTGCGGATAATCGGGCCGTTTTTCCATGGTTTCACGCGACTTTCATTTGCCGCCGATAAAGCGCGTGCCTTATCCTGACCGCGCCCGTGCCAATGGCGCACACAGCGCACCCCCAGATTCGAGACGGAGAATTCGATGTCGATCGACCTCAGTACGCTTTCGCCGCGCGAACTCGGCACCCTGATCACCACGGCCCAGAAGCGCCAGGCAGCGCTGGCCAAGCGTGCGCCGATCGCCCAGGTCCGCGGCAAGCTCACCAGGCTGGCAAAGGCCGAGGGCTACACCATCGAGGAGCTGTTCGGCGGCGGCAGTGGCGGCATCAGCCCCAGCACCACGCCACGCAAGGCGGCCTCGCCCGCGCGCGGCCGCAAGCTGGGCAAGGTCGCACCGAAGTACCGCAATCCACAGAATGCCAAGGAAACCTGGACCGGTCGCGGCAAGCAGCCGCGCTGGCTGGCGGCCTATACCGCCAAGGGCCGCGACCTGGGCGAATTCGTGATTCCCGGCGTGGCGCGCCTGACACCGGCAAAATCGAAGCCGGCCACCAAGAAGCGCGTGGTCAAGAAATCCGCCAAGTAACTGGGAAGACGCCGGCCAACGCCGGCGTTTCCATTCCGGGCGCCCGTCCGTGCACGCACTGGCGCTGCCGCCACGGCTACAGGTTCTTGCGTGCCGGCATCAGCAGGTTGCCGAACAGCAGTCCGGCCACCAGCGCCATGACGATATTGGTCACGCCCAGCAGCGCGCTCTGGCCGGCGTCCACGTCCTGTTGCTGGACCAGGGTGAGCAGCCCCCGCAGGCTGGCACTGCCGGGCACCAGCATGATGATGCCGGGCAGGCGGATCACCGCGCCCGGCCGCTGCATCCAGCGCCCGAATGCATTGCCCGCCGCGGTCAGCACCAGCGCCGAAACGAAGATGCCGGCCGGGCTGCCCCAGGCCGCCCCGGCGTTGATCGCGATCAGGTAGCCGGCGATGGCGGCGCCCATGACCCACGGGTAGTCGCGCCGGCTGGCCTTGAACAGGACCGCGAAGGCGAACGCGGCCAGCACCATCGCCAGCCACACGACCCAGTCCGGTTGCGGCCGCCAGGCACGTACCTGAGGCTGCACGCCGAGGATGTCGAGCAGCTGGACCGCGATGATCGCGCCCACGGTCAGCTTGATCACCGTGGTCAGCGCGCCGGCGAAGCGGACCGTGCCCGACACCCAGTGCTGGCTGCTCAGCTCGTTCATCGCGTTGGTGATCGCCATGCCGGGCAGCAGCACCACCAGGGAGGCGATCACCACCGAATTGAGGTTGAGCGGACCGATCAGCGCCGCGACCAGGGTGATCGCCGCGCCGGCGGTCAGCGCCGCCAGCGCGTCCGAGGCTTCCTTCAGCGCCGGTCGCGAGCTGGTGAACTGGTCCAGCAGGCCGATCAGCAGGCCGGTGACCGCCGCGGTGGCGATGTCCAGCCACGGCAGGCGCCACAGCCCGGCGACCGCGGCGGCGGCCAGGCCGAACGCCAGCACCTGCATCACCCGGGTGCGCGTCTTGGGCGGGCGGTCCAGGGTGCGCAGCGCGGTATGCCCCTGGGCGATGCTCATCTGGCCCATGGCCACCGCCTCGGCGATCCGGTCGGCCTCGCTGAGCTTGTGCAGGTCGTTCTCGCCCGGCGGCAGGCGGATCACCCGGGTCGTGTCGCTGCTGCCCATCGGCTTGCCCGGCTCGTTGAAGCTCAGGATCAGGCCGGTCGGGTTGGACCAGGCCTCGCACTCCAGGTCCAGCCGATGCGACAGCGCGGTGATCGTCGCCTCCAGCCGCTGTGCGGTCGTCCCATAGCGATGCAGGCGCGCCGCCATCTCCGAGACGAACGCGATGCGCTGCGCATAACTGGCGGTGGGGCGGGCGACGGCATCCATCGGCCTAGTATCGCCCGGCGAACGTCGCCTGGTTAACAGCGGGTCTCCGGCGCCCCGCGGGCGGGCCACGCCGACCGGGCGGCGCCACGGCACGTGCACGCTCCTTCCGGGTATGCTCCCGGCTCGGAAAACACCCATGACCGAAGAGAACGGATCCCATCCCCGCTGGCAGCAGGCACAGTCCGGACCCGGCAGGATCATCCTGACCGGCCAATGGACGCTGGCCCATGCGTTGCTCATTTCCGACCAGTTGCGCGGCGTGCCCGAGGCGACCACCTCGGTGGATGCCTCGGCGATCGAGCGCCTGGATTCGGCGGGCGTGATGCAGCTGATGCGCTTCGCACAGCGGCGCGGCCTGGACAGCGAGCACCTGCTTTTCAGCGATGGGCATGCGGCCCTGGTCCAGGTCATCGAGGACGTGGCCGACGACCGGCCGCGGCGGCGGCGCGACTACGGCTTCGCCGCTGCGCTGGAGCGCCTTGGCCGGGCGACGGAGACCATCACCCGCTCGGTGGTGGAACTGGTCGGGTTCACCGGCGAGAACCTGAGCAAGATGCTGCGCATGGCGCGCGAGCCGCGCCGCTTCCGGCTGACCGCCACCGTAGCGCACATGGAACAGGTCGGCCTGGACGCGGTGCCGCTGGTGGCGCTGCTGTCCTACCTGGTCGGCGCGGTGATCGCCTTCCTGGGCTCGACGATCCTGCGCGACTTCGGCGCGGAGATCTACGTGGTCGAGCTGGTCGGCATCGCCTTCCTGCGCGAGTTCGCGGTGCTGCTCACGGCGATCGTCCTGGCCGGCCGCACCGCCTCGGCGTTCACCGCCCAGATCGGCGCGATGAAGAGCCGCGAGGAGATCGATGCGATCCGCACCCTGGGCCTGGACCCGGTCGACCTGCTGGTGATCCCGCGCGTGCTCGCCCTGCTGGTGATGCTGCCGCTGCTGACCTTCATCGCGATGATGGCCGGCCTCGCCGGCGGCGTGACCGTAGGCGCGTTCGACCTGGACATCCCACCGCAGATGTACCTGTCGCGCATGCACGAGACCGTCGAGGTCAGGCACTTCCTGGTCGGCATGTCCAAGGCGCCGGTATTCGCCCTGGTCATCGGCCTGATCGGCTGCCTGGAGGGCTTGCGCGTGGAAGGCACGGCGCAGTCGGTCGGCGAACGCACGACGTCCAGCGTGGTGCAGACCATCTCGCTGGTGATCATCCTCGACGCGATCGCCGCGTTGTGGTTCATGCACATGGACTGGTGAGATGGCCGACCCGGACCGCGACATCGCGATTTCCGTGCGCGGGCTGGCCAACCGCTTCGGCAGCCAGACCGTGCACGAGGGGCTGGACCTCGACGTGCGCCGCGGCGAGATCCTCGGCGTGGTCGGCGGATCGGGTACCGGCAAGTCGGTGCTGATGCGCAGCATCCTGGGCCTGCAGCGGCCCGCGGAGGGTCGCATCGAGGTGCTGGGCGAGGATGCGCTGTCGGACGAGCCGGCCACCCGCCTGCGCATCGAGCGCAGCACCGGCGTGCTGTTCCAGGACGGCGCCCTGTTCTCCTCGCTGAGCGTGGGCGAGAACGTGCAGGTGCCGCTCAAGGAGCACCATCCGGAACTGCCCGAAAGCTGGCGCTACGAACTGGCTTTGCTCAAGGTGAAGCTCGCCGGCCTGCCGGCGGATGCGCTCGACAAGCTGCCCTCGCAGCTGTCTGGTGGCATGCGCAAGCGCGCCGGCCTGGCCCGCGCCCTGTCGCTGGATCCGCCTTTGCTGTTCCTGGACGAACCGACCGCCGGCCTGGATCCGATCGGCGCGGCCGCCTTCGACCACCTGCTGCTGACCCTGCAGCGGGCGATGGGGCTGACCGTGTTCCTCATCACGCACGATCTCGACACCCTGTACGCTATCTGCGACCGCGTGGCCGTGATCGCCGACCGCAAGGTGGTGGTCAACGCGCCCCTGGCGGAGGTCGAGCGTTTCGACCACCCCTGGGTGCAGGAGTATTTCCACGGCCCGCGCGCCCGCGCCGCGCGCCGTGCCAGTGCCGGCCATGACCCGGCCATCGCCACGGAGTCGGACTGACCATGGAAACACGCGCCAACTACGTGCTGATCGGCGCCTTCACCCTGGTGGTGTCGATCGCGCTGCTGCTGTTCGGCCTGTGGGCCGCCAAGTATTCGTCCGAACGCAGCTGGCAGCGCTACATGATCGTGTTCGACGAGGCGGTCACCGGCCTGTCGGTGGGCAGCCCGGTCCAGTACAACGGCATCTCAGTCGGTTCGATCGAGAAGCTGTCGCTGGATCCCCAGGATCCGCGACGGGTGATCGCGATCATCCGCGCCGACGCCAGCACCCCGGTCAAGTCCGACACCCGCGCCAAGATGGCGATCACCAGCCTGACCGGACCGTCGATCATCCAGCTCTCCGGCGGCACCCCCGGCGCGCCGATGCTGACCGCGGTCGACCAGCGCGATCCGCCGGTGATCCAGACCACGCCATCGGCGCTGCAGAACATCACCGACACCGCCAACCGCATCGTCGAGCGCCTGGACCAGGTGCTCAGCGACCAGAACGTGGCCCACATCTCCACCACCCTGGAGAACCTGGAGCGGATCAGCGGCACCCTGGCCGCGAAGGACCAGGGCATGGAGGCGCTGCTGGTCAGCGCGCGCGATGCCGCGCGCAGCCTCGACGCGACCCTGCAGACCACCAACGCGACCGTGCAGCGGGTGGACCAGAACCTGGTGCGCGAACTGCCCGGCCTGATCGAGAAACTCGATTCCACCCTGGCCCGGCTGGATTCGGCCGCCGGCAATGCCGACGGCATCCTCAGCGAGAACCGCGCGGCCATCAACAGCTTCGCCAACGACGGCCTGGCCCAGCTCGGCCCGACCCTGACCGAACTGCGCGGCCTGATCCGCGACCTGCGCCAGATCAGCGACCGGCTGGAGAACAACCCGTCCCGCTACCTGCTCGGCCGCGACGCACCCAAGGAGTACGAACCGCAATGAAGCCCCGTGCGTTCCCCGCGCCGCTGCGCGTGCTGGCGTTGCTGCCGATCATGGCGATGCTCGCCGGCTGCTCGATCCTGGGCGGCAAGCCGCGCGACCCGGTCACGATCTATTCGCCGCAGGCCGTCGCCCAGTCCGATCCGTCCTGGCCCCAGGTGGACTGGCAGCTGGCGATCGCCAAGCCCAGCGCCACACGCCTGATCGACAGCCCGCGCATCGCCGTGCGCCCGGTCCCGGGCGAGCTGCAGGTGTACCGCGGATCGTCCTGGGCGCAGCCGCCGACCGACATGATCGAAGCCGTCGTCCTGCGCGTGCTGGAAGACTCCGGCAAGATCGCCGGCGTCGGCCGGGTGGCCACGGGCATGCGCTCGGACTACCGGCTGGCGATGGACGTACGCCGCTTCGAATCGGACTACCGCGGCGGCGCGCTGCCGGTCGCCACCATCGAGATCAGCGCGACCCTGCTCAACAACCGCGACCAGCGCATCGTCGCGCGCCGCACCTTCCTGCGCGAGGAAGCGGCGGCGACCAACGACGTGGCCACGGTCACCGACGCGTTCGGCCGGGCGCTGGCCGCTGTCTCCGGCGAAATCGCCGGCTGGACCCTGGCGCAGGGCCATGGCGACGCGCAGACGCACCCGACGCTGTAGCGCCGGCCTGCCGGGTCGGACGCCGCGCAACCGCACTTGCTGCAGGAGCGGACTCCCGTCCAAACAGCCGACGCAGTCGGCCCAGGCGGCCCGTCGCTTCAACGGCCTCGCGGTCGCAATGGCGCCTGCTCCTGCAAGGGCAGGACCTGGCGGAACGTGAGGTTGATCCGTTCGCCCACCGGGAGTGCGGTGCGGGGCAGCGCGTGCTTCCAGTGACGCTGCGTTTCGCCACCCATCAGCAGCAAGCTGCCCGGCTCCAGGTCCAGCGCCAGCCGCGACGCCGGATCACCGCGGTGGCGCATCAGGAAACGGCGGGTCGCACCGAGGCTGATCGATGCGATCAACGGCGCGGCTCCCAGTTCGCGCTCGTCGTCGCTGTGCCAGCCCATCGCGTCGAGGCCACTGCGGTAGCGATTGGCGAGGACGCTGTTGAACCGGTGGCCCAGGTCGCCCTCCAGGCGGTGGCGCAGCGCGGCCAGGGCTGGCGACCATGGCCGCGGCTCGAAGCGGCTGCCCGAATAGCGATAGGCGGCGTCGGCATCGCCTATCCAGCAGCTCAGCCGCGGCGAGGCCACTTCACGGCCGAACATCCGGATCCGGTGGACCTCCCAGGGCACGTCGCGCAACAGGCAGGACATGAGCGCAGCGGCGGCCTCCGGACCCAGCCAGCCACGCGCCAGCCTCACCTGCGCATCCGGAAGCCCGAAATCGATCCATTCCATGGCCCCACGCTAGCAGCGCCGGCGGCGGGGCGCATTTGCCCCGCCCGCGCCGAACGCCGAAAATGTCCGGCAAGCCAGAACAGCCAGCGGAGCAGGGAATGACGGAGCACGAAGCCAGCACGATTGCCGCCGACGCCGTCGAGCGCGACGTGATGGAGTACGACGTCGTCACCGTGGGTGCGGGCCCGGCCGGGCTGGCCTTCGCCATCCGCCTGAAGCAGCTGGACCCGGGCATCTCGGTCTGCGTGATCGAGAAGGCCAGCACCGTCGGCGCGCACATCCTGTCCGGCGCGGTGATCGAGCCCGGCCCGCTGGACGCTTTGCTGCCCGGCTGGCGCGACAACCCGCCGCCGGTCTGCGTGGCGGCCGGCGAGGACGAGTTCTGGTTCCTGACCAGGGACGGCGGACGCAAGTCGCCGATCGTGCCACCGGGGATGCGCAACCATGGCAACTTCATCGTCAGCCTCGGCGCGATGTGCGCCTGGCTGGCGCCGCAGGCCGAAGCGCTGGGCGTGGAGATCTACGCCGGCTTCGCCGCCGCCGAAACGCTGCATGCCGACGACGGCACGGTGCTGGGCGTGCGCATCGGTGACATGGGCGTGGCCCGCGACGGCTCGCACAAGGCCGGCTACACCGCCGGTATCGACATCCACGCCAAGGTGACCGTGCTGGCCGAAGGCGCGCGCGGCCACCTGACCAAGCGCCTGGTCAAGCGCTTCGACCTTGATGCCGACAGCGACCCGCAGAACTACTCGATCGGCATCAAGGAACTGTGGCAGGTGCCGGAAGGCCGGGTCGCGCCCGGCAAGATCGTGCACACCCTGGGCTGGCCGGCCGACAGCCACACCTATGGCGGCAGCTTCCTCTACCACCTGGACAACCACCAGGTCGCGCTGGGCTACGTCAGCGGGCTCGACTACCGCGATCCGGAATACAAGCCGTGGGAAGCCTTCCAGCAGTGGAAGAACCATCCGCTGATCAGGCCGCTGCTCGAAGGCGGCAGCATTCTCTCCGCCGGCGCCCGCGCGATCGTCACCGGTGGGTGGCAGTCGCTGCCGAAGGTGGAGATGCCGGGCGCGCTGCTGATCGGCGACACCGCCGGGCTGCTCAACGTGCCCAAGATCAAGGGCACCCACCAGGCGATCCGCAGCGGCATGCTCGCCGCCGAACACCTGGCTGGCAACGCGCTGGAGGCCAGCGGTTTCGACGCGAAGCTGCGCGCCTCCGACGCCATGGCCGAGCTGAAGCAGGTGCGCAACATCAAGCCCGGCTTCAAGAAGGGCCTGTGGTTCGGCCTGGCCAACGCCGCCTGGGAAACCGCGGTGGGCGGGCGTTCGCCCTGGACCCTGGAGGCCAAGGCCGACTGGTCCACGCTGGACAAGGTCGGCGAACACGAGCAGCCCAGGCGCGACTACGTCGAGCGCAGCCTGGCCCCGCGCGACCGCCTGCAGGGCGTCTACTACGCCGCCACCGAGCACGACGAGGACCAGCCGGTGCACCTGAAGGTCGCCGACACCTCGATCTGCGTGGACCGCTGCACCGCCGAGTACGCCAACCCCTGCACGCGTTTCTGCCCGGCCGGCGTCTACGAGATGGTCGAGGACGCGGCCGGCCGCCGCCTGCAGATCAACGCCGCCAACTGCGTGCACTGCAAGACCTGCGACATCAAGGACCCGTACGAGATCATCACCTGGGTGACGCCGGAGGGTGGTGCGGGGCCGAACTACCAGAATCTGTGAACCCGGCGAGACCAGCCCCGTTTGCTGCTTTGCTGGCATGGCGCTGGCGGATGCTGTTGCGCAGGTTGCGCGGGCTACGTCACAGCCTTGCCCTCCGCGGACTGACTGGCACGCTGCTTCATGCAATCGATATCCAGGCTGGTCGCGACGCGACAACCAACGCCCCATCGACAGCGCAGATACCCCTTGGGAATGGGCCCGCTATCCTCGTGATCGACGCAGTCATGCCCGATCCCACGCGCGATTCCGGTTCGGTACGGATGTTCGGGATCCTGACTTTGTTGCGCGACATCGGATGGAACGTGGTATTCGCCCCTGACAGCGGACGCTCGACCGCCAGCGAGCGGGACGCGCTGCAGCGGCAGGAAATCGAGGTGATCGGCATTCCCGGCTCCCCCTCGCTTCCCGGCTGGCTGGAAGACAACGGCAACAGGCTGGGCGCGACAATGCTGTGCCGGCACGACGTGGCAGCCATGCATTTCGACCTGGTCCGGGCATTGGCGCCGCGTGCACGCATCGCGTTCGATACGGTCGACCTGCACGGCTTGCGCGAAGAACGCACCGCCAGGGTCAGTGGCGACCGCGCCCTATTGCGAATTTCCCGGCGCTCCTGGAACGTCGAAAGGAAGCTGGCGTCCCGGAGCGAGGTGACTTTCGTGGTCAGCCCGGTCGAACAGGAACTGCTTCGGAAGGAAGTGCCCGGAGCCCGGGTCGAGCTGCTATCCAACATCCACGAGGTGGTAGGCCGCACCTCATCGTTCGCGCAAAGACACGGCATGCTGTTCGTCGGCGGCTTCGGCCACCCACCGAACCGCGACGCCGCGCACTGGCTGGTCGAACGGATCCTGCCGTTGCTGCACGAGCAGGTCCCGGCAATGCCACTGCATCTGGTGGGAGCGATCGGCGGCGAAGAGCGTCGACTTCTGGAGCGCGAGCATGTCCACGTCCACGGCCAGGTCGCCGACCTCACGCCGTTGATGGAGGCGTGCCTGGTCGCGGTGGCGCCGCTCCGCGCCGGCGCCGGCGTCAAGGGCAAGGTCAACAGCGCGATGAGCCATGGCCTGCCCGTCGTAGCCACCACCATAGCGGCCGAGGGCATGCACCTGCTCGATGGCCACGACGTGCTCGTCGCCGACACAGCCGAACAGTTCGCTGCAGCCATCGCGCTTCTGTCGCGCGACCGCCTGCTGTGGGAAGGTCTTTCCCGCCACGGAATGGAAAACATCCAGCGCCATTTCTCGCGCGCGCAGGCACGCCGGGTTCTGGAATCTTCCTTCGGCGAGCCGTTCGCCCCTGTGTGAGCCCACAGGCCAGTATGCTGCCCTCTCATGGTCAGCGTGGGGTGTGCCGCAACGGATCGTTCCCGCAGCATCGTGCGCCCGGCCTGTCCGTATGGTGCCAAACGGCAGCAGGACGCCCAGGCCCATCTCCAAGGGCGGCAAGTTGATGCGGATCGCAGCTTCCGCCGCTCCGCGGAAGCAGGCAAACAGATACCAGCCCAGCCTTCCGGTTACCGGGGCGCGAATACACCAGCATCGGGTTTGAAGGTGTGCATGCCGAATGCTTCGGCCATGATCATCCGTTCGTGGAACACTCGGGGCGGCTCGACCGCGGGCGGCAATGCCGCCAGGCCAATCCTGAAATCGAGCCTCGGTTCATGCGCGTGGCGGCAAATCGCGCAGCTCGGCCCGGTAAGTCCGGGTGCATGTCCATCGGCTGGAACAAGCGAATCGAAGGCGATGCTGGACACACGACCAGGCCTGGAAGCCAACCCCATTTTCTCCCCCGATTCGTGTGCCTGCTTTGTTCAGCGGGTAAACGGCACCCCGGTCTTTTCCATCAGCTCCAGGATCTCCACGCCCGGCGCGGCCTCCACAAGCTTCAGCCCGCCGTCGGTCACGTCGAACACCGCCAGCTCGGTGATGATCCGGTCGACCACGCCCACGCCGGTCAGCGGCAGCGTGCATTCGGGGAGGATCTTGTGCTCGCCGTTCTTGGCGGTGTGCTCCATCAGCACGACCACGCGCTTGACGCCGGCGACCAGGTCCATCGCCCCGCCCATGCCCTTGACCATCTTGCCGGGCACCATCCAGTTGGCCAGGTCGCCGGTGTCGGTGACCTGCATCGCGCCCAGGATCGCCAGGTCGATGTGGCCGCCGCGGATCATCGCGAACGAGTCGTGGCTGCCGAAATAGCTGGCGCCCGGACGCGCGGTGACGGTCTGCTTGCCGGCATTGATCAGGTCGGCGTCGACCTCGTCCTCGCTCGGGAACGGGCCGATGCCCAGCAGCCCGTTCTCCGACTGCAGCCACACGTCCACGCCCTCGGGGATGTGGTTGGCGACCAGGGTCGGCAGGCCGATGCCCAGGTTCACGTAGGCGCCGTCGGTCAGTTCGCGGGCGGCGCGCTGCGCCATCTCGTCGCGGGTCCAGGCCATCACTTGTTCTCCTGGCGCACGGTGCGCTGTTCGATGCGCTTCTCGGGAGTCGGGTTGACCACGATGCGGTCCACGTAGATGCCGGGCAGGTGCACCTGGTCCGGGTCGATCGTCCCGGTCTCGACCAGTTCCTCGACCTCGGCCACGCAGACCTTGCCGGCCATCGCGCACGCCGGATTGAAGTTGCGCGCGGTCTTGCGGAACACCAGGTTGCCGGCCTTGTCGGCCTTCCAGGCCTTGACCAGCGACACGTCGGCGACCAGCGCGGTTTCCAGCACGTAATGCTTGCCGTTGAACTCGCGGGTCTCCTTGCCCTCGGCCACGACCGTGCCGTAGCCGGTGGCGGTGAAGAACGCCGGGATCCCCGCCCCGCCGGCGCGCAGGCGCTCGGCCAGGGTGCCCTGCGGGTTGAATTCCAGCTCCAGCTCGCCGCCCAGGTACTGGCGCTCGAACTCCTTGTTCTCGCCCACGTAGGACGAAATCATCTTGCGGATCTGCCGGGTCTCCAGCAGCTGGCCCAGGCCGAAGCCATCGACGCCGGCATTGTTGGAGATCGCCGTGAGCCCCTTCACGCCCGAATCGCGCAGCGCGGCGATCAGGGCCTCGGGGATGCCGCACAGGCCGAAACCGCCCACCGCCAGGGTCTGGCCGTCGGCGACCAGGTCGGCCAGCGCGGAATTCGCGTCCGGATGGAGTTTGGAAGCGGCCATACCTGCCCTCGTCTGGAAACCCAAGACCCGGATTCTAGCGGCGCATGCTGCGGCGCGACACGTACTTTCGGGCAATGGCTGACCTGGGACTGACCGCGGGGCGGGCGCCGGGCCCGGCGCAGCGACTAGAATCGATGTCCGTCCCCCGCGAGAAACCCGATGACCCTACCCGCCTTCAAGGCCTACGACATCCGCGGCCGCGTACCCGACGAGCTGGATGAAGAACTGGCCCGGAAGATCGGTGTGGCGCTGGCGGACCAGCTGGGGCCCGGCCCTGTGGTGCTGGGTCACGACATCCGTCTGAGCAGCCCGGGCCTGCAGGCCGCCCTGTCGCACGGCCTGCGCGGCAAGGGCCGTGAGGTGGTGGACATCGGCCTGTGCGGCACCGAGGAGGTGTATTTCCAGGTGGACCACCTAGGGGCCGCCGGCGGGGTGATGGTCACCGCCAGTCACAACCCCATGGATTACAACGGCATGAAGCTGGTGAAGGAGCGGGCGCGCCCGATCTCCTCCGACACCGGCCTGTTTGCGATCTCCGATGCGGCGCAGGCCGATGTCTCGCCCCCGGCGCCGTCCGCGGCGGACGAGCGCGCCCACCCCGACAAGAGCGCCTATATCGCCCACCTGCTTGGCTACGTGGACAGCTCCGCACTCAAGCCGCTGAAACTGGTGGTCAATGCCGGCAACGGCGGCGCCGGCACGATCGTGGACCTGCTCGCGCCACACCTGCCCTTCGAATTCGTCCGGGTGTTCCACGAGCCGGACGGCAGCTTCCCCAACGGCATCCCGAATCCGCTGCTGCCGGGTAATCGTCAGGCCACGGCCGACGCGGTGCGCGCGCATGGCGCCGATTTCGGCATCGCCTGGGATGGCGACTTCGACCGCTGCTTCTTCTTCGACGAGCACGGCCAGTTCATCGAGGGCTATTACCTCGTGGGCCTGCTCGCCCAGGCGATCCTGGCCAAGCAGCCGGGCGGCAAGATCGTGCACGATCCGCGCCTGGTCTGGAACACGGTCGAGCAGGTCGAGGAGGCCGGCGGCGTGCCGGTGCTGTGCAAGAGCGGGCACGCCTTCATCAAGGAGAAGATGCGCGCCGAAGATGCGGTCTATGGCGGCGAGATGAGCGCGCACCACTATTTCCGCGAGTTCGCCTACGCCGATTCCGGCATGATCCCGTGGCTGCTGATCGCCAGCCTGGTTTCCAGCAGCGGCCGCAGCCTGGGCGACCTGGTCGAAGCACGCGTGCGCAAGTTCCCGTGCAGCGGCGAGATCAACTTCCGCGTCGCCGACGCGAAAGTCGCGGTAGCACGAGTCCTTGAGCACTATGCGCCGCTGTCGCCGACGCTGGACCACACCGATGGACTCAGCGCGGATTTCGGCGCTTGGCGCTTCAACCTGCGCAGTTCCAATACCGAGCCGCTGCTGCGGCTGAACGTGGAGGCGCGCGGCGATGCAGCGCTGCTGCAAGCACGCACCGATGAGCTTTCTGGACTGATCCGATCCTGACCCTGCCTGGGAACCGCTTTCGATGAACGATCTCCTTCCCGTGATCCTGTCCGGCGGCTCCGGCACGCGTTTGTGGCCGCTGTCACGCGAGGCCTATCCGAAGCAGTTCCTGCCGCTGGCCGGCGAGTTGACCATGGTGCAGGCCACCTGGCGGCGGGTGGCCGCCATCGCCGGCCGGGCGCCGCTGGTGGTGGCCAACGAAGAGCATCGGTTCGTCGCCGCCGAGCAGCTGCAGCAGGTGGGCGCCACGCCCGAAGCCATCCTGCTGGAGCCGGTCGGTCGCAACACCGCGCCGGCCATCGCGGTCGCCGCGCTCGAGGCAGCCCGCGAGGGCGGCGATGCCATACTGCTGGTACTGCCGTCGGACCATGTCGTCCGCGATGAAGCCGCCTTCCAGCGCGCCGTCCTGGCTGCCATGCCTGCCGCCACTGCCGGCAAGCTGGTCACTTTCGGCATCGTGCCCACCGGTCCGGAGACCGGGTACGGCTACATCAAGACGGCGGCCGGGCCGCAGGTGCGGCCGGTCGAGCGCTTTGTCGAGAAGCCCGACCTGGCCACCGCGCAAGGCTATGTCGCCTCGGGCGAGTACTTCTGGAACAGCGGCATGTTCCTGTTCAAGGCCTCGCGTTACCTGGCCGAACTCCAGAAGTTCAACCCCGGGATCCTGGCTGCTGCCCGGCTCGCATGGGAGCAGGCCACGCGTGACCTGGACTTCGTGCGGCTCGACAAGGAAGCCTTCGCCGCCGTCCCTTCCGATTCCATCGACTATGCGGTCATGGAAAAGACCGCAGACGCGGTGCTCGTCCCCCTCGACGCCGGCTGGAGCGACGTCGGCTCGTGGACCGCGCTGCGCGACGTCTCGCCCCAGGATGCCAACGGCAACGCCCACCATGGCGACGTGATCGCGATCGACTGCCACGACACCTACGCCTATGGCGACCGCCTGATCGCCCTGGTCGGCCTGGACGACGTCATCGTGGTCGAGACCCCCGACGCGGTACTGGTCGGCAAGGGCGAGCGGATGCAGGAGGTCAAGGAGGTCGTGGCCCGGATCAAGCGCGACAAGCGCTCCGAAGCGACCTGGCACCGCAAGGTCTATCGCCCGTGGGGCGCCTACGACTCCATCGACAACGGCGAGCGCTTCCAGGTCAAGCGGATCTCGGTCAAGCCCGGCGCCACGCTGAGCCTGCAGATGCACCACCACCGTGCCGAGCACTGGATCGTGGTCAGCGGCACCGCCGAGGTGACCCGCGGCGAGGAGGTGATCCTGCTGACCGAGAACCAGAGCACCTACATCCCGCTGGGCGTGACCCACCGCCTGAAAAACCCCGGCAAGCTGCCGCTGGAGCTGATCGAGGTGCAGTCGGGCAGCTACCTGGGCGAGGACGATATCGTCCGCTTCGAGGACACGTACGGGCGGGCCTAGTTGACTGTAGGAGCGGATTATTGGGGACCCTGGTCCATTCAGAATCGCTGGTCGCGGTGCCAGCGCCAGGCGCTTTCGATGATTGGCTCAAGCGTAGTCCAGGTCGGCCGCCAGCCCAGGATTTCGCGCGCCTTACGACTGGAGGCCACGAGCGTGGCTGGATCGCCAGTGCGTCGCGGGGCCACCTCATAGACGATGTCCCGGCCGGCAACCTTGCCGGCGGCGGCGATCACTTCGCGCACTGAGAAGCCTTGACCATTTCCTAAGTTGAATGCGTGCGTCCCCGGATTCGTATCCATGTAGCCTATTGCCAACGCATGAGCTTGGGCCAGGTCCTGCACATGAACGTAATCGCGCACACAGGTACCATCGGGTGTGGGGTAATCGTCGCCAAATACCTTCAATGCCGGGCCAGTACCGAGTGCGGACTTGAGCACGTTCGGGATTAGGTGGGTCTCGCAGGCATGCGCCTCGCCGATTCCATGCTGCGGCAGCGCGCCAGCGGCATTGAAATAACGCAGCGCCACCGAGCGCAAGCCATACGCAACCGCAGCATCGGCGAGGATCTGCTCCACCATCAGTTTGGAGACTCCGTAAGGATTGATCGGCGCCTTCAGATGCTCCTCGTCGATCAGATCGCAGATCGGGCTACCGAACACCGCCGCGGTGGAGGAGAACACCAGCCGCTGCACCTCATGCCGGCGCATGGCCTCGAGCAGGTTGAGAGTGCCAGTAACGTTGTTGGCGTAATACGCATACGGCTCCTGCACCGACTCGCCGACCAACGAACGCGCACAAAAGTGCACCACCGCATCAAAGAAACGACCGGCGAAAGCATGCTCCAGCGAAGCCGGATCCAGCAGATCGGCCTCCAAAAATTCGCCCCACTTCACCGCCGCGCGATGGCCGGTAGAAAGGTTGTCCAAGACCGTGACCGTGTCCCCTCGCTCAGCCAACCACTGCGCCATGTGGCTGCCGATGTAGCCCGCCCCACCGCACACTAGAACCTTCATCCGACGCCCCCCGCTGCCCCTTCTTTCTCATTGTAGCTTCCTTCAGGGGTGAGCCGCAGGCTTCGGAAGATTCAACACAACGGAAATCCACCGGAGCGACGCATCGGAACATGGCGTCATGCTGACACCTGCGGGGCACTACGCCACAAGGTGGCTACAGTAACGCTGGACGGCCAGTTCAGTGATCACGTTACGGAGACTTGGCCGCCAATCAGGCAGATCGATTCCAAAGTCGCGATGGAAGCGGGAAGTATCTAACCGGGAGTAGGCAGGCCGGCGCGCAGGCATTGGATAATCGGCAGTCGTGATCGGCACTACTTTCGGCACGTGCGCGAGCAGACCAGCGACTGACGCATCCTCGAAAATCGCTTCAGCAAAACCGTGCCAGCTGGTCTCGCCGGAAGTGGCCAGATGCCAAGTGCCACCGAGATGCTCCCCACCCACCAATACCTGCGACAGCATGATGGCGGTGGCATCGGCGACCAGAGCCGCTGGTGTCGGCGAACCGACTTGGTCGGCCACCACGCGCAATTGGTCGCATCCGGCGCCCGCCCGAAGCATGGTCCGCAGGAAATTGTGACCATGGCCCCCATAGATCCAGGCAATGCGAAAGATGAAGTGCCGTGCACAGGCCGTGCGCACGGCGTGCTCGCCGGCCAGCTTGCTGGCGCCGTATACACCCAGCGGCGAGGTAGGATCGTCTTCGCGATACGGACGCGCACCCTGCCCATCGAAGACGTAATCGGTCGAGTAATGGACGAACGGAATGCCGGACGCCGCGCAGGCTCGCGCCAATGCGCCGGGCGCTTCGCCATTGGCGACGAAAGCCGCCTTGCGATCGCCCTCGGCCTTATCGACCGAGGTATAGGCGGCCGCGTTCACGACCGCCGACGGCGCGACATCCTCGACCAAGGCTGCAAGCGCGCGCGGATCAGACAGGTCGGCGACCCGGCAGGCTTCGCCAGTATCGAGCGTGCCGTTGCGAGTCGCCGCGACCACATCACCCAGAGTCGACAGGCTTCGGCACAACTCGCGCCCGACCTGGCCGTTGGCACCAACGACGAGTAGCTGCGTCATTTGGCGTAAGCCGGAAGGCGATCGCTGGGAATATCGGTAAGCAGGGGCGCGGCCTTGTCCTTGGCCGACATGACCGGATCGTCGGACACCGGCCAGTCGACGCCGATGCTGCAGTCGTTCCAGCGCACGCCGGCATCGGCTTCCTTCACGTACGCATCCGTACAAAGGTAGTTGAGCACCGCGTGCTCGGAAAGCACTGCGAAGCCGTGGGCGAACCCTTCCGGGATCCAAAACTGGCGGTGATTCTGCGCGCTGAGGATCACAGCCTCCCAGCAGCCGAACGTCGGCGAACCTCGGCGGATGTCGACCGCGACGTCATACACCTTACCTTCCAACACGCTGACCAGCTTGCCCTGTGGGCGCGGCCACTGATAATGCAAGCCGCGCAGCACGCCCTTGACCGAGGTCGAAACGTTGCTCTGCACGAACTTCGTCGGCAAGCCGTAGCGATCGAAGCGCTCCGCGTTCCAAGCTTCGAAGAATATGCCGCGCTCATCACCGAACACCACCGGTTCGATCACCACGCAGCCGGGCAGGCCGGTCTCAATTATCCTCATCGAACCACCTCACCACGCCTGGCGATCTCCAGCAGGTATTGGCCGTAGCCATTCTTCACGAGTGGAGCTGCCAAGCCTTCCAACTGGCCTGTGTCGATCCAGCCGTTGCCGAAGGCGATCTCCTCGGGACAACAGACGCGCAGTCCCTGCCGTGCTTCGATCGTTTCGATAAAGGTCGAAGCTTCCAGCAGCGACTGGTGGGTACCCGTATCCAACCAGGCATACCCGCGGCCCAACTGTTCGAGGTACAGATCACCGTGCTCGAGATAGCGCTTGTTGAGGTCGGTGATCTCCAGTTCGCCGCGTGACGAGGGCCTGAGTTCAGAGGCGTACTCGCTGGCCCGGCCATCGTAGAAATACAGGCCGGTCACCGCATAGTTGGAGCGCGGTTGCGCCGGCTTTTCCTCGATTCCGACCACGCGCCCCTCACCGTCGAATTCGGCCACGCCATAGCGTTCCGGATCGCGCACCCAGTAGCCGAATACGGTTGCACCCTGCTGGCGCTCCCCGGCGCGCCTCAGCAGAGCGGTCAGGCCGTGGCCATGGAAGATGTTGTCACCCAGCACCAGGCAGCTGGGCTGGCCGGCGACGAAGTCGCGGCCGATCAGGTAGGCCTGGGCCAGTCCATCCGGGCTGGGCTGCACCGCATACTCGATGCGCATGCCCCACTGCGAACCGTCGCCCAGCAAGGTCCGGAACAGCGCCTGTTCGTGCGGGGTGTTGATGATCAGAACCTCGCGGATCCCCGCCAGCATCAGCACGCTGAGCGGGTAGTAGATCATCGGCTTGTCGTAGACCGGCAGCAGCTGCTTGCTGATCGCGCGGGTGATCGGATACAGCCGGGTACCGGAACCACCGGCCAGGATGATGCCCTTGCGTGCGCTCATGCCGTCACCCCGATGCGCTCCAGACGATAGCTGCCATCGAGCACCCGCTGCACCCAGTCCTGGTTGTCCAGGTACCAGTCGACGGTGGTGGCGATGCCCTGTTCGAAGGTGTACTTCGGCTCCCAGCCCAGCTCGTCCTTCAGCTTGGAGGCGTCGATCGCGTAACGGCGGTCATGGCCCGGGCGGTCGGCGACGAAGGTGATCTGGCTGCTGCGCGGCTGGCCGTCCTCGCGCGGGCGGCGCTGGTCCAGCAACGCGCAGATCGCGTGGACGACCTCGATGTTCTGCTTTTCGGAATTACCGCCGACGTTGTAGGTCTCGCCCACCCGGCCCTTCACCAGCACCGTGCGGATCGCTTCGCAGTGGTCGGCCACGAACAGCCAGTCGCGTACCTGCTTGCCATCGCCATAGACCGGCAGCGGCTCGCCGGCCAAGGCCTTGGCAATCACCAGCGGGATGAGCTTTTCCGGGAAGTGGTACGGGCCGTAGTTGTTGGAGCAGTTGGTGGTGAGCACCGGCAGCCCGTAGGTATGGTGGAAGGCGCGGACCAGGTGGTCGGACGCGGCCTTCGACGCGGAGTACGGCGAGTTGGGGGCGTACGGGGTGGTTTCGGTGAACTTGCCGGTCTCGCCCAAGGTGCCGTAGACCTCGTCGGTGGACACGTGCAGGAAGCGGAAACCGTCCCTGGCGGCGCCCTCCAGCCCCTTCCAGTAGTCGCGCACGGTTTCCAGCAGGCCGAGCGTGCCGACCACATTGGTTTCGATGAATGCGGCCGGCCCGTCGATCGAGCGATCCACGTGGCTCTCCGCGGCGAAGTTCACGACCGCATCGGGACTATGTTCGGCCAGGAGCCGGGCGACCAGATCGCGATCCCCTATGTTCCCTTCCACGAACACGTGGCCGGGGTTGCCCGCCAGGGACGACAGGGTGTCGAGGTTGCCCGCGTAGGTCAGGGCATCCAGATTGACCACCCTCACACCACGCGCCACCGCATCGAGGACGAAGTTGCCGCCGATAAAACCGGCGCCGCCGGTAACCAGCCAAGTTGCCAAGCGAGACTCCTGTCCGTTCGTGGAGCCGAAGAATCAAGGGTCGCTAGAATAGCGCCCCAATGAACCACCGGGTCGACGAGGTCCGCTCCCGGCGGCAGCCCGAGGGGACCATACCCGATCGCATGGAGCCCCCTCACCCGGTAGAATCGGCGGTCCGTCCCGGGCCTGCCGCCGCGGCCGGGCCGCCCCGCTATCCCGAAGGAATCCCCGCACGATGAAGATCCTGGTCGCCTACAAGCGCGTCGTGGACTACAACGTCCGCATCCAGGTCAAGCCGGATGGCTCCGGCGTGGTCACCGACGGCGTCAAGCTCTCGCCCAACCCTTTCGACGAGATCGCCCTGGAAGAAGCCCTGCGCCTGCGCGACAAGGGCATCGCAACCGAGGTGGTGGTCGTCACGATCGCCCCGGCCGATGCCCAGGCGCACCTGCGCAACGGCCTGGCGATGGGCGCCAACCGCGCCATCCACGTGGTCACCGACCAGCCGGTGCAGCCGCTGGCGGCCGCCCGCACCCTGCTCAAACTGGTCGAGAAGGAACAGCCGGACCTGGTGATCCTGGGCAAGCAGGCCATCGACGACGACGCCAACCAGACCGGGCAGATGCTGGCCACGCTGTGGGGCCGCCCGCAGGCGACCTTCGCGTCGAAACTCGAAGTCGCTGATGGCAAGGCCACCGTCACCCGAGAGGTCGATGCCGGCCTGGAAACGCTGGAAGTCGACCTTCCCGCCGTGGTCACCACCGACCTGCGCCTGAACGAACCGCGCTTCATCAAGCTTCCGGACATCATGAAGGCCAAGAGCAAGCCGCTGGAGACCCTGCAGCTGGCCGAGCTTGGCGTCGAGGCGGGCGCGGAACTGAAGACCACCGCATATGCGCCGCCGGCCAAGCGCAGCAAGGGCGTGATGGTGAAGGACGCGGCCGAACTGGTCGCTGCACTGAAGCAGAAGGGGTTGCTGTGATGACCAAGGTGCTGATTGTCGCCGAACACCTCGACGGCAAGCTCAACGGATCCACCGCGCGTACCGTCAGCGCGGCGCAGGCGCTGTCGCCCGAGGCGATCGACGTGGTCGTGCTGGCCGCCGATCCGGCCGACGTCGCAGCCGAAGCCGCGCAGATCGCCGGCGTGACGCGCGTGCTGGCGGTTGCCAATACCGCCAACACGCAGGCTATAGCGCAGGTGCTCGGCCCGCAGGTCGCGCAGCTGGCGGCCGGCTACAGTCATGTGTTCGGACCCTCGACCACTTTCGGCAAGGACCTGATGCCGGTGGTGGCAGCGCTGCTCGGCGTCAACCAGGTCTCGGACCTGATGGCGGTCGAGGGCAGCCACACCTTCAAGCGGCCGATCTATGCCGGCAACGCGATCATCACGGTCGACGCACCGGACGGGCAGACCGTCGTCGCCACCGTGCGCACCGCATCTTGGCCGGAAGCGGCCGGGGGCGGCAGTGCTTCGGTGGAGGCGGTGAACGTGGATGCCACCCTGCCTTCGCATACCCGCTACGTCGGCTTGGCCGCAGGCAAGTCGGATCGTCCGGACCTGCAGGGCGCGCGCCGCGTCGTCTCCGGCGGCCGCGGCGTCGGCTCGGAGGAGAACTTCCGTATCGTCTACAGCCTGGCCGACAAGCTAGGCGCGGCGGTGGGCGCCTCCCGGGCGGCGGTCGACGCCGGCTACTGCCCCAACGAGATGCAGGTCGGCCAGACCGGCAAGATCATCGCCCCGGAGCTGTACATCGCCATCGGCATCTCCGGCGCGATCCAGCACCTGACCGGGATCAAGGACGCCGGCACGATCGTGGCGATCAACAAGGACCCTGAAGCGGCGATCTTCGAGGTGGCCGACATCGGGCTGGTGGGGGATCTCTTCACACTGCTGCCGGAACTCGAAGCCAGTCTGGATATCCAAGCATGAGCAAGCGCGTAATGGTCGCCTTCGGGACACGCCCCGAAGCAATTAAGATGGCCCCAGTAGTCCGGGCGTTGCAGGCAACCCCCGGAATCGAGACCATCGTCGCGGTGACGGCTCAGCACCGGCAGATGCTGGATCAGGTACTTGAACTGTTCCGGATCGTGCCTGACGTCGATCTGGACCTGATGCAGCAGGGCCAGAGCTTGCCGGCCCTTTTCGGCAGGATTCTCGACGGCATGACCTCCGCATTGGCGCAGCACCGGCCGGATCTGGTTCTGGTGCACGGCGATACCAGCACGACCCTCGCGACAGCGCTTGCCGCCTTCTATGCGAAGGTGCCGATCGGGCACGTCGAGGCCGGACTGCGGACCGGGAACATGTCCGCGCCCTGGCCGGAAGAGGCCAATCGCCGCCTGACCGCGCCGCTGGCGGCCATCCATTTCGCGCCTACCGACGGCGCAGCTGGCAATCTACGCGCTGAAAACATCCCCGCCGACCATGTGCATGTCACTGGCAACACCGTGATCGACGCGCTGCTGTCGGTCGCACGCGAGATCAAGGAAAGCCCCAGGCTCGAACAGGAACTGTATGCGCGCTTCCCTTTCCTGGCCCCGGACCTGCGCATGGTGCTCGTGACCGGGCATCGCCGGGAGAATTTCGGACACGGCTTCGAGCAGATCTGCCAGGCGCTGGCCGATATCGCTGCCCGTGGCGACACCCAGATCGTCTATCCCGTGCACCTCAACCCGAACGTCCAGGAGCCGGTAAAGCGCATCCTCGGCGGCGTCCGCAACGTGATCCTCATCGAGCCCCAAGACTATCTGCCATTCGTGCACCTGATGATGCGCGCAGATCTCATCCTGACCGACTCCGGAGGCATACAGGAAGAGGCGCCGTCTCTGGGAAAGCCCGTGCTGGTAATGCGTGAAACCACCGAACGCCCCGAAGCGATCGAAGCAGGCACGGTACGCCTCGTCGGCACCGACCGCGCCCGCATCGCCGCCGAGGTGAACAAGCTTCTCGAAGACGTCGAGGCATATCGGGCAATGTCGCTGGCGCACAATCCTTACGGCGACGGCGACAGCAGCGCCCGCATCGCGTCACTCGCTGCCGAATTCCTCTCGGCGAGCTGATGTTTCGCGGCATCGCCGCCCGGTGGGCACGGACGCCCCAGTAACGCCGGCCCTTACTCGCCCACGACGATCCGTCCAATCCTCATCGCCTCGCCCTTCTCGCCGTCGACCAGCGATACTTCATGCGCCCCGTCGCGCAGCAGCATCGATGATGGCAGTCTGCCTGTCACCAGGTTGCCTGACTGACTCGTGGCCAGCGGCTTGCCGTCCAGCACGAGCCGGGCCTTGGCCGGCATGCAACCCGCCTTCACGAAGATGCCGATACCGCCCTCCGGAAGCGATGGAGGGTGCTCCGATCGCCTGATCACCTGAGGTCCCCATTCGTTGGCGGGACACAGGTTCGCCAGGCTCCTGCCATCGGGCAACAGGGCGCGCGGCGCGCGGGCGTTGACGGCAAACTCGGCCACCGGCTGATACGTACGCTCCAGAGTGCTTATGACGTCGATCCGACGGGGTCCTGGCGGCGCGACTTGGAGCAGCTCCTTTGGCACCAGCGCCAGCAACGTGTCTTCGCTGTCGCGGAACGTCTGCAACCTCTGGTTCTCGAACCGCAGCTGCAGGTCGCGCCGCAAGGGCTCGCTCGATTTGAACCACAGGCTGAGGCCCTCTTCGGGAATCGGATCACCGAGGGAAATTTCCTGCGGCCCCCAGGATTCGAAAGCAGCCAGGTCCGCAACTCGCACACGCTGCGTCCGCTCCGGCAGCGACCCGACGTCCTCCCAGGGCAGGGAGCGCGCCAGATCCGGAAGTAGGCCAGCCGACGGGTCGGCCACACCATCCTTCCGTTGCGACAGGAGCACATTCAGCGAAGCGAAGTACTTGGACATCGGAAGGCCGACCGCATCCATCATCACCGCCGGGAGCTCGTAAGTGCTTAGGTCCATCGACCCAGGAGCAATAGCTCCGCGCGTGTCCACGACCAGCCACGGGACCGGCTGCTGCTGCGCGGACTTCCCGTCGCGAAACCCAAGGCTGTCGAACACCGGGGAGAGCGCCGGCAGGTGGTCGCCATAGAACACCAGCACTGCTGGCCTGTCGCGCTTTTTCAGCGCTTCCCACAACTTGAGGAGGGAGGCGTCCGCGTTCCGGTGGTGGTGCAGGTAACGCTGCAGCTCCGTGGCCTCGTCGCTGCCCAGCCTTGAAGGCAGATCGGGAACCGACGCTTCGACCTGCTCACCCCGCCTCTCGTCCCAGGGCGAGTGGTTTTCCATCGTGATCGCCATCACGAAGGTCGGCTCGGTTTCACTCAGAATCTCGGTGATCCGGTTCACCAGCGCGGCATCGCCGATATAGAGACCGTCCCGCTCTTCGGGAGAAAACTCGTTGATGCCATGGAACGAGTCGAAGCCAAGCTTCCGGAAGTAATCGGCGCGGGAATAAAATGCGGGATCGTTCGGATGGACCGCACGCGTGGCGTATCCATGCGCCTTGAGCGCACTGGCCAACGACTGCACAGGCCTGTCACGGAATGCGGCATAGGGGTGCTGTACGTTGGAGTAGGCCGCAAGCAGAGGGATGCCCGTCAGGAACTCGAACTCGGTACGCGTCGTGAGCCCTCCGAACGTCGGGGCCGTCATGTTCCCGTGCAAGCCGAGCGCGGACAGCTCGCGGTAATGGGCGCCACCGGCATCGGGCCCGATGCCGTTGAGCCTCGACGGATCGAAATACGCTTCGCTCTGGATCACTATGATATCCGGCAGGTCTCCCTTCGCCCTACCTTCCGCGAACCACTTAAGCTGCCGCTCGTGTTCGCCCTGGAACGCCTGAACGCGCGCCCCGTCAACCGGCACATCGGTCGGTGTCATGGCCAGCCTCGCATAGACGAGGTAGTAAGTGCCGCCCAGCGCATGCGCAGCAGCAACCTGGTCCCAGTGCGGGAATTCGCGTTCGTCTGCGCCGTAGAGCCTGTGCCAAGGACCGGTCGCCGTTATCAGGGCCGCCAGCAGGATGCCACATGCCGTGGAAAGCGCCGCGCGACCACGCAGCGTCTTCGCTCCGGTCGGCGGTTCCATCCAAGCAAGCATAATCATCAACGCCAACGCTATCCACCATCCAGGGCCGAACTCGACGTACTGCTTCATCATGTCGGCATGGACAAGCACATTACCGATCATCGCCGCGTCGCCCGGCAGGATCGGCAGGTGCAGGTTCGCGATCTTCGCCGCCTGAGCCGCCTGGAACGCGGCATGGAGGGCCGATGCGAACATCGCCGAGAACACGCCCTTTCGCGTCGCCCCCCACAGTGCCAGCCAGAAAAGGACCCACGGCAGGGCGTTGCGCGCCAGCAGGCCAGGGTCGGCAGTGGCAAGGGCCGGATCCAGCCACTTGACGGAAACGACCACGGTGAACAATCCGAGTACGGACACCAGCCAAACGGGAAACCACTTCTGTGGCATGTGGAATCGCGCAAGGCGGTTCAGTTGCTCATTCTTGTGCATGTACGTCTTGTAAATCGAACTCGGAAAGGATACGGGCCAACGACGCCACCTGCGCTCGCCATGTGTAACCGCATGCGGCGTTGGCATTCATATCGAAGCGGCTATCTAGCGATCCTTCGCTCCAATCCGCCACGAGCCGTTGCAGCTCCAAGGATATCCCGGCTGGCGCCACAGAAACTCCCCGCCCCGTGGCGGCGAGAAGACCTGCAGTTTCATCGGCGGTCTCGGCGATGTGCATCACGGGACGCCCTGCGCCCAGATACTCGTAGATTTTCCCGGGGGTCTGTGGGAGGCCTGCGTTGCCAATACTGAGTAAAACATCCGCTCCTGCCTGCAGGCCCCGAGCATAGGCATGCGACACCTCGCCATGCAACATCACCCGGTCCGGAAACAGCTCGGCCGCCCGCACCAGTTCAGCCGGCGGTTCGGGTCCTGCGACGTGCAGCACTACACCATCTACTTCCCGCATAGCCGACAGCAACGGCACGACAGAGCGGAACGCATAGAGCCGCCCGGTATAGACCAAGTTCATCCGCTCCGGCGCCAGCGCGACCGGCTTTGGCGCGTCGCGATTGTCGAAACCCTGCGTGATGACCGTGATCCGGTGTTCAGGCAAGCCATGCCTGTGCGCGATCAGGTCCTTCGTGGCCCTGTTTGTCACGGTGACGTGCGTGGCGCCGGCAGAGACGTCCCGCTCGAGCCTGAATGCGGAGTTCCGCCAATGTGCCAATGTGTACTGCGCTAGGACCGGATCGGCTAGATCCGCGATCCACGGAACGCCGGCACGGACGAAGCTGGAGGCGAGCAACAGAGCGCCGCCAGGCTCGTGCATGACAATGGCACGGTCGACCGCTCCCGAGGCAAGCAATGATTCAACCAGCGGGCGCGCATTGCGTGCCCAGACCACGGTCGCGTCCGGGAAGCAGATCCAGTGCATTCCGCGGCGGAGCCGCCGCACCAGGCGGCCTTTCCAGTTCAATCCGACCGCCGGGGCGGGACGCTCCGCGCCTTCGCTGGCTACCGCGCCCCCGCCTGCGCCTGCGCGACGGCGCGCAGCACGGTTGACCAGGGACTCCAGCGGCCCCGGAGAGACCCGACGCACGTCCACTCCCAACCGGTCCGCTTCCACAACGCCGCACTCGCGGGTGACTACGGTGATGTGCGCGCCGGCCAATGCGAGCTCCGACGCGAATGCCGCAGCGCGGATCGACTGCGGACTGCGTACCGGCGGAAAATCGTGAGCGAGCAGCAGGACCCGCATCCCGTCGAGCCGGACTGTTGGACTATTGGTCACCAACTGAGTCCTGGCTTCGCGCGAAGAAGAGCCAGTCCGCGGCCGGCCTTCGATTGTTCGGTACGTCGGTCCGGCGAAGGATGAAATAGAACTCGCCCAGCTGCGGGATCTCGCCGTACTCGGCCAGTTCGTAGCCCAGCCATCCCAGCGCCAGGAACGGCTCGAGGACGCGGCTGCGGAACGTCGGTCCCTGGAACACGTGCACGTGCATCCCCGGATGGTGCGACTTGATCGCATGCTCGATGAATCCAGGATCAAGCCGGGGCGAAGGATCGACCGTCTCCCCGCCGACGCGCGAACCGTCGTAGAGCAGCCCCGCGTCGACGCAATGCTCCGGCAGGGACTTCTCGCCGCCGAACAGGTAGTCGGCAACGAAATGCGCGAACGCCGTGTCCGTTCGCGCGTGATCGAAACTGAACCTCTTGTCCGGCAGCGTGATGAAGACCGCGCCACCCTCGTTCAGGCATGGCTCGATCTGCTTGAGCCAACGGAACGGATCCACGAGGTGCTCGAGAACGTGGTTGGCCACGATCCAGTCCACGCGCCCCCGGAACGCCTCCCACAGCTCCTGCTCCGCGAGCCGTATGGTCACTGGGGCCACTTGGCGGTTTACCCCCTGCGCGCCGGCCTGCGACTGGAGCTCGTCGGTCCCGTAGTAGTCGGCGAAGATGGTCTGAGCCTCCCCGGGAAGGATGGTCGGCCGGTAAAACGCGCCGACCTCGATCACGCGGTGGTCCCGGTGGACGTGCCTGAGCAGCACGTCCCGTCGAAGCTCCTGCAGCAGGTCGATCTCGTACCCCATGTGCTCACCCTCGCAAAGCGATCAATTCAGCTGCACCGATGCGGAACCGGTCGCGCAGTTTCCGCGCCACACCCAGGTTGTCATCGATCATCCATGCCCGCGAGGAGCTGTCCGGGAAGAGCCCCGAACTGAACTCCTCCTCGGTGACATACCGGTAGCCCAGCGACTGGAAATCGCCCAGCCGGGGAGATCGCACGATCGGAATCACGCCGCATTGAAGATACTCGAAAATCTTCGTCGGCGAAGAGACCCTGTTGACGGGCGAATCGTCGCGGAGCGCAAAACCGAAATCGGCCGCGGCGTACTCGGCGGCCAGTCTGGACTTGGGGGAGAACAGGCACTCGATGCCTTCCTGTATGCCCAGCTCGGCCGCCCGGCGCCTGATGAGTTCGTGGTCGTGGGACAGGAAGCGGAAACGGCCGACCGACTGGCTGCTCCTGGCGACACCAAGCATCGCATCCAGGTTCTGCCAGGCCTGCGTGCCGCCCGCATAGACCACCCGAACCGGCAACTCGCCGTCGCGGCGCCCCCTCGACTCCGCCTCCATCGCCTCGACGATCGGGAGGATGATGCACCGCCGAGGGCTCAATTGGGGGTACTTCGCTATGTAGTGTTCCTGCATGGCCTGCGACACCATCACGCATGCCATGGCCCCCTCGAGTACTTGCTGCTCGATCACCTCGTATTTCGGCGCCAATTCCGGCCGCCCCAGCATGGTTTCCTCTTCCGGGACCACGCCATGGAAGTCAACGACGATCTTCCCCGTATCAAGCCACGGCGCCACGAACTCCGCCAGGTGCACGGTGTGGACGTAGAGGAACCGCACGTGATCGAGCAAACTGCCGATGGTGTCGCGGTGCGCGTGCTCGGTGACATTCAGGCAGATCTCGTGGAGCCCGTCGCCATGGTCGTGGATGATTTCGCCATCCGCCTTCGAGTGATGGCTACCCAGGTGCACATACAGCCGTGGGCCGTCGCCAAAGATGGCGTCGACCGCTGCGATCCGGCTCATCCAGCCTTCCTGGACGCGCTCTCCGTAAGGGCATGGCGCAACGAAAGCCACCCGGAACTTCGAAAAATCATGCGCCATTCTGGGCTCCACGCTGGCCTTCTTCCACTATCGGAACGAGCGCGCAGTAATTTGCTGCCGTCGCGCTCACGCTGTAGGAATCATATTTCTCCGCTGCATCCAATGCGCGCGACAGCCAGTTCCCGTAGTCCTCGACCATCGCGCACATCGAACCTGCAAGTGACTGCACCGATTCCATGTCGGGCTGATAGAAGCGTTTCCTCACCATCTCGGCGGACAGTTCGTCGAAGCCTGTAGCCGCGCCGGCCGCCATGAGAACGTGCCCGAACCGCTGCGAGAGCTCGTTGCTTGCCCCGGTTTCAGAGAGGACGCTCGGCAGGCCGAAATAGGCGAACTCGAGCGTAGAGATGCTGAATCCCTCCAGCTGTGTCGGGAGCAGCGCCACATGCGCGCGCGCAAACTCCTTCGACATCCGCCTGCGGCCCACTGACCCGGCCAGGGTGAGCGACCCGGATTCCACCAGTGGCGCCGCCAGCACCTCAACGGCATGCCGCGCCTCGGCGTCCCCGCCCAGCGAACCGAGCATCACTAGGTGCGCGTCCGGGTAGCGCTTGACCACCTCAGCGAAGCTCCGGATGACAAGCAGGTGGTTCTTCTGGAAATGCAGGTTCCCCGCGAACAGGAACCTAGGCGAGCCGATGGACTCGCGGCGATGCGCCGCTACCATAGGCAGCGGTGGCCTGATGAAGCCGTGCGTGTTCAGGCCGTTGTTGATCAACGTGATGCTGCCCGGATCGAGCCCGAGCCGCTCGACGGAGTAGTCGCGCACGAATCCAGATACCGCGACGTACGCGTCGACGCTGCGCGAACGCAGGTGTGTGAACCAGTCGGATCCGACCTGCCAGTGATAGGCGTTGTGGAGCACCTCGATCACGCGCACGCCGTTGGCATGGATTGCGTCCAGGCCCGTGTAGGCATGGTGGGTGAAGCACACCTTCGCGCCAAGGCGCTCGGCCTCGGATAGCACTCCGACCGGGTCGTTCTTGCACGCCACCACTTCGATCCCGGCCTGCCGCGCCTCCTCGGCGATGTCGCCGAGATGGCCGAGCACGGCCACGGCGGGCCGGTACCCCAGCCTGGTCATTTCGACGCAGAGGTCGAGAACCACACGCTCCAGGCCACCGCCCACGAAGTCCTGGACCAGGTGCAGGATGTCGGCCAGCGGCTCCTGGGACTGCGGCTGCGACAGTGGCTCCACAGGTGGGCGGCGCACTTCATGCACCCGGGGCTCAATCGGAACGGCGGCCATACCGCTCGGCCGCATGCCCATCGATGCGGCCCGTCGGGCAGCGATCGAACGCTTGATCCGCCTGAGAAGCCGCGCGGCTTCCCGCAAGGGGGAGGTGATGCGCCAGCTCCTGCTGCGGTACATGTCCGCCAGCTGTTGCTCGAGCGACTGGATGTGCGCCCCGCGCCCAGCCAATGCAGCGTCGCGGAACGCCAGCTCGATGCCGGACTGCCTTTGCTCGATCTCGACCTGCCTGCGCAGATCTTCTATCCGGGCGCAGCGCTCGGCCAAGAGCACGGCGGCGGCCTCCAGTTCCGCGCCCAGCCGTTCGCGCTCGCTCGTCCAGTCGCGGGCCGCTACCTGCATCTCCTCGCGGCCCTCCTCCAGCTTCGACCTCGCCTGATCCAGCTCGGCCAGCAGGGCCGCCCTGTCCAAGAGCCCATCCTGGACCTTCGTTTCGGCCTCGCTCGCGGAGCGGCGCGCTTCCTGGAGCTGCTCTTCGATCTCGCTCGCGGAGCGGCGTGCTTCCTGGAGCTGCGCTTCGGTCTGGCTCGCGGAGCGGCGCGACTCCTGGAGCTGTCCATCGAGGTCCATCTCGCGCAACTTCGATCCTTCGATCGCATCGCGCAATCCGTGCAGCTCCAGCGCAGCGGTGGCAGCGGACTCCTCGGCCGCGCGCGTCCTAGCCTGGAGGTCGGCCAATTGCTCGCCGATCGACCCGACCCGCTCGCGCATTTCCACCGAAACGGACTCGCTGATCAGCCAGGGAGCGATCGCCTGGACGGCGATTTCGAGCTGGCGCGCGTCCTTTTCCTCTCGCTCGGCCATGGCCCCGGTGAAAGCGGAGGTTCCGACGGACTGATTGGTGCGCGTGATGAGGACATGCCGCAGGAGGCGGCGCAGAGCCTCAGCCTCGCCCGCGGACTCCGGTCGCGACTCAGCGACCGCCGCCAGTGCGCTGTCCAGCTCATGCGCCAGCCCTTCGACCTGCTCACGCACCGGCACGAACGTGCTAGGCGGCAGCAGCTCGATGTCCATGTCCGAAAGATGCAGGCCAAGCTCCCTGGCCCATTCCGGATCCACCCAGATCGCCAGCAGCTGCTCGCCCGGCCAGTTACAAGGCTCGTCGGAGCTCACGTCGCGTACGCGTACATGGGCGAGCACCTTGCCGTCTCCAAGCACCATCGGCACGTTGTCTGGATGGAAAGTCACGTGGTGCTCATCGATGCGCTGCCATTCGCGGAATGGCAACAGCAATGCGACCGCGCGTTGCGCCCGCGCCGATAAGGTCCCGATGACCTTCCACGGTTCGTGGAAGTGCTCCAGCGTATTGGAGCTGAAGACCACATCGAAAGCCTCGCCTTCCGGATCCCTAGAGACCCAGTCCTCAGCGACGAACTTCTGGCCCGGGTAGTGCTGCCGGGCGTCCTCGATGGCGACTGGGGAGAAATCCACTCCGGTCATGTCGACGCCAGCCAGGTTGATGGCCAGCTCGTTGGTTCCATCGCCGAGCGCACAACCCCAGTCGCACCAGCTCAACCCTTCCGCCGAAGCGGCGATCAGCCATTTCGGCAGCAAGCTGAACGCAAGCGCACCGAAGAACCGGGATTGCGCGCGCCCTTGGCGCTCCTCCCAGTCCGACGTGAAGCGCGTATCCCAGTAATCCTTTGAATTGACCAAATTATCCGACACGTGTCGACTCGCTGTAGCTGTGACTGATCCGTGGCTGATAAACGCCGAAGTACCGCTTGTCGGCCACCGAGGAGAAGTAGCGGGCGCCTTCCAGATATTCGTAGTATTCGACTACTGGGCCGGTACGCCGCTCCAGCGCGGCGACGAGAAAATACTTGCCTTCCACCAACCCATTCTCGAATTCGAATTCCACGGTGACTCGCTCGTCCGCAGACCAGTGCATGTCGCCGCCGCCGTCGCGGTCGTGGCTGCTGGATACGATAATGTCGGATCCCTTCAGGTCCTTTATCGAGAACGCGACTCCGAACGTCTCCGGCGAATACTCGTGCGGCAAGCTGAACCTGATACGTATCCGGCAACACTCGCCCCAGCGCGCCAGATCCAACGGCTGGCCATCCCCATCCAGGATCTCCGCCGACTCGATCAGTCCGACCTGCTCGCCCCAATGGGATACCGGCCGAGAATCTATGCCGGCTGGCGCAGACTCCACGACATGGCGCATCTGGTCGTATTCGTCCGGCGAGTGCACAGGGCTCCCATCCCCCAGGTCCGATACGCGCTCGGTCTCGGCCTCAGCCTCGGTCGGCTCCTCGGCGCCGGCCGCGACTTCCCCGACCTCCGGCCCGTCGCCCGCGGCATCCGCTGCGACGCCCTCGACCACAGGGCGGTCGGGCGAGGCGTCGGGGTCGTCGGCGAATATGGACTCCATGTAGCGCGACGTAACCTGCAGGACAGGTCCCAGCATCCTCATCCTTCCCGAATCCAGCCAGAGCGCCCTCTGACAAAGCGTGCGAACGGTGGAGACGTCATGGCTGACGAACAATACCGACGCACCGCCGTCCTGAATCTGCCGTATCCGTTTCATGCACCGCGCTTGGAAGCGGGCATCGCCTACAGCCAGCGCCTCGTCGACTATCAGGACGTCGGCATCGACCGAGGTGGCGACCGCGAACGCAAGGCGCACGAACATTCCGCTTGAGTACGTCTTGGTGGGCTCGTCGATGTACTGCCCGATGTCGGCGAATGCGGCGATTTCATCGAATCTCGACTCCACCGCATCCCGCGACAACCCCAGGAGCATTCCGTTTAGGAGTACGTTCTCGCGCCCGGTGAACTCCGGGTTGAACCCGGCACCGAGCTCCAGGAGTGCCGCAATGCGGCCGGATAACGAAAAATCGCCCTCGGTCGGCGACAGCGTCCCGCAGATCATCTGCAGGAGCGTGCTCTTGCCCGAACCATTGCGCCCGACGATGCCCAGCGTCTCCCCGCGGACGACGTCAAAGTCGACATTCCGCACCGCCCAGACTTCTCGCCCCCTTGACTTCGCGCGCGACCCCAGCGCCCGCGACACAGGACTAGTCAGCATATGCAGCAGCCGGTCGCTCGGCGAGGAGAATATCTCGAAGCGCTTGCCCAGATTGCTCGCCCGTATCACCGCCTCAGAGGACATCGGCAAACCCCTTACGGACGTAACGGAACCAAGCTAGACCGAGCACTGCGATCACCAGCGACGCAAGCATCTGCCAGCCGATCACCGACCAGTCCGGGAGCCGTCCAAAAACGAGTACTTCGCGGGCCGCGTCCACCACGCCTGTGATCGGATTCATCTCCACGATATGCCTATACCTCTCCGGGATTGCGGTGATCGGATAGAAGACGGGGGACATGAACAGCAGGGCCATGGACAGCAGCGGCATCAGCTGACCGAGGTCACGGAGATAGACTCCGGTCGAAGCTAGGAACCACGATACCCCGAGTGTAGCCAGCAACAGCGGGAATACCACCAGCGGGAAAAGCAGCGCCGTCCAAGGCACGCCACCCTGCACGAACAGCATTGCCATGAACAGGACCACCAGACTCACCAGCATGTGAAAAATGGCAGCCAGCACGCACGAGACGGGCAGCACCTCAAGCGGAAAAACGACCTTTTTGACGAACTGCGGGTTGTTTGCGATCAGCGCCGGGGACTTCACCAGGCACTCGGAGAACATCCCGAATACGATCAGCCCGGCGAACAGGATCAGGGCGAACTCGGTCGTCGACTGCTGGCCGTCCGGAACCGTCCACTTCGAGCGGAAAATTACGCCGAATACGAACGTATAGACGCCGAGCATCAGCACTGGGAAGAAGAAAGACCAGGCGACCCCGACGGCCGAGCCCCGGTATCTTGAGTACACCTCGCGCTTGGCCATTTCCCACGCTAGCTTTCGGTTCGTCCACAGTCTTGAAACGAAATTCCCCTTCATCGTACCTGCTCCATTGCTCGTTCGAGATCCGACTTGAGATCCCCAACCCCCTCCACCCCCACACTCAACCGCACCAGGCCACCCGAAATCCCCAGCTTCTCCCGCCGCTCCACCGGCACCGACGCATGCGTCATCACCGCCGGATGGTTCACCAGGCTCTCCACGCCCCCCAGCGACTCCGCCAGGGTAAACAGCTCGGTCCGCTCGCAGAACCGCTTCGCCGCCTCGAATCCGCCCTTGAGCACCACCGAGACAATGCCGCCGAACCCCTGCATCTGCCTTGCAGCCAGTGCGTGCTGCGGATGCGACGCCAGGCCCGGATAGATCACCTTCTCCACCGCCGGCTGGCTCTGCAGCCACTGCGCCAGCGCCAGCGCATTCTCGTTGTGCGCGCGCATGCGCAGCGGCAGGGTCTTCAGGCCGCGCAGGGCGAGGAAGCTGTCGAACGGGCCCTGCACGGCGCCGATCGAATTCTGCAGGAACGCCATGCGTTCGCCGAGTTCGTCGTCGCCGGCCACGACCATGCCGCCGACCATGTCCGAATGGCCGTTGAGGTACTTGGTCGCCGAATGCATCACCAGGTGCGCGCCCAGCTCCAGCGGGCGCTGCACGATCGGCGAGGCGAAGGTGTTGTCGACCACCACCAGCAGGCCGTGCTTGCGCGCGATCTCCGCGACGGCGGCGATGTCGACGATCTTGAGCATCGGATTGGTCGGCGTCTCGATCCAGACCATGCGCGTCTTCGGCGTGATCGCGGCCTCGAACGCGGCCAGGTCGCACAGGTCGACGAAGCTGAAATCCAGGCCGGCGCTGCGTCGGCGCACGCGCTCGAACAGGCGGTAGCTTCCGCCGTAGAGGTCGTCCATCGCCACGATGTGGTCGCCGCTGTTCAGCAGCTCCAGCACGGTCGAGGTCGCGGCCATGCCCGAGGCGAAGGCGAAGCCGCGGGTGCCACCTTCCAGCACCGCCACGCAGCGCTCGTAGGCGAAGCGGGTCGGGTTGTGGGTACGCGAGTACTCGAAACCCTGGTGCTCGCCCGGGCTGCTCTGGGCGTAGGTCGATGTGGCGTAGATCGGCGGCATCACCGCCCCGGTGCTGGGGTCCGGTGCCTGGCCGCCGTGGATCGCCAGGGTCGCAAGCGACAGCTTGCGCCCGTCCGGGGCGGCGTGGGTGGGCTGGTCCGTCATGGCCTTCCTCTGGAGATGACCGCGAATTCTAGCAGCCCGGGCTTAACGGACCGGGAGCCCGGGAGCGAATGTCCCGCAGGCTTCCGGCGGCCAGGATTCACCCGGCTGCCCCGCCGGACCCGCAGCCCGTGACCACGGTCACGGGACAGGCCGTCGAAGCAGAACCAGCCGCGCCCGTGCAAGTGGCGCCAGTCCCGATGCCCCACCGCCCACCGGGACTCCAGCCGGCCCCTACTGCACCCGCCGCCGCAGATAGTTCAGCAGGTCGATCCGGGTGATCAGGCCCAGGAACCGCTCCCCGTCCATCACGATCGCCACCTGGCCCCGGTCGAACACCGGCAGCAGGGCCTCGATCGGCGACTTCACGTCCAGCCGGTCCAGCTTGCTGACCATCGCCACCGAGACCGGGTCGCGGAAGCGGGCCTCGTCGCCGTACACGTGCAGCAGCACGTCGCTCTCGTCGATGATGCCGACCAGCTGCTCGCCGTCCATCACCGGCAGCTGCGAGACGTCGTACAGCTTCATCCGCTGGTAGGCGGTGGTCAGCAGGTCCTTCGGTCCGACCACCACGGTGTCGCGCTGGCTGTACGGGCGCAGGATCAGGTCGCGCAGGTCGCCGTGCTGCGGGCGCTCCAGGAAGCCGTTGTCCAGCATCCAGTAGTCGTTGTACATCTTCGACAGGTACTTGTTGCCGGTGTCGCACACGAACACCACTACACGCTTGGGCACGGTCTGCTCACGGCAGTACCTGAGCGCCGCCGCCAGCAGGGTGCCGGTGGAGGAGCCGCCGAGGATGCCCTCGGTGGCCAGCAGTTCGCGCGCGGTGTGGAAGCTCTCGGCATCGGAGATCGCATAGGCCTTCTTCACCCGGCTGAAATCGGAGATCGCCGGCAGGAAATCCTCGCCGATGCCTTCCACCAGCCAGCTGCCGGACTTGTCGCTGAGCACGCCTTCGTTGATGTACTGGGTGAGGATCGAGCCGACCGGATCGGCCAGCACCAACTCCACCCCGGGCGCCTCCCGCGCGAAGCACCGCGACAGCCCGGTCATGGTGCCGGAGCTGCCGCAGCCGAACACGATCGCGTCGAAACCGCCTACTTCAGCCATCTGCGCGATGATCTCCGGGCCGGTGCCGGTCTCGTGCGCCACCGGGTTGTCCGGGTTGCCGAACTGGTTGATGAAGTAGGCACCCGGCGTCTCGGCGGCGATGCGCGCGGCCAGGTCCTGGTAGTACTCCGGATGGCCCTTGCCCACGTCCGAGCGGGTCAGCCGCACCTCGGCGCCCATCGCCTTGAGGTTGAAGATCTTCTCCCGGCTCATCTTGTCCGGGACCACCAGGACCAGCTTGTAGCCTTTCTGCTGGGCCACCAGCGCCAGGCCCAGTCCGGTATTGCCGGCGGTGCCCTCGACCAGGGTGGCGCCGGGCTGCAGGTCGCCGCGTTTCTCGGCCGCCTCGATCATCGACAGGCCGATGCGGTCCTTGATCGAGCCGCCGGGATTGGCGTTTTCCAGCTTGAGGTAGAGCTCGCAGACGCCGGTGTCCAGGCGCCGGGCCTTGACCATGGGCGTGTGCCCGATCAGTTCGAGCACGGAGGCATGCGGGGCCATCATCGATCCGGTTGTGCTGGGCCGCGATGCGCGGCGGAACCGGGATTATCGGCCGGATGCGGGGGTCAAGTCAGCGTTCCGGCGCAGCCGCGCTGTCCGTCCTTGTAGGAGCGGGCATGACCGCGACACCGACGCCTTTGGCACGGGCGGCGCCTTCGTGGATTCGGCACCCTCGGTGTCGCGGTCATGCCCGCTCCTACAAGGAGGGAAAGCGCGGGGAGGTACTGGCGCAAGTGACGTGGGCGGTGGCGGACCGACGAGGAAGCCGCCACCGCCCACGACGTGAAGCGTTTACCGGTAACGCGCGGTCAGTGCGCCCGGTCGTAGATGCGCAGCAGTTTTTCCTTGGCGTGCAGCTTTTCGCGCTTCATCTGCCCGAGCGTGAAATCGTCGATCGGCAGGACCCCGAGATCGGCATCCATCACCTTCTTGTCCAGCGTGCGATGTCGCTGGTAGAGCTGCTTGAATTCGGGGTCGCGCTTCATGAGCGCATCGATTTCGGCCTGCGGCTGCCCTTCAAACATGTCTGCACCTCCTGGGGGTTTCGCGCATCCCTGCCGCGGATGCCGGCCTTCCTGGCCAGCCCTGGAAAGCAAAACGCCCCGGGCCTGCAAGGTCCGGGGCGTCGCATTTTTCGGAGCAGGGGTGGCACGGTGCGGCCCGGGCACCACCGGAAATCCCCGGGCCGGCTGCGGCCCGACGGCGATCTCCAGTGAAGCGTACAGCGGCTGCATCGGCAGGGTGCTCCTGTCAGCCAGATGGCGGAAGCACCATCCGGGTAATTGACCCTACTCCTCGCCCCGGAGGGCGGCAACCCGCCCTGCAACCTGTTGATTCGAAATAGGAATCGCCGTCAGGGCAGCCTCGGGCCCGGCCGGCCGAAAGCCTCGGTCTCTCGTGTAAATTCCTGATGTAACTGCGATTTCCACTGCGCCTACTGGGCGACGATGACTTCGGCCGCCTTCTTCGCCGTCGCCGCCGATTTTTTGCCCGCCGCCTGGATCTGGGACGCAGGCACCCCGCCCGCCACCAGCGCCGCCTTCAACGCGTCGGCCCGTGCCTGGGCGACCTTGCCGTCCTTGTCGTATGCCTCGACCCGCACCCGCCCCCGCTTGCCGATCTGCAGGTAGGTGGCCAGCGCTCCGGCACCGGCCTTGCCGTCCGTGCTCAGGGCGCCCTTGCCCGGGGCATAGGCACTTGCCGGCAGGGCGAACACTTCCCCGCGCGACTCGAAGGCCGAGGGCGGCAGCTTCGTGCCCGACACCAGTTCGGCCTCCTGCCGCGCCAGCTCGGCTTCCTTGCGCCGCGCCGCGCTCAGCTGCGCCGTCTGCTTGCCAGTCACCGTGGAGAGGGTCTGTTCGACATCGGTCCGTGCCGCGGCTTCGGCCTCGGCGGCCAGGCGCAAACGCTCGGCTTCCTCGGCCTGGATCTGCGACTGGATCCGCAGATGTTCGGCCTCCTGGCGGGCGCGCTCGACTTCGCGACGGCTGGCCTGCAACAGCAGCTCGCTGCGCTGCAGGTCAAGTGTGGCCAGCTCGCGCCGTGCCATTTCGGCGCCCGCCGCGGTCTCGGCGATCTCGATACGGCGCTCGGCCAGGTAGAGCGCGCCCGGTCGCTCACCGCGACGGGCCTCGGCCAGGACGGTGATCGCCTGGCGCGCCTCCATCTGCTCGAACGCCGCAAGGCGGCCCAGCGCAGGGTCGGCCTGCAGCCGGTCCAGGCGCGCCTGCAGGCGCATTGCGTCCGGATCGTCCGCGGCCCGGGCGGGGGCAGGCATCAGCAGTGACGCAGCAAGGACAAAAGCGAGGGCCTTCATGGCGCGCCCTCCGCAGGCAGACCAAGCGTCTGCCGTAGTCCCGCGATCTCTTCCCGACGCTGGTGCAACGCCGCGTCGGCCTGCGCGCGGTCGCTGCGCACCCGTGCCAGGTCGGCATCGGCTGCCGCACGCCTGGCCAGCTCGTCCGCATCGCGGCGCTCCCCCCGGCTGCGCGACAACGCCCCCGCCTGCGCCTGGATCAGCGCCTGCCGGGCCGTGTCGAGCAGGTCCGGTGCGTACTGGTCGGCATCGGCGGCCTGCGCGTTCTGCACGGCCTGCTGGGCGCGCAGCAGGTCCGGCGAGGCGACCTGGGCCTGGGCTGTGACCGCAAGCCCGGATGCGGCAACCAGCGCATACAGGCACCGGCGGAAGTGTGCGAAGCTAGAGTCGATCATCAGGGGACGTCGTGTCGTTTCGGCACGGCCATTGTCTGTAGCCTGCGGCGCGCATGCAACGGCACCGCGCGGGCCAGACCGGGAATCGACAAAAAACGAGCAGTGGGGATCGTCGCGCAATGGATATCGGCTACTTCCTGAAGCTGATGACCGAGAAGAACGCCTCGGACATGTTCCTGACCACCGGGGCCCCGGTCTACATCAAGATCGAGGGCAAGCTGTACCCGCTGGGCAACACCGGCCTGCCGCCCGGCATGGTCAAGAAGATCGCCTACTCGCTGATGGACGAGGGCCAGGTGCCCCAGTTCGAGCGCGAGCTCGAGCTCAATATGGCCATTGCGCTGGCCGATGCCGGCCGCTTCCGCGTCAACGTGTTCAAGCAGCGCGGCGAGGTAGGCATGGTGATCCGCGCGATCCGCAGCGTGATCCCCAGCATCGAGGACCTCAACCTGCCCGACGTGCTGAAGGACATCATCATGACTCCGCGCGGGCTGGTGCTGCTGGTCGGCTCCACCGGCTCGGGCAAGTCGACCTCGCTGGCCTCGATGATCGACTACCGCAACAGCAACACGACCGGGCACATCCTCACCATCGAGGACCCGATCGAGTACCTGCACAAGCACAAGAAGTCGATCGTCAACCAGCGCGAAGTCGGCCTGGACACGCACGCCTTCCACAACGCGCTCAAGAACGCGATGCGCGAAGCGCCGGACGTGATCCTGATCGGCGAGATCCTGGACGCGACCACGATGGAGGCGGCGATCGCCTTCGCCGAAACCGGCCATCTGTGCCTGGCGACGCTGCACTCCAACAACGCCGACCAGACCATCGAGCGCATCCTCAACTTCTTCCCCGAGAGCGCGCACAAGAACGTGCTGATGAACCTGGCGCTGAACCTGCGCGCCGTGGTTTCGCTGCGCCTGGTCAAGGGCCTGGACGAGCGCCGGATCCCGGCCACCGAGGTACTGATCAACACGCCGATGATCCGCGACCTGCTGCGCCGGGGCCAGGTGCACGAGATCAAGGCGGCGATGGAAGGTTCGCTGGAAGAAGGCATGCATACCTTCGACCAGTGCCTGTTCCGGATGGTCAAGCAGGGCCGCATCGAGCAGGAGGAAGCGCTGCGCGCGGCCGACTCGCGCGACGGCCTGGCGCTCAAGTTCCGCCTGTCCGAGGGTGCCGATGCCGAGCACGACCCCTACGCCGACGTGAACGCGATACCGGCCACGCCGACCATCACCCACGGCTTCACCTAGGTACCAGCCTGGCGCGTGCCGGCCGGGGCGACCCCAGGGTCACGCCCCCTTCGGCGCATCCGGCTGGGATTCGGGCGCCGCCTGGCGGAACGCCGGCAACACCTGGCAGGCCTGTTCGATCCGCGCCAGCGTCGGCCATTGCGCCACTTCCAGCCCGAAGCGCCGCGCGTTGTACAGCTGCGGCACCAGGCAGCAATCGGCCAGCCCGGGCGCGTCCCCGTGGCAGAACGCACCTGTGGCCGGATCCTCGTCGACCAGCGCCTCGAATGCGGCGAGTCCATCCACGATCCAGTGCCGCACCCACTCGTCGCGCTCGGCCTGCGGCACGTTCCAGTGCTGCTCGAAGAACTGCAGCACGCGCAGGTTGTTGAGCGGGTGCACGTCGCAGGCGACCAGCTGTGCCAGCGCGCGGACCCGGCCGCGCTCGCGCGCGGTGCCGGGCAGCAGCGCCGGCGTGTCCGGCCAGACCTCCTCGAGGTACTCGAGGATCGCCAGCGACTGGCGCACCGCGCGGCGACCATGCATGAGCAACGGCACCAGCTGCTGAGGATTGAGTGCGGCGTAGTCGGCCGCGTGCTGCTGCCCACCATCCTTGAGCAGGTGCACAGGCACGGTCTCGAACTGCAGACCTTTCAGCGCCAGGCCTATTCGCACCCGGTAGGCGGCGCTGGAGCGCCAGTACGAATACAGGTGCAGGCCTTCGTCGGTGATCCTGTCCAACATGCGCCTCCCGGGAACGACCGTTCCGCGCGCACGATAGCGCGGCCTGCTCCACCTGCCACGGCCGCCGGTCGCGGCCGCGACACCGCCTGCCGGTTCAGGCCGCGCCGGGAGCCGGCTGCCGCTCGATCCGCTGCTCGATCGCGCCGAACAGGCTGCGGCCCTGGCGATCCAGCATCTCGATCCGGACCGTGTCGCCGAACTTCATGAAGGGCGTGCTCGGCTTGCCATCGCGCAGCGCCTCGACCGTGCGCCGCTCGGCGAAGCAGGACGCGCCGCGCGAGACATCCTGGTTGGCGATCGTGCCGGAGCCCACGATCGTGCCGGCCGCCAGCGGGCGGGTCCTGGCGGCATGGGCGACCAGCTGGGCGAAGTCGAACTGCATGTCCTCGCCGGCCTCCGGCGCGCCGAACCACTCGCCGTTGATGTGGGTCAGCAGTGGCAGGTGCAGCTTGTTGCCCTGCCAGGCCCCGTCCAGCTCGTCTGGCGTCACGAACACCGGCGACAGCGCCGAGCGCGGCTTGGATTGCAGGAAGCCGAAGCCCTTGGCCAGCTCGCCCGGGATCAGGTTGCGCAGGGAGACGTCGTTGACCAGGCCGACCAGCTGGATGTGGCCCGCCGCCTGTTCTGGCGTCACCGCCATCGGCACGTCGTCGGTGATGACCACGATCTCGGCTTCCAGGTCGATCCCGTGGTCCTCGCTGGTGACGCGCACCGGGTCGCGCGGACCGTAGAAGCCGGCGCTGGTGGCCTGGTACATCAGCGGATCGGTGTAGAAGCTCTCCGGCACCTCGGCACCGCGGGCGCGACGGACGCGCTCCACGTGCGGCAGGTAGGCGCTGCCATCCACGAATTCGTAGGCGCGCGGCAGCGGCGCGGCCAGGCTCGCCGGATCAAGATCGAAGGCCTCGGTCGCTTCACCCGCTTCCAGGGCAGCCGCCAGCGCGTTCAGCCGCGGCGCCGCGCGCTGCCAGTCGTCCAGGGCCTGCTGCAGGGTCGCGGCGATGCCCGAGGCCCGGACCGCGCGTGCCAGGTCACGCGAGACCACCACCAGGGTGCCGTCGCGGCCGCCTTCCTTGAGGGAACCAAGTTTCATGGCGGCATGCACTCCTTCGGGCTGGGCTGGCGATTGTACGGATTCGCGTTCATGGTTTCATTGGAAACATTGGCTCCCCACCCGCATCCGCCCCGCTGCCGACCTCGTTCGCCTCGCCTAGCTGAACGGATGGCTCGGCATCCTCCCCATTCATCGCGTAGAATCCGCGCCCTGATAGCTAGCGGCCGTCCGTTTCCCTCCGGGACCGGCAGCGTCGGTTCACCCCGACGTCCGCCCCACTCCGACGCCATTCGCAGCCATCGGGCCGGACATTCCGGCCGTATACCCTCTCGCAGCGCGGTTCACGGGAACGCTCCGAGCCACTAGATCGAATATCGATCCGCCCGCCGACACCTGTCCGCGGGCTGTTGCCATGGAGCTTTCCAAGATGTCCTTCGAGTCGCTGGGCCTGGCGCCCTTCCTCCTGCGTGCCCTGTCCGAACAGGGTTACGAGAACCCCACCCCGATCCAGCAGCAGGCGATCCCGCTCGCGCTGGCCGGCCATGACCTGCTCGCCGGCGCGCAGACCGGTACCGGCAAGACGGCCGCGTTCGGCCTGCCGCTGCTGCAGCACCTGGGCACCGCCCCGCAGAGCGTGGGCCAGGGCCCGCGCAAGCCGCGCGCCCTGATCCTGACCCCGACCCGCGAGCTGGCCACCCAGGTGCACGACAGCCTGCGCGGTTATGGCAAGCACCTGCGCATCCCCAGCGCGGTGATCTACGGCGGCGTGGGCATGGGCAACCAGCTCGACGCGCTGCGCCGCGGCGTGGACCTGGTGATCGCCTGCCCGGGCCGCCTGATCGACCACATCGAGCGTCGCAGCGTCGACCTGTCCGGGATCGAGATCCTGGTGCTGGACGAGGCCGACCGCATGCTCGACATGGGCTTCCTGCCCTCGATCAACCGGATCCTGGCCAAGCTGCCCAAGCAGAACCGGCAGACGCTGCTGTTCTCGGCGACCTTCCCCGAGAGCATCAAGACGCTGGCGATGGAGTTCATGCGCAACCCGCGCGAAGTGCAGGTCACCCCGCAGAACACCGTGGCCGAGAAGATCGCCCACCGCGTGCACCCGGTCGACGGCGGCCGCAAGCGCGAACTGCTGCTGCACCTGCTGGCGCAGGATTCGCGCGTGCAGACCCTGGTGTTCGCGCGGACCAAGCACGGCAGCGACAAGCTGGCCGGCTTCATCGAGAAGTCCGGCATCCAGACCGCGGCGATCCATGGCAACAAGAGCCAGGGCCAGCGCATGCGCGCGCTCAGCGACTTCAAGGCCGGCAAGGTCAAGGTCCTGGTCGCCACCGACATCGCCGCGCGCGGCATCGACATCGACCAGCTGCCGCGGGTGATCAACTTCGACCTGCCGATGGTGGCCGAGGACTACGTGCACCGCATCGGCCGCACCGGGCGCAATGGCTCGACCGGCGAGGCGATCTCGCTGGTCGCCCAGGACGAGGCCAAGCTGTTGCGTGCGATCGTGCGCATGCTCGACCGCGACATGGACATCCGCGACGTGCCGGGCTTCGAGCCGCAGGTGCCGATCCGCTGGGGCAACAGCGCCCCGGGCAAGGCCGAGCAGCCGGGTGGAGATCGCGCACCGCGCAAGCCGGGCGGCGGTCGCGGTCGTCGTCCGCACGGCGGCGAAGGCCAGCGCCATGCGCATGCCGGCCCCAAGTCCCACACCGGCCAGCGCGACGGCGCACGCAAGCCTGCCGACGGCCGTGGCCGTGGCGGCGGTCCGCGCCGGGACGCGCAGCGCTGACCTGATGTCGCAGTGGCCGGGCGCGAACGCGTCCGGCCCGTTGCGTAGTATCGACCCGCATTCCCGTTCCACCGGATCCCGCCATGGACATCTTCAAGGTCTTCACCCTGGAGGCGGCGCACCGCCTGCCCAACGTACCGGCGGGGCACAAGTGCGCGCGCCTGCACGGACACTCGTTCCGGGTGGAGATCCACGTCTCCGGCGAGGTCGACCCGCAGACCGGATGGGTGATGGATTTCGCCGAGATCAAGGCCGCGTTCAAGCCGCTGTACGAGCAGCTGGACCACCATTACCTCAACGATATCGATGGCCTGGACAACCCGACCAGCGAACGCCTGGCCGCCTGGATCTGGGCTCGCCTGAAGCCGGCATTGCCCCTGCTCAGCGAAGTGGTGGTGCACGAGACCTGCACTTCGGGCTGCCGCTTCCGCGGCTGAGCCGACGCACGCCCTTCAGGGGCTTGCCCGCCCCCGCCCGGCGCAAAATCGCCCACCGGAAGCGTCACAGCCCGCAAAGGGCGCGATGACTCAGCCCGTATCTATTTGATATTTATTGCATTATTCAAGGCGGGAAAATAATTCCCGAAAGTTGTTGCGTTGCAACAAAAGCAGGTCTATGCTGCGTCGCACCATAGAGGCAAATCCTCACGGAGTCCGCCATGTCCTACCAGTTCAATGACCAGTTCAGCGCCTACACCCACCAGTTCGCCGCCGTTGCCGCGCGCTTGAACCGGCTGGCCCTGGAAAACGCCGAGACCGTATTCGGTGTGCAGCTGCGCACGCTCGAGAAGAACGTCGATGCGACCACCAGCTTCCTGGGTGAGCTCGTCGAGGTCCGCGACCTCGAGTCGTACAAGACCCTGGTGCCGAAGGGCCTGCAGGTCGCCCGCGACAACGCCGAGCGCGTCGCCGCTGCCGGCCAGGAAGTGTTCGGCCTGACCCTCAAGACCACCGAGGCGTTCGGCCAGCTGGCCAAGAACCAGTTCGAGGCGGCCACCGAGCAGGCCCAGGCCACCGTGGCCAAGGTTGCCAAGGCCACCAAGCGCTGATTCCAGTGCGGTAATGCTTCAAAGAATTTGCGCGGCTCCCCTCCCTCCGCGCAAACCCAGACCCGGCAGCTCCCTCCCGCTGCCGGGTCTTTTTTTTGCGTCGTCATCGGCCAAGGTCGCCGCCGGGGTCGCCCGTCCTGCGCTCACGCATGCCGCCAGGCGTGGCGAGGGCGCTAGGGCAAAAGGATCCGGTGGGCCAGCTCCACGGGCTGCGGGTCCGCCATGGGCGGCAGGTACCCCAGGCGCGGGGCCGGCAGGCGCGCATCGAGCAGGGCCAGGTTCTCCTCGCGGCATGCCATCAGCGGGTCGACTCCGCAGGCGATCCAGCCGGCCAGTTCGCAGCCGTCCGCGCGGATCGCGTCCGCGGTAAGTCGCGCGTGGTTGAGGCAGCCAAGCCGCAGCCCGACCACCAGCACCACCGGCAGGCGCATCGCCCTCACCAGGTCACGCTGGTCCAGCGTTGCCGACAGTGGCGCCGCCCAGCCGCCCACGCCCTCCACCACCACCATGTCCGCATGCGTGCTCAGGCGCGCGAACGCGGCCAGGATCGGTTCGGCGGTGACTTCAATGCCGGCCGCACGCGAGGCCAGCTCCGGCGCCAGCGGCTCGGGCAGTGCGAACGGATTGAGGTCTTCGTAGACCGGGCGCGGTTCGCTTGCCGACTGCAGCGCCAGTGCATCGGCATTGCGCCAGCCACCCGGCATCGATTCGCAGCCACTTGCGACCGGCTTCATGCCGATGGCGCGCAGGCCCCGCGCACGCGCAGCATGGAGCAGCGTCGCGCTGGCCAAGGTCTTGCCTGCGCCGGTGTCGGTACCGGTGACGAACAGACTACGCATTCGCCGCTTCCTGGACCGCCACGCCGCCCAGCCGGCGCAATGCCGCGCGCCGACCCAGCATGTGCACCAGCCCCGTCAGCGAAAGCAGGAAGTACAAAGACCCGGGAATGGCCACCTGCCACGGCGCGGCATGCGCCGGCAGCAGGAGCACCACGGTCGCCGACAGCAGCCCGACCGCGCAGAAATAGACATAGGCGGCCACTTCGCCCGCGGCCGTGGCCGCAGCGCCGTCGTCCAGTCCCAGCCGTGCGCGCCGGCACCACGCCAGCAGGTAGAGGCCGCCCATGCATGCGGGCATCGAAGCGAAGGCGAGGCCGTAGAACACGAACGCGATCTGCTTGGCGCCGGTGATGTTGGAGAGCGGCATCGGCAACCAGCCGCCGCTGATCCATGCGAAAAACGTGCCCAGCAGCAGGCGCAGCGGATAGACGTAGACCAGCACCAGGAACACCAGCAGGAGGCTGAGCAGCGTCGCGATCGCGCCGTCGAGCCGGTAGTTCCTGCTCCAGCGCACGTGTGCGTACCAGAACAGCGCCAGCAGGGCGAAGCCGGCGGCGAAGGCCGGGACCTGCTTGAGCGCGACCAGCAGGGACTCGACGCTGTCGGGGATGCGCTCGGCGGAAATCACCAGCAAGGTCACCGCGAAGGCGAACGCGGCATCGACGAACGCTTCCAGCCGCGTCGTGGCGCCCCCCCGCCAGCCGTCCCGCGAACCCGTTTCGTTGTCCACTGCGGCCACCCCCTTGCGTCATGGCGGCGATGATAGACCGGCCATGCCGGGAGGACGCCACGGACGCCCGCCAAGCCGGTGGACGGGAGGAGCGGCCATTGGGGTTAGACTCGTGCAATGTCCTTCTCCACCATTCCCCTCGACGGCAGCAAGCCGGAACAGTACGCACAGCTGCTCGGCCAGGCCCGCGCACTGCTCGCCGGCGAGCGCGATCGCATCGCCAACGCCGCCAACCTGTCCGCGCTGGTGTCCCACGCGCTGCCACAGTTGAACTGGGTCGGCTTCTACTTCTACGACGGCACCGAACTGGTGGTCGGCCCCTTCCAGGGCCTGCCGGCGTGCGTGCGGATCCCGCTGGACAAGGGTGTGTGCGGCGCAGCGGCGAGCAGTCGCCAGACCCAGCGCGTGGCCGACGTGCATGCATTCCCCGGCCACATCGCCTGCGATTCGGCATCACGCTCGGAACTGGTCGTGCCGCTGGTCGACGCGGACGGCGCACTGCTCGGCGTGCTCGACCTGGACAGTCCCGTGCCGGACCGCTTCGATGCCGACGACCAGCGGGGCCTGGAAGCGATCGCCGCCGCTTTCATCGAGGCACTGCGGTGAGTACCTCGCAGTTGCGCAATATCGGTCCGAAGAGCGCAGCCTGGCTGCGCCAGGTCGGCCTGCGCAGCCCCGAGGACCTCGTTGCGGCAGGTGCGGTGCATGCATTCCTGAAGGTCAAGCGCGCCGGCTTCAAGCCCAGCCTCAACCTGCTGTACGCGCTGGAAGGCGCGCTGCTGGACTGCCACTGGCACGACGTCCCCGAGCCGCGCCGGGCACAACTGCTGGCCGAACTCGAAACCGCAAGCGCCGCATTGCCGCCCCCACGCGGCAAGCCGGTCGGCGGGCCGGTGACCACCGCGTTCTATGGCGACAGTGGCGAAAGCACCGATGCGTCGCTCGCCTCGGAATCGCCTGCGTCCGAGGACGACGGCGGCAACCGTTTTACCTGATCGGCCGGTCCGGGCGGGTCCGTCCCATAACTCCCGGCACCACGCCACATAGCTGCCGCCAGGTGACCTGGATCAAGCCGGTCGCGGACGCGCGCGGGTGCCGATGGCATACAATCCCGGCCCTGCAAGGTGACCTGGCCGGCGACCGCCGGACGGGTTGAAACGGGAAGCCGGTGCGTCCGCGGGTGAAACCAGGACAAGGCCGGCGCTGCCCCCGCAACGGTAAGCGACCGCAACGCGCGCGACATCCGCCACTGTGCACGGCACGGGAAGGCGTCGCCGCTGGAGTCCGGCACTCATGCCGGTTTCCCGATCGTGAGCCCGGAGACCGGCCTTGCGGAACCCAGGTTGCGATGCGGAGGGCATTGCGGCGTGCCGACGCCGCGTGGCGTCTGTCCGCTCCGTGCACCTTCCTTTCGCGACTCCCCACACTGGCGCCGGGTGCGGCGCCACGCACGCATGGAGTTGCCCGATGACGTTCCGCCCGCTGACCACCGCCGTCGCCCTGGCGCTGGCCCTGCCCCTCACTGCCTGGGCCAACCAGGCCACCGACCTCGACGAAGTGCTGGTCACCGCCACCCGCACGCAGATCGCCCTGCGCGACAGCCTGTCGCCGGCCCAGGTCATCGGCCGCGCCGAGATCGAGCGCAGCCAGTCCACCTCGCTGCAGCAGCTGCTGGCCGGCCGCGCCGGCATCAACCTGACCAACACCGGCGGCATGGGCAAGCAGACCTCGCTGTTCCTGCGTGGCGCCGGCTCCAACCAGCTGCTGGTGCTGATCGACGGCGTGCGTATCGGTTCGGCCACCGCCGGCTTGCCGGCGCTGCAGGACCTGCCGGTCGAGCAGATCGAACGGATCGAGATCGTGCGCGGCCCGCATTCGAGCCTGTACGGTGCTGATGCGATCGGTGGCGTGATCCAGATCTTCACGCGTCGCGACACCGGCGCCCTGCAGCCGCGCGCGATGGCCGGCATCGGCAGCAACAACCTGCGCGAAGCCAGCGCCGGCCTGGGCCTGGGCGGCGAGCGCGGATGGTTCGGCGCCGACTTCGCCTTCCTGCGCACCGACGGCATCAACGCTTGCGATGGCACCGCCGCCGGCTGGGGCGCCGGGTGCTTCGCCGACGAACCGGACCGCGACGGCTATCGCAACCGCTCGGCCAACCTGCGCGGCGGCGGCAAGCTCGGCGAGGCCTGGACACTCGAGGGCACCGCGCTGCGCGCCGAAGGCTACAACCACTACGACGGCAGCTGGGCCAACTACTCCGAGACGGTGCAGCAGGTGTTCTCCGGCAAGCTGCGCTTCGCACCCTCGACCGCGACCGCATTCCAGGCCACCGTCGGCCGCAGCTACGACGAGTCCGACGACTACGGCGCCACCGGCTTCGTCGGCGGTCTGGAGACACGTCGCGACCAGGCCTCGGTGCAGGGCGATTTCATGCTGCGCGAAGGCCAGACGCTGACCGCCGGCCTGGACTGGCTGGACGACCACATCACCGGCAGCACCGCCTACGACGTGGACAGCCGCGACAACACCGGCGTGTTCGCCGAGTACCAGGGCCGCTTCGGCGCCCAGCAGCTGCAGGCCGGCCTGCGCGGCGACGACAACGAGCAGTTCGGCAGCCACAACACCGGCAACCTGGGCTGGGGCTGGCACTTCGATGGCGGCCTGCTGCTTTCGGCGCGCTACTCCACCGGCTTCCGCGCACCGAGCTTCAACGACCTGTACTACCCGTACTACGGCAACCCCGACCTGCAGCCGGAAGAATCGAAGAACATCAACGTCGGCCTGTCCGGCGAAGTGCAGACCTGGCGCTGGACGCTGGACGTGTTCGAGAACCGCGTCGACGACCTGATCAGCTTCGATTCGGCCACCTTCCTTCCCGGCAACATCGACACCGCGCGCCTGCGCGGCGGCGAGCTGACGGTGGCGACCACGTTCGCCGGATGGGACCTGGCCGCGCAGTACAGCCATGTCGATCCGCGCAACCGCTCCAATGGCACCAACCGCGGCAACCTGCTGCCGCGCCGCGCGCGCGATACCGGCCGCATCGACCTGGACCGCGACTTCGGCGACTTCGCCTTCGGCACCACGCTCAACGCCGCCGGCAGTCGCTATGACGATGCGGCCAACCTGGTGCGCGTGGGCGGTTACGCGACCTTGGACCTGCGCCTGGAATACGCGCTGGGCAGCGACTGGACCGTACTGGCTCGGGTGACCAACCTGTTCGACCGCGATTACCAGCTGGTGGACTGGTACAACCAGCCCGGCCGCGAGTACGGCCTGAGCGTGCGCTGGCAGCCGGCACGCTGAGCGAGGGCGCGAAACCCGGCATCGCGACGATGCCGGGTTTCCGTGCGACGGCGAATCATCCCGACGCCCGCCAGCCGCGCCCTCGTGGCTTCCAACGACGCGCCAAGCCTGCTGCGCACGCCCAGCAACCACTGGCGCCACACGTTCGACGTGCGCCGCGACAGCGACACGCACGCCCCTCTCCCGTTCACCGAAGCGCCGGCGCGGACTTCGAAGTCGAGGGCGATACCCTGCTGATCAAGGTCGTCCACGACGACGGAGCCGGCATGGTGCGGCTGCGAGAAGTGAGCGGATCGCACTGCGACGCTTCGCCCGCGACGAGACCCTGGATTCCCACTGGCAGGCCCGGGTCGGCCGACCGCTCGAACGGCACGGTCAGTCCGCGGCGAACAGGTCGGCCTGGGACGCGACCTCCTCCGGCTCGCGGAAGCCGGACAGGCCGACGCCAACCAGGCGGTAGCGCGTGCCCGCCGGCATCGCCACCTTGGCCCGCAGCGCCAGCGCGATCGTGGCCAAGGCCTGCGCCGAGTCCGGTGGCGCATCGGGCGTGAGGCTGCGGGTCAGGATCCGGAACTGGGCCGTCTTGAGCTTGAGCACGACGGTACGGGCGACCCGCCCGGTCTTGCGCGATGCCTGCCACGTCTTGTCCGCCAGCTGCCGGATCGCCGGTTCCAGGGCGTCCAGCGGCAGGTCTTCGGCGAAGGTGTCCTCTGAGGAGACCGACTGCACCGGCTGGTCCGGCTCGACCGGCCGCTCGTCGATGCCGCGTGCGCGCCGGTGCAGCGCGGCGCCGAAACTTCCGAAGCGCCGTTGCAGTTCCTCCAGCGACAGTGCGCGCAGGTCGCCAACCGTGGCTATGCCCAACGCTTCCAGCTTGCCCTGCATCACCTTGCCCACGCCCGGGATGCGGCCGACCGGCAGCGGGGTCAGGAACGTCTCGACCTGGCGCGGACGCAGCACGAACAGGCCATCGGGCTTGTTCCAGTCCGAGGCGATCTTGGCCAGGAACTTGTTCGGCGCCACGCCGGCCGAGGCGGTCAGCGCGGTCTCCTCGCGGATCCGCGCGCGGATCGCCTCGGCCACGGCGGTGGCGCTGGGCAGGCCGGACTTCGCCTCGGTGACGTCGAGATAGGCCTCGTCCAGCGACAGCGGTTCGACCAGGTCGGTATGGGCCAGCATGATTTCGCGGATCTGGCGCGACGCGGCCTTGTAGCGGATGAAGTCCGGCGGCACGAACACCGCGTCCGGGCACAGCCGCTCGGCCCGCAGCGCCGGCATCGCCGAACGCACGCCGTATTTCCTGGCCTCGTACGAGGCCGCGCACACCACCGAACGCGCGCCGCGCCAGGCCACCACCACCGGCCGCCCGCGCAGCGAGGGGTCGTCGCGCTGCTCCACCGACGCGTAGAAGGCGTCCATGTCCACGTGGATGATCTTGCGCGACGGCTGCGGAACTTCGGGAGGCATGCCCGCCTATTGTGCCGGCAACCCCGGCGGACGGCCGTGCGTGCGCCGGGCCTGCCGTCCGCGCCGGTACACGGCGTCGGCTTGCGGGCGGGGCTTCCCGCGCAGCAGCAGCGGGCCTTCGCGCGGCGCACGCCGGAGACGCCCACGCGAACAGACGCCCGCGTATGTCCAACATTTGATTGAAACAGTATTTCTCGGGCACCATTTAACGCTTTTCCTGCCCGGAACCCCCATGACTCGCGCCTCCTCGTTCACCCGCGAACAGCTGGTCGCCAGCGGTCGCGGTGAACTGTTCGCCTCCGGCGACGCCCGCCTGCCCGCCGACCCGATGCTGATGTTCGACCGCATCGTCGAAATCAACGACGACGGGGGCAAGTACGGCAAGGGCTTCATCCGCGCCGAACTCGACATCCGCCCGGACCTGTGGTTCTTCCAGTGCCACTTCATCGGCGACCCGGTGATGCCCGGCTGCCTGGGCCTGGATGCGATGTGGCAGCTGGTCGGCTTCTACCTGACCTGGCTGGGCGCGCCCGGCCGCGGCCGCGCACTGGGCTGCGGCGAGGTCAAGTTCACCGGCCAGGTACTGCCCAAGGCCACGCTGGTCACCTACGAGATCGACATCAGCCGGGTCATCAACCGCAAGCTGGTGATGGCCCAGGGCGACGCGCGCATGCTGGTCGACGGTCGCGAGATCTACACCGCCAAGGACCTGCGCGTGGGCCTGTTCACCTCCACCGAGGACTTCTGACATGGCACGCCGCATCGCCATCACCGGCATGGGCATCACCTCGTGCCTGGGCAATGATCTCGACACCGTCTCCGCCGCGCTGCGCGAAAGCCGCGCCGGCATCCGCGCCCTGCCCGACCACGCCGAACGCGGCCTGCGCAGCCAGGTCGGCGGCGCGGTCGAACTGGACCTGGACGCGGAGATCGACCGCAAGCTCAAGCGCTTCATGAGCGACGCGGCGGCCTACAGCTACGTGTCCATGCGCGACGCCATCGCCGACGCCGGCCTGGACGAGGCGCAGGTGAGCAACCCGCGCACCGGCCTGATCGCCGGTTCCGGTGGCGGCTCCAGCCGCTGGCAGGTGGAAACGGCAGACCTGCTGCGCGAGCGCGGGGTGCGCAAGGTCGGCCCGTACATGGTCCCGCGCACGATGTGCTCGACCGTGTCGGCCAACCTGGCCACCGCGTTCAAGATCAAGGGCCTGAGCTATTCGATCAGCGCGGCCTGCGCGACCTCGGCGCACTGCATCGGTGCCGCGGCCGACCTGATCCGCCACGGCGCCCAGGACATCGTCTTCGCCGGCGGCGGCGAGGACCTGGACTGGACCATGAGCGTGATGTTCGACGCGATGGGCGCGCTGTCGTCCTCGTTCAACGACACGCCGGAGAAGGCTTCGCGTCCGTACGACGCCGGCCGCGACGGCTTCGTCATCGCCGGTGGCGGCGGCATGCTGGTGCTGGAGGACTGGGATCACGCGGTGGCCCGCGGCGCACGCATCCATGCCGAGCTGGTCGGCTACGGCGTGACCTCCGACGGCGCCGACATGGTCGCCCCGTCCGGCGAAGGCGCAGTGCGCTGCATGCACATGGCGCTGGAAGGTGTGCGTGGCCGCAAGGTCGATTACCTCAACACCCACGGCACCTCCACGCCACTGGGCGACGTGACCGAGCTGCAGGCGGTGCGCGAGGTGTTCGGCGAAGCGGTGCCGCCGCTGTCCTCGACCAAGGCCCTGTCCGGCCACTCGCTCGGTGCGGCCAGCGTGCACGAGGCGATCTACTGCCTGCTGATGATGCGCGACGGCTTCATCGCCGGATCGGCCAACATCGAGAACCTCGACCCGCGCGCGGAAGGCTTCCCGATCGTGCGCGAAAGCCGCGACGCGCAGCTGGACCTGGTGATGTCCAACAGCTTCGGCTTCGGCGGCACCAACGGCACGCTGGTGTTCGCGCGGCCCTGAGCGCAGCGCCGGTTACGTGACGTGAAACGGAGAAGCCCGGCGCAAGCCGGGCTTCTTGTCATGGGGAAGCAGCGGCTCTGCGGGCAGCGAGGACGCTGCGCTGCCCGCATCCCGGCTACGCGCGCATCCGGGCCCGACCGGCAAGCAAAGGATCCTGGATCCCCTCGTAGCGCGGGGCCTGCGCCGTTACGAACGCTTCCCCATCCTGCGCCGGCTCAGGCCGCCATCCCCGAGTGCCGCAGCAGCGCATCGATGTTCGGCGCACGGCCGCGGAAGGCGGTGAAGTTCTCCAGCGCGCTGCGACTGCCACCGCGCGACAGCACCTCGGCGAGGAAGCGCGCGCCCGTGGCTGCCAGCTGGTCCGGGGCTTCCTCGAAGGCGGCATAGGCATCGGCGCTGAGCACCTCGGCCCACTTGTAGCTGTAGTAACCGGCACCGTAACCACCGGCGAAGATGTGGCTGAACTGGTGCGGGAAGCGATGCCAGGACGGCGCACGATTGACCGCGACCTCGTCGCGCACGCGTTCCAGCAGCTGCAGCACGCTTTCCTGTTCCGGCATGAAGCGACTGTGCAGTTCCATGTCGAACAGGGCGAACTCCAGCTGGCGGACGGTGAACATGCCGCTCTGGAAATTCCGGGCTGCCAGCATCCTGTCGAACAGTGCGCGCGGCAGCGGCGCGCCGCTGTCCACGTGCGCCGTCATCGCCTGCACGCGTGCCCACTCCCAGCAGAAGTTCTCCATGAACTGGCTGGGCAGCTCCACCGCATCCCACTCCACGCCGTTGATCCCGGCCACCGGCAGCTCGCCGATCGCGGTCAACAGCTGGTGCAGGCCGTGACCCATCTCGTGGAACAGGGTGGTGACCTCGTTGTGGGTGAAGGTGGCCGGCTTGCCGTCCACGCCCTTGCCGAAGTTGCAGACCAGGTAAACGAGCGGTGTCTGAACAGCCGGCGGCGTCTGGGTAGCGGCCGCGCGGGCACGGCGATTGCGGCAATCATCCATCCAGGCGCCACCGCGCTTGCCTTCGCGCGCGTACAGGTCCAGGTAGAACTGGCCCAGCAGCTGGCCATGCGCATCCTCGACCCGGTAGAAGCGCACGTCCGGGTGCCACGCCGGCGCGGTGTCCGGCTTCACCTTCACCGCGTACAGCGATTCGATCACCGCGAACAGGCCGGCCAGGACCGGCTCCTCGGAGAAGTACTGCTTCACTTCCTGCTCCGAATAGCTGTAACGCGCCTGCTTGAGCTTCTCGCTGGCGTAGCCCAGGTCCCAGGGCTGCAGCTCGTCCAGGCCCAGTTCGGTGCGGGCGAACACTTCCAGCTCGGCGCGATCTCGGCGCGCGAACGGCAGCGCGCGGCCAGCCAGGTCGCGCAGGAAAGCCAGTACCTCGTCGGGTGATTGCGCCATCTTGGTGGCCAGCGAGTACTCGGCGTAGCTGGCGAACCCCAGCAGCCCGGCCAGTTCGGCGCGCAACGCGAGGATGCGGTCGATGAGGGCGCTGTTGTCCAGCTCCGCCGGACCGGCCTCGGAAGCGCGCAGGCCGTTGGCGCGATACAGCGCCTCGCGCAGCGCGCGGTCGTCGCCATAGGCCTGCACCGGCAGGTAGCACGGCATCTGCAGGGTCAGCTTCCAGCCCGGCCTGCCCTCCTTCTCCGCGGCCGCGCGCGCGGCCGCGACCACGTCCGCCGGCAGGCCGGACAGCCGTGCCTGGTCCTCGACGTACAGCGCGAACGCGTCGGTCGCGTCGAGCACGTTCTGCGAGAACTTCGCCGACAGCGCCGCCAGCTCCTCCTGCACCGCCGAGTAGCGCTGCTTGCCGGCGTCATCCAGCTCCGCGCCGCCGAGGCGGAAATCACGCAGCGCGTTGTCGACCACCTTGCGCCGCACCGCGTCGTAGCCGGCGTACTCCGGTGCGGCCACCAATGCCTTGTACTGCGCGAACAGCTGCAGGTTCTGGCCCAGCGACGCACCGAAGCGGGTCACCTTGGGCAGGTTGGCGTTGTAGGCCTCGCGCAGCGCCGGGGTGTTGACCACCGCCTGCAGGTGCCCGACCTGGCCCCAGGCGCGCCACAGGCGTTCGGTGGCGTCCTCCAGCGGGACGACGAAGCTGTCCCAGGTCAGCGGCGCAACGGCCTCGGCATCCTTCACCGCCGCTTCGGCCTGGGCGAGCAGCGCGTCGATGGCGGGTGCCACGTGCTCGGGGCGGATCGCGTCGAAACGGGGGAGACCGGAAAAATCGAGCAGCGGATTGGCTTGCATGGAGGGCCGTGGATCGTGGGTTCACCGGATAGATGCCGCCAGCCGGGGCGGAAATCAAGCGCGCCGGACCGTTGGCCAGACACCCGCGCAGGCCTGCGCCACGAATCCGACACGCGACGGGATCGTGGAACCAGCGGATTCGTCGCCCGCCGCTGGCGGCCCGGCCGCCGGCGAGGCGCCGCGCTACAGCTCGCCGCAGGCCGGCAGTCCGTCCAGCATCCCGCCCGCCACGGCCGCGGCGATTGCCTGGTCCGCGCCCTCCACGTCGATCCCGTGCCGCACGTACCAGGCCGGGTCGTAGTAGCTGTGCGCATAGCGCGCGCCACTGTCGCAGAGGATGCTCACGATCGAGCCGCCCTGCCCGGCTTCGTGCATCGCCTGGGCGGCGCGCAGCACGCCGACGAAATTGGTACCGGTCGAACCGCCCACGCGGCGACCCAACGCGGCGCTGACGTGCCGCATCGCGGCCAGGCTCAGCGCATCGGGCACCTTGACCATCGCATCGACGCAGCCGGCAATGAAGCTGCGCTCCACCCGCGGCCTGCCGATGCCTTCGATCCGCGAACCGCCGCCGATGGCCAGGCCGACATCGGCGCGACCCTCGCGACAGGACACGTAGTAGTCGTAGAACACCGACGTTTCCGGGTCGGCGCAGAGCACCCGCGTGTCGTGGCGTCGGTAGCGCACGTAGCGACCCAGGGTCGCGCTTGTGCCGCCGGTACCCGGGCCGCACACGATCCACGTCGGCACCGGATGCGGCTCCTCGGCCATCTGCTTGAAGATCGACTCAGCGATGTTGTTGTTGGCGCGCCAGTCGGTGGCCCGCTCGGCGTAGGTGAACTGGTCCATGAAGTGGCCGCCGGTCTCGCGCGCCAGCGCTTCGGACTCTTCGTTGAGCGAGCAGGCGCTCTCGACCAGGTGGCAGCGGCCGCCCTGGAACTCGATCGCCGCGATCTTCTCGGGCGAGGTCGAGGCCGGCATCACCGCGATGAACGGCAGCCCGAGCAGGCGCGCGAAGTAGGCCTCCGACACCGCGGTCGATCCGCTGGACGCCTCCACCACCGTGCTGCCTTCGCGCAGCCAGCCGTTGGCCAGCGCGTAGAGGAACAGCGAACGCGCCAGGCGGTGCTTGAGGCTGCCGGTGGGGTGGCTGGACTCGTCCTTCAGGTAGACGTCGACGCCCGGGTAGCCCGGCAGCGGCAGCGGGATCAGGTGGGTATCGGCCGAACGGTTGAAGTCGGCCTCGATCGTGTGGATGGCGGCGGCCACCCAGGCGCGCTGGGACATGGACGTGCTTGCGGATTCGGTATCGCGATCTTACCGGGACGGATCGACCCCGCGGAGACGGGAAGCGCGACCGCGGTCACGTCAATGACCCGGGCCGCTATAGTGGTCCCGGGGGCGCCTTGTGCGCATACAGGCTAGGGGGAACCGGATGGGAAACTCCGCGACTGAAGCAGGTGACACACCCGGCAGGCGCGGCGGCGCCCTGGCCAGCACGATCCGCCAGCGCCTGTTCGGTCGCTTCGGCAACACCGGACTGGTGCTGGGTGCGCTGTTTTTCTTCGCCTCGCTCACTCCCAGCCTCACGCCGCGCATCACCGTCGCGCAGGCGGTGCTCTCGGGACTTTGCCTGGCCGCCGGCTACGGACTGGGCGTGCTGCTGCGCTGGCTGTGGGCCTACCTCGAACTGCCGCTGCCGGGCGCTGGCGGCGAAAAACCGCGCCGCCGCATCGTGCTCGCGTCCTGTGCCGCGCTCGCCGCCATCGCTTTGTGGCGCAGCCAGCACTGGGACGACATCGTCCGCACCCTGATGCACCTGGAGCCGGCTGCACCCGCGCGCGCCCTGGGCGTGCTCGCGGGTGCGCTCCTGGTCGCCGTGCTGGCCGTCGTGGTCGGACGCGCGGCACTGGCGGCCGTGCGCGCGGTGATGGGCCTGGTCGCGCGTCGCGTGCCGCGCCGGATCGCCCGCGTCGTGGGCGCGATCGCTGGCGTGCTGCTGCTGGTGGGCCTGGTCAACGGGGTGATCTTCAGTGCGATCCTGGACATGCTCGACGCCTCGTACCGGCAGGCCGACAGCCTGATCCCGCCCGAAATGCAGGCGCCGCAGGCGCCGGACAGCCCCGGCAGCGCGCAGTCGCTGGTGGCCTGGAACGAACTGGGCCGGATGGGCCGGCGTTATGTCGATGCACGGCCCACGGCCGCCGACATCGCCCAGCTCGCAGGCCCCGGCGCCAAGGCGCCGCTGCGCGTCTACGCGGGCCTGCCCACCGGCGACACGCCGGAAGAACGGGCCCGCCTGGCACTGGAAGAACTCAAGCGGGTCGGTGGTTTCTCGCGCAAGGCGCTGGTGATCATCACCCCGACCGGTACCGGCTGGGTGGATCCGTCGGGCATCGACGGAATCGAATACCTGTACCGCGGCGACATGGCCAGCGTCGCGGTGCAGTACTCGTACCTGTCCAGCCCGCTCACCCTGTTCCTCGACCCCGATACCGGCGGTGTCACCGCGCGCGCGCTGTTCCGCGAGGTGTACGGCTACTGGCGCACGTTGCCGGCCGGGCAGCGGCCCAAGCTGTTCCTGCACGGCCTGAGCCTGGGCGCGCTCAATTCCGAGCGTTCGTTCGAGCTGTTCGAGCTGCTGGAAGAACCATTCGATGGCGCGGTCTGGAGCGGGCCGCCGTTCGCGGCCTCGCAATGGGCCGGGCTGACCCGGGCGCGCACTCCGGGCACGCCGGTGTGGCTGCCGCAGTTCGAGGACGGCTCGTTCGTCCGCTTCATGAACCAGGAAGGCAGCTCCACCCCGCCCGGCACGCCCTGGGGACCGATGCGGCTGGTGTACCTGCAGTACGGCAGCGACGCGGTGACCTTCTTCGACCGGAACAGCTTCTTCCGCCGGCCCGAACTGCTCGATGCCCCGCGCCCTCCGGATGTATCCCCGGCCATGCGCTGGTATCCGGTGGTGACCGCGATGCAGATGGCGATGGACACCTCGCTGTCGATGAGCGCGCCGATGGGTTTCGGCCACGTCTACGCGCCCTCGCACTACATCGATGCATGGCTCGAAGTCACCGGCATCGATGACTGGTCGCCGGAGGACGTGGCCCGGCTGCAGCGCCACCTGGACGAACGCCGCGCCTCGGAACTGTCCAAGGTCCCGGACCAGACCGTCGACGGCTGAGCCGCCGGACCATCCACCGCCGGTTTGATCCAGATCAGGGGCCAACCGGGCACGTCGGCATAGGCTGCCCGCATGTCCGACCCACGCCTGGCCAATGCCGCCCTCCCGATGGATTCCGCTGCCCCCGGCGCGGAGCAGCGTCGGCTCGACGCCTGCTTCCTGGGCCCCTACGGCGAGAACGACTCGCTGCTGGAAAAGCTGGTGGTGGAATTCCTCCGCGACCACGTGCACTGGCGCCGCAATTTTCATCCCGAGGATCCGCCCGCCATCCCCACCACCGCGGCGCAGCATCCGCAGTACCAGGCGCTGGAAGCGAAGATGCGCCGCGAGCTGCACCAGCTGTCGGCTGCGCTGAAGCAATCGGTGCCTTTCCACAGCCCGCGCTACATCGGCCACATGGCCTCGGACCTGCTGCTGCCCGGACTGGCGGCGCAGATCCTCGCCTTGCCCTACAACCCGAACAACGTCAGCGAGGACGCCGCGCCGATCACCGTGCAGCTGGAGATCCAGGCCGGGCTGCAGCTGGCGCGCATGCTCGGATATCCCAGCGACCCCACGCGGCCGGACTGCGCATTCGGCCACCTGACCTCCGGCGGCACCCTGGCCAACTACCAGGCCCTGCGGCTGGCGCTGGCGCTGAAGGCGTTCCCGGTCGCGCTGCGCGCGGCGGACGTACCGGACATCGGCGTGCCCGAAGACGATTGGCAGGCTTTCAACCTGGAGCCGGCCGCCGCGATCGCATTGCTGGTGCGATGGCAGGACTGGCTCGCCAGGCTGGATGACGGCGAGGCCCGGGCCTGGCGCGAACGCTTCCAGGCCCAGCGCCCGGAGACCCTGGGCCTGGTCGAATTCTTCGCCCGCCACCGCGACCTGAAGGTCCCGCAGGTACTGGCGCCGATCACCGCGCACTACTCCTGGAGCAAGGGCCTGAAGATGCTCGGCCTCGGTCGCGCGCAGCTGCGCCTGGTGGCGACGCGCGGCATGCGCATGGATGCCGACGCCCTGCGCCAGGTGCTCGACGATTGCGAACGCGAGCGCCAGCCGGTGCTGACGGTCGTGGGCGTGCTGGGCAGTACCGAGTACGGCACGATCGACCCGCTCGACGAGATCGTGCAGGCGCGTCGCGACATGGCCGCGCGCGGGCTGGGCTTCGGCATCCACGTCGATGCGGCCTGGGGCGGCTACCTGGCCACGCTGTTCCGCAATCCCGACGGCAGCCTGCGCACGCCAGCGGAAATCCGCGGCGAGTACCGCGACTTCCCGCAGCCGGAGGTGCATGCCGCCTTCGCGGCCCTGGCCGAAACCGATTCGGTGACGGTGGATCCGCACAAGCTCGGCTACCTGCCCTACGGCACCGGTGCCTTCATCTGCCGCGACCATCGTGCGACCGCGCTGATCGCCGAACAGGCCGACTACGTGTTCATGGAAGGCGCATCCGGCGACTACATGGCGCGCTACCGGCAGCTGGGCCAGTACATCCCCGAAGGCTCCAAGTCCGGCGCGGCGGCCGCGGCCGTCTACGTCACCCACCGCGTGCTGCCCCTGGACCATGCCAACTTCGGCCTGATGCCCCGGCAGACGGTGCTGGCCGCCGAGGCGTTCCAGGCGCGCGCGCAACGGTTCGCGCGGGACATGCAGGGCGTGGTCTCGGCCTGCGTGCCGTTCCCCCCCGACAGCAACCTGGTCTGCCTTGCGCTCAACCCCCACGGCAACCGCGACCTGGCTACCGCCAACGCCTTCGTCCGCCGGCTCTACGACGAGCTGCGCTGCGACCCGCACAAGCCCCTGCAGGTCAAGCAGTTCTTCTCATCGATCACAACCTTGCAGCGATCGATGGTCGGCGACGCGGAGCTGCATCGCATCCTGGACGGGCTGGGCATCGATACGGGGACGCTGGACCACGACCGGGCCGACCGGCTGGTGATCCTGCGGCACACGCTGATGAATCCCTACCTGATCGACCACGAGAACGGCATCAGCTACATCGACCGGTACTTCGAATACCTGGGCGTGCTGCTGGGCACCGCGCGGGGATAGCCGCCACGGCGCTGACGCGGGCGGCCGTTGGCCGGCCACGCGGCGGAGCGGCCGCCACCGGGCAGGCCAGAGCGTCACCAAGGACGGGCCTGGCCCGTCCGGTCACTCCACCGTGACCGACTTGGCCAGGTTGCGCGGCTTGTCCACGTCGGTGCCGCGCGCCAGGGCGGTGTGGTACGCCAGCAGCTGCACCGGGATCGTGTGGATCACCGCGCTGAGCACGCCGGCGTGGCGCGGGGTGCGAATCACGTGCACGCCTTCGGACTCGCTGAAGTGGCTGTCCTGGTCGGCGAACACGAACAGCTCGCCACCGCGCGCGCGCACTTCCTGCATGTTCGACTTCACCTTCTCCAGCAGGCGGTCGTTGGGCGCGATCACCACCACCGGGATGGAGGCATCCACCAGCGCCAGTGGACCGTGCTTGAGCTCGCCGGCCGGGTAGGCCTCGGCGTGGATGTAGGTGATTTCCTTGAGCTTGAGCGCGCCTTCCAGTGCGATCGGATAATGCAGGCCGCGGCCCAGGAACAGCGCGTTCTGCTTGCCGGCGAAGCGCTCGGCCCACAGCGCGATCTGCGGCTCCAGGTTCAGCGCGTGCTGCACGCTGCCCGGCAGGTGGCGCAGCTGCTCGAGGTAGTCGGCTTCCTGCTCCGGGGTGATCCGCCCGTGCAGCTTGCCAAGCACCATGGTCAGCTGGAACAGCGCGGCCAGCTGGGTGGTGAACGCCTTGGTCGAAGCCACGCCGATCTCGGCGCCGGCGCGGGTGTAGCAGACCAGTTCGCTGGCGCGCGGAATCGCGCTCTCGGGCACGTTGCAGATCGACAGGGTATGGCGATGGCCCAGCGACTTGGCGTACTTGAGCGCCTCCATCGTGTCCAGGGTTTCGCCGGACTGGGAGATGGTGACGATCAGGTGGTCCGGATCGGCGTAGGCATCACGGTAGCGGTACTCGCTGGCGATCTCGACCGAGCACTGCAGGCCGGCGATCGCCTCGATCCAGTAGCGCGCGGTCAGGCCCGCGTAGTAACTGGTGCCGCAGGCCAGGATCTGTACGCCGGTCACGCCGCGCAGCACTTCTCCGGCCTTGGCGCCGAACAGCCCGGGCTCGAATCCGCCCGCGTCGATCGCCGCTTCGATCGTGTCGGCGATCGCGCGCGGCTGCTCGTGGATTTCCTTCTGCATGAAGTGCCGGTACGGGCCCAGCTCAAGCGAAGCCAGCGACACGTCGGAGACGTGCACCTCGCGCTCCACCGGGGCATCGTCGCCGTCGAACACGCGCACGCCGGCGCGGGTGAGTTCGGCGGTGTCGCCTTCTTCCAGGAAGATCACCCGGCGGGTGGCCTGGAGGATCGCCGAAACATCGGACGCGACGAAGTTCTCGCCCTCGCCCAGGCCCACCAGAAGCGGGCACCCCATCCGCGCGCAGACCAGGCGTCCGGGCTCGGAACGGCTGAGCACGGCCAGGGCATAGGCGCCGGTCAGTTCCTTCACCGCCGCCTGGAGCGCGGCCAGCAGGTCGCGGCCACCGGCCATGTGGTGGTGGATCAGGTGCGCGATGACCTCGGTGTCGGTCTGCGACTCGAAGACGTAGCCCAGCGAAGCCAGCCTTTCGCGCTGGGCTTCATGGTTCTCGATGATCCCGTTGTGGACCAGGGCCAGGTCGCCGTGGCTGATGTGCGGGTGCGCGTTGGCCTCGGTCACTCCGCCATGCGTCGCCCAGCGGGTATGGCCGATGCCCAGCACGCCGCGGAAGCCCTCGGCCACTGCCGCCTGCTCCATCTCGGCCACGCGCCCGGTGCGGCGTACGCGGCGCACGCTGGTGGCGTCGGCCACCGCGATGCCGGAGGAGTCATAGCCGCGGTACTCAAGGCGCTTGAGGCCCTCGACCAGGACCGGTACCACATCGCGATCCGCGATCGCGCCGACGATGCCGCACATGCTGTCATCCAGTTGCAGGGAAGATCGCGATTCTAGCGGAGTCGGTCCCGCCACTGGCCGGGCCCTGTCCCTCCACGACCCGGATCTGTCTTCGCGCTGTCCGCCCGGCGCGGAAGTGTCCGGGAGTGTCCGCTGGACGCGACGGACACTTTCTTGCGAGCAAGTTTTTCTTTCAATTCATATAGTTGAAGTTGGCACGCCGCATGCGTTGTTGGGTACGACCTTTCTTGCCCGTGGCCGCGCATGATCCCCGACACCTCCGCCCAGGACCGCCCGCTCTCCTCCGCCTCGCAAGCCCGCCCGGCCTGGCGCCGCTGGCTGTGGCCGGCGCTGGCGGCGCTGCCGGTCCTGGCGCTGCTGGCCTGGGTGGTCGCCGGCTGGGGCGCTGGCTCGCGCTCCTATGACGCCTCGCGGGTCCGCGTGGCCGAGGTCAAGCGCGGCGACCTGGTCCGCGACATCTCCGCCGACGGCCGGGTCATCACCGCCAACAGTCCGACCCTGTACGCCATCGCCGGCGGCACGGTCAGCCTGCAGGTGGTCGCCGGCGATGCGGTGAAGAAGAACCAGCCGCTGGCGGTGATCGACAGCCCGGAACTGCGCAGCAAGCTGGTGCAGGAGGAATCGACCCTGGCCAGCATGGAGGCCGAGGCCAGCCGCGCCCAGCTCGACGCGCGGATCGCCCGGCTCAATGCGCGCAAGGCGCTGGACCAGGCCGAGATCGACCATGTCGCCGCGCAGCGCGACCTGGAACGCTACGAGCGCGGCCACGCCGGCGGCGCGGTTTCCAACATCGAACTGGCCAGCGCCCGCGACGAACTGAAGAAGGCGCAGATCGGCCTGAAGACCACCCAGAGCGACGCCGGCCTGCAGGACCAGGGCGCGAGCCTGGACGCGCGCAACAAGCGCCTGCTCGCCGACCGCCAGCAGGCGGTGGTGGCCGAGCTGCAGCGCCAGGTCGCCGCACTGACCCTGCGCGCGCCGTTCGACGGCCAGGTCGGCCAGGTGCAGATTTCGCAGGGCACCAACGTGGCGATCAACGCGCCGATCCTGAGCGTCGTCGACCTGAGCGAGTTCGAGGTCGAGATCCGCGTGCCGGAAAGCTTCGCCCGCGACCTGGCGATCGGCGTCCCGGCGCAGGTGACCAGCCAGGGCACGCCGTTCGCGGCCAAGGTTTCGGCGGTGTCGCCGGAAGTGGTCAACGGCGAGGTCACCGCGCGCCTGCGCTTCGACGACGGCAAACAGCCACCGGGCCTGCGCCAGAACCAGCGCCTGTCCGCGCGCATCGTGCTCGACACCCGCCAGGACGTGCTGATGGTCGAGCGCGGCCCGTTCGTCGAGCAGGACGGCGGCCGCTGGGCCTGGGTGGTGGACGGCCGCAGCGCCACGCGCCAGCCGATCCAGACCGGCACCAGCAGCCTGGGCTACGTGGAAATCGTGTCCGGGCTGAAGGAAGGCGACCGCATCGTCGTCTCCGGCAGCGACCAGTTCGGCGACGCCGAACGCGTGGCGATCAACTGAACCCCTGCATCCCTCCCCCTTTCCCGCACCACCCGACATCACCAAGAGGAATCCCGCCATGCTGGAAATGCGCCAGGTCTCCAAGATCTACCGGACCGCGATGGTCGAAACCCACGCACTGCGCTCGCTCGACCTGCACGTGCGCGAAGGCGAGTTCGTCGCGGTGACCGGCCCGTCCGGCTCGGGCAAGACCACCTTCCTCAACATCGCCGGATTGCTCGAAACCTTCAGCGAAGGCGACTACCTGCTCGACGGCGAGAACGTGCGCGGTCTGTCCGACGATGCGCGCAGCCGCCTGCGCAACCACAAGATCGGCTTCATCTTCCAGGGCTTCAACCTGATCCCGGACCTGAACCTGTTCGACAACGTCGACGTGCCTTTGCGCTACCGCGGGCTGTCGGCCGCCGACCGCAAGGCGCGGATCGAGAAGGCGCTGGGCCAGGTCGGCCTGGCCTCGCGGATGAAGCACTACCCGGCCGAACTGTCCGGTGGCCAGCAGCAGCGCGTGGCGATCGCCCGCGCCCTGGCCGGCGAACCCAGGCTGCTGCTGGCCGACGAACCGACCGGCAACCTCGACTCGCAGATGGCGCGCGGGGTGATGGAACTGATGGAGCAGATCAACGCCGCCGGCACCACCATCGTGATGGTCACCCACGACCCGGAACTGGCCGCGCGCGCGCAGCGCAACGTGCACATCGTCGACGGCGTGGCCACCGACCTGTCGGTCGAGCCCAGCCTGAGCCGGCTGGCCCGCACCGATGTCGCCGCATCCGACGCTACGGCCTGAGGAGGTGTCCATGTTCGCCTACTACTGCAACCTGGCCCTGCGCAGCTTCCGCCGCGACAAGGCCCTGACCGCGCTGATGGTGTTCGCCATCGCCCTGGGCATCGGCGCGTGCATGACCACGCTCACCGTGTTCCATGTGCTTTCCGGCGATCCGATGCCGGGCAAGAGCCACCAGCTGTTCTACGTGCAGCTGGATCCGGCCGAGATGAATGATTTCACCCCGGGCGAGGAACCCAGCGAGCAGGTCACCCGCTACGACGCCGAGACCCTGCTGCGCGAGAAGCGCGGCGACCGCCAGGCGATGATGACCGGCGGCGGCGTATCGGTCACGCCCGACCGCGAAGGCCTGGTCCCGTTCGTGTCCGACGCGCGCTACACCACCGCCGACTTCTTCCCGATGTTCGACGTGCCGATGCTGTACGGCAACGGCTGGAGCGCGAAGGAGGACGAGGCGCATGCGCGCGTGGCGGTGATCTCCAAGTCACTCAACGAGCGCGCATTCGGCGGCGCCAACAGCGTCGGCAAGCAGCTGCGCATCGACCAGACCGACTTCACCGTGGTCGGCGTGATCGAGGACTGGCGGCCGACCCCGCGCTTCTACGACATGAACAGCGACCGCTACGGCGCGCTGGAAGACGTGTTCCTGCCGTTCTCGACCTCGCGCGACCTGGAGATGGGCCGCAACGGCAGCATGGACTGCTGGGGCGACAGCAACGGCGACTCCACCAGCGTCAGCGCGCCGTGCGTGTGGATCCAGTACTGGGTCCAGCTCGATACCGCCGAGAAGGCCGGCGCCTACCGTGACTACCTGGTCAACTACTCCGACCAGCAGCGCACCGCCGGCCGCTACAAGCGCCCGACCAACGTGCGCCTGCGCAACGTCATGGAATGGCTGGAGTTCAACCGCGTGGTCCCCAACGACGTGGTGATGCAGCTGTGGCTGGGCTTCGGCTTCCTGCTGGTGTGCCTGGTGAACACCGTCGGCCTGCTGCTGGCCAAGTTCCTGCGCCGCGGCAGCGAGATCGGCGTGCGCCGCGCGCTCGGTGCCTCGCGCGGGGCGATCTTTACCCAGTGCCTGGTCGAAGCCGGCGCGATCGGCCTGGCTGGCGGCATCCTCGGCCTTGGCCTGTCGCTGCTGGGCCTGTGGGCGGTACGCCTGCAGCCGGCCAGCTACGCCGAGCTGGCGCACCTGGACGTGGGCATGCTGCTGCTGACCTTCGTGCTGGCCATCGTCGCCAGCGTCCTGGCTGGCCTGCTGCCCGCCTGGCGCGCGATGCAGGTCACCCCGGCGATCCAGCTCAAGAGCCAGTGACGCAGCGCGGGGCCCGCCCCGCGACTGCCGTCAATCGAAACAGCGGTCGACCGGGCCTGCCCGCCGACTACAAGGTCCGAAGCAGCGGGCACGCCCCGCTCTACGCAAGACAACCCGGAGACGTTCCATGGACATCCGACCGATCCTCTCGACCCTGATGCGGCACAAGACCGCCGCATCGCTGATCGTCATCGAGATCGCGCTGACCTGCGCGATCATCTGCAACGCGCTGTTCATGATCAGCGACCGCCTCACCCAGATCCGCGAGGTCAGCGGCCTGGCCGAGGACGAGCTGGTCCGCGTGCAGATCCTCAGCATCGGCAGCGACGCCGACCAGAACGCGCGGACCCGCACCGACCTCGCCACGCTGCGCGCCATCCCCGGGGTCAAGGACGCGACCGTGCTCAACCAGGTGCCGTTCGTGAATTCGTCCTGGAACAGCGGCGTGCGCCTGAAGCAGGAGCAGCAGCAGTCCACGCTCAGCGCGACCACCTACATGGCCGAAGACCAGTTCATCGAGACCCTGGGCCTGAAGCTGGTCGCCGGTCGCGACTTCAACGCCGACGAATACAGCGACGCCTCGTCCCTGCTGGATGGCCTGACCGACGGCGACAACGGCATCCCGGGGGCGATCATCACCCGCGCGCTCGCCGACAAGCTGTTCCCCGGCGAGGACCCGATCGGCAAGGGCTTCTACAGCTGGAGCGACAAGCCGACCCGCGTCGTGGGCGTGGTCGAGCACCTGGTCCGCCCGAGCAACCAGGGCGGCCCCACCGCGCGCGAATACTCGATGGTTTTCCCGCTGCGCCCGCACTACAACCTGGGCGGCAACTACCTGATCCGCACCTCGCCCGAGCGCCGCGCCGAAGTGCTTGAAGCGGCCAAGAAGGTGCTGCAGGCCAACGGCGCCGACCGCATCATCATGGAAGAAAACACCAAGACGGTCGAAGAGCTGCGCGGCGAATTCTTCCAGGCGCCGCGCGCGATGGCCTGGCTGCTGGGCATCGTCTGCGTGGTGCTGCTGCTGGTGACCGCCCTGGGCATCGTCGGCCTGGCCAGCTTCTGGGTGCAGCAGCGGACCAAGCAGATCGGCGTTCGCCGCGCGCTGGGTGCGACGCGCGGCCAGATCCTGCGCTACTTCCAGACCGAGAACTTCCTGCTGGCCAGCATCGGTATTGCGCTTGGCATGCTGCTGGCGTTCGCGATCAACCAGCTGCTGATGGGCAAGTACGAGATGGCGCGCCTGCCGCTGTTCTACCTGCCTGCCGGCGCGGTCCTGCTGTGGGCGCTGGGCCAGGTCGCGGTCTGGGCGCCCGCGCGGCGCGCCGCCTCGATCCCGCCGGCCGTGGCGACCCGCAGCGTATGAACCGCCGCTACCAGCACGCACGCCCGTCCACCACCGCGCGGATCGTGGCGCCCAATGCCGCATGGGCCTGCGTGCTGGCCGGCATCGCCTGGCTGGCGTCCGGACTCCCCGCTTCGGCGGCCGAGCCCGAACAGCCGCCCACCGGAGCCGGGCTCACCGCGACCATCGCCGCGCTGGACGCGGCCGTGTTCGACGCGTTCAACCGCTGCGCCGAACCGGGCCAGCTCGACCGCCACGCCAGCTACTTCGACCCGGCGGTCGAGTTCTACCACGACACCGGCGGGGTGACCTGGACGCGCGAGGCGATGCTGGACAACACGCGCAAGTACGTCTGCGGGAAGTTCACCCGCGAGCTCGTGCCCGGCAGCCTCGCCGTATATCCCGTGGCCGGCTTCGGCGCGATCGCGCGCGGCGAGCACCGCTTCTGCCAGTCCGGCGCGGGCACGTGCGACGGCCAGGCGGAGTTCGTCATCGTCTGGCGCCTGCGCGACGGCCAGTGGCAGATCACCCGCGTGCTCAGCTTCGGCCACCGCGCCGCCGGGAACGGGTAGCCTTTACCCTCCCGCCAGGAACACGACCCCGCCTGCATGTCCACGATCCTCGTCATCGACGACAACCCCGCGGTCGCCACCGCGCTGGAAGTGCTGTTCTCGCTGCACGACCTTTCGACCGTGCATGCCGCCTCGCCCGAAGCGGGGCTGGCCCTGCTCGACAGCGAGGCGGTCGACCTGGTGATCCAGGACATGAACTTCACCGCCGACACCACCTCCGGTGACGAGGGTCGCGCCCTGTTCGCAGCGATCCGGCAGCGCCACACCGACCTGCCGGTGGTGCTGCTCACCGCGTGGACCCACCTGGAAAGCGCGGTGGAACTGATCAAGGCCGGCGCCGCCGACTACGTGGCCAAGCCGTGGCAGGACGCCAAGCTGCTGGGCACGGTCAACAACCTGCTGGAACTGGCCGACGCACGCCGCGAACTGGACCAGCGCCGCGACGGCGAACGCCGGCGCCGCGACGACCTGGCCCGTCGCTACGACCTGTGCGGCGCGGTGTTCGCCGACCCGGCCAGCGAGCGCGTCGTCGCCCTGGCCTGCCAGGTCGCGCGTTCGGACCTGCCGGTACTGGTCACCGGTCCCAACGGCAGCGGCAAGGAGAAGATCGCCGAGATCATCCAGGCCAATTCGCCGGCCAAGGGCGGTCCGTTCGTCACCCTCAACTGCGGCGCACTGCCGGCCGACCTGATCGAGGCCGAACTGTTCGGCGCCGAGGCCGGTGCCTACACCGGCGCCAACAAGGCGCGCGAAGGCAAGTTCGAGGCCGCCGACGGCGGCACCCTGTTCCTGGACGAAATCGGCAACCTGCCGCCGGCCGGGCAGATGAAGCTGCTGCGCGTGCTCGAAACCGGGCGCTTCGCGCGGCTCGGCTCCAACCGCGAGCGCCAAGTCAAGGTGCGCGTGGTCAGCGCGACCAACGCCGACCTGCCGACGATGATCCGCGAAGGCACGTTCCGCGAAGACCTCTACTACCGGCTCAACACCATCGAGCTGGCGATGCCGCCGCTGGCCGAGCGCCCCGGCGACATCCTGCCACTGGCCGAGCGCTTCCTCGATGGCGGCAAGCCGCTGTCGGCTGCCGCCGTCACCGCGCTGCAGCGCCATCCATGGCCGGGCAACGTGCGCGAGCTGCGCAACGTGATCCAGCGCGCGCAGCTGCTCGCCACCGGGGCGCGGATCGAGGTCGCCGACCTGGGCCTGCCGCGCGCGCCCGCGCTGCGTGGCGGGCCGGCGCAGGAGCCCGAGCGCGAGCAGCTCGAGGCGGCGCTGCAACGCGCCGGCGGCGTGATCGCCCAGGCGGCCGCCGAACTGGGCATGAGCCGGCAGGCGCTGTACCGGCGCATGGAGCGCCACGGGCTCAAGCCCGCATGACCCCCACCCACGCCAGCGCCCCCGCGTGAGCCGCCCCGGATGATCCGTCGCACCCTCACCCTTCGCCTGTTCCTGCGCCTGCTGCCGGTGCTGGCCCTGGCCGCGGCGCTGCCCTGGGCATTCGGCTACTGGATCGACCGGGGCTGGCTGCTGGCCGTGCTTTCGGTGCTGATCCTGCTCGGGTTGATGTGGTGGAGCCTTTACCGGGCGCTGGCACCGCTGCGCGCCCTGTTCCGCGCGCTGGCCGGCAGCGTCAACACCTACCGCGACGGCGAATTCAACTTCGGCGTGCACTGGCGCAGCGACGACGAGCTGGGCGAGCTGGTCCGCGCGCACGGCGAACTCGGCGAGGTGCTGCGCGAGCAGCGCCTGGAACTGGTCCAGCGCGAGCTGCTGCTGGACACCATGGTCCAGAACACCCCGGTGGCGATGCTGCTGTCGGCCGACGGTGGCGACGGCGTGCGCCGCGTGGTCTACGCCAACGTGGCTTCGCGCAAGCTGCTCAACGACGGGCGCAAGCTCGAGGGCCAGCGCATCGGCGAACTGGTCGACGGCCTGCCGGTGGAGCTGCGCGAGGCGCTCGCCCGCGGCGCCGACAGCCTGTTCGCCGTGCCGGCCGAGGAAGGCGACGAGGAAGAGGTCTACCACCTGTCGCGCCGCAATTTCAGCCTCAACGGCCGCCGCCACGAGCTGATGCTGATCCGCCTGATGACCCCGGAGCTGCGCCGCCAGGAAGTGCAGACCTGGAAGAAGGTGATCCGGGTGATCAGCCATGAACTGAACAACTCGCTGGCCCCGATCGCCTCGCTGGCGCACTCCGGCGCCGAACTGGTCCGGCGCGAGCGTTACGAGCGGCTCGGCGAGGTGTTCTCCACGGTCGAGGACCGCGCGCGCCACCTGGAAGGCTTCATCCGCGGTTACGCGCGCTTCGCCAAGCTGCCGCAACCGCAGCTGCAGCCGGTGGTCTGGCGCGACTTCCTCGGTCGCCTGCAGCGGCAGATCGGCTTCGAGCTGGAAGGCGCGAGCGCGGAACTGCAGGCGCGGGTCGATCCGGCGCAGATGGAACAGGCCTTGCTGAACCTGCTCAAGAACGCGCACGAGGCCGGTGGCGACGCTTCGCCGCCCAGCGACGAGGTGCGCGTGCGCCTGCTGCGCCTGCCCGGGTGGACCCGGATCGAAGTGCTGGACCGCGGCGCCGGCATGAACGACGCGGTGCTGCAGAACGCGCTGCTGCCGTTCTATTCGACCAAGCGCAATGGCACCGGCCTGGGGCTGGCGCTGACCCGCGAGATCATCGAAGCGCACGGCGGGCGCCTGTCGCTGCAGAACCGCAGCGATGGCGGCCTGTGCGTGGCGGTGATGCTGCCGGAGAGCTGAGCCGTTCGCGGGCCGGTATGTGGCCCGGGCCGTGCTGCAGCAGCATGCCCGCTCCTACAAAAAACACAAGCCAGCGCGTGGAGCTCAGTCCTTCGGCTTCTTCTGCGGCCGCTTCCAGCCTTCCAGCGTGCCCTGACGCGCGCGCGCGACCGTCAGCTCGCCAGCGGGCGCGTTGCGGGTGATCACCGAACCGGCGCCGATGGTCGCGCCGGCGCCGATCTCCACCGGCGCCACCAGCGCCGAGTTCGAGCCGATGAAGGCGCCGTCGCCGATGGTCGTGGTCGACTTGTTCACGCCGTCGTAGTTGCAGGTGATGGTACCGGCACCGATGTTCACGCCCGCGCCGATATTCGCGTCGCCCAGGTAGGTGAGGTGGTTGGCCTTGCTGCCCACGCCAAGCACCACCTTCTTGGTCTCGACGAAGTTGCCGACGTGCACGCCGTCGGCCAGCACCGTGCCCGGTCGCAACCGCGCGTAGGGACCGATCTGCGCCGCCCCCTCGCTGACCACGCCATCGAGGTCGCAGTGCGCGCGCACCACGGTCCCCGCTCCCAGCCGCACGTCCTTGAGCCGGGTGAACGGGCCGATGCGCACGCCATCACCCAGTTCGACTTCGCCTTCGAGCACCACGTTGGCATCGATCTCGACGTCGCGGCCGACGCGCACGCTGCCGCGCTGGTCCAGGCGTGCCGGGTCGAGCAGGCGTGCGCCTTGCGCGCACAAGGCCTTCGCGCGGCGCAGCTGGAATGCGCGCTCGAGCTGGGCCAGCTGCCACGGATCGTTGGCGCCCTCGGCCTCCAGCGGGTCGGCGACCAGGACAAGTTCGGCCGGGTTGTATTCCTCGGCGGCCATCGCGAACACGTCGGTCAGGTAGTACTCGCCCTGGCTGTTGCCGTTGGAAAGCCGCGCCAGCCAGCGCTTCAGCGGATCGGCCTCGGCGGCGATGATGCCGGTGTTGATGGTGCGGATCCGGCGCTGCTCCTCGTCGGCATCGCGATGTTCGACGATCGCCGCCACCCGCCCCTGCGGATCGCGCACGATGCGTCCGTAGCCGCTCGGATCCTGCGGCTCGGCCACCAGCACGCGCAGCAGGCCGGGGGCATCGAGCAGCCGGCGCAAGGTGTCGGGCGCGGTCAGCGGCACGTCGCCGTACAGCACCAGCACGTCCACCGCCTCGGGAATGGCCGGCATCGCCTGCTGCACCGCATGGCCGGTGCCCAGCTGCTGCGCCTGCACCGCCCAGTGCAGGTCGTCCTGGCCGGCGAAGGCCGTGCGCACCGCATCGCCGCCATGGCCGTAGACCACGTGGATGCCGGCCGGCTGCAACGCGCGCGCGGTGTCGATCACGTGCGCCAGCATCGGGCGTCCGCCGATGGGCTGCAGCACCTTGGGCAGGGCCGACTTCATCCGCTTGCCCTCGCCGGCGGCGAGGATGACCACGTGCAATGGCTGGCTCATCTGGAACCCGATCCTGGAAGTGGCTCGATTCTACGCCGGGCCTTGTCTTTCATTGCAGGCCAGGACCCTACAATGCGCTTTCGCGATGCCCGTCGTCGCCAGGAAACCACACGATGCCGCTCCTTCGCCAAGGCAGCCATTACCTCGCATTCGGCATCCTGCAACTGGTGCTGGACTGGTCGCTGTTCGTGGCGTTCACCACGTTCGGCATGGCCGCCGCACCGGCCAACCTGGCCAGCCGCACCGCGTCCGCCGTGCTGGGTTTCTGGCTCAACGGGCGCTACACCTTCGCCGACAGCCAAGGCAGCCGCCTGGGGTGGCGCCGCTTCGTTCGCTTCTGGGCGCTGTGGATCGTGATGACCGTGCTCAGCACGGTGCTGGTGGCTTCGGTCGAAGCCCACCTCGGCCTGCGTTGGGCATGGCTTGCCAAGCCGGTAGTCGAGGTCGGCCTGGCGGCGGCCAATTTCTTCCTGCTGCGCCGGCTGGTGTACCGCTGAGGCGCCCCGGGCATCGATCGCCCACGGCATGACCTGGATCAGGGCGCGGGTGCGCCGCTGGCCGCAGGCTGGCGTTCCCGACCAGGAAGCCGCCATGACCGCCCAGGCCGAAAGCCCCGACTACACCGCCCATCCCTTCGACGCGCGCGGCATCGCCCGGCGTTTCCGCCATTCGGCCATCTTCGGTGCCCTGGCCGCGCTGGAGCCGGGCGAAGCGATGCGCTTCGTCAACGACCACGACCCGCTCCCGTTGCTGGACCAGATCGGCACCCGCTTCGGCGATCGCGTCGAGATCGCCTACCGCCAGCAGCAACCCGGCGCGGTGGTGATCGATTTCATCGTGCGGGCCTGAAAGCGGCGCACGCGGACGCAGCGCACCACCTCAGCGTTCGAGGAAGTTCTTCAGCAGCGCGTGGCCGTGCTCGGTCAGGATCGACTCGGGGTGGAACTGCACGCCCTCGACCGGATGCTCGCGATGGCGCAGGCCCATGATCTCCTCGAACGACCCGTCGGCGTTCTCGGTCCAGGCGGTGATCTCCAGCGCCTCCGGCAGCGAAGCGCGCTCCACCACCAGCGAGTGGTAGCGCGTGGCTTCGTACGCGTCCGGCAGCCCGGCGAAAACGCCGCGTCCCTCATGCCGGATGCGCGAGGTCTTGCCGTGCATGATGTTGCCCGCGCGCACCACCTTGCCGCCGTACGCCTGGCCGATACCCTGGTGGCCGAGGCACACGCCCAGGATCGGGGTGTTCGCGCCCAGCCGGCGGATCACCTCCAGCGACACCCCCGCCTCGTTCGGCGTGCACGGCCCGGGCGAGATCACGATGCGCTCCGGCGCCAGCCCCGCGATCTCCTCGACGGTCATCGCATCGTTGCGCACCACCTTCACCTCGGCCCCCAGCGACTGCAGGTACTGGACGAGGTTGAAGGTGAAGCTGTCGTAGTTGTCGATCATCAGCAGCATGGTTTTCCCCTTACAGCCCCTTCGCCGCCTGCGCCACCGCGCGGAACAACGCGCGACCCTTGTTCATCGTCTCGTCCCATTCCTTCTGCGGGTCGGAGTCGTAGACGATGCCGGCCCCGGCCTGCACGTGCAGGCGGCCGTCCTTGATCACCGCGGTGCGGATGGCGATCGCAGTGTCGGCGTCGCCGTGCCAGCCGATGTAACCGATGCTGCCGGCATAGACATTGCGCTTGATCGGCTCAAGTTCGCGGATCACTTCCAGCGCGCGGATCTTCGGCGCGCCGCTGACCGTGCCGGCCGGGAACGTCGCGCGCAGCACGTCGGCATAGCTCAGGCCCGGCAGCAGTTTTCCGGTGACTTCGCTGACGATGTGCATGACATGGCTGTAGCGTTCGATCACGAAGCGCTCGCCGACCTCGACGCTGCCGGCCTCCGAGACGCGACCGACGTCGTTGCGGCCCAGGTCGATCAGCATCAGGTGCTCGGCGCGCTCCTTCGGATCGGCGAGCAGGTCCTGCTCCAGCGCCAGGTCCTCGGCCGGGGTGGCGCCGCGCGGGCGGGTGCCGGCGATCGGGCGCACGGTCACTTCCTCGCCCTGCTGGCGGACCAGGATCTCCGGCGAGGAGCCCACCACCTGCACCTCGCCGGTATCGAGGAAGTACATGTAGGGCGACGGGTTCAGCGCGCGCAGCGCGCGGTACACGTCCACCGGCCGGGCGTTGAACGGCACGCTCAGGCGCTGGCTCAGCACCACCTGGAACACGTCGCCGGAACGGATGTATTCCTTCGACTTCTCCACCGCCTCGATGAAGCCTTCGCGGGTGAAGCCGGAGACGAAGTGGCTCTCGTCGAGCACGTCGCGGCTGAGCGGCACCGGATAGCTGCCCGGCTGGCGCAGCTTGTCGACCAGACCGTCCAGTCGCGCCTGCGCGCCATCCCAGGACCCTTCCTCGCGCGGGTCGGCATGCACCACCAGGTACAGCCGGCCCTTGAGGTTGTCGAACACGGCCAGCTCTTCGGACAGCATCAGGTAGATGTCCGGCGTGCCCAGTTCGTCGCGCTTGTCGCCGCCGGCCAGGCGCGGCTCGATGTAGCCGATGCACTCGAAGCCGAACCAGCCCACCAGGCCGCCGGTGAAACCGGGCAGGCCTTCCAGCTTCGGAACCGAGTACGACGCACGCAGCGCCTCGACCTCGGCGAACGGATCGGCGACTTCGCGCGATTCCACGACCTGGCCGTGCTCGCGCACCTCCATCGTGTGTCCGCGAAAAGCGATCGTGCGTTTCGCCGGCAGTCCGATGATCGAATAGCGGCCGAAGCGCTCGCCACCTTCCACCGATTCGAGCAGGTAGGTATGCGGGGCGTCGGCGAGCTTCAGGTAGACCGACAGCGGCGTGTCCAGGTCGGACAGCACCTCGCGGGTGACGGGGATGCGCACGTTGGCGCCGGGCGAATCGATGCCGGGCGCGTGGCCGTCAGCGGCGTACTGCTTGAAGTGTTCGGGCGTGACCAAGGCGGGCTTCCTTCCGGCGGATCGGGGCATGGCTATCGACGGCAACAGGCCGCCATCGCCAGCACCCGGGCGCGGAGGAAAGGTGGAGCCTGATCGTCTGGCCGAACATGCCGCCAACTTTAACCGCATCGGCCTGCGCATGCAGCCGTTGCAGCGGGAACCTGTGCGCGCGCGGCGACGCCGCGCCGGTCAGGCCGGCGGCGAAAGCAGCGGGCAGTCGGCCGGCAGGTGCATGCGCACGCGCGCCGGCATGCACTCGACGCGGAAGCGGCGGGCTTCCACCGGTTCCCCATCCAGGTTCAGGGTCATCGTCCCCTGCAGCGATTCCACCTCCACCCATGGCAGGCGCGCGCGCTCGGCACTGCGTTCCAGCGCGGCGTTCTGGCCATCCTTGACCAGGGTGCCCAGCGTGGCCAGCAGTTCTCCCGACAGCTCCGGGATCACGGTCACGTCGAGCAGGCCGTCGTCCGCCAGCGCTTCCGGGCACAGGGGCTGGCCACCGCCGGCCTGGCGCCCGTTGCCCAGGCCCAGTGCGATCAGCCCGCCCTCCCATGCGAAGCCCGGCCCGCGCAGCCGCACCGGCAGCGGCTCGATGCGGCCCACTTTCGAGATCCCGGTGAGCACGTAGGCCAGGCCGCCGAGCAGCTTCTTCAGGCCTTCGTCGGTCTCGACGGTGACCTGCGTGCCGAAGCCGCCACTGGCCAGGTTGGCGCACCAGTGTTCTTCGCCGTCCGCCTCGATCCGGAGCAGGTCGAGCGCCTGCGCCGGTTCGGCCGCCACCAGTTCCAGCGCCTCCAGCGGCGCGGAAGGCAGGCCGGCGGCGGTCGCGAAATCGTTGGCCGTTCCCAGCGGCAGCAGGCCCAGGGTCGGCAGCGTGTTGGCGGGCTGGCCGCGCCGGGCCAGGGCCGCTGCGACCTCGCTGAGGGTGCCATCGCCACCGGCGGCCACCAAGGTCGCGGCACCGGCGGCGAGCGCGTCATCGACCCAGCGCGCGGCGTCGCCGTTTTCCCAGGTCACCCGCACCTGCAGGGGCAGGCCGCGCATGCGCTGCGTTGCAACCGCCTCACGCACCGCGTCATCGCCAGCGGACTTGCCGTTGAGGATCAGCCATGTGGAAGCTGCGGCATCAGGAGTCGGCGGCATGCGGGCGGGCTCGTGGGAGGGGAGATGCATCGGCGGCTCACGCTAGCAATCGCCACGGCGGTCCCGCGTGAACCGCATCGGAGCCGATCCGGCAACCGATCGGACTCCCCCTCGCGGACCGCTCCGTGCCACGGATGCGGTCACCACCCTGTCATCGTGTCCCACCAGCATCGAAGGCCATGGCAGGGACGACGGGCGGAGGCGGGATTGCCTCCAGGGCGGCAGGGGCCGGTCGCGCGTGGAGGCGCTCCGGCCAGCGGCCAGCAAGGCCGAACCGCCGGATCAGCCGCGCGTGGCGGCCACCGCCGCCTTCATCCGGCCGACCATCCCGGCGTAGTTCTCGCGGGTGCGCGGCGCGGTGAAGATCGCCGAGCCGGCGACGAAGGTGTCGGCACCCGCGGCCGCGATCTCGGCGATGTTGTCGGCCTTGACCCCGCCGTCGATCTCCAGCCGGATCGGCTTGCCGGTCTTGTCGATCATCGCCCGCACCGCGCGCAGCTTGTCCAGCGTCGACGGGATGAACGCCTGCCCGCCGAAGCCCGGGTTGACCGACATCAGCAGGACCAGGTCCAGGTCGTCCAGCACCCAGTCCAGCACTTCGACCGGCGTGGCCGGGTTGAGCACGAGCCCGGCCTGGCAGCCGTGCGACTTGATCAGCTGGACGGTGCGATGCACGTGCCGGCTGGCCTCGGGGTGGAAGCTGATGATCGTCGCCCCGGCTTCGGCAAAGTCGGGGACGATCCGGTCCACCGGCTCGACCATCAGGTGCACGTCGATCGGCGCGGTGACGCCATGCTTGCGCAACGCCTGGCAGACCATCGGGCCGATCGTCAGGTTCGGCACGTAGTGGTTGTCCATCACGTCGAAGTGGACCCAGTCGGCGCCGGCCGCCAGCACATTGTCCACTTCCTCGCCCAGGCGGGCGAAGTCGGCCGAGAGGATCGAGGGGGCGATGACGGTGGGCTGCATGGTCGGCTCGCGGAGTTGCGGAATCTGGCGACGGGAACTCTGACGACGGGAACTAAGGGTCCGCCTCAGCGACGGCGCAACACGCGGATCCGGTCGTAGGCGGCGTTGATCGCACGCGCGCGCTTCTCGGCCTGCTCGCGCAGCTCCGGCGCCGCGCCGGCGACCTTGTCGGGGTGGTACTGCGACATCAGGCGGCGGTAGGCCTGGTCGATCTCCGCGTCGCTGGCGTCGGAGGTGAGGTCCAGTTCGGCGTAGGGATTCTCGCGCGCACGCAGGCGGAACCAGTCGCGGTCGAAGGCATGGCCGATCAGCAGTCCGACCACCGCGCCGAACAGCGGATTGGGGCGGAACAGCAGCGCGCCGGCGATCAGGCCCAGCAGTTTTCCGTACCAGCGGTTCATCCGGTGGGTGTGCCCAGGGCCAATACATGCGGAGCGGCAATTCTACGGCACAGCGAACCCCGCTCGCCGTACACTGTGCGGCCGGTTGTCGCCCGGCGCGGCCGGGACGCCCCAAGCCACTGTGCCCGCCCCGGAGACCGCGTTGTCCACGACCCTGCTCCAGTCCGACCTGCCCGGCCTGCCGCTGCGCCATCGCGGCAAGGTGCGCGACGTCTTCGACCTGCCCCGCGAAGCCATTCCCGAAGCGGCGCTGGCCGCTGCCGGCCAGGATGGCAGCTCGCCCGACGGCTACCTGCTGATGGTCGCCACCGACCGGCTGTCCGCGTTCGACGTGGTCCTGCCCGACCCGATCCCCGGCAAGGGCGAGATGCTGTGCCAGATCTCCAACTTCTGGTTCGGCAAGACCGCGCACCTGATGCCCAACCACCTGACCGGCATCGACGTGGCTTCGGTCCTGCCCGCCGGCGTGGACGCCGGGCTGTACGCCAGGCGCGCAGTGGTCTCGAAGAAGCTCAAGCCCGTGCCGGTGGAGGCGATCGCCCGCGGCTACCTCATCGGCAGCGGCTGGAAGGATTACCAGCGCACCGGCCAGGTCAGCGGTATTGCCCTGCCCGACGGCCTGCGCCAGGCCGAGCAGCTGCCCGAGCCGATCTTCACACCCTCGACCAAGGCCGCCGTCGGCGACCACGACGAGAACATCGACTTCGACGCGATGGTGCGCGTGGTCGGTGGCGAACTGGCCGAGCGCGTGCGCGACGCGACCCTGCGCCTGTACCGCTACGCCGCCGCCTACGCGGCCGAGCGCGGCATCCTGCTGGCCGACACCAAGTTCGAGTTCGGCACCGACGTCGATGGCCGCCTGTACATCATGGACGAGATGCTGACCCCGGATTCCTCGCGCTACTGGCCGGCCGACGAGTACCGGGTCGGCACCAGCCCGCCCAGCTACGACAAGCAGATCGTCCGCGACCACCTGGAGACGCTGGACTGGGACAAGACCCCACCGGGCCCGAAGCTGCCGGCCGAGGTGATCGAGCGCACCCGCGCGCGCTACGCCGAGGCTTTGCAGAAGCTGGCGGGCATCAGCGTCGACTGAGTCCAGGCCCGGGGCCCACCGGGTCCGTTCCCCGCGGCGCCGCGTCCGTGCCGGAAAAGGCGACCGCGCGCCGGCGCCGTGGCATGGATGTCCTCGCGGGGGGCCGGGGGTTATCCTCACCCGAATCCTGGGAGGGAACCGATGAACGCGACAATGCCGATGCGGCCGATCGACCGCTATTTCGCCAGTTACTCCGACGACCATCGCAATGTGCTCAACCAGCGCATCCATGTGGTCGCCGTGCCGGCGATCCTGTGGTCGGTCGTGGCGCTGATCTGGTGCATCCCGACCTTCGGCACGTGGATGAAGACCGGGATCTGGGCCGCGCTGGCGATGTTCTTCGCCTGGATGTTCTATTACCGGATGTCGCGCCCGCTCGGGCTGGGCATGTTGGCGGTGTTCTTCTTCTGCGGCTGCCTGTGCCGCCTGGTCGAGATGCGCTTCGGCCTGGCCGCGCTGCTGTGGTCGGCGGTGACCGTGTTCGTCGTCGCCTGGATCGCCCAGTTCATCGGCCACAAGTTCGAAGGCCGCAAGCCGAGCTTCCTGACCGACCTGGTCTACCTGCTGGTCGGACCGGCCTGGGTGCTGGCCAAGCTGTACCGCGTCCTCGGCTGGAAGTACTGAGGGCGCGCGCCCTTCCGCCGGTGCAGGAGCCGGATCCAGCCGGCGACACGGGTATCGGAATGGCGGGCGTCGCCAGTGCGAAGGCGTCAGGCCGCCGGCTGAAATCGGCCCCTACGAAGGCGGGGCGAACATGTCCGCGGTGGGGTTGAAGCCCCGCGGGGTGTAATCCAGCTCGCGCCGCGCCAGCGCCGCGTCGAATACGAGATCTTCCCGCAGCCGGGCCAATACCGCCGGGCCCGCGTCGTGCACGCCCAGCCGGCGCGCCAGGCGCGCCGCCAAGGCGAACATCGGCCCCGGCAGCAGCAGCAAGCGTGCCCGAGGCTGCGAGGTCGCCAGCACCCGCGCGACCATGTCGCGATAGGCCAGCGTCTCGCCACCTGGCAGGTCGTAGGCGCGCATGCCGTCGTCGATCCGCGCCAGCGCCGCCACGGCCGCGGCCGCCAGGTCGTCGACGTGCACCGGCTGGCGCAGGCCCCGGGCATCCCGGGGCAGCGCGAAGAAGCCGCGGCGACGCGCCAGCGACGCGATGCGGCTCAGGTTGCGATCGCTGCCGGCACCGTAGACCAGCGTCGGGCGCAGCAGCGTGGCGGCCGCGCCACGTGCGATGGCGTTGTCGGCCACCCGCTGTTCGCCCTCGCGCAGGCGCGCGGCGAGGTCGCGTTCGGCCGCATCCGGCGAATCCCCCTTGACGTGCACGCTGGTCGAGCCGAATGCGACCACCCGGGCCTGCCCGGTCGACGCACGCGCGTACCAGTGCGAGAACAGGTCCAGTGGCCCGCAGCTGAGGATCGCGTCGAAGCCCGCGCCGCTGCCGGCTTCGTTCGGCAAGGTGCCGTGCCGCCATTCCACGCCGTGCTGCGAGGGCCTGGTGTCGCGCGACAGCGCCACCACCTGCCAGCCCCGCGCCACCAGCAGCGCCACGACACGCCGGCCGATCTGCCCGCTGGCACCGAACAGCAGCGCGCGCGGCGGCGCGGCGCCGGGTTCGGGAGGGTTGGCTGCGGAGATCATGGGCTACAGGATAGCCACCCGCGTCCTCGCTGGAGGATGGGACGCCAGTCATGGCTCCATCGATCACGGTCCCCGCACGCGCGATATGCCGGCATGCGTGAGCCTCGCGCGCATGCCGCATCGCACGCCGATGCATCTTTTGGATGACGCAACTTCACATTTCCGCGGTTCCGGCGGCGTGGAACCGGCTGTTACACTCCAACCTGTTCCACGCAGATCGATCCTGTTCGGATGATCCCCTTCCTGGAAATCCTGCTCGCCCTGCCGTTCGTGGCGGCCGTGGCGATGGTCTTCATGCGCTCCCGCTCGCGCGGGCAGGTGGCATGGGTGGCCGCGGCCGCGCCATTGCTGGGGCTGCTGGTGCTGGCCTGGGCGACGCCTTCGGTGCTGCAGGGCTGGATCCTGCGCGCCGACCACGACTGGATCCCCCAGATCGGCCTGGATTTCCAGCTGCGCCTGGACGGCCTTGCGTGGATGTTCGCCGGCCTGGTGCTGGCGATCGGCGCGCTGGTGGTGATGTACGCGCACTACTACCTGGCCGAGGAGGACAGTGCGCCGCGCTTCTTCGGCTGCCTGCTGTTCTTCATGGGCTCGATGCTGGGCGTGGTGATCGCCGGCAACCTGCTCCTGCTGCTGGTGTTCTGGGAACTGACCAGCCTCAGCTCGTTCCTGCTGATCGGATTCTGGTACCGGCGCCAGGATGCGCGCGAAGGCGCGCGCATGGCGCTGGCGATCACCGGCGGCGGCGGCCTGGCGCTGCTGGGCGGCGTGCTGCTGATCGGGCGCATCGTCGGCAGCTACGACCTGGACACGGTGCTCGCTTCCGGCGACCTGATCCGCGGCAGCGAACTGTATCCGTGGGTGCTGGGCCTGGTCCTGGCCGGGATATTCACCAAGAGCGCGCAGTTCCCGCTGCATTTCTGGCTGCCGCATGCGATGGCCGCGCCAACCCCGGTCTCGGCCTACCTGCATTCGGCGACGATGGTGAAGGCCGGCGTGTTCCTGCTGGCGCGGCTGCATCCGGCGCTGGCCGGCACCGACCTGTTCTTCTACGTGGTCAGCGGCATCGGCGCGATCACCCTGCTGCTGGGCGCGTGGTACGCGATCTTCCAGCACGACCTCAAGGGCCTGCTCGCGTATTCGACGATCTCGCACCTGGGCCTGATCACCCTGCTGTTCGGCCTGTCCACGCCGATGGCGGTGGTCGCCGGCGTGTTCCACATCATCAACCACGCCACGTTCAAGGCCTCGCTGTTCATGGCCGCGGGCATCATCGACCACGAGACCGGCACCCGCGACATGCGCCGGCTGGGCAACCTGCGCCGCTACATGCCGTGGACCAGCGCGCTGGCGATCACCGCGACGCTGGCGATGGCCGGCATCCCGCTGCTCAACGGCTTCCTGTCCAAGGAGATGTTCTTCACCGAGGCGCTGGACATCGATGGCGACCGCAGCATGGCCATTGCGATCAGCGGGGCCGCGCTGCTGTACGCGGTGTTCGGCGTGGCCTACAGCCTGCGCTTCGTCCACGAGACCTTCTTCGGCGACGGCCCCCACGACCTGGACCGGGTGCCGCACGAGCCTCCGCGCTGGATGAAGATCCCGGTCGAGGTGCTGGTGCTGCTGTGCGTGGCAGTGGGCGTGTTCCCGGCCTGGACCGTGGCGCCGGTGCTGCATGCGGGTGCCTCGGCGATCCTGGGCAACGACATGCCGTCCTACAGCCTGGCCATCTGGCATGGCTTCAATGCCCCGTTGATGATGAGCATGGCCGGCACCGCGGGCGGCATCGCGTTGTACCTGGGGTTGCGCCGGCTGCTGGACCTGCACGCGATCGCGCGCCTGTCGTTCGGCCGCCGCCTGTTCCGCTGGAACATGGACGTGCTGCATGCGCTGGCCGAGCGCTTCACCTCGCGCATCGCCAACGGCAGCCTGCAGCGCAGCCTGGTGTGGCTGGTGCTGGCGGCGCTGGCCGCGGGCGCGGCGCCATTCCTGTCCGGTACGCATGCACCGCTGACGCTGCGCGCACCGCAGCCGATGCCTTTGCTGGGCTGGCTGTTGTGGCTGGTGCTGGTCGCCTGCGCGCTGTACACGGTCCGCACGTACCGGCAAAGGCTGCTGGCGCTGATCGTGCTCGGTGGCGCGGGACTGATGGTCAGCCTGGTGTTCGTGTTCCTGTCCGCACCCGACCTGGCCCTGACCCAGCTGCTGGTGGAAATGGTCAGCCTGGCCCTGCTGCTGCTCGGCCTGCACTACCTGCCACCGCGCTCGCCACCCGAACGCGCGCCACGCCGGCGCGCGCGCGACGTCGCCGTCGCCTTGGCCGCCGGACTGGGTATCGGCCTGCTGTCCTACGCGGTGATGACCCGTCCCCTCGGCGAGCCGGCAAGCCTGGAGATGCTGGCCCGCGCGCTGCCCGAAGCGTACGGCCGCAACGTGGTCAACGTGATCCTGGTCGACTTCCGCGGCTTCGATACCTTCGGCGAGATCACCGTGTTCGGCATCGCCGCGCTGATCGTGCACGCGCTGCTGCGGCGCGCGCGGCTGGCGCCGGAAAAGGTGATGTCGGGCCCGCCGATCAAGCTTCCCGTACCGGCCGACCTGGCCCAGCTGATGTTCCCGCTGACCCTGACCGTGTCGGTGTTCCTGTTCCTGCGCGGGCACAACGCGCCCGGCGGCGGCTTCATCGCCGGCCTGGTCCTGGCGGTGCCGCTGCTGATCCAGTACGTGATCCAGGGCGCGGCGTCGGTCGAATCGCGCTTCGGCTTCGACTACATCCGCTGCATTGGCGTCGGCCTGGTGGTGGCCGGGATCAGCGGCGCGGCCTCGATCCTGTTCGAAGTGGAGTTCCTCACCAGCGGCCACGTGGACCTTGACGTTCCCCTGGTCGGCGAGGTGCCGCTGGCCAGCGCGATCGGTTTTGACACCGGCGTGTACCTGGTGGTGTTCGGCGGGGCGATGCTGATCCTGTCGATGCTGGGCACGATCAAGCCTTCGCGCACGCTCGTGGCGCACCTGGGCGTGATGGAGACGGGCGACCGCTCCACCCGCACCGGGGAGTTGCGCCAATGAGCAAGCCCATGGAGGTGCCCTGATGGAACTGGCGATGGCGAGTGCGATCGGCATCCTCACCGCCGCGGGCGTGTACCTGCTGCTGCGGGCGCGCAGCTTCGACGTGATCCTGGGCCTGACCCTGCTCTCGTACGCGACCAACCTGCTGATCTTCGCCGGCGGCCGGCTGGTGGCCGGCAAGCCACCGGTGCTGCGCGATGGCGTCGCCCCGGATCTGGCCCACTACACCGACCCGTTGCCCCAGGCGCTGGTGCTGACCGCGATCGTGATCGCCTTCGCGATGACCGCGGTGAGTATTGTCATCGCCATCCGCAGCCGCGCCGACAACGACAGCGACCACGTCGACGGCAGCCGCGCCCAGCGCGAGTTCCAGCGCAACGAGTTGCGCAGGCACCAGCAGGCGCGTGGCCAGGCGCCCGATTCCCGCCATGGCGAGGGCGCCGGCACCCGCGACGCCGACGCACAGGACGACGACGCATGAGCCACCTGCCCGTCCTCGCGATCCTGGTCCCGCTGTTCGCCGCGGCCAGCGTGCTGTTCTTCGAGAACCGCCGCTTCGGCGTGCCCGTGCAGCGCATCGTGGCCTGGGCGTCGCTGGCGGCGATGCTCGTCGTGTCGGTGCTGCTGTTGATCGAGGCGTCCAGCGGACGCATCCCGGTGTACCTGGTCGGCGACTGGCCCGCACGGCTGGGCATCGCGCTGATGGTCGACCGGCTGTCGGCACTGATGTTGCTGGTGGGCCAGCTGCTCGCCGCGGCCTGCCTGCTGCACGCCTGCGCCGGATGGGACCGGCGCGCGCCCCACTTCCATGCGTTCTTCCAGTTCCAGCTGATGGGACTCAATGGTGCGTTCCTGACCGGCGACGCCTTCAACCTGTTCGTGTTCTTCGAAGTCCTGCTGATCGCCTCCTACGGGCTGATGCTCAGCGGCGGCCGCGGCGAACGCATGCGCGCGGGCCTGCACTACGTGGCCTTCAACGTCGCCGCCTCGACCCTGTTCCTGATGGCCCTGGGCCTGCTGTACGGCTTGCTGGGTACGCTCAACATGGCCGAAATGGCGGTGCGCGTGGCCCAGGCCCCGCCGGAGGACCTGGTCCTCATCCAGTCCGCGGCAGGATTGCTGCTGGTCGTGTTCTGCGCCAAGGCTGCCCTGCTGCCGCTCTATTTCTGGTTGCCACAGACCTATACCCACGCGCCCGCCGCGGTCGCCGCACTGTTCGCGGTGATGACCAAGGTCGGCCTCTACGCGGTGCTGCGCTTCGGCACGCTGAGTTTCGGTGCGGCCGGTCCACTGGCCGGGTTCGCATGGCCTGCGTTGCTCGTGCTGGGCGGCGCCACGCTGGCGCTGGCCGCGCTGGGCGTGCTGGCGTCGCGTCGGCTGCGCTCGCTGGCCGCCTACCTGGTGCTGGGCTCGGCAGCCACGCTGTTCATCGCGTTCGCGCTGGCCACCTCCGGCACGATCGCCGCCGGCCTCTACTACCTGGTGCACAGCACCTTCGCCGGGGCCGCCCTGTTCCTGCTCGCCGACCTGATCCGCCGGCGTCGCGGCAGCGCCGGTGATCGCAAGGACCTGGTCTCGGCCCTGCCGGGACGCATGGTGCCCGGCGTGCTGTTCCTGTTCGCCGCGGTGTCGCTGGCCGGGCTGCCGCCGCTGTCGGGCTTCCTCGGCAAACTGATGCTGCTCGAAGCGGTGCCCGCCGGCGCCACCACCGCCTGGGTCTGGGCGCTCGTGCTGGGCAGCAGCTTCCTGATGCTGGTGGGCCTGGCGCGCGCGGGCACCCGCCTGTTCTGGCGCGTGGAGCCGTGGCCGGATGCGCCCCCGGAACGGATGGCCGCCTACACACCGCTCGACGCGATGCCCGCGGTGCCGAGCCGGCCACTGGAGACGGCGGCGACGATCCTGCTGCTGGGCTACGGCATCGCCCTGGTGGTGGCGGCCGCGCCGTTGCTGGACTACACCCGCGCCACCGCCGCGCAGCTGCAGTCGCCTGGCGACTACGTGCAGCAGGTGCGCGCGGCCAAGCCGGCGATGAGGCAGCCATGATCACGTCACCCCGCTTCCGCCGATGGCGCCGGCGCTGGCTGCCCTCGTTGCCGCTGGCCACGATGGTGTTCTGCTTCTGGCTGCTGCTGAACGACCAGGTCACCACCGGCCACGTCCTCATGGCGCTGGTGCTGGCGCTGCTGATCCCGCCGTTCGCCGCGCGCCTGGACCGCGAGTTCGCCCGCATCGGCAGCCTGCGTGGCGTGCCGCGGATGTTCGGGATCCTGCTGCTGGACATCGTCCGTTCCAACATCACCGTGGCCCTGCAGGTGCTTGGCCCGGAAGAGAGGATCACCCCGGGTTTCATCTGGGTGCCGCTGGACATCGCCAACATCCACGGGATCGCGGCGCTCACCAGCATCATCACCCTCACCCCCGGCACGGTGTCCGCGGCGCTGTCGGACGATCGCCGTTACCTGCTGGTGCACGTGCTCCACCTGGAGGATGCGGACGAGGTGGTGCGCCAGATCAAGAGCCGCTACGAGGGACCGCTGATGGAGATCTTCCCGTGACCCCGCAGTCGCTGGTGGCCTTCGCCATCGTCGGTTCGATGCACGTGGTCGGCCTGGCCATGCTGCTGGCGCTGTACCGGCTGCTGAAGGGACCCAGCGTGCCGGACCGGATCCTGGCCCTGGACACGTTGTTCGTGGCCGCGATCGCGCAACTGGTGCTGTTCGGCATGCACCTGGGCACGGCGGTCTACTTCGAGGCGGCGCTGGTCATCGCCATGCTCGGCTTCGTCGGCACCGTGGTGATGAGCAAGTACGTGCTGCGCCGGGACATCGTCGAATGAGCTGGCTGTTCGCCATCGTGCTGGTGATGCTTCTGGCGGCCAGCTGCTTCTTCATCCTGGTCGGCTCGCTGAGCCTGGTGAGGCTGTCGGAGTTCTTCAAGCGCCTGCATGGCCCGACCAAGGCCAGCACGCTGGGCGTGGGCTGCGTGCTGCTGGCGTCGGTCGGCTACCACGCGCTCAGCGGCACCGACCCGCAGCCGCGCGAGCTGCTGATCACCGCGTTCCTGTTCATCACCGCGCCGATCAGCGCGCACCTGATGGCCAAGGCCGCGTTGTCCTTGCACATGGCCGAACGGCCGCCGCAGCCGGGTACCGACGAGACGGACGGCGACACCCCGCCGCGTGACGCGTAGGGAGCCGGCCCCCCGGCTCTCCTACAGGAACAGCAGCAGCTCCAGCGCGATCCAGGCCAAGAACACCAGGCACAGGATGCCGCCTTCCTGCTGCGTGATCCGGCGTCCGCTGCGCAGCAGCGGATACACCAGCAGGGTAAGCACCAGCACGGCGGGCAGCTCGAATTTCACGAACGAGGCCGGCAACGCCAGCGGACGGAACACCGCCATGCCACCGACGATCGCCAGCAGGTTGAACAGGCTCGAGCCGATCACGTGGCCGGCGACCATGTCGCCCTGCCCGCGCCGCGCCGCCGCGATCGCCGCGGCGATCTCGGGCAGCGCGGTGCCGATGGCGACCGGCAGCAGGCCGACCATCAGCGGCGACAGGCTCCAGGCTTCGCCCAGGCCCAGGCCACCGGCAACGACCCAGCGCGCGCCGAAATACAGCAGCCCGATGGCGATCGCCAGGCGGACCAGGTTCAGGCCCAGCCCGGGCCGGGTGGTGGCGAAGCCGGTGATCTCCGCGCGCACCTCGTCGGCTTCGCGCTGTCCCCGGCGCAGGAGGAACGCGGTGGTGGCGAAGAAGCCCAGCAGCAGCACCGCGCCTTCGATCCGGCCGACGTAGCCATCGAGGCCGAACACCATCAGCGCGAAGGTGGCTACCGCCAGCAGTACCAGCAGCGGCACCAGCATCCGCGCCCGCAGCAACAGCGGGGCGGCAAGCGCGGCCAGGCCCAGGGTCAGGCCGAGGTTGGTCACGTTGCTGCCTACCGCATTACCCAGCGCCAGGTGCGTCTGGCCCTCCCATACCGCGCGGAGGTTGACCGCGAGCTCGGGAATCGAAGTGCCGAAGGCGACCAGCAGCAGGCCGGCCACGAACGGTCGCAGCCCCAGGTGCTGGGCCAGGCCCGACACGCCCTTGATCACCGAGTCCCCGCCCAGGGCCAGCAGCAGCAGACCCAGCGCGAACAGTCCCAACGCTTCCGCCATCGCCGCATCCTCCCAGGGCCAGCCGTGATTCTATGCCGCGTTCCGTGCCCGCAGTCGTCCTGATACGTCCGACCCGGCTCGGGGCAGGCGCCCGGGCGATCACACGTCAGCCGCAGCGCTCTACGTAGTCCACCTGCGGCGGCAGGCCGATGCGCCACTCCTGCACCCGGCCCTGCGCATCGGCCTCGAACAGCAGCACGGCGTCGCTGCCATCGCGGGTCACGCGCAGGGACTGCGCTCCTTCCACGTACTTGTGCGGGCTGGCGCTGAGGCCGGGGTACAGTGCAGCGACCTCGTCCACGGACATGCCGATGCGGCCGCCACCGGGGGCCGTGGTAGCCGGATCATCGGTATCCACGCGCACGAAGCGGCGACCCTCGATCATGAAAGTGGTGCCCTGGCCCTGCTCCGGTCGCGGCTGCGGGAACAGGTAGTGGCAGGCATCGGGCGACTCCGTCGCGCCTTCCTCCAGGGATCCGCCCAGGGCCCGCTTGAGTGCCTGCGCTTCGGCACCGAAAGGCACCGGTCCGAAACCCGTGAAGTCCGGCGTCGTTGCGGCGGGCGCGATGGCCGGCGGCACCTCCTCGGAGGGCTCGTCCAGGGCGGGATCGGAAGCGGTGGCGCCCTCGGCCGCGGCGTCGCCACTTCCGGTTGCGTTGTCACCGGGCGCCTGTGTGCAGGACGCAAGGACCAGCGCCAGGCTCAACAGGCAGGCATCAAGCATCCTGGACGACATTGCATTCCCCTGTGCATTCGATGCGCGAAGGCTGACAAAGCCCCTGTCAACGGCAGGCGAAGGGACACGCCTCCGGTCCCGCGGGCCGCATGCGCCTACCGGGCCCCTACCCGATCAGCGGATCGGCTTCCGGAACCGGCACGCGTACGGCCCGCCGGAGCGTGCCGGCCCGGTCAGGCCGGCGCGACGAAATTGCGCTTCAGCCCCGCCCAGCAGCGCTGGTAGTCGCGCTGCCGGTGCGACGCCTCATGGGCCTGCGCCGTCGGCCGCAGCACTGCGCGGGTCTCGAACATGAAGGCCATGGTGTCGGCGATCACGTCCGGCCCGGAAAGGTCGGCGTGCGAGGCTTTCTCGAAAGTCGCCGCATCCGGGCCGTGCCCGCTCATGCAGTTGTGCAGGGAGGCACCGCCGGGCATGAAGCCCTCGGCCTTGGCGTCGTAGGCACCCTGCACCAGGCCCATGAACTCGCTGGCCACGTTGCGGTGGAACCACGGTGGACGGAACGTGTGCTGCGCCACCAGCCAGCGCGGCGGGAAGATCGCGAAGTCCACGTTGGCCGTCCCCGGCGTGTCGCTGGGCGCGGTGAGCACGGTGAAGATCGACGGATCGGGATGGTCGAAGCTGATCGAGCCGATGGTGTTGAAGCGGCGCAGGTCGTAGCGGTAAGGCGCGCAGTTGCCGTGCCAGCCGACCACGTCCAGGGGGCTGTGGCCGATGTCCGCGCGCCACAGGTGGCCCTGGAACTTGGCGACCAGTTCGAAGTCGCCTTCGACGTCTTCGTACGCGGCCACCGGGGTCTCGAAGTCGCGCGGGTTGGCCAGGCCGTTGGAACCGATCGGACCCAGGTCGGGCAAGCGCAGCGGCGCGCCGAAATTCTCCAGCACGTACCCGCGCGACGGGCCATCGGGCAGCTCGACCCGGAAACGCACGCCGCGCGGCACCACCGCGACCTGTTGCGGCTCCACGTCCAGCACGCCCAGTTCGGTGGCGATGCGCAGGCGGCCCAGTTGCGGCACCAGCATCAGCTCGCCGTCGGCGTCGTAGAAGAAACGACCGTCCATGTCGCGGTCGGCGGCGTACAGGTGGATCGCCACGCCCTGCTGGGCAGCCGGCGATCCGTTGCCGGCCATCGTGTACAGGCCTTCAAGGAAGTCGTTCGGCGTCGACGGCAGTGGCAGCGGATCCCAGCGCAACTGGTCGGGCGTGACCGGACCATCGCCGAAGTCGTTGTGGAAACGCGGTACGCCGGCGTGCGCGCTGAACGGCGCGAACGTGCCATGCATCGCCGCCGGCCGGATCCGGTACAGCCAGCTGCGCCGGTTCTGCCCGCGCGGCGCGGTGAATGCGCTGGCCGACAGCTGCTCTGCATACAGCCCGTGCGCGACGCGCTGCGGCGAGTTCTGTCCGACCGGCAACGTGCCGGGCACCGCTTCGGTCGCGAACTCGTTGCCGAAGCCGGTCATGTACGCGGAGCGGGGGTTGGCCATGTCTGCCTCGTTGCGGGTCGACGTGTCGCGATCAGAGCACGCCGCGGCGCATCTGGTCGCGTTCGATGCTCTCGAACAGGGCCTGGAAGTTGCCCTCGCCGAAACCCTCGTTGCCCTTGCGCTGGATGATCTCGAAGAAGATCGGACCCACCGCGTTCTGGGTGAAGATCTGCAGAAGCTTGCGCTGCTTGGTCTCGACGTCGGCGTCGATCAGGATCTTGTTCCGGCGCAGGCGTTCCACGTCCTCGCCATTGTCGGGGATGCGCTGGTCGATCACGTCGAAGTAGGTATCGGGCGTATCGAGGAACTCCACGCCGACTTCGCGCATCTTCTCCACCGTCGCGTAGATGTCGTCGGTGAAGCAGGCGATGTGCTGGATGCCCTCGCCCTGGTAAGCGTCCAGGTATTCGTTGATCTGCGACTTGGGGTCGGACGACTCGTTGAGCGGGATGCGGACCATGCCGTCGGGCGCGGTCATCGCCTTGGAAAGCAGGCCGGTCTTGGCGCCCTTGATGTCGAAGTAGCGGATCTCGCGGAAGTTGAACAGCCGCTCGTAGTAGTCGGCCCACTTGGCCATGTTGCCGTGGTACAGGTTGTGGGTCAGGTGGTCGATGAAGGTCAGGCCGAAGCCCGCGGGCATCAGGTCGACGCCCGGCAGGTATTCGTAGTCCGGGTCGTGGATGGTGCCCTTCTCGTCGTAGCGGTCGACGATGTAGAGCATGCAATCGCCGATGCCCTTGATCACCGGCGCGGCGACCGCCTTGCTCAGTTCGTCGCGCGCGTCGAGCGCCTCGGCGCCGTTCCTCAGCGCCTGGGTACGCGCCCAGTCGGCCAGTTTCTTCACCCGGATCGCGAAGCCGCAGGCGCTGGGGCCGTGCTGGGCGGCGAAGCGGCCGGCGAAGGAGTCCGGATCCTCGTTGATCAGGAAGGTACAGTCGCCCTGGCGGTAGGTGCTGATCGGGCGGGTCTTGTGGCGCGCGACCTGGACGAAGCCGAGCCTGCGGAAGTAGTCGTGCAGTTGCTGCGCCTGCCCGGCCGGGGCGGCGAACTCGACGAATTCGAAGCCGTCGATCCCCATCGGGTTGTCGAACTGGCTCGCGGCGACGCCGGCGTTTGGGGTCGATGTGGCGGAGAGGACTTGCGAATGCGCGCTCATGATGGCTTCCTGAACACCCCGTCGGGGAGCGGTCTGATCGAATCCCCTTTTATAGTTACTTCTGCAACCACTAGCAAGGTGCCCTGCCGCAATGTCAGTTCCGAACGCTCCTGAAGCCTCCGGCACCGCGCCTTCCGCGGATGCCGCCCGCCACGCCCAGCTCGAGCTGGAAAACTTCCTGCCCTATCGCCTCAGCGTGCTCTCCAACCGGGTCAGCCAGACCATCGCCGACATCTACCAGAAGCGGTTCGGGCTGGCGATCACCGAATGGCGGGTGATGGCGGTCCTGGGCCGCTTCCCCGACCTGTCCGCCAACGAGGTCGCCGACCGCACCGCGATGGACAAGGTCGCCGTCAGCCGCGCCGTCGCGCGCCTGCTCGAGCGCAGCCTGATCAAACGCGAGATCCACAGCGACGATCGCCGCCGTTCCGTGCTGGCGCTGTCGGAGGTCGGTTACACCGTGTACGACGAGATCGCGCCGATGGCACTGGGCTGCGAGCAGCGGCTGATCGCCACGCTCGACGAGGAGGAACGGGCCATGCTCGACCGGTTGCTGGTCAAGCTCGCCGGCCCGGGCCTGATCGCGTTGCGCGACGGCGGCTGAGCCGCGTAGCCCTCACCCACCGGGCCGCCGAAGGCGGGCGCATTGCCATGCGCCCGCTTCCTCGATGCCACCGGGTTGTCCTTGCCCTCGGTCCGGCGTGACCGGCGGGGAATTTCAGGGCGCTGCCGGCGGCGGCGCCCACTGCTCCCGGAACTCGCGGCTCCGGCGACGATCCGGCTTGCCCTTGCGCAACAGCTCGTGCCCCGACTGCGCGTGCAGCACCTGCGCATCGGCATCGAGCACCAGCAGGTGCGGCGCCGGTGCTTCCGTGCTGCCCGGATAAGCGGCCAGGAACGGCGCGTTCCCCGGCGCGCTGCGGTCGATCTTCACCCAGACGAAGCCCGCGTCGCGCAGGTGCCGCAAGGGCGTCTCGCCTTCGATGCGCTGGTCCAGCGCCGCGCATTCGCCGCAGGCCGCATCGCCCAGTTCCAGCACGATGCGCTTGCTGCCGCGCTTGGCTTCGACCTTGGCCGTTTCCAGGTCGTTGGCGGCGCTGCGGTTGGGATCGAACGACGCGCCGAGTGCCGCGATCGCGGCGATGTCGGCCGCCGCGGGCGTGTTGCCCGAAGCGACCCGCTCGCTGGTGTCGGCCACGACCGGCTTCTGTGGCGTGGTGTCCACCGGCAGCGGCGGTCCCGACGGCGGCGGCGCCTCCTGCCCGCCACAGGCGGACAGGAGCATTGCGACCAGGAGCAGGGGCAGCACCATGACCGGCGGACGACCGCGATCGGCCATCCTCACTTGACCCCGTGCATCAGCTTCTGGATGAGCGGCGCGATCAGGAACAGCAGCAGGCCGCTGCCCATCAGGATCCAGAACCCGATGGTGTAGCCGGCGAAGGCCGATTCCACCGTCATGCCGGTCTCGCCGCTCACATGGCTGGCGAAGATGCCCGACAGGTTGTTGCCGATCGCCGTGGACAGGAACCAGCCGCCCATGCCGAAACCGACCAGGCGCACCGGCGCGAGCTTGGTCACCATCGACAGGCCGATCGGCGACAGGCACAGCTCGCCCACCGACTGGATGACGTAGACCATGAACAGCGTCCAGAACGGGATCTTCAGCGTCTGCGGATCGACCATGCTCGACAGGGCGACCATCAACAGCAGGAACGCGACGCCGTTGAAGATGATGCCGAAGCCGAACTTGCGCGGGATCGACGGATTGAGCGACCCGGCCGTGTTGCCCAGGTCGATCCGGGTCGCCCACAGGCCCAGCACGACGATCAGCGCGGCGATCACGAAGAACGCCCAGCCCGGCATGACGCCCAGCCCGCTCAGGCGGTACATCGCCAGCACCGAGAACACGGTGGCGACGACGCCCACCAGCACGCGCACCAGGCGCATCGCCCCGAGGTTGGGCTCGACCTTGCTCAGCCTGACCCACAGCCAGGCCAGCACCGGCGCCAGCGTGATGATCGCCAGCGAGTTGACCGACTGGAACCAGCCGACCGGGAAGATCCAGCCGCTGAAATCACGGTTGACGATGTTCTGCGCGAGGAAGTTGAACGAGCTGCCGGCCTGCTCGAAGAAACACCAGAACAGGACGTTGAACACGAAGATGATCAGCATGGCGATGGCCATGTCGCGCCTGACCGGGCCGTCGCGGAACCCTTCGCGCAGGATCAGCACGCACAGCGCGACGAACAGCGCGGTCAGGATCCACTGCAGCGCGCCTGCGCCGATCGACAGCAGGAAGTAGATCAGCGGAATGGAGGCGAGCGCGCAGATCGCGGTGACCAGCACCCGGAAACCGCTTTCGGCGCCGGCGATCGGCTCGCCGATGCCCTTGAGCTGGCGGCGACCGAACCAGAACCAGACCAGGCTGATCAGCATGCCGATGCCCGACACCAGGAACACCACCTTGTAGGTGGGCATTTCCGATGTTCCGCCCATGACCCGTTCGGCAAGCAGGCCGGTCAGCCACGGCGCGATCATCGCGCCCAGGTTGATGCCCATGTAGAACAGGGTGAAGCCCGAATCCCGCCGCTCGTCGCCGGTCGAGTAGAGCTTGCCGACCATCGTGGAGATGTTCGGCTTGAACAGGCCGTTGCCGACGATGACGGTGGCCAGGCCCAGCTTGAAGACCTGTTCGTTGGGCAACATGATCATGAACAGGCCGGCGGCCATGATCGCCGCGCCGAGCAGGATCGAGCGCTGGTAGCCAATGATCCGGTCGGCGACATATCCGCCGAACAGCGCGGCCGCGTACACCAGGGCCAGGTACGCGCCGTACAGCTTGCTGGCCGGCGCCTCGCCGGTGCTGTCGCCGCCGTAGAACTGGGCGACGATGTACAGGGCCAGGGCCCAGCGCATGCCGTAGAAGGCGAAGCGCTCCCAGAATTCGGTCATGAACAGCATCCACAGCGGCTTGGGATGGCCGAGGATCTGGCTGAAATCCGGGGGAACGGGCGGCTGCGGCGGCGGGGCTGCGACCTTGGGCTCGACGACGTCGGCGCTCATGGAATTCCTTGCTTACTGAATGGGATACACAGGGGCGTCGCCCCGCGGAGTGGGCCGAGAATCACCGAGGACGGCGCCGGGCGTCAATGCGAACGCACCGGGCCGCATCCCCGCAAAAGTGCACTTTCCCCTTGGCCGGCGGCCACTTGCAGGCGCAACGAACTTTCCCGGCATGCTCCGGGAGGCCCCCGCAGGGACGCCGGCGCAGCGGCTTGCGGGCCCCGGGGGCGGCCCTCCCGCCCGGCTCAGCCCGGACCGATGCTGGTCCGGACCTCGAACAGCTCCGGGAAGAACGTCAGCTCCAGCGCCTCGCGCAGGAAGCCTACGCCGCTGGAGCCGCCGGTCCCGCGCTTGAAACCGATGATCCGCATCACCGTGCGCATGTGCCGGAAGCGCCAGAGCTGGAACTGGGTCTCCAGGTCGACCATGTCCTCGCACAGCGAGTACTCGCGCCAGTAGCGGTCGGTGTCCTCGTAGATGCGCTCGAACACCGGCAGCAGCGCCGGGTCGGTGACGTGGGCGGCGGACCAGTCGCGGCCCGCATCGAGATAGGCCGCCGGTACCGCGTGGCCGAAGCGGGTCAGGTAGCGCAGGAACTCCTCATACAGGCTCGGCAGCTGCAGCTCGGCGCCCAGGGCCGCCTGGCCCTCCGGGTCATGGGCGAAGACCCGGACCATGCCGGCGTTCTTGTTGCCCAGCAGGAACTCCACCGCCCGGTACTGCAGCGACTGGAAGCCCGAGGACGGGCCCAGCAGGTGGCGGAAGCCCATGTATTCGGACGGAGTCAGCGTCTCCAGTACCGACCACTGCTCGGTCAGCTGGCGCAGCACCTGCTTGCTGCGGGCCAGCACCTTGCGGCACTGCCAGACCTGGTCGTCCTTGAGGAACTCGCGGGCCGCCTGCAGTTCGTGCATGAGCAGCTTCAGCCACAGCTCCGAGACCTGGTGCTGGACGATGAACAGCATCTCGTCGTGGTGCGCCGGGTTGGACAACGGCTGCTGGGCCGAGAGAAGGCGGTCCAGGTGCAGGTAGCCGGCATAGGTCATCCGGCCCTGCAGGTCGGTGTGGATGCCCGGTTCGAGCGGACGCTGGTTCTTGTCGAGGGTCATCGGCGGCAGTGGCGCACAGGGGCGGAAAGGGTAACCCACGGCGTTGCAGGCCGGATCTGGCCACCGCTGTCATGCAAGCGGGCCAGCTGAACGGGCCGGTGCAAGTCCGTGGAATACAAGCGTTGTTGCGCTGCACGGCGGGTTTTCAGGGACGCTTCCGTACCATGTGCAACTTTCCCGTATCGCAATCCAGCCTCGCTGGCGCACGCCCATGACCCTCGCAGCAAGCTTCCAGATCGATTACCTGCAATACCTTGGCGCGGACGGCCAGCCGGTCCGCGAGTTCCCGCCTGCCCTGCGCGATCCGGCCGTGCTGCTGCCCCTGTTCAAGCAGATGCTGTACGTGCGCGCCTTCGATACCAAGGCCATCGCCCTGCAGCGCACCGGCAAGCTGGGCACCTACGCGCCGTGCCTGGGCCACGAGGCCACCCACGTGGGCATCGGCGCGGCCATGGCCGAGGGCGACGTGTACGCGCCCAGCTACCGCGAATACGGCGTGCTGTTCATGCGCGGCGTGCGTCCGCGCGAAGTGCTGCTGTACTGGGGCGGCGACGAGCGCGGCAACGACTTCCAGGAAGGCGCCGCCCGCCACGACTTCCCGTTCTGCGTGCCGATCTCCACCCAGTGCCTGCATGCGGCCGGCGCGGCGCTGGCGTTCAAGATGCGCGGCGAACCGCACCTGGCCGTGGCCACCTGCGGCGACGGCGGCACCTCCAAGACCGACTTCTATGCCGCGCTCAACTCCGCCGGCGCCTACGAGCTGCCGCTGATCCTGGGCGTGGTCAACAACGGCTGGGCGATCTCGGTCCCGCGCTCGGCCCAGACCGGTGCGCAGACCCTGGCACAGAAGGGCCTGGCCGGTGGCCTGTTCTGCCTGCAGGTGGACGGCAACGACCTGGTCGCCGTGCTCGAGGCGATGCGCATCGCCAGCGAGCGTGCGCGTTCGGGCCAGGGCGGCAGCGTGATCGAATTCATGACCTATCGCCTGTCCGACCACACAACCGCCGACGACGCGCGCCGCTACCGCGACGACGCCGAGGTCAAGGCCGCGTGGGAACGCGAGCCGATGACCCGCCTGCGTACCTGGCTGACCGCGCAGGGCGCCTGGAGCGAAGCAGAGGAAGCGTCGTGGAAGGAAGAATGCGAGCGCCTGGTCAACATCGAGGTGGACGCGTACCTGGCCACGCCGGTGCAGCCGGTGGAGGCGATGTTCGACTACCTCTATGCCGATCCACCGCCCGAGCTGCTGGCCCAGCGCGCGGCCGTCATCGCCATGGAACAGCGTCCGCAGGAGCATCGCCATGGATGACATCCGCAGCAATGCCGCCAATCCCGCCCGTTCGGCGGGCGATGCCGCCGCCCACCATGCCGCCATCAGCGGAGGACAGCCGATGACCGCGACCCCGATCACGCTCATCGAAGCCATCACCCAGGCCCTGGCCTGGGAGCTCGAACACGACCCGTCGGTGCTGGTGCTGGGCGAGGACGTGGGCATCAACGGCGGCGTGTTCCGCGCCACCGCCGGCCTGCAGCAGCGTTTCGGTGCGCAGCGCGTGCTCGACACCCCGCTGGACGAGACCACGATCGCGGGCCTGTCGGTCGGCCTGGCCGCGCAGGGCATGAGGCCGGTCGCCGAAGCGCAGTTCGACGGCTTCGTCTACCCGATGGTCGACCATCTCATCTGCCATGCCGCGCGCCTGCGCAACCGCACCCGCGGCCGCCTGCACTGCCCGATGGTGCTGCGCGTGCCGTGGGGCGGCGGGATCCGTGCGCCCGAGCACCACAGCGAGGCCAACGAGGCGATCTTCACCAACGTGCCGGGCCTGCGCGTGGTCATGCCGTCTTCGCCGCAGCGCGCCTACGGCCTGCTGCTGGCGGCGATCCGCGAAGAAGACCCGGTCATCTACATGGAGCCCAAGCGGCTCTATCGCCAGTACAAGGAAGTGGTCGCCAACGACGGCGAGGCGCTGCCCCTGGACGTGTGCTTCGTGCTGCGCGAAGGCACCGACGTGACCCTGGTCGCGTGGGGCGCGCAGGTGAAGGAAGCGCTGGAAGCGGCCGACGCGCTGGCGAAGGAAGGCATCAGCGCCGAGGTCATCGACGTGGCCACCCTGCGCCCGCTCGACTTCGACACGATCGCCGAGTCGGTATCGCGCACCGGTCGCTGCGTGATCGTGCAGGAAGCCCCGCGCACCGCGGGCTTCGGCGCCGAGATCGCCGCGCGCCTGGCCGAGCACTCGATGTACGACCTGCTCGCCCCGGTCGAGCGCGTTACCGGCTACGACACGCATATCCCGCTGTTCCGGCTGGAGATGAAGTACCTGCCGAGCGTGGAGCGTATCGTCAGCGCAGCCAGGCGCGCCGCCGCGCACGGCTGAGGCAAGGGCGCCGCGCCTAGACCGCGGCGCCGCCTTCCACCTATTCCCGGCACGACGCACGCCGTCGTGCCCGCCAAGACCTGCCAGGAACATCCGCATGAGCGAGAGCAAGACTTTCCACCTTCCCGACCTGGGCGAAGGCCTGCCGGACGCGACCATCGTCGAGTGGTTCGTGAAGGAAGGCGACACCATCCGTCTGGACGAACCACTGGTCTCGATGGAGACCGCCAAGGCGGTGGTCGAGGTGCCCTCGCCGGTATCGGGCAAGGTGCTGAAGCTGGCCGGCGCCGCGGGCGACGTCATCGTCACCGGCGCCATGCTGGCCATGTTCGAGCCCGACGCCTCGTTGCCGCAGCGCGCCGAAGGCCAGGACACCGGCCACCACCACGGTGGCGGCCACGCCGCACCGGCAAAGGTCGTGGCCAGCGATGACGGCGACGAACTGCCGGCGCAGCCTGCACCCTCGGAAGCTCGCGGCGGCGATGCAGGCACGGTGGTCGGCGCGATGCAGAGTTCCGATGCGGTGCATGCCGAACAGGCGATTTCCGTGGGCGGAGTGAAAGCGATGCCCGCCGTGCGTGCGCTGGCCAGGAAGCTCGGCGTGGACCTGGCCCGCGTGCGCGCCAGCGGTCCCGACGGCACCGTCAGCCTCGCCGACGTGAAGCAGGCCGCCGCCAGCGGGACGGCCGCCGTGGGCACGGCGCCGCGCCCAGCGGCCGCACCCTCCGCCGCCGCCGCGCCACAGCCGCCGGCACAACGCACGCCGATGTCGGCAGCGGGCAAGCCCATGCGGACCCGGCCGCCGGGCGCCGAATCCGCAACCGCCAGCGGCCAGCCCGAGCAGCTCAAGGGCGTGCGCCGCAACATGGCCCGGGTGATGGCCGACGCGCACAGCAAGGTCGTGCCGACCACGCTGGTCGACGACGCCGACCTGCACGGCTGGATCGGCAAGCAGGACATCACCGTGCGCCTGGTCCGCGCGATCACCGTCGCGTGCAGGACCGTACCGGCGCTCAACGCCTGGTTCGACGGCGACGCGCTCACCGTCACCCGCCATCCGCACGTGGACGTGGGCATTGCCGTGGATACGGACGACGGCCTGTTCGTGCCGGCGCTGCGCAATGCCGACATGCTCGACGCGCGCGGCGTGCGCGAAGGCATCAACCGCTTGCGCGCGCAGGTCGAGGAACGCAGCCTTCCGGCCAGCGAGCTGTCGGGCTACACCATCTCGCTGTCCAACTTCGGCATGTTCGCCGGCCGCTACGCCACCCCGGTGGTGGTGCCGCCGTGCGTGGCGATCATCGGTGCCGGCAAGCTCAGCCACGACGTGGTTGCGGTGATCGGCGGCATCGAGGTGCACCGCCGCCTGCCGATCTCGCTGACCTTCGACCATCGCGCCGCCACCGGCGGCGAGGCCGCGCGCTTCCTCAAGGCGCTGCTGGACGACATGGCGCTGCCGCAGTAGCGCCCCGCGCGCCGTCGTCGCGCACCCTGCGACGACGGCGCGTATCTTGGCGGCTCCCCTCGATGGAGCACGCCCATGCCGCACCGCAGCCGCCTGAGCAACCTGGTCCTGGACTGCAAGGTCGCCGACCTCGCGGAAGCCACCGAGTTCTGGAGCAAGGCCCTGGGCAAACCGGTGGCCAGCCTGGACCAGGACGGCGACGGCAGGTACGCCGAACTGGAAACCGCGGCCGGCGAGCCGCAGATCCTGCTGCAGAAGGTCGAGCACGATTCGCGCGTGCACCTGGACATCGAGACCGACGACGTCGACGCCGAGGCCGATCGCCTGGTCGCGCTGGGCGCGAAGAAGGTCGCCTTCGTCCACACCTGGTGGGTGATGGAAGCGCCCAGCGGCCATCGCTTCTGCGTGGTGCGCCAGCAGCGCAAGCCGTTCGGACCGCACGCCAACCGCTGGAACTGACGCGGCGCGCGCCGTGCCCCCCCACTTGTGCAGGAGCGGGCATGACCGCGGCACGGGCGCCGGAAGCATGCGGGGGTCGCCCGTGCCAATGGATGGGGTCGCGGTCGCCCGCGCCTACGACAGCCGCGCGCGCTCCAGCCAGACTTCCAGTCCCTGCGCGTTGAGTTCGATGTCCATGCCGAGCAGGCCCAGCACCGAGGCGTCATCCAGCGTGCAGCCGTGCGCCTGGGCCCGTTCAAGGTAGTACCCGGCCAGGGCCGCGACGAGGGCGCGATGGCGCTCGGGGCGTCCGTCGCAGGCCTGCGCCAGCGAGACCATCGCATCGATCTGCTCGTGCAGCTCGGCGGCCAGCCGCTCCACCTCCTCCACCCGCCCGAAGTGGGTCAGGTACATCGCGCGGGGCGATTCGGCGAGCATCCGCGCGATCGAGCCCTGCATCGCCTCCGGCTCGAACTGCACCGGGGAGGAGGTCGGCAGGATGAACGGACCGCGCGCGCTGTCGAGCTCACGGTAGGACAGGCCGAAGGTGTCGCCGGTGAACCAGCTGCGGCTGCGCGCGTCCCAGACGCACAGGTGGTGGCGCGCGTGGCCGGGGGTGTCGATGCAGCGCAGCGGCCGGCCGGCGAGCTCGACGACGTGTCCGTCCGCGGCCACGACGACGCGCTCAGCCGGCACCGGCACCAGTTCGCCGTAGTGGCGCGCGAACTCGGCCTCGCCGTAGACCGCGGTCGCGCCGGCGACCAGCCGGGCCGGATCGACCATGTGCGGCGCGGCGCGCGGATGCGCGACCAGGCGCGCATGGGGCAGGTGCCGCATCAGCGTGCCCGCGCCACCGGCATGGTCCAGGTGGGCGTGGGTCAGGATCAGCCAGTCGACGTCCGCCGCCGCCAGGCCCGCCTGCGCCAGCGCATCGAGCAGGACCGGAATGGTGTGGTTGGTGCCGCAGTCGATGAACGCCGCGCGTCCCTGCTCCACCACCAGGTAGGCCGCATCGAAGCGAGGCCGCACGTACCCTGTATCGATGGTGTGGATGCCATGTTCCGGCATGTGTCGCCCTTTCCTTTCCCGCATCTCCTGTCGCCCACCCATGTTAGTCAGGCGGGTGCGGCGCGGCGATCCGGCTTTGGTCGTAGGGGTGAAGGCCATTCGCGCGCGGCTTGTCGCGCACGATCCGCGGCTACGCGATCACGCGCTGCGTGCGCGCCAGCGAACCATCAGCCGCATGCGCAGCGGGATGGCCAGCGACAGCACCGCCAGGAACGCGCCGTAGGCATAGAGCACGGCCAGCACCTGGCGCCAGATCGGGCCGCTCCCGGTGTCGGCCACGCCTTCGGCATAGCCCCAGAGCATGCCGGCGATGCTCAGCGCCAGCGCAAGCACCAGCACCAGCGCATCGAACGCGCGGCGCGCGAAAGGCCGCGGTTGCCGCGGATAGAACCAGTAGAGCGCACCGAGCAGCGCGAACCAGGGCAGGAACAGCAGCAGCGACAACCAGGCCATCAGGTTCGCTCCTTCACGCTTCGGCCTCGACCAGCTGGCGCAGCGCCTGGAGGACCTCGTCCACGCCGGCCAGGTCCTCGCCAAGCGTACCGATCTTCTCGCCGAGCAGACCGACCGTGTGCTGTTCCATCTCGTGCAATGCGTCCAGGCCCTCGCGCTTGAGCCGCGCGATCACCTGCCCGGCCTCGCGCGGCGACTGGTGACCGTCGCCCTGCAGCAGCACGCGGCCATCGCCGTCGACCAGCTTGAAATGGAAACGCCCGTCGACTTCGCGGTACTGCTTGATCTGCGGCAGCTTCGCGGCGGCGACGCGGGTTCGATCAGTCGCGGCCTTGGCCACGGTGAACGTTCCCAGCCCGACCGCGCGCTGCAGCCCGTCCAGCAGCGGCACGGTGACGTCGCGCGCCTTGTGTGCGCCTTCCTGCAGGATCTCCTCCAGCTGCGCCGGCTTGGCGATCAGCTGCGCGTACTGCTCGCGCATCGGCGCCACCGCTTCGTCGACCTGCGCGAACAGGCGCTGCTTGGCGTCGCCCCAGCCGATCCCGTCGGCGAAGGCATGGCGCATTTCCTCGGCCTGGTGCGGGGTGGCGAAGGCCTGGTAGAGCTGGAACAGGGCCGAACCCTCGGTGTCCTTCGGCTCGCCCGGCGCACGCGAGTCGGTGACGATCGACATCACCAGCTTCTTCAGTTCGGCCGGCGGCGCGAACAGCGGGATGGTGTTGTCGTAGCTCTTGGACATCTTGCGCCCGTCCAGGCCGGGCAGCGTGGCCACGCTTTCGTCGATCTGGACCTCCGGCAGCACCAGCGGCTCGCCACTGGCGCCGGTCGCCGTGCGCCAGGCATCGCCGTAGAGGTGGTTGAAGCGCTGGCCGATGTCGCGCGCCATCTCGATGTGCTGGATCTGGTCGCGGCCCACCGGCACCTTGTGTGCGCCGAAGGCCAGGATGTCGGCGGCCATCAGTACCGGATACATGTACAGACCGGCGTTGATGCCGGCATCCGGGTCTTCGCCGGCGGCGGTGTTCTTGTCGACGGCCGCCTTGTAGGCGTGCGCACGGTTGAGCAGGCCCTTGGCCGCCACGCAGGTCAGCAGCCAGGTCAGCTGCGGGATCTCGACGATGTCCGACTGCCGGTAGAAGGTCACCTTCTGCGGGTCCAGGCCGCAGGCCAGCCAGGTCGCGGCGATCTCCAGCCTTGAGCGCGCCACGCGCTGCGGATCATCGGCCTTGATCAGCGCGTGGTAGTCGGCGAGGAAGAAGAAGCTTTCCACGCCCGGGGCGCGACTGGCGGCGATGGCCGGACGGATCGCGCCGGCGTAGTTGCCCAGGTGCGGGGTACCGGTGGTGGTGATGCCGGTGAGGACTCGGACGGTCATGTCGGACACAGCGGGAAAGACCGCCTGATTCTACCTTGTGCGGCATGGCGGTCCGGTGGGCGTGTTCCTTGCCGGGACCCGGCTTGCCCGCCCGGACCCCATGCCGCCTGGTCGGGCGTTCTCTACGCCACCCTCGCACAGGACTGCCGTGATGACCCCCTCCACGCCGACGAAAACACTCCAGCGCACCTCGATCCACCGGCGCGCGCCCATGCTCGCATTGCTGCTTTTGCTGCTGCTGGCTGGCCTTCCCCGTGCGGAAGCCGGCCAGTTGTGGCGCTCCAAGTCACCGGTCGAACTGGAGATCGTCGATCGCGATGGCGGGCAGGTGCTGCCGCGATACCCCCATCGCGGACAGTCATGGGTACCCGGCGAACCGGGCCAGGCCTATGCCGTCCGCCTGCGCAACCGCAGCAGCGCGCGCGTGCTCGCGGTGCTGTCGGTGGATGGCATCAATGCGGTGGACGGCCGCACCGCCGGCGTCCACCAGGCCGGCTACGTGCTCGGCCCCTGGCAGGACCTGGAAGTCGCAGGCTGGCGCAAGTCGCTGGATGCGGTCGCGCAGTTCGTCTTCGTCGACCCGGCCGCCAGTTACGCCGCGCGCACCGGGCGCCCGTCCAATCTCGGCGTGATCGGGATCGCCGTGTTTCGCGAGAGACTCTCCGACCCCGCCCCGTCGGCAGGCATCGCCCGCGAAGCGCAGGACACGGACGCCGCATCCGGCAAGGCCCGAGCCTCCACCTCCTCGGGCACTGCCCCGGCATCCGCGGGCGAAAATGCCCGCAGCGAAGGCAGTTCCCGGGCCATGCCAATTCCCTACCCGCAGGCCAGCCTAGGAACCGGGCACGGCGAGATCGAGGGCTCGCGGGCGTACTACGCGAGCTTCAGGCGCCATGCCGCTCCAGTGCAGGTCAGCGAATTGCGCTACGACACGCCGGGGGCATTGCTGGCGCGGGGCATCGATGTCCGGCCGCATTACCCACAGCACCCCTACGCAAGCGACCGGCCCCGGGCGTTTCCAGGCGACTTCGTACCCGACCCGCGATGACCGCATGCGCGGTTGCCCAGATGCGAACGGCGGCAGATCCTGTCCGCCGCCGTTCGTGCAACTGCCCCCTGTCGTGCATGTGAGGCACGGCAGGGACTACGCGCCCTTAATGGCGATAGCGATCATCCAGGGAGCTCTCGAACTCGCGCACTTCCTTCTCGGCGCGATCCTTCTCCCAACCGTAACGTTCCTGCAGCTTGCCACTGAGGTACTGGGCATTGCCCTCCGCAACGTCGAAAACGTCGTCGGTCAGGTCACCCCACTTGGCCTGGATCTGGCCCTTCAGCTGCTTCCAGTTGCCGCCGATGATGTCGCGATTCATATCCTGCTCCTGCGTTGGGAAAGAGCGCCTCGCTGATGGCGAAACGTGCAGCCAGTGTGGCGTCCACCGCGTTCGCCGCGGGTCCAGTGCACGTCAACACGAAGTTAGGCGGCTGAATCTCCGGTTCATGCGCCGTGACCGGTGCGCTGCGACTCATGGGTCCTGGCGCGCGCGCCGCGGGAGCACGCGTAGCGTTGTCCAGGAAAAACGAACAGGCGTAGCGATCACCCGAAAAAAAGAGGCCGGGAAACCCGGCCTCTTCCCTGCAGCACTGGCAGCAGGATCAGCACTTGCCATCCTTGCAGTCCTGCGCCTTGTCGTCGATCTTGTCGCCGGCCGCCTCGATGTCCTTGCCTGCGCCGGACACGGTGTTGCAGGCCGACAGCATGGAAACGGAGAACAGGCTAAGCAGGGTCAGTGCGATGATTCGCTTCATGTCGGGTCCTCGTGACGGTTGACCGCACTCCGGTGCGGGTTGGGCGTCAATCTGGCGACCCCGCCGTGGAACCGGCGTGAATGCGCCGGGACATGTTCAGTCACGCATCAGGGTCGATTTGCCGAACAGGCTTTCCACCAGGTCCACCGCAAGTTCTGCGGTGAGGTTGTGGTCGTCGAGCACGGGGTTGAGTTCGACGATATCCAGCGACCCCATCCGCCCGGTGTCGGCGATCATCTCCATCACCAGTTGCGCCTCGCGGTAGTTCGGCCCGCCGGGCACGGTGGTGCCCACGCCCGGGGCGATGCCCGGATCGAGGAAGTCCACGTCGAAGCTGACGTGCAGGTGGGTATCGGCGTCGATGCCGTCCAGCGCCTGCGCCATCACCCGCTTCATGCCGACTTCGTCGATGTAGCGCATGTCGTAGATATCCAGCCGGTGCTGCTTGACCAGGCGCTTCTCCTCCGGGTCCACGGACCGGATCCCGATCTGGCGGACCTGCTGCGGCTGCAGCACCGGTGCATCGCCGCCGAGCCGGGTCAACGCCTCCGGGCCGAGCCCGCACAGGCACGCGACCGGCATGCCATGCACGTTGCCCGACGGGGTCACCGCACTGGTGTTGAAGTCGGCATGGGCATCAAGCCACAGCACGCGAAGTTTCTTGCCGGTTTCGCGGCAATGCCTGGCCACGGCGGTGATTGAACCGATCGCCAGGCAATGGTCGCCGCCCAGCATCACCGGCATGCGCCCGGCCCGCAGTTCGCGCAGGCTGGCCTCCATCAGCGCGCCGTTCCATGCCACCACCTGCTCGAGATGGCGGTAACCCTCCTCCGGTGGCTGCCACGGATTGGCCGGGCCGGCCAGGTTGCCGCAGTCGCGCACCTCGACGCCGCGTCCGGCCAGTGCCTCGGCGATGCCGGCGATGCGCAGGGCTTCCGGCCCCAGCGAGGCGCCGCGATGGCCGGCGCCGATGTCGGTGGGAACGCCGATCAGTGAAACAGGGGGAAAGCTGCGAGCCATGGGCAGGCCTGTGCGGTTCGATGGACTGCAGTCTAGCCATGGATGCACGTGCAGACCCGCCGCAATGCAGCGATTCGCGTGGTGATGGGTCGGCCATGCGCCGCGAACAGGCGAGGAAGTGACGATGCGCGCTGTGCGGATGGTGCCGCCTATCCGAATCGAACGGATGACCTACCGCTTACAAGGCGGTTGCTCTACCAGCTGAGCTAAGGCGGCGATGCGCGGTGGATTCTAGCGCAGCCGGTGCTACGGCTGCGGCGCGCAGTCGCGCTCCTGCGCGGCCGGGAAGGTGGTACGCACCGCGACGACATCCGGACTGCTGCCATCGAGCCACCAGCGCGACGCGCCCGACGCACCCTGCGCCCGGAGCTCGGCGGGGAAACCGGCTGCGCGCAGCGCATCGGCGCGACGCTGCGCGGTTTCACGCCCGCGGTAGGCGCCCAGCGCGATGCCATTGGCTTCGGCACCCTGGTTGAGCACGAAGAAATCCTCGAAACCCGCAGCGGCAACACGCTCGGCCATCGCCTGCGCCTGGGCGCGGTCCGGCGCGGGCGGAAGCACGACCCGATAGCCGGCGGCGTCGCCTGGTTCCTCATGGATCGCCGAGTCGCGCAGCAGCACGCCCAGGCCCGCCTGCGCGACCTCGGCAGCACCCCGGTCATTGAACGGCCCCACGCGCAGGCAGTTTTCCGGCGACGCGACGGCAACCGGCTCGGCAGCGGCGACAGCGTTGGCAGGTACGTCCTGGGCCATGTCGGCCGGCGCGGGCAGCAAGCGCAGCTCCGCGCCTCCCTTGTCCGACACCAGCGGCGGTGGTGCCGGTGGCGCCGGCTGCAGCAGCCACCACGCCGCAACCCCGAGGTTGAGCGCGACGAGGACGACGATCAGGGCGCGTGCGAGCATGGGAGGCGATTCTAGCCGAGCCTGTTCAGCCACGAACGGGTGCATCGGCAGCGTGGCGCTCGCGCGCCCAGGCCGCCAGCCCTTCGAGCACCAGCGCCGGACGCAGGGCGGCCTGTGGCAGGAGGCGCAGCAGCGGCTCGGCACCACCGCCGTGCAACAGCAGGGCCGGGATCCTGCCCAGTAATCCGGCCGCCTGCTGCAGCGAGCGCTCGACCAGGGCCACGGCCGCCCCATCGCAGCCGGAGGCCAGTGCATCGTCGGTGTCGTCGGCGAACTCGCGGTAATGCCCGCCGGCGGCCGGCAGCTGCACGGCGCGCTGGTGCAGCGCCTGGCGCATGACCGTGGGCGAGGCCGCGATACGCCCGCCGTGATGGCGTCCATCGACATCGAGCAGGTCGATGGTCAGCGCGGTGCCCACGCCCGCCACCAGCACGTCACCTCCGCCGGCGTGTGCACCGAGCAGGGCCAGGAAGCGGTCCACGCCCAGCCGCGCCGGCTGCGCATAGGCGACCCGCACGCCGGCGCATTCGGCCAGGGTGTGGGCCACATGCACCTGCTCGAAGCGTTCGCGCAGCAGCGCCAGGACCTGCGTGGTCAGCGCCGGCGCGGCGACGCTGGCCAGCCAGGCACGGCGACCGCGAGGCAGCGGCCCATGGCTGGCATCGCCGGCCACGAGCGCATCGGCACCGTGCGGCCAGGCCAGCACTTCACCGATGCCACCATCGCTGCGCCACGACGCGGCCTTGAAACGCGAATTGCCCAGGTCGAACAGCCAGTCGCTCATTGCGGCCTCACGCTCACTTCGCCGGCATGGAAAATCCGTTCTTCACCCGTGGCGGCGCGCACGCGCAGGCCGCCATCCGCCGCCAGTCCGGCGGCAACGCCGTCGATCGCGCCAGGCCCTGCCAGCACCCTCACCTGCCGGCCGGCCAGGGCATCGAGTGCGGCGTAGCGTGGCAGGAACGGCGCGAGGCCGTCACGGTCGAACGCGTCCAGCGCCGGCAGCAGCGCGGCGAGCACCGCCGCGGCCAACGCGGTCCGTGAAGGAACGCCGGCGTCGCCGGCCAGTCGTGCGAGGTCGGTCCAGGGCTGGTCGATCGTCGCGCCTGCCGCCTCCGGCAGGCGCACGTTGATGCCGATGCCGATCACAGCCTGCACCGGCCCGGCATGTTCGCCGCCGCCCTCGACCAGCAGGCCGGCCAACTTGCGTTCGCCGACGACCAGGTCATTCGGCCACTTCAGCCCGACCTGGGGGAATCCCTGCGCACGCAGCGCCTCGGCCACCGCCACGCCGGCCACCAGGCTCAAGCCGCCCAGCCGCGCCAGTCCGCCCTCGAAGCCGCGCCGCACCGACAGGCATACCTGCGCACCCAGCGGTGAACTCCAGCGCCGTCCCAGGCGCCCGCGGCCGGCCGTCTGCCGCTCCGCCAGCAATACCGCGGTGGCGGCCGCCGGTGGCCGGCGCAACAGCTCGCTGTTGGTCGAATCCAGGCTCCAGGCCACCTCCAGCGATCCGACCGCGGCCGCCACCGTCGCCGGCAGGGCTGCGCGCAGGGCGGCCGCGTCCAGCAGGTCCGGGGCCTGGGCCAGGGCATAGCCGTGCCCGGGGCGCGCCTCGATGCCCACGCCGGCGGCCCGCAGCGCCTGGATCCGCTTCCAGATGGCGGCGCGGGTCACCCCGGCTTCGCGCGCCAGCGCATCGCCGGATATCCCGCCGGCACCCAGCCGGAGCAGCAGCTCGCGATCGTCCACGTGAACTCCCCGACCGACCGGCCAGTCAACCGCCCGGATTATCGCCTGCCGTGGCGGGCCGGGCACATGCCCACGGCCCGCCGGCGCGCTATAGTCGGGCCTTCCCGCCCCCGGTCGATGGGTCCGCCGATGCGCCGCCTGCTCCCGCTGCTGCTGCTCGCCGTCCCGGCGCTGTGCTGGGCGGCGGCCTCATCCGAGTCCGAAACCGCGCCCAAGAACGGGGCCTGCGTCTACGCGCGCCCGGCGGTAACGGCGACGGTGGCCGAGGCCGATGCACCGCAGGCGCGCCCAGCCATCCCACCCGCCGCGCGCAGCACGCCCAAGCCGGCCGCGACCGGTGGCGGTGGTGGCGATGGCGACGCCGTCGTGCCGCGCGGACGTGGCAATCGCTGGCACAGCTTCCTGCCGGGCATGTTCCGCTGATCAGAGCGCTGTCGCGCTGGCTGCGGCCACGCCCCCCGACACTCGACGACACGCACTGGCAGGACGCCTGCGCGCGCCTGCCATGGGTCGCGGCACTCGAACCGGAACGCCGCGAACGGCTGCGCGCGCTGGCAGCGCGATTCCTGCACGAGAAGACCATCACCCCGCTCGCCGGGCTGCAGCTGGACGAGTCCCAGCGCATGCTGCTGGCGGCACTGTGCTGCCTGCCCCTGCTCGAATTCGGCGAGGCCGGACTGCGCGGCTGGTCGCAGCTGCTGGTGTATCCGGACGCGTTCCGGGTGCGCCGCAGCCACGTCGACGCCGCCGGCGTGCTGCACGAGTGGGACGACGAACTCGTCGGCGAAGCCTGGGACCACGGCCCGCTGATCCTGTCCTGGGCCGACCTGCAGGCCGACATCGCCGAGCCCGATGCGGGCTTCTGCGTGGCCGTGCACGAAATGGCGCACAAGCTCGACGTGCTCGATGGCGAACTGGACGGCACGCCGCCGCTGCCACCGCGCTGGCAGCGCGAATGGGCGCGCGATTTCCAGCGCGCGTACGACGCGTTCTGCGCGCAGGTGGACGCCGGCCATGAAACCGCGATCGATCCCTACGCGGCCGAGGCACCGGAAGAGTTCTTCGCCGTGGTCACCGAGTACCACTTCTCGGCACCGCAGCTGCTGGTCGACGAGATGCCGGAGGTGGCCGCGCACCTGGGGCGTTTCTACGGGCCGCCGCCCCGGCTCCTGTAGCAACCTGCAACTGGCGAGGTCAGAGGCCCGGCGGCAGGATGACTTCGAAGCGCGCACCGCCCAGCTCGGGCGAGCGGGATACGTGCAGTTCGCCGCGATAGTCGCGGACCAGGTCCTGCACGATCGACAGGCCGATGCCATGCCCCTGCACGCGCTCGTCGCCACGCACGCCGCGCTGCAGGACCCTGGCCACGTCGTCGGGAGCGATACCCGGGCCATCGTCGTCGACCGACAGGTGCAGGCCGGCGCGCCTGTTTGGCGCCGAAGCACCCGGTCGCGCAGTCAGCAGCACCCGGTGCCGCGCCCACTTGAAGGCGTTCTCGAGGAGGTTGCCCAGCAGCTCCTGCAGGTCGCCGGCCTCGCCGTAGAACTGCACGCCGGGGGCGACGTCGAATTCGCAGAGCACGTTCTTGGTCGCGTAGACCTTCTCCAGCCCGCGCACGATCTCCTCGGCGCTGGATTCGATCGGTACCGGCGCGGAGAACAGCTTGTGGCCGCCGGACGCGGCCCGCGCCAGCTGGTAGGACACCAGGTCGCTCATGCGCTTGACCTGGGTGTCCACCTCGTGGCGCAGCACGGCCTCGCGCGGTCCCTGCGGGTCGCCGCCGGCATCGAGCTGGGTACGCAGTACCGCCAGAGGCGTCTTCAGGCTGTGGGCCAGGTCGGCCAGCGTGTTGCGCTGGCGGTCCAGGTGCTCGCGCTCGCTGTCGATCAGCGCATTGATGCTCTCGGTCAGCGGCTCGAGCTCGCGCGGGTGGCGCTCGCTCATGCGCTGCAGCTGGCCGCGCTGCACGCGGACCAGCTCGGCGATCACGCGCTTCAGCGGGCGCAGGCTCCAGTTGAGGATCACCACCTGCAGCAGCAGCAGGATCAGCCCGGCGCCACCCAGGTAGACCCACAGCGCGGCGCGGAACACGCGCACCTGCGCGGCCAGGGTCTGGGCGTCCTCCATCACGAAGATGGTGTACGGGAACTCGTTGTCGGGGCCGCGCTCGCCCCAGACCAGGCCGATGCCGTAGCGATAGACCTCGCCCTGGCTGCCATCGATCTGGGTCATCGCCAGCGGGCCGTCGAAACGCTCCTGGCGCGCCTCCAGCTGGCCGGCGACCTCGGGCAGCAGCGGTCCCTCGGCGGACAGCGAGGCCCAGTGCGCGTTCGGCATCACCACTTCGGCATAGAGGCCGCTGCCAGGCCGGTGGAAGCGCGGGTCGGGACCCAGCTCGGGCGTGTACAGCGACCCATCGCGGCCGAAGTCGATGTTGTCCGCGTACGCCATGGCGTAGCTCTTCAGCCGCTGGCGCAGGTTGTTCTCGGCCGTTTCGGCAAAGGCGCGGTCCAAGGCGAAGCCGGCCAGCATCAGGAACGCGACCAGGCTCAGGCTGGCGGCGGTGAGCTGGCGCGCCTTGAGCGAGCGCGGCCGCCAAGGCCGGAATCCGAACCGGTTTCGCTCCTCCACGGGCACCCCTGGTCCCTTGCCCGCCTGCCGCGGATCAGCCGTCGGTGCGGGCGATCGCGAAGCGATAGCCGCGACCGCGGACGGTCTCGATCGGCTTCAACTCGCCGTCCGGATCCAGCTTCTTGCGCAGGCGGCCGATGAAGACCTCCAGCACGTTGGAATCGCGGTCGAAGTCCTGCTGGTAGATGTGCTCGGTCAGGTCGGCCTTCGAGACCAGCTCGCCGGCGTGCATCATCAGGTACTCCAGCACTTTGTACTCGTAACTGGTCAGGTCGACGTTGCTGCCCGACACGCTGACCGTCTGCGCGGCCAGGTCCAGCGCGACCGGACCGCACTCGAGCACCGGTTTGCTCCAGCCGGCGGCGCGGCGGACCAGCGCGTTGAGCCGCGCCAGCAGCTCCTCCACGTGGAAGGGCTTGACCAGGTAATCGTCGGCGCCCTGCTTGAGGCCCTCGACCTTGTCCTGCCAGCTCGAGCGCGCGGTCAGGATCAGGACCGGGAAATTCTTGCCCTCGTCGCGCAGCGCCTTGACCAGCTCCATGCCCGACATCTTCGGCAGGCCCAGGTCGATGATGGCCACGTCGAACGGGACTTCACGCCCCATGTACAGGCCTTCCTCGCCGTCCTGCGCGGCGTCGACCGCAAAGCCCTCGCGCTTCAGGCGCGCGGCCAGCGTTTCCCGCAGCGGAGCTTCGTCTTCGACCAGAAGGATACGCATGCACTCTCCCTGAGTTGCGATTTCTTGCGATTTCGTGCGGATTCTTGGGGACTTCCCGACCGGCATCCAGGGCCGGCCGCTGCAGTGTCTATTGCTCGCCGTTATCGGCGCGTCGCGGCGGCTTGCGATCAGCCGCGCCCGGATCATCCATATAACGGACCCGGCCGCGATCGTCCATGTATTTGACCCGGGTAATGTTGCGACCCTCGAACGGTACCTGTTCGGCCCCCAGGATCTGGCCGCCGGTGGAGCGCTGGACGCGACGCACGGCATCGGACATCGAGTGGCCTTCGCGCGCCTGCGGTTCCGGTGCGGCCTGCCCACGCTGCATCGGCTCGCGACGGCGCTGCATCAGCGATTCGCGCGCCCGGACCTCGCGCGGACCGTTGTTGTCCGGGCCGGCGCTGTGACGCGGCGGCGGCGGCTCCTGCGCACCCACGGCCGCCGCGCCGAGCGCGAGCGGCAACATGACGATGGCGAGGCGGAACAGGCGAGGCATTACGACTTCCTAACGGACTTTGGCGGCGATGGCAATTCCGCTGCCACGGTGGCTGGGGAGGATGTTCGTTAGAAAGCGGTGAATCCGATCTGAACTTATCCACATCCCGCGCCCATGCCGTTCAGCCGGGGATCCCCTTTCCGAACACATCCGGCACGCAGGCGCCCCCGATCCGACGGTCATGCCGCCGCGCGCCGCGGCGCAACGGTCGCGGCCAGCGCCTGCTCGACCAGGGTCCAGTCGGCGCCTTCGCGGTGCGCGCCCTCGCTGAGGACCTGGCGGAACGCGCGTCCGCCCGGCTGCCCGTGGAACAGGCCGAGCACGTGGCGGGTGATGTGCTTGAGCGCCACGCCCTGCCCCATCTGCGCCTCCACGTACGGGCGCAGCGCGCGCAGCAGTGCGGCACGGTCGCGCGACTCGCCGCCGTACAGGTCCGCGTCGAGGCGGTGCAGCAGATACGGGTCGTGGTAGGCGGCCCGACCGAGCATGACGCCGTCGACATGCCCGAGCTGCGCCTGCACGTCCCCGGCCGCGGCCATGCCGCCGTTGAGCAGCACCTCCAGGTCCGGGCGCTCGCGCTTGAGCTGCCAGGCCCATTCGTAGCGCAACGGCGGGATCTCGCGGTTCTCCTTCGGCGACAGGCCCTTCAGCCACGCATTGCGCGCGTGGACGATGAAGGTCGCGCAGCCCGCCGCGGCCACGGTATCGACGAACGCACGGAACCGCTCGTAGTCCTGGTCGTCGTCCACGCCCAGGCGGCACTTCACCGTCACCGGAACGCGCACCGCCGCCGCCATCGCAGCGACGCTGTCGGCCACCAGCGCCGGCTCCTTCATCAGGCAGGCACCGAAGCGCCCGGCCTGGACCCGGTCCGAAGGGCAGCCGCAGTTGAGGTTGATCTCGTCGTAGCCCCAATCGGCGCCGATGCGCGCGGCCTGCGCCAGCAGGGCCGGCTCGCTGCCTCCCAGCTGCAGCGCCAGCGGCTGCTCGACCGGATCGAATCCAAGCAGGCGCGTACGATCGCCCAGGACCACGGCATTGGCGTGGACCATCTCGGTGTACAGCCGCGCATGCGGCGCCAGCAGGCGATGGAAGACCCTGCAGTGGCGATCGGTCCAGTCCATCATCGGGGCGACCGACAGCCGCGCGGAGGCCGCGTAGCGGGTGGATGGGGGGCGATCGGGGAAAGCGGGTGCATTCATGGCAGCGGAACCGGGTGGCCCGGCGTGGCGGGCTCGGTGGGCGCGCACATGCTACAGACTTGCCGCGCCCGCCGGACGGCATCGGCGCCGCGTGCCGGCGTGCGCGGCAGCGGGGGTACAGCCAGGCGGTACGCGTATCAGCCGCCCAGCGCGATGGTCAGGACCGCCAGCACCACGCCGAGGGCGGCCATGCCCAGGCCCACGCGCAGTGCCGGCCGACCGATGCTGCGTGCGTAGACCACGCCGGCCAGGAACAGCATGACCAGGGCGATCGCATTGGACAGGCGCATGGCCGGGCCGACGTGGTCCAGGAGCAGGAACGGCAACGCCAGCGGAAAGGTGGTGAACACCACCAGCAGGCCTACCGCGAGCGCCCCCAGCCAGTCGCGCCGGGTCAGGCGCCCATGGTCGGGCGGCTCGGGGACCGCGGCCAGCCGCTCGCGCAGCGCCTCCACTTCGTCCTCGCGGATGAGCCCGGCTAGCAGGGGCGGCATTGCGGCGGCGATGGCCGCGCGAGCCTGCCCCGGGTCGCGCGCATCGCGCACCGCCCGGAACGTCCGCAGCTCTTCGCTGCGTTCGGCCCGGCAGGCCATCAGGTAGATGATCCCGTCGATGAGGCCCCAGGCGATGTTGCAGCCGAGCGCGCCGATGAACATGACCCGCACGTCGTCGCGCCCGGCCTCGGCGACGCTCAGGGTGCCGGTGAACGTCATGGTCATGATCACGCCGAACAGGATCTCGGCCGCGCGCTCGGCCGGATCCAGGATGCGGCGCGACTCGGGCAGGATGGCGCGCAAGGGCTGCGGGTCGGGCGCCGCGCTCAGCCGCTGACGGGCTCGTGCGCGGCCGGCGGAGATGCGGCGGGTGTCGCGCCGGCATCGCCCGCGCCAGCCCCGGTCCGCTCCATGAAACGCACCAGGTCCACCAGCGAACGGATGCCCAGCTTGTGCAGGATGCGCGAACGATGGACCTTGATGGTCTTCTCGGCGATGCCCAGGTCCGCGGCGATCTGCTTGTTCAGGCGCCCGGTCATCAGCCTCGGCACCAGCTCGCGTTCGCGCGGGGTCAGCGTCGCGAGCAGCGCGCATGCGTCCTCGCGGTCGTGGTCGCGGTGGCGCGTGGCGTCATCCATCGACACGCCGCGCTTGACCGCTTCCAGCAGCGCTTCCACGTCGACGGGCTTGGTCAGGAAATCGATCGCCCCGGCCTTCATCGCGCGGACGCTGCTGGCGATGTCGCCGCAGCCGGTCAGGAAGATCACCGGCTGGCTGACGCCCTGCCGGGCCAGCATCGCCTGCAGTTCCAATCCGTCCGTGCCCGGCATCGACAGGTCCAGGACGATGCAGCCGGTCGTAGCCGGGTCGTAGGCCTCTAGGAATTCCCGGGTCGAACCACTCAATGCGACCTCGAAGCCGTCGCTGGCCAGCAACCGGGCCAGCGCCTTCAGGACATCGGGATCGTCGTCGACGATGTGGACCAAGGCGGACATGGTTACCCCTGTACCGGCAGATCGAAGGATACGCGCGCACCCTGCGGCCTCACGTTCTCGGCCCAGATGCGTCCTCCATGGGCACGCACAATCGTACGGCACACGGCCAGCCCCATGCCCATGCCGGTGGCCTTGGTGGTCTCGAACGGAGTGAAGATGCGTTCGAGCATGTCCTCCGGGATACCACTGCCGGTATCCACCACTTCGGCGCGGACCCCGGTCTCGGTGCGATGCGTGCGGATGCGGATGATGCGGTTCGCCGGGTCGTCGGGCAGCGCGTCGCAGGCGTTGCGCATCAGGTTCATCAGCACCTGCTGCAGCTGGATCGGATCGCCCGGGCAGTCCGGCAGGCCCGGCATCAGGTTCATCCGGCAGGACACGCGGCGATTGAGCAGGTCGTTGCGCATCAGGCGCACGCAGTCCTGGACCACCTCGTTGATTTCCAGCGGGGCGAACTCACGGGCCTCGCGGCGGAGCATGCTGCGCAGGCGGCTGATCACCTGCCCGGCACGGCGATCGGTTTCCACGATGTCGGCGAGGATCTCCTGCACCTGGTCGAGGTCGGAGGGATCGCGATTGAGGATGCGCTGCGCGGCCTGCGCGTTGCTGAGGATCGCCGCCAGCGGCTGGTTGAGTTCGTGCGCGAGCGAGCCGGACAGTTCCCCCAGCATGGTGACGCGGGCAAGGTGGGCCACGCTCTCGCGCTCCATCGCCATCTCGTACTCGACTTTCTTGCGCGCACTCAGGTCCGTCACCGCGACCATGATCCGGGTGCGATCCTCCAGCACCACGCGGCACAGGCGCACCTCGATCGGGAACGGTTCGCCGCCCCTGCGCTGGCCGTGCAGGTCGTGCGCACCACCCATCTCGTTGCGCGCGCTGTCCACGAACTGCCGCCACAGCAGCAGGTCCTGCGTGCGCGCCTCCTCGGCGATCAACGCGGCCACCTCCATCCCGGCCATCTCCTCCTGCGAGTACCCGAACGTGCTCGCGGCGGCGACGTTGGCGTAGCGCACCGAACCCGATTCGTCGAACATCAGCAACGCGCTCGGCGCGGCCTCGAGGAGGGTACGCAACAGGTCGGCCTCCTCCTTGCGCCGGGTCACGTCCAGGGTCACGCCGCGCACCACCAGCGGCGCGCCACGCACATCGTGCTCGACGTTGCCGCGCAAGAGGATCCAGCGCCGGACGCCATCGGGTCGCTGGATGCGGTACTCGAACTCGTACGCAGGCTGGCGGATGGCCTCGCGGAACGCACGCTCCTCCTCGCGCCCGAGTTCGGCATTGTCGAACAGGTCGCGCGTGGCCACGCCGCTGGTGGCGGCATGGCCGAGCAGGACGTGGTTGGTTTCGTTCTGGGCGAACCCGCCTTCGGCCACGTCCCACTGCCACAGGCCCAGGTTGGCCGCGTTGGCGGCGACCTCGAGGTCGCGCTGGGCCTTCAGGTTGCGCAGTTCGCTCGCCTGGAGCAGTTCGTCGGTGCGCCGCGCGCGCAGCAGGTCGCGCACCAGCAGCGCGCTGAGCATCACGATCATGACCACGAAACTGGGTGAAGTCCCCAGCGGCAGGCGCGGCTGGCCCTTCACCATCGACAGCGCCGAGGCGACCATGGTGCCGCTCAGCAGCAGCCACCCCCCGCAGAGCAGCAAGGCACTGTTCCAGGCCGGCGAACGACGCGGCACCCGGTAGAGGGTCTGCACGAGGTAGCCGACCAGCAGCACGTTGCTCGCCTGGCCCAGGATCATCCAGGGGTTGGTCTCGCCGACCGGGAACGCCACCTGCGCGCCGAGCCAGGTGGCGTGTCCGATGCGGTCCACGGACAGGAAATTCAGGTTGACCCCGGTCGCGAAGTTCAGCAGCAAGGCCAGCAGTCGCAGCACCACCGCGGACTTGCCCAGCAGGGGCGAGCCGAACCCGAACATCGAATGCACGACGTAGACGATCGAGCACACCAGCAGCGCGATCGGCACGTGCCAGCCACGGATGATGGAGGCCATCTGACCGGGGGTCTCGGCACGGAAGCTGGCCAGTTCGAACAGCGCGATGGACCCCACCGACATCGCCGCCACCGCCAGCGCGAGGTGGATGCGCTCGTCGAGCCGGTTTATCCAGAGCGCAGCATGGACCAGCCCGAGCACGAAGCTCGCGGCGGCCAGCATGGGCCATACCAGGTCGACCCAATCCATAGTCCGGTTCCCTGACGACGTCCGCTTGGAAAATGCGGGGCAGACACGATCGCCGCGGACTTCCTGCCGCTGCCCGATGGCGCATTCCTTGTCGATCTGCCCGCCGGGACCCCTGCACCCGGCTTGCCTGCATCCTCGCACAGGCATGTGACGGACATAAGGCCCCCGCATGGGGCCAACGGCCAATTGCCGCCCCCCGGTACCCGGGCGATGGTGCGGCCATGTCGGGAAAGGCCCCCATCATTGCCGTGGTCGACGACGAGGATGACGTGCGGCATTCGCTGCAACGCCTGCTTCGCGCCGCCGGATTCGAGGTCCTGGTCTACGGATCGGGCACCGAGTTCCTGCGCCACGTGACCGACAGCGCGCCCGATTGCGTAGTCCTGGACATGCACATGCCGCGCCTGACCGGGCTGGATGTCCAGGCGGCGCTCCGCGAGCGCGCCCTGGTCTTACCGGTGGTCATCCTGACCGGCAACGAGACCGACGAGATGCGCACCGCCGCCTTCGCGGCCGGGGTCGACGACTACCTGGCCAAGCCCGTCGACGACGACGTGCTGATCGGCGCGATCGTGGCCGCCATGCACCACCACGGCCGCCCGCGCGGTCCCGGCACCAGCGAACCGGATACCCGCAGGGGAACGCCATGACCATGCCACGCCGCGCCGCCCGCCCGCCCGCCGCCTGCGCGGCGATCCCGGTCCTCGCCACCCTCATGCCGGGACCGGCGCACGCCTCGCTGCTGAGCGGCGAAGCGCTGGACACCATGGCCGACGTGATCGCATGGATCGCCCTGATCATCGTGCCGATCGTGCTGATCAGCGTGTTCTGGATCGTGCACATCCTGCCGGAGAAGATCGCGCACAAGCGGCGCCACCCGCAGCTGGCGGCGATCAAGACCCTATGCCTGCTGTCGCTGTTCTTCGGCGGCCTGCTGTGGCCGCTGGCCTGGTTGTGGGCCTATACCAAGCCGGTGCTGCACAAGCTCGCCTATGGCACCGACCAGGACGACCACGACGACCATGATGCGGCGATAACGCCGTTCAAGGATGCCAAGGGCGAGGCCGACCCGCTGGTCGAGCAGACCCCCGTGCCTGCAATCGGCGCCAGTGCGGCCTCCGCTCCCGTCATTGCATCGACCGCACCCCACGCGGAGCTGGAGGAGCTGCGCCGGCGACTGCGCGCGCTGGAAATGGCGGTGGCGATGTCTCCCGGGCCTGGCCGCGCATCCCCGCCTACCGGCGGCGGTACGGGCGGTGCCGGCGGCGGCAAAGGGACCTGAGGCGAGGACACCATGGAAATCATCCTGCTGCTGATCTATTCGTTCTTCGTCTGGCTGATCTTCTTCAAGTTCAAGTGGCTGCCCTGGAACTTCATTTCCCAGATCATCGTCATCTCGCTGCCGATCTTCGCGATGACCGCGCTGATCCTGTTCCTCAACATCGTGGCGCCCTCCTCGGCCGACGTGCGCGTGATCAACTACGTGGTGCAGGTCGTGCCGCGCGTGGCGGGCCGGGTGATCGAGGTACCGGTGGAAGCCAACCGGCCGGTGAAGAAGGGCGACGTCCTGTTCCGCATCGACCCGGTGCCGTTCCAGCAGGAACTGCGCGCGCTGGAAGCGAAACTGCCGGAAATGGAAGCCAAGCTGGACACCGCGCAGGCGTACCAGCGTGAACTCGACGAACAACTGAAATCGGCCCGCGCCGGCCGCGTCGCCGTGGCCTCGCGCCTGGCCCTGGCCGAGCGGCGCCAGCGGCAGACCACCGAGCTGGCCGAGACCGGCGCCGGATCGGTGTACGACCGCGAGCAGGCCGAGACCGAAGCGGCCAGCCTGCGCGCGGAACTGGCCTCGACCAATGCCACCGTCTCCCAGGTCGAACAGAAACTCTCGGCACAGACCGACGAAGGCCAGCTGTCGGAAGTGGCGCAGGCCCACGCGGCGATCGAACAGCTGCGCGCGCAGATCGTCGAGGCCACCTGGCAGCTTGAACAGACCACGGTCTACGCACCCGCCAACGGCAGCGTCATCAACCTGCAGCTGCGCGTGGGCTCGTATGCCGCCAACCTGCCGATGGCGCCGGTGATGAGCTTCGTGGAAGAGGAGCAATGGGTGCTGGCGATGTACGCGCAGAACGAGCTGCGCTACGTGGCGCCGGGCAACGAGGCCGAGATCGCACTCAAGGTCATGCCCAACCGGATCATCAAGTGCGAGGTCGACTCGGTGGTGTGGGCGTCCAGTACCGGCCAGCTGCCGATCGGCGGCATGCTTCCGGGCCAGAACGTCACCCAGCCGGTGCCGCCGGGCAAGATCGCGGTGCGCCTGCGCCCGGTCGGCGACGACCAGACCACGTTCCTGGCGATGGGCGCGCAGGGCCAGGGCGCGATCTACACCGAGCATGGCGCGCTGATCCACATCATCCGCAAGGTGATCCTGCGGGTCGGCACCAAGCTCGACTGGCTCGTCCTCAAGCTGCACTGACCGCCATGCACACGCACATCGCCCCTTCCGTCTTCCCCGGCGCACTGCGCGTGGCGGCTGTGACGTTCGTGCTGAGCCTGGCGACGGGCTGCGCGGTGCTGCCCGAGCCCACCGCCAGCGAAGTGCAGGCGCAGGCGCTGGGCAAGGTCGTCGTCCCGCCGAACTGGTCGGCCGAGGCCAGCGCCGCCCAGGTCGACGAAGGCTGGCTCGCCAGCTTCAACGACCCCGAGCTCTCGCGCCTGGTCCACGAAGCGCTGGAGAACAACCCGGACCTGTGGGTGGCGTCGGCGCGACTGGAAATGGCCAACGCGCAGGTCGACATCGCCGAGGCCCAGCTCAAGCCCGCCATCGGCGTGCTCGGCCGCGCCGGCAACAAGCCGGTCGCCGACCTGGTCGCACTGCTGAGCGGCGTGATGCTGCGCATGTCATGGGAGATCGACCTCTGGGGCCGCATGCGCTACGCGCGCAACGCAGCCCGCGCCTCGCGCGATGCCACCAGCGCCGACTACCGCTACGCCCAGCAATCGCTGGCCGCGTCGGTCGCACGGGCCTGGTTCGTGGTCAGCGAAACGCGCCTGCAGCAGCAACTGGCCACGGAGATGGTGGATTCGGGCGGCAACCTGCTGCAGATGAGCGAACAGCGGCGCAAGGTCGGCGTGGGCACCGACGCGGAGATCATGGCCGCACGCGCCAACCTGGCCAGCTACGCCGATGCGCAGCAGCAGGTGGGCCTGGCCCATCGCCAGGCCCTGCGCGCGCTGGAACTCCTGCTCGGCCGCTACCCGGGCGCGACCCTGGCCGCACGCGAGGACCTCACCGCGTTCCCGGGCCCGGTCCCCGCCGGCATTCCGGCCGACGTGCTCAACCGCCGCCCGGACATGGTCGCCGCCGAACGGCGCGTGGCCAGCGCGTTCGACCGGATCGGCGGAGCCAAGGCCTCGATGCTGCCCAGCCTGTCGCTGTCGGCCGGCTACGGCCGGATCAGCAACGAGGCGGTGCAGATGCGCGACGACCTCGAGCAGACCACGGGCAGCACCGCGGCCACCGCGATGGTCCCGCTCTATACCGGCGGCGCCCTGACCGCACAGGTGGCGGTACGCACCGCCGAGCAGAAAGTCGCGGTGGCCGACTACGCCCGTCGCGCACTGGTCGCGCTGGGTGAAGTCGAGGATGCCCTGAACGCCGAAGCCGTCCTGGCCGAGCGCGAACGCATCCTCGGCGACGCTGCCGCCGCCGGTCGCCAAGCCACGCGCCTGGAACAGGACGCGTACCGCGTCGGCAAGTCCGACCTGCGTGCGGTGAACCAGCGCCAGCTGGCCCAGTGGGCCGCGGAAGTGGCGCTGCTCAACGTGCGTCGGGAACGCCTGGTCCGTCGCATCGACCTGCACCTGGCCCTGGGCGGCAGTTTCGGCGATGCGCCGCTGGCCGCCGATACCGGAATGCCCGCAGCCGATACCTCCTCCAACAACTGACGCGACCGCCAAGGGAGCCGCCATGAAGCCCCGCCTGATTGCCACCGCCACCGCCGCCCTCCTCGCCACCACGGCGCTCGATTGCCACGCACTCGAGCCGCTGGATACCTTCAGTGCCCGCGTCGGCGGCTACGTCACCGAGTTCGACACCAAGATGCGCGCCGACGGCCAGGCCGACGACGGCACCCGGATCGACCTGGAGCGTGACCTGGGCATCGACCAGAACAACGTTCTCGCCATCATCGGCGCGACCTGGCGTCCCTGGGAAAAGCACGAGTTCGGCCTGTCCTATTACCAGGATGATGGTGACGCCACCCGCCAGATCGACCGCGATATCGAATTCGACGGCGTCGTCTACCCGGTCTCGAGCACGCTGCGCGCGAACCTGAACCTGGATGCCTACGAGGCCTCCTACGTGTACTGGGCCATGGACCGCGACAGCTGGGTCCTGGGTCCGCGCCTGGGCCTGATCTGGTACAGCATCGGGCTGGGGCTGTCGCTGGAAGTCGACGCCAATGGCAACCCCGTCGGCAGTGGCGGCATCAGCAACAGCGTGAGCGCCGACCTGCCGGCGCCGTCCATCGGCGGCAGCTGGCGCTGGGTGCCGGGCAACAGCGACTGGCGCCTGTCCGCCGACGTGGGCTACTTCACCGCCAACATCGACAACGTCGATGCGGACGTCACCACCGGCCGCTTCGGCGTGGAGTGGTTCCCCTGGGAGAACTGGGGCGCCTCGCTTGACTACACGATGCGCAGGATCGAGGCCGATGCCCAGGGCAACAGCTTCGACGGGAACTTCCGCTTCATCGACAGCGGCTTGAGGCTGGGCGTGGTGTACCGGTTCTGACCGGCGCAGAGGCGGAAGCTCCGCTTCCGCCGGCCTGCTTCCCGCCCACGGCTCCACTTTCGGCTCCGCCATGACCGGCGGGGAGAACCTGCACGCCCGCCGGATAATGCGCAGTCATCCATCGTCCGGCATCGGAAGCGACCTGCACGCGCGCCGCGCCACGCTCGTTTCCCATGTCCTGGAACCCGCTGGATGGTTCATCTGCGCGTAGTGCCAAGAGCCAATACACGGCCTTCACATCCAGTCCTAGCTTAGGCGACTGGGCCACGCCGCACTCCCCCGGGACCGCTCGCGGTACCGGCGGCGGGGCCTTCTCACCCCTCCCTGGAGCACAGGCCATGAGTTCGGATCCCACCCTTTCCAACGTGCTGGTCGCCGCGTCGCTGCGCAGCGACCAGTGGCGCCAGCTCAATGCAGCCGCCCGTGCCTGGGCCGGCGCGGGCGAGTCGTCGCGGGGCGCCGCACGCGATGCCTGCGCGAAGCTGTTCGCCACGGCCATCCGGCTCGAGTACTGCTGGGCCTATCCGGGCGAGCGCCTGCTCGGGGCATTGCGCGAGGCGCTGGACGGCTCGGATGCAGGCCTGTTCGCGCGGCTGCTGCAGAAGGTGTCAGGTGCATTGCTGTCGGGCGACTACCGGCGCGACGAAGCGACCTGGAACACGGCCGACGCCGCCGACCGCTCGATCCTCGATGCGCTGCCGCCCGATGTCACCGGCGTCGCGGAAAAGCCCTACTTCGAAGTGCTGGTCGTGACGCCGAGCGACCCCTCGCAATGGGCGCGCGCCAAGGAAGAGATGCGCCGCATGCAGCGCGCGGACGATGCCTTCCAGTACTCCGCCGTGCACGTGGGCAGCCTGGAAGACGCCTTGCTGGCGGTGATGGTCAACTTCGACCTGCAGGCGGTAGTGCTGGTCGACGGTTTCGGCTACGCCTCGCGCCACGACGTGCCCGACCTCAAGGCCTTCCTCGCGCGTCACTTCGAGGCCCGCCAGGACAGCCTGGACCCCGGCGCGCTGGCCACCGCGCTGGCCGGCAAGATCAAGGAATACCGGCCGGAACTGGACCTGTACCTGCTCTCGGACCGCGCGCCCGAGCAGCTGGCCGGCAGCGAGGACGCCGCCCCGATCCGGCGCATGTTCCACCACGTCGAAGAGCCGATGGAGATCCACCTGGCCCTGCTCGACGGGGTCAAGGACCGCTACGAGACACCGTACTTCGACAACCTCAAGAAGTACGCGCTGCGCCCGATCGGCACCTTCCACGCGCTGCCGATCGCACGCGGCAAGTCGATCTTCGGATCCAACTGGATCCGCGACATGGGCGAGTTCTACGGGACCAACATCCTGTTCGCCGAATCCTCCGCCACCACCGGCGGCCTGGACAGCCTGCTGGAGCCCACCGGCACCATCAAGCGCGCGCAGGAAGCCATCGCCCGCGCGTTCGGCGCCAAGCGCGCCTACCTGGGCACCAACGGCACCTCGACCTCGAACAAGATCATCGTCCAGGCGGTGTGCAAGCCAGGCGACATCGTCATCGTCGACCGCAACTGCCACAAGTCGCACCACTACGGCTTCGTGCTCAGCGGCGCGCAGCCCTACTACGTCGAAGCGTTCCCGCTGACCGAGTATTCGATGTACGGCGCGGTGCCGCTGCGCACGATCAAGCAGGCCCTGCTGGACTGCGCGGCCGCCGGCACGCTGGCGCGGGTCAAGGCGATCGACATGACCAACTGCACCTTCGACGGGCACATGTACAACCCGCGCAAGGTCATGGAGGAATGCCTGGCGATCAAGCCGGACCTGGTGTTCCTGTGGGACGAGGCCTGGTTCGGCTTCGCCCGCTTCAACCCGCTGCACCGCCGCCGCACCGCGATGGGCGCGGCCGCCGCGCTGACCAAGCGCTATCGCAGCGCGGCCTACCGCGCCGAGTACGAGGCCTGGGCCAAGGATGCGCCGGCGCTGGACCCCAAGGACCCGGCGGCACTCGACGCCCACCGCCTGCCCGACCCGGACAAGGTGCGCATCCGCGTCTACCAGACCAACTCCACCCACAAGTCGATGTCCGCGTTCCGCCAGGGCTCGATGATGCTGGTGTGGGACGACGACTTCCACAAGGTGCAGGGACCTTTCCAGGAAGCCTTCCTGGCGCACACCTCGACCTCGCCGAACCTGCAGCTGATCGCCTCGCTGGACCTGGCGCGGCGGCAGATGGAGCTGGAAGGTTATGCGCTGACCCTGAAGATGACCGACCTGGCGCTGCGCATCCGCCAGTCGATCAACAACCACCCGCTGATCTCGAAGTACTTCCGCGTGGCCACGCCCGAGGAAATGATCCCCGCCGAGTTCCGTCCTTCGGGACTCAAGGACTACGGCCCGCCGAACGCGACCTGGGCGCAGACCGCCGAAGCCTGGGACGAGGACGAGTTCGCGCTGGATCCGACGCGCCTGACCGTGATCTGCGGCGCGGCCGGCTTCGACGGCACCCAGTTCAAGGGCATGCTCGCCGAGCGCTTCGACATCCAGATCAACAAGACCTCGCGCAACAGCATCCTGGTCCAGACCAACATCAACAACACGCACAGCGATGCGGCGCTGCTGATCAAGGCGCTGGCCGACCTGTCGCGCGAGATCGACACGCGGCTGTCGCAGGAAAGTCCGGCCGGCAAGCAGGTGTTCGCCGACCGCGTGAAGTCGCTGATGACCGACGTGCCGGACCTGCCCAACTTCAGCCGCTTCCACGACGCGTTCCGCGACGACCCTGCCGCGCCGAGCAACGAGGGCCACATGCGGCCGGCGTTCTTCATGGCCTATGACGAGGACACCTGCGAGTACGTCAAGCTGCACAGCGCCGACGTCGACGCGCGCCTGCGCGACGGACCGGAAATGGTCTCGGCCAATTTCGTCATTCCCTATCCGCCCGGCTTCCCGATCATGGTGCCCGGCCAGATCATCACCGCCGACACGATCACCTACATGCGCAAGCTCGATGTGAAGGAGATCCACGGCTACAACGCCGCGCAGGGCATCAAGTTGATCAAGCCGACCGCGCTCGCCGGCCGTCGCGCCAATTCCCAGCAGTAACCACGCCTGACTTCCGGAGACGCTGTCATGCAGGCTTTCTTCCAGTTCCTGGCCGACAACCCGTACATCCTGCTGTTCTTCACGGTGGGCATGGCGGTGGTCGTCGGCAAATTCGCGGTCAAGGGTTACGGGCTGGGCATGGTCGCCGCGGCGATCGTGGTCGGCGCGGGCCTGGCCACCTGGGCGTCGGTGTACGGCGTCAAGATGCAGCTCGACAACTTCGCCAAGTCGCTCTTCTATTACCTGTTCATGTACGGCGTCGGCCTGCGCGTGGGTCCGGCGTTCTTCAACGCACTGAAGAAAGACGGCATCACCTTCACCATCCTGGCGGTGATCTGCTCGTTCCTCGGCCTTGGCCTGGTGGTGCTGATGTCCGGCTGGCTGGACCTGCCCGCCGGCGCTGCCGGTGGCGTGCTGGCCGGTTCGCAGACCATGTCCGCGGCAATCGGCACGGCGGAGATGGCCGTCAGCCAGGGCGCCTACAAGCTGCCCGAGGGAACCACCGCCGAGCAGGTGTCGGGCATGATCGCGCTGGGTTACGGCGTGACCTACATCTGGGGCACGATCGGCATCATCCTCGTCTGCAAGTACCTGCCGCGCTGGTGGGGCGTGGATGCGCGCAAGGCGGCCAGGGAGTACGAGCTGGAACACGGCGTCAAGAACGTCGATGACGCCGCGCTGACCGGCTATCGCGGCGGTGGCCTGCGTGCCTACCGGCTCGAGAACACCGCGACCGCCGGGCAGAGCATCGCCCAGTTCCGCAGCAAGTATCCGCAGTACCGCATCGTCAACGTCCGTCGCGGCGAGGAATCGCTGGGCGCTGATCCGGGACTGCTGCTGCAGACCGGTGACGTGCTCGCACTGGGCGGCAAGCTGGGCGACCTGACCGAGAACCTGGGCCTGATCGGCACCGAGGTCGACGATCCCAAGGCCCTGTCGGTCCCGCTGGACCAGGCCGAGATCGTGGTGACCGAGAAGGACGCGGTCGGCAAGCCGCTGAGCGCGCTGGCCGCCGAAGACTTCGCCGGCCAGCTGCAGGTCACCCGCATGGAGCGTTCGGGCGAACCCTTCCCGGTCGGCCGTGACACCGAGCTCAAGCGGTTCGACGTGCTCCACGTGACCGGCCTCAAGGGTGCGGTGGACAAGGCCGCCGGCCTGCTCGGCAAGATCGCGCGGCCGAGCACGTCCACCGACCTGCTGACCCTGTCCGGGGGCATGGTGCTGGGCCTGCTGATCGGCAAGATCAACGTGCCGGTGGGCGACTTCAGCGTGGGCCTGGGCAACGCCGGTGGCCTGCTGCTGTCGGGCATCTTCGTGTCCTCGCTGGTGTCGCGGCTGCGCTTCTTCGGCAGCACGCCGAATGCGGCGCGCAACATCCTCGAGGACCTGGGCCTGGTGACCTTCATCGCCATCGTCGGCATCAACGCCGGCGCCACCCTGCTCGACCAGCTCACCGGCTCGATCGCGCTGAAGATCTTCCTGGCCGGCTTCGTCGCCAGCACGGTGCCGCCCTTCGTCACCTGGGCGGTCGGTTACCACATCTTCAAGATCAATCCTGCGGTGCTGATGGGCGGCGTGGCGGGTTCGCGTTCGCACTCCGGGCCGGCACGCGAGGCATCCAAGGAGATCGACAGCAGCGTGCCATGGGTCGGCTTCCCGGTCGGCTACGCCATCTCCGGCGTGCTGTACACGGTGTTCGGCTACTTCGCGATGGTGCTCTCGCAGTAGGCGCTGCGAGACGAGGAGAACGACATGGACATCAGGCTGAGCCCGAAACGGCGCCACAGGGGATCGGCGTTCCTCGTCACCACGGCCGGTTGCCTGCTTGCAGGCAGCCTGGCCGCACCGGGCCTGGCATTCGCCCAGGCTGCGCCGCAGGAACCGGTCCGCGAGGAACTCGAAGCGCTCGACGACATGGACCTGGCGCCGAGCTCGGTCGAGCAGGGCCAGACACCGCTGGACCAGAGCTTCGGCCCCTCGCGCCAGGAATGGATCCGCGAAACCCGGCGCAAGGCCTTCGAGGACACCAAGTTCGACGTGCAGGCGCGCACCTTCTACCTGGACCGCGACAAGTACGACAACAGCGAGATGGAAGCCTGGGCGCTGGGCGGATCGGCCGGCCTGAAGACCGGCTATTTCCGCGAGATCTTCGCGTTCGGCGCCACCGGCTACACCTCGCAGAGGCTGTACGGCCCCGACGACAAGGACGGCACCGGCCTGCTCGCCCCCGGGCAGGAGGGCTACACGGTGCTGGGCGAGGTCTACGGCGAGTTCCTGCTCAACCAGGACACGCGCCTGACCCTGGGCCGGCGCGCGTTCGACACGCCGTACATCAACAAGAACGACGCGCGGATGACGCCCAACACCTTCCAGGCTGCCGTTGTGCAGGGCCTGTACGGCGACAAGGACAGCGGGGAATGGCGGGTCGGCGGCGGCTACGTTGACAAGATCAAGGAACGCACCTCCGAGGACTTCGTGTCCATGGCCAAGGATGCCGGCGCGCCGGCCGGGGTCGAGCGCGGCGTCTATACGGCAGGTGCGAACTACGCGCTGGGTGACCTCTCTGTCGGTGCGATCGGCTACTACAGCGACGACATCATCGGCATCTTCTACACCGAGGCCAAGTACGCCTTCGCCCTGTCCGACGACTGGAAGCTGCGCACCGCCCTGCAGTACAGCGACCAGTCCAGCAACGGCGACCAGCTGCTCAAGGGAAGGAGCTTCGACTCCAACCAGTGGGGCGCCAAGGCCGAAGTGGTCAACGGCGGCGCGCTGTTCACCGTGGCCTACACCGATGCCGGCGGCAACGCCAACATGCAGAACCCCTGGAGCGGCTACCCCGGCTACACCAGCGTGCAGGTGGAGGATTTCAACCGCGATGGCGAGTCGGCATGGATGGTGCGCGCCGGCTACGACTTCGCCTCGGTCAAGGGGCTGGGCGTCTACGCCCTGTACGTGGACGGAAGCGACCCGGCTTCGCCGACCGACTACGCGCGCGAGGAAGCCGACTTCAACGTGCAGTGGAAAGCGTCGGAAGGCGTGCTGAAGGGGTTGATGGTCCGCCTGCGCTACGCCCAGGTTTCGCAGGCCGATCCGGCCAGCGACGACCTGAAGGACCTGCGCATCATGGTCTTCTACGACCCGCCATCGCTCTGACCACGCCGGGGAGGCGCACATGGAGTGGATGACCGCGCTGCTGTCGCGCAACCCGGAGCTGGGCGTGTACCTGGCGCTGGCGCTCGGCTACTGGGTCGGTGCGCGCAGGATCTTCGGCTTCACCCTCGGCGGCGTCACCGGCTCCTTGCTGGCCGGCATGGTGCTGGGCATCCTGTTCGAGGTGCCGGTCTCGTCCACCGCCAAGTCGGTGGTGTTCCTGCTGTTCCTGTTCGGAATCGGCTACGAGGTCGGTCCACGGTTCGTCTCGGCGATGAAAGGCGACGGCTGGCGTTTCGCCGCGCTGGGCGTGTTCATGCCTGTCGTCGGCCTGCTGGCCGCCTGGGCGGTCGCCAGCGCGCTGGGACTCAACCCGGGGCTGGCCGCGGGCATGCTCTCGGGTGCACTGACCGAATCGCCGGCGATGGGCACGGCGGCCGAGGCGATCCGCGCCCTGCCGCTGGACGAGGCCACCCGGCAGATGTACGAGGCGCACATCGGCGTAGCCGACGCGCTGTGCTACGTGACCGGGGCGCTCGGGGTGATCCTCACCTGCACCGTGATCGGTCCGGCGCTGTTGCGCGTGGACCTGGCCAAGGAAGCGCTGGAACTCGAGGCGCAGTACGGAATCGTGCGCGTGCGCAGCGGCGTCGCATCGGCCTGGCAACCGTTCGAGACCCGCGCCTACCGGGTGGGTACCAGCGCGGCGATCGTCGGTCGCAGCGTCGCCCAGGCCGAGGGCCTCGCTGAAGGCATGCGCCTGTTCATCCACCGGATCAGGCGCCAGGGCGAACTGGTCGAGCCGACGTCGGACACGCTGATCGAGGCCGATGACCTGCTCGCGATCAGTGGCCGCCGCGAGGTGCTGGTCGCCTATGTCGGCGAGCGCGCCGACGAGATCGACGACCAGCCGCTGCTCGACGTGGCGACGGCTGTGCACGAAGTGTTCGTCAGCCGATCCGACTGGATCGACCGCCCGCTGGAGGAGATCGCCGCCGACGACGATGCGCGCGCGGTGTTCCTGGGCCGGATCATGCGTCGCGGCCAGCAGATCCCGATCGGCACGCGCACCACGCTGGAACGGGGCGATGTCGTGCAGCTCACCGGGCCCGAGCCCGCGGTCCAGCGCGCCGCCGCGCGCCTGGGCGAGATCCTGCATCCCACCGACGCCACCGACTTCGTCACCGTCGGCTTCGCGATCTTCGCCGGCGCCCTGTTCGGCGTGCTCGCCGCGGTTCCGGTGGGCGACATCAAGGTCACCATCGGCACCAGCGTGGGCACGCTGCTGGCGGGCATCGTCACCGGCCACCTGCGCGCGCGGCGGCCGCTGTTCGGCCGCGTGCCCGACAGCGCGGTCAAGTTCATGCAGTCGTTTGGCCTCGCCGGATTCGTGGCGATGGTCGGGCTTGGAGCCGGACCGCACTTCGTCCCGGCGGTGAAGGAGTCGGGCATCGGCCTGCTGCTGGGCGGCGCGGTGGTGACGATGGCGCCTTTGCTGGCCGGGCTCTGGTTCGGCCGCAAGGTCCTGAAGATCCATCCGATCCTGCTGCTGGGCGCGATCTCCGGCGCGCAGACGTTCACCGCCGCACTGGCCGCCTTGCAGGAGAAGAGCGGCAGCTCGATCGCGGTGATCGGCTACTCCGGATCGGTCGCCATCGCGCACGTGTTCCTCACCACCTGGGGCACGGTGATCGTGCTGTTGATGGTCTAGCCGCACGCCGCGCGGGAGCCTCCCGCCGCTGGCTCGTCCTTCCCGCCCCATGACGCACGCGAAGCCGGCGCGCTCCTGTTGACGCCGCGACCACGGCCACGCGTGGCAGGCTGGGCAGCCAGACACTGCATCGCGAACGCCATGATCGATGCCATCGGATGGGCCGCCTCCATCATCCTGCTCGCCACCCTGGTGCGGCAGATCGTCAAGCAGGCCGGCAACAGCGACGGCGAAGGCGTCTCGACCTGGCTGTTCCTCGGACAGGCCACCGCTTCGGCGCTGTTCGTGGTCTACGCGGTGCTGCTGGGCAACTGGGTCTTCATCGTGACCAACAGCTGCCTGCTGCTGACTGCCCTGGCCGGGCAGTGGATCAGCTTCCGGCGTCGCAGGCAGGGCACGCATGCGCACGGATCCTCGCGGAGCACGACATGACACCTCTGGACAAACCCCTGCGGCGCGAGCTCGAGATCGGCGGCCAGCTGTACACGCTGGTCGTGGATCCCGAGCAACTCAGCCTGGTCAGGAAGGGTCATCGCAAGGGGCTGGTACTGCGATGGGCGGAGCTGGTGAGTGGCGATGCCGCGCTGGCGACCGCGCTGCAGGCCTCGCTGGACCACCCCTGACGCGACTGCCGACTCCGGGACGACGCTGCGATGCGCAAGGTGCTCGTGGGATGCGCGGGATGGTCGATTCCGGCCCCGTACCGCGACCGGTTCGCCGATGGGGAAAGCGTGCTGGCGCGCTACGCCTCCCGCTTTTCCGTGGTGGAGATCAACTCCTCGTTCTATCGTCCGCACCAGCCTTCGACCTATGCCCGCTGGGCGGCCAGCGTCCCGCGCGGCTTCCGCTTCTCGGTGAAGATGCCGAAGGAGATTTCGCACGAACTCGCGCTTCGTCGCTGCGGCCCGGCGCTCGATGCGTTCCTGGCGCAGTCGGGGGCGCTGGGTTCGAAGCTGGGGGGCTACCTGCTTCAGCTGCCCCCGGGGCAGGTGTTCGAGATGCGCACCGCATCGACCTTCTTCCGCATGTTCCGTCGTCGCACCGATGCCCCGCTGGCGTGCGAAGCCAGGAACCTGAGCTGGTTCTCGCCGGCCGCCAGCGAACTTTTCGCCCTGCATGCCGTCGGGCGGGTCGACGCGGACCCTCGGGTGGGCGACAACGACCATGAGATGGATACCCGCTCCGCATGGCCGTACTGGCGATGGCACGGGGCGCCGCGGATCTACTACAGCGCGTATTCCGACGAACAGCTGCAGGCCCTGGCCGCATCCCTGCGCGCCCTCCCCGATGCACGCAGGCCAGCCTGGGTGATCTTCGACAACACCGCCCATGGTTTCGCGACGGCCAACGCCCTCAGGCTGCAGGCGCTGCTCGAGGGACCGTGAGCGGGCGGGCCGTAAGCGGGACGAGCCGTGAGCGGGACGACAGCCGCGTCCCGCACGGGGAACCCCGACTGCGACCTACCCGCCCGTGGCCGCCCGCAAGGCTTCCGCCTGTTTCAGGTGGTTGGCGACGTGCTCGCGGGCAACTACGAGGTGCGCCTTCACTTCCGGCCGCGTGGCCGACGGGATCAGCCTGGAATCGAGCACGTCGAGCGCTTCGGCATGCCCTTTCACCATGGCGTCGACGTAGGCCTTCGCATAGCCGTCGCCGGCCACGCGGTCGAGCGCCGCCAGCTCCTGCTCGCCCTTGCTCCGCTGCGCCACGGCTTCCGGCGCGTTCTCGTCCGGACCCAGCGCAGTCGTCTTGCTCCTGTTCTCGCCGTGCTGGTCGATCATCATCTGCGCGTAGGCGGCGACGTCCCCCTTCACGCCCTTGGCGAGCGCCTGCTGGCCGGCGGCGATCTCGTGGCTGTTGATGGCGTTGAGCACCGCCAACGCCGCGCCTTCGTCGGACGTGGCGGCACCTGGTCCCGCGGCGTCGCCCGCGGAGTCCGCAGGAGCCGGTTCCGGCTGGGTCGAGGCGGCTCTTTCGGCCCCGGTCAGGCGGTCGTCATCCCGCTGGCAGCCGACAAGGCCTGATGTCCCCAGTGCGATGACGGCCAGAGCAAGCAGATTCGATTTCATGGCGCTCTCCTCGAAAAGGCCGGAGCACCCATGCCATGGCAGCCATCGGGACACAAAGGCCAGATCTTCTGTATGCCCACGGAACGGGGCACGCGCCACGCTAGGCCCTTCGCTGTTGGCAGCGTGTCCAACCGCGATGAAATCGGTGTTCAGGCCCTCGGCGCTGCAACGGTGCGCATCATTGCAGGGACAAGGACATGTGACGCCCTGCAAGGCGCGTCCGGCAACACGCCGCTTCGAACTGATCGGCTAACGTCCGGCCTTGGTTTCGGCCTCGGCCCGCTTGCGCAGCGCGCGGGTCAACGCCGGGTCCGGTTGCAGTGGGCGCGACCAGCGCCGGTAACTGTCGGCGAGCGACAAACGCAGCTGGCCATAAGCGGGCGAACCCGGGCGTGCATCGAACTCCGCGGCCACCGCCTCCCACGTCGTCTCCGCGCCGGCGCGGGTTCGCGCCCGCACGACACTGCGGCAGGTCGCTTCGGTGGCGTGGGCCAGGAAACAGGCGAACCAGGCGTCGCCGCCGTGCCATCCCGGCTGCGCGAGCAGGCCGGACACGTAGGCGCGCGGCACCCCGGCATAGCGCTCGAGTTCGGCGGCGAAGGCGTCCGGGTAGCGCTCGGCGTAAAGATCGATGTCGGCCAGGCGGCCATCGAGCCAGGCATCACCGGTGGCGTGGACGCGCTGCGCACCGGCCGCACCCGCATCGGGTGCGGGTGCGGTCGGCCCGGCAACTGCGTCGGCTGCCAGCACGACGACGAGGATGCACAAACAACGGCCTAGCAGGGCGCACGCGCGGTTCATGCGACGATTCTGCCGCAGCGAACCGCGGATGTCAGGTCGGCTCTGCTGCTGCCATCTTCTTCCCCGGCGGGTCGGGCGAGGCCCCCAGGCTTCCAGATACGACGAAGCCGGCCCTTCACCGGGACCGGCCCGTCGATTCTTCCAGTGCGAAGCGGCCAAGCCGGGCGATCAGTCGTCCCAGCCGCGCCCGCGATGCTTGTCGTGGCCATGGCCCTTCTTGCCCTTGCCACGGTTGTCGTAGTGGCGGCGGTCGTAGTCGCGGCGGTCATATCCGCGGCGATCGTCGTAGCTGACGCGGTACTGCGGCGGCGGCGCGTGGTGGTGGTGGCGCGGGGGCGCGTAGTAGCGCGGCGGCGCGGGGCGATAGACCACGACCGGACGCGGCGGCGGGCCGTAGCGGTAGTAGACCGGCCGGCGCCAGCGGTCGTACTCGACCACGACCGGCTGGTAATAGCCCTCGTCGTAGTAGTACGGGCGACCACTGCGGAAGATGAGGTCGGCGACGTCTACCAGCACGCGCACCTGCACGTCGGCGGCCTGCGCCTGGCGCGCGGGCAGCAGGGTGGCCGCACCGGCGAGGGCGGCGGCCAGCAAAGCGCCGCGCATCCAGGCGGAGCGGTTGGAGCGGGCGGTGGAGATAACGGCATTCATGGCAGCGCTCCTGTGTGGGTGACGTTGCGATGACGTTGCGATTTTCGTGGTGAACCGCGATTTAACCCGGACGCATGAAAACGTTACCGGCGGATCACGGCACGGCCGACATTCAGGTGCCGTTTCGCACAGCCGTCACGATTTCGCGGACGGCCTGCGGCAAATGCGCCGCCGATTCGACCGATCGGACGCGTGGATGCGCCTCGGCCAGGCCATGTTCGGCCTCGTGCGCCCAGGTCAGCGCGTAGGGCACATGCACGCCCCAGCCTCCCAGCCTGACCACCGGCTCGATATCCGAGCGCAACGAGTTGCCGACCATGATGAACTGCGAGGCGTCGATGCCGAACTCGCCCAGCACGCGCGCGTAGGTCGGCGGATCCTTCTCCGAGACGATCTCGATGCGCGGGAACAGGTCGGCCAGGCCGGAGCTGGCGATCTTGGATTCCTGGTGGAACAGGTCGCCCTTGGTGACCAGCACCACCGGCAGTTCGGCGGCGATCGCCGTCACCGCCTCGCGGATGCCTTCGATCAGTTCGACCGGATGCTGGAGCGTGGCGCGCCCGATCTCCACGACCTGCTGCAGGTCGCGCGCGGCGATGCGGCCATCGGTCAGCTCGATCGCCGCCTCGATCATCGACAGGGTCATGCCCTTCACCCCGTAGCCGAAAATCCTCAGGTTGCGGCGTTCGACTTCGAGAAGGTGGCGCAGCGTGCGCGCGTCGTGCAGGTCGATGTAGCGGCCAATGATCTCTTCGTACTGCTTCTCGGCGGTGCGGTAGTAGTCCTCGCTGCGCCAGAGGGTGTCGTCGCCGTCGAAGCCGACCAGGCGGATGTCGTGCATGTGGGAGGCCTTGTGGGCAAGCGGAGCGGCAGGATAGCAGCGCTGCGCTGGCGTGCCGCACAAGGCGGGAGCGGACCCGAAGGCCCGCTCCCGGTGCAACCGCCAGGCAGGCGTCGCGGCGGTTCGGCAGCGCCGTAGTTACTCCTTGGCCGCTTCGCTCTGCTGCTTCTGGACGAAGCCTCGATACTCGTCGGCCGTGAGTTCGCCATTGCCGTCGACGTCGGCCTGGGCGAAGACGTTGCTCAGGCCGGCGTGACGCTGCGATTCCGATTTGCTGAGGTTGCCGTTGCCATCGGCATCCAGGTCGGCCCAGCTCAGGCCCTGCCCCGCGGCGGAGGATCGTGCCGGCTGCTGTTCGGCAGCGCCGGTGGCTGGCGGCGCGCTGGTCGGCTCCTGCGATGTGGGCGGTGCCCGCTCAGTGGTGGGCGTGGCCTGCGCGAAGGCCAGCGGCGTGGCCGCCATGCCCAGGACGAGGAGGCCGGTAACGAGGTGGCGTGCGTTCTTCATGGTGTGCTCCTGCGGGGTGGAGTGTCGGTGAGTTGCACGCTGCATTCCGCCGCGGCAGTTCACGACACCGACCCTGCATCCCTGCGCATGAACCATCGATGCGCCTCGCACGGAGCTTGCACAGGCTCTTAACCACATCGCCGACGAATGCAGTTACCGCAACAGTTATCGATGCGTCAGCACGGAGTTATCCGCCGGTTCAAACGGAACCTGTATCCGGTTCCAGTGGCACTCAGTTCCCGCGGTCGGCGTGATGCGTGGCAAGACGCCCGCTGAACAACCACCAGCCCAGCACCGTTCCGGTCAGCGCGCCGATGATCTGCAACAGCACGCGGACGCCCAGGAAGTCCGGATCGTGGATACCGGCCAGCGCCAGCCGCGCATACAGCGGGGACTCGAGCCTGGAGATGCCCAGGTAGAACAGGTGCCAGCTGTCGATGCCTGCTGCGACAGCCACCGAGATCGCCGCACCCCAACCCACCGCATGGGCGATCGTGAGTCCGGCGCGGCGACACACCCAGGCCCACAGCGCGTACACCAGCACGCCGATCGCCAGGGCGATCAGTCCCGCTTCAAGGGCGCCGAGCAGGCCGGTATGCAATGACAGGTTCATCGGTCTGCGCCAGGAATCGAAGGCGACAGTCTAAACGGACAGCGGATGCGAACCCCCGCGACCCGGCCCAGGCTCAGGCTTCGTCCTCGCGCCGGGCCACCACGCGCGGCTCGTCCTCCGGACCGTCCACGCTGACGCTGATCGCGATCGGCCGGCAGCAGACCTGGCAGTCCTCGATGTAGTCCTGGTCGCCGGCGCTGTCGTCGACCGCCACGTCGATGCGCTCGCCGCAGTAGGGACACCGCAGCTCCCGCCAGCGCGTCATCAGCGCACCGGGAAGTCGTAGGCGGTGCCCGGATCGGGCTCCGGCTGCAGGGTGTAATGCCACCATTCCATCGGATGGTTGCGAAAGCCCTCCGCCGTCATCGCGTCGCGCAGGCGATGGCGGTCGGCGCGCTGCGCGCTGGTCGTGCCTGCCGCATCCGTATGCGCGGCCGGATCGAAGAAGTCGTAAGGCGTGCCCATGTCCAGTGGGGTGCAGCCCGCGGCGTCGCAGCGTTCCAGGGTCAGGTCCACCGTGGCCCCGCGGCTGTGCCCGGAGGTCTTGCCGATATAGCCCTGGGTCAACGCGGACTTGTCCACGTTCGGATACCAGCGCGCCTTCAGTGCGGGATCGTCGGGGGCGTCGATCCAGCGCATGAAGCTGGTCACCGAATGCGCGGGGCGGTAGCAGTCATAGATACGCAGGCCCAGTCCCTCGGCGTGCAGCGTCGCCTGCACGCGGGCCAGGGCTTCGGCGACCGGCTGCAGCAGGTAGCAGTGGCCGGCTTCGTAACCCGGAACCACCGCGCCAGTGAAATTGTCGGTCCCGGCGTAGCGCATCTCCACGCTGATGCCGGGGGCCGCTTCGCGTATTTCGACCATGCCGGCCTGCGCGGCATCGGCGGCAGGCGACAGCACCGGAACCGCAGCCAGCGCGGGAATGGAGGTGAAGGCCAGTGCCAGCAGGCAACCGGCGCGCAGCCCGCGTCGACGGGGATCCGGCGCCGGGCGCCGCAACTCAGGGACAGTCACGCTGGCGGGTGAAGGCGAGATCGGCATAGTCGTAGCTGAAGTCCGCATCCGGATCGACGTGGGACAGGGTCAGGGTAGCGCCCTTGCCGGCGTCGCGGGAAGGCGGCTGCAGCCAGGCCTCCGCATCGACGCCGTCGTCGTCCCAGTCCACCAGCCAGCGCGCGCCGACCCGCATCAACCGGCCGCGCATCAACGGCGAACGCGCCGACGCAAAAGCGATTCCATCCGCACGCGGGCAGATCTCCACCTCGCCGAACCACGGGTCGCGCCAGACGCCGGCCAGCGCGGCAGCTTCTTCCGCGGTTGCGGGACGGCGCGCGGAGGTATCGGGCAGCGGCTGCGCTGCCGCGCGACCGGCACGCTCCTGGTCGAGCAGCGTGGCGTAGTGGGCCACGTCGTGGCCTGCATTCGCGCCGATGGCCTGCTCCACCAGCACCTGGCCCAGCGCGGTGCGCGCGGCTTCGCCTTCGCCGTTGATCAGCATCACGATGCCGGTGCGCCGATCAGGCAGCAGGATCACCGACGAGTACATGCCCGACAGCGTGCCGGTGTGCGCGACCTTCCATTCGCCCTGCACGTCGGACAGTCGCCAGCCGTAGCCATAGGCGGAGAAGTGGCTGTTGTCCCACTGGCGCATGCGCTCGCTCACCGGCATCGGCATGTGCGCGGTCCACACCGCGCGGCGTTGCGCCGGCGACAGCCAGGGGTGCTTGGGATCGAGCCACATGCCGACCCACTTGAGCATGTCGTCCACGCCGCAGCGGATACCGCCTGCGGCCATCGAGGTGATGTCGGGTACGACCTCGCCGTCCTCGCGCACGGGGACATTGCGCCCGTCCACGCGGCGATGTGGCTGGGCGACGCTGCCGGCCTCGTCCAGGCGCCATTGGCCGACGCGGCAACCGTCCATGTCGAGCGGCTCGAACAGTTCGCGCCGGACCACCTCGTCGAACGGCATGCCCGCGGCCGCCGCGGCGACTTCGCCTGCGACCACGTACAGCAGGTTGTCGTACGCATAGCCGGAACGGAAACTGGTTACCGGCTTGAGATGCTGCAGGCCGGTGATGATATCGGCGCGGGTGAAGCTGTTGGGTTCCGGCCACAGCATCAGGTCGCCCGCGCCCAGGCCCAGGCCGCTGTTGTGGACCAGCAGGTCGCGCACCTGCATGTTCGCGGTGACCCACGGGTCGTGCATCCGGAACTGCGGCAGGTGCTTCGTCACCGGGTCGTCCCAGCGCAGCTTGCCCTGGTCGACCAGCCGCGCCAGCACGCCGGCGGTCATCGCCTTGGTGTTGGACGCGATCTTGAAAAGCGTGTCGGGAGCGACGGCCTGCCCGCTGCCGGCGGCCAGTTCGCCGCGTGTCTCGATGGCGACGATCCGGCCATCCTCGATCACGCCCACCGCGATCCCCGGCAGTCCATAGCGCTGCACGGCGTCGTCGACGGCGCGGGCGACCCGGGTGCGGTCGTCTGGCCCAGCGGCGTCCGCGTTCACGGGCGCCAAAAGAAATGCGGCCGACAGGGCGGCCGCCAATGGGAGGGTACAACGCATGGTCAGGCTCCCCCGGCCGGAACCGTGCGCCGCGCGCCGGGCCGAGGCCCGTGCGCGCGACGCACGATGCGGCGTCAGGTCAGAAGTTCCAGGTCAACACCAGCTGCGCATAGCGCGGCGACTGCCAGCGCGTGCCGGTGCCGAACAATCCGCGGGTGACGCCCGGACCCTTTTCGTAACGAGCCCGCTGATTGATCACTTCCTGCTCGTTGAGCAGGTTGTAGACCGAGAAGCGGATCCTCAAGTCGGTTTCCGGTGCCGGCAGGGTCCAGGTCACGCTGGCACCCCAGTCGTAGGTCCAGGGCATGCGGCCGAAGTCACCGCGGCCGGAGTACTCGAACACCCGCTGGCTCCAGTTGCCCGAGCAGTTCTGCACGCAATGCCAGAACGAGCCGCCGCCGGAGCCCTCGGTCACGAAGCTCGCCGCACCCAGGCTGTCGTTGGGCCACGCCACGCCCAGCGCGGTGATCGGGCCGCCGGACTGGGCGGTCAGGGTCGATCCGAACGACCACATCTCGTTGAGCTTGTAGGCGCCGCGCAACTTGATCTGGTGGCGGCGATCGTTGAACAGCGGGCCGTAATCCTCGTTGTTGGCCGGGTGGTCCCAGTGCTGGACCATGCCGGTGTCTCCGTAGTTGGTGTCCGAGTTCACCGGGCCCTCGTGATTGCCCTCCGACTTGGACCACAGATACGACGCGTTGAACGCCCACTTGTCGTCCCACGCCCGATCGATCTGGAACTCGACCGCGGTATAGGTGCGCTTGGGATCGGAATAGCCGATTACCTCACCACTGCCGCCCTTGATGTAGCCATCGCTTGAGGTATCGATGGTGATCCATCCGTCCTGGGCGCAGCCCATGGCGGTGGTACCCCAGATGGTCAGCGGATCACCCGGGTTTCCGATCGGCCAAAGCGTGGAGGTCGGCCCGCACGGCGTGTGGTTGATGCGGATGTCGTCCATCGCATTGGGCATCCGCCGGTAGGTGGCGTTGACGCCCCACGACCATGCCTGGTTGATCATCTGCTGGAAGCCAAGGATCAGCTCGTCCTGGTACACCGCATCCATGTCGCGATCCACGCTCTGCCTCAGGTCGTCCACCGGCAGGTTGAAGGAATCGTCCACCGGGCCGATCTGCGCGCCCAGCACCGGCTGCATGTAGCTGGCACCGGTGATCGGGTTGGTGGAAGGATTCCAGCCACTGAGCGCATAGAAGGTGCGCTCGTCGATCAGGCCGCCGGCGAAGTTGTAGTTGATGATGTTGGTGACCGGCAGGTAGTAGCGGCCCAGATTGCCGAATACCTTGGTGGTGCCATCATCCTTCATGTCCCAAGAGAAGCCGACGCGCGGCGACACCAGGTTGTCCATCTTGATGAAGCTTTCGCCCGAGGCCGTCTTGTTGTCGAAGTTGTCCACGCGCAGCCCCAGGTTCAGCACCAGGCTGGGCGTCACGTTCCAGATGTCCTCGAGGTAGTACGCATTCGCGGTGGTCTCGAACACGCCGCCGTCGATGCGCCGGCGACCCATCACGATGGCGTCGACGCCGGCCGGGACGGTGGCACCGTTGTCCAGGATCGCCCCGGGCGTGGCACCGAACACCGTGTAGCGCATCATGGGCTCGCCCGGATAGCGCGTGGTGCGGTCGGTGGTCATCTCCTCGCTGTCGACGCCGAAGCGCAAGAGGTGGTCGCCGAGCGCCCACTCGAAGTCCAGTCGCCCGACCTTACGCTCGTCGTGGTGGTCCACCACCGAACTCGAAGTGCTCGGGTGGCAGCTGACCGCCGGCCGGCCCATCGCGACCCAGCGCGCGTTGTAGGTGCTGTCGACCAGAACCTGCGAGCACAGCTCGTCGGCCGGGGAGAACGCCAGGCCGCGGGTGCGGTTGATGCCGTACATGGCCTTGGCGGTGAAGTTCTCGCCGAAACGGCCAATGTAGGTCGCCGAACCGTTGGTGCCGCCGGACTGCGAGGTGGTCTCGCCGGTGAGGACGCCCTTCTGGCGAGTGGCGAAGTCGTAGGTCTGGACGGCGGTGTTGGTTTCGGCCTCGTCGGAGAAGGCGAGCAGCTCAAGACGGTGGTCGTCGTTGATGTTCCAGTCCAGCTTCGCGCCCCAGAAGCCGTCGCTGGATTCGCCATCGGACCAGCTGCTGCCGGCGGAGTTGGTGAAGCCGGCGTCGTTCTGCCGCTGCTCGTACATCGCGAACAGGAACAGGCGGTCCTTGATCAGAGGACCGGACGCCCAGGCGTTGGCCTTGATGAAGCTCGCGCGGTCGTGGCTGCCGCGGTAGGTGGCTGAGACGGGCACGCCGTCGCCATCGACCGCGTTGAAATAGTGGTCTTCCTTGGTGGATGCCAAGGCCGAGGGTTCGAACGTGAACTCCAGGCCACCCCGCAGCTCGTTGCTGCCCGAGCGCGTCACCGCGTTGATGACGCCGCCGGTGCTGCGGCCGAACTCGACCGAGTAGCCACCGGTCTTGACCTGGAACTCCTCGAAGAAGGCGAACGGCGCGGTCGAGAAGGACTGGCGGCGGTAGAAGTCGGTGACGTTCAGGCCGTTAATGAACACCGAGTTCTCGGCGACCGAGGAGCCGCCAAAGGACATGCCACCGAACGACGAGTTGCCTCCCACCACGCCGGGGGCCAGCATCGCCACTGCCGACAGGCTCTGTTCGACCGGCAGGCGCGCCAGCTCCTCGCGGTTGATGTTGGTCGCGACCTCGGTGGAGAACACGTCCACGCGATTGATCACGCGCGAACCGACGACCTCGATCGTGTCGAGGTTGACCAGGCCGCCCTCGGCACCCAGGTTGACGCCGGTGGTGCCGCCCAGGGCGACGTTGACCGTGACTCCCTCGCCCACCGGCTGGCCATCACGAACCACCTGCAGGCGGTAGTCGCCCACCGGAAGCTGGGCCAGTCGATAGCTTCCGTTCGTCCCTACCGTGACCGTGCGGGTCGCGCCCGTGGCCGTGTTGGTGAGGGTGATCTGGTCACCGGCGCTCGCGCGACCGGCGACCGCACCGGTGGCGCTCTGTGCCATGGCCAACGGCGCCATCGCGCCGATACATGCACCCAGCGCCACGCAGAGCGCTGCCTTCCTGAAAGTCCTGCTGTTCATCCCCGTGTCTCTCCCACAGTGGTGTTGTTGTCGTTATCGCCCGCGCTGGTGGCGTCATTGCCTGTTGGCAGCATCTGCCATTCGAACCGGTAGTCCCATTGGTCGAAATAGAGGTTCCCGCCACGCCATTCCGCTTCGCCGCGCTGTGAATCCACGGTCTCCGAGCGGAAGTGCTGCTTGGCCGGAACGAAGTCCCGCGAATAATCGTCGTTGAAGGCGATCCGGTACGCGTCCAGGCCGCCCAGGTAGAACCAGCGCAGCGCCGGGTCGTCGCTGGCGAGCTGGCCGGTGGTCACGTCCATCGGCACCCAGCCGTAGGGGGCCAGGTACAGCCAGCCCCAGTCGTGCATGTTGTCGTAGCCGACGGCGTCGTCCGAGTAGACCCAGCCGGACTGCCAGCGCGCCGGGATGCCGTTGAGCCGCAGCAAGGCCATCAGCAGCAGGGTCTGCTGGCCGCAGTCGGCGTGGCCGGCGTGCAGCGCGTAGTCGCTGATGTTGGTGATCGTCGAGTACTCGCGCGCGCCGGCCCACGGGATCCGGTCCACCGCTTCGAACAGCTTGCGCGAGACCCGGTACGGGTTGGTCTCCTCGCCGACGACCTTGGCCGAGAACGCGCGCAGTTCAGGGCTGAACACGATGTGCGGCGCCTGCTCGCGCAGGTACGGCGCCAGCGCCGGGTCATCGGGCGTGGCCCGCACGCGCTGCGGGTCGATGGCGAAATGGCGGCCGTACACGGTCAGCTCGTAGCTGACCGAGAATTCGGTGGGCTGGCCGGCGACGGCGCTGCGCTCCATGTAGGCGGTGCGCTGCAGCGTGTCGGCCGGCGCGACCTGGCCACCGGCCGGCACGGTACCGAGCAGGCCGATGTCCTGTTGCTGTCCTTCGATCGCGCGCGGATACGGGATCCAGGCGCGCACGGTCTCGCCGGCCGGTACCGCATCGGCGTCGACCACCAGCGACTGGGTCACCCGCAGGCGGCGCGGCGCCACGCTGGTGGCGCCGTCCCTGGCCGCAGCGACGACCTCGGCGTGATGCGCGTTGAGCTGTTCGTTCGGGCCTTCGCTGAAAGGCTTCACCGGCGGCGCGCGGCGCGCGGCGGCGTCAGGACTCAGCCGGTACAGGTTGGAGACCGCGCGCTTGAAATAGCGCGGCTGGCCGTCGATATCCATGCGCTCGACCAGGCCGGCGCGATCCCAGGCATCGAATTCGGCGTCGCGCAGGTCGGGGATGGATTTGCGCACCTGTGCCAGGGCCGCGGCGCGATCCAGGGTGAAATCCAGGTGGATGCGACGCATGCGCTCGCGCTCGAACCGCAAGGCCTGCTGCTGTTCGACGGTCAGGTCAGCGGCGGCCAGCGCGGTGGCGATCGCGGATTCCGCACCACCGAAGTCGCCCCGGTCGACCTTCGAGGTCACCGCGTCCACGGCGTCAGCCGCCTTCGTGCCCGCGTGCGCGGTGGCCGCCATGCCCATCGCGAACAGGCAGAGCGCCGACCACGCGACACGCCGGCCCGGACATGCAAGGCGCGGCGGCAGGCGAAGTACTGGAGGCTGGCAACTGCGGACATCCACAACGACACTTCCCGGGTGCGGTGGTAACGCTGATGTAACACGCGCCCGGCAGCGGGTCAATAATTTATTCTTGACGCCGCGAATATTCGGAATAACTATTCTTCGCCATGCCTGCTGGGGAGGACCGGCGACCATGAACGCCGTGAACGCACTACCGATCGCTCCATCCCGTACGGCCCACCGCCGCCGGGCAGCCGCCTGGTGGGCGGCATCGCTGCTTGCGCTGGCGATGCCGGCGCTGCCGGCGTTCGCGTCCGATGGCGATGCGCCGACCTCGGTCATCGAGGTGCGCCAGGCCGACCTGCTGCCGGAGCACTGGCTCGCACAGTTGCCTGCCCCTGACCGGGTGATCCTGGACCGTGCCGGCATCGCCGCGCAGAACGCGCGCATGCGCGCCGAAGACAAGTCGATCCACGACATCGCCGCCCTGCCCGACCCGCTGCCGCGTGCCCTCGTGCGCAGCCAGGTCGAGGCGCTCTCCGCGCCGCCGACCCGCGCGCTGTTCGACGTGCACGGCAAGCCGGTCGCGAAGAAGGAACTTGATGCACTGCAGCGCGCGCTTGCGCTGGAGGCGATCCCGGCCACGCAGCCGCTGCGCTACGGCCTGGTCGTGCACCGCGCCGCGCTGCGCGCCTTCCCCACCCGCCTGCGTGCGTTCAGCAGCGCCGGCGACACCGACATCGACCGCTTCCAGGAGTCGGCACTGTTCCCCGGCGATGCGGTCGCGGTGCTGCACCGCAGCCGCGACGGCCAGTGGCTGTTCGTCGCCAGCGAGCGCTACGCCGCCTGGATCGAAGCGGCGCACGTGGCGGTGGGCGACCGCGGCACCGTCCTGGGCTATGCGCAGCGCGCGCCCTATGTGGTCGTCACCGGCGCCACCGTACGCACCACCTACACGCCCGAGGAGCCGCGCGTGTCGGCGCTGCAGCTGGACATGGGCGTGCGCCTGCCGCTGCGCGCGGACTGGCCGCCGATGCAGGCGGTCAACGGCCAGCATCCCTATGCCTCGCATGTCGTCGACCTGCCGGTCCGCGAAGCCGACGGCCGCCTGGCGCTGGTGCCTGCGCTGATCCCGCGCTCGGCCGACGTATCCGACGACTACCTGCCGCTGACGGCCGCCAACCTGGTCCGCCAGTCGTTCAAGTTCCTCGGCGAGCGCTACGGCTGGGGCCACAGCTACGACGCCCGCGACTGCAGCGGCTTCGTCTCGGAGGTCTACCGCAGCTTCGGCGTCCTGGTCCCGCGCAATACCCGCGACCAGGCGACCAGCCCGGCGCTGGACCGGGTCGCCTTCGACGCCGGCGACAGCCGCGACCAGCGCATGGCCGCCGTCCGCGACCTCCAGATCGGCGACCTGGTCTACATCCCGGGCCACGTGATGATGGCCCTGGGCCACCAGCGCGGACTGGCCTTCATGATCCACGACACCAACGGCGGCAGCTGGCGCGGTGCCGATGGCACCCGCGTGCGCGCCGGGCTCAATGGCGTATCGGTCACCCCGCTCGAGCCGATGCTGTTCGGCGAGACCGAAACCTACGTCGACCGCATCACCAGCATCCAGAGGATCCGGCCGCGAGCCACCCCATGAAGATCACGGACATCGAACTCGGCATGCTGCGCGTGCCGCTGAAGACCCCGTTCAAGACCGCGCTGCGTACCGTCGACACGGTCGAGGACATCGTGGTGCTGGTGCGCACCGACACCGGCCATACCGGCCATGGCGAGGCGCCGGCCACCGCGGTGATCACCGGCGACACCCACGGCTCGATCATCGAAGCGATCGAGCGCTTCATCAAGCCGCGCCTGATCGGCCAGGAAATCGCCAACCTCAACCACATCTGCGGGCTGATCCAGGGTTCGATGGAGCGCAACACCAGCGCCAAGGCGGCCGTGGAGATCGCCGTCTACGACCTGTGGGCCCAGCTCTACGGCGCACCGCTTTACAAGATGCTCGGCGGCGGCGACCCGGTGATCACCACCGACATCACGATTAGCGTCGACCACATCGACAAGATGGTGGCCGATTCGATCGCCGCGGTCGAACGCGGCTTCGACTCGCTCAAGATCAAGGTCGGCAAGGACATCGGCCTGGACATCGAGCGGGTCAAGGCGATCCATGCCGCGGTCGAAGGGCGCGCCCTGCTGCGCCTGGATGCCAACCAGGGCTGGACGCCGAAGCAGGCCGTCTTCGCCATGCATGCGCTGGAACAGGCGGGCGTGCTGCTCGAACTGCTCGAACAGCCGGTCAAGGCCGCCGACATCGAGGGACTCAAGTACGTCACCGAGCGCGTGCATACGCCGGTCATGGCCGACGAGAGCGTGTTCGGCCCGGCCCAGGTGTTCGACCTGATCGAGCGCCGCGCCGCGGACATCATCAACATCAAGCTGATGAAGACCGGCGGCCTGTCCAACGCGATCCGGATCGCCGACATCGCCTCGCTGTACGGCGTGCAGTGCATGATCGGCTGCATGATCGAGTCGGCCATCTCGGTGGCCGCCGCCGTGCACCTGGCCGTGGCCAAGGCCGACACCATCACCAAGGTCGACCTGGACGGCCCGTCGCTGGGCCAGTTCAACCCGGTCGAGGGCGGGGTGATCTTCAACGAGTCGGAAATCACCATCACCGACGCGCCCGGGCTGGGGATCCGCGAGATCCGTGGCCTGGAGATGCTGGCGCGCTGACCCGCGCCGGTTGCCAGGTGCGCCCCGCCCGGATGAAGATCGCACCCATGCCGCCGCTGGTGAAAATCCGCTCCGAGCGTGACCACATGTCGGCGATCGAACGCCGCATCGCCGATTTCATACTCGAAAACGCCCACCTGCTGCGCGACTACTCCTCGCAGCAGCTGGCCAGCGCGCTGGGGATCAGCCAGTCCAGCGTGGTCAAGTTCAGCCAGAAGTTCGGCTTCCGCGGCTACCCCGACCTGAAGTTCAGCATCGTCCAGGCGGTGGCGCGCAACGGCGCCGACGCACCGGCGCTGGCGACCCCGGCCAGCGATGGCGACGAGTACACCCGGCTGGAAGAGGCCCTGCGCCGCAGCAAGGCCGCCGCCGAGGAAGAGACGCGCCTGCTCAATCCGCGCGAAGGCATCGAGCGGATCGTCGGACTGGTCGATGGCGCCGGCAAGGTGTTCGTCTGCGGCCTGGGCGACGACGGCCTGTTCGCACGCGAGTTCGGCATGCGCCTGTCCCTGCTGGGCGTGCTCACCGTGCACCACAACGATCCGATCCTGATGATGGCCAACCTGTCGGCGGCCGGCCCGGGCGACGTGCTGCTGCTGTTCTCCGAGTACGGCCAGCTGCCGCCGCTGTCGCAGATCAGCCGCCAGTTCCAGGCCTGCGAGGGCAAGGTGATCTCGATCACCCGGCACACCGCCAACCCGCTGCGCGCCCACGCCGATGCCGCGCTGGTCGTCTCGGCGCACGATCCCTCGCCGCACGTGGAAGCCTTGCTGTACCGTTCCTCGCTGCAGTACCTGCTCGACTTCCTGTTCGTGCTGCTGTGCCAGGCCAACCCGGACCGGCACCGCCAGCTCGGCATCAACCTCGAGCGCATCCGGCACCTGCTCGATACCTGACCCGAACGCTCCCGCGAGACCCGAATGCCCGCGACGCACGACGCGCCACCCCGCATTTCCCGCTTCGCCTGGCCCTTGCTGGCCACGCTCGGGCTGGCCTGCGCCATCGCCGCCCTGGCCGGGGAGTCCACCGGTGCGGCGACGCCGGACCCGCTGCGCGGCGCGCAGCAGCTGGTCCTGGTCACCACCGGCGACTGGGACGACAACGAAGGAACGCTGCGCCGCTTCGAACGCTCCAGCGACCAGGCGGCCTGGCAAGAAGTGGCGTCCTTCGACGTAAGCATCGGCCGCGCCGGCAGCGCCTGGGGTACCGGCCTGCATGCCGGGGCCGACGAGGACGACGGTCCGCGCAAGCGCGAAGGTGACGGACGCAGCCCGGCCGGCGTGTTCACCCTGGGCACCGCCTTCGGCTACGCGGGCGACGTCGCCACCGGACTGCCCTACCAGGCGATGGAAGGCAGCAGCTGGTGCATGGACGTCCCCGCCTCACCCCACTACAACCGGATCGTCGATGCACGCCAGGTCGGCGAGGCGGCCGTGCAGGGGTCCACCGAACCGATGCGGCTGGACCTGCACAAGAGCGGCGATCCGCGTTACCGCCTGGGCTTCGTGATCGGGCACAACCCCGACAACGTGCCGCAGGGCGGCAGCTGCATCTTCGCCCACCTGTGGCGCACACCCGGCGAGCCCACCGCCGGCTGCACCGCGATGGCCGACGCCGACATGGAAGCGATGCTGGAGTGGCTGGACGCCGACAAGGCGCCCCGTTTCGTCCTGCTGCCCGATGCGCAGTACGAGCGCCTGGCCGAACGCTGGCACTGGCCGGCATTGCCAGCCACGTCGAACGGCGCGGAGCCGGTCCGATGAGGTGGCCCGGCGCGACCGCGCGCGTACTGCTGGCCCTGGTCGCCGGCGCGATCGTCGGCCTGGCGCTGGCGCACTGGAATCCCGATGCGGCGGCCACCACCGCCGGCATCGCCCAGCCGATCGGCAAGCTGTGGCTGAGCGCCTTGCAGATGACCGTGGTCCCGCTGGTGCTGGCGCTGGTGATCCTCGGCGTGGCGACCGCATCCGACGCCGCCGCGTCCGGGCGCGTGGCACGGCGGGCGATGGTCGTGTTCATCGCGATGCTTTCGTTCTTCGCCGGCTACGCGGCGCTGGTCGCGCCGGCGCTGCTGTCGCTGGTACCGCGCAGCGACGCGCTCACCGCCACGCTGCAGGCTTCGGCCACCGTGGCCGAGACCGGTGCCGCGCCGACGCTGGCGCAGTGGATCGGCAATGTCATCCCGTCGAACGCGATCATGGCCGCCGCGCAAGGCGCGATGCTGCCGCTGGTGGTGTTCGCGCTGTTCTTCGGATTCGCCCTCACCCGCGTCGACGGCGAGCGCCGCGCGCAGGTGATCGGCCTGTGCCAGGGCATCGCCGACACGATGATCGTGATCGTGCACTGGGTCCTCCTGGCCGCGCCGGTGGGCGTGTTCGCGCTGATGCTGGCGGTATGCGCGCAGGCGGGGCTGGGCGTGGTCGGCGCGCTCGCCGGCTACATCATCCTGCAGTGCGCGATGTACCTCGGCGCGATCGCGATCTGCTACGCCCTGATCGCGGTGTTCGCGCGCCGTTCGCCGGCCGCGTTCGCCAGCGGCATCCTGCCGGCGCAGGTGGTGGCCGCCAGTACCCAGTCCTCGCTCGCCTCGCTGCCGGCGATGCTGGAGAGCGCGCGCGAGCGCCTGGGCCTGCCGCGCGCGGTCGCCGCGCTGGTCCTGCCGATGGCAGTGACCCTGTTCCGCATCACCAGCCCGATCCAGTACATGGTCGCCGCCTCGTTCGTGGCCTGGGCCTACGGCATCGAACTGAGCGCGGTGCAGCTGGCCGCCGGCGCCGCGCTGTCGGTGGTGATCAGCCTGGGTTCGGTCGGCCTTCCCGGGCAGGTCAGCTTCATGGCGACGGTCATGCCGGTGACCCAGTCGATGGGCCTGCCGGTGGAACCGCTGGGCCTGCTGCTGGCGGTGGACACCATCCCCGACGTGTTCGCCACCACCGGCAACGTCACCGGCGACCTCACCGCGACCGCGATCGTGGCCCGGCGCAGCCCGGAAGCGACCGATCCGCCGACCGCCGCCTGATCCTCCGCAGCTGGGCAACCCGGTGTCCGCCCGCGCCTGAATCCCCCCGCGCTGCGCTCACGTCCGGATCACCGCGCGCGCAGGACAGTGGCCGCCCCACAGTGACGGCCGCAGGCCGCTGGAGCGCGCGATGAAGACCCGACGCATCTACGCCACGCCCAACCTGGCGGCCGCGCACGCCGCGCTCGCGGCGGCGCGCGACACCGGCATCGAGCCCGACTCGCTTTCGCTGATCGCCCGCTCGGACATCGAGATGGACGCGGTCCCCGACGAGCTGCGCGAAGCACACACCGATATCGTGCCGGCTGCGTTGCGGGGCGCCGCGGGCGGCGGCGCCGTGGGACTGGTCGCGGGCCTGGTCGCGGTCGCGGTTCCGCCGCTGGGAATCACCCTGGCCGGCGCCGGAGTGATGGCTGCGGTGGGCGCACTGGTCGGCAGCTGGTCGTCCGCACTGGTCGGCGCCAGCGTGCCCGATCCGGTCCGTCGCCAGTTCGAGGAAACGATCGAGACCGGGCAGATCCTGCTGGTCATCGATGCCGAGGACGACGCCCTGCATCGCGCCGAGGCAGCCGTCCTGCGGGCAGGCGCCTCGCCACTTCCCTACGAAGCGGCCACGGCGGTCAGCTGACAGCCTGGCGCACGGACCGTGAACGCACGCGCGCGCATAACTTCGGGCTCACGCGTTCGCCCGATGGGGTTAACCGCGCCATCGCTACGGTGATTTCTCCACTGACACAGGAGAACCACCATGAGCTCACAGCCCGGATACCAGATCCCCGGACGCGCCCCGGTCGAGCCGTTCCCGGATTCCGGCTACTGGAACCAGCAGTTCACCCGCGAGCCGTATTTCCTCGAGGGCGACAGCTACGACGACTACGACCCCGCCTATCGCCTCGGCTATGGTGCGCGCCACCAGCATCCCGGGCGCGACTTCAGCAGCCTGGAAGCCGACATGCAACGCGAATGGGAGACCAGCAAGGGCCTGTCGCGACTGGACTGGAATCGCGCGCGGCAGGCGGCGTTGCGGGCCTGGCAGCGGAGCGAGCCGCGCGGAACCTGAGGCGGTTGGGCGCGCAAGCGCGGCTCCGTGGCCTGCGACAGACATGACTTACGGAAGCAGGCTTCCGCCGGCGACGTGATCACCGAGGAGCATTCCCTGTGGATCTCATCGATATCCGCTTCGCCGGCCGAAGCCCGCGGCGGTTCAGCGCGGCAGCAGTTCGAACCTGGCCGGGACACCGGCCATCGCCGACGGCGCGATCCAGACGTCGAACCCACCCGGCTCCGACCCGTGCGTGCCATCGGCGCGGGTGAACGCGAGCTGCGCGGGTGCCAGCCGGAAGACCACTTCCTGGCTTTCGCCGGGTTGCAGCATCAGCTTGCGGAAGCCCTTCAGTTCGCGCACCGGCCGCACCCGGCTGGCAACCCGGTCGTGCACGTACAGCTGTACGACTTCTTCGACCGCGCGCGTGCCGTGGTTGCGCAGCGTCGCCCGCACCGTGAGCACGTCGGATACCGGCAGCTTCGCCATGTCCACCGTGGTGGCGCCGTATTCGATACGCCCGTAGCCCAGGCCATGGCCGAAGGGATACAGCGCGGTGTTCGGATGTTCGCGCCAGCGCGCCTTGAACTCCGACATCTCCGGCGTTTCCGGACGACCGGTACGCGGGTGGTTGTAGAAGAACGGCTGCTGCCCGGAATCGTGCGGGAAGCTCACCGGCAGGCGTCCTGAAGGGCTGTAGTCGCCGAACACCACGTCGGCCACGGCATGCCCGGTCTGGCTGCCGAGGAACCAGGTCACCACGATCGCCCGGGCATCGCGCACCGCACCTTCCAGCGCGAGCGCGCGGCCGTTGCGCAGCAGGACCACCACCGGCGTACCGGTCGCGGACACCGCTTCGGCCAGCACCTGTTGCGCGGCCGGCAGCACGATCCGGGTGCGCGACTGCGCTTCGCCGCTGTAACGCTGCGGCTCGCCCAGGGCCAGCACCACGACCTCGGCGCGCCGGGCCGCGGCTACCGCAGCCTCGATGCCGCCTTCGAGTGGCGATTCCAGACCGCAGCCGTCGACGATCTCGAGCGATCCCGCGTGCGGCAGGGCAGCGCGGAATCCCTCTTCCAGGCTGATGTAGCGCGATTTGTCGCCGAACAGGGTCCAGCAGCCTTCGATGTTGTCGCGGTCGCGGGCGAAGGGCCCGACCAGGGCGATGCGCGCATCGCGTCGCAACGGCAGGACGTCGGACTCGTTCTTCAGCAGCACGATCGAACGCCTTCCGGCATCGCGGGCCAGTGTTTCATGCGCCTCGAGCCGCGAGATGTCGTCCTCGCGGGAGGGATCCAGCGAGCGGTAGGGATCATCGAGCAGGCCGATCGCCGCTTTCAGCGACAACACCCGCCGCACCGATGCGTCCAGCAGTGCCATCGGCACCTCGCCCGACTCGACCAGCCCCGGCAGGTGCGCGGCGTAGAAGCCGCTCTGCATGCTCATGTCCATGCCGGCGGTGAACGCCCGGCGCGTGGCGTCGCGCTCGTCCTCGGCATAGCCGTGCGCGATCAGTTCCATGTCGGCGGTGTAGTCCGACACCACCAGGCCCGGGAAGTCCCAGTGCCCGCGCAGCAGGCCGGTCAGCAACGCATGGTTGGCGCTGGCCGGCACGCCGTTGATGTCGTTGAAGGCGGTCATCACCGTCAGCGCGCCGGCATCGAAGGCGGCCTTGAACGGAGGCAGGTGCACGTCCTGCAGCGTGCCCTCGGAAATTTCGACGTAGTTGTAGTCCATGCCCGCCGCCACTGCGCCGTAGGCGGCGAAGTGCTTGGGCGTGGCCAGCAGCGAATCGGCCGCGCGCAGGTCAGGACCCTGGAAACCGCGCACGCGCGCTTCGGCGAAGGCGCACCCCAGGACGGTGTCCTCGCCCGCGCCTTCCGCGCCGCGGCCCCAGCGCTGGTCGCGAGCGATGTCCACGGCCGGGGCGAAGGTCCAGTGCAGCCCGGCCGCGGTCGCCTCCACCGCGGTGGCGCGTGCAGTGCGTTCGGCCAGCGCCGGCTCGAAGCTGGCCGCTTCGCCCAGCGGAATCGGGAACACCGTGCGCATGCCGTGGATCACGTCGGCGGCCAGCAGCACCGGGATGCCCAGCCGGCTCTCTTCCACTGCCACGCGCTGGATCTCGCGGCCCTGCGCCGCGCCCACGCCGTTGAACAGCGCCCCCACCTGTCTCTTAACCACATCTGACGCTGCCGACGAAGAGACAAGAATAGGTCTCGGAGGGTCATATGACAGTCAAA
>NZ_PDWN01000030.1 GCF_010093205.1 Pseudoxanthomonas daejeonensis
ATCAGACCTCAATTGATATATAGCGGCGTGTAGTCTACTGCGCAGACATAACACTGCTAGACGTACATCGCGTGTATTATTAGATGTGAGTGTATTATTGATATATGACTACTAAGGAGCGTTTCGTGCATATAGAGCATATGGAGGCGAGGCTAGTCTACTGATTTATTCTGTTTTTTTTTTGACGAGCGATAAATCCTCCGCAGGCGGCTGCAAGCAAGCCGAGTAGTGCGGTGGCAAATTGTGGCGAGGCATGGGCGGTTGACGCCGCGGCCGTGACATGCAGGTCCAGAACACTGCCAAGCGCAATAACAATGGTCAGCATCGCGACGGTGCCAATGACTATGCGCATGACTGTATCCTTTGATTTCGACCTAATCATTGTCTGCCTTGCCACGACAGCGCCACACCCTCCACAGGGCGTGGCGCCGGAGACGCCTAACGGAAGTAGTCATGGCGGTTGATGCCATCAAAAGCTACCTGAAACCAGGCAGCACCGCTTGAAACGACCTCCCAGAGCCGCAGGGGCAGGGATCGTTGCGGCCAAGCTTTTCGCAAAGTTCTTTGTCTCCGTGGACGAATCTGCGCCCCTTCTTGACGTTGGTCTCGGACGGGAATCCTTTGCGGCGCTTGCTCGTTATCTCAAAAGGAAGCCGGGTTGTGGTTGTGACGCTTCATGGGACACCTCCTATG
>NZ_PDWN01000031.1 GCF_010093205.1 Pseudoxanthomonas daejeonensis
CAACGCAGCCTCGGCGCCAGGGTCGTCAGGTCCGCTGTTACGCCGGACTCCGGGTCCGCCATGTCGGCGACCCCGACACGCGCTGACACGCGCACTTTTCCATTGTGGGTTGCACGAGAGAAAGCGCAGGTAGCAATAGAAGGATGCGCGCTTCAACACGCTTCACCCGCTTCACCTTCCGAGACCATTTCCACGAGAACAGGGTATGAACAGCAGATTCGACCATCACCTCCTCGCCGCCGACATTGAGGCCCTGTACGGCCTCAGCACCCGAGTTGATCACCGCCTGCACGATTCGGGTCTCGTCTCGTGGATTGATCCAGCGAGGCGCGCGTCGCTTCAGATTTTGGAGCAACTCGCTGCGCTGCGTGCCGAACTGGACCACATCGCAGTGGCCGCGGGCCTCGACGCAATGCGCTCGCCTTACTTCCCGGTGCGATCAATGAAGCCTACTACCGAAACGAAAGCCGCGGCCCGAAAAAAAAAAAAAGGCATTAGAGAATAGTATCCAGCAATAGAAAACAGGCCAAACAAAAAAGACGAAAAGTAGGATTTATGAGACAAAGATTGAACTAGATTTGTGTGAACAAGAACTGAGAATAGGTGTATAATTTGAAAAACGTACATAGGACGAATTGTGACATATACAGATGTGAGTAGTTCTATGAAACGAGCAGA
>NZ_PDWN01000032.1 GCF_010093205.1 Pseudoxanthomonas daejeonensis
CTCTAGGACCTCTTTGGGTGGGTTCGGACCGAATTTCTCGTCAAGTCCTTCCTGGAGTTTCTTACGCAGCCAGGACTCCTGAGTCTCCCCCTCAGGAACATCGAACTGCGGCATCCGGTCGACGTACTTGAACACCTCGTCATAGGAACCAATCATCCCGGTCAGCAGCAAGGTGTTGTCACAGGCCTCCGGATGGTTGGGGAACAGCGCCCGCATCTGCTCCGAGGATTTGATGTAGTAGCCGGAACCGTTGAACCGGAACCGGTTCGGATCGTCTTTGTTTCGGCCCACACCGACACACAGCAAAGAGTCGTGGGCGTCGGCCTGATCCTCAGTGACGTAGTGGGAGTCGTTGGTGACCAGCAACGGAATGTCTAGTTTTTTGGCCAGCTTCAGCAGGTCGGACCTCACCTTCTTTTCGGTCGGGACGCCGTGTTCCATTAACTCACAAAAATAGTTTTCACGGCCAAAGATGTCCCGATAATCGGATGCAGCTTGGCAAGCTTCCTCAAACTGGCCGAGGCGCAGCCGGGTCTGCACCTCACCCGATGGGCAACCGGTCGAGGCGATGATGCCACCGGAGTACTGGCCCATGAGCTCGCGATCCATACGCGGTTTCATGTAGTAGCCCTCATAG
>NZ_PDWN01000033.1 GCF_010093205.1 Pseudoxanthomonas daejeonensis
CCCAGATTGAGGTCCGGCAGCCGGCCTTCGAACAGGAACGGCACCACGCCTTTGATGGAGTGCCCTTCCCACAGCCCGGCGCGGCCATGCTGCGCATGGATGCGTTGCAGTTCGCCCGCCAGCGCGCGGTGGTACGGGCGCCAGTAGCGCTCGACGCGTTCGGCCACCTCGGCTTCGTCGGGGTCCTGACCGTCGCGATAGACCGGTTCGCCGCTGAACTGCACATGCGGACACAGGCCGGTGGTGTTCTGCCCAGGATACAGGGACACATCGTCCGGTGGACGGTTGAGGTCGATCACGTAACGCGAATAGTGGGGAACGATCATCGAAGCGCAAAAAAAAAAAAACAACGGACAGAATACCAAACAAATGCGAATCCATAGAGCCACACATTTATAAAACACTCATAATCTATGAATAAACCACTCCGACAGAAGCTAGATATAGCATAACGGTGATTATGATTATACACGATGATCTATCAGAAGAGATACCGCACATGACAGTGAGGAGTACTACACCAACTAGACACAACA
>NZ_PDWN01000034.1 GCF_010093205.1 Pseudoxanthomonas daejeonensis
GAATACGGCTTCGATGGCGTTCTTGCCGTCCATGCCGAGCAACCACTTGTGGGTACCGTCGGTGGAGGGCTTTTCGAACTGTATCTGTGGAACCACGACCTCGGCATGTTGCTGCAGCTTCGCGCGCAGCGCCTTGCCGAGGTCGGTCATGGCATCGAAATCGGTGACATAACGGTGATGGATCCACTTCATCACCTGATGGGCGCGGTAACGCTGTTCGCCGAGCGTATCGGCGAAGAAGCGCTCCAGGCCCTCGCGATCGAGGTCGAGCAGATTCTGTTTCTTGGCGACCTCGTTCACGGCATGGACTCAGCGCGAGACCACTTCGGTCGCGGCGAAGAAGTACGCGATTTCAAAACAAAAAGCTGTTCAGCAACAACCGTCCGACTGTGAACAGGCTGAGCTCGCGCCCACTGGCAGCAGAAGCAACGATGTCGACTAAGACAATAGCTGGGAGATCACTGATTATATGGTGGTCGTACACATGTAACTACGTACTCATAGGCGAGTAA
>NZ_PDWN01000035.1 GCF_010093205.1 Pseudoxanthomonas daejeonensis
TAGATCTCAACTGACGTGCCTGGCATGTATTGTGGTAAGTGACGGCGTCCGGGATGTATTCAGATATTGACAGTGGAACTCGTTTGTGTGACGTGTACCTGTCAGAATATGTTCCTCACTTTATGTTCTGGTTGTTTGTGTTTTTTCGAGCCGAGAAGGCGCCAGCATTGTTCGAGAGGGCAGTGACAGTCGCCACTTTTCCAAATGCGTAGGCGCAGTATCTGAGACTACTCAACCAATGCCCTGTTACCACCGTGTCGCTGTTCAGCAGTACGACATCCCTGCCTTCGCACAGTGACAATCCACGGTTCACTGTACGTGTGTAGCCAAGATTGGTTTCGTTCCTGTATACATGGACATAAGGGAAGTCGCCATACTGATTCAGAAGGTTCCCGATTTCCTGTTCTGTACTGGCGTCGTCAATGAGCAACAACTCAACTTTCTCGCCCAGGCACTCAATCGCCGCGGGCAGGCAC
>NZ_PDWN01000036.1 GCF_010093205.1 Pseudoxanthomonas daejeonensis
CGCAGTTGGCCAGCGTCATCGGCATGCAGCTCAACGTCAGTTTCGTGGCTATGCTGCAGATGCTTTTCGTGCTGCTGCCGATGCTGTTCATCGGCACCTCGCTGCTGACCTATCTGGCGGCGTCGGCCAAGAGCATGAAGGAGGCGCAAAGCCATATGACCTGGCTGCTGCTGCTGCCGATGATTCCGACCTTCGCGCTGATGGTCAATCCGCTGAAGAGCCAGCTGTGGCAGTTCGCGGTGCCATTCCTGGCGCAGAACCAGCTGCTGCTCAAGGTGATCCGCAACGAATACATCGCACCGCAGATCTGGGCCGTCTACCTGGCCGCCAGCCTGGCCCTGGCCGTGTTGCTTTGGTTCGCCGCGGTGCATCGCTACCGGCAGGAAAAGCTGGCCATCTCGGGCTAGGTAATATCCCGGGTCAATCGGTTCTTCCCGCAAGGGAGAGTCTGTAGGAAAAAAGGTTCTTCTCCCAAGTGCAGGGGAACGTCTATGTGGAATCCGGTGACCAAGGCAGT
>NZ_PDWN01000037.1 GCF_010093205.1 Pseudoxanthomonas daejeonensis
AAAGAATGGGGGCGCTCACATCTGTGATTGGCATATCAGCAATGGACGCCAGGTCCTTTTCGATCAGGCGGCGCTCCCGCTTTACCGATCCCGGGCTAAGCCCCTCCTTCGCTCGTTTGGCCAACAACTCCAGTCCGATGGCCCCAAAGGTGTTGTTTGTCCGCTCGGCCTGCACGGCTCGCTCGACCCGGGCGACATGCGCCGGATTGGCGCCCCCCTTCAGCAGCCTGCGCAGCTTGTCGCGCTCGGCGCGAGCCTGCATGAGCGACATCCCGGGGTACTCGTCAATGGTTATCACGCTTGGCTTGCCAGCATAGCGGTAGCGGTAGCGCCACACCTTTGCACCGGTCGGACGCACCTCAATGCACAGACCATTCGAGTCAGCCACCCGAAAAGAGGTCGCTCTTGGTTTCAGCGCGCGAAGCTTGGTGTCCGTGAGCATGTGAGTCAGGCATCTGTGAGTCAGAGCGACCCAACGCCGCCCAATGACTCACAGCCTGACTCACTTTTTTCCC
>NZ_PDWN01000003.1 GCF_010093205.1 Pseudoxanthomonas daejeonensis
GGGCCAGCACCGGCGGGGGCGGCGTCTGTCCGGGCGGCAGCGCGTCAGGCGCGCGTTCGCCGGCAGGGCCCATGCCGCGGATGAAGCGGTACAGGGCACGGCGGTCCTCCTCGGTCATGTCACGCAGGGCGAAGTCCGGCATGATCGGCCGCGCACGCAGGTGGGCGCTGTACTCCAGCCACTGTTCCTCGCTCAGTTCCTGCATGCGCAGGCGCAGGTTGGTCGCGTAGGTGGTGCCCCAGGGGCCGCTGTAACCCAGCGGCGCCGAGCCGGTCAGCCACACTTCCTTTGGCACCTGGCCCTGGTTTTCCGCATAGCCCGGCGTGTGGCAGTCGTTGCAGCCGGCGACGCGGACCAGGTATTCGCCGCGGGCGACCAGGTCGACGGCAGCGCTGGCGGTGGCCGCGGCATCGGGCGGTGCGGTGGCGGTGACCGCGGGCTGGCAGGCGCCGAGCAGGAACAGGGTCGGGAACAGGAAGGCGACGAGGGCCTGGCGGATGGAACTGGCTTGCATGGAAGGCTCGCATTGGGATGTGTGACTGGCTGGATAACGCCGGTCGCACGCCGGCGAGGCCAGCCGCCTGATGCTCCCCTACGACAGTCACGGTGACTTCGGGCACGGGCCCGTTTCCGCGTCACGGGTGAAAAACGACTTGGGCTGCACGCCGCCATCGGCGAGAATCGCCAGTCCCCACCTCCAACCGGAATGCCGCATGCCCCGCAAGATCGTCGCCAGGAAATCGCCCATCCACGGCAATGGCGTGTTCGCCGTGGCGCCACTTGCCAAGGGCGAGCGCGTCATCGAATACAAGGGGCAGCGGCGCAGCCACGACGACGTCGACAACGACAGCGGTGGCGACGTCGACAGCGGCCACACCTTCCTGTTCACCCTCAACGACGACTGGGTCATCGATGCCACCCGCAGCGGCAACGACGCGCGCTGGATCAACCACAGCTGCGATCCGAACTGCGAAGCGGTGATCGAGGAAGCGGACGGCGGCGACAACCGCAAGGACCGGGTGTTCATCGAGGCGATCCGCGACATCGCCCCGGGCGAGGAGCTGTCCTACAACTACGGCATCACCCTGGCCGAGCGGCATACGCCGCGGCTGAAGAAGATCTGGGCCTGCCTGTGCGGCTCGCCCAAGTGCACCGGGACGATGCTGCAGCCCAAGAGCTGAGCGCGCTGTTCCGCGGCCGGCGCCAGTGCGCCAGTACGCCGGTGCGCATCGTCATGGGTCGGAATGCAGGGCGCCGGCCATGCCGCCGACGTCGCGGTTGAACGTGACCACCAGCCGGCCGTCCTGCACGCCGGCCGACTGCACCGCCAAGCCGCCCAGCAGCGCGGCCATCGTCGGATCGATCCGGTAGACCGGCTCCTTGCGCGCGTAGTCGGCCAGCCATGCATTGAGCAGCTCACGGCTGCCGTCGTCCAGGCTGCCGCTGCCGCTCGGGGGATGGAACGCGTCGATCCGAGGCTGGTCGAGGAAGAAGGCCGCCTGCGCGGTGTCGTAGCGCAACGCGCTGGTCAACTCGAGCTGACCCATCGGTACGGGCGCGCCGCCGGCAGTGGCGAGCGCCAGGTCCATGCCCAGTTGCATCCGCGTCCCTGGCGGGAGCGCCAGCCGTGGCCGGCTGACGGTGACCTCGAACAGGCCGCCGAGCATGTCCTGGCTATGCGGGAACTGCCCTTCGAGGAACTGCTGGGCATCGGCGGCGGCGATCGAGACCTGCCGACCCTGCACGCGCGGCGCTGCGTGCGCTGCGATTGCAACGACCAGGAGGATGAGGAACAGGACGATGGCTGGCAGGCCGGGGTGCGGACGCATGGGCGCAATCCTTGTGGGATGCCGCCATCTTCCCGGCCGCGGGTGAATTGCAGGTTAGCGATCAGTCCAGCGCAGGTTGCAGCGAGGCCGAGGTGATCTCCCAGCCCTGGCCGTCGATGCGCGCGCGCAGGCGATACCAGCCCTGTATTCGCGCCTGGCCGGGGCCGGTCTCCAGGCGCAGGCGCACCGGGATCTCGAACGCGCGCGGTGGCGATTGGCGATCGAGGGCCACTGGCGCATCGTTGAGGATGCGCATGCTGCGCAGGTCCGGAATGCCGCGCAGCAGCGCATCGCCGGCGGGCGTGCCCGGGTTGCCGCCGGTCCAGTAGGCATCGGCGCGGCTGCGGTCAGCGCCGGGCAATGCGCCCAGGTAGGCATGCAACGCCGATGCCGCCTGCTCGGCCGCGGTCGCCGTAGCGCGATCGGCTGCCGCAGCGCCCGGCGCACCTGCATCGGCCGGGGTCGCTGCGCCCGCGTCGGAAGGGGCTGCATCGGGCGCGATCACCGCCGGCGTTTCGGCCGCGGGGTGCCTCTGGCAGGACCAGTAGGCCAGCGGCAGGACGAGCAGCGCGGGCAGCAGCAGGCGCAGGGATGACCGGTCGGACATGGGGACGTGCCGGTGTGGGCTGGCGGCAGGATAGCGCGCGGCCGACGTCGTGCGCCGCCGCGCGACGACGCGTGGGTCAGGCGGGAGGCACGCCCACCCGCTGCAGCAGCGCGCCCAGCGGCGCGCGAAGTTCGGCGAGCGGATCCTCGGACGTCCCTGGCGGGCGGCGGGCAAGCCCGTCCAGCAGGCGCAGTCCAACCACCAGGGCGGTGCGTTCGTCGCCGCTGAAACCGGGCAGGCGCTGCGTGCCTTCGACCAGGCGCATCCAGTCATCGCCGCATGCCTGGTCGAATTCGATGCTGCAACGCCCGCGGCAGGGCAGGCCGTCACGTTCGACCGGAGTGACCGTGATCCGGTAGCGGTGCGGGGAGGGAGGCATGGCTTGAACCTTGTTCGTATGACATGGACAAGGTAGGCCCGGTGCCGCACCAGAACGAGGGGGATGGCCACGATGGACCGTTCCACCGGGGCCGGATGTGGTTCAGCGCGCGGCACGCATCCGCGGCAGCGGGTCGAGCGCACCGTCTTCGCCATAGATGCCGTAGTGCAGGTGCGGGGGCGTCGTCCGCGCGTTGCCGGTGTTGCCCACCGTGCCGATCCGGGTGCCCGGCAGGATCACGTCGCCTTCGGCCAGCGCTGGAGACCAGTCGTCCAGATGCGCGTAATAGTGCCGTTCGCCGGCCGGACCCAGCACCCAGACTTGGCGTCCGCCGAGTCCGCGCTCGCGGATCGACAGGACCACGCCGCGCGTGGTGCTGCTGACCGGGGTGCCGCGCGCGGCGAAGATGTCGATGCCGGCGTGCTCGCGGTCGGCTCCGCGCGGCGCACCGAAGGTGGCGGCGATCTGGCCGGGTGCGACACCCTGCACGGGGACCGGCAGCGACGACGGCGGCGGCATCCGCGACAGTTCCCACAGCGCGCGTGGACGTTCCAGGAACGGCTGTCGCCAGGCCCAGGCCGCAAGCGCGAACAGGATGCCGGCGAGGACCGCAGCCAGGAGCAGGCGCGCCAGCCGGGCGGCGATGGAGCGAGGGAGCGGTTTCGCAGGCGTGGCCACGGACCGAGTTTCGCGGTCACGCCGCGAGCGTAGCGTGACCTGCGACCCGGCTTGCACGCACGTCCTGCGCGACCCCGTAAAAAGAAAGGGCGGCATCGCTGCCGCCCCTTCTGGAAACCTTGGATCTCGCGCCAATCAGGCCGCGGCGTCCTTGAGCTTCTTCAGCGGACGCACCTTCACCTTGACCGAAGCCGGCTTGGCAGCGAACCACTGCTCTTCCTTGGTGAAAGGGTTGATGCCCTTGCGCTTGGCCTTGGCCGGAACCTTGACCGAGGTGATCTTGAACAGGCCCGGCAGGGTGAAGCTGCCAACGCCCTTCTTGCTGATCGCGCCGGAAACGGCGTCTTCGACCGCAGCCAGCACGGCCTTGACGTCCTTGGCGGCCACGCCGCTGGCTTCGGCCAGATGCTTGACCAGGGCGGACTTGCCCAGCACTTCCTTCAGCGGCTTGGCAGCAGCCGGAGCCGCCTTCTTCGGAGCGGCCTTCGCCGCTTTCGGCGCGGCCTTCTTGGCGGCCGGCTTCTTGGTGGTCTTCGCCATAACTTTCCTGTTCCGTTCGAATTGGATGGATTTTTCGGGTACCGACTGCGTCGGCAAGGCGAATGTAGGCCATGCGCGGCCCGCCGCCAAGGGGAAAAGCAGGAAAAATCGCGGCAAACGCGATCCGGGCCGGGGCGCGGGCGGGCGCCGGGGCTGGATCGACCTGCCTTCAGCGGCTGGCGGCGATGTCCTCGGCCCTGCGGATGCGCTTGCGCTCGGCCACCTTTTCGCCCGCTTCCCGCTCGCGTGCATCGCGCACCATCTCGGTCAACCAGCCCACCAGGACGTCGGTATAGGCCTTCTGTTGCGGCTTGCCGGAGAAGGCGTGGTCGGCATCGGCGATCCGCCGCCGGGTAAGCGATGCAGCCGTGGCCAGTGCGGCGGCGTAGTTCTCGATGACCGGGTGCGGCACGATTTCGTCGTGCTCGGCTTCCACCAGCAGGACGTCGCCGCCGAAGCCATGGCATGCGGCCAAGGCGCGGTTGTCCTGCCAGGGCAGCGGACGGCGGCGGAACGCATGCAGGTCCGGATCCTCGTGCAGCCTGCGCTTGGGCAGGTCCCAGCCCTCGTCCTTGTAGAGGGCGGGCGATCGCAGTGCCAGCCAGCGCACCGGCCTCAGCGCGGTCAGCAGGCTCGACAGGTAACCGCCATAGCTGATGCCGACCACCGCGATCGCAGCCGGGTCCACGTCGGGACGGGCGACGAACCAGTCGTAGGCGGCGAGCAGGTCGTCGAGGTTCTGCGGACGGCTCACCGTTTCCCATTGCGCCGCCGTGCGTTCGTGTCCGCGCAGGTCGAAGGTCAGGCAGACGCAGCCGATGCCCGCGGCCTGGCGTGCGCGGCCCAGGTCATGTTCCTGGCTGCCGCCCCAGCCATGCACGAACAGCACGCCCGGCAGCAGCGGCGCGGGCGAGAGCAGGGTGCCGGAAACCTGTTCCTGCCCGGTGCCTATCTCGACGGTATCAAGCCGGACTTCCATCGCCTCCTTCCACCCGTGCGTACTTGAGCGCCGGTCCGGATGCGGCCGCCGGATCGTGGTAACTCACCTGGGCGCCCTGCGGAACGGGCTGGCCCGGATCGTGCGACTCGTGGCAGGAGACGTCCAGCACCGCAGGCGCCCCCGGTTGCAGGAATGCGGCCAGGGCCAGGATCTCCGCCGGCGAGGCGCCGCCCATCCGCCATGACTGTTCGAGGACGCCGCAGCGCCAGCGGCCCTGCGCATCGTGCCCGGCCACCACGTCGTAGTTGCGGCGCGAGGCGAAGAAGCCCGGATACGCCGCCGACACCGCCGCGTCGTAGCGCATCGCCTGGCGCAACGCCGCGCGTTCGGCCGGGTCAGCGGCGATCGCTTCCAGCGCGTCGAGTCCACCCTGCAGCACCCGCAGGTGCGAGCCGCCATAGACTTCGTTGCCGTTCCCGTCATCGATCTGGCGTTGCGTGCCCAGGTAGGCCAGCCGCCGGCCCGCGACGCGGATTTCGCCGACGCTGCAGGTGGTGGCGTGCTCCAGGTTCTGCTCGAGCACGACACCGTGGCGTCGCACCGTGTCGCGGTCGAGCGTGGCGACGACGTCGCGCAACGTGGCGGCGTCGGTGAACAGATGCTGGCCGTTGCCACCACGTGCCTGCGCCTCCTTGAGCCGGACCGTCCCGCCCGACGCAAGCAGGAGCTGTCCGGCAGCTTCGATCAAGTCCGCATCGAACACGCTGAAGCCGGAAAGCACGGCACCGGCCAGGCCGGCCGAAAGGCGCGGCTGCCAGCCGGGCGGCGCCGGTGAGGTCGCGGTAGGCAAAGGGTGGGTGATGACCTTGCTGGCGACGAAGGCATGCGGCACCACGCCGCCGAACAGGTCGTCCTCATCGATGATTCCCAGCGCCGCGGCCTGTGCCGCATCGAGCGTCTCGTCGGGGACGAAGTACGGCCGGGCCGACGCTGCATGCCCGGACTCATACTCGCCACCGAACTCCCAGCCAAACAGCGTCGCCAGCCGCTGCGCCACCCATGCCTGGCTGGCGCGCTCGTGCGTGCAGCGTGGCTGGGCGTCGGCGCGCAGGGTGAACACGGTACGCGGCGCGGCGGCGGGAGATTTCGATGCCATGCGGACCTTCCTGGGAACCTGGCCCCACGCTGCCCGTTCACGGGTGAACCGTCCGCGAAGGCGCCAGTCGTCGCGTCGTCGCCCGCATGACATTCAGCGCATCGTCGCGCCGCGCACACGGAGTCGCGACGCTGCTGCGCCTAGATTGTGCATATCCGTCGCAGCCATCGGAGGGACAGCATGCCCGGCAAGGCGAAAAAGCGGATCAATCCGCCGCAGAAGCAGGCACGCCAGCCTGGTGTGCAACGCGCCATGCGCCCGGCACCCGTGGTCGTTCGTGATGGATACCGTGGCAGCGGGCGCCTGTCCGGAAAGGTCGCGCTGGTGACGGGTGGCGACAGCGGGATCGGCCAGGCCGTGGCGGTCCACTTCGCCCTGGAGGGCGCGAAGGTGGCGATCGCGTATCTGTCACCGCGCGAAGCCGACGATGCCGCCGAAACCATCCGGCGGGTGGAAGCCGCAGGCGGCGAATGCCTGGCGGTACGCGTGGACCTGCGCACGCCGGCCAAGTGCCGTCGGCTTGTCGAGCGCGTGGCAAGGCATTTCGGATCGCTCGACGTGCTGGTAAATAACCACGCCCAGCAGTACCCGGTGGAGGAGGCGGAGGAACTCACCCCGGCGCGGGTCCGGGCGACCTTCGAGAACAACCTGTTCTCGTTCTTCTGGCTGGTCGACGCGGCATTGCCGCACCTGCGCCGTGGCAGCTGCATCATCAACACCGGTTCGGTCACCGGCGCGCGTGGCCACGCCACCCTGCTGGACTACGCCTCGACCAAGGGCGGCATCCACGCGATGACCTTCTCGCTGGCCCAGTCGCTGGCCGATCGCGGGATCCGGGTCAACGCAGTGGCACCGGGTCCGATCTGGACCCCGCTGATCCCCGCTTCGTTCAAGCCCAGGCAGGTGGCCGAGTTCGGCTCGGACACGCTGATGAAGCGGCCGGGACAGCCGGCCGAGGTCGCGCCCGCCTACGTCTACCTGGCCAGCGAGGACGCGAGCTTCGTCACCGGCCAGATCATCCACGTCAATGGCGGCAGCCATATCGCCGCCTGACGGATACGACGGCGTGGCGGGTCACACCGCCTGCGCGAACAGGACCCCGAAGGCGGGCAGGCGCACGCGGCCGTCGACCACCGCAACGGCAGGCAGGCCGTGTCCGTGCACGGCCTGCCAGTCACCGGTCGGCAGCGCGAGTTCGGCCGGGTCCGCGGACAGGTTGAAGGCGGCGAGCAGGGCCTGCCCCTCGCCGTCGCGGACGAAGGCCAGGACCGGTTCGGCGGTTTCGAGGAAGGCGATGTCGCCGCGCACCAGCGCCGGCTGTTCTTTGCGCCACGCCATGAACGCGCGGAACGCATTGAGCACCGAGTCCGGGTCGGCATCCTGCGCGGCCACCGACAACGCGCGGTGCGCGTCGGACACCGGCAGCCAGGGCGTGCCACGGCTGAAGCCGGCATCGGCATCGCCGGTCCACGGCATCGGCGTGCGGCAGCCGTCGCGGCCCTTGAAGTTCGGCCAGAAGGTGATGCCATAGGGATCCTGCAGCGCCTCGAACGGCACGTCGGCTTCGGGCAGCCCCAGTTCCTCGCCCTGGTAGATGCAGACCGAGCCGCGCAGCGAGCAGACCAGCGCGACCAGCAGGCGCGCCAGTTGCGGGGACGGGTTGGCACCGCCCCAGCGGGTCACCGCGCGGCGCACGTCGTGGTTGGACACGGCCCAGCACGGCCAGCCCTCGGTCATCGCCGCTTCGAGGCGCGAGACCGTGTCGCGGATGTAGCCGGCGCTGAAATCGTCGACCAGCAGCTCGAAGCTGTAACCCATGTGCAGGCGGTTGCCGGAGGTGTATTCGGCGGTGGTGGCCAGCGAGTCCTCGGAGGAGATCTCGCCCAGGGTTACCGCGCCCGGATAGCGGTCGAGCAGGGCACGCACGCGTTCCAGGAACGGGATGTTCTCCGGCTGGGTGTTGTTGTGCCAGTGGTACTGGAAGGCGTACGGATTGTCGGCGCTGAAGCCGCGGCCCACCCGCATCTCCACCGGCTTGGCCGGGTTGTCGCGCAGCTGGGCGTCGTGGAAGCAGAAGTTGATCGAATCCAGGCGGAAGCCGTCCACGCCCCGGTCCAGCCAGAACTGCACGTAGTCCAGGGTGGCCTGCTGCACGTCGGGGTTGTGGAAGTTGAGGTCCGGCTGCGAGGACAGGAAGTTGTGCAGGTAGTACTGGCAGCGGCGCGGCTCCCAGCGCCAGGCCACGCCGCCGAACAGCGACATCCAGTTGTTGGGCGGGGTGCCGTCTTCGCTTGCGTCGGCCCACACGTACCAGTCGGCCTTGGGGTTGTCGCGGCTCTGCCGGCTCTCGCGGAACCATTCGTGCTGGTCGGAGGTGTGGCTGAACACCTGGTCGATCATCACTTTCAGGCCCAGCGCGTGCGCCTTGGCCAGCAGCCGGTCGAAGTCTTCCAGCGTGCCGAACAGCGGATCCACCGCGCGCTGGTCGGCGATGTCGTAGCCGAAGTCGGCCATCGGCGACTTGAAGAACGGCGAGATCCAGATCGCGTCCACACCCAGCGAGGCCACGTAGTCGAGCCGGTCGACGATGCCGGGCAGGTCGCCCACGCCGTCGCCGTCGGTGTCCAGGAAGCTGCGCGGGTATATCTGGTAGATGACGGCGCCGCGCCACCAGGGGGAGTGACTCATAGGGGTTCCATTCCGGTCTGGCCAGCAGACCGCGCTCCGGGCGGCCCGACATGCGGAAAGTGCCGCCGCGCCACCCGCGGGTGGCGCGGCGGAAGCCCCGCCACGGGCGTGGCGGGGTGGGAGGTGACGTCAGAAGCGGTAGTTCACGCCGAAGGTAATGGTGCGGCCCCATTCGATGAACTCGAGGGGACGGTCCTTGCTGCCGGCGTAGGTCTGGTAGGCCTCGTTGGTCAGGTTGCTGCCCTGCAGGAGCAAGGTCATCCCGGCCAGGCTGCCGCTGCTGAAGCTGTAGCTGAGCTGGGCGTCGGTGATGTTCTCGCCGACCACGTAGCGCAGCGAACGGTTGCCGTTGAAGTTGCCGATCTCGCCGATGAAGTCCGAACGGCGGCGCTGGTTGACGCGGGCTTCGAAACCGTTGCGCTCGTAGTACAGCGTCCAGTTGTAGACCCGGTCAGACAGGCCCGGCAGGGCGATCGGGTCGCTGCCCACGCTCGACGCGCTTTCCGGATCGAGGATCTCGATGTCGCTGTCGAAGAAGCTGGCGCTGGCGACCATGCCGAAGCCGGTCAGCGCATCGCTGAACAGTTCGAACGGTAGCGAGGCGGTCAGCTCCAGGCCCTGCAGCGCGCCGCCCTTGCCGTTGAACGGCGCGGTGAAGTTGCCGGTGTTCTGCACGACGGCGCCCGGCGGCAGCGTATTGGCATTGGCCTCCATCCAGGCGGCGACCTGGTCGGTGAAGTCGTAGTCGTCGCGGGTCTGGGTGTAGATGTAGCTGCGCAGGTCCTTGTAGAAGTAGGCCGCGGCCACGTAGGCCTTGGTGCCGAAGTATTTCTCGTAGGAAATGTCGAACGCGTTGGCACGCCATGGATCCAGTTCCGGGTTGCCGCCGCTGGCACCCGGCCTGAGGTTGGCGACGTCCACGCCGAACTCCATCGACGAGCGCAACTGGTCGACGCGCGGGCGCGCCACCTGGCGGGCCAGGGCCACGCGCAGCATCTGCTCGTGCTCGAAGGAGAACGCCAGGTTCATGCTCGGCAGCACGTCGGTATAGGTCTTTCCCTTCTCGATCGGAATCACCTGGCTGCCGACCGGCTGCGAGCCGTCCCAGTAGTTGGACGAGGACGACTGGTCGACATGCTGGACCTGCACGCCGATGTTGCCGGTCACCGGAACGCCACCCCACTCGGTGTCGATGTCGGCGCGGGCGAAGCCGCTGGTGATTTCCTCGTTGACCGTCCATGCCTTGGGAATCAGGTAATTCAGGTCATCCACCGGCTGGAAGCTCATGTAGCGTTCGACCGCGGCCGGGACGTTCCATGCGGGGATGTAGCCGATCCCGGCGAAGCCCAGGTTGACGGGGCTGTACTGCAGGTCGGCGCCGACCGGTACCGGGCCCTGGGCGCCGAGGTTGATGTTGCCCTCCGGCTGGGTCTTGTCCTTCTTGCGGTCGGCGTAGTTCAGGCCGACGTCCACGCCGGAGAACCAGCCGCCGGCCGGGATCGTGCCGACCAGCCTGAAGGTCTTCAGCTCGTCCTCGACGCTGGGCACCTTGCCGTAGCCGGAACCGTAGATGGTGTTGTTGAGGTACAGCGCCGACGGATCGGAGTAATCCAGGCCCGGGGCGAGCTGCGAGAAGCCGGACTGGGAAACGACCAGGTCGACCGAGTCGAGCTGCGGCATCGGATAGAGCTGAAGGTTGTTCTCGAGGTTGAGCTCGTCGCGAGTGGCCTTGGAGTAGCCGACGTCGGCGACGATTTCGACCTGGCCGACGCTGAACTCGTTGAGCCAGCCGAAGGCGTTGATCTCATCCTCGCGCTTGTTGTACATGCCGCGCACCAGCGGATAGACGTTGTTCGCCGTGCCGCCGGTGAAGGTGCCGTTGCCGTTGGTGGTCACGTCCGTCAGCAACAGGCCGGGGCTGTAGCCGCCATTCCAGCCGCTGAGATTGACCTCGAACTGGTTGGCGGTGTCCTCCTGCTCGGCCTTGGTATAGAACAGGTCCAAGGTGCTGGTCCAGGCATTGGACGGGCGGAACTGCAGGGTGGCCATCAGGCCGTCGCGGTCGGCGTAGCCGGTGCGGCGCAGTGCCTTGACGCCGTCGGAGTAGTAGGTGCCGGCGTCCACGCCCGGACGCCAGCCGTCGCCCACCTGCTGCCAGGGCTCGTACCAGCCGACCTGGTTCTCCTGGATCGCCCCGTTGATGTGCGAGTAGCCGATGGCGATGCCGAAGGTGTCGTCGGCGAACTTGCCGATCCAGGTCGCATTGAGGCGCTGGCCGTCGGCGTCGGCATTGGCTGCGCCGTCGAGCGAGTTGCGGCTGTAGCGCCCGCCGATCATGACCGCCGAGCCGTCGTAGGCCAGCGGCCGGATGGTCTGCATGTCGATCGTGCCCGACAGGCCCTGGCCGACCAGGCTGGCGTCGGGGGTCTTGTATACGGTGACGCCGTTGACCAGTTCGGACGGGTACTGGTCGAACTCGACGCTGCGGTTGTCGCCGGTGCTGACCATTTCGCGGCCGTTGAGCAGCGTGGTCGAGAAGTCCGGCGAGAGGCCGCGGACGCTGATCACCTGCGCGCGGCCGGCAACGCGCTGCGCTGCCAGGCCGGGCAGGCGGGCGATGGATTCGGCGATGCTCACGTCGGGCAGCTTGCCGATGTCTTCGGCCGAGATCGCTTCGACGATGGAGCTGGAGTCGCGCTTCTTCGAGATCGCGCCCTCGATGCCGGCGCGGATGCCGGTGACCACGACCGTGTCGAGTTCGGTGGCCTCCGGCTGCGTGTTGGTTTCGTCGCCGGTGGCGGTCTGTGCGTGGACGCCGGTGGCGGCCAGCGTGATCGCCGACGCGAGCGCTACGCTCAGCAGGTTGCGCTGCAGGTTCAACATTTTCCCCTCCCAGGTAATGTCGGTACTTCTCGGGTTGTGGTGTGCGGCCGTGCCGTTGTTTGTTGTCGCTATGGCGCGCCGATGGCGGCGTTACGGTGCGTGGCTATGGTAGTGGCGCGCTGTTCGCCGGGAAGATGGCTGCATACGTATTCATTGCGCTTTCGCGCGTGCAGCGAAGCAATCGGGCGCGCACGGAAGCACGCCCCGCGTCCAGCGGGTGTGCATGTTGCTCTGCGGCATCGCGTGCCGGTGAGGGATGGATGCCCGCGCCGGACTCAGCGCGGGGATCGATCGAGTGGCACGAAGCGGATCGCCTGTCCGCCGCCGGCGGCCAGGTGCAGGGGCAGGGTGTCCTGGCTGCCGACTTCGCGGGTTTCGCGCACGAACTCGAACGGCGCGGTCCTCCAATGGGCGCGCTCGCCATCGCGGTAGATCTCCGCACGGTAGCGGCGGCCCGGGTCGAGGAATGACAGTTTGACCTGGAGGTCATGCGCCTCCTCGCCGCCCGTGCTGCCGAGGAACCATTCCTCGCCGCCGCGTGCCTTCCGCGCGAAGGTCACGTATTCGCCGACCTCGCCGTTCAGCACGCGGCTTTCCTCCCAGTCCACGGCTACGTCGCGGATGAACTGGAACGCGTCCGGATGCTCGGCATAGCGTTCGGGCAGGTCGGCGGCCATCTGGATCGGGCTGTAGAGCACGACATACAGCGCCAGCTGCTTGGCCAGCGTGCTCGGGATCTGCTGGCCGCCACGACCTTTCAGGCTGACGATGCCGGGCGTGTAGTCCATCGGTCCGGCCAGCATGCGGGTGAAGGCCAGCGTGGCTTCGTGCTCCGGCGGATTGGGTGGATTGCCCCAGGCGTTGAACTCCATGCCGCGCGCGCCCTCGCGCGATACCCAGTTCGGGTACGTGCGGCGCAGGCCGGTGTCCTTGATCGGTTCGTGCGCGTTGATCGCGATGTGGCGCTGCGCCGCCGCCTCGACCACGCGCAGGTGGTGGTTGCTCATCCATTGGCCTTCATGCCATTCGCGCAAGACCGGACCACCCTCGCGGTCCTGGCGCTGGATGTCGCCGGCGTCGCAGACATAGCCGGTCTTGACCACGTCGACGCCATTGCGTGCGTACAGCGCCAGTGCATCGGGCAGCTGTCGCTCGTAGTGGCTGACCGCGCAGGCGGTCTCGTGGTGGCCGATCAGGTGCACGCCCTTGCCGGCGGCGTACTTCGAAAGCCCTTCGAGGTCGAAGTCCGGGGTGGGGCGGGTGAAGTCGAAGCCCCAGCCGTTGGCGAACCAGTCGCCATCCCACCCCGGATTCCATCCTTCCACCAGTACCCCGCGGAAACCATTGGCGGCAGCGAAGTCGATATAGCGCCGGGTATTCGCCGTGGTCGCGCCGTGCTTCGGCCCGGTCGCCCAGGTTTCGGTTTCCAGGTGCAGCGACCACCACACCCCGACGTACTTGGCCGGGGTGAACCAGCTGACGTCGCCCAGGCGGTTGGGCTCGTTGAGGTTGAGGATGAGGCTGGATTCGGCCAGGTCGCCGGCGCGCGCGCCGATCTGGATCGTGCGCCAGGGCGTGGCGAACGGAGCGGTGCGTACCGCCGCCGTGCCGCGATCGCCGCCACCGGGCGTGAGCGCGGCGCGCAGCACGCCGCCATCGCCCTGGGCCAGGTTCATGCCGGCGTAATCGACCAGGGCCGCTTCATGGATCGACAGGTGCAGCCCATCGTCGGTGCGCAGGGTGAGTGGCGTCTGCGCGATGCCGACCTGCGACAGCGGCGTGCGCGAATACAGGTATTCCTCGCGGTTCCACTCGAAGGCCGGGATCCACCAGGCCGTTGCCGGCCGGGCGACGGCGAACTCGGTCAGTTCCTGGCGGATGCGGACCTCGCCGGTTGCGCCGGCCTGCTTGGGGAACTCGTAACGGAAGCCGATGCCGTCGTCGTAGACGCGGAACACGACGTCAAGGCGCCGGCCTTCCTTGCGCCCGCCGGACGCCTTCTCGGCGAAACCCGCGCGCAATTCGTTGTAATGGTTGCGGGTCAGGCGCCGCTCGCCCCAGGGCTGTTCCCAGGTCTCGTCGAAGCTGCGGCTGGACTGGCCGGTCAATAGCAGGTTGCGCTCCAGGCGTCCGTCGCCGAGCAGGAAGCCCAGCCGCGAAGGCGCGATCACCGCCGTGCCGTTGCGCTCGACGCGGTAGGCCAGGCGGTCCTCGTGCTGCGATTCCAGGATCACCACCAGCGCGCCGTCGGGCGACGCCACCCGGGCAAGGTCCTTGGCGGTGGCGTGGGCACAGACCAGCAGCGCGATAGCGGGCAGCAGCGTGCGCCAGCGACGGGGTGGGGCAGGGTGTTGGCGATTCATGGCGGTCCTCACTCCAGGACGTAGACGAGGGCGGTGCGCGGCGGCACGGTGAAGCGGCCACGGGCGGGATCGAAGCGGGCCTGTTCGCGCGGGCGTGTATCGGCTGCATCGGCAGCCAGATGCACCGGATGCAGCACGTAGCGCTTGCCGCGTTCGGCGGGCAGGTCGAGCACCTGCGCCTGCGGCGAGACGTTGAGCAGGTACAGGATCTCGCCGAATCCGCCGTCGGCCAGGCCTTGGCCATCCAGGTGCCCGGCGATTACCAGCGCGTTCTGCGCCGGGCCGGTGTTGGGAAAGCTAAGACGCCTGGAAACCTCGGCCGCCTCGTCGAGGCGGAACAGCGGCGAGCTGGCGCGTATGCGCAGCAGGTCGCGCAGCGCGTCGCGGGCGAAGGCGATGTCCGCCGGCGCCGGTCGGATCGATGCATCGGCCAGTCGTGGCGCGATCCAGGGCCAGCTGGCTTCGTTGCCGCTGGCCGGCGGCAGGCCGGTGCCGAAATGGTTGTCGCCGTATGTCCAGTCCAGCCGGTTGAACCAGTCGCCCGAGTCGAAGCTGTTGCGGTCCATGGACTTGGAGCGCAGCGTGTCGATGCCCGCATGGAAGTACGCCACGCCCTGGCTCAACGCGGTGAACGCCATGCCCAGCACCTGCACCCGCGCGCGGTCGTGGGCGGAGGTGCCGCGCGGCAGGCGGAAGGCGTTGAGGTCGAACAGGGTCTCGTTGTCGTGGTTCTCGACGTAGTTGACGACTTCCCCCGGCGCGCTGGCATAGCCGGCCGGCTGGCCGTTGTAGTCGATGTCGCGCAACGCCCGCGCACTGCCGTCGGCGGTGGTGAGCACGTAGTCGCGCAGCGTGCCGGCCAGGCCGACGCGCACCAGGTCGGCGCTGCGCAGCAGGTCGGTGCGGCCCAGTGCCGGATCGGCCAGCTCGTTGGGCGCGTAGACCAGGCCGTTGAGATAGCCCTGGCGGGCGACCTTGTCCGCGCCGCTGTCGCCGGGGCTGCCACCACGCAGCGCATCGCGGCCGCGATCGCTGAAGGTGCCGATGCCGCTGCCGCCCAGCGACAGCTGCGAGGCCTGGACGAAGCGTGCGCCGTCGGCGACCTCGCCGAAGTTCCAGCCCTCGCCGATCAGCTGCACGTGGCGCCCGGCGGCGGCATCCACGCGACGTTGCAGCGCTTCCATCGCCGCGCGCGGCTGGTGCCCCATCAGGTCGAAGCGGAACGAATCGATCCGGTACTGGCGCACCCACAGTTCGGCCGAGTCGATCATCAGCCGCGCCATCATCATGTGCTCGGTGGCGGTGTTCTCGCAGCAGGTGCTGCGTTCGATCCGGCCGGCTGCATCGAGGCGGTGGTAGTAGCCGGGCACGATCCGGTCCAGCACCGAGCGCTGGTCCTGTCCGGCGGCGAAGGTGTGGTTGTAGACCACGTCCATGCCCACCCGCAGGCCGAGCCGGTGCAGCGCCATCACCATCGCGCGGAATTCGCGCACGCGCGCGCCGCCGTCGGACGGATCGGTGGCGTAGCTGCCTTCGGGTGCGTTGAAATGGAACGGGTCGTAGCCCCAGTTGAAGCAGTCGGCGGCGGCGTGGGCCATCACCGCGGCCTGCTGGCGGGGACTGTCCGCGGCGGCGTCGGGGACCTTCGGAATGACGCATCCGGTTTCGGGCACGCTGCCGAAGTCGTACACAGGCAGCAGGTGCAGGTCGGTCAGTCCAGCCTGCGCCAGTGCGCGCAGGTGGGCCATCCCGGCGCTGTCTCCGGTGAAGGCCAGATACTTGCCGCGGTGCGCGGGGGCGACCGTCGTGTCGCTGATCGAGAAGTCGCGCACGTGCAATTCGTAGATCGACATGTCGGTCTGCGCGCGCAGCGGCTCCGGTCGCGGCGTTGCCTCCCATCCGGCGGGCTTGAGCGCCGGATCGTCCAGGTCGGCGATGAAGCTGCGCCGCGAATCGCTGCCCAGGCTGACCGAGTACGGGTCGGTGACGCGATTGCGCACCTGGCCGGTGCCACGCACCTGGACCTCGACCAGGTAGTCGTAATAGCGGCCACGCAGGTCGCCGGGCAGCGTCGCCGACCACAGGCCGGTGGCCGGATCCAGGCGCAGCGGCTCGCGCTTGTACGCTCGTTGCCTGTCGTCGGCGTACAGGCAGACCGAAACGGTGCGCGCCGTCGGTGCCCAGAGGCGGAACGCCGTTGTCGAAGGAGAGGGGTGCGCACCCGGCGCCGGCGCGTCGACCGCTGCCGCGTAGAGGTCGTCCAGCGCGCCGGGAAGCTGCAGTCCGGTGGCCCGCAGCACGCGCCCGGCGCGGTCTTCCTGGACCAGCACCAGTGACTGGCGCAGCAGGGCGCGCAGGCCGGCGTCGTCGACGTCCAGGGTAAGGGTGGTGCCTGGGCCGACATGGGCGAAGCGTTCGCGAACCGCATCGGGTCGCGGCCCATCCGCGGCAAGGATGCGCAGCGGAATCGCGCCGTCGGCGCCTTCGACCTTGCCGTCCGCGGCAGTGCGGATACCGCCCCCATCGGCGTGATAGAGGACATGGCGCCGTGATGGATCGACCGTGTGACCGGGTGAGGCATCGGCATCGGGCCAGCGCAAAGTGCGCCGGTCGAGCCAGATGCCACGCGCTTCGGCGGGGGCACCGCTGTCGGTCGACAGCACCGTCTCGTAGCCGGCATCGCAATCGCCCAGGGGCTGTGCGGCGATAGGGTTGGCGGCCACGGCAGCGGCCGGCAGCCACAGGGCCACCAGCCAGCGTCGTGCGATATGCCCGACGCGATCTGGGACGCGGCGGCCTTCGCCGTCGCGTGTCCGATGTCGCATCCTGCCCTCCCAGGCATCCATGTGTCGTCCGCAGCCAGCACGGACCGCGCATCGCGCGGTCTTTCACTATTCACGCAGACCGTGCGCCACGGCCACCCTTCGAGGCATGAATACGTATGCACCAGCTGGGCGCCGTCGCTGCGGGGCCTCTACCATGGCTGCGGCGTCGCGCCATCCTGCGTGCGCCATCACATCGCATCCGTGATTCCCGGAGGGGGGAACCGCTTGATGGAAAGCAGACCGCGCCTGTCGTTCTGGCAGATCTGGAACATGTGTTTCGGCTTCCTGGGCATCCAGTTCGGATTCGCCCTGCAGAACGCCAACGTCAGCCGCATCTTCCAGACCCTGGGCGCGGACATGGACCAGGTGCCCGGCCTGTGGATCGCCGCACCGCTGACCGGCCTGCTGGTGCAGCCGGTGGTGGGCTACTTCTCCGACCGCACCTGGACGCGCCTGGGTCGCCGGCGCCCGTACTTCCTGGCCGGCGCGGTCCTGGCCACGCTGGCGCTGTTCGTCATGCCCAACTCGCCGACCCTGTGGATCGCGGCCGGCACGCTCTGGATCCTGGACGCATCGATCAACATTTCGATGGAACCGTTCCGCGCGTTCGTCGGCGACCAGCTGCCGCCGTCGCAGCGCGCCGGCGGCTATGCGATGCAGAGCTTCTTCATCGGCGTGGGCGCGATCGTCGCCAGCCTGCTGCCGTGGCTGCTGGCCAAGGCGGGCGTCGCCAACACCGCCGGAGCAGGGGAAGTACCCGACACGGTGCGCTATGCCTTCTATTTCGGCGGCGTGGTGCTGTTCGCCGCGATCGCCTGGACCGTGCTGCGCACGCGCGAGTACCCGCCGGAAGTGCTGGCATCGTTCGAGGAGGCGCCATCGACGCCGACGACCGCACCGCCGGCAGGCAAGGCCCCGGCCATCGCGGCACTGGCCTGGTCGCTGGCGGGCCTGGCCATGGCCGCGGTGATCGCAGTACAGGGCTGGGACCGGATGCTGTACGTGCTGGCCGGCATGCTGGTCGCCTACGGCGCGCTGTTGCTGCTGTCGCGCGTACTGCCGGCGGGCGGCATGCTGCCTACGATCGTGGCGGATGTGCGGGCGATGCCGCAGACCATGCGCCGGCTCGCGGTCGTGCAGTTCTTCTCCTGGTTCGCCCTGTTCGCGATGTGGATCTACACCACCGCCGCGGTGGCCGGCACGCATTTCGGCAGCAGCGATCCGGCCTCGGCCGCCTACAACGAAGGCGCCAACTGGGTGGGCGTCCTGTTCGCCGCCTACAACGGGTTCGCCGCGCTGGCCGCTATCGCGATCCCGTGGATGGCGCGCACGCTCGGCCTGCGCCTGACCCATCTGGTCAACCTGTGGCTGGGTGCGGCCGGCCTGCTCTCGTTCCTGCTGGTGCGCGACCCGCAGTGGCTGCTGTTGTCGATGGTCGGCGTGGGCTTCGCCTGGGCCTCGATCCTGTCGCTGCCCTACGCGATGCTGTCCGACAGCCTGCCGGCGACCAAGATGGGCGTGTACATGGGCATCTTCAATTTCTTCATCGTCATCCCGCAGCTGGTCGCGGCCAGCCTGCTGGGTTTCCTGCTGAAGTGGCTGTTTGGCGGAGAGCCGCTGTGGGCGCTGGTGCTGGGCGGGGCGAGCCTGCTGGTCGCCGGATTGAGCGTGCTGGCCGTACCTCGCCTGGTCGCGCAGGAGGCCAGGGCATGATCCGTTCCCTCGCCCTCGCATCGGGCCTGGTATTCGCCGGTTCCGCAGTTGCTTCGGAGGACTACTACGGCACGCTGGAGCCGTTCGCGCAGGAAGCGGTCTACTTCGTCATGACCGATCGCTTCGTCAATGGCGATCCGGCCAACGACCACCGCGACCAGGGCGGCGCCCGCTCCCATCCGGAGCTGCGGACTTTCGACATCCCGTTGTCGCCCTGCGACGGCCAGGTCGGCAACATCGGGTACCTCGGCGGCGACTTCCGCGGCCTGCTCGACAACGCCGCCTACATCCACGACCTGGGCTTCACCGCGGTCTGGCTCACGCCGATCGTCGACAATCCCGACGAGGCCTTCACGGGTGGCGACAAGGTGACATGCGACGGCTTCCTCACCGATCGCGGCAAGACCGGCTTCCACGGCTACTGGGGCGTCAACTTCTACCGCCTGGACGAGCACCTGCCCAGCGAAGGCCTGGATTTCGCGGGGCTCACCGCGGGGCTGCGCGCACACGGGCTGAAGACGGTGCTCGACATCGTGGGCAACCACGGCTCGCCGGCCTGGACCATGCCGGTGGCGCAGGCGCAGTTCGGCCAGCTGTTCGATGGCAACGGCACGCTGGTCGCCGACCACCAGAACCTGCCGCCAGGCAAGCTGGACCCGGCGCACAACCCGCTGCACGCGTTCTACAACACCCAGCCGGACCTGGCCCAGCTGTCCGATCTCGATGCCGACAACCCGGCGGTGATGGACTACCTGGTCGGCGCCTACCTGCAGTGGATCGGGCAGGGAGTCGACGCGCTGCGCATCGACACAATCCGCCACCAGCCCCTGGCGTTCTGGAAAGCCTTCGCCGACCGGATCCGCGCCGAGCATCCGGGCATGTACATGTTCGGCGAGGCCTTCGACTACGACGCGGCGAAGATCGCCCCGTTCACCCTGGCCGAGAACGGCGGCATCAGCGTGCTCGATTTCCCGATGAAGCAGGCGATGGACGAGGTGTTCGGCCGCAAGGGCGCCGGCTTCGAGCGCATGGCTCCGGCGCTGCAGCTGGAGCACGCGCCTTACGCCAATGTCTACGACCTGGCGACCTTCTACGACAACCACGACATGCGCCGCCTCGATGCCGACGATGCCGGCTTCATCGACGCGCACAACTGGCTGTTCACCGTGCGCGGCATCCCGGTGGTGTACTACGGTTCGGAAACCGGCTTCATGCGCGGCCAGGCCGAGCATGGCGGCAACCGCAGCTACTTCGGCCAGGCGCGGGTCGATGCCGCGTCGTCCAGCGACATCCATCGCAACCTGAAGCGCATCGCCAGCCTGCGGCGGGAGTCGCCGGCGTTGCAGCGTGGCCTGCAGCTCGACGTCGAGCTGTCGGGTGACGTGGCGGCCTTCTATCGGGTCTACCAGCGGGGTGGCGTCAACCAGACCGCCCTGGTGCTGCTGAACAAGGGTGACCGGCCGCAATCGATGGCAGTGTCCGACTACCTGCAGCCCGGTCGCTGGCGCGACGGTTTCAGCGGAGCGACGCAGGAAGTCCGCAGGCAGTTGCGCGCCGAGGTGCCGGCGCATGGTGTCCGCGTATTCTTCTTCGACCAGCCGCTGACCCGGCCCGACCTGCGCGCGCGCCTGTCGGGTCTGATGGCGCATTGATTGCCCACAAGCCGGGCTAGCCCGGCTCTACGCGGCGCGCGACCGCCCTGCGTGGAACGGGGCTGGTGCCGCTGTGCTTTCGCATCCGCGTCCAAGAGCCACTGATAGCTGCGGCTCCACGAGCCATCCTGTCCTGCAGCGCGGGTGCTCAGCCCGCGCTGGTGGAGCCGCGCAGGACCAGCTTCACCGGCAGGGTCCTGCTCTCCAGCGACTCGCCCTGGATCAGTCGGATCAGGCTGTCCACCAGCACTTCGCCGGCCTGCTTGGTGTCCTGCTGCACGGTCGACAGGCCCGGCTGCACGAAACTGGCCATGGCGATGTCGTCGAAGCCCGCGAGCGCCACGTCTTCCGGTACGCGCAGGCCGTGCTCGCGCAGGCCGTTCATCGCGCCCAGCGCGATCAGGTCGCTGGCCGCGAACAGGGCGTCGAACCGCGCGCCCGATCCCAGCAGCGTCCTCGCGGCCTCGTGGCCGGACTGCTCGGTGGTGATCGCGTCGACCTGCAGCAGCGCCTCGGGCTCCAGGCCGGCCTCGTCCAGCGCCGCCGCATATCCGCGATAGCGCTCGAAGAACTCCGGGTAGTGGTCGGAGGCATGGCCCAGGAACGCGATCCGGCGCCGCCCCTGCGCCAGCAGGTGGGACGTGATGTCGTACCCGCCCTGGAAGTTGTCGCAGCCGATCGACACCCCCGGCTCGCCGGGCAATGCAGCGCCCCAGCGCACGAAATGGGTGCCCTGTTCGACCAGGCGCTGCAGCTTGGATTCCGCTTCCAGGTAATCGCCATAGCCGAGCAGGATCAGCCCGTCGGCCTTGTGGCTGTCCTCGAAGTCGGCATGCCAGTTCGTCGAGAGCTGCTGGAAGGACACCAGCAGGTCGAAGCCGCGCAGGGCGCAGGCGCGGGTGATCGAGCCCAGCATCGAGTGGAAGAACGGGTTGATCAGCGAATCGTCGGGGGTGGGGTCCTCGAAGAACAGCAGGGCCAGCGTGCCGGACTGCTGGCAGCGAAGGTTGGAGGCGTTCTTGTCGACCTTGTAGTTGAGCTCGCGGGCGATGGCGAGGATCTTCTGCCGCGTCTCCGGGTTGACCGACGGGCTGCCGCGCAGCGCACGCGACACCGTGGGCTGGGAGACCCCGGCCAGGTGGGCGATGTCGAGCGAGGTCGCCTTGCCCTTGATGGTCATGCCGGGCCCCCTCCGGGCCGGTATGCGTGGTGCAGGTGCGCATGATGCCATGTGGCCGTGGCCCGGTTTGCGCCATCCCGGCGCGACTGGGCTAGAATTCCCGCAAGCCGCCGGCATCGCGCCGGCGACCTGATCACAGGGTGGCCTGCGGCAACGCCGGCCGAGCGTGCGACATGAGCACTACCACCGCCCAACGCTGAAGGCCACCGGGGTACCGCGATCCGCAGGCGCCTTCGTGGCGCTTTTATTTTGCCCGCCCGAGGGCGAAGCGCCCGCACCCCGTGCGGACATCCAATGCAACAGCGCCGGCCCCGGCCGGCTGCGAAGAAGGCCAAACCGCTCCCCATGATCACGATCACGCTTCCCGACGGCAGCCGCCGCGAGTTCGATGCCCCCGTCTCCGTGCTCCAGGTTGCCCAGTCGATCGGCGCCGGGCTGGCCAAGGCCACCGTGGCCGGGCAGGTCGACGGCCGCCTGGTCGACGCCGGCGACGTCATCGACCACGACGCGACGCTGCGCATCATCACGCCCAAGGACGAGGAGGGCGTGGAGATCATCCGCCACTCCTGCGCCCACCTGGTCGGCCACGCGGTCAAGCAGCTGTACCCGGACGCGAAGATGGTGATCGGCCCGGTGATCGCCGAGGGCTTCTACTACGACATCCACAGCGAGCGCCCGTTCACGCCGGACGACCTGGTCGCGATCGAGGCGCGCATGCGCGAGCTGATCGCCCAGGACTACGACGTCATCAAGAAGGTGACCCCGCGCGCGGAAGTGGTGGAGGTGTTCAGGGCCCGCGGCGAGGACTACAAGCTGCGCCTGATCGAGGACATGCCCGACGACGTCAAGGCGATGGGCCTGTACTACCACCAGGAATACGTGGACATGTGCCGCGGCCCGCACGTGCCCAATACGCGCTTCCTGAAGGCGTTCAAGCTGACCCGCACGTCCGGCGCGTACTGGCGCGGCGACGCCAAGAACGAACAGCTGCAGCGCATCTACGGCACTGCCTGGGCCGATGAGAAGCAGCTCAAGGCCTACATCCAGCGGATCGAGGAGGCCGAGAAGCGCGACCATCGCCGCATCGGCAAGCAGCAGAACCTGTTCCACCTGCAGGAGGAAGCGCCGGGCCTGGTGTTCTGGCATCCCAAGGGCTGGTCGGTGTGGCAGGTGGTGGAGCAGTACATGCGCCGCGTCTACCGCCAGACAGGCTATGGCGAGGTGCGCTGCCCGCAGATCCTGGACGTGTCGCTGTGGCAGAAGTCCGGCCACTGGGACAACTACAAGGACAACATGTTCTTCACCGAGTCGGAGAAGCGCACGTACGCGGTCAAGCCGATGAACTGCCCGGGCCATGTCCAGGTGTTCAACCAGGGCCTGCACAGCTATCGCGACCTGCCGATCCGCTACGGCGAGTTCGGCGCCTGCCACCGCAACGAGCCTTCCGGCGCGCTGCACGGCATCCTTCGCGTGCGTGGCTTCACCCAGGACGACGGCCACATTTTCTGCACCGAGAACCAGGTCGAGTCCGAAGTCCGCGCGTTCCACGAGCAGGCGCTGAAGGTCTACGCGGATTTCGGTTTCCAGGACATCCAGATCAAGATCGCCCTGCGCCCGGATTCGCGCCTGGGCGACGACGCCACGTGGGACAAGGCCGAGGACGCGTTGCGTTCCGCGTTGCGCGCCTCGGGCGTGGAATGGCAGGAGTTGCCGGGCGAGGGTGCCTTCTACGGCCCCAAGATCGAATACCACCTCAAGGACGCCATCGGCCGGACCTGGCAGCTGGGCACCATGCAGGTGGACTTCATGATGCCGGCCCGCCTGGGCGCCGAGTACGTGGACGAGAACAGCCAGCGCCGGAACCCGGTCATGCTGCACCGCGCGATCGTGGGATCCATGGAGCGGTTCCTGGGCATCCTGATCGAGCACCACGCCGGTTCCTTCCCGGCGTGGCTGGCCCCGGTCCAGGCCGTGGTCATGAACATCACCGACGCCCAGGCTGAATACGTCGCTGAAGTCCAGAAAATCCTTTCGAATCAAGGGTTCAGGGTCGAAGCCGATTTGCGCAACGAGAAGATCGGCTTTAAGATCCGCGAGCACACGCTGCAGCGGGTGCCGTACCTGCTGGTGGTCGGTGACCGCGAGAAAGAGAACGGTGCCGTGGCATTGCGCACGCGTTCCGGGGAAGATTTGGGCACAATATCGGTGTCCGCGTTCGCCGAAATGCTGCGTTCGCAGGAATTGGCTTAACCGAAAAAGGTGTGGCCGGCCCCCCGCCGGCCCTCCGCCCAGTCCACCCCTGGAGACCGAAACATCAGTACCCCAGATAAACAAAACCGGAAGAACGGCGAGATCCGCGTCCCGCGCGTGCGCGTGATCGGGTCCGACGGCGAGATGATCGGCGTGCTGTCGCGCGATGAAGCGCTGCGCATGGCCGAAGAGGAAGCACTCGACCTCGTCGAGATCCAGCCCAACGCCGATCCGCCGGTCTGCAAGATCATGGACTTCGGCAAGTTCAAGTTCGAGCTGCAGAAGAAGGCCAACGAGGCCAAGAAGAAGACCAAGCAGGTCGAGATCAAGGAGCTCAAGTTCCGTCCGGTCACGGACGAGGGCGACTACCAGATCAAGCTGCGCAACATGCGCCGTTTCCTGGAAGAGGGCGACAAGGTCAAGGTCAACATCCGCTTCCGTGGCCGCGAGATGAGCCACCAGGAACTGGGCCGGCAGATGGCCGCGCGGATCGAGGCCGACCTGGGCGAAGACATTGTCATCGAGTCGCGCCCGCGCCTGGAAGGGCGGCAGATGGTGATGATGATCGCGCCGAAGAAGAGGTGACCGGGGCGGCGCTTGCGCCGCTGACCGGATCCCGAAGGGGCGCCCATGGCGCCCCTTCGCTTTTGGCCCGCGGCCGACAGGTGCCTGGCTGATTGCGTGGATGCGTGCCTGGCCCTTTGCTGGAACGGGCGACTGGCCCTTCTGGCCCGGTCCGCGACGGGAAGGGGTCGCCTCGCGGGCCATCGGAACCCCCTGAATTGCAAAGGAAACCTGCGCCGGGCATAATGCGCGGCTCCGGTTCGCCGGAGAGGGCTGGAAACAGCTTCAGGACCCGTCGGGTTTCCGTAAGGAATCAACGACTTACCGACCGGTGTGGGCAAGGATGGAAAGCGTGGCGAAGGCCACCGCCCGCGCCAGTGAGAGATCTGAAAAGGACATAGCAATGCCCAAGATCAAGACCAACCGGGCGGCGGCCAAGCGATTCCGCAAGACCGCCTCCGGCAAGTACAAGGCCGGCCACGCCAACCGTAGCCACATCCTCACCAAGAAAGCGACCAAGCGGAAGCGCAACCTGCGGCAGACGAACCACGTCCGCGCCGAGGATGCAGGCCGTCTGGACCGCATGCTTCCGTATCTCTGAGGAGGACTGACAAATGGCACGAGTTAAGCGTGGCGTCCAGGCGCGCCGCCGTCACAAGAAGGTCCTCAACCTCGCCAAGGGCTACTACAACGCCCGTCGCAAGGTTTTCCGCGTCGCCAAGCAGGCGGTCATCAAGGCGCAGCAGTACGCCTACATCGGCCGCAAGCAGAAGAAGCGCAATTTCCGCTCGCTGTGGATCACCCGCATCAACGCGGCTGCCCGCAGCAACGGCATGAGCTACAGCCGTTTCATGAATGGCCTGCTCAAGTCCGGGATCACCCTGGACCGCAAGGTGCTGGCGGATATCGCCGTGCACGACGCGGCCGGGTTTACGGCGCTGGCCGAGAAGGCCAAGAGCGCCCTGGCGGCCTGAGCCGCCTCTCCACCGTAATTGCTGCATACGGGCGGTTCACCGCCCGACACGTGGGGAAGGGCGCAAGTCCTTCCCCATTTGTTTTTCCAGAGACCGGAAATCCATGAGCGAAATCGAATCCCTGTCCGCGCGCGCACTGGCCGACATCGCCGCGGCGCGCGACCCCGACGCACTCGAGGGGCTGCGGGTCGGCCTGCTCGGCAAGCAGGGCAGCATCACCACGCAGCTCAAGCAGCTCGGTGCCCTGCCGGCCGAGGAGCGCAAGGCGGCGGGCGAGGCGATCAACCGCATTCGCGATGCCGTGGGCCAGGCGCTGGCCGAGCGCAAGGCGGTGCTGGAGGAAACCGCGCTCGATGCGCGCCTGGCCGGCGAATCGGTGGACGTGACCCTGCCCGGCCGCGATGCCGGACGCGGTGGCATCCATCCGGTCTCGCGCACGCTCGAGCGGATCGCGGAAATCTTCGGGCGGCTGGGCTACGAGCTGGCCGACGGTCCGGAAATCGAGGACGACTGGCACAACTTCGAGGCGCTGAATTTCCCGCCGCACCATCCGGCGCGGGCCATGCACGACACGTTCTACTTCCCGCCCGACGCGAGCGGGGTGGCGCGCCTGCTGCGCACCCATACCTCGGGCGTGCAGGTCCGTTACATGGACCAGGCCGTCGCCGACGGCAGCGGCCCGCCCTTGCGGATGATCGCCGCGGGCAAGGTCTACCGCAGCGACAGCGACCAGACCCACTCGCCGATGTTCCACCAGGTCGAGGGCCTGCTGATCGACGAGCACGCGACCTTCGCCGACCTCAAGGGGACGCTGGCCGAGTTCGTGCGCGCGTTCTTCGAGCGCGACTTCCAGATGCGGTTCCGCCCCAGCTATTTCCCGTTCGTCGAGCCGGGCGCCGAGGTCGACATCGCCTGGCAGCAGCCCGACGGCAGCGTGCGCTGGCTGGAGGTGCTCGGATGCGGCATGGTCCACCCGAACGTGCTGCGCAACTGCGGCATCGACCCGGAGCGCTACACCGGCTTCGCTTTCGGCCTGGGCGTGGAGCGGTTCGCCATGCTGCGCTACGGGGTGAACGACCTGCGCGCGTTCTTCGAGAACGACGTGCGCTTCCTGCGCCAGTTCGCCTAGGGCGACTACGCCGGACCGTCGCAACCCAACGACTTCAACGGCGGGCCAGGCCCGCACCATGGACCACGATCAACGATGAAATTCTCCGAAAACTGGCTGCGCAGCCATGTGCCGACCTCGGCCAACCGCGACGGGCTGGCCGCGACCCTGACCGCGATCGGCCTGGAGGTCGAAGAGGTCACCGCGCTCGGTGACGGCCTGGCCGGCGTGGTGGTCGCGCGGATCGTCGCGGCGGCCAAGCACCCGGAGGCCGATCGCCTGCAGGTCTGCCAGGTCGATATCGGAGATGGACAGCCGCTGCAGATTGTCTGCGGCGCCCCCAATGCGCGCGCCGGGCTGGTCGCGCCGCTGGCCATGGTCGGCTCCAGCGTGGGCGGCATCGCGATCAAGGCGGCGAAACTGCGCGGCGTCGAATCAAACGGAATGCTCTGCTCGGCGAAGGAGCTGGGCCTGGATGCCGATGCGTCCGGCCTGCTCGAGTTGCCGGCTGACGCACCGGCCGGTGCGTCGCTGGCGGACTACCTCGGCCTGCCCGACGCCAGTATCGAGATCAAGCTGACCCCCAATCGCGCGGACTGCTTCAGCATCCGCGGCATCGCCTATGACGTCGCCGCCGCGCTGGCCAGCGAAGTGGTGCCGCTGGACATCGCGCCGGTCCCCGCGCAGGACGCCTCGGCGATGGAAGTACTGCTGGAAGCGGGCGAGCGCGTGCCGCGCTTCGCGGGTCGGGTGGTCCGGGAAGTGGACGCCACCGTGCCCACGCCGGCGTGGATGGCCGAGCGGCTGCGTCGCTCCGGCGTGCGCCCGATCAGCTTCCTGGTCGACGTCACCCAGTACGTGATGCTGGAGCTCGGGCAGCCGATGCACGCCTTCGACCGCGACTCGCTCGAAGGTCCGGTCGTCGTGCGCCCGGCGCGCGCGGGCGAGCGGGTGAAGCTGCTCGACGGTCGCGAGGCCGAGCTGGACGCGGAGTTCCTGGTCGTCGCCGACAGCCGCGGCGGCCATGCGGAGCGCGCGGTCGCGCTGGGCGGGATCATGGGCGGGGAGGACACCAAGGTCACCGATGCCACCCGCAACGTATTCCTGGAGGCGGCGCACTGGATCCCTTCGGCGATCATCGGTCGCAGCCGCCGGCTCGGCCTGCACACCGACGCCGGCCACCGCTTCGAACGCGGCGTGGATCCCGAGCTGCCACGCGTGGCGGTCGAGTACGCCACGCGCCTGATCCTGGACATCGCCGGGGGCACGCCCGGGCCGCTGACCGAGGCCACCTTGGCGGACCACCTGCCGCGGACGGGCACCATCGGCCTGCGCCGCGCACGCGTGGCCCGTGTCCTCGGCATCGGTATCGCCGACGCCGAGATCGAACGCATCCTGCGCGCGCTGGGCATGCAGGTCGCTGCGGCCGGGGACGGCTGGCAGGTCACGCCGCCGAGCCGGCGCTTCGACATCGCCATCGAGGAAGACCTGATCGAGGAACTGGCCCGCATCCACGGCTACGACCGGATCCCGACCACCGTGCCGGGCGGGCCGGCGCGCATCGCCGCACCGAGCGAGACGCGACTGGCCGAAACCGACATCCGTCGCCAGCTGGTCGCGCGCGATTACCTGGAAGCGGTGAGCTTCGCTTTCGTCGAAGCTGATCTGCTGGAGGCGTGGCACAGCGCCGCGGCCACCGTGCCGCTGGCCAACCCGCTGAGCGCCGAACTGGCGGTGATGCGGCCGCGGTTGCTGCCTGGGCTGGTCGATGCGTTGGCGCGCAATGTTTCGCGACAGGCCGGTCGCGTGCGCCTGTTCGAGCTGGGGCGAACCTTCGCGGAAGCCGATCCGGCGCTGCGTGTTCCGGGCGTCCCGGCAGCGGCGCCGGTGGAGACCCGGCGGATCGCCGCCGTGGCCTGTGGCGACGCCGGTGCCGAGCAATGGGGGCACGCGGCGCGCCCGGTCGACTTCCATGACATGAAGGGCGACCTGGAATCGCTGGCCGCCGCGTCCGGGGCGACCCTGCAGTTCCGCCCTTCTTCGGAGGCCTTCGGCCACCCTGGACGCAGTGCGGACGTATACCGCACCGACGGCGACGCCAGCGAGGTCCGGCTGGGCTGGATCGGCCAGCTTCATCCGCGCCTGCAGAAGGCGCTCGACCTGGGCGTGGACGTGGTCGCCTTCGAACTGGACCTGGCGCCCCTCGAGCGGCGTGCCCTGCCGCGTGCCGAGGCGTTGTCGCGCTTCCCGCCCGTGCGTCGCGACCTGGCCTTTGTGGTCGGCGTCGACGTGCCCTGGGCGGCCTTGGCCGCCAGCGCCCGCGAGGCCGCCGGGCCGGTCCTGCGCGACCTGGTGCTGTTCGATCGATACCAGGGGGCAGGCGTGGAATCCGGTTGCAAGAGTCTGGCTATGGGCTTGATTTTGCAGGACAACGCGCGCACTCTGACCGACCAGGACGCGGATGCGCTGGTGGAGCGGGTGGTGGCCCGGCTGGGCCGCGACCACGCTGCCAGGATCCGCGGCTGAAACAGGGGATGTATCCAGGATGGCATTGACCAAGGCGGAGATGGCCGAGCGTCTGTTCGACGAAGTCGGCCTGAACAAGCGCGAGGCGAAGGAATTCGTCGACGCGTTCTTCGAGGTGTTGCGCGAGGCGCTGCAGGGCGGACGGCAGGTGAAATTGTCGGGCTTCGGCAACTTCGACCTGCGCCGCAAGAACCAGCGGCCCGGGCGCAACCCGAAGACCGGCGAGGAGATCCCGATCTCCGCGCGCACCGTGGTCACCTTCCGCCCCGGCCAGAAGCTGAAGGAGCGCGTGGAGGCTTACGCCGGAGCCGCGCCGCATGCTTGATCCCGGCAGCAACCGCGAGCTTCCGCCGATCCCGGCCAAGCGCTACTTCACCATTGGCGAGGTCAGCGAGCTGTGCGACGTGAAGCCGCACGTGCTGCGTTACTGGGAAACCGAGTTTCCGAGCCTGAGTCCGGTCAAGCGCCGCGGCAACCGCCGCTACTACCAGCGCCATGACGTGCTCATGGTGCGCCAGATCCGCGGCCTGCTTTACGAACAGGGCTATACGATCGGCGGCGCGCGCCTGCGCCTGGAAGGCGAGGGGGCAAAGCAGGAGTCCGCGCTGAGCAGCCAGATCGTGCGCCAGGTGCGCATGGAGCTGGAAGAAGTACTGCAGCTGCTCAGGCGCTGAGAATTCGTGGTTTCGCCATTGCGGCCTCGCCGCGGGCGGCGCCGAACCGGTATAATCGCCGGCCCGCCTAGGCGGGAAAGCTGCTTCGGGGTATAGCGCAGCCTGGTAGCGCACCAGTCTGGGGGACTGGTGGTCGTCGGTTCGAATCCGGCTACCCCGACCAATTCGTGTTGCGAAAGAGCCCGCCCAGTGCGGGCTTTTTCTTGCGCGCGCACCAGCGCGTCAAACGGTGCCTGAACAGGCGGCGCACGGCGGACGGGGCGGTGCTTCGCGCTCTGTCGCCGCTGCGTATGCTCGGCCGGTCGTTCACTACACGGATGCAGGCATGGCGGCGCGGATGATGGCGTTGTTGCTTTCCCTCGCCGGCGCCCTGCCGGCGATGGCGCAGGAGTCGGCCGCCGGTGCGACGCCGGTCGTGGACATGGATGCGGTCGTGGTCACCGGCGTGCAGCCTGGGCCCGGCATGTGGCGGGCCGTGCGGGATGGGCACGCCCTGTACATCCTCGGGACCCAGTCGCCCCTGCCGCGGGGCATAACCTGGCAAGCCAGCGAGACACGCGAAGTGCTCGCGCAGGCCGGTGCCGTGCTCGGGCCGCCGGGAGTGACGATCAACGCCGACATCGGCTTCTTCCGCGGCCTCACCCTGGCGCCGTCCGCCTTCAAGGCGATGAAGAATCCAGATGGGGAAACCCTCGACGAGGTGCTGCCTCCCGAGATCTACGCACGCTGGAGCGTGCTCAAGCAGCGCTATCTCGGCCGCGATCGCGGCGTGGAAAAGAAGCGCCCGCTGATCGCCGTCTACGAGCTGTACAAGGCGGCTCTCAAGGACAACGGCCTGCGCGAGGGCGGTGTGGTCGGGCCGGTCATCGACAAGGCGTTGAAGGAACGCGGACTGGAACGCACGCCTGCCTTGCTGGCGCTTAAGATCGACGACCCGCGCGAAGCGATCGCCGACTTCCGCAAGGAAGGACTCAAGCCCGAAGACCTGGCCTGCTTCAGCGGGACCCTGGACATCATCGAACGCGACCTGCCGCAGATCGTGGCGCGCGCCAATGCCTGGGCGGTGGGCGACCTGGATGCGCTGCGGACCATGCCCAGCGGTCGCGACCAGGTGCTGGCATGCCTGTCGGCCTGGACCCGGACCGAGACCGCGCGCAAGCGCGGGCTGGTCGATATCGACGCACGCATCCGCGACAGCTGGCTGGCGACGGTGGACGCGACGGTGGCCGCGCATCCGGTGTCCTTCGCCACGATGTCGATCGACGAGCTGCTGCGCGACGGGGGCTACCTCGCGGAACTGCAACGGCGCGGCTACCGCGTCGAGGCGCCGGACGAGTACGAGGACGACGAGCCAGCGGACGCGCCGCCGGCCGATGCGATTGCGCCATCGCCCCTGTAGAGCGTGCACCATTGCCCCCTTTGCGGAGCGGGGCTTGCCGCACAGCTCTCTTGCTGGAATCCAGGCGCTTGGTGGTTTGATGGCGAAGCAACCGGGCAAGCCCGGCTCCACAAGGCGTGGTTGCTCAGCCGCCGGCGGCGCGCGGCAGGCCGCTTTCCGTTTCCGCCAGCTGCGGCCAGCGCTTGAGCACGGCGGCGCGGATGCCGGCCGCGTCGATGCCGGCTTCGCCCAGCAGGTCCTCGCGGCTGGCATGGTGCTGGAACGCGTCTGGCAGGCCCAGGTGCAGCAGCGGCAGCAACACCGCTTCGGCGTTGAGCAGTTCGGACACCGCTGAACCGGCACCGCCGGCAACCACGTTGTCCTCGATGGTGACGAAGCCTTCGTGGCTCTTCGCCAGTTCCAGAACCAGCGCGCGATCCAGCGGTTTGACGAAGCGCATGTTGACCACGGTCAGGCCGAGCTCGGCGCCGACCTGTTCGGCGGCCGGCACGGTCGCGCCGAAGGCGAGCAGGGCGATGCGGCTACCGTTGCGGCGCAGCTGCGCCTTGCCGATCGGCAGCGTCTCCAGGCTGTCGTCGATGGCCGCGCCGGGGCCTGTGCCGCGCGGATAGCGCACCGCGGCCGGGCCTTCATGGCGGAGGCCGGTGCTCAGCATCTGCCGGCACTCGTTCTCGTCGGCCGGGGCCATGAGCACCATGTGCGGCACGCAGCGCAGGAAGCTCAGGTCCAGGTTGCCCGCATGGGTGGCGCCATCGGGACCGACCACGCCACCGCGATCGACCGCGAACAGGACGTCGAGTTTCTGCGTGGCCACGTCGTGCACCAGCTGGTCGTAGCCGCGCTGCAGGAAGGTCGAATAGATCGCGACCACCGGCTTGGCGCCCTGGGTGGCCATGCCGGCGGCCAGGGTCACCGCATGCTGTTCGGCGATCGCCACGTCGAAGTAGCGCTGCGGATATTCCTTGCTGAAGCGCACCAGCCCCGAGCCCTCGCGCATGGCCGGAGTGATCGCAAGCAGGCGTGGCTCGGCGGCGGCCATGTCGCACAGCCAGTCGCCGAACACATCGGTATAGGTCGGCTTCTTGGCCCCGGCCTTGGCGACCAGGCCCTTGGCCGGATCGAACGGACCGACGGCGTGGTATCCGATCTGGTCGCCTTCGGCCAGCTCGTAGCCCTTGCCCTTGGTGGTGATCACGTGCAGCAGCTGCGGGCCCTTGAGGGTCTTGAGCGTCTTCAGTGCGTTGACCAGGGCGGGCAGGTCGTGGCCGTCGATCGGACCGGTGTAGTGGAAGCCCATTTCCTCGAACAGGGTGGACGGCACGAACATGCCCTTCCAGTGTTCTTCCCACCGGCGCACGAAGCGCGCCGGCGGCTTCTTCTTGTCGCCCAACAGCTTCTTGCCGCCTTCGCGCAGCTTGTTCAGCGTGGCGCTGCCGGTCAGCCGGCCGAGCATCTTGGTCACCCCTCCGACCGCTTCGGAAATCGACATCCGGTTGTCGTTGAGGATCACCAGCAGGTTCGGCTCGTCGTCCATGCCGCCGGCGTGGTTCAGGGCCTCGTACGCCATGCCGGCGGTCATCGCGCCATCGCCGATCACCGCCACGACCTTGGGCGCGTCCGCCTTGGCGTCGTCGCCGGTCTGCCGTTGCAGGGCGATGGCCATGCCCAGCGCCGCGGAGATCGAGGTCGAGGAATGGCCGACGCCGAAGGTGTCGTACTCGCTTTCCTCGCGCTTGGGGAACGGCGCCACGCCGTCCTTCTGCTTGACCGTGTGGATGCGGTCGCGGCGGCCGGTGAGGATCTTGTGGGGATAGGTCTGGTGGCCCACGTCCCAGACCAGCTGGTCGACGGGGGTCTCGTAGAGCCAGTGCAGGGCCACGGTCAGCTCGACCACGCCCAGGCCAGCGCCGAAGTGCCCGCCGCTGCGACCCACCGACTCGATCAGGTAGGCGCGCAGTTCCTCGGCGATGGCCGGCAGTTCGGCCTCGTCGAACCGGCGCAGGTCGGCTGGCGAATCGATGCGAGACAGGCGCGGATAACGGACGGGGTCGATGCTCATCGGGACTGGCGCGATACGGGTCGCCATTTTCCTCCCCGGGGGCGTGACGGAGCAAGCAAGGTCGTTCAGGCGCGCGCCGGAGCCTTCCCGGCAAGGACGCGTTGCCCGCCGGAATCGGCGGCTGCGGCCAGCGTCCTCCGTCCGCGGTGTCCGCGGGACCGGTCTGTGGGCGGCGGAATCAGGCGGACAGCTTGGAGCGCTTGGGCAGCTGCGACCGCAGGAACGCCATCTGGTCGGCCAGGATGTTGCGGTTGGACAGGATCAGGTGCTCGATCCAGCTGGGCCGGTAAGGCACGGCCAGCAGCGGCATGTGCGCCTGCTGGGGGGTGCGATTGCCCTTGCGAGAGTTGCAGTGGAAGCAGGCGCTGACCACGTTTTCCCAGGCATCACGGCCGCCCTTGGAGAGCGGCATGACGTGGTCGCGGGTCAGGTGTGGCCGGGCGAACTGTTCGCCGCAGTACAGGCACAGGTGGGCGTCGCGGGCGAACAACGCGGTGTTGGACAGGCTGGGGGTGGGGTCCAGGGCGCGTGCATGGGCATGCCCGCGGGTGGCGACGATCGGATGCAGTTCGATCAGGCTGCGCGCGCCGGTCATCCGGCAAATGCCGCCGCGCACGCGCAGACAGGGGTCGCCGAGGGTCCACGCGATGGCATCGCGTGCGTAGAGGCAGGTTGCGTCCTGCCAGCCGATCCAGTCCATCGCGCGACCGTGCGCGTCCAACGACAGGACCCTTACCGCAGGTGCATGCTCCCGCGGGGGTGGGGCGGCGACCGGGGCGTTCGCTCCGGCGCAGACCAGACCTAGCGTTGCTGTGTCCGTCTCCATCGGGATAACAGCTTATACCCGAATGTTGACGAGATGTGTATGTCGTGCTGCATCAGCGCAGCACGCCTTCCAGCCCGGGCGCCGGATTGAGCGAGCTGCGGTCATCGACCTGGAACTCGCGCGGCTTGCTGGCCTCTTCAGGGGTGGCGTTGACCGTGCCTTCGAGGCGGTAGGCGATCGACCTGCGGCTGGCCAGCGCATCGGCTACTGCGATGCGGGCCATGCCATCGGGCTTCATCGAGACCCTGACCACGTCGGCCGACGTGGGCCCGATCGAAATGGCCGGCGAGGCCTGGAGGACGCCGGCGCCATGTTCGTCCACGCTGACCTGAAGGCGCACCGCATCGAACCGCATCGAGACGCTGCTGAAGTTGTGCAGGCGCAGGTCCACCGCCCAGTCGCCGTTGGCCTGCACGGTCAACTGCTGGATTGCAGCCGACGGCGGCGACACGCGGCGCGTGTTGCCACTGCACGACACCAGCACGAACAGCGCGAACGTGGCCATCGACAGCTTCAGGATGGACTTCATGCGGACTCCGGATATGCGACTGGGCAGGATAGTACGCTGCGACACACGGTCAACGCAGTGGCGCAGCCACTACCAGCGGTGCCAGGTCGTAGCCCATCGCCTCGGCCTTGGTCTTCAGGCGGGAGAACAGTTCGGCGTCCATCGAAGGTTCGCGCGAGAGGATCCACAGGTACTCGCGATCCGGATCGCCGACAACCGCCCACTGGTAGTCAGGGTCCAGCGCGATCACCCAGTAGTCGGCCCATACCAGCGGCAGCCAGGACAGCCAGCCCGGGACAAAGCGCACCTGAAGCCGGCCCGGGTGGCCTTCCACGGTGCGGGCGACGCCTTCCGCGATCGCCTGGTCGCCATCGCGCGTGCGGCAGGTGTTGCGGACATTGATCGTGCCGTCGGCGCGAAGCGCATAGGCGGCGGTGATGTCGCCGGCGCATCGACGCTGGAACGACACCGGGAGGTGCGCGATCTCATACCAGTGGCCGGCGTAGCGCGTCAGTTCCAGCTCGGGTACCGAAGCCACAGGCGATGCGGCCGAGGCCGGCAGGATCGAGGATGACAGGGCGATGCAGGTCAGGAGCAGCGTCGGAAGGGCGCGCATGGTGCCTCCATGGGACGGCGCGCCGATCCTAGCATCGGGCCTGTTAGGGCAAGTGTCGCGGCCGTGGGGCCAGGCAGGCGGGAAGCGCTAGCGGAACGCGCCGGGTGCCCGAGGTGGCGGGCCCGGGCGACAGACTTCCACCCGTCCCGGCAAACCGTTGCGCAGTGCGCTGGCATCGGCCAAGGTCTGGGCCAGTTCGAGTGCCGCCGCGATCGAGTGGTACCAGGCCAAGGGCCGCCCGCCATCGAGCAGGGTGCAGCCACGGGGGTCCTTGCGGACGACGAGCAGGCGTTGCTCCATGGCAGGATCCCCGTTGGCTCCGGCGCGCGATCGGCCGGAAAGGGCTGCAGTCTGCGACGGGCCGCGGCCCGTGGAAATCGGGCCACACCCCCGCTCGGTGTAGGAAATCTCCGAACCGGGGGCAGGGATCGGGCCGATCCCACGGGCAAAACAAAAGGGCCTTGCGGCCCTTCGTGTGTACTCGCCGGAACATGGTGGCCGGGGAGGGAATCGAACCCCCGACACGGGGATTTTCAATCCCCTGCTCTACCAACTGAGCTACCCGGCCATGCGCGACTAGTGTCGCGGCGAGGGGCCGAATCATACCGGGGCCCTCGCGATCCGACAAGCCGCACATGTGCCATGTGGCCGGTTGAGGTTGCCGTGGGAATGGGCGCATGATCGGCCGGAGTCCACCCGAAGAAGGAAGAAGCCATGAAGAAGCTGCTTTCAGTAGTGGTATTGGCGATAGGGATGACCGTTGGCCTGGGTGGATGCAGCAGTACCCCCAGGGCCACCCCCGCTGAGCGGCTGGCGTTCTACGAGGCCCATGCCGGCGATCCGGTCCGCAGCTTCCGCATGTTCGGCCGGCTCAATGGCTGGACGCCACTGGGCAACAACGCGATGGTCGTTTGGACGAGGCCCAACGAGGCGTGGCTGCTGAACTTCAGCGGTCCGTGCCAGGACCTGCAGTTCGCCACCTCGATCACCATCTCGCACTTTTCCAACACGGTCACCGCGCGCTTTGACACGGTGACGCCGATCGGCCCCGGCATCAGCACCGTAGGACGCATCCCCTGCCGCATCGATACGATCCGGCCGATCGACACCCAGGCGCTCAACCAGAGCAGGGAAGAAATCCGCCAGGCCGAGAGCGCGGCGCGCCAAGACGCTCCGCCTGCCGAGCCACCGTCGAACTGACGGGCGGGCAGGCACTGCCGGCATGGCCTCAAGCGCCGTGCCGGCAGTCTCGTTCCCGATGGGATGCCGTCAGGATTCAGGCGGCACGTAGCCGGCAGGTTTCTGCGCGTCGCCGCCGAACAGGAATTTTTCCAGCTCTTCCTGCAGGAAGGCGCGGTGCTTGGGATCGCGCGGCGACAGGCGGTTCTCGTTGATCAGCATGGTCTGGTGCGCCAGCCAGGATGCCCAGGCCGGCTTGCCGACATGGGCAAGGATGCGCTGGCCGAGTTCGCCCGGCCAGGGCGCGAAATCCAGCCCTTCGGCGTCGCGTTGTTCGTACTGGCAGAAGACGGTACGGGACATGTTCCGTGGATCCTGGATGGGGTAGGTCAGGGCGCGTCGAGCAGCCGGCGGATGGGCGCTGGCAGGCCGAGCGCGCCCAGGTCGGCGCGCGCCACCCAGCGCTGCGCCTCATTGTCGCCGACCCGGGGCCGCGGGGCGACCCGGCGCAGGCGGCGCGGCTGCAAGTGCAAGCGGTAGTGGCTGAAAGTGTGGACGATCACAGGCAGCTCTTCGGCCGCGTCGTAATCGCCGTCCACCTCTCCTTCGAACCATTCGCGCAGCTGGGCTTCGGTATCGGCCTGGGGCAGCGTCCACAACGAGGCCCAGATGCCGGTCGGCGGACGTCGCTGCAGGAGCAGTTCGCCGTGTTCGTTCTCCAGGACCAGCGCCACCGCCTCGCGCTCGGGCAGGACCTTGCCGGGACGCGGCGTAGGCAGCGCCTGGACCAGCCCTTCGCGCAGCGCGACGCAGGTGCTTTCCAGCGGACAGGCGGCGCAGGCGGGCCTGGCGCGCGAGCACAGGGTGGCCCCGAAATCCATCTGGGCCTGGGTGTAGTCGGCCATGCGTCCGCTTGGCACTGCGGCCAGGTGTGCTTCGGCCAGCGCCCATAGCTGCTTTTCGACCGCTGGCGTGCCCGGCCAGCCGGCCACGCCATGCCAGCGCGCGAGTACGCGCTTCACGTTGCCGTCGAGGATCGCGAAACGATCGCCCCAGGCCTGGGCGAGGATCGCGCCGGCGGTGCTGCGGCCGATGCCAGGCAGCGCATGCAACGCGTCGAAATCGCGAGGCAGTCCGCCGTCGTGGTGCTCCATGCATTGTTTCGCGGCAGCGTGCAGGTTCCTGGCGCGGGCGTAGTAGCCCAGTCCCGCCCAGTGCGCCATCACCTCGTCGGTGGATGCGGCGGCCAGGTCGGGCAGGGTCGGGAAGCGGTCGACGAAGCGCAGGAAGTACGGAATGACCGTCGCGACCTGGGTCTGTTGCAGCATGATTTCCGACAGCCACACGCGGTACGGCGTGCGCGGTCGTTGCCAGGGCAAGTCGTGGCGTCCATGGCGTTCGAACCACGCCAGCAGCGGCGCGGCGAATGCGCCAGTCGTCTTCCGGGCAGCCACGGTCGTGGCGGTCAGGCGCCCAGCGCCTCGGGCAGCAGCGCGTCGACGAAGGCCTCCGGGTCGAACACGCGCAGGTCCTCGGGGCGTTCGCCGATGCCGGCGAAGCGGATCGGAATGCCGAACTCGCGGGCCAGGGCGAACACGACGCCGCCCTTGGCGGTGCCATCGAGCTTGGTCACCACCAGGCCGGTCACGCCGACGGCTGCATGGAACTGGCGAAGCTGGCTCAACGCGTTCTGGCCGGTGGTTCCGTCGATCACCATCAGGACTTCGTGCGGCGCTGCGGCGTCGAGCTTCTGCAGCACGCGCTTGATCTTGCCCAGCTCGTTCATCAGTCCGGTCTGCGTGTGCAGGCGGCCGGCGGTGTCGGCGATCAGGACCTCGGTGCCGCGCGCCTTCGCCGCCTGCAGGGCGTCGAAGGTGACCGAGGCGGCGTCCGCATTCTGGCCCTGTGCGATCACGGTCACGCCATTGCGCTCGCCCCAGACCTGCAACTGGGCCACGGCGGCGGCGCGGAAGGTATCGCCGGCGGCAAGGACCAGGCTGCGCCCCTCGTCCTTGAAACGCCGGGCGAGCTTGCCGATGGTGGTGGTCTTGCCGACGCCGTTGACGCCCACGGTCAGCAGTACGAAAGGCCTGGCGTCGCGGTCGATCTGCAGCGGTTTCGCCACCGGCTGCAGCAGTGCGACCAGCTCGGCGCGCAATGCGGCCAGCAGGCCGCGGGCGTCGGCGAACTCGCGCGCCTTCATCCGCTTGCGCAGGCCTTCCACCAGTGCAGTGGTGGCGGCGACGCCGACATCGGCGGTGAGCAGGGCGGTCTCGATCTCGTCGAGAAGGTCGTCGTCCAGCTGTGGATTGCGCGAGAACAGGCCGCCCAGGCTGCGGGCGAAACCGCTGCTGCGCAGGCGTTCGCGCCAGCCCGGCTTGCCGGGGGCTGCGGCCGGCTGGACCAGGGTTTCCGCGTCGGCCACGGTGCCCGTGTCGGGGCCGACTACGATCGCGATTTCCCCGTCTGCCGGCGATTGCCCGACGACCGCCGGATCGACCACAACCGGTCCGACCACAACGGGCTCGACTGCGGCCAGTTCGACCAGCGTCGCGCCGGCTGCGGCATCGACGCCGTCCGCGGGTGCCGTGCCGGGTGCCTGCGGGAACGCGGCGGCCAGCTCTTCGGCGCTGTAGCGGCTGGCGGGGGCAGGGGCGTCCTGCGGCTTCTTGCGGCGGAAGAAACTGACCATTGACTGCGAATGTCGGAGAATGCGCGCCATGCTAGCACCGCGTCCCACTGCCACCCGATGAACAGGCCGCCGCGTCCGCGCTCCGCCACGACCGCGCGCATAGCCGGCAACGTGCGCATCGTCGGCGGCCGCTGGCGGGGGACCCGCCTGCCGGTGCCGGACATCGAGGGGCTGAGGCCAACCTCCGACCGGGTCCGCGAGACGCTGTTCAACTGGCTGCAGCCGGTGCTGGCCGGAAGCCGCGTCCTCGACCTGTTCGCAGGCAGCGGCGCGCTCGGCCTGGAGGCGGTGTCGCGCGGCGCAGCCAGCGCGGTGCTGGTTGAGCGGGATCCGGCACAGGTGGCGGGGTTGCGGGCCGCGGTCGACCGGCTGCAGGCGGGTGCGCAGGTACAGGTGGTGCAGGACGATGCATTGCGCTGGCTGGCCGGACAGGAGCCGGCGGACGTGTTCGACCTCGCCTTCATCGACCCGCCGTTCGCCGCCGGGCTCTGGCACGGCGCGCTGCAGGCATCGGTGGCGCGCCTTGCGCCGGATGGATGGTTGTATCTGGAGTCGCCCTCCGACCAGGTTCCCGAGATCCCGGCGGGCTGGACGCTGCATCGCGAGCTGCGCACCGCACAGGCGCGCGCGGCGCTCTATCGTGGCCCCGGACAAGGACGCGCTGATACACTCCCTGCCGCCGATCCGGCGCCCTGAACGACACCGTCCCGTGGTCCAACGCCGTACTGCCGTCTATCCCGGCACCTTCGACCCGATCACCAACGGCCATATCGACCTGGTCGCGCGGGCCGCGCCGTTGTTCGAGAAGGTGATCGTAGGCGTGGCCACCAGCCAGGCGAAGGGCCCGACCCTGTCGCTGGAGCTGCGCGTCCGCCTGGCCCGTGAAGCCCTGGCCGGGCACGCCAACGTCGAGGTCATGGGCTTCGATTCGCTGCTGGCACATTTCGTCCGCGACGTCGGCGCCGGCGTCCTGCTGCGCGGCCTGCGCGCGGTGTCGGACTTCGAATACGAATTCCAGATGGCGAGCATGAACCGCCACCTGATCCCGGAGGTCGAAACCCTGTTCCTGACCCCGGCCGAACAGTACAGCTTCATTTCCTCTTCGCTGGTGCGCGAGATCGCCCGCCTGGGAGGCGACGTCTCGGGCTTCGTGACACCGGCGGTGGCCGCTGCGTTGCAGGAAGCCAGGCTCAATGGTGCGGTTTCCGAGTGATGCTCAATTTCCAGAACGAAGGGAGGTTCCTGATGAACAAGACGACGCGCGCGCTCCTGCTCGCCTGCATGCTGGTTTCGCCGCTGCTGCTGACGGCCTGCAAGAAGGAGGCGGCGGTGGGCAACGAGGCTGCCGCGGCCAAGGTCCTGACCGCGCCGGCCAAGGATGACGATGCGGGCTGGAAGGCGTACCTGCCGGCGGTGGTCCAGGAAAACATGGGCACCATCACCAACAATCCGTTCCTGTACTACCTGCCGCCGGAGTCCGATCCGGAGTTCGCGGCCAAGTACGAGCGGCAGGTGGAGTCGGCCAAGACCGCGATGGCCCGCGGCGTCCAGAAGGGCAACCTGCTGGCCTTCGGTTCGCCGGCTTCGGCCAAGATGGCCGACCTGATGCAGGTCGCCTTCGCCGACGTCCCGGCCGACACGCTGAAGGGCGTGCGCATCCTGTTCATCGGCGAGGCCGTCGACAACGAGCGCGTGCAGGCGGCGCTGGCGCCGACCGGCGCCGAATACGTCTTCGTCGAAGCCAAGTAAGAGGATCGTGGCGGCGGGCATCGCCTGACGATGCCCGCTGTCGCAAACCACCGTGTCGCTCCGGATCAACGAACTCTGCGTCAATTGCGACGTCTGCGAGCCGGCCTGTCCCAACCAGGCCATCTCGATGGGCGAGACCATCTACGTGATCGACCCGGCCCGCTGCACCGAATGCGTCGGCCACTTCGACGAACCGCAATGCGTGGTCGTCTGCCCGGTCGAATGCATCGACCCCGATCCCGCGCATCCCGAGAGCCAGGAAGCGCTGCTGGCCAAGCTGCGCCGGCTCGAGCGCGAAAATCCCGAGATCTACCTGCCGGAGGCCCGATGACCCGTGCACTGCCGCGCCTGATGCTGGCGCTGTTCCTGTTTGTGCCGTCCGTGCTGCCGGCCGTTGCGCGCGCGGATGGGCGCACCGTCGCCAACGCACCTGCCGAAGTCGCGCAGCGTCCCGGCCAGGCGGCGATCGCCAGTGCGCACAAGCTGGCCACCGACGCCGGTTTCGAGGTGCTGGACAAGGGCGGCAACGCGTTCGACGCGGCGGTCGCCGTGTCGGCGGCGCTGTCGGTGGTCGAACCGATCAGTTCGGGCCTGGGCGGCGGCGGTTTCTTCCTCCTGCACCAGGCACAGGGCGCGGGCAAGGACGTCTTCATCGATGCGCGCGAGGCCGCACCGGCCGCCGCGACCATGGACCAGTACCGCACCGCCGACGGCAAACTGGACTCGGACCGTGCCGAGAACGGTCCCTGGGCCGCGGCCATCCCGGGCCTGCCGGCGGCACTGGTGCACGTTGCCGGCAAGTACGGCCGCCTGCCACTGGCCGAGAGCCTGGCCCCGGCGATCCGCCTGGCCCGCGACGGTTTTCCGGTTTACGCCAAGCTTGAGCGCGGCTATGCCGCGCGCCGTGACGTGATGGAGCGTTACCCCGGCACGCGCGCGGTATTCCTTGCCGGCGGGCAGCCGCCGCGGCAGGGCCAGCTGCTCAAGCAGCCCGACCTGGCACGGACGCTCGAACGGCTCGCCAGCCATGGCTTCGACGGTTTCTACCGCGGCCCGGTGGCGAAGAAGCTGGTCGCCGGCGTGCGCGCCGAAGGCGGGCGCTGGACTGCCGACGAGCTGGCCGCCTATCGCGTGCACGAACGCGAGCCGCTGCGCTTCGGCTATCGCGGCTGGGAGGTGGTTACCGCGCCGCCGCCCTCTTCCGGGGGCGTGGCGCTGGCGCAGATGATGCAGATCCTCGCTGGCTGGGACCTGGCCCGACTTGATCCGGCGCTGCGCACCCACCTGACCATCGAGTCGATGCGTCGCGCCTTTCGCGACCGCACCTTCTACCTGGGCGACCCGGACTTCGTGCACGTGCCGGTCGACGTGCTGACCAGTCCGCACTACGCGGCCGGCCTGCGGGCCACGATCAACCCCGAGAAGGCGACGCCCAGCGACAGTTTCTCGGGCCGGCCGACGCCGCTGGAGGACGACGAGACCACCCATTTCTCGATCGTCGACGCCGACGGCAACCGCGCAGCCGTCACCCAGACGGTGAACCTGCTGTTCGGCTCGGGCCTGGTGCCGCCGGGCACGGGCGTGCTGCTCAACAACGAAATGGATGACTTCGCCTTGCAGCCGGGCCAGCCCAATGCCTTCGGCGTGATGGGCTTCGAGGCGAATGCGCCGGCGCCGGGCAAGCGCCCGCTCAGCTCGATGACGCCGACCTTCATGGTCTCGCCCGACCACGTCGCCGTGCTGGGTACGCCGGGTGGCAGCCGCATCATCACCATGGTGCTGCTGGGCGCGCTGGGTTTCGCCGACGGCCTCGGCGCGCAGGAGGTCGCCGCCTTGCCGCGCTACCACCACCAGTGGATGCCCGACGTGGTCCAGGCCGAGAGCGGCGCCTTGGATCCCGATGTCGCGGCGAAACTGCGCGCGATGGGCCACGTGCTGAAACTGCCCGAGGACACCGTCAGCGGGCGTGCTTCCAGCCACACCTGGGGCAACATGCAGACGGTGTTCTGGGATCGCCGTGGCAACGTGTTGAGCGGGGGTAGCGATCCGCGCAATGACGTGGGCAGTGCGCAGGTGCGGGCGACGGCCCCGGTCGCGCCCTGAGCGCCGCGATTGGAGTAGAGGCCCGCGTTGCGGATTCTTAACCGGGCCGCCGCTAGCATTCGCGCATGAAACTCTGGTCCATCCGCGGCAATTCGCAGAAGCTCGACGGCGGCTCGATGTTCGGCAATGCGCCGAAGGCCATGTGGGAAAAGTGGTCGCCGCCCGACGAGCACAACCGCATCGACCTGGCCTGCCGCGCGCTGCTGGCCAGTCCGCTCAATGGCCGCACGGTGCTGTTCGAGACCGGCATCGGCGCGTTCTTCGAGCCGAAACTGCGCGAACGCTACGGCGTGCAGGAGGACCGCCACGTGCTGGTGGATTCGCTGCGCGCGGCCGGATTCGAGCACGAGGACATCGACGTGGTGGTGCTCAGCCACCTGCATTTCGACCACGCCGGCGGACTGCTCGCACCGTGGGCCGAAGGGCGTGCGCCGGAACTGCTGTTCCCGAACGCGACCTACCTGGTCGGTGCCGCGCACTGGGAGCGTGCCAGGCACCCGCATCCGCGCGACCGCGCCAGCTTCATCCCGGAACTTCCGGGCCTGCTGGAATCCAGCGGCCGGCTCGAGATCGTCGATGGCGCGCATTCGCGCGCGCTGGGCGAGTCGGTGCGTTTCAGCTTCAGCGACGGGCATACGCCTGGACTGATGCTGGCGGAGATCGCCGGGCCGGAAACGGTGGACGGCCAGCCACATGGCGGCGTCGTGTTCTGCGCCGACCTGATCCCCGGACGCTCCTGGGTGCACCTGCCGATCACCATGGGCTACGACCGCAACGCCGAGCTGCTGATCGACGAAAAGCGCGCCTTCCTGGAAGACAAGCTCGCGCGCAACGTGCACCTGTTCTTCACCCACGACCCCGGCTGTGCGCTGGCCCAGGTGGTGCGCGACGCGAAGGGGCGGTTCGGCACCGCCCACGAAGTCGCCGAATTGCAGGCCCGGCCGCTGGCAGCCTGAGGCTGGCACAATCGCCGGGTCTTCCGACCTGGACCTTGCGCATGGCCCCGACGCCCCGCATCTCCCTGCTGGTCGCTTCGCTGCACGTCCTGTTCTACCTGTTCCTGTCGATGCGAGTGATCCTGCATCGCAAGGCGCACCGGATCGGCGTGGGTACCGGCGGCAACGAGGCGATGACGCGCAGGGTGCGGGTCCATGCCAATTTCGCCGAGTACGTGCCGCTGGCCCTGCTGATGCTGGCCCTGCTCGAACTGTCCGGTACCGCCGCAGGCGTGTTGTGGGCCTGCGGTCTGGTGCTGCTGCTGGCGCGCGTGGCGCATGCGATCGGACTGGGTGGATCGGCCGGCTACTCCGCCGGTCGCTTCGGCGGCACGATCCTGACGTTCGCCGTGCTGCTGGCGATGGCGCTGCTCGGCGTATGGCGCTTCCTCGCGCAGGCCATGCTGTGAGCGCCGGGCTCGCGGCGCGGCTGCTCCTGCTGCTCGGTGGCATCGGGGCGTGTGTGGCGTGCCACACGCAGGATCCGTTCGCCGGAACGACGGCGCAGGCCGGCCAGGTGCGGATGAACCAGCTCGGCTTCCTGCCAGGCGCGCAGAAGCTGGCGGTCGTGGAAGGCGACCGCGCGCTTGCGTTCGTGGTGGAGCGCGAGGAGGGTGGCGGCGTGGTGCTCAGCGGGACGACCACGGCGCCCGCCGTGTGGAAGCCGGCACGGCGCGAGGCGGCCATCGCCGACCTCGGCGCGCTGACCGCGCCCGGGCGCTACCGGGTCCGGGTGGAGGGGTTGCCGCCTTCCGATCCGTTTCCGGTGGACGCGCAGGCCTATTCTGCATTGGCCGACGCATCGCTGAAGTCGTTCTACCTGATCCGTTCGGGCACGCCGGTCGAAGCCGCGCATGCGGGCCAGTTCGCGCGCGCAGCCGGCCATCCGGACGAAACCGTCGAGATCCACGCCTCCGCTGCGTCGCCGGGGCGCCCGGCCGGAACCGTGGTCTCCGCGCCCGGCGGCTGGTACGACGCCGGCGACTACAACAAGTACGTGGTCAATTCCGGCATCACCACCTGGACGCTGTTGGCGGCCTACGAACATTTCCCGGAATTCTTCCGCGGCCGCGAACTGGGCATCCCGGAAAGCGGCGACGGCGTGCCGGACATCCTCGACGAGGCCTGGTGGAACCTGCGCTGGATGCTGGCGATGCAGGATCCCGGCGACGGCGGCGTGTACCACAAGCTCACCAACCTGCGCTTCGACGGCATGGTGATGCCCGACCAGGCCGTCAAGCGTCGTTACATGGTCGGCCGTTCCACCGCGGCGGCGCTGGATTTCGCCGCAGTGATGGCCACTGCCAGCCGCGTCTATGCCAGCTACGAGGCGCAGTTTCCCGGCGAGCCGGCGCGGATGCGTGCGGCAGCCGAAGCCGCGTGGCGCTGGGCGCAGGCCCATCCCGATTCGTTCTACCGGCAGCCGCAGGACGTGCGCACGGGCGCCTACGGCGACGAGAAGCTGGACGACGAGTTCGCCTGGGCCGCGGCGGAGCTGTACCTGCTCACCGGCGATGCGCACTACCTCGAGGCGTTCGCCAGGCACGCACGCGATGCGGACGTGCCGAACTGGGCCGATGTCGGCGCGCTGGGCTGGATCTCCCTGGCCGCGCACCGCCAGCGGTTGCCCGCGGCGTCGCGGGATGCGGCGGAACGGCAGGTCGGCCAGCTCGCCGCGCGCCTGGCCGCGCAGTCGCGGGAGTCGCCATGGCGGGTGGCGATGCAGCCGCGCGACTTCGTCTGGGGCAGTAATGCCGTAGCGCTGAACCAGGCCATGGTGCTGCTGCAGGCCTACCGGCTGGAGCGGGAACGTACGTACCTGGACGCGGCGCAGTCGCAGCTGGACTACGTGCTCGGCCGCAATCCACTGGGCGTGTCCTTCGTCACCAGCCACGGACTGCGCACGCCGATGCACATCCACCACCGGCCGTCGCAGGCCGACGGCATCGCACCGCCGGTGCCGGGCCTGCTTTCCGGTGGGCCCAATCCGGGCCAGCAGGACCGGGCCGACTGCAAGGGCGTGGCGCACTACCGGAGCGCGGTGCCCGCGCTGTCGTGGATCGACCACGACTGCAGCTACGCCAGCAACGAGACCGCGATCAACTGGAACGCGCCCCTGGTCTACGTCAGTTCCGCGATCCAGTACCTGGCGCCCTTGTAGGCGCCGCCTGAAGTGGGCTCCTGCAGGAGAAAATCTGTTGGACGTGGACGCAGCGTCGCCCGACGCGGCTACAGGCGCGTGCCGAAGATGCGGTCGCCCGCATCGCCCAGGCCCGGCAGGATGTAGCCCTTCTCGTTGAGTCGCTGGTCGATCGCGGCCGTGTAGACCTCCACGTCCGGATGCGCCGCTTCCAGGTTCGCCAGCCCTTCGGGCGCGGCGACCAGGAAGACGCCCTTGATCCGGCGCGCGCCGGCGCGCTTGAGCATGTCGATGGTGGCGATCAGGGTGCCGCCGGTCGCCAGCATCGGATCCAGGATCAGCGCATCGCGCTCGTCGAGGCGGCCGGTCAGGCGCTCGAAGTACGGCACCGGTTGCAGCGTTTCCGCGTCGCGCGCCAGGCCCACCACGCTGACCTTGGCTGCGGGAATCAACGCCAGCACGCCCGGCAGCATGCCCAGTCCGGCGCGCAGGATCGGCACCACGGTGATCTTGGCTCCGGCAATGCGCCGCACCTGCACCTCGCCAGCCCAGCCGGGCAGGGTCGCCGCCTCGGTTTCCAGGTCGGCGGTGGCCTCGTAGGCGAGCAGGGTGCCCAGTTCGGTGACCAGTTCGCGGAAGCCCTTGGTGCTCAGTCCGGCATCGCGCAGCAGGCCGATCTTGTGCTGGACCAGCGGGTGGCGGACTTCGACGGTTTTCATGGCAGCGGCTCCGGATTTGCGGGCAGTCTGCCTCAACGCGCCTGCCGGTTGGAAGCGGCGCAGACGGAAAAAGCCGGCTTGCACCGGCTCTCCCGTGGCTTGTCGTCGCCGATCAGAACGACCAGCGCATGACCAGCTGGTAGCGCGGGCCGGCCCATTCGGACTCGATTTCGTACTCGTCGAAATCGCGGTCGACCTGGTCGGCCTGGTTGTCGAACTTGCTGAAGTACTCGCGCTTCTTCGCATCAAGCAAGTTGGCGCCGCTCAGGCGCACCGAGAAGCTGTTGCCGAAGCGCTTCTCGACGAACACTTCCAAGTCGGCGTCGTAGGTGGTCAGCACTTCCTCGCCCAGGACCCGGGCGAACGCATCGCCCTGCTTGCGGTAGCTGGCGCCGAACGAGGCCGCCAGGTCCGGCAGGTCCTGGATGAAGCCGACGTTGTAGACGTACCTGGCCTGGTTGTTGAAGCGGCGCTTGCCGATGAAGTCCTCGATCTCGCTGTCCAGCCAGGAGTAGTTGGCGAACACGCCGGTGTTGGGCAGGCCGATCACCGTCAGCGGCGCGGCCACGTCCAGCTCCACGCCCCAGACCTGCCCGTCGCCGACGTTGTCCATCGTGTAGATGAAGCTGGTGGGCTCGAACGGGACCGCCGCCTCGGCGGTGTCCTGGTCCACGCCGTTGTCGTCCATGTAGTCCTCGACGTCGTCGGCCCAGTCGTCGTACGCGGTTTCGTTGGGCACGCCTGTGTTGACCAGCTCGATCACGTCCTTGACGTCGCGGTAGAAGAAGTTGATGCCCGCCACGCCGCGCTCGCCCAGCTGCTGCTCGAAGCCCAGGTCCAGGCCGTTGGCGGTTTCCGGCTCCAGCAGAGGGTTGCCGATGAAGTCGTTGTCGCCGAACTCTTCCGGGAGCAGGGCCGGGATGATGTCGTTGAAGTCCGGGCGGCGCAGGCTGCGCGCCACGGAGAAGTTGATCCGGCTGGCCTCGGTCAGGTCCCACTTCAGGTGCGCCGAAGGCAGGAGCACGTCGTAGTCCTGCGAGACGGTCTCGGCCGGATCGTCCAGCGCGCCGCGATAGCTGATCTCCGAGTCGGTGGTCTCCCAGCGCAGGCCCGCTTCCCAGGACAACGCGCCGGCGCTGCTGGAGAACATCAGGTAGGGGTCCAGACGGGTTTCGTTGATCAGGCTGTGGACAACGCCGTCCTCTTCGTAGACGACCGGGTCGCCTTCGTCGTCGGCCTCGAAGGCGTAGTACACGTGGGTGGTGTCGCGCTTCTTGTCGCGGTAGTCCACGCCGAATTCCATGCGCACCGCCGAGTCGCCCAAGTCGCGCTTGTGCGCGGCCTTCAGGCCGGTCTCGCGATCATCCACGTCGATGTCCAGCGCCTCGGCCTCGTGCGCGTCCCACTCGCCGTCGACGAACTCGATCTTCTCCTCGCTCTCGTTGCTGCGGTCCTTGAAGCCGGCGTACTTGATGCCGAACTCGGTGGTGCCGCCGGCCATGTCCTGCACGTACTCGATGCCCAGGCCCCAGTTGGACTGGTCGACCTGCGTCAGGCCCGGAACGTCGGAGGTGACCACCTCGTCGCCGTCGTACTCCTCCTCGTGGGAAACCTCGACCTGTTCGCGATCGGTCTTGACGTAGAAGCCGTCGATCGACACCCGGCCGGTCTGGCCCACTTCGGCGGTGTAGGACACGTTGCCCGAGTAGTCCTGGCCGTCGCGCGTGTCGGTCTGGTCTTCCCAGGAGACCAGGTTCATGTCGTCCGGATTGTCGAAGCGGTCGCTGCGCTTGACCTTCGGGTTGTAGCGGTCCTGCACGTTGAAGCCGGCGAGGATGCGGCCGCCCAGCGCCTCGCCCGAGGCCACGCCGCCGTAGGTCGGCTGGATCTCGCCGTCGTCGTAGCGCATCGCGCCGACCCGCAGGTAGGCGCCGTCGAATTCGTAGGCGTCGCGCAGGACGATGTTGACCGCGCCGGCGATCGCGTCGCCGGACCGGTTCGCACTGCCGGAGCGGATGATCTCGATGCGCTCGACCATTTCGGCGGGGATCCGATCGACCCAGAACGAGCGGTCGTCTCCGGCGCCGGGCACGTCCTTGCCGTTGATCAGCACGCGGGTGTAGCTCGGTGCCAGGCCGCGCAGCTGCACCGCGTCGTACTCGAGCACGTCGGAGACGAACGCGGCGCTGGGCAGGCGCTTGATCATGTCGCCCACGGTGGACGGCTCGAAGCGCTGGAAGTATTCCAGGTCGTAGGACAGCACCGGCGCGATGTCGGCGGTGCGGTTGCGGTAGGTGATCTCGCCCTGCACCACGACGGTGTCGAGCTGGCGGGGCTCGCCCGATGCTTCGGCGGATCCGTCCGGCGCGGCGGAGTGCGCGAATGCTGTGCCGGCGGGCAACAGTACGGCGCAGGCGAGGGCGCGTGTCAGGGCAGTGGCGAGGGTGTTGCGCTTCATCGGGATGGAAGTTCCGTGGGGGGTAAATGAACGGAACTTTCACCGCGCGATGTGGCACCGATGTGACACGAGCCTTCTCGTCATGCGCGCCGGGTTCTCGTGGTTGTCACAATTGCTTCATAGGATTCTCCGCATTCCGTCAAACCACCATCCGGGGATACCTGCATGAGTTTCCGCTGTCTTGTACCGGCGTTCGTCCTGCTGCTCGCTTCCTGTTCGACCGCACCCCTCGCCGGCACCGGTGACGGGCGCGAGCCGGACGAATACGAGGCCGACGACGTCCTGTTGCGGAACCATGACGTGCCGCACGTGGTGGTGCGGGAAGCGTTCATTACCGCGTCGACGCCGGATGACAACATCGACTCGCCCGCCAGTTGGTCCCAGGATGGGCGGCGCATGCTCGTGGCCACGGCCAAGGCCACCGACCTGCTGGTGGTCTACGACGGCGACACGGGCCAGCGCCTGCGCACGGTTGGCGGCACCGGAACCGCACTGGGCAAGCTGCAGCGTCCCAACGGCATCGCCACCATCGATGACCGTTACGCCTTCGTGGTCGAGCGCGACAACCGCCGCGTGCAGATGTTCCAGTTGCCGGACTTCACCCCGCTGCTGGCGTTCGGCGACGACGCCCTGCAACAGCCCTACGGATTGTGGGTACGGCGCAAGGGCGACGGTTACGAGGTCCTGGTCAGCGACGCCTACATGGCGGGTGAGGACGCCCAGGGGGAGGACATCGTTCCACCGCTGGCGCAGCTTGACCGCCGCTTCCGTCGCTACGAGCTGAGTCACGCCAGCGGGGCGTGGAGCGCACGCGCGGCGGGCACCTTCGGCGATACCAGCGCGGCCGGTGCGATCAGGGTGCCCGAGTCGCTGTTCGGCGACGCCGACAACAACCGCCTGCTGGTGGCCGAGGAGGATGTGCCCACCGGGACCCGGTTGCGCGAATACGACCTGCAGGGTCGCTACCTCGGCCGCGACGTGGGGCGAGGGCAATACGTCGCCCAGGCCGAAGGCATCGCGCTGATGCGTTGTGCCGACGGCAGCGGCTGGTGGGTGGCCAGCGACCAGTTCGCCGACCGCACCGTGTTCCACCTGTTCGACCGCCGCAGCCTGGCCCACGCCGGTTCCTTCGCTGGCGAGAAGGCCGGGCTGACCGACGGCGTATGGCTGGACGCACGCGGTGACGCGCGCTTCCCGGAGGGCGTGTTCTACGCCTCCCACCTGGACCTGGGGGTAGCCGCGTTCGACTGGCGCGACATCGCCGCCGCGCTGGGGCTGCCGAAGTGCATGCGTTGAGGCGTGGCATCGGGCGCACGGCGCAGGCGCTGCTTGCCGTCGCGCTTTCGTTGGGGTCCCTGCCGGCACTCGCGCAGGAGGCCGCGCGGCTGCCGGAGCCGAACACCCGCGTGCCGCCGGGCGTCGTGCGCTATGCGCCCACCGTGTTCCCCGACCGCGTCGTCGCCTCGCCGGCGCAGGCGGCGGCGACCGGCTTCTCGGTCGCATGGCGTACCGACGCGAGCGTCGACTCGCCGCTGCTGGAAGTGGTGGTGGCGGGCGACTCTCCCGACATGGGCGCGCCGGTACGGGCGAGGGCGACATCGCGCGAACTGCGTACCGAGAACGGCACGGCGCACCACCACCGTGCCGAGGTCGGCGGGCTGCAGCCGGACACGCTTTATGCCTGGCGCGTGCAGGGGGGCGGCACCTGGAGCGCCTGGCACCACACCCACACAGCCGCGGCGTCCGGTGCGCCGCTGACCCTGCTGTACTTCGGCGATACCCAGAACAAGAACGTCAGCCTCACCACCCGCGTGGTGCGCGAGGCGATGCGGCAGGCGCCAGACGCACGGCTGGCGCTGTTCGCCGGTGACCTGGTCAGCGGCGGCGATGGCGAGGACGACAACGAATGGGGCGAGTGGTTCGAAGCCGGCGGAGCACTGCCGACTTCGATGGTAGTCGCGCCGGCGCCGGGCAACCACGAATACTTCGAGGAGTTCGAGGACACCCCGCAGGAGCGCCGCGTGCTCGGCGCGCACTGGCCACTGCAGTTCGCGCTGCCCGGCAACGGGGCACCGGGTGCCGAGCGCACCAGCTACTGGTTCGACTACCAGGACGTGCGCGTGGCGGTCGTCGATGGCACCTCGGCACTGGACCTCGGCACGGCGCAGGCACAGGCACGCTGGCTGGAAAGCGTGCTGTCGGCCAGCACCGCGCGCTGGAACATCGTGTTGACCCACCAGCCGTTCTACTCGCCGCGCGAAGGCCGCGACAATGCGATGCTGCGCCGGCACCTGCTGCCGGTGATCCGCAGGCATCGCGTCGACCTGGTCCTGCAGGGTCACGACCATGTCTACGGGCGGCGCCTGGCGGGTGACGAGCCGACACCGGTGTTCGTGGTGTCCGTGGCCGGCGCCAAGCAGTACCGGCTGGCGGAACAGGCCCGCAAGACGATGCGGCCCGTCGCCGAGGACATCCAGCTGTTCCAGGTGCTGCGCATCGAGGGCGATCGGCTGCGCTACGAGGCGCGCACCGCCACCGGGCGGCTCTACGATGCCTTCGAACTGGTGGACGAGGGCGACGCGAGGCGCTTGGTCGAGTTGCCTGAAGGTCGCATCGAGGAACGCAACTGCGCGCGGGCGCAGACCCTGAAGGGCCGCGCCGACCGGTGCTGGGAATGAGCGGCGCCGTGCGTCCGCCCGCGGCCCGGGTGCGCCGGCGTGCCAAGCCCGTGTGCATGCGCGCCATGGCATGGCTCTGCCTGCTTGCGCTGCCATGGACCGCGGCCGCGCTGGAGCCGCAGGTGCGCCATCCGTTCCTCGCCACGCAGCCGGAACAGGCGCCGGACGAAGTGCTGCTGGCGGTCGAGATCCCCGCCGGCAGCTTCACCAAGTACGAGATCAACGAGGCAGGCCTGCTCTACGTCGACCGCTTCCAGTCGATGCCGGTGGCCCATCCGGCCAATTACGGTTCGATGCCGCGCACGCTGGCCGGCGACGGCGACCCGCTGGATGCGCTGGTGCTGACCCGCGAGCCGCTGAGTCCGGGCGTGCTGGTCAGGTTCCGCCCGATCGGCGTGCTGCGCATGCTCGACAAGGGCGAGCAGGACGAGAAGATCATCGGTGTGCCGACCGACAAGGTCGATCCGACCTACGCCGGCATCCGCGACCTGGCCGACCTGCCGCTGGTCGAGCGCCAGCGCATCGAGGCGTTCTTCAGGGTCTACAAGGACCTGCCCGAGGGCCGCAATCCGGTCGAACTGCATGGCTGGGGCGATGCCGCCGAGGCGAAGGCGAAGATCGCCGGGTCGCTGCGCCGGTTCGATGAGCACGACGCGCAGGCAGGCAAGCCCGCGCGATAGCGGCAAGGAGCGGAAGGGCTCGCCCGGAAACGCGAACGCCCGGTCCAGGCCGGGCGTTCGCGCATGCGCAGGATGGGGAAGTGCTCAGGCCGCCGAGGCCTGCTCCCGTTGCGGACCCTCGCGCAGGGCGCGACCGACCAGCGACACCAGCAGGTCGAGCTCTTCCTCGTCCATGCCGAAGTGCGGGGTGAAGCGCAGCGAGTTCTCGCCGCCGTGGATCACGTTGACGCCCTGCTGGCGCAACCATTCCTCGGTGGAGCCGGCGCCGTAGCACTTGAACTGGGGGGCCAGTTCGCACGAGAACAGCAGGCCGGTGCCCTGGACCTTGGTGATCAGGCCACCGAGTTCGGCCTTGAGGCGTTCGAGTTTCTGCACGGCCTGTGCGCCGCGCACGCGGATGTTCTCGCGCACCTGCGGGGTCAGCAGGGCCAGCGTCGCGCAGGCCACTTCCAGCGCGCGCGGATTGGTGGTCATGGTGTTGCCGTACACGCCCTTGCGGTACAGCGAGGCGGCGTGCGCGGTCACCGCCAGCACCGACAGCGGGAACTGGGCGGCGTTGAGCGCCTTGGAGTAGGTCTCCATGTCCGGCGGTTCGACGCCCTCGAAGCCGGGGTAGTCGACCAGCGAGAGCACGCCATGCGCGCGCAGGCCGGCCTGGATCGAATCGATCAGCAACAGGCTGCCGTGGTCGCGGGTCAGTTCGCGCGCGGCGGCGTAGAACTCCACCGGCACGGCGCGGCCCGGGTCGCCTTCGCCCATGACCGGCTCCAGGAACACCGCTTCGATGAACCAGCCTTTCGTCGCCGCGTCGGCGAAGGCCTGGCGCAGCGCGGCCACGTCGTAGGGCGGGATCACGATCACCGAGTCCTCGCCGCGGTAGCTGGCCAGGTGCTGCACGTAGGCGCGGCGGCTGGAATCGGAATACAGGCCCGGGCGGTCGGTCCGGCCATGGAAGCTGCCCTTGACCACGACGCGCTTGATCGTCGCGCCGGCGTGGCGCGCGCCCGGGTCGGTCTGAAGCTTGGCGGCGATGTCGACGATGCGGGTGGCCAGGCCCACGGCTTCGGAGCCGGAGTTGAGGCACATGAAGCGCTCGTAGGGGCAACCGCCGCGGGACTGCCCGATTTCCCGGCGCAGCGCGCCGATGAAGCGGTGCTGGGCCAGGTTGGGGGTCATCACGTTGGCCATCACCTGCGGCCGGGCCATCGCCTCGAGCACCGCGGCCGGGGCGTGGCCGAAGCCGAGCATCCCGTAGCCGCCGGCGTCGTACAGCACGGCGCCCTTGAGGGTCACCACCCAGGGGCCACGCGCGGCGAGGGCGACATAGGGGGTGATGCAGTCGTCGGCATAGAAGTTGACGAAGCCGGCCTGCAGCGCCTCGATCTGCGCGCTTTCGTCCAGGTCGAGCAGCCCGGTGATGTCATTGCGCAGGCGGGCGTACTCCGCAGCGGCAGCCTCGATGGCGGCGGACAGGTCCGGATGCGAGCCCGCCAGGCGGGTGACGCTGGCGTCGTCCAGGCCGGCGGTCAGGCGTTGGCCTGCGTGCGAGCGCAGAGGGGCGAGGGGGGCAAGGACGGACATGCGGATCTCCCGGACAAAGGGCCCTGACAATGGGCTATCAGCCTATTATCTGGATGGGATCGTCGATTGGCAGCTATGATCCGCGCAGGAATCCATTGAATTTCGTCGAATCGACGAAACCGGACGGGCGAATTGAAGATCACCGATGCCGACGAACAGCTCCTGTCCCTGCTCAGGGAGGACGCGCGCGCCTCGACCGCGCAGATCGCGCGCCGTCTCGACCTGTCGCGGACCACGGTGCAGAGCCGGATCGACCGGCTCGAGCGCGCCGGCGTGATCCGCGGCTACACCGTGCGCGTGGACGAAGGCGTGGAGCAGGCGCGGATCCGGGCGCACATCATGATCACCGTGTTTCCCAAGAAGATGGCTGTGGTGGTCAAGGAACTGCACGCGATCCCGGAAGTGCGCACGCTGCAGTCCGTCAGCGGCACTTACGACCTGGTCGCGCTGGGCGTGGTGGCCGACGTGCACCAGATGGACCTGCTGACCGACCGGATCGGCGCGATCGACGGGGTCGAGCGCACCTCCTCGGCCATCGTGCTGTCGACCAAGTTCGAGCGCTGAGGCTTCGCGGGCCAACCGGGGCGGGCCGCTACAATGGGCGGCTTCCACCCGCGCCCAGGCGCCCGCCGAACCGCTGCCTTGAAGAAGTCCGATTTCAACTACGCGCTGCCTGAGGAACTGATCGCCCAGGCCCCGCTGGCGGAGCGATCCGCCAGCCGGTTGCTGCTCGTGCCGCCGGTCACGGGTGCGTTCTCCGACCTGCAGGTGCGCGACCTGCCCGGGTTGCTGCAGCCGGGCGACCTGCTCGTGTTCAACGACACCCGGGTGATCCCGGCGCGCCTGTTCGGACAGAAGGACAGCGGCGGCCGGGTCGAGATCCTGATCGAACGGCTGCTGCCCGGCGAGCAGGCGCGTGCCCAGGTACGCGCAAGCAAGTCGCCCAAGCCGGGCAGCAAGATCGCGCTGGACGGCGGCGGCCGGGCCGAGGTGCTGGGTCGCGATGGCGAGTTCTACGACCTGCGCTTCGAGGTCAAGGGCGGACTGGAGGCGTGGCTGCTGAAGGTCGGCCGCCTGCCATTGCCGCCCTACATCCGCCGCGAGCCGGGCCAGGACGATGCCGAGCGCTACCAGACCGTGTTCGCCAGGCAGGTGGGCGCCGTGGCCGCGCCCACCGCCGGCCTGCACTTCGACGAGCCGCTGCTGGCCACGCTGCGCGAGCGCGGAGTGCAGTTCGGACACGTGACCCTGCACGTGGGCGCGGGCACCTTCCAGCCGGTGCGGGTGGACGACGTGCGCCAGCACACCATGCACAGCGAATGGCTCAACGTCGGCGCCGAGCTCGTCGCGCAGGTGAGGCGCACGCGCGAAGCCGGGGGCAGGGTGGTGGCGGTGGGTACGACGGTGGTGCGCGCGCTCGAGAGCGCGATGCGCGACGGCGAGCTCGCGCCTTTTGCCGGCGAAACCCGTATTTTCATCTTCCCCGGCTACCGGATCCGCAGCGTCGACGCGCTGCTGACCAACTTCCACCTGCCCGAAAGCACCTTGCTGATGCTGGTGTCGGCCTTCGCCGGCAAAGAGCGGGTGTTCGATGCCTACCGCCACGCGGTGGAGCAGCGTTACCGCTTCTTCTCCTACGGCGACGCGATGCTGCTGTGGGGGCAGGATTCCCAGGCGCGAAGACGCGCCGCAGCCACTGCCTGGGCCTAGCCCGAGCCGCGCCGGCCCCGGGGACTTGCGTCGCCAGCCGCCACGCATCCGGTGCGGAAGCCGATCGGCGACAATACGTCCCCCAACGTCCCCAGTAGTTCAATGTCCCGATTGCAGTTCCAGCTCCAGACCACCGATGGCGCGGCGCGCCGCGGCCGCCTGGCTTTCCCGCGCGGCACGGTGGAGACGCCGGCGTTCATGCCGGTCGGCACCTATGGCTCGGTCAAGGGCGTGCTGCCGGACCAGGTCCGCGCGCTGGGCGCCGAGATCATCCTCGGCAACACCTTCCACCTGTACCTGCGTCCGGGCCTCGAGGTGATCGGCGCGCATGGCGGCCTGCACGGCTTCACCCGCTGGAACGGGCCGATCCTCACCGATTCGGGTGGTTTCCAGGTGTTCTCGCTGGCGCACCGGCGCAAGATCACCGAGCAGGGCGTGACCTTCGCTTCGCCGACGGATGGCGCCAAGGTGTTCCTGGGCCCGGAGGAGAGCATGCGCATCCAGCAGGTGCTCGACTCGGACGTGGTGATGATCTTCGACGAGTGCACGCCGTACCCGGCCACCGCGGACGTCGCCCGGCGTTCGATGGAGCTGAGCCTGCGCTGGGCGCAGCGTTCGCGCAACGCGCACGACGAACTGGGCAACGACGCCGCACTGTTCGGCATCGTCCAGGGCAGCGTCTATCCGGACCTGCGCAGCCGTTCGCTGGATGGCCTGCATGCGATCGGCTTCGACGGCTATGCGATCGGTGGCCTGGCGGTGGGCGAGCCCGAGCACGAGCGCAACGCCATGCTCGAACACCTGCATCCACGCCTGCCGGCCGACCGGCCACGCTACCTGATGGGCGTGGGCCGTCCCGAGGACCTGGTCGAAGGCGTGGCTCGCGGCGTGGACATGTTCGATTGCGTGATGCCGACCCGCAACGCCCGCAACGGGCACTTCTTCACTTCCTTCGGCACGGTCCGGATCCGCAACGCGAAGTACGAGCGCGACATGGACCCGATCGAGCCGGGCTGCGGCTGCGTGGCTTGCGCCGGTGGCTACACCCGCAGCTACCTGCGCCACCTGGACCGCTGCAACGAGATGCTGGCGCCGATGCTCGGCACCCTGCACAACCTCTGGTACTACCAGAAGCTGATGGCCGACATGCGCGCGGCGATCGAGGCAGGCCGGTTCCAGGCCTTCCGGACGGGGTTCTACGCGGCCCGCGGCGCTGCCGTGCCCGCCGATCCGGCCTGACCGGTAGCCCCCATGGGGAACCCCGGGCCGTAAAACCGGTCACAGGCAGGCCTTGCAACCGGCCCGGGTCGCCCCTATGGCATACTCCGCGGCTATTTTCCGCAAAACTGGACGATCCCGATGAGCTTCCTCGACCTCCTGATCCCGGCCGCCCATGCCCAGGCCGCCGGTGGCCAACCGCAGGGCGGCGGCTTCGGCATGCTGCTGTTCCCGATCATCCTGATCGCGATCATGTACTTCCTGATGATCCGCCCGCAGATGAAGCGGCAGAAGGAACACAAGGGCATGCTCGACAAACTGTCGCGCGGCGACGAGGTCATCACCTCGGGCGGCGTGGCCGGCACGGTCACCGACATCGGCGACAACTTCGTCACCGTCGAGATCGCCGACAACGTGCGCGTCCGCGTGCAGAAGGCGGCCATCGGCAACGTGCTGCCCAAGGGCACCCTGAAGTCCGCCTGATCCTCCCGTCCCACCGATGAGCGTGGTCCCGCGGGGCGGGACCGCGCGGGGTCCCGCAATGCTCGAATTTCCCCGCTGGAAGTACTTCGTCATCCTGCTGGTGCTGGCGCTCAGCGTGGTCTACGCGCTGCCCAACATCTACCAGAGTGACTACGCCGTACAGATCACCGGCAACCGTGGCGCGGCGCTGGATGATGCGCTGAAGACCCGGGTCGGTGGCTACCTCGAGGCCGCCGCCGTGCAGCCCAAGTCGGTGGCGGTGGAAGGCGACAGCCTGATGGTCCGCCTGGCCGACGCCAACGCGCAGACCCTGGCCGCGGACGCGTTGCGCAGCAACCTGGGCGAGAACTACACCGTCGCCCTGAACCTGGCCTCCAATGTGCCGCCGTGGCTGGACCGGATCGGCGCCGCTCCGATGGTGCTGGGCCTGGACCTTCAGGGCGGCGTGCACTTCGTGCTGCAGGTCGACCAGAAGGCCGCGCTGGAGAAGCGCGTCGATGCCTACGTGGAAGACGTGCGCGTGACCCTGCGCGACAACCGCATCCGCTACACCGCGGTCGACCGTCGCGCCGACCACAGCATCGCCATCACCCTGGCCTCCGACGCCGACCCGGCCAAGGCCCGCGAGCAGCTGGCCAAGGTGATGCCGACCCTGGCCGTGGAAGGCGCGGGCAGCCGTATGGTCGTGAGGATTCCGGAAGCCGAACTGGGTGCCATTTCCGAAGGTGCGCTGAAACAGAATATCGACACCCTGCGCAATCGCGTCAACGAGCTGGGCGTGGCCGAGCCGATCATCCAGCGCCAGGGCAACGACCGTATCGTCGTGCAGCTGCCCGGCGTGCAGGACACCGCGGCGGCCAAGCGCATGATCGGTGCTACCGCGACGCTCGAATGGCGCGCGGTGATCGACGGCAATGCCGCCGATGCTGTCGCCAGCGGTCGCGTGCCACCGGAAGCCAAGGTTTTCTACCGCCGCACCGGTGAGCCAGTTCTGCTGAGCAAGCGCGTGATTGTCACCGGGGATCAGATGCAGACCGCCTCGGCCATGGTTGACCAGAATGGCCAGCCGGGCGTCAGCGTGACCCTGAGCAACGTGGGCGGCGACCGCATGTTCGACTTCACCAGCGCCAACGTCGGCAAGCCGATGGCGGTGGTGTTCACCGAGCGCGTCCCGCAGGTGACCATGGTCAATGGTGAGGAGGTGCGCAGCTTCCGGGTCAGGGAAGAGGTGATCAACACCGCCACCATCCAAGGCGTATTCGGCAAGAATTTCCAGACCACCGGTCTTGAGAAGGCCGAGGCCGAGGACCTGGCCAAGCTGCTGCGCGCCGGCTCGCTGGCCGCGCCGATGGACTTCGTCGAAGAGCGCATCGTCGGCCCGAGCCTGGGCGCGGAGAACGTGGAGCGCGGCGTGACCGCGGTGCTGTACGCGTTCCTGTTCACCCTGGTGTTCTTCGGCGTGTACTACCGCATGTTCGGCCTGATCACCGGCGTGGCGCTGATGTTCAACCTGCTGATCGTGGTCGCGGTCATGTCGCTGTTCGGCGCAACCATGACCTTGCCGGGCTTCGCCGGCCTGGCCCTGTCGATCGGCCTGTCGGTGGACGCCAACGTGCTGATCAACGAGCGCATCCGCGAGGAACTGCGTGCCGGCGTGCCGCCGAAGACCTCGATCGTCACCGGTTACGACAAGGCCAGCGGCACCATCCTCGACGCCAACCTGACCGCGATCATCGCCGGCATCGCCCTGTACGCCTTCGGCACGGGCCCGCTGAAGGGCTTCGCCGTGACCCTGATGATCGGCATCCTGGCGTCGATGTTCACCGCCATCACCGTCTCGCGCGCGATCGTCACGCTGGTCTATGCCCGCCGCAAGAAGCTCAAGTCCCTGGCCATCTGACGGGAAGCAAACACACACATGAATATCTTCCCGCTGACCCTGATCCCGAACGACACCCGCATCGACTTCATGCGGATGCGCTGGGTGTCCCTGACCATCGCGGCGCTGCTGTTCGTCGCCTCGATCGGTACCGTCGTCGTCAATGGCTTCAACTACGCCCTGGACTTCACCGGCGGCACCGTGGTCGAGGTGCGGTTCGACCATGCGGTCGACATCGATGGCGTGCGCGAACGCCTGGCTTCGGCCGGTTACGAGGGCGCGCAGGTGCAGAGTTTCGGCAGCGGCAACGACCTGCTGGTCCGCCTGCAGCCGCGCGATGGCCAGACCACCACCGATGCCAACAACCGCACGGCGCAGGAGGTGCTTGCCGCCGCGTCCCTGCCCGACAACGCCGCGAACCTGCAGCGCACGGAGTTCGTTGGCCCGCAGGTGGGTGACGAGCTGGCCCGCAACGGCCTGTACGCGGCGCTGTTCGTGGTGGTGGGCTTCCTGATCTACATCGGCGCCCGCTTCGAGTGGAAGTTCGCGGTCGTGGCCACCGCGACCACGTTGTTCGACGTGCTGGTGACGGCGGCGTTCTTCTCCTGGACCGGCCGCGATTTCGACCTGACCGTACTCGCCGGCCTGCTGGCGGTGATGGGCTTCTCGATCAACGATACCATCGTGGTGTTCGACCGCGTCCGCGAGAATTTCCGCAGCCTGCGCGTCGAGCCGCTGGAAGTGATGAACCGCTCGATCAACCAGACCCTGTCGCGCACGATCATCACCTCGGTGGTGTTCTTCCTGTCGGTGCTGGCGCTTTACCTGTACGGCGGCGGCTCGCTGGAAGGCCTGGCCATGAGCCAGATGATCGGTGCGGTGATCGGCACGCTGTCCTCGATCTTCATCGCCTGCCCGCTGCTGACGGTAGGTTTCCTCAAGGTCACCAAGCAGGACCTGCTGCCCAAGGCCAAGGACGAAGAGGCGCTGGCGCGGCGCCCGTAACAGGGCCGCGGCAACGCCACAGAAAAGCCGCCCCTCGGGGCGGCTTTTTCTTTGACCGTGCCGCAGGTGCGGCAGGGATGGGAGGCCGGGATGCGGGCCGCGGGGGCGCCGCGCCTGGCTCAGTTGAACGCTGCGGCGTACCCGGTGTTCACCACCAGCTTCTGCAGTTCGCCGGCGACCTTCACGTTGCCGGCGATGATCTGCCGGGCTTCCGGGCCTCGCTCGTCCATGCGCGCGGTACCGGCGCCGCGGAAATCGCAGATGCGGCCACCGGCCTCGCGCACCAGCAGCACGCCGGCGGCGATGTCCCAGGCCTTCACCCCGGCCTCGAAGTAGGCGTCCATGCGGCCGCAGGCCACGTAGGCCAGGTCCAGCGCGGCCGAACCGGTGCGGCGCACGTCCTCGGCATGGACCAGCAGCGAATCCACGCACTTGAGCTGGGCGCTGGCGCGCGGGCGCTCGCGCGGCGGAAAGCCGGTGCCGACCACGGCGCCCGCCAGGTCCTTGCGGTCGGCCACGCGGATCTTCTTGTCATTGAGCACCGCGCCGGCGCCACGGCTGGCGGTAAACAGCTCGTTGCGCAGCGGGTCGAAGATCACTGCGTCGATCGGCTCGCCGTTGTCGACCAGGGCGATCGAGACGCAGTAGTGGGGGAAGCCACGCAGGTAGTTGCTGGTGCCGTCGAGCGGGTCGATCACCCACTGGAAGCGGCCCTGCCGGCCCGGCTGGTGGCCGCCTTCCTCGCCGAGCACGCCATAGTCCGGGTAGGCCCGGCGCAGTTCCTTGACGATCACCTTCTCGGCGTCGGCATCGACCTCGCTCGCGTAGTCCATGCGCTGCTTTTCGACCACGTTCAGCGCATCGAGGCGGTTGATGTGGCGGAGCAGGACGTTTCCGCCGAGGCGGGCGGCCTTGACCATGACGTTGACGGCGGGGGATTGCATGGCGAAAGCTCCCGGGAGGGCAGGGACGGAACGGGCGAAGGTAAAGAGCGGTCCGGCCCGCATGGCCGGTCGGGCAGTTTACCATCTGCACCATGCCTGCTCCTGTACCCCAATCGACTGCCGCCCCCGACCTCGCCGGGAACATCCGCATCGTGCTGGTCGGCACCCAGCACCCCGGCAACATCGGCGCGGCCGCACGCGCGATGAAGACCATGGGCCTGTCCCGGCTGGTCCTGGTCGCCCCCGAGAAGCCGCTCGACGATGACGCCCAGAGGCGTTCGGCCGGCGCCGAGGACCTGCTCCAGTCCGCACCGGTCCACGCGACCCTGGCCGAGGCCGTCGCCGATTGCCGGCTCGTGCTGGGCTGCACCGCGCGCAGCCGGCGGGTGCAGTTGGAGCAACTGGAGCCCGATGCGGCTGCCGGTCGCCTGCTCCAGTTCGCCGCTGCCGATACGGTGGCGCTGGTGTTCGGGCGCGAGCGCACCGGGCTGACGAACGAGGAGCTGCAGCTGTGCCACGCCTCGGTCCACATCCCTTCGGACCCGGCGTTCAGCTCGCTCAACCTGGCCGCGGCCGTGCAGGTGCTGGCCTACGAGCTGCGCCTGGCGCTGCTGGCGGCCGCCCCAGCGGACGCGGCCATCCCCCGGTCCGACGACCTGGGGGCCACGCATGAACAGGTCGAGGGCTTTTTCTCGCAGCTGGCCGAGACGCTGGACGCGATCGATTTCCACAAGGGCCGGAGCCCGGATTCGGCGATGCGCAAGCTGCGCCGCCTGTTCCTGCGCACCGACCTGACCGTGAACGAGGTCCGCCTGTTGCGCGGGGTCCTGGCCGATGCGCAGCGGATGGCACGGCTGGCCGGCGAGGGCGAGGGCGGACGTCTGTCGCCCTGAGCAGGTTTTCGCTAGGCTTTGGCATCGGAATCAGGGGGCGTGCGTTGTCCAGAGCTCGGAAGTGGATCCAGGCGGCGTGCTGTGCTGCCGTCGTGGCCATGGGCTTTCCGGCCCACGCTTCCGAGGACGCCCATGTCCTGGTGCTCGGCCGCATCAGCGACGACCCCAATGCCCATTACGCCCAGCTCAAGCCGCTGCTGGACTACGTCGTGCCGCGGATGCGCGACGTGGGCATCACCGAAGGGCGCGTGCTGATGGCACGCGACGCCCAGCAGATGGCCAGTTACCTGCGCCGCAACCGGGTCGACTGGGTCACCGAAACGGCCAGTACCGCCGTGCAGTTGCAGCAGCGCGTGGCGGCCCGGCCGCTGCTGCTGACCGAGCGCAACGGCGTCAGCAGCTACCGCACGGTGTTCTTCGTGCGGAAGGACCGCCCGATCAGCAGCCTGCGCGACCTGCGCGGCCATACCCTGGCCTTGCAGAGCACCGCCTCGACCAGCGCCTACATGGTGCCGATGACCGAACTGCTGGACGCCCATCTCTCGCCGGAAATCCTGCTGGCGCCTTCGGACGTGCCATCGGAGGACCGGGTCGGGTATGTCTTTGCGCGATCGGAACTCAATATCGCCTCCTGGGTGCACAAGGGCATGGTCGACGCCGGTGCGCTGAGCAGCGTGGACTGGGACGATCCCCAGCGCGTGCCGGACGCATTCCGCTCCGATTTCCGCGTCATCCACCAGAGCCATTCCTATCCGCGCGCGCTGGAGCTGGTGCGCGCGGGCATGGAGCCGCGGGTCGAGGCGAGGCTGCGCGAGGTCCTGTTGCAGGCCGCGGACGACCCGGCCGCACGCGATGCACTCAAGCTGTTCTTCAACACCTCGCGCTTCCTGGCCCTGGACCGGGACTCGGAGCGGGCGCTGGAAGTGCTGAAGAAGGGCGTGCAGCGCGTACGCGCGGAGGTCGAATGAAGCCCAGGTTCGGCCTGCAGGCGCGTTTCCTGGTGGCGATCACGCTCATGCTGGGCGTGGTGGTGCTGGTATTGGTGCTGCTGATGCAGCGCCAGCAGCAGATGCGCCAGGAGACCGAATCGATCAGTCGCGAAGCGGTCCACCGGCTGGTCGACACCTACCTGCGCGACCATGCCGCGTCGCTGGCACGCCGGGTCGCCGAGCGTCTCGCCAACCCCATGTACTACCGCGACCTGGATGCCATCGGCACCGTGGTGCGCGACAACTCGCGCGACAGCCTCGTCGACTACATCCGGGTGTACGACCTCGAGGGCCGGCTGGTGCACGACGGCTCGGTGGAGATCGCCGATTTCGGCAAGCGGATGGACGATCCGCTCGCCGCCCAGGCCATCGCCGCGGACGGCCTGCACGTGCAGGTCTCGCCGACGGTGGTGGACGCGTCGACGCCCGTCATGGTCGGCAGCGAACGGGTGGGCGGTGTCCGCGTGGGCCTGGACCTGCAGGTGGCCGGACGCTACGAGCAGAGGAACCTGTCCGAGCTGGGCGCGCTGATGGACGACCTCGCCAAGCGCCACCTGGGCTGGCTTGCGTTGCCGCTCGGCCTGCTGGCGCTGGTTTCGATCCTCGCCGCCTGGCACGTGCAGCGCACCCTGGTCCGGCCGATCCGCTGGCTGGCGGCATCCGCGCGGCGGATCGAATCGGGCGATTACACGGTCGAGCGCCTGCACAGCGCGCGCACCGATGAGATGGGCGACCTGGTCCGCACCTTCGGCCGGATGAGCGAGGCCGTAGCCCGGCATGACCGCGAAGTGCGGCGCATGGCCTATACCGACGCGCTGACCGGCCTGACCAACCGCCTGGCCTTCCGCGAGAGCCTGGACCACCGCTTGATGCTGCTGCGCGGCGCCGGCCGCCAGCTGGCCCTGCTGTTCGCCGACATCGACGACTTCAAGCGGGTCAACGACACCCTGGGCCATGAAGCCGGCGACGAGGCGCTGCTGCAGTTCGCCAACCGCATCCGCGAAGCCGTGGACAAGTACGGCGGAGACGACGCGCTGCTGGCGCGTTTCGGCGGCGACGAATTCGTGATCCTGATCCAGGAAGGCGACGTGCGCGCCGCCGCCACGCGCCTGGCCGAAGTGCTGGTGGCCGAATTGCGCCGGCCGCTGGACATCCAGGACCGGCAGGTGTTCCTCGGCACGTCGATCGGCATCACCCTGTTCCCCGAGGACGCCTCCAGCGCCAGCGCGCTGATGAAGAACGGCGACATCGCCATGTACCAGGCCAAGGTCGCGGGCAAGAACGGCCATCGCTTCTACAGCCGTGCCATGGACCACGCGGTCGAGCGCCGCGTGCACATGGAGCAGGAGCTGCGCGGTGCGTGGGAGCGCGGCGAGTTGAGCGTGGTCTACCAGCCGGTCTGCCGGACCAGCGACGGCCGCGTGGTCGGCGCGGAGGCCTTGCTGCGCTGGCAGCACCCGATGCTGGGCATGATCGCGCCGTCGGTGTTCATCGATGTCGCCGAGCAGAGCGGCCTGATCGAGGGCATCGGTCCGCGCGTGCTGCGCACCGCATGCACCGAGGCGATGCGCTGGGCCGGCATGGGCGACGGCAACGACCGCCTGTTCGTGTCGGTGAACGTGTCGCCACGGCAGTTGCGCAAGGGCGACCTGCCGGACATCGTCGCCGAGTGCCTGCGCGAGACCGGGTTGCCGGCGTCCTCGCTGCACCTCGAGCTGACCGAGACCGCGGTGATCAGCGACGAGCTGCAGGCCGCGGCGATGCTCGCGCGCCTGCACAGCACCGGGGTCAAGGTCTGGCTGGACGACTTCGGCACCGGCTTCTCGGGGCTGAGCCACCTGCGCCGCGTGCCGGTGGACGGGGTCAAGATCGACCGCAGCTTCGTGGCCGACCTGCAGCGCGACCCGGACGACCTCGCCCTGACCACGGCGATCATCGCCATGGCCCATTCGCTCGGGATCACGGTCGTGGCCGAGGGCGTGGAAAAGGAAGCGCAGTACAACCTGCTGTGCGAACGCGGCTGCGACCTGGTCCAGGGGTACTGGCTGAGCCATCCGATCAGCGCGACCGAATTCGCCCACCTGCTGGCGCGCCGCGGCCGCTGAGCGGACGCTAGAACAGCTGTTCCAGCCAGCGGCCGAGCACGACGACCAGCCGCTCCGACAACAGGCCCATCGACAGCAGCGAGGCGGTGGACACCAGCCACAGCGCGAGCAGCAGCGCGCCGTCGCGTTCCATCAGCGCCAGTGCAAACAGCAGCAGCGTGCCGGCGAACAGGTAGTTGGTCATCGGCACCGGCAGCGCCAGCAGCAGGCCCAGCGCCACCAGCAACAGGCCGGTGAAGGCGTTCGCCGCGCGGTTGCCGGTGAGTACCTGCAGGCGCGGCCGGACCAGATGTTCGAGCCGGGCCATCCAGGGCGTGATCCGGTTGCAGAATCGCGCCATCGTGCGGCGTCGCGGGCCGCGACGGCCGATGAAGCCGGGGACCCACGGCCGGCGCAGGCCGACCAGCAGCTGCAGGCCGATCAGCATCACCAGCGGGCCGCTGACAACACCGCCCGCGCCGGGAATCGGGATGAATCCCGGCAGGATCGACACGAACAGGAACATGCCGAAGGCGGTGCGGCCCAGTCCCTGCAGCAGCCCGTCGAGGGTCAGGACCTGGTCGGGGTCGCCATGGGTGAATGATTGCAGCAGCCGGGCGATGCCATTGCCCGATGGCCCGGACGGCGTCGAGCCGGAGGGTGGCCCTCCCGCCGGGTCAGTCGGCGAGTTCATCGCCGTGGTGTTGCGGCAGGCGGCGCAGCAGCAGCTTGTCCACGCGCGCGCCGTCCAGGTCGACCACCTCGATCCGCCAGCCGGCCCAGTCGAAGTGCTCGCCGACATGCGGAATCCGGCCGAAGTGCGCGATGCACATGCCTGCCAGGGTGTGGTAGTCGCCTTCTTCGGCGTCCGGCAGCGCCGCGCCGTCCATCAGTTCACGCAGGTCCTCGGTCGGCAGGGTGCCGCCGACCAGCAGCGAGCCGTCGTCGCGCGTCACCACCAGCGCGTCCTCGTCGGTGTTCTCGGTGGCCTGCAGCCGGCCGACGATCGCGCCCATCAGGTCGCTGATCGTGACCAGGCCCTGGATCTCGCCGTACTCGTCCACCACCAGCGCCACCGACTGCTGTTCCTCGCGGAAGATCTCCAGCAGCTTCATCGCATGGGTGGATTCGGACACGAACAACGGTGCGCGCAGGTTGCGGAACATGCCGTCGTCCGGCAGCGCGCCCGGCGCGTGGAGGAGCAGCGACTTGACCTCGAGGATGCCGGCCACGTCCTGGTCGTTGTCGCGATAGACCGGATAGCGCGAGAACTGGTGCTCGCGCATGGTTTCCAGGTTCTCCTCCGCCGGGACCCGGGTATCGAGCCAGGCGATACGGTTCCGCGGCGTCATCAGGCTGGCTGCGGTGCGGTCGCCCAGGCGGATGACCCGGTTGACCATGTCGCGTTCGTGCGCATCGATCACCCCCTGCTCGTGGCTCTCGGCCACCAGCATGCGGATCTCCTCTTCGCTGATCGTGCTGGCCTGGTCCTTGCCCAGGCCGATCAGGCGCAGGACCAGTCGCGTGGTGTGCGAAAGCAGCCACACGAACGGGAATGCGATCCTCGCCAGCCATCCCATGGGCATGGCGACGAAGCTGGCGATCTGCTCGGGCGCGGTGATCGCCACGCGCTTGGGCACCAGCTCGCCGAAGATGAGGGTGAGGAAGGTGATCAGGCCGACCGCGATGAACTTGCCGATGGTCTCGGCATACGGGTCCAGAGCGGGAAGGACGCGCTCGATCCAGCCGGCGATGGCCAGGCCGATGGCCTCGCCGCCGAACAGGCCGGTAAGCACGCCGATCAGGGTGATCCCGATCTGTACCGTGGACAGGAAGCTCTCGGGTTTCTCGGACAGCGCCAGCGCCTTGGCCGCGCGCTTGCTGGACTGGGCCAGCTGCTTGAGCCGGCTCTTGCGCGAGGTCATCACCGACATCTCCGACATCGCGAAGAAGCCGTTGAGCAGGACCAGGGCAAGCACGACCAGGAGTTCAGCCATGGGGAGGCACCCCGCGGCATGGCGATGGAACCAGGAGGCCGGTGGGCGCGGGACGCAAGCGGCTGCGGAGCGGGGAGGGAGGGTCGTCGTCCATAGGATGTGCCGTAGGCACGGGCGCATCTTAGCAGAGCCTCCCCGTGCGGGCCGCGTCACGGCCCCCAAGGGCCGGGTTCCCGGCCGGCTGTGCAGGCTGTCATAATTCCGCGGCATTTGGCCGCCCCTCCCGAGGCGGCGGACCTCCAATCATGTTCTCCCTGCAGACGATCTTCGGCTCCGGCAAGCAATTCTTCCTGCTCCTGGACGAAGCGGCCGAGGCTGCGCACGACAGCACCAAGGCCCTCTACCAGATGATGAAGGCCGCCGACCGGCAGCCGGCGCTGGATGCGTTCAAGCTGGCCCGCCAGCGCGAACGCACCGCATCGGAGAAGATCGGCAAGGCGCTGGTGGACAGTTTCATCACCCCGCTGGAGCGCGAGGACATCGAGGCGCTGGGTTCGGCGCTGTACAAGATCCCCAAGCAGGTCGAGAAGTTCGCCGACCGCTACTCGCTGGCGACCCAGCACCTGGCGCATATCGACTTCGCCCCGCGCGCCGCCATGCTCGAGCAGGCCGCCGGCGTGGTCGTGGACATGGTCCGCGAACTGCGCCACATGAACCTGGACCGGATGACCGCGCTCAACGAGAAGCTGCGCGCGATCGAGAACGAAGCGGACCGCCTGATGCTCGAGCTGTACCGCGACATCTATTCCGGCCGCCTGGACCACCTGCAGATGTTCCTGCTCAAGGAGTTCTTCGAGATCCTGGAAAAGGCGATCGACCGGTGCCGCGAGGCCGGGGTGGTCGCCTACCAGATCGTGCTCAAGAACAGCTGACGGACCGCCACGATGCTGACCCTCGTGCTGGTGGTGATCTTTGCCGCGCTCGTCTTCGAGTTCATCAACGGTTTCCACGACACCGCCAATTCCATCGCCACCGTGGTGGCGACCAAGGTGCTTTCCCCGGGCGCGGCGGTGTCGCTCGCGGCGGTGATGAACCTGGTCGGCGCGCTGACGGGGACCGCGGTGGCGGCGACGATCGCCACCGGCATCATCAACACCGAAGTCGTCGAAGCCTCCTCGCAGGTGATCCTGTGCGCGCTGCTGGGCGGCATCACCTGGAACCTGATCACCTGGTGGTTCGGCCTGCCGTCCTCCTCCTCGCACGCATTGATCGGCGGCCTGTGCGGCGCCGCGCTGGCGGCCGCGCACAACGACTGGGGCGCGTTGATCTGGTCCGAGCCGGTCGGCAACTGGGCCAAGAACAAGGGCCTGCTGTGGAAGGTGTTCCTGCCGATGATCACCTCGCCGGTGGCCGGCTTCCTGCTCGGCGTGACGATGATGGTGCTGCTGTGGGCGATCATCGCCGGCATGGCCCGCGCCGGCGGCGTGCTGCGGCGGCTGGCCCGGCCGCGCTGGGTCAATGCGTTCTTCGGCAAGGCGCAGATCCTGTCGGCCGGCTACATGGGCTTCGCCCACGGCCACAACGATGCGCAGAAGACCATGGGCATCATCGCCCTGACCCTGATGGGCGCAGAGGCGGCCGGTACCCTCGACAACCTGCCGGGGTGGCTCGCGTTCCTGCACCCAAGTGCCGGCGGCGACAAGGAAATCGCGCTGTGGATCGTGATCACCTGCGCCATCGTCATGGCACTCGGCACGGCGTCCGGCGGCTGGCGGATCATCAAGACGCTCGGCCACAAGATGGTCAAGCTGCACCCGATCCATGGCTTCGCCGCCGAGACCAGCTCGGCCACGGTGCTGACCGTGGCCGCGCACTTCGGCATGCCGGTGTCGACCACGCACAGCATCTCCACCGCGATCATGGGCGTGGGTTTCGCCAAGAATCCGCGCGCGCTCAAGCTGGGCGTCGTCGAGCGGATCATCTGGGCCTGGATCCTGACCATCCCGGCCGCGGCCGGCGTGGCCTACCTGATCTTCAGGGCCATCGAAGCGGCCGGCTTGACCTGATGGCCGCGGCGTAGAGCGGGCGAGGCCCGCTCTACGCTGAGTTCGCGTTACCCGTGGGAGCAGCGGGGCGGGCCCCGCTCCACAGGGCCATCGCTTGCGGGCCGGCTAGAGCAGGTCGCCTTCGGCCGACAGTGCGCGTTCCATGCGGTCGCCAAGGCCACCAATCTCGAAGACCAGGCGCTCGACCTCCGCCGGGGTGAGGCCGTCGTACGGGCGGTTCTCGCACAGCTGCAGGTAGGGCACGCCATCGAGTTCGCCGATGGCCAGGTAGCCGACGCTGCTCTGCCAGTTGAATACCAGCGCGCGCCGGGCATCGATCCCGGTGGTCGGTGCGATCACCGTGCTGACCCTCAGCAGGGGGCGCTGCTCGTCGTCCCCGTCCAGTTCGGACAGGAAAATCGACTGGTGCCGGCTGCCGCCCTCCAGCGAGAGCTCGACGCAGGCGACGTATGGATCCTGCATGGTCAGCCGGAAGCCGGCGGTCAGCAGGTGGCTGCGGATCTGTTCGAAATTGCGCATGTCCGTCCTTGTGATCCCCCACGGGTATGCTAGCGGCTGATGGCTGCCGCGTCTTCCAGCGAGGAATCCACACGTCGCATCCTCGCGGCGGTACGTGCGATTCCTGCAGGAAGCGTCGCCGGCTACGGCGAGGTGGCGCGGCGTGCCGGCCTGCCGGGACGCGCCCGGCTGGCTGCGCGGGTGCTGGCCGGCAACGAGGATCCCGCGCTGCCCTGGCACCGCGTGCTGCGCGCGGACGGGCGCATCGCGTTCCCCGAGGGCTCCAGCGGCTACCGCGAGCAGTGCCGGCGGCTGCGCGCCGAGGGCGTGCGCGTGGAGGCTGGCCGGGTACGACGGGCGAAAGGCCCGCGCGACCTGGACGAGGCGGTCTGGGGGCCGGAGCAATAGACCTGGTGCGGGCCGCGGAATGGATCGATCGATCTTCCGCGTCGCGCTGCAGGGCTCCCTGCGGCTGCAGGATGAGCGGGGGCGGCTATGATGGCCGGCCATTCCCATCGAGCCGCGACGCATGCTCTCGCGACTGCCTCCCGTCACCCAGGCCCTGCTGATCGCCAATGGCGCGCTGTTCCTGCTGCAGCAGGTGCTGGGCGACAGCACCTTCGCCGCCTTCATGCTCTGGCCACCGAGCGAAATGGGCTTCGATCCGTTCTCGCCGGGCCAGAATTTCCAACCCTGGCAGCTGCTGACCTACGGGTTCCTGCACGGCGGTTTCGGCCACCTGCTGTTCAACATGCTCGCGCTGTACATGTTCGGCGCGCCGCTGGAGGCGACCTGGGGGCCGCGTCGCTTCCTTGCCTACTACCTGATCTGCGTGGCCGGCGCCGGCCTGTGCCAGCTGGCGGTGGGCTGGTGGTCGGTCAGCCAGGGCGGTGGTGCGTATCCGACGCTGGGTGCGTCCGGTGGCGTGTTCGGCCTGCTGCTGGCCTACGGCATGCTGTTCCCCAACCAGCAGGTGATGCTGCTGTTCCCGCCGATCCCGATGAAGGCGCGCACCTTCGTGGTCGTGTTCGGCGCGCTTTCGCTGGTACTGGGCTTCACCGGCTGGCAGCCGGGAGTGGCCCATTTCGCCCACCTGGGCGGCATGCTGTTCGGCTGGCTGGTGATCCGCTACTGGCGTGGCCAGCCGCCGTTCCGCCGGCGCCGCCCGCCGGGAGGGCCGTCGCATCTGCGCCGGGTGAAGTAGGGCGGCATCGCCTCGGCGGGTGCGGCTGTGCGCCGCGTCGCGCCCTTTGTTTCGCCGAGCGGTGCAAGCGGGCCGGACCGGCTGCCGTGAACCGGTCGGGCAAAGAAAAAGGCGCGGGAATCCGCGCCTTTTTCCGTTCCGTTGCCGGAAGCCTGCGTCGACTCAGCGCCAGATCCGGACCTGTTCGGCCTCGGTGCGCTGCATCGGCTGGCCGGCCTTGCAGCTGTAGGCGGCGCCGAACGCCGGCAGGTTGGACAGCGGTACGTTGCTGCGCAGCTCGCCCGGCGCGTGGATCTCCGCCGCAAGGCGTTCAGCGGCGACGTTCTCCGAAACCTGCTGGCCCCACAGCCTGGACCAGGCGCCGAAAAAGGCCTGCTGGTCGGCGGGCTTGGCGCCGGGCTGGGCCTTGGCGTAGGCATCCCCGGCCAGCTCCAGGCCGGCCTGGTCGGACAGCGCCACGTCGCGCACCAGCGCACCGTTGACCTTGCCGCCCTTCACCCCGGGATAGGCGTGCGCCGAATACTGCGCGGCGACGCGGTCCCCCAGCGTGGTCCACGCGTTGGTGTCGGCCGGCGTCCACCAGTTGCCGAGCTCGCCCTTGGCATTGACCTGCGCGCCCTTGGCATCGATCGCGCGGCTGAGTTGCGTGCCGACCAGCGCACCGTAGCCGCCGTAGGCCACGGCGGTGTTGTCGACGTCGAACACCGGCGGCTGCAACACAGCGGCGGTGACGATCAGGCGGTTCTGGGCGATGTCGTAGACCAGCGCCGGCTGCTGCGGCAGCACGTCCCAGCGGCGGTCGGCGTTGCCCTTGCCGATCCGCTTCATCTCCTCGCGGTGGCGCCAGGTCGAGGCGATCAGCATGTTGCCGCCGAAGCTGCCGCGGCCCATCGGCTGCACCGTGTAGTCCAGGTTGCGACGCGGCGTGCCCACCTCGAGGGTGATCGCCTTGACCTTGTCGCGCGCCTCGGCCTTGGCCGCTTCACTGAGCCAGGTGTTGCGCTCGACGGCGGCCAGCAGGGCTTCGCGCACCTCGTCGGCGATCACCGCCGCGCGGCGGCGCTCTTCGGAGGTGAGGTAGCGGTTGGCGTACTCGTGACCGACCATCGGGCCGGCGGCGGTGTTGATCGCGTCCAGCACCTGCTGCCAGCGCGGTGCCGGCGCGGCGTGGCCGGCCAGCACCTGGCCGCGGAAGCCGAAGCTGGCATCGCGGAAGCTCCTGGACAGGTACGGCGCCATCGCGTCGCCCACGCGCCAGCGCAGGTAGGCCTTCCACTGCTCCGGCTTGACCCGGCCGACCATCGCGTCGAGCTCGGCGAACAGCTGCGGGTTGGCCAGCGAGACCAGGTCGTCCTTCACGCCTTGCGCTTCCAGGAACTGGCCCAGCTGCAGGTTGCGGTAGCGCTTGGTCGCGTCGGCGACCGACACCGGCGCGTAGTTGCCGAAGGGGTTGCTGAGGTCGGCCAACGACTTGGACTTGCGCGCGATCGCGGTCTCGATGTCGATCACCGCCTTGGCGTCGGCGTCCAGGCGCTCCTTCGGCGTGCCGGTCAGGGCCAGGATCTGCTTGACGTAGTCGCGGTAGCGGCCGAGCACGGCCTGGGTGTCGGCGTCATTGCGGGTGTAGAAGGCCGGGTCCGGCAGGCCCATGCCGCCCTGCATGAAGTAGCCGATGTGGCGGTCGAGCGCCTTCAGGTCCACGTCCGGGGCGAAGTTGAAGACCACCGGGATGCCGACCTGGTGCAGGGCGGCGATCGATGCCGGCACGTCCTTGGCCTTCTTGATCGCGTCGATGCGCGACAGCAGCGGCGCGATCGGGCGCGAGCCATCGGCCTCGACCGCGGCTTCGTCCAGGCCGCTGGCCCAGAAATCGCCGAGGCGGCTCTGCACTTCGCCCTGCGGCGATTTCATCGCCGCGTCGAGCAGCTGGCGCTGCTGCTGCAGGGCCAGGTCGGAGAGCTGGCCCAGTGCGCTGACGGCGCCGGCATCGGCGGGCAACGGGTTGGCCTTGAGCCAGCCGGCGTTGGCCTGGGAATAGAAGTCGGTGCACTGCTGGCTGACCGCGGGGGCCTTGGACTTCTTGCGCTGGGCGTCGGCATCGGCGGTGGAAACCAGGGCGACCAGACCGAGGCCAAGGGCGAGGACGAGCGGACGGGGCGTGGGCATCATCGGGACGGCGGCCTCGGGGGATTGGGTAGGCCGGAGTGTAGCAAGGCGGCCGGCGGCTCCCTCCACGGCGAACGGGACGGCATGCGCGAAACGTGACTGGCCAAGCGGTTCCCTGCCGGCCGGCATCGACCCTGGGGTGCCAGCGTCCGCCGGCGGAAAGAACGAGGCCCGGACATGCCGGGCCTCGAGGGTGTTGCATCGCGTCGGGACGCTTACCAGATGACGACCTTGGCGTCGCCTTCGCGGACCATCGGCTTGCCCGGCTCGCACTTGAACGCGGCGGCGAAGGCCGGCAGGTTCGAGGGTGCGCCGACCGCGCGGAACTGCGCCAGGGCGTGCTCGTCGGTGGCGATGCGGGTCTTCAGCTCTTCCGGGGTGAAGTTGCGGCGCCACACCGTGGCCCAGTTCAGGAAGAAGCGCTGGTCGCGGGTCAGGCCGTCGGTCATCGGGTCCGGCTGGCCGTCGGTGGCCTTCTTCATCGCGTCGTAGGCCGTGGCCAGCCCGCCCAGGTCGGCGATGTTCTCGCCCAGGGTGTGGCGGCCGTTGAGCTTCTGGCCGTCGGCGGTGGTGTAGCCGTCGAACTGGGCGATCAGCTTGTCGGTGCGGCCGGAGAAGCCCTTGGCGTCGGCATCGGTCCACCAGTTCTCGAACTTGCCGGTCGGCCCGAAGCGGCTGCCCTGGTCGTCGTAGCCGTGGGTCATCTCATGGCCGATCACCGCGCCGATACCGCCGTAATTGACCTCGTCGGATGCGGCCGGATCGAAGAACGGCGGCTGCAGGATCGCGGCCGGGAACACGATCTCGTTCTGCAGCGGGTTGTAGTACGCGTTGACCTGCTGCGGCGGCATGCCCCATTCGGTCTTGTCCACCGGCTGGCCGATCTTGGACAGGTTCCAGCGGTAGTTGAATTCCTGCGCCGCCAGCACGTTGCCGATGTAGCTGTCGCGGGCGGTGTCCAGGCCGCTCCATTCGCGCCACTTGTCCGGGTAGCCGATCTTGGTGGTGAACGCGGCCTGCTTGGTCAGCGCCTTGGCCTTGGTATCGGCGCTCATCCACTCCAGGTTCTCGATGCGCGACTTCAGCGCGGTGCCCAGGTTGGCCACCAGCGCTTCCATCTTCGCCTTCGAGTCGGCCGGGAACGCGACCTGCACGTACATCTGGCCCAGCGCTTCGCCGGCCTGCTGGTTGATCGCACCCAGCACGCGCTTCCAGCGCGGCTTCATTTCCTTCTGGCCGCGCAGGGTCTTGGAATAGAAGTTGAAGCTTTCCTGGGCGAAGGCGTCGCTCAGGTAGGGCGCGGCGCCGTCGACGGTGTGGAAGCGCAGGTAGGAGCGCCACACCGATGCATCGGTGTCGCCCAGGGCCTTGCTCACTTCCTGGTGGAACGCCGGGATGGCCAGCGAGAACTTCTCCGGCGCGGCCACGCCCTGCGATTCGAAGAACTTCGTCCACGGGAAGTTCGGCGCCAGCGCGTCGGCGTCGGCCAGGGTGACCGGGTGGTAGTACAGCGAAACGTCGCGCGACATCTCTTCGTTGGACTTGGAGACCTTGGCCAGGCGCGTCTCGAACGCCATCACGTCGGCCGCCTGCTTCTGCGCGTCCGCCGCGGCGACGCCGGACAGCTCGAGCACCTTGGCGATGTGCTTGACGTAGGCGTCGCGGATGTCCTTCTTGTCGGCGTCGAAGTAGTACTTGCTGTCGGGCAGGCCCAGGCCGCCCTGCATCGCGTAGGCGATGTTCAGGCCCGGCTTGTCGAAGTCGGCTTCGGCGCCGAAGCCGAACAGGAAGTTCTCGCCCTTCGCCGCGCTGGTGCGCAGGTATTCGGCCACGGCTGCACCGTCGGCCAGCGCGTCGATCGCGGCCAGGTGGCCGGCCAGCGGCTGGATGCCCTGGGCGTTGATCTTGGCCTCGTCCATGCCGGTGGCCCAGAGGTCGCCGACGATCTTCTTCACGCCGGTGGCGCCGGCATCGGCGGCAGCCTGTTCGACCAGCTGGTGCTGCACCGCGTTGGAGCGCTCGTCGAGCATCTCGAACGCGCCCCAGCTGGTGCGGTCGCTGGGGATCGGATTGGCGGCCAGCCACTTGTCGTTGGCGAAGCCGGCCAGGTCGACGCAGGCGTCCTTGGTCGTATCCAGGTCGGCCAGGGCGAAGCGGTTGACCGCCGGCAGGTTGCTTTCGTCCAGCTTGAATTCCGGGGCGGCCGGAGCCTGGGCGGTCGCGGCGTCTTCCTTCTTGGAGCAGGCAGCCAGCGCCACGGCAATGGCCAGCGGCAGCAGCAGGGTCTGTGACTTGCGGGTATTCACGTTGCGCGTTCTCCGACCCGGTGACGGGCGTGGTGGATGGCCCCGGACGGGGCAGTGGGCCGACTCTACGCCTGCGCCCTGAATGGGAGGACTGCCGGAGGTCATGCCGGGCACAATGGAACCGGAACTTTCCGGGAGGCGGGCCATGCAGGTCGAATTCCACGGCGCGGCCGGCGAGGTGACCGGCTCGATGCACCTGGTCCTCGCGGCCGGTCGCAGGGTGCTGCTGGATTGCGGGATGCTGCAGGGAAGACGCGAGCTGGAGGCGCAGAACGCCGCGCCATTCCCGTTCGAGCCGGCCTCGCTGGACGCCCTGGTCCTGAGCCACGCCCATATCGACCACATCGGCCGGGTGCCGCTGCTGGTGGCGCGGGGCTTCCGGGGGCCTATCTGGCTGCAGCAGGCCACCGCCGAGCTGTTGCCGGTGATGCTCGAGGACGCCGCCTCGCTGGCCGAATCCGACGCCGCGCGCGCCAACCGCCACCTCGACCCCGGGCAGCCGCCGCAGCAACCGCTGTTCACCCGCCAGGACGTCGCCTCCGTGCTGCCGTTGCTGCGGCCCCTGGACTACGACGCCCGCGCGACGATCCTGCCCGGCATCGAGCTGACCCTGCGCGACGCCGGGCATATCCTCGGTTCGAGCATCGTCGAGCTGTGGGCCACCGAGGAGGGCGCGAGCCGCAAGCTGGTGTTCTCGGGTGACCTGGGGCCGCGGGGCACGCCGATCCTGCGCGACCCCGCGGTGATCGAGGAGGCCGACCTGGTGGTGATGGAATCCACCTATGGCGACCGCAACCATCGCGATCGCCAGGCTACCGTCGACGAACTGGGCGAGGTGTTCGAACACGCCTGGCGCGAGCGTGGCAACGTGCTGATCCCGGCCTTCGCGGTCGGCCGCAGCCAGGAACTGCTGTACTGGTTCGCGCGCCACTGGGACGCGTGGAACCTGGCGCGCTGGCGGATCTTCCTGGACAGCCCGATGGCGGGGCGGGTGGTGCAGGTCTACGACCACCACCACGCGCTGTTCGACGAGCAGGCACAGGCGGTGTGGCGGCAGCGTCCTTCGCCGTTCCGCCTGCCGAACCTGCACATCACCGCCAGCACCGAGGAATCGATGGCGATCAATTCGATCCGCAGCGGCGCGATCGTGATCGCCGGGTCAGGCATGGCCAACGGCGGACGCATCCTGCATCACCTGCGGCACCGGCTGGGCCGGCGCGAGACCCATGTCGTGTTCGTCGGCTACCAGGCCGAGGGCACGCTGGGCCGGCGCCTGGTCGAACGCGCGCCGTGGGTGCGCATCCACGGCCAGGACCATCGGGTCAACGCGCAGATCCATACCGTCGGTGGCCTGTCGGCGCATGCCGACCAGCAGGGCCTGATCGAGTGGTACGGGCATTTCCGTGGCGCGCCGCCGCTGGTGCTGGTCCATGGCGAGGACCGTGCGCGCGAGGCGCTGGCCGGCGAAATCGGCGCGCGCCTTGGCGCGCAGGTGTCACTGGCGCGGCCCGGAATGCGTCGCACCGTGTGAGGGTGCGCCTGGCGCCGCTTGCTGGGCGGCGCTCCAGGACGCCGGTTGCGCGACCGTGGCGCCGGGATCGATCCATCCGGGGCAGTCGCAGGCGCTGGCGTCGCAGGCGTGCACGCGCCCCTGGATCGACAGGGGGGGCTGCCGGCTGGCGGCCTGCTGGCGCAGGTCTTCCAGGATGCTTTCTGCCGCGGTCGCCGGTGTTCCGGGCAGCAGCAGGGCGAAGCGGCCCTCCCCCAGGTAGGCGGCGACGTCGCCGGGCCGGCGAGCACGCGCGCCGAGCAACTGGGCGAACCGGCAGGCATCGGCTTCGCCGGCGTCGCGAGTGGGAGTCGTGCCGGCTTCCACCAGCAGCAGTGCGTGCGGCCTGGCGGCGTTGCGCGCGGCCTGCAGCGCCGCGTCCAGTTGCCGGCGCTTGGCCAGTCCCGGTATCGGCTGGCGCGCCCGCGCCCGCTGGCGGAGCACGGTCGTGGTCCATGCCAGGAGTGCGAAGGTGAACACGGCGAGCGTCCCGCCCGGTGCGAACCACCATTGGCGAGTCAGCAGCCAGCCGCACAGCGCGATGGTCGCGGCCACGCCGCCCAGCAGGGCGATCGGCATCCGCCAGTCGCGCCCACCGCCGGCCATGCCGACCAGCACGGTACCCCCGGCGAGCAGGAGCGACAGCAGCGCCTGCGCGATCCCGGGCAGGGGACGCGGCGTCTCGCCTTGCAGCAGCGCGGCAAGGGCTTGGGCTTGGTACTCGATCGGATACAGCGATGGGCTTCCGTACGGTCCCGGCACGGGCGACTGCAGCGCTGGATCCACCAGCCCGACCAGTACCCAGCGTCCCTGCAGGCGCTTCGCGTCGATCTGTCCCGCGAGGGCGTCGGCCGCGCGCAGCGTCGTGGGGGCCGCGTCGACCGGGCCGATGCGCCAGCGCTCCGGCGGCTTCCGGCCGCCGCGACCGTCCAGGCTTCCCGCCTGCACCAGCGCCAGGGGCAGCGATGTCCAGCGGATTCCATCGGTAGCCAGCACCTGGGACGGGTGCTGGCGGAGCCTGCCGTCGCGGTCAGGCTGCAGCAGCACGTGACCCAGGCGGGCCGCGTCGGCGAACTCGACCGGCGGCAGCAGCGCCCGCGGTGGCCCTTCCGCCTGTGGCACCAGGGCAACGCCGAGGACGACGCGGTGGTCGAACAACGTCCGCGCCAGGCGCGCATCCCCCTCGGAACCGCTGGAATCGCCGGCCTGGATCGGCAGGTCCAGGGCGACGCCGCGCACACCGTTCCCGTGCAGCCGATCGAGCAGGTCCGCCAGCCGACCGTTCGGCCAGGGCCACGGGTTGGCGCGGTCGATGCCCAGGACGACGGTCGACGTTGCGGGCAGCGGCGGGTGCAGCGAGGCCAGGCCGCGATGCACCACATCGTCCAGCGCCGCGCTCAGGCCGGTCGCGCCGAGCGCTGCCGCCAGCACGCCGGCACCCAGTGCGCCGACCCCTGCCACGCGTGCGCCGCTGCGCCTTCCCGTTTCGCCCACGAGGGTGCCGGTGGCGTTCATCGCGCGGTGCATCCCCGGGATGCCGCTTGCACGCGCAAGCCATCCGCCGCTGGATCGGATGCCTGGAGTTCTCGCGTTTCGGCCATGCCCATCCCCGGTCACCGGCCCCCTGCGCGGGCAGTATAGGCGCAGTGGTATACCTGTGCAGATGAAAAACCCCACGAAAATCCGTGACGTACTGCTCGTCGGCGGTGGCCACAACGGCCTGGTCTGCGCCACCTACCTGGCCCGTGCAGGGCTGGATGTCACCGTGCTCGAACGCCGCGGCGTGGTCGGTGGCGCGGCGGTCACCGAGGAATTCCACCCCGGCTTCCGCAACTCGGTGGCGTCGTACACCGTCTCGTTGCTGCAGCCGAAAGTGATCGCCGACCTGGACCTGCATGGCCATGGCCTGCGCATCGTCCAGCGCAGGTGCAACAACTTCCTGCCGTTGCCGGAGGGCGGGTACCTGCTGACCGGCGCCGGCCGGACCGCAGCGGAAGTGGCGAAGTTCTCGCGCCGCGATGCCGAGGCGCTGCCGGCGTACGAAGCGCGACTGGACGCCATCGCCGACGTGCTGCGCGCGCTGGCACTGCAGCCGCCGCCGAACGTGACCGATGGTGGCTGGTGGAAGGCGCTGCCGGAGCTGCTGCGCGGCGCGCGCCTGGGCCGGCGCCTGCATGCACTCGACGAGACCCTGCGCCAGGAACTGCTGGACCTGTTCTCGATCTCGGCGGCCGAGTACCTGGATCGCTGGTTCGAGAGCGCGCCGATCAAGGCGCTGTTCGGCTTCGACGGCGTGGTCGGCAACTACGCAAGCCCGTACGCACCGGGTTCGGCCTACGTTCTGTTGCACCACGTGTTCGGCGAGGTGAACGGGACCAAGGGCGCCTGGGGCCACGCGATCGGCGGCATGGGCGCGATCACCCAGGCGATGGCGCGCGCTGCAACGGCCGCGGGCGTGCAGATCCGTACCGGTGCCGCGGTGAGCGAGGTCGTCGTCGAGGGCGGGCGTGCCGTCGGCGTGGTGACCGATGCAGGCGAGACGCTGCGCGCGCGCGCAGTGGTGGCCAACGTCAATCCGAAGCTGCTCTACCAGCGCCTGCTGAAAGCCGATGCGGTGCCGGCCGCCACCGCAGAGCGCATGCGCAACTGGCGCTGCGGCTCGGGCACGTTCCGGATGAACGTGGCGCTGTCGCGGCTGCCGGACTTCAGCGCATTGCCGGGCGAGGGCGATCACCTCACCGCCGGGATCATCATGGCACCGTCGCTGGGTTACATGGACCGCGCCTGGCGCGACGCGCACGATCATGGCTGGTCGCGCGAGCCGATCGTGGAAATGCTGATTCCCTCGACGCTGGACGATTCGCTGGCCCCGCCGGGCATGCACGTGGCCAGCCTGTTCTGCCAGCACGTGGCGCCGGAGCTCTCCGGTGGGCGCAGCTGGGACGACCACCGCGAGGAAGTAGCCGACCTGATGATCGCGACGGTCGATCGCTATGCGCCGGGCTTCGCGGCCTCGGTGCTGGGAAGGCAGGCGCTCAGTCCTCTCGACCTGGAGCGCGTGTTCGGCCTGGTCGGCGGCGACATCTTCCATGGTGCGCTGAGCCTCAACCAGCTGTTTTCGGCGCGGCCGATGCTGGGGCAGGCGGGATATCGCGGAGCGATCCCGGGGCTTTACCTGTGCGGTTCGGGAACGCATCCTGGCGGGGGTGTCACCGGTGCGCCCGGGCACAACGCGGCGCAGGTGGTGATCGGGGATCTGCGCTGAGGTTTCGCGTTGTTCGAGGGTGTCGGATCGTTTGAGCGGAGTGCGGTGAGGTGGCTGGGCGGGTGCGACGCGATGCCCCCTGCCGCTCATGTCCCCCGGAACCGGCCGCAGGCCGGTTCCTCCTCCTTTACTTCCCGTCAGGGGGCATCACGCCACACCCTCCGATCGCGGCAGCGCTTCCTTTGAGAGGGGGGCGACTGCTTTGTGGCGGGTCCGGAGTAGGTTGCGCGTAGGGATGCGGAACATCATCGGCAAGCCTCGCATTGTCAGGCAGGTCGAGCCCTGGGTGGGTGGCTCCGGGGCCCATGCACCGAAAAAGCGGCCAGCCGCCTCACGGAGTGCTCCAGCCACCCAGAACATCGAACGCTTGAAGTCCGCGCCTCCCCTGAACGAGGGGAGGCGCGCGGCGCATCACTGCAGCAGCGTCGTCTTCTTGCGGTTGTCGCCGGAGTTGCGGTCGATCAGCTTGTTGTAGGGGTCGATGCCGGCTTCGTAGGGCAGCTCGTCCACCACCAGCTCCAAGGTGGTCTCGGCGGCGGTGACGTGGTGCTTGCGCAGGTACAGCACCTTCTCGTCGGACTCCTTGCCGCCTTCGGGACGGGCGAACACGCCGATGTCCACCATCACGTCGACCGGCTCCTGGGTCTCCTTGCCCTTGCCGTCGGTGGACAGCTTTTCGGCGTGGAGCTTCAGCGTCACCACGTACTTGCCATCCTCGCGCTTTCGGACTTCGCTGCTGGTGACGCGGTGGTCCCAGAACACGATCCGCTCGAACAGGTCGCGGATGAACGCATGGTCCTTCGCGTCGGTGCGTGCGTAGAGCAGGTCGAGGAAGTCGCGGGTAGTGGGGTAGGGCGGACCCTTGAATCCCCATTGCTGGACGAACTCGGCGAGCACCGCGTTGAGTTTCTCCTCGCCGATCGCATCGCGCAGCGCGTAGAAGACCACCGAGCCCTTGTTGTAGTGGATGTACTGCTGGTTCTCGTTGAGCGCCAGCGGCTGCTCCTCGACCCGCTCGGTGGCGCGGCTCATCAGGTAGCGATCCAGTTCGTACTTCAGGAACCGGCGCATCTGCCGCGGACCGTATTCCTTCTCCATCACCATCAGCGCCGAGTACTGGGCCAGCGATTCGGACAGCATCGTCGCGCCCTGCACGTTGGCGCCGATGATCTGGTGCGCCCACCACTGGTGCGCGGCCTCGTGGGCGGTGACGTAGAAGACGTAGTCGATGTCCTCCTTGTCGCGCAGGTCGGCGATGAAGCCGATGGACTCCGAGTACGGGATGGTGCCGGCGAAGGCCTGGGCGAACGACTGGTAGCCGGGGAACTCCAGGATCCGGAACTGGCGGAACTGGTAGGGCGAGAAGTGGCGGCTGTAGTAGTCCAGCGATTTCTTGGTCGAGTCGATCATCCGCGGCACGTTCCAGGCGTGCGTGGGATGGTGGTAGACCTCGATCGCGACGTCGTTCCAGCGGTCGCGTGCCACCTGCCAGTCGGCCGACAGCCAAGAGAAGAACGGCAGCAGCTGCGCCTCGGACTTGTAGTGGTAGTAGCGGCGGCCGTCCTGCTCCCATTCGCGCTGCAGGTAGCCCGGTGCCAGTGCGATCTGGCCACTGCTGGTCGAGACCGTGGTCTCGAAGTCGACCCAGTCGCCGGTGGTGGTCAGGTAGTTCGATCCCCGCGCGGCGACATCGTCGATCGGATTCATCCGCGGCAGCACCGGCAGGTCGTGCTTGCGCCGGTCGTTGCGGTCCTGCAACTGGGCGCGTTCGTTGTAGCCGAACTGGGGCAGGGCGGCGTAGTTGTTGAAGAACGTGCCGTTGTAGACCACCGATGTGCCTCCACCATTCATCGGGAAGCCGTGCGGGACGCTGGACAGCTCGAACTCGAAGTCCAGCGAGGCGCCCGGTGCCAGCGGCGTGGCGAGCCGGTAGATCGCGTAGCCGTTGACGTCGTCCTTCTTGACCACCGTATGCGGCCCGAACTCGAGCTTGCGCATCTCCACGTCGGTGTTGGTGGCTACGTGCAGCTCGGCGATCGGCTTGTCAGTACGGTTCTCGAGCCGGTAGGCGCCACGGATCTCGACGCGGCGCTCTTCCGGGAAGATGTCCACGTCGGCACGGATCGCGGCGATGCGCGGCTGCGGCAGGTCCTTGTACTGGCGGTAGGCCTTCTCGTAGTCGGCCGCGCGCTGCTCGGCCACGTCGCCGGGCACGTAGTCGTTGAGGACGTTGGTGTTGTAGAAGATCCAGCCGCCCAACCCGGCGAACAGCAGCAGGGACGCCGCCAGCGTCGCCAGCGCCGGTCCGCGCAGCCTCGCTCTCGCCTGGCGCAGGCGGTCGCGCAGGCCCAGCGAGGTTCCGCGTGGCCAGAACAGCAGCGCCACCACCAGCAGCGCGACCGCGAACGCGGCCCAGTAGCCGCGCAGCAGCAGGTGCGGGCCGATGAAATGGCCGTAGCCGTTCATGTCCGAATACGGATCGGGCGTGGCCGCGTTGTAGCGGTACAGCAGGTGGTCCAGGTCGAGCATGCCCATCGCCGCGCGTGCGACCAGATACACGATCATCAGCAGGTAGCCGATGAACTTGTTGCCGCTCACCGCCTGCAGGAATACCGCCAGCGCCGCCATCAGCGCGAACGGGATCACCGCCAGCGCCAGGCCCTTGAGATACAGCAGCGGCTCGAGCGCGGTGTAGCCGTGCCCCACCTGCCAGCCGGCGGTGAACAGCATGCCGGCGAACAGGAACGCGGCGACCAGTCCGGTCAGCGCGGTCATCTTCGAGGCCAGCGGGATCCAGTCGGGCAGGGCGTAGGCATCGGTCGCCTCGGCCACGCGCAGGCTGCGCTCGCGCCAGACCAGTTCGCCGGCATAGAAGGTGACGATAATGACCAGGAACAGGCCCATGCCGCCGTCGATCGCCGACAGCATCCGGCGGGTGACCGGGTACAGCTCGGTGCCGTACATGCTGGCGCCGAACTTGAGCACCGAGAAGATCATCAGCAGGCCCAGCACCAGCATCACCAGGAACGGTGCGCCGGTCAGCGCGCCACGCAGGTCGAAGGCGGCCAGCTGGCGATACTGGGTCCAGCGCGCCGACGCGCCCTGGCGCAGCGTCACCGCCGGAAGCGACAGCGGCGCACCGGCCGCCGCCACGCCCGGCAGCGCGGGGGCGGCCTCGGCCGTCACCGCCTTGCGCCGGCGGCGGATGACGATGCCCTCGCGGTCGGCACGGAACAGGCCGAACGTGGTCCACATCAGCAGCACGGTCACGCCCAGCCACAGTGCGCGATTGCCCAGCAGCAGGCCGGTGAGCGCGGGCAGCTGCTGGTTGTATTGGGCGCTGGACCAGTAGCGGATGTGTTCGCCGACCGCGGTGGTGCCGGATGGATCCAGCAGCGCGCCGATCCAGCGCGAATCCAGGTCCTGGGTCAGGAAGCCGGCCACCGTCCACAGCACGAAGAACGCGATCACGCCGATGTAGGTGTAGAGCATCGAGCGGGTCAGGGTGGCCAGCAGGAACAGCAGCGCCGACAGGAACAGCAGGTTCGGCAGCACCAGCACGCCGAATGCCCAGGCGTAGGCGCCCCACGGCGTCGGTCCGAGCCGCGCCTGGTCCAGCCACGGCATCAGGCTGCCCACCCACAGGCCCAGTGCCGCCGCCAGCAGGATCGCCAGGCTGGCCATGAAGCCGCCGCCGAAGCGGCCGAGCAGGTAATCGCGCTTGCGCATCGGCGTGGCGAAGAACAGTTCTGCGGTGCGCTGCTCGAAGTCGCGCAAGGCAATGCCGGCGACGAAGATCGTGGTCAGCAGTACCGACAGCACGCTGAAGCTGCCGAGCAGTGAAATCACCACCGCCGGGGCGTTGCGCATGATGTTGCCCACGCCGCCGCCGAAGCTGACGTTGTCCGAAGCCATGCTGCCGAAGGCCAGCAGGCCGAACACGAGCATGACGATCCAGAACACGCCGTTGCGCAGCAGCAGGCGGCGCTCGAAGGAGAGGAGATGGCGCAGCATGGGTCAGGCCACCTGCGCGGAGGCGGAGACCAGCGCGACCTTGCGCAGTTCGCCGAAGTACACGTCCTCCAGGTTGGCCGCGACCGCGGCGAAGCCGTCGCCCGGCTCGCCATCGGCCAGCACGTGCACGACCGGCTGTCCGCCGACCAGGCGGGAGGACAGCACCGCGTGCTGCTGGATCACCTCGGCAAGCTCGGCCTTGTCCACGCGCTTGCGCCAGATCCGGCCTTCCAGCGAGCGGATCGCCTCGCGCGGCTCGCCGGCCAGGCGCACCTGGCCGGACGCGATGATCGCCATGCGCGGGCACAGGTCGGTCACGTCCTCGACGATGTGGGTGGACAGGATCACCACCGTGTTCTCGCCGATCTCGGCCAGCAGGTTGAGGAAGCGGTTGCGTTCCTCCGGGTCCAGGCCGGCGGTGGGCTCGTCGACGATGATCAGCGACGGCTGGCCGATCAGCGCCTGGGCGATCCCGAAGCGCTGGCGCATGCCGCCGGAGAAGGTGCCCAGCTTGCGCTTGCGCACGTTCCACAGGTTGACCTGGCGCAGCAGGGCTTCGACCAGCGCCTTGCGCTCGCCGCGCGCGGTCACGCCCTTGAGCACGGCGAAGTGGTCGAGCATGGCCTCGGCCGAGACCTTCGGATACACGCCGAATTCCTGCGGCAGGTAGCCGAGCCGGCGCCGCGCCTCGGTCTTGTCCTTCAGCACGTCCAGGCCGTCGAGGGACACGCTGCCGCTGTCGGCGTCCTGCAGCGTGGCGATGGTCCGCATCAGGGTCGACTTGCCGGCGCCGTTGGGGCCGAGCAGGCCGAACATGCCGCGCGGGATGTCCAGGGTGACGTCCTTGAGGGCCTGCACGCCGTTGGCGTAGGTCTTGGACAGCGAGCGGATCTCGAGCATGCGGTACATCCTCCGATGATGAAGGCCCGATCCTGAGGGTCCGGGCGGCGGGGCGCTATCGGCTGCAAGTCATGGTCCGCCGCTTCCCCGGCGCGCCATGACGGTATCGGTTCAATGCGATCAGGGTGCCGGGGCGCGGAACATCTTTGAAATCGCCAGGGCCAGCGGGTAGGGCTCCGGCTCGTTGCGGTTGCTCAGAACGATGACGGTCAGCCGCTGCGCGGGCCAGCGCACGATGACGTTGCGGAAGCCGATGCTCTCCCCGCTGTGCCACGCGCTGTCGCCATTGAGGCGCCATCCGAACCCGTAGTGCGGCACGTCCGGCTCACCGGTCGGGGTGGCCGGGGAGAACATCAGTGCGCGCGACTGCAGCTGCAGCAGGCGGTCGTCGTACAGCGCCGCGTCCCAGCGGGCGAGGTCGTCGATCGAGGAATAGATCCCGCCATCGCCGAGTACCGCGCTGGTCTGGCTCTGGTCGGTGCGGGTCCAGTCGCCGGATGCGGACCCATCGGCGCGGCTGTGGCCGTAGGCGCGGTCGCTGACCGTGTCGATGCCGTCCTGGTGGGCGACGGTGTGGTCCATGCCCAGCGGCTGGAAGATGCGTTCGTGCAGGAAGCGGGCGAAGTCGCGGCCCGAAGCCTTGCCGACTACCAGCGCCAGCAGCGCATAGCCGCTGTTGCTGTAGCGGTACTCGCTGCCCGGCGTGAAATAGGTGCGGTCCTGGCCCTCGAGGATCCGCAGCACGTCGGCGTCGCGCAGCTGGCCCTGGAACCCGGCCGGGACATGGTCTTCGTAATCGACCAGGCCGGAGGTATGGCTGAGCAACTGGCGCAGGGTGACCGCATCGGCGGCCGGTGGCAGCGACGGCAGCCAGCGCCGGACCGGATCGTCCAGCGAGAGCGCGCCATCCTCGGCCAGCAGCAGGATCGATGCGGCGGTGAACTGCTTGGTCACCGAGGCGAGCCGGTAGTTGGTCGCGGGCGTGGCCGCGATGCCCGCCTCCAGGTCGGCCATGCCGTATCCGCGTCGAAGCAGCGGTTCGCCATCGCGCAGGACCAGCACCGAGGCGCCGGGCACGTGGCCGGCGTAGTCTTGCATCAGCGCGTCGACGGCGCTTGCAGGATCGTTCAAGGGTGCGGTGGCGCCGGACAGCACGGCCATGGCCAGCAGCGGAAGCAGCGAAGGCATCGGATCGGTTTCCCCGGAGAACGCGCGCGATGCCGGCAGGTTAACCCGGCGTGGCCTGGGGCGCAGCGCCCTGCTGGCTCGTTATCCATGCGTCGACCTTGGCCTCGAGCACGTCCAGCGGAACCGAGCCGTCCTTGAGCACTTCGGCGTGGAACTGGCGCACATCGAAACGCGGGCCCAGTGCCGCTTGCGCCTTGCGGCGCAGCTCCATGATCTTCAGTTCGCCGATCTTGTAGGCCAGCGCCTGGCCCGGAATGGCCATGTAACGCTCGGTCTCCGACACCGCCTCGACCTGGCTGGTGGCCGAGTTCTCCAGCATGTAGGCGATCACCTGTTCGCGGGTCCAGCCCTTGCTGTGCAGGCCGGTGTCCACCACCAGCCGGATCGCCCGCCACAGTTCGTTCTGCAGGTAGCCGAAGTACGAATAGGGATCCTCGTACAGGCCCAGGTCGCGGCCGAGCGACTCGGCATACAGGCCCCAGCCCTCGGTGAACGCGGTCTCGCCGCCGAAGCGGCGGAACGCGGGCAGGCCGGTCAGTTCCTGCTGCAGGGCCAGCTGGAAGTGGTGGCCGGGAATGGCTTCGTGAAGGAACAGGTCCTCCGCGTCCCAGGTCTTGCGCGTCGGCAGGTCGTAGGTATTGACGTAGAACACGCCCGGGCGACTTCCGTCCTCGCTGGGGCGCATGTAGGAACCACCGGCGGCGGATTGCGCGCGGTACGCCTCGACCGGGCGGATCTCGAAGCCGGCCTTGGGCAGCAGCGAGAACTGCCCCGGAACCTTCGCCATCACCTTCGATTCCAGCCCCCGGTAATAGGCCAGCAGCGCATCTTCGTCGGCGAACTGGAAGCGCTTGTCCTGCTGCATGAAGCGGAAGAACTTCTGCATGTTGCCGCGGAACTTCACCTGCTTCATCACCTTGCGGATCTCGTCGTGGATCCGCGCCACCTCGTCCAGGCCGATCTGGTGGATCTGCTCCGGCGTCAGGTCGGTGGTGGTGCTCTGCCGGGCATTGTGCGCGTACCACGCCGCGCCGTCCGGCAGCGCGCCCATGCCCGCCGTGGTCCGCGTGGCGGGCAGGTAGCGCGTGGCGACGAATCCGCGCAGTCGCCGGTACGACGGCATCAGCCTGTACTCGATCAGCTGCTTGTAGTCGGCGCTCAGCCGTGCCCGGTCCGCCTCGGAAAAGTCGGCCGGCATGTTCCGGATCGGATTCCAGAACAAGGTCTCCTCGGCGGTCGGCTTGATCAGCGCGTCCAGCTGCGGCAGTACCTTCTCCATCAGCGGTCGCGGCTGGACCACGCCGCGGGCCATGCCTTCCTCCATGTTGGCGATGGCCTGCTCGAACAGGACAGGCACCTGCGCGCCGCGCTTGAGCCAGTTGTCGTAGTCCTTGACCGTCTTGAACGGCTGCGCGCTGCTGCCCGAGCCGAGCATGGCCACCAGCGTGGCCGGATTGTTGAACTGGCTGACCGGCAGCATCCAGCCGGGGTAGCGTTCGCCGTCCAGCGCATCGCGCGCATTGCGCACGAAGATCCGGTAGCTGAGCAGGTCCTGGCCTTCCAGCCCGTCCTCGCCGACGGCCTCGACCTTGGCCAGCCAGTCGGCGGCGAAGTCATGGCTGCGCTTGCGGAAATCGGCGGACAGGTAGTTCGGCAGCTGGTCGTTCCAGCGCGGATCGCCCTGGAAGGTGGCCTGCAATGGATTGAGCTTGAGCGAGGCGTCCCAGTATCCGGCGTAGAGCCGCTGCAGCTGCTCGGCCTTGGTCTCGACTTTCTTGGCCGGCTTGGCCTTGGCTTTCGCCGGGCTTGTCGCGGCGGGGCGCTGCGTCTTCTTCTTCGCGGCGGCCGCATTCGGCGGCAGGACGAGGGCGAGGGCGACGGGCAGGGCCAGCCAGCGGAAGCGGGCGAGGGACATGGGCGACTCCGGCGAACGTGAGCACCGGAGAGTGCCCGATCCGGCCGATATCGGCCAGCCCGCGTCGCTGCGCCATTCACGCGCGCGACGCACGCAACGACGGCGGCTTCAGGTTCCCGGTGGCGACGTCATCGCGCGAAGGAAACGATGGATCGCTTCGGGTGGCCAACGTGCTGCAGCGCACATTTGCCGACGTTTCCATGAGCCGCGATGTGGCTTCGCGGCCTGGCCGGCCGTTGGATCACGGGGCGGCGGCGTGTTCGCGCAGCTGTCGCGCCCGGTCCGCGCCGAGGTAGCCGGTGATGATGCGCCGCATCATGTAAAGCAGCGGGATCAAGGCGATCGCCGCGAGCATCTTCCATGCGTAGTTGAGCGTGCTCACCGCCAGGAACAGCGAGGTCGGCCACTTCTGCGGGCCGAGCACGAACGCGATCCAGATCACCACGAAGCTGTCCACCAGCTGCGAGACGGCGGTCGATCCGGTCGCCCTCAGCCAGACATGCCGTTCGCCGGTGGCGCGGCGGATGCGGTGGAACACGGCCACGTCGATCATCTGCCCCAGCAGGAACGCGACCAGCGAGCCGGCGATCGTCCACAGGCCCTGGCCGAACACCGCGGCGAAGGCGAGCTGGTAGTCCGCCACGCCCTGCGCCTGCGCCGCGCCGCGCCACCAGGGCGCGGGCGCCAGTTCGATCGCGGCGAAGGCGAACACGAAGCCGTACAGGATCAGCCCCACCGCCAGCCACGAGATGAACCTGACCCCGCGACGGCCGAAGAACTCGTTGATGGTGTCGGTCATGATGAACACCACTGGCCACAACAGCGTGCCTGCGGTGAAGTTCAGCGAGCCGGCCTGGCCGAACAGGTTCCACTCGAACGGCGCGACGCCGAGTGTGTCCTCGAGCGCGAAGATCTTGACCCCGATGAATTCGGCCAGGGCGGCGTTGACGCAGAAGAACGCGGCCAGGGCGATGTAGAGGCGGACCGCGCGGTCGTCAAGCAGGCGCGCGGCCGGCGAACTCACTTGCGCTCGCCCGCCCGGGTGAACGGCATCGTGTCCGGTGCCACCGCGCCACCGGAGATGATGAAACCCATCGCCTGGTCCACGGTCCAGTCGGTCGGGGTCAACAGTTCGACCGGGACCACTTCGAGGTAGCCCGAGGTCGGGTTGGGCGTGGTCGGCACGTAGACCGCCGCCAGTTCACGGCCGGTGCCCTCTTCCTTCAGCACGCGGGTGACCAGGCCGATGGCCTTCATTTCGCGATGCGGGAAGTCGATCAGGACCACGCGCTGGGTGCTGCCCGGCTTGGTCTGCAGGATGTCCAGCAGCTTGCGCACGCTGGTGTAGACCATGTTGGCCAGCGGCACCTTGGCCATGAACGCTTCGAACCAGCCAAGCAGGCGCTGGCCGATCACCCGCCGCGCCAGCACGCCCACGCCCAGGATCACCAGCAGCGTGGCGACCATGGCGATGGTGTTCTGCACCCACAGCGCCTTGCCCCAGCTCATGTAGTTGGGGAAGGAGTCGGCGATGTTCTCCGAGAGCGGCACCACCCACGGCGCGCTGATGCTCGACAGCAGCACGAACACGAACTTGATGACGACCCAGGTCAGCCAGATCGGCAGCAGGGTCAGCAGACCGGTCACGAACAGTCGTTGCAGCGAGGCGCGCTGCGGCGCTTGGAGGTCGGGGGACATGGGCCGAATTGTACCGCCAGCGACGGTTATGCTGGCGGCCGGCACGGGGGCGTGTCCTGGGGGGAAAGATGGTCCGTCTGTTCAAGGGGCTGCTGCTGGCGGCCGCGGCGCTGGTGCTGTTCGTGGCCGCGGTCTGGCTGGTGTCGCGGGCGATGGGGCCTTCGAAGGCCGAACGCGAGGCGCTGGCACTGGTCGACGCGCCACCACCGGCGGGCGGGAAAGACGGATTCGCCGCGCTGTGGGCGCTCGGCTACGACATACCGGCTTCCGAGCAGGGGCGCGTGCTTGCCGACGATATCCGCAGCCTGGCAGCGCTGTCGCCGCTGGACCTGTCCGCCGGCGGTGGAGCCAGCGCGTGGCGCAGCGCGCGCGAGGCGTGGCCGCGGCTGGGCCAGGCCCGCGACGCCGATCCGGCCTGGTGCGGCCTGCGCGACGCCGGGTGCCTGGAGCGCGTGCGTGCCGCGCCCGACGATTACGCGCGCCTGCTCGGGCATCACGCGCGCCTGCTCGAGCAGGTCGGGGTTCTGTCGGCCTACGACCGTTTCAGCAGCCCGCTGCCCGCGCGGATGGACGCGCCGTTCCCGGAGTTCCAGTGGCTGACCCGCACGCTCACGCGCGACGCCTCGCAGTTCGCCCAGGGGGAGACCGCCGTGGGGCTGGCGGGAGCCTGTGCGGGTGTATCGCAGGGGCGCACGTTGATCGCCGCCGGCGACAGTCTGATCGGCAGCATGATCGGTGCGGCCCTGGTCCAGGGCAACGCGACTTTGCTGGCGGAAATGCTCGCGGAATTGCCGCGTGACCACGCGCTGCCGGCGACGTGCGATGCGGCGTTCGCATTGCCGCTCGGGGTGGAAGAGGCGGCCTGCAGGGCCCTGCTGGCGGAAGGTCGGTTCGCCACCGCCGGGCTGCGTAGCCAGATCACGCCGGCCATCGCGGCCGACGTCGCCCACATGGACTTGCCCACGTGGGGGGCGCGGCTGCTTTTCGACCCCGAGCGCACCGCTGCGCGCAATGCGCCGAAATTCGCCTGGTACTGCAGCGCGCAGGCCCGCGAGTTGATTGCGCAGGACCGCCCGTTACGCGACCCCGCACCGCCGCCCTCGCGCTGGTCGCTGGCGTGCGCCTCCAACCCGATCGGCTGCATCCTCGCCGACATTGCCGCGCCGGCCTACGTCGACTACGGCTTGCGCCTGCAGGATGCCGACGCCCGCCTGCGTACCACGGCCGCGCTGTTGTGGCTGCGCGGACGCGAGGGCGCTATCGACCAGGAGGCGCTGGCGCAGGTGCCGGCGCCGATGCGCAGCCCGGCACGCCCGCTGCAACTCGACCTGGAGGCCGGCACGCTCGGGACCGCGCTGCATGCGAAGCCGCGAACGGAGGAGGGTGGCCTCGATGGCGCCTGGTCGGTGCCGCTGCCCGCCAGCCGGCTTCAGTCCGCCGTCACGTCGCCCTGATCGGGGCGGCGGTCCGGCTTGCGCCGCACGTAGACCTGCTTGCGGACCCGCGCCACCACCTCGCCGTCGGCGTCGACGACCTCGTTCTCGAACCAGCGCAGGTACTTGGCGCCATCGGCGGTGGCCTGGCGGATCTCCTCCAGCACCGCGTCGTCGATGTCGAAGCGGGTCGAGACCGTGCCACGGCCGGGCTTCACGAAGTCGATCGCCCCCGACTGATCCCACACGTAGTAGTCGCGGCCCAGCAAAGGCATCAGCAGCAGCATCCAGAACGGGTCGGTCATCGCGAACAGGCTGCCGCCGAAATGGGTGCGCACGTAGTTGCGGTTCCAGGGCCGCATCCGCAGCTCGACCCGGGCGTGCCGCCAGTCCGGCGAGATCGCGGCCACGTGGATTCCGGTGAACAGGAAGGGCGGCCACAGGTTCATGCCGTGGCGCAGGGTGGAGGCTTTCATTCGCACGCGGGGAGGATGTCGCGGGGGGAGGTGGGCGAGCCTACCATACGAGCTAGTACGGACCCGGGGTGGCCAGGCACCACCGTGGGGCACGTGAGCTAGACTGTCGCCCTTTTCCGGCCGGCGACGGCCCCAGAACGGAACCGACCCTTTCGAATGAGCTGGCTCAGCAAACTGATGCCCTCCGGCATCCGCACCGACAATGCCGCCAACCGCAAGCGCAGCGTCCCCGAGGGCCTGTGGGAGAAGTGCGACCGCTGCGGCGCAGTGCTCTACCGGCCCGAGCTCGAGGAGAACCTGGAGGTCTGCCCCAAGTGCGACTTCCACATGGCGATCCGGGCCCGCGCCCGGCTGGCCTCGCTGTTCGACCCGGGCAGCACGTCCGAGATCGCCGCCACCCTGGCACCCATCGACGTGCTCAAGTTCAAGGACCAGAAGCGCTACGCCGAGCGGATCAAGGCCACCCAGAAGTCGACCGGCGAGTACGACGCGCTGGTAGCGATGCAGGGCCTGCTCAAGGGCCGTGCGCTGGTGGCCAGCTCGTTCGATTTCGCCTACATGGGCGGCTCGATGGGTTCGGTGGTGGGCGAGAAGTTCACCCTTGCCGCCGAGAAGGCGCTGGAGATCGGCTCGCCCTTCGTCAATTTCTCCGCCAGCGGCGGCGCGCGCATGCAGGAGAGCCTGTTCTCGCTGATGCAGATGGCCAAGACCTCCGCGGCGCTGGGCCGGCTGCGCGCGGCGGGGCTGCCCTACATCTCGGTACTGACCCATCCGACCACCGGCGGCGTGTCGGCTTCGTTCGCGATGCTGGGCGACATCAACATCGCCGAGCCGGAGGCCCTGATCGGCTTCGCCGGCCCGCGCGTGATCGAGCAGACCGTGCGCGAGAAGCTGCCCGAAGGCTTCCAGCGTTCCGAATTCCTGCTCGAACACGGTGCCATCGACCAGATCTGCGACCGGCGCGAGCTGCGCGACCGCCTGGCCGACCTGCTGGCGATGATGATGCGCCAGCCGCATCCGGTGGACAGCGACACGCTGGACGCGGCATGAGCACGGCCCGCCGTTATTTCGGCACCGACGGCATCCGCGGCCGGGTCGGCGAGGGCGCGATCTCGGCCGATTTCGTGCTGCGCCTGGGCAATGCCCTGGGCCGCGTACTGGCCGCCTCGCGACCGGGCCGGCGCACGGTGGTGATCGGCAAGGACACGCGCATTTCCGGCTACATGTTCGAGGCCGCGCTGGAGGCCGGACTGGTCGCCGCCGGCGTCGACGTGCAGCTGCTGGGCCCGATGCCCACGCCTGCGGTCGCGTTCCTGACCCGCACCCTGGGCGCCGACGGCGGCATCGTTATCAGCGCCTCGCACAATCCGCACTACGACAACGGCATCAAGTTCTTCTCGGCCGAGGGCGAGAAGCTCGACGATGCCACCGAACTGGCGATCGAGGCCGCGCTGGACGGCGATTTCGTCACGGTCGACTCGGAGAAGCTGGGCAAGGCGGTGCGCGCGCGCGACGCGGTCGGCCGCTACATCGAGTTCTGCAAGGCTTCGGTGCCACGTGGCTTCGATCTGCGCGGGCTGAAGGTCGTGCTCGACTGCGCCCACGGCGCCACATACCACATCGCTCCGTTGCTGTTCCGCGAGCTGGGTGCGGACGTCGTGGCCATCGGTGCTGCGCCGGACGGCCTGAACATCAATGCCGGCGTCGGTTCGATGCATATCGACAACCTCGCCGCCAAGGTGCGCGAGACCGGCTCGGACCTCGGCATCGCCTTCGACGGCGACGGTGACCGCGTGCTGATGGCCGACGATCAGGGCAACCCGGTCGATGGCGATGGCCTGCTGTACGTACTGGCCAAGGCCTGGCAGGCCAGCGGGCGCCTGCGCGGGACGGTGGTCGGCACCCTGATGACCAATTACGGGCTGGAGAAAGCGCTGGCCGAGGCCGGGATCCCGTTCCAGCGGGTCAAGGTCGGCGACCGCTATGTGCACCAGGCGCTGGTCGAGGGTGGCGGCACGCTCGGCGGCGAAGCTTCGGGTCACCTGCTATGCCTGGACCGCGCGACCACGGGCGATGCGATCGTCAGCGCGCTGCAGGTGCTGGACGTGCTCAAGCGCGACGGGCAGGGCCTGCGCCAGGCGCTGGAAGGCTTGTCGATGCTGCCGCAGAAGACGATCAACGTGCGCCTGGACGGGGCCTCGGCTAAGGCGCTGGTCGACGCCGATGGCGTACGCCGTGCACTGCAGGACGTGCAGGCTGCGGTACAGGGCAGGGGCAGGGCGTTCCTGCGTCCGTCCGGCACCGAGCCGGTGGTGCGGGTCACGGTCGAGGCCGATGACGCCGGACTGATGCAGGACAACCTGGACCGCTTGGCTGCGGCGGTCCGCGCCGCCGCCGCGGCCTGACACCAGCGAGAACGCGTGCGCGACCGCGCACGCGACCGAAGAACCAACAGGGCGCGGCGTGGTCGAATCGCTGGCGCCCAGATTCCGGAGTACCCAGATGGCTGCACGCATCCCCACCCTCGACATCACCCGGTTCACCGCGCCTTCCAGCGAAGCCGATCGCGAAGCATTCATCGCCGAGCTCGGCGCCGCCTATCGCGAGTGGGGCTTCGCGGGGATCCGCAACCACGGCATCGCGCAGGCGCGGATCGACGCGGCCTACGACGACTTCAAGCGCTTCTTCGCCCTGCCCGAGGAGGTCAAGAAGCAGTACCACGTGCCCGGCGGTGGCGGTGCGCGCGGCTATACCCCGTTCGGGGTGGAGACGGCCAAGGGCGCCAAGCACTTCGACCTGAAGGAGTTCTGGCACATAGGCCGCGAGATCCCGGACGACTCCAGGTACCGCGCGGTGATGCAGCCGAACCTGTGGCCCGAAGAGGTGCCCGGCTTCCGCGAGCACGGTTACGGTTTGTACGAAGACCTCGATCGCCTGGGTTCGCGCGTGCTGTCGGCGCTGGCCCTGCACATCGGGCTGGCCGAAGACTGGTTCGCCGACAAGACCGACTTCGGCAACTCGATCCTGCGGCCGATCCATTATCCGCCGATCACGGCCGACGACGTCCCCAACGTGCGCGCCGGCGCGCACGAGGACATCAACCTGATCACCCTGCTGGTCGGGGCCAGTGCCTCGGGCCTGGAAGTGCTGTCGCGCAAGGGCGAGTGGGTGCCGTTCACCGCCGATGCCGACACCATCGTGGTCAACATCGGCGACATGCTGCAGCGCCTGACCAACCACGTGTACCCGTCCACGACGCATCGCGTGGTCAATCCGCCGGCCGAGCAGGCGCGCAAGCCGCGCTACTCGGTGCCGTTCTTCCTGCACCCCAACCCCGATTTCCTGATCGACGTGCTGCCGTCCACGGTCAGCGCCGACAACCCGAGCCGCTATCCCGAGCCGATCACCGCGCAGGGCTACCTCGAGGAGCGACTGCGCGAGATCAAGCTCAAGTAACCGGTCGCGGCGGACCGCTCCATGCCTTCGCGGGTGGGCGGCCCATCGTGCCGTACGCGGTATCCTGTCGCGAAATACCGGCTATCAGGGGTGGGGAATGCGTCGCAGGATCGTGGCAGGCAACTGGAAACTGCATGGAACGCGCGCCTTCGCCACCGCGCTGGTCGGGCAGATCGCCGCCGAGGCGCCCGTTCCGGGCGTGGAGCTGGTGGTGCTGCCGCCGCTGCCGTACCTGGGCGACATGATCGAGGATTTCGAGGGTACGCCGCTGGTTTTCGGTGCCCAGGACGTCAGCAGCAACGAGCAGGGTGCCTACACCGGGGAGGTCTCGGCCTCCATGCTGGTCGACGTGGGCGCCCGCTATGGCCTGTGCGGACATTCCGAGCGGCGCCAGTACCACCAGGAGAGCAGCGAGCTGGTCGCGCGCAAGGTCCGTGCCGCGCTCAACGCCGGCCTGCGCCCGATCCTGTGCGTGGGCGAGCGGCTGGAGGAGCGCGACGCCGGACAGGCCGAGGCGGTGATCGCCAGCCAGCTGCAGCCGGTCCTGGACCTGGTCGGGGTGGAAGGTTTCGCCGGCGCGGTGGTGGCCTACGAGCCGGTCTGGGCCATCGGCACCGGCCGGACGGCCAGTCCCGACCAGGCGCAGGCCATGCACGCCTTCATCCGTCGCCAGATCGCCGGGCACGATGCTAGAATTGCCGATTCCCTGCCAATCCTCTACGGCGGCAGCGTGAAGCCCGACAACGCAGGCGCGCTGTTTTCGCAGCCGGACGTGGATGGCGGGCTGATCGGTGGCGCCTCGCTGGTGGCTGCGGACTTCCTGGCCATTGCCCGGGCGGCCGCGACGGCCTCCTGAGCGAATAGAGCAAGATTCGAGACGAAACCAAGATGCTGATGCTGATCCTCAACGTGGTGTACGTGCTGGTGGCGATCGCGATGATCGCGCTGATCCTGCTCCAGCGCGGCGCCGGTGCGGCCGCCGGTTCGGGCTTCGGTGCGGGGGCCTCGGGCACCGTGTTCGGCGCCCGTGGCGCGTCCAACTTCCTTTCCAAGAGCACCAAGTGGCTGGCGATCGTGTTCTTCGGTATCAGCCTGTTCATGGCCTGGTACGCCAGCCACAGCGCCCGCCCGGTCGCGCAGCAGAGCTTGGGCCTGATGGCCGAGCCCGCGGCGCCGGCGCAGGGTGCGCTGGCGCCGGGTGAGATGCCGGTGCCGCCGCCTGCTCCGGCGACCGAGGTGCCTTCCGCTGCTCCGGCCGCTCCGGCGCCCGCCCCGGCCGACACCGGTACCGTGCCGGCGCCCCAGGTCGAGCCGACGGAGACTGCGCCACCCGCGCAGTAAGGCGTACAATGCGCCGCGCTGTGCAGCCGGCGCGCAAGTTTTAGCCCAGGTGGCGGAATTGGTAGACGCACTACCTTGAGGTGGTAGCGACTTAGGTCGTAGGGGTTCGAGTCCCCTCTTGGGCACCACATGAAATGACCGGCGCGCGACGCGTGCCGGGAGTCGGCAAGGCCAAGGCCCGCGTGAAGCGGGCTTTTTTCTTGGTTTTGCGGCGCTGCGACACGGGCGCAAGCGTTTACTACACAGCCGGCCAACGGCTACAATTCCGCTGCTGTGCGCAATCGCGACGGACGGCGCGGAAAGCGACGTCTAATGCATCGCAGGGACGCTTGTGCGGACCTGCGACAGGAAGCAGCAGGTGCTCCGCGGCCTTCGCGGAAACAGACCCAAGCCCGGTGCGCCGGGCAGAGGCAAGAGAGAACCGCACGTGCTGGCCCAATACCTGCCGACCCTGTTGTTCCTGATCGTCGCCACCGGCATCGGCGTGGCGCTGATAATCGTCGGCCACGTACTCGGGCCGCGTCGCCCGGACCCCAGGAAGCTGTCGCCCTACGAGTGCGGCTTCGAGGCGTTCGAAGACGCGCGCATGAAGTTCGACGTGCGCTACTACCTCATCGCGATCCAGTTCATCGTCTTCGACCTGGAAATCATCTTCATCGTGCCGTGGACCCTCGTGTTCCAGGAACTGGGGCCGCGTGCGCTGGTCACCATGGGCCTGTTCGTCGGGATGCTGTTCCTCGGTTTCGTCTACGTCTGGAAGAAGGGAGCTCTCGAATGGGAGTGATCCAAACCATCGATCGCCTGATGACCAACCCGATCCCGGAAGGGCGGGTCGACGACATCCTGCGGCCCGAGGGCGACAACCCGCTGCTCGAGAAGGGCTACATGACCACCAGCGTCGACGCGCTGGTGAACTGGGCGCGCACCGGCTCGATGTGGCCGATGACCTTTGGCCTGGCCTGCTGCGCGGTCGAGATGATGCATGCCGGCGCGGCGCGCCTGGACCTGGACCGGTACGGCGTGGTGTTCCGCCCGTCGCCGCGCCAGTCCGACGTGATGATCGTGGCCGGCACCCTGGTCAACAAGATGGCCCCGGCGTTGCGCAAGGTCTACGACCAGATGCCCGACCCGAAGTGGGTGATCTCGATGGGCAGCTGCGCCAATGGCGGCGGCTACTACCACTATTCGTACTCGGTGGTGCGCGGCTGCGACCGCGTGGTGCCGGTGGACATCTACGTGCCGGGTTGCCCGCCGACCGCCGAAGCGCTGGTCTACGGGATCCTGCAGCTGCAGAAGAAGATCTGGCGCACGCAGACCGTCGCCAAGAAAACCAACACGATCGACCGCTGAACCCACGCCCCTTCCGGAATACGCCAAGCCCCATGGCCGAGCCAGCAGCCTCCTTCGCCCAACGACTGCGCGACCGTTTTTCGGCCGCTGTGGTGACCGTGGCCGAACCCCGTGGCGAGATCACCCTCGAGGCCGCCGGCCCGGACTGGCTGGCGACCTGCCAGGCGCTGCGCGACGAGTTCGGCTTCGAGCAGCTGGTCGCGGTCAGCGGCATCGACTACCTGTCCTACGGCAGCGACGAGTGGGACACCGACGGCGTCTCGAACGGCGGCTTCAGCCGCGGCGTCGAAGGCCAGGGCAGCGGCCGCTTCGGCTGGGGCGAGCAGCCCAGCCAGGAAGAGGAAGGCCGGATCGCGTCCATCGCTTCGATCCCGCAGCGTCGTTTCGCCGCAGTCGTGCACCTGATCTCCTATGCGAACAACCTGCGCCTGCGCCTGCGCTGCTTCGCCGCGGACGACGCGCTGCCGGTGGTGCCGTCGGTCACCGGCATCTGGCCGGGCGCCAACTGGTTCGAGCGCGAGGCGTTCGACCTGTACGGCATCGTCTTCGAAGGCCACCCGGACCTGCGCAGGATCCTGACCGACTACGGTTTCGTCGGCCATCCGTTCCGCAAGGACTTCCCGCTGATCGGCAACGTCGAAGTGCGTTACGACGAGGAGCGCAAGCGCGTGGTGTACGAGCCGGTCACCTCGGTCGAACCGCGCGTGGGCGTACCGCGGGTGATCCGCGACGACGCGCGTTACCAGACCGCAGCCGGCGAAGCCGCGCAGCGGGAGGCCGCCAAGTGAGCGCCCAGATGACCCCGGATACCACGATCCACCAGGCGGGCGGCACCTTCGCCAGCAATCCCGCCGAGGCCCGGCAGGAGATCCGCAACTACACCATGAACTTCGGCCCGCAGCATCCGGCCGCGCATGGCGTGCTGCGCCTGATCCTGGAGATGGACGGCGAGACCATCGTCCGCGCCGACCCGCACGTGGGCCTGCTGCACCGGGGTACCGAGAAGCTGGCCGAGTCCAAGCCGTTCAACCAGTCGATCGGTTACATGGATCGCCTGGATTACTGCTCGATGATGTGCAACGAGCACGCGTACGTGCGTGCCATCGAGACCCTGCTGGGGATCGAGGCGCCGGAGCGCGCGCAGTACATCCGCACCATGTTCGACGAGGTCACCCGGATCCTGAACCACCTGATGTGGCTCGGTTCCAACGCGCTGGACCTGGGCGCGATGGCGGTGTTCCTGTACGCGTTCCGCGAACGCGAAGAGCTGATGGACGTCTACGAGGCGGTCAGCGGCGCGCGCATGCACGCGACCTACTACCGTCCGGGCGGCGTGTACCGCGACCTGCCGGACCACATGCCCAAGTACAAGGAATCCCCCTGGCGCAAGGGCGCCAAGCTCAAGCGCTTCAACGAGGCGCGCGAGGGATCGATGCTCGACTACCTCGAGCACTTCACCCGCGAGTTCCCCAAGCGTGTCGACGAGTACGAGACCCTGCTCACCGACAACCGTATCTGGAAGCAGCGCACCGTCGGCATCGGCGTGATCAGCCCGGAGCAGGCCAAGGCCTGGAGCATGACCGGGGTGATGCTGCGCGGCTCGGGCATCGCCTGGGACCTGCGCAAGAAGCAGCCGTACGCCAAGTACGACACGGTGGATTTCGACATCCCGCTGGGCACCCACGGTGACTGCTACGACCGTTACCTGGTCCGCGTCGCCGAGATGCGCCAGTCCAACCGGATCGTCGCCCAGTGCGTGAAGTGGCTCAAGGCCAACCCCGGCCCGGTCATGGTCCAGAACTTCAAGGTCGCCCCTCCCAAGCGTGAGGAGATGAAGGACGACATGGAAGCGCTGATCCACCACTTCAAGCTGTTCTCCGAAGGCTACTGCGTGCCGGCCGGCGAGACCTACGCCGCGGTCGAGGCGCCCAAGGGCGAATTCGGTTGCTACCTGGTCTCCGACGGCGCCAACAAGCCGTTCCGCGTGCACCTGCGCGCACCCGGCTTCGCGCACCTGTCCTCGATGGACGAGATCGTGCGCGGCCACATGCTGGCCGACGTCGTGGCCATGATCGGTACTTATGACCTTGTGTTTGGTGAGGTGGATCGATGAAGGCCACCGGTAACTTCGAGAACGCGCGCCACGTCGACCCGATGGTCGTCCTCAGCGACGAGACCCGCGCGCACATCGACCACTGGCTGACCAAGTTCCCGCCGGACCGCAAGCGTTCGGCAGTGCTGCAGGGGCTGCACGCCGCGCAGGAGCAGAACGGCGGCTGGCTGACCGACGAGCTGATCGCCGGCGTGGCCAAGTACCTGGACCTGCCGCCGGTGTGGGCCTACGAAGTCGCGACCTTCTATTCGATGTTCGAGACCGAGAAGGTCGGCCGCAACAACGTGGCTTTCTGCACCAACATCAGCTGCTGGCTCAACGGCGCCGAACAGCTCGTCGCGCATGCCGAGAAGAAGCTCGGCTGCCGGCTGGGCGAGTCGACCGCCGACGGCCGCGTCTTCCTCAAGCGCGAGGAAGAATGCGTGGCCGCGTGCTGCGGCGCCCCGGTGGTCGTGATCAACGGCCATTACCACGAGAAGCTCACCGCCGAGAAGGTGGACGAGCTGATCGACGGACTGAAGTGAGGCCACGGAAGATGGCGCACCACACCAAGATTTCAGAGGGCTACGGCCCGGTCGGCCCGGCCCCGAAGGAGCACCAGGCGGTCTACACGACGCTGCACTTCGACAAGCCGTGGTCGTACGAGAACTACCTCAAGACCGGTGGCTACCAGGCGCTGCGGAAGATCATCTCCGAGAAGATCCCGCCGGCCGACGTGGTCGAGATGGTCAAGCAGTCCGGCCTGCGCGGCCGTGGCGGCGCAGGCTTCCCGACCGGCCTGAAGTGGAGCTTCATGCCCAAGGGCGACATGCAGAAGTACATCCTCTGCAACTCGGACGAATCCGAGCCGGGCACCGCCAAGGACCGCGACATCCTGCGCTACAACCCGCACGCGGTGATCGAGGGCATGGCGATCGCCTGCTACGCCACCGGTTCGACCGTGGGCTACAACTACCTGCGCGGCGAGTTCCACCACGAGCCGTTCGAGCATCTCGAGGAAGCCACTGCCGAGGCTTACGCCAATGGCTGGCTGGGCAAGAACATCCTCGGCTCCGGCGTGGACATCGACCTGTACAACGCGCTCGGCGCGGGCGCCTACATCTGCGGCGAAGAGACCGCGCTGATGGAGTCGCTGGAAGGCAAGAAGGGGCAGCCGCGCTTCAAGCCGCCGTTCCCGGCCAATTTCGGCCTGTACGGCAAGCCGACCACGATCAACAACACCGAGACCTACGCCTCGGTGCCGGCGATCATCCGCAACGGCGCCGAGTGGTTCATGAACCTGGGCAAGCCCAACAACGGCGGCTGCAAGATCTTCTCGGTCTCCGGCCATGTCGCCAAGCCGGGCAACCACGAGATCCGCCTGGGCACGCCGTTCGCGGAACTGCTGGAGCTGTGCGGTGGCATGCGGCCGGGCCGCAAGATCAAGGCGGTGATCCCGGGCGGTTCCTCGATGCCGGTGCTGCCGGGCGAGACCATGATGGCCCTGACCATGGACTACGACGCGATCCAGAAGGCCGGTTCGGGCCTGGGCTCGGGCGCGGTCGTGGTGATGGACGACACCGCGTGCATGGTCCGCGCCTGCCAGCGCATCGCGCGCTTCTATTTCAAGGAAAGCTGCGGCCAGTGCACGCCGTGCCGGGAAGGCACCGGCTGGATGTATCGCATGCTGACCCGCGTGGTCGAACACAAGGCGACCCTCGAGGACCTGCAGACGCTGCGCGCGGCAGCCGGCCAGATCGAGGGGCACACCATCTGCGCCTTCGGCGAAGCCGCCGCGTGGCCGGTGCAGGGTTTCCTGCGCCACTTCTGGCACGAATTCGAATACGCGATCGTGAACAAGCGTTTCCTCGTCGACGACGAGCGCGACGGCAAGGTGGTCCGTTCCAACCTGGAGGTGGCCGCGTGAGTGCGCAGCCCGTCAACCCGAACCTGCCGCCGGACCACGTCACCGTCTTCATCGACGGCGTCGAGATGGCCGCGCCCAAGGGGTCGATGATCATCCAGGCCGCGGACAAGGCCGGCATTCCGATCCCGCGTTTCTGCTACCACGACAAGCTGGCAGTGGCCGCGAACTGCCGCATGTGCCTGGTCGATACCGAAGTGGGCGGCCGCTCGGCGCCGAAGCCGTCGCCGGCCTGCGCAACCCCGGTAATGGACGGCCTGAAGGTCTTCACGCGCAACGAGAAGGCGCTCAAGGCCCAGCGCAATGTCATGGAATTCCTGCTGATCAACCACCCGCTGGATTGCCCGGTCTGCGACCAGGGCGGCGAGTGCGAGTTGCAGGACGTGTCGCTGGGTTACGGACGCTCGGTCAGCCGTTACGTGGAGCGCAAGCGCGCGGTGCCCGACGAGGACATCGGCCCGCTGGTCGCCACCGAGATGACCCGCTGCATCCATTGCACCCGCTGCGTGCGGTTCACCGGCGAGATCGCCGGCACCTACGAGCTGGGCGGCATGTACCGTGGCGAGAACCTGCAGATCGGCACCTACGACGGCAAGCCGCTGACGACCGAGCTGTCCGGCAATGTCGTCGACGTGTGCCCGGTCGGCGCGCTGACCAACAAGGTGTTCCAGTTCCGCGCGCGTCCATGGGAGCTGGTGGCGAAGGAATCGCTCGGCTACCACGACGCGATGGGTTCGAACCTGTACCTGCACGTGCGCCGGGGCGAAGTGCTGCGCACGGTGCCGCGCGACAACGAAGCGGTCAACGAGTGCTGGCTGTCCGACCGCGACCGCTATTCGCACCAGGGCCTGTACGCGGCCGACCGTGCCACCGTGCCGATGCGCAAGGTGGACGGGCAATGGCGCGAAGTTTCCTGGGCCGAAGGCCTGGCCGCGGCGAGCGACATCCTGCGCGCCCACGCCGGTGATGCATTGGGCGTGCTCGCCCATCCGGCGACGTCGAACGAGGAAGGCGGCCTGCTGGCGTTGCTGGCCGGCGAGCTGGGCAGCGGCAACCTCGACCACCGCATCGGCAACCGCGACTTCTCCGATGGCGCCGTGGCCGAGCCGTTCGCCGTGCCGCTGGCCGAAGTCGGCCAGGCCGACGTGGTCGTGCTGGTCGGCAGCAACCTCCGTCACGAACTGCCGCTGCTGCATGCACGCCTGCGCCAGGCGCAGGTCAAGCGCAACGCCCGCATCCACGCGATCAATCCGGTCGACTTCGATTTCACCTTCGCCCTGGCCGGCAAGCACCTGGTGCCGCCGTCGCGCTTCGCCGACGTGCTGGGCGACACCGCTCTGCGCGACGCCGCCAAGGCCGCGACCCGTGCGGTGGTGATCGTCGGTTCGATCGCCGAGAACCATCCGCAGGCCGCCGCGATCCGCGCTGCCGCGCGCGATTTCGCTGCTGCCACCGGCGCCTCGCTGTGCCGCATCCCGCAGGGCGCCAACGCCGTGGGCCTGGCACGCGCCGGCGTACTGCCGACTGCGCGCGACGTCGACGGCATGTTCGCCGAACCCCGCGGTGCCTACATTTTGTACGGCATCGAACCGGGCCTGGACTTCGCCGATACCGCTGCTGCCTTGAAGGCCTTGAACGCCGCGCAGGTCGTGGCTTTCAGCCACTTCGCCTGCGAGTCCACCCGCGCGGTCGCCGACGTGATCCTGCCGGTAGGCGCACTGCCCGAAGTGGAAGCGACCCTGACCAACCTCGACGGCATCGAACAGCCGGCGCGCGCCGGTGGCAAGCTGCCCGGCCAGGCCCGCGAGGGCTGGCGCGTGTTGCGTGCGCTGGGCGGTGAACTGGGACTGTCGGGCTTCGGATTCACCGACCTGGCGGGCGCACGCGCGCTGCTCGAGGGCGGTCGAAAAGTGGAAGTCCGGGCCGGTCGCGCCGGCGTCGCCGGCAATGCCGGCCTGGAGCTGGCGCTGGTTCCGGCGATCTATCGCACCGATGCGGTCGTGCGTCGTGCGCCGGCACTGCAGGCGCACCCGCTCAGCCTGGAGCCACGCATCGTGCTCAACCCGGACGATGCGGTCGCCGCCGGCCTGGCCGACGGAACCGTCGCCAAGGTCAGGGGCAGCGACGGCACCGCGACCCTTCCGGTGGTTGTGGATCCGGGCGTCGCCGCGGGCGTGGCATGGATCGAAGGCGGCCACGGCGCCACCGCGCCGCTGGGCGCGGGCCGGGTCGAGGTGGTGAAGCCATGAACGAACTGCTGATCAACGCGGTCGGTCCACTGCGCGAATGGTTCTTCGGGCTCGGCGAACTTGGCCCGGCGCTGTGGATCGTGCTCAAGATCCTGGTGATCGCCATGCCGGTGATCATCTCGGTCGCGTTCTACGTGGTGTGGGAGCGCAAGCTGATCGGCTGGATGCATGCGCGCCACGGGCCGATGTACGTGGGCATGGGCATCTTCCAGGCCTTCGCTGACGTGTTCAAGCTGCTGTTCAAGGAAGTCATCCAGCCCAGCAGCGCGCACCGGGTGATGTTCCTGATCGCCCCGTTGATCGTGCTGGGGCCGGCGTTCGCGGCATGGGCGGTGGTGCCTTTCGACTACCAGCTGGTGCTGTCCAACGCCAATGCCGGCCTGCTGTACCTGCTGGCGATGACGTCGCTGGGTGTGTACGGCGTGATCATCGCGGGCTGGGCCTCGAACTCGAAGTATGCGTTCCTCGGCGCGATGCGTTCAGCCGCCCAGGTCGTCAGCTACGAGATCGCGATGGGCTTTGCCCTGGTCGGCGTGCTCATCGCCGCCGGCAGCCTCAACCTCACCGACATCGTGATGGCGCAGGCCGGCGACGCGGGCTTCTTCGAGTGGTTCTGGTTGCCGCTGATGCCGCTGTTCGTCGTCTATTGGGTGTCGGGCGTGGCCGAGACCAACCGCGCGCCGTTCGACGTGGTCGAGGGCGAGTCGGAGATCGTGGCCGGCCACATGGTGGAGTATTCGGGTTCGGCGTTCGCGCTGTTCTTCCTCGCCGAATACGCCAACATGATCCTGGTCAGCTTCCTGATCGCGTTGTTCTTCCTCGGTGGCTGGCTGAGCCCGCTGCAGGGCTGGGTGACCGGTGACGTGTCGCCCTGGATCGACTGGATCTGGAAGGGGGGCTGGCCGTGGCTGCTGGCCAAGGCGTTCTTCTTCGCCAGCGCCTATATCTGGTTCCGCGCGAGCTTCCCGCGCTACCGCTACGACCAGATCATGCGCCTGGGCTGGAAGGTCTTCATTCCGATCACCATCGCCTGGATCGCGGTTACCGCGCTGCTGGTGTTCTACGGCGTGTTCGAGAAGGGCGCCTGACCGATGAGCAAAGTCGTCCATTACTTCAAGAGCCTGATGCTGCTGGAGCTGCTCCGGGGCCTGGGCCTGACCCTGCGCTACCTGTTCCGTCCCAAGTACACGCTGATGTACCCGATGGAAAAGTTCCCGCAGTCGCCGCGCTTCCGTGGCCTGCACGCGTTGCGCCGCTACCCGAACGGCGAGGAACGCTGCATCGCCTGCAAGCTGTGCGAGGCGGTCTGCCCGGCGCTGGCCATCACCATCGATTCGACCAGGCGCGAGGACGGCACCCGCCGCACCACGCGCTACGACATCGACCTGTTCAAGTGCATCTACTGCGGCTTCTGCGAGGAAAGCTGCCCGGTGGATTCGATCGTGGAGACGCACGTGCTGGAGTACCACTTCGAGAAGCGCGGCGAGAACATCGTCACCAAGCCGCAGCTGCTGGCCATTGGCGACCGCCTTGAGGCGGAGATCGCCGAACGCCGCGCGGCCGACGCCGCTTACCGCTGAGGCCACGATGGACTGGATCAAGATCGCCTTCTACGCCTTCGCCGCCACCGCGGTCGTTTCCGCCGGTGCCGTGATCAGCGTGCGCAACCCGGTCAACGCGGTGCTGTGCCTCATCCTCACCTTCTTCTCCGTCGCCTGCGTCTGGCTGCTGGTCGGTGCCGAGTTCCTCGGCGTGGCGCTGATCCTGGTCTACGTGGGTGCGGTGATGGTCCTGTTCCTGTTCGTGGTGATGATGCTGGACATCGACGTGGCCGCGCTGCGCGAGGGCTGGGTGAAATTCCTGCCGGTGGGCATGGTGGTCGCGGTGGTCATGCTGGTGCAGGTGCTCACCCTGCTCGGTGTGCGTGCCCGTGCCGCGGCGCCGTTCCCGGAGAACGCAGCGTCGATCGCCGCCGATGCCTCGAACACCAAGTGGCTGGCCGGCTACCTGTTCACCGATTTCATCCTGCCCTTCGAGTTCGCCGCAGTGATCCTGACCGTCGCCGTGGTCGCGGCGGTGATGATCACCCTGCGCAAGCGCACCGGCATCAAGACCCAGAACCCGGCCGAACAGTCGCGGGTCAAGGCGTCCGACCGCTTGCGCATGGTTTCGATGCCGGCCGAGAAGCCGGCGCCGCCCGCCTCGGCGGCCGAAGGGGAGGGTCAGGCATGATCATGGCCGGCATTACCCTCGGACACCTGCTGGCATTGGGCGCGGTGCTGTTCTGCATCAGCATGGCCGGCATCTTCCTCAACCGTAAGAACGTCATCGTCCTGCTGATGTCGATCGAGCTGATGCTGCTGTCGGTCAACATCAACTTCATCGCCTTCTCGCGCGAGCTGGGCGATGCGGCGGGGCAGATCTTTGTCTTCTTCATCCTGACGGTGGCCGCTGCCGAGGCGGCCATCGGCCTGGCCATCCTCGTCGCGCTGTTCCGCACCCGCGGCACGATCAACGTCGGCGAGGTGGATACGCTCAAGGGCTGAGTCCCCGCGAGCCACCGGCTCGCGTGACCCAGCGCCCGGCCATGGATGGGCGGGCAGGGTTCCCCGGAACCCGCGTGGGGCCGCCATGGATGGCGGGAATCAGTGATTGCGTGGCGCTCCGGCTTCCGGAGCGATGCATCCGGCAAGGCAACGCGCCGGCGAGAATTTGGAAGTTGCGGCATGCGCAGGCGAAGGACCCCGGTCCCGCGTCGCACCGACAGGCACGTACTGGATTAGACGGCACACCATGATGATCTCCAAAACCCACCTGCTGCTGATCGTGCTGGCCCCGTTGCTGGGCAGCATCGTGGCTGGCCTGTTCGGCCGCCAGGTCGGCCGCAAGGGCGCCCAGTACGTCACCATCCTCGGCGTGGCCGCCAGCTGCGCGCTGTCGATCTACGTCCTGTACCAGCTGGTGGCGGGCGGCGCGTCGCCGTTCAACCAGAACGTCTACACGTTCTTCGAGGTCGGCAGCTATTCGGCCCATGTCGGCTTCATGGTCGACCGCCTGACCGCGATGATGATGGTGGTGGTCACCTTCGTCTCGCTGCTGGTCCACATCTACACCATCGGCTACATGGCCGAGGACCCGGGTTACCAGCGCTTCTTCAGCTACATCTCGCTGTTCACCTTCAGCATGCTGATGCTGGTGATGAGCAACAACTTCCTGCAGCTGTTCTTCGGCTGGGAAGCGGTGGGCCTGGTGTCGTACCTGCTGATCGGCTTCTGGTTCAAGCGGCCGAGCGCGGTGTTCGCCAACATGAAGGCGTTCCTGGTCAACCGGGTGGGCGACTTCGGATTCCTGCTCGGCATCGCCGGGGTGATGCTGTGGTTCGGCACGCTGGATTACGCGACCGTGTTCGCCAATGCGCCGATGATCGCGGGCCAGCATGTCCAGATCTTCAGCGGGCACCCGTGGAGCATCGCGACCATCATCTGCATCTGCCTGTTTATCGGTGCGATGGGCAAGTCGGCGCAGGTGCCGCTCCACGTGTGGCTTCCGGACTCGATGGAAGGCCCGACCCCGATCTCGGCGCTGATCCACGCCGCGACGATGGTGACCGCCGGCATCTTCATGGTGGCGCGCATGTCGCCGCTGTTCGAACTGTCCGACACCGCGCTGCTCTTCATCCTGTTCATTGGCGCCACGACCGCGTTCTTCATGGGCCTGATCGGCATCGTCCAGAACGACATCAAGCGCGTGGTCGCCTATTCGACCCTGTCGCAGCTCGGCTACATGACCGTGGCGCTGGGCGTTTCGGCGTACTCGGGCGCGGTGTACCACCTGATGACCCACGCCTTCTTCAAGGCGCTGCTGTTCCTGGCGGCCGGTTCGGTGATCATCGGCATGCACCACGAGCAGGACATGCGCAGGATGGGCGGGCTGCGCAAGTACATGCCGATCACCTACTGGACCAGTGTGATCGGCACCCTGGCCCTGGTCGGCACGCCGTTCTTCTCCGGCTTCTATTCGAAGGACACGATCATCGAGGCGGCCGCGCTGCACGCGCACGAGACCCACCACTGGATCGCGACGTACGCCTACTGGGCGGTACTGGGTGGCGTGATCGTGACCAGCTTCTACAGCTTCCGCCTGCTGTTCATGGCCTTCCATGGCAAGGAACGGTTCCGCGACGCGCACGCCGGTCACGGCCACGACGACCATGCCCATGCCGAGCATGCGCACGGCGACCACGTCCAGGGCGATGTCGCCCATGCGGATGGCAGCCACGGCCACGACGACCATGGGAACCACGGTGCGCACGAGCCGCACGAGTCGCCGTGGGTGGTCACGGTGCCGCTGATCCTGCTGGCGATCCCGTCGGTGCTGATCGGCTTCTTCACCGCCGGTCCGATGCTGTTCGGCACCACCTGGGGCGGAGACCACCATGCAGCGGCCATTCCCGGCCAGCTGGTGACCTTCTTCACGGGTGCCATCGATTTCACCGACCCTGCGCGCGACACCATCGCCCGGGTCGGCGAAGAGTTCTGGCACGGCCCGGTCAAGTACGCGACCCACGGCATGATGATGCCCGCCTTCTGGCTGACGGTCGCCGGCTTCCTGCTGGCCGCGCTGTTCTACCTGTGGAAGCCGGACCTGGCCGGTCGCGCGCGTCGCACCTTCGCGCCGGTGGTGCGGATCCTCGAGGAGAAGTACGGCTTCGACCACCTCTGGATCAAGGGCTTCGCCGGCGGCGGCGTCAAGCTGGGTCGCGTTTCGCGCTGGATCGACAGCACCCTGATCGACGGGGTCATCGTCAACGGCAGCGCGCGCGTGGTCGACCTCGCCGCGTCGCTGTTGCGCCGCACCCAAACCGGTTACCTCTACCACTACGCCTTCGCGATGATCATCGGCCTGATTGCACTCCTGGCCGTCCTCATGCGGTTCTGGCGCTGACTGTACGGAAGAACGAGACGTGGCGAACACGCACCTGCTTAGTGTCCTGATCTGGCTGCCGGTCCTCGGCGGCGCGCTGATCCTCGCCCTGGGCAACGCCCGGGCGTCGGCGGCGCGCTGGGCGTCGCTGGCGGTGGCCCTGGTCACCTTCCTGCTGAGCCTGGGATTGCTGACCGGCTTCGACTACGCAAATCCGGGCATGCAGTTCGTCGAACAGCACGCCTGGATCCCGTCCTACGGCATCCACTACAACCTGGGCGTGGACGGCATCGCGATCGCGCTGATCCTGCTGACGACCCTGGTCGGCGTGCTGGCGCTGATCGGCGCCTGGGGCGTGGTCAACAAGCGCGTGAACCAGTACGTAGCCTCGTTCCTGGTCCTGCAGGGCGTGACCGTGGGCATCTTCGCGGCGACCGACGCGATCCTGTTCTACGTGTTCTTCGAGGCCATGCTGATCCCGATGTTCCTGATCATCGGCGTCTGGGGCGGGCCGCGGCGCATCTATGCGGCGATGAAGTTCTTCCTCTACACCTTCCTCGGCTCGGTGCTGATGCTGGTGGCGCTGGTCTACCTGTACCTGAAGGGTGGCAGCTTCCAGCTCGCCGACCTGTATGCGCTGCCGCTCACCGCCAAGGAGCAGACCTGGATCTTCTTCGCCTTCATGATCGCCTTCGCGGTCAAGGTGCCGATGTTCCCGGTCCACACCTGGCTGCCGGATGCGCACGTCGAGGCCCCGACCGCCGGTTCGGTGATCCTGGCCGCGATCGCGCTGAAGATCGGCGGCTACGGTTTCCTGCGCTTCAACCTGCCGATCACCCCCGACGCGGGCCACGAATGGGCCTGGCTGGTGATCACGCTGTCGCTGATCGCGGTGGTCTATGTCGGCCTGGTGGCGCTGGTCCAGGACGACATGAAGAAGCTGGTCGCGTATTCGTCCGTGGCGCACATGGGCTTCGTCACCCTGGGCACCTTCATCGCCTTCACCCTGGTCCGCGACTTCGGCTCGCTCGATGCCGCGCGGCTGGGCCTGCAGGGCGCCATGGTCCAGATGGTCTCGCACGGCTTCGTCTCCGGCGCGATGTTCACCTGCATAGGCGTGCTCTACGACCGCATGCACACCCGCCGGATCGCCGACTACGGCGGCGTGGCCAACGTGATGCCCTGGTTCGCCGCGTTCTCGATGCTGTTCTTCATGGCCAATGCCGGCCTGCCGGGCACGAGCGGTTTCGTCGGCGAGTTCATGGTGATCCTGGCCAGCTTCCAGAAGCACCCGATGATCGCGTTCCTGGCCGCCACCACCCTGGTGATCACCGCCGCGTACACGCTGTGGCTCTACAAGCGGGTGTTCTTCGGCGAAGTGGGTAACGCGCACGTGGCCGAAATGAAGGACATCAATGGCCGCGAGATCCTGGTCCTGGGCGTGTTCGCCGCCGGTACTTTGCTGCTGGGCGTGTGGCCCAAGCCGCTTACCGACCTGATGGAACCGTCGATCGCGCAACTGGCGATGCAGATCGCCAACAGCAAGCTGTAAGGATTCCAGAAGATGACCACAACTCCCGCGATGCCGTCCGCCGCCGAGCTCCTGCCACTGCTGCCGGAGCTGGTGATGGTCGGCGGCGCCTTTGCCCTGCTGATCATCGACCTGTTCATCGATGCCAGGCACAAGGTCTGGACGCATTTCCTGTCGGTGCTGGTGCTGGTGGTGGTGCTGGCGATGCTGGCCACCGGCACGGGCGGGCAGGGCGTGGTGTTCAATGGCATGTTCGTGCGCGACACCGCCGCCGACGTGATGAAGCTGGCGATCGTGCTGATGAGCGGCCTGACCCTGGTCTACGGCTGGAGTTACCTGCGCGAACGCAAGCTGTACCAGGGCGAGATCCCGGTGCTGGTGCTGTTCGCCACCGCGGGCATGATGATGCTGGTCTCGGCCGGCAGCCTGGTGATGGTCTACCTGGGCCTGGAGCTGCTGGCGCTGTGCTCGTACGCCCTGGTCGCCGCCGACCGCGACAACGGCAAGGCTACCGAGGCGGCGATGAAGTACATCGTGCTCGGTTCGCTGGCCTCGGGCCTGCTGCTGTACGGCATGTCCCTGGTCTATGGCGCGACCGGCAGCCTGCATCTGGATGCGATCAACGCCGCCATCGGCGGTTCCGACGAGCGCACCCTGCTGCTCACCGGCACGGTGTTCATGGTCGCCGGCGTGGCCTTCAAGCTCGGCGCGGCGCCGTTCCACATGTGGCTGCCGGACGTGTACCAGGGCGCCACCGCACCGGTCGCGCTGTTCGTGAGCTCGGCGCCGAAGCTGGCCGCGTTCGGCATGGCCTACCGCCTGCTCGAGGTGGGCGTGGGCCCGCTGGCCGACGAATGGAAGTGGCTGCTGGCCGGACTGGCCGCCGCTTCGCTGGTGATCGGCAACCTGATGGCCATCGCCCAGACCAACCTCAAGCGCATGCTGGCGTACTCCACCGTCTCGCACATCGGCTTCCTGCTGATGGGCCTGGCCGGCGGCGACGAGCGCGGCTACGCGGCGGCGCTGTTCTACGCGATCGCCTACGCGCTGATGTCCACCGCGGCCTTCGGCGCGATCATCGCGCTGTCGCGGCAGGGTTTCGAAGCCGAGAACATCGACGACTTCAAGGGCCTCAACGCCCGCAGCCCGTGGATGGCGGGGCTGGTGCTCTGCATCATGGCCTCGCTGGCTGGCGTGCCGCCGTTCCTGGGCTTCTGGACCAAGTTGGCCGTGCTCGGCGCGGCGGTGCAGGGCGGGATGCTGTGGCTGGCCCTGCTGGGCGTGCTGTGTGCGGTCATCGGCGCGTTCTACTACCTGCGCGTGATCAAGGTCATGTACTTCGACGAGCCCGTAGGCGCGCCGCTGCCGGCGCACAACGACCGCGTGCTGGGCGTGGTGCTGGGGGTCAACTCGCTCGGCCTGCTGGCGCTGGGCCTGGCCTGGAACCCGATCATGGTGTGGTGCCAGCGGGCGTTCGTGTAAGTCCGCTGCGGATGGCCCGTCGGGGGCGGTGGCGCCTGCAAGGGTTTCTGTGCGAAACCCGGCGACCGTGCCGGGGTGTTACTCCAGGGCAATACGATTATTTGCATCGGGTGAGTGACAGGGCTTGCAATAGTCCGCGTTAATCACCATAATTCCGCTTCTGCTGCGGGGTGGAGCAGTCTGGCAGCTCGTCGGGCTCATAACCCGAAGGTCGCAGGTTCAAATCCTGCCCCCGCTACCATGTTTCGCGGTTCCGTTTTCCGGTTCACTGTATGGATACGGACCCGCAAGCCTGGGCTTGCAACGACGCATGTTCCCGTCGTTGCGCCGATTCCAGCATCATCGGATGGGAAGCCCAGATAGGGCTCCTGTCGGACACGGGGCCCGGTCGGGCCCTTTGTCGTTTCCGGGGCCCGGAAAAGTCGTCGCCGTTCCGTTTCCGCGTTCGAGAAACCGCCGCAATGAGCGAGAAGCACAGCGAAATCACCGAGCTGCTGGGCCCGACCATCGAGTCGCTGGGCCTGGAGCTGCTGGGCATCGAATACCTGCCGGCCCCTGGCGGCGCGACGTTGCGCCTGTACATCGATGTTCCGGCAGGCGAGGGCGGCGAGCCCGAGCGGACGGTGACCATTGAAGACTGCGAGTCGGTCAGTCGCGAGGTTTCGGCGCAGCTGGACGTGGCCGATCCGATCTCCAGCAACTACACGCTGGAAGTGTCCTCGCCGGGCCTGGACCGGCCGCTGTTCACCGCCGCGCAGTTCGCCCGTTTCGTTGGCGAAGAAGCCAAGGTCGGCCTGAAGCTGCCGCAGGATGGCCGTCGCCGCCTGCAGGGCCGGATCCTGCGGGTCGAGGCCGGCAACGTGGTGTTCGGCCTGGACGGCGTCGAGTTCGTCGTCGCGGCCGACAACATCGACAAGGCGCGCCTGGTGCCCGACTGGGCGGCCATGGGCCTGGCGCCGAACAAGAATTCGCCCTCGAAGGGCAAGCCCGCCAAGGGGCAGGGCAGCAGCACGAACACTGGCAAGCAACCCTCCACCAAGCCGGCGGCCGGCAAGCCGCACGCGGAGTAAAGACAAGATGAGCAAGGAACTTCTTCTGGTAGTGGATGCGGTCGCCAACGAGAAGGGCGTGCCGCGCGACGTGATCTTCGACGCGCTGGAGGCCGCGCTGGCTTCCGCCGCCAAGAAGCGCTACCTGGACCAGGACGTGGTCGCCCGCGTGGCGATCGACCGCAAGGACGGCAGCTACGAGACCTTCCGCCGCTGGGAAGTGGTGGCCGACGACGTGGTCATGGAATCCCCCGACCGGCAGATCCGCCTGATGGACGCGATCGACGAGGCCGACGGCGTCGAGGTCGGCGACTGGATCGAGGAGCCGATCGAGAACCCCGAGTTCGGGCGCATCTCGGCGCAGGCCGCCAAGCAGGTGATCGTGCAGCGCGTGCGCGAGGCCGAGCGCCAGCAGGTCGTCGATGCATGGAAGGATCGCGTCGGCGAACTGGTCACCGGCGTGGTCAAGCGCGCCGAGCGCGGCAACATCTTCGTGGACCTGGGCGGCAACGCCGAAGCCTTCATCCCGAAGGACAAGGGCATCCCGCGTGACGTCCTGCGCACCGGCGACCGCGTGCGCGGCTACCTGTTCGAGGTCCGCAGCGAACCCCGCGGCCCGCAGCTGTTCATCAGCCGCGGCGCGCCGGAATTCATGATCGAGCTGTTCAAGCTCGAAGTGCCGGAAGTGGGCCAGGGCCTGGTCGAGATCAAGGCCTGCGCCCGCGACCCGGGCGATCGCGCCAAGATCGCCGTCGTCGCCCACGACAACCGCACCGATCCGATCGGCGCGTGCATCGGCATGCGCGGTTCGCGCGTCCAGGCCGTATCCAACGAGCTCAACGGCGAGCGCGTGGACATCGTGCTGTGGAACGAGAACCCGGCCAACTTCGTCATCAATGCGATGGCGCCGGCCGAGGTCCAGTCGATCATCGTCGACGAAGAGAAGCATTCGATGGACCTGGCCGTCGCCGAGGACCGCCTGGCCCAGGCGATCGGCAAGGGCGGCCAGAACGTGCGCCTGGCCAGCCGCCTGACCGGCTGGCAGCTCAACGTCATGACCCAGGACCAGGTGGCGGCCAAGTCGGAGGCCGAACAGGCCATCGCCCGCCAGCTGTTCATGGACAAGCTGGAAGTGGACGAGGAGATCGCCGGCATCCTGGTGTCGGAAGGCTTCGGTACGGTCGAGGAGATCGCCTACGTCCCGGTCGGCGAGCTGCTGGCGGTGGAGGGCTTCGACGAGGACATCGTCGAGGAACTGCGCTCCCGCGCCCGCGACGCCCTGCTCAACGAGGCGCTGGCGGTGGAGGAGGAGCTGGACGAGCACCAGCCCGCCGACGACCTGCTGGCCCTGGAAGGCATGGACGAGGAAACCGCCTTCGCCCTGGCCGCCCACGGCGTGCGCACCAGCGAGGACCTGTCCGACCTGGCCGCCGACGAAGTGGTCGAGTTCGGCATCGAGGGCCTGGACGAAGTCCGCGCCGCGGCGCTGATCCTGGCCGCCCGCGCCGAGGAAATCGCCCGTCTGGAGCGTGGCGCGTGAGCGCCCAGGTCCGCCTGGAGCGTGGCGCGTGAGCGCCACAGGGGTCCGTACGGGGTACCGGCGATGAGCCGGCGATGAACACCGCCCTGCACCCGCCAGGGCTTAGAATCCGCGCTTCCCTTGCTCTTGGCGAGGGGGCGCCAAACAGAGCATAGGATCCGAATGTCGCAGCAAACCACCATTCGCAAGCTCGCCGAGCTGGTCAGCACCCCGGTCGAGAAGCTGCTCGAGCAGCTGGCCGAGGCTGGCATGCCCTTCAGCGACCCCGACCAGGTCGTGACCAGCGCCGAGAAACTCAAGCTGCTCGGCTTCCTCAAGCGCGCGCACGGCAAGAACGATGCGCCGGCCGAAGAAGTCGCCGCGCCGAAGAAGATCACCCTGGCACGACGCAAGGTCCAGGAGCTGACCGTCGGCGGTGGCCGCAGCAAGACCACCGTCAATGTCGAGGTCCGGCAGAAGCGCACTTACGTCAAGGGCGCCGAGAATCCGACCGATGGCGAACGCGCGCCGATCGTTCCGTTGAACGACGAGCATGCCGAGGTCCTGCGCAAGCTCGAGGAATCGCGCCAGCGCAACCTCGCCGAGCAGCAGCACCTGGCCGAAGTGGACCGGGTGCGCGCCGAGGAGCTTGATCGCAAGCGCCAGGTCGAGGATGCGCAGCGCCTCGCAGAGGAAACGCAGCGCAAGGCCGACGAGGAGCGGGAGAAGCCCGCCGCGACGCGTACCCCGATCGACGAGAGCGCGCCGCGCCCTCCACGCGCCGCCACCCCGGTCCATCGCCCGGCACCCGATCGCGGCGCCGACGATGGCCGCGGCCACAAGCACAAGACCCGCGGTTCGCACGTCATGGTCGCCGGCATCGAGGACGATTCGGCCGCCAGCCGCTTCGCCGGCCAGCTGCACCTGTCGGCCGCCGACCGCGCGCGCCGGACCAGCACGCGCCCGGGCAGCAAGCCCAAGCCGCGTCGCCAGGAAATGCGTGGCGGGTCGTCCTCCGGTGGTGCCGGTGGCTTCGAACGCCCGACCGCGCCGGTCGTGCGCGAAGTGGCGATCGGCGATGCGATCACCGTGGCCGACCTGGCGCAGAAGCTCGCGCTCAAGGGCGGCGACGTGGTCAAGGCGATGTTCAAGATGGGCGTGATGGCCACCATCACCCAGACCATCGACCACGACACCGCGGCGCTGATCGTCGAAGAGCTCGGCCACAAGGTGGTCCGTGCCGACAGCGACGATGCCGAGAGCGAACTGCTGGCCCACGTCGAGGAGACCCAGGGCGACCGGGCCTCGCGTCCGCCGGTGGTCACCATCATGGGCCACGTCGACCACGGCAAGACCTCGCTGCTGGACTACATCCGTCGCACCAAGGTCGCCACCGGCGAAGCGGGCGGCATCACCCAGCACATCGGTGCGTACCACGTCGAAACGCCCAAGGGTGTCATCAGCTTCCTCGATACCCCCGGCCATGCGGCCTTTACCTCGATGCGCGCGCGTGGCGCCAAGCTGACCGACATCGTGGTGCTGGTGGTGGCGGCCGACGACGGCGTCATGCCGCAGACCAAGGAAGCGATCCAGCACGCGAAGGCGGCCGGCGTGCCGCTGATCGTGGCGATCAACAAGATCGACAAGTCCGACGCCGACCCGATGCGGGTCAAGAACGAACTGCTCGCCGAGGAGATCGTGGCCGAGGACTTCGGTGGCGATACGCAGATGGTCGAGCTGTCGGCCAAGACTGGCGACGGCGTGGACGACCTGCTCGACGCGATTTCCCTGCAGGCCGAAGTGCTCGAACTGAAGGCCGTCCCCGATGGCCGCGCCAGCGGCGTGGTGATCGAGTCGGCGCTGGACAAGGGCCGCGGCCCGATCGCCACCGTGCTGGTCCAGCAGGGCCAGTTGCGCAAGGGCGACTACCTGGTCTGCGGCGTGCAGTACGGCCGCGTGCGCGCGCTGTTCGACGAGACCGGCGGCCAGCCGGAGTCGGCCGGCCCGTCGATCCCGGTGCAGGTGCTGGGGCTGTCGGGCGTGCCCGACGCGGGCGACGACTTCGTCGTGGTCAAGGACGAGCGGCTGGCCAAGGACGTGGCGCAGCAGCGTGACGCCAAGCGCCGCGAGTCGCGCCTGGTCCAGGCCGCGGGCAACCGCATGGAAGACATCCTGGCCCAGATGGGCAAGGGCGAGGGCCAGCAGGTCCTCAACCTGGTGGTGAAGGCCGACGTGCAGGGTTCGGTGGAAGCGCTGAAGCAGGCGCTGACCGCGCTGTCCAACGACCAGATCCGGATCAACGTGATCAGCTCGGGCGTGGGCGGCATCACCGAGTCCGACGCCAGCGTGGCGATGACGGCCAAGGCCACGATGATCGGCTTCAACGTCCGCGCCGATGCGTCGGCGCGCCGGGTCATCGAGTCCAACGGTGTCGACCTGCGCTACTTCTCGATCATCTACGACGTGATCGACCAGGTGAAGCAGGTCGCTTCGGGCCTGCTGGGCGTGGAGATCCGCGAGGAGATCATCGGTATCGCCCAGGTCCGCGACGTGTTCCGCAGCTCCAAGTTCGGCGCGGTCGCCGGCTGCATGGTCATCGAGGGCGTGGTCCGGCGGAACAAGCCGATCCGCGTGCTTCGCGACAGCGTGGTCGTCTTCGAGGGCGAGCTGGAATCGCTGCGCCGCTTCAAGGAAAACGTGGACGAAGTGCGCAACGGCACCGAGTGCGGCATCGGCGTGAAGGAGTACAACGACGTCAAGCCGGGCGACCAGATCGAGTGCTTCGAGCGCATCGAGGTCCAGCGCACGCTGTAACCGCGCACGCGCCGGGCGATGCGTCCGGCACAGGCGCGACGACGGGACGGCCCATGCGGCCGTCCCGCTGTTTCCGGCCCGCGTTCCGCCGGCCCGCATCGCGCGGCGGCGCGCTGCCGTTCCATCGGGCCCGGGGCCCGGCAAGGAGTCGAACATGCCCACCAAATCCTTCCACCGCACCGACCGTGTTTCCGCGCAGCTCCGCCGCGAGGTGGGGACCCTGGTCCACGAGGCCGTGCGCGAGTACGGCCTGCCGTCGGTCAGCGTTTCCGACGTCGAAGTCAGCCGCGACCTGGCCCACGCCAAGGTGTTCGTCACCGCGCTTCAGGCCGAACGCTCGGTCGAAGCGGTCAAGGCGCTGAAGGAGCTGTCGCGCGAGCTGCGGACCGAGCTGGCGCGGCGGGTCAAGATGCGCCACGTCCCCGAACTGCATTTCCACTACGACGATTCGGTCGACAAGGGCGAGCGGATCGAGATCCTGCTCAGGGACAACCCGCCCGCCGGTTCGGATCCCGAATAAGCCGGCCGGCCGCTATCGGGGCCCTGCCGCGCATGCCGGCGCCGCCTTTCGCCGGCCTTGCGCGCGGCTCCTGCCCGACACACGCCCTCCGCATCCCTTGATGACCTCTCCACGACGTTTCCGTCCGCTCGACGGCATCCTGCTGCTCGACAAGCCGGCGGGCATGAGCTCCAACGCCGCGCTGCAGGTGGCCCGCCGCCTGTTCCGCGCCGAGAAGGGCGGCCATACCGGCAGCCTGGATCCGCTCGCCACCGGCCTGCTGCCGCTGTGCTTCGGCGAGGCGACCAAGCTGGCCGGGCTGCTGCTGGGCTCGGACAAGGCCTACGAGGCCGGCATTGTGCTGGGCGCCACCACCGATACCGATGACGCCGACGGCCAGGTGCTGCTCCAGCGTCCGGTTCCGCCGCTGGACCGCGCGAAGCTGGAAGCGGCCCTGGCGCCACTGACCGGCATCCTCCAGCAGCGCGCTCCGGTCTACTCGGCGCTCAAGCAGGGAGGCGAACCGCTGTACGCACGCGCCCGCCGCGGCGAGTCGATCGAGGCACCGGTGCGCCAGGTGACCGTGCACGCCATCGAGTTGCTGGAGGCCGGCAGCGACCATCTGCGCCTTCACGTGACCTGCGGCAGCGGCACCTACATCCGCAGCCTGGCCCGCGACCTGGGCGAGGCGCTGGGCTGCGGCGCGCATATCGCCAGCCTGCGCCGGCTGTGGGTCGATCCGTTCAGGCAGCCGCACATGTACACCCTGGATGAACTGGCAGCGCTGGCTGGGACGGGAGGCGAGGCCGCGCTGGAGGCCTGCCTGCTGCCGCTGGCGGCCGGCCTGGCCGGCTTCCCCCGGGTCGAACTGGCGTCGGCCGAGGCCGCGCGCTTCGGCCAGGGCCAGAGGCTGCGCGGTCCTTGGGGCCCGGCCGATCCGGCGGGTGTCTTCACGCAGGACGGGGTTCCGCTCGGGCTGGCGCGGGTCGAGCCCGACGGTCGCCTGTCGCCCCAGCGCCTGTTCCGCAATCCGCCCGCGCCGGGCTGATCCAGGGGCCGCCTTGTCCGCAAAGGCTGCCGCAGGTACAATTTGCGCGCCTTTTTACGGCAAATTTTTCCGTCCCGTTCCTGCCCACCTGGCGGGAGGGCGGCCATCCGCAAGCGGCGGGTCAGGCGGTGCGCTCACGCGTTCCTGCAGGCCTCGCATCTCAAGAGAAAACACATGTCCATCGACACCCAGAAAGTCATCGCCGACAACGCGCGCGGCACCAACGACACCGGTTCGCCGGAAGTCCAGGTCGCCCTGCTGACCGCCCGCATCGAGCAGCTGACCGAGCACTTCAAGACCCACAAGAAGGACCACCACAGCCGCCGTGGCCTGCTGCAGCTGGTCAACCGCCGCCGCAGCCTGCTGGACTACCTGAAGCGCAAGGACAACGCGCGCTACAAGGGCCTGATCGAGAAGCTCGGCCTGCGTCGCTAAGCAAGACCCCGCCGCGGCGCAGAGATGCGCCGCGGTTTGCGTTTGGGGCCTCGCCGCCGGACGCGACTGATCCACTCCGAAATCCACGCCCGGGCCCGCAGCCCGGAGCAGCACCATCGCCAGAGGCCGGGATCTCCGGCCACCCGCATGCGGCAGGGGTCGCATACGGTCTATCCGAAGCAGCATCCTCCAAGGAATCAACGTGGCAAAAATCACCAAAACCTTCCAGTACGGCAAGCACCAGGTCACCCTGGAAACCGGCGAGATCGCCCGCCAGGCCGGCGGTGCCGTCATCGTCAAGTTCGATGACACCGTGCTGCTGGTTTCCGCCGTTGCAGCGAAGTCGGCCCGCGAAGGGCAGGACTTCTTCCCGCTGACGGTCGACTACCAGGAGAAGTTCTACGCCGGCGGCCGCATCCCGGGTGGCTTCTTCAAGCGCGAAGGTCGCGCGACCGAGAAGGAGACGCTGATCTCGCGCCTGATCGATCGCCCGCTGCGTCCGCTGTTCCCGGAAGAGTTCCGCAATGAAGTGCAGGTCATCGCCACGGTGATGTCGCTGAACCCGGAAATCGACGGTGACATCCCGGCGCTGATCGGTGCCTCCGCTGCCGTCGCCCTGACCGGCGCGCCGTTCAACGGCCCGATCGGTGCCGCCAAGGTCGGTTACATCAACGGCGAGTACGTGCTGAACCCGACCGTCAGCGAGCTGAAGACCTCCAAGCTCGAGCTCGTCGTCGCCGGCACCTCCAATGCCGTGCTGATGGTCGAGTCCGAAGCGGCCGAGCTGTCGGAAGAAGTGATGCTGGGCGCGGTCATGTTCGGCCATCGCGAGATGCAGAAGGTCATCGCCGTCATCAACGAGCTGGTTGCCGAAGCCGGCAAGCCGAAGTGGGACTGGCAGCCGCCGGCCAAGAACGAAGGCCTGATCGCCGCGCTTCGCCATGCCGTGGGCGACAGCCTGGCCGGCGCGTTCCAGGTGCGCGACAAGCTCGAGCGCCGCGACACGATCTCCAGCCTGAAGAAGGCCATCCTTGGCACGCTGGCGCCGCAGGCCGAGACCCATTCGTGGTCCGCCGGCGACCTGTCCAAGGAGTTCAGCGAGCAGGAATACCAGACCATGCGCAACTCGGTCCTCAAGACCAAGGTCCGCATCGACGGTCGCGCGCTGGACCAGGTCCGTCCGATCAATTCGCAGGTCAGCGTCCTGCCGCGCGTGCACGGCTCCTCGCTGTTCACCCGTGGCGAGACCCAGGCCATCGTCGCGGTCACCCTGGGCACCGCGCGTGATGGCCAGGTCATCGACGCAGTGTCGGGCGAGTACAAGGACCACTTCCTGTTCCATTACAACTTCCCCCCGTACTCGGTGGGCGAAGCCGGCCGCATGATGGGCCCGAAGCGTCGCGAAATCGGCCACGGCCGCCTCGCCAAGCGCGGCGTGCTCGCCGTGATGCCGACCATGGAAGCGTTCCCCTACACCATCCGCGTGGTCTCGGAGATCACCGAGTCCAACGGCTCCTCCTCGATGGCATCGGTCTGCGGCAGCTCGCTGGCGCTGATGGATGCCGGCGTGCCGATCAAGGCGCCGGTGGCGGGCATCGCGATGGGTCTGGTCAAGGAAGGCGACGACTTCGTCGTGCTGTCGGACATCCTCGGTGACGAAGACCACCTGGGCGACATGGACTTCAAGGTGGCCGGTACCGAGAACGGCGTGTCCGCGCTGCAGATGGACATCAAGATCGAAGGCATCACCGAAGAGATCATGAAGCAGGCGCTGTCGCAGGCGAAGGCCGGCCGCCTGCACATCCTGGGTGAAATGGCCCGCGCGATGACCTCGCCGCGCCAGGAGCTCAGCGAGTTCGCGCCGCGCCTGATCACCATCAAGATCCACCCCGACAAGATCCGCGAAGTGATCGGCAAGGGCGGTTCGGTGATCCAGGCGATCACCAAGGAAACCGGCACGCAGATCGACATCCAGGACGACGGCACCATCACCATCGCTTCGGTGAATGGCGCTGCTGGCCAGGCCGCCAAGGCCCGCATCGAGCAGATCACCTCGGACGTCGAGCCGGGACGGATCTACGAGGGCAAGGTCGCCAAGATCATGGACTTCGGCGCGTTCGTCACCATCCTGCCGGGCAAGGACGGCCTGGTCCACGTGTCGCAGATCTCCAACGATCGCGTGGAGAAGGTCGGCGATGCGTTGAAGGAAGGCGACCTGGTCAAGGTCAAGGTGCTGGAAGTCGACAAGCAGGGCCGCATCCGCCTGTCGATCAAGGCCGTCGAGGAAGGCGAGGGCGTGACGGAGTAATTCCGCCAGCCTTGCGAGACGAAAAGAGCGGGCTTCGGCCCGCTCTTTTTTTGTCCAGCCGAAGCGTCAGCGGCCGTCGATTCCGCGGGCGGCACCCTGTCGCCGGACCGACAGGTTCACCGGGCGCCCGTGATGGCCGCCGGGCTGCGACGTGACGGATCGCGGGAGCGCGCGGCAACGGATGCGCGCCGCGGGCCATTGCGGCCACCCGGTCCTTTCAGGACGTACCGTATGTGTCCCGCCATGCCGTGGGACGCTTGCGCCAGGCTCAGGCGGCCTTGAGCGTTTCCAGACCGCGCCGATCGAGGATGTCGACCCGGTAGGTACCCGGCAATGCGATCAGCCCGCGCGTGCGCAGTGCGGTCAGGCAGCGGCTGACCGTTTCCACGGTAAGGCCGAGATGGTCGGCGATGTCGGCGCGCGGCATTGGCAGTACCAGGGACGGCCCGGGCATGCCGGCGCGCGCCTGGCGGGCGGCGAGGGTCAGCAGGAAGTCGGCCATGCGCTCGGTAGGGTTCATCCGGGCCAGCGACATCATCCGTTCGTGCGCCGAATCCAGCTCGTCGCAGGCCCGCTCCAGCAGCTTCCCCCGCAGGTGCGGGAACTGCTCGCCCAGTCGCTGCATGGCGTCCAGGCCGAAGCGGCACAACTCGGTCTCGCCCAGCGCCTCGATATCGTTCTGGTGCGCCGCCGCCCCGCTGAGGCCGACGAAGTCGCCCGGGAGGGCGAAGCCGGCGACCTGGCGCCGGCCATCCGCGGACAGCCGCACCAGCCGCAGCGCGCCACGGGTGACGGTGAAGACATGCCGGCGCTGTTCGCCCTGGCGCGCGAGCACCGCCCCGGGAGCCAGGACCTGCAGGCTCGCCGCCGTATCCAGGGCATTTATCTCTTCGTGCGACAGCACGGCGCATACCGACAGGTGGCGGACCTGGCAGTGCAGGCACGGGCCGAGCGGGGCCGCGGCTTCCGGCGGGGGGGTCAGGCAGAGATTGTCGAACGGAGGCCAGGACATGCGTCACGCCGCGGGGTCGTTGCGCCAATGATACCGGTGTGACGGTCCATGCGCCGTCCAGTGCGATACCCCGCCAAGGTAGAATTGCGCTCCCAGCGCGTTCCGCAGGAGTTTTCAGCTTGATCAGGCCTCGCACACCGCCCGGCGTCATGGAACTGCTGCCGCGCGAGCAGATCGCGTTCCAGCGCATGCTCGACGTGATCCGCCGCAACTACGAGCGGTTCGGCTTCCTGCCGGTGGAAACACCGGTGTTCGAACTGTCCGACGTGCTGCTGACCAAGTCGGGCGGCGAGACCGAGCGCCAGGTGTATTTCGTCCAGTCCACCGGTGCGCTGGCCAATGCGGCGGCGGACGGTGAGAAGGGAGACGGCGGGTCGACCGCCACGCTGCCCGAACTGGCCCTGCGCTTCGACCTGACCGTGCCGCTGGCCCGTTACGTGGCAGAGCACGAACACGAACTGAGCTTTCCGTTCCGTCGCTACCAGATGCAGCGCGTGTACCGCGGCGAGCGCGCCCAGCGTGGCCGCTTCCGGGAGTTCTACCAGTGCGACATCGACGTGATCGGCAAGGATGCGCTGAATATCCGCTACGACGCCGAGGTGATGGCGGTGATCCACGCGGTGTTCTCCGAACTGGGGATCGGCGCGTTCAAGGTGCAGTTGAACAACCGCAAGCTGATGCGCGGTTTCTTCGAGGCGCAGGGCGTCACCGATCCGCAGAAGCAGGCGCTGGTCCTGCGCGAGGTCGACAAGATCGACAAGCGCGGCGCCGACTACGTGCGCGAGACGCTGGCGGGCCCGGACTTCGGCCTGCCCGTCGCTGCGGTCGAGCGGATCCTGGCGTTCGTCGAGGTACGCTCGGCTTCGCACGAGGACGCGCTGGACCAGATCGGACAGGTGCTGGCGCAGGCCGGCGACCAGGCCAGCGAAACGCTGCGCGCCGGTGCCGGCGAGCTGCGCGAGGTACTGGAGCTGGTGAAGGCGCTGGGCGTCCCCGAGTCGGCCTATTGCCTGAACTTCTCGATCGCGCGCGGCCTGGACTATTACACCGGCACGGTCTACGAGACCCAGCTGGTCGACCATCCGGGCATCGGCTCGATCTGCTCGGGCGGTCGCTACGAAGACCTGGCCAGCCACTACACCAAGTCGAAGCTGCCGGGCGTGGGCATCTCCATCGGCCTGACCCGGCTGTTCTGGCAGCTGCGCGAGGCCGGACTGGTCGAGGGCATCGCCGAGAGCAGCGTGCAGGCGATGGTCGCCCTGATGGACGAGGCGCAGCTGCCCGAAGCGCTGGACATCGCCCGCCACCTGCGCGCCGGCGGCATCAATACCGAAGTGCAGATGGAAGCACGCAAGGTCGGCAAGCAGTTCCAGTACGCCTCGCGCGCGGGCATCCGCTTCGTCGTGCTGGCCGGCGACGACGAACTGGCCCGCGGCGTGGTCGCGGTCAAGGACCTGGTCCGCGAGCAGCAGTTCGAAGTGGCGCGCTCCGAGTTGGCCGGCACGCTGCGGGTGGAACTCGAACAGACCCGCGCACTCGCCGGCCGCTGAGCCGCACGCAACGCATTACGGAACACGCACGATGCAGACGATCCGCCTCGACGGACAATCCCTGACCCGCGACCGTCTGGTCGCGGTGGCCCATGGCGCGCCAGTCGAACTGGCCCCCGGCGCGCTGGTCGCGGTGCAGCGCGCCGCCGATTTCCTCGCCGAACAGGTCCGGCGCGAGGAACCGATCTACGGCGTCTCCACCGGCTTCGGCAGCAACGCCGACAAGCTGCTCGGCGCGCATCCGCTGCGCGACGCGCTGCCAGGCGCCGCGCCGTCCGGTCGTTCGCTGCACGAGGAACTGCAACGCAACCTGATCGTGACCCATGCGGTGTGCGTGGGTGAACCCATGTCCGCCGACGTGGTGCGGGCGATGCTGTGCATCCGCATCAACACCCTGCTCAAGGGGCACTCCGGTATCCGCGTGCAGACGCTGCAGGCGCTCGCCGCGCTGCTCAACGCCGGGATCGTGCCGGTGGTGCCGCAGCTGGGTTCGGTCGGCGCCTCCGGCGACCTGGCGCCGCTGTCGCACCTGGCGATCGTGCTGCTGGGCGGTGGCGAAGCCTTCTTCGAAGGGCAGCGGATGCCGGGTGGCGAAGCATTGCAGCGGGCAGGCCTGGAGCCGGTGTCGCTTTCCTACAAGGAAGGCCTGGCGCTGAACAACGGCACTGCGCAGATGCTCGCGATGGGTGTGCTCGCACTGCACCGGCTGGAAATGATGCTGGACACGGCCGACCTCGCCGCGGCGATGACCCTGGACGCGTTTGCCGGCCGCCTGGGTGCGTTCGCGCCGGAAGTGCACGCGCTGCGCCCGCACCCGGGCCAGGTGCAGGTGGCTGGAAACCTGCGCCGGTTGCTGTCCGGTTCGACCCTGGCCGACATCGCCTACCACTTGGTGCCGAAGTTCCGCCCGTGGCTGCCGGCCAGCTGGGATACGCCCGAATCGCAGGCTTTACGCTTCGACATCGGCTGGGACTGGGTGCCGGCCGACCAGCGTCATGGACGCGAGAAGTTCTACCTGCGCTTCCTGCCGTTCCGTGGTGGCAAGAAGCACCAACCGCAGGACAGCTATTCGCTGCGCTGCATCCCGCAGGTGCACGGCGCGGTGCGCGACGCCGCCGCGCAGGCCGCGCGCGTGCTCGACATCGAGCTCAACGCGGTCACCGACAATCCGCTGGTGTTCCCGGAAAAGACGGACTCGACCCACGTCGAGGAACAGGTGATCTCCGCCGGCCACTTCCACGGCATGCCGCTGGCACTGGTGCTGAGCTACCTGAAGGCCGCGATCCCGACCCTGGCCTCGATCTCCGAGCGCCGCCTCAACAAGCTGGTCGATCCCGCCACCAATGATGGACTGCCCGCGTTCCTGATCGGCAACGAGGACGGCACCGAGTCGGGCCACATGATCGTGCAGTACACCGCCGCGGCGATCGTCAACGACCTGGCCAGCCGCGCGCATCCGGCCAGCGTGTTCTCGGTGCCGACCAGCGCCAATGCCGAGGATCACGTGTCGATGGGCGCCAACGAGGCGCGCCACGTGCTGTCGATGGTCGAGGACCTGGGCAAGGTGCTCGCGCTGGAGCTGTACACGGCCGCACAGGCGCTGGACCTGCGCCGCGACATGATCAACGCGGCACGCGAGCTGGCCCGTCGTGCCGATGCGGTCGCGCTGGCAGGCAAGGTGCAGGGCGGACCGGCGTCGGACGCGCCGGGGCGCGAAGGCTTCCTCGCCGAAGTCGAATCGCTGCGCGCGCAGCTGGCGCAGGCCGATGCGTTCCATCCGGGCACGGCCGTCGCCGCGGCGCATGCGCGCATCCGCGCGACGGTGCCGTTCCTCGCGCGTGATCGCGCGCTGGACGGTGAAGTCGCCGCGATGGTGGGCCTGGTCGCTTCCGGCGCTCTGCTTCCGGCCGCGGTCGCCGCCGGCTAGCTAGGATCCGGCGACCCGGACCTGGTCGCGACCGCCGGACTTGGCCGCATACAGGGCGTTGTCGACCACCTGCAGCGCCATGTCGGTCGCCGCGTCTTCGTGTTCGACCCCGGTATCGACCGCGTGCACGCCGATGCTGGCGGTCACCGTCACAGTCGGGCCGCGGGTGCGGATCGGTTCCTCGCGCAGGCGCGTGCACACTTCCTCGGCCAGCTCGCGCGCATGGAAGATGTCGATGCCGGGCAGGGCGGCGATGAATTCCTCGCCGCCGTAGCGCGCCACCAGCGCGCCGTGCGGCCGCAGGATGCTCTCGACGACGCGGGCGCAACGGCGCAGGCAATCGTCACCGACCAGGTGGCCGTGGCGGTCGTTGATCGCCTTGAAGTGGTCCAGGTCGACCATCAGCAGCGACAGCGGCTGGCCCTGGGTGCGCGCGGCCTCGAGCAGCGACTCGAAGCGTTCGCGGAACCAGCCGCGGTTGTACAGGCCGGTCAGCGCGTCGTGGCGGCTGGCCTCGCGCAGGCGCGAGTGCGCCGTCTCCAGTTGTTCCAGTGCGGTGCGCAGTTCGCTGGTGCGCTCCAGCACCTGCGATTCCAGCTGCAGCTTGGCCCGGCGAACGATCCGTTCGTTCTCGTTGCGCAGCGCTGCGTAGCGGTAGCTCAGCGCGATGGAAAGCAGCAGCATTTCCAGCGCCGAGCCGATCTGCACGCCGTACACGGTCAGGAACGACTTGGGCAGCAGGCCGAAAGCCAGCGCGGTGAACATGCCGGTACCGAGCAGGAACATGCTCCAGGCCGCCAGGAACAGCCGCGCCGAACGGTCGCCCCGACGCACCGACACGAAGGTCACGGTCAGGATCCAGGCGATGCTGAGGAATACCGATGCGGCGGCCACGGGCGTGGCGATGCGGTATGGCAGCCAGAACGAAGCCACGCCCAGCACGACGTAGAAGGCGATGCACGCCAGCGAGACGATGTTGCCCACCGGCCACATCGTGGGCAGGCGCAGGAATACGCGGGCGAACTGCTGCATGCCGATCTGCGCCAGGCAGATCGACAACGGCACCGACAGGTCGGCCAGCCACGGTGAATCGGGCCACAGGTATTCGAAGCCCAGGCCGTTGAGCGTCATCAGCACCAGGCCGAACGCGCTCAGGTGGAACAGGTACCAGAAGTAGCTCGAATCACGCAGTGCCAGCCACAGCACCAGGTTGTAGAAGAACAGCGCGATCAGGATGCCGTAATACAGGCCGATGCCGAACTGCGCGTCGCGGGAGATCTCGATGAAAGCCGCGGGGGTATGCAGGGTCAGCGGCACCTGCATCGAGCTCTGGCTCTGCACCCGCAGCAGCACGTCCACGCGATCGCCGGGCGGCAGGTCGAGCATGAAGTTCGGGTAGCGGTAGCTGACGCTGCGCACATCGAACGGCAGGTGGTCGCCGCCGGCGTGATGGACCACCCGCCCATCCGCGTAGCGCAGGTAGAGGTCCAGGCGGTCGCTGAGCGGATAGTCCTGCACCAGCAGCCACTGTGGCTGCGTCGCGTCGCGGTTCTCCAGCCCCACATGGAACCAGTAGGCGCCCTGCTGGAAGCCGAAGGCAGCGCCGCTGCCGGGGAGGGCGGCGAAGCCCCCGTTTTCCACGCTTGCCCATGCCTGGGCGGAGTCCATCTCGCCCGATTCGTCGTGCAGGTAGCGGGTGTGCGCTCCGAGGTCCAACTGCGGCTGGCTGGCGTCCAGGCGCAACGGCGCCTGCCCGTATGCCGGCAGGCCCTGGGCAAAGCATAGGGCCAGGCCCAGGAGCACCCGACCCCAGCATCTGGCGAATGTCCGCAACTCCATGCGTCCCCCGGGAAGGCCCGCCCCAGCCGCCGGTCTGGCGGTGAGGCAGTGTAACGGCGGCGGGCTTGACCGGGCACGGGGCAGGCTGGTCTAATGTATTAACGCATTAATACATTGATTCCCATGAAGCGGCGAACACAGGAACACGGTGACGACACCGAGGGAAGGCTCGGGGCCTTGGCGCGGGCGCTGGCCGGGCTGGACGACGCGGAGGCGGTCAGTGCTTTCCTGCAGGACCTGTGCACTCCGGCCGAGCTCGAAGCGATGACCGATCGCTGGCGGGTGGTGCCCCTCCTGCAGCAGGGCATGCCGTACCGCGAAATCCACGACCTGACCCAGGTCAGCGTCACCACCATCGGCCGGGTCGCGCGCACGCTGGAGCGCGGCGCCGGCGGCTATTCCCTGGCTTCGATGCCCCAAGCCCGCGCCGCCTGCGCGAAGGACACGCCATGACTCCCCCCCTGGCCACCGCTCCACGCGACCGGCTGCGCATCGCGATCCAGAAGAGCGGCCGCCTGGCCGAGCCGGCGCGTTCGCTGTTGGCAGCCTGCGGTCTTAGCTGGCGCGAGAGCCGCGACAAGCTGTTCTGCTACGGCGAGTCGCTGCCGGTGGACCTGCTCCTGGTGCGCGACGACGACATCCCCGGCCTGATCGCCGACGGCGTCTGCGACCTGGGCGTGGTCGGGCGCAACGAACTGGAGGAGCAGGCGGGCGAACGTGCCCGCAACGGCCTCGCGCCGGCCTACCGCGCATTGCGCGGGCTGGGTTTCGGCCAGTGCCGGTTGATGCTGGCGGTGCCGGAGGAATGGGAATGGACCGGTCCGGCCCAGCTGCAGGGCCTGCGCATCGCCACCAGCTATCCGGCGATCCTTGCCGGCTGGCTGGAACGGCAGGGCATCGACGCCCAGGTGGTGGAGCTGTCCGGTTCGGTCGAGATCGCGCCGCGGCTGGGAACGGCCGACCTGATCTGCGACCTGGTGTCCAGCGGCGGCACGCTCGCCGCCAACCACCTGAAGCCGGTCGAGAACCTGCTCGACAGCGAGGCGGTACTGGCCGGTCCGGCCTCGGGTTTCGACGATGCCCGCGTCGGCCTGGCGCAGATGCTGCTGCGCCGTGTCGACGGGGTGCTCCAGCTCAAGGACCGCAAGCTGCTGATGTTCAGCGCCGAACGCGATTCGCTGCCGGCGCTGGAGCGCCTGCTGCAGGACGCGGGGCCCCTGGTACAGCTGCCCGGCGGCAACGGCGTGCTGTCGTTGCAGACGATGTGCGAAGGCGCGGTCAGCTGGCAGCAGATGGAAGAACTCGAGCGCGCAGGCGCGCGTGGCCTGATGGTGCTGGCGGTGGAGAGGTCGCTGGCATGAGCGCCACCGCTTCCACGGATTCCATCGGGACCGGCAGCGCTCCTGCCTGGAATCGGCTGCAGTGGTCGACGCTGGACGCGTCGCAGCGCGATCGCGCGCTGACCCGTCCGGCGCAGGTCGTGGCCGAGGCCACGCGCGGTGCCGTATCCGAAGTGCTCGACGCCGTGCGCCAGCGTGGCGATGGGGCGCTGCGCGAATTCACCGCGCGCTTCGACAGGGTCGAACTGGATCGCTTCGAGGTTTCGGCCGGGGAGTTCGCTGCCGCCGAAGCGGTGGTGCCGGTGGAGCTGCGCCAGGCCATGCTCGACGCCAAGTCGCGGATCGAGGCCTTCCACCGCGCCGGCATGGCCTCGGCTTATGCGATCGAAACCGCGCCCGGCGTGGTCTGCGAACGCATGATCAGGCCGGTGCCACGGGTAGGTCTGTACGTGCCCGCCGGCAGCGCACCCTTGCCCTCGACGGCGCTGATGCTGTGCGTGCCGGCCGCATTGGCGGGTTGCCGGCAGGTGGTGCTGTGCACGCCGCCGCGGACGGACGGGACGGCCGATCCGGCGGTGCTGGTGGCGGCGAAACTGTGCGGCGTCGGTTCCGTGTTCAAGCTCGGCGGCGCCCAGGCGATCGCCGCGCTGGCCTTCGGTACCGAAAGCGTGCCAAGGGTCGACAAGATCTTCGGACCGGGCAACAGTTACGTGGACGAAGCCAAGCGCCAGGTCGCGCAGTCCGGCGCGGCGGCGATCGACATGCCAGCCGGCCCATCGGAAGTGCTGGTGATCGCCGATGCAGGCGCCGATGCGGGTTTCGTTGCCGCGGACCTGCTGTCGCAGGCCGAGCACGGGCCCGATTCGCAGGTGCTGCTGCTGTCCGACAGTGCCGCTTTCATCGACCAGGTGGAGGCCAGGCTGGTGGAGCAGCTGGCGGCGTTGCCGCGTGCGGCGATCGCGGCCAGGGCGTTGTCGGCTTCGCGCCTGGTGCTGGTGGATTCGCTGGAGGAAGCTTTCTCGATCAGCAACACCTACGCGCCCGAGCACCTGATCCTGGCCCTGCGCGAACCGCGCGCGTGGCTGGAGCGGGTCGAGGCCGCCGGTTCGGTGTTCCTGGGCGACTGGACCCCCGAGGCGCTGGGCGACTACTGCAGCGGTACCAACCACGTGCTGCCGACGAGCGGCGCGGCGCGTGCATGGAGCGGGGTCAGCGTGGCCAGCTTCCAGAATTTCGTCAGCGTGCAGGCGGCCACGCCCGAAGGAATCGCCGGGATCGGCAATTGCGCGGTCACGATGGCGCGCGCCGAGCAGCTCGATGCGCACGCCAATGCGGTCGTCCTGCGCCTGAAGGCGGTGGCCGCATGAGCGCCGATGACAACAGCTTGTTGCAGCTGGTCCGCGAGGACCTGCGTGGCTTCGGCGGCTACGCTTCGGCGCGCACGCACGACCTGCGCGGCGAGGTCTGGCTCAACGCCAACGAAAGCCCTTGGGCCAATCCCGCCGACGCGGGCGGCGGCAGCCGTCGCTATCCCGATCCGCAACCGCCGGCGCTGCGTGATGCGCTGGCTCGCCTTTACGCCTGCGATCCGTCACGGCTGCTGATCGGCCGTGGCAGCGACGAGGCGATCGACCTGCTCGTGCGCGTGCTGTGCGTGCCGGGTCGTGATGCGGTCGTGGTGACGCCGCCGGTGTTCGGCATGTATGCGGTGAGCGCACGCCTGCAGGGCGCGCCGCTGCTGGAAGTGCCGCTGGTCGAGGGCGAATCCGGCTTCGGCGTGGATCTGGAGGCGGTCGCGCGCGCGGCGGAGCAGGGCGCGGCAAAGCTGGTGTTCCTGTGCTCGCCTTCCAACCCGACCGGCGCCAGCGTGCCGCTCGACGGCATCGCCGCACTGGCTCGGCGCCTGCATGGCCGTGCGCTGGTGGTGGTGGACGAGGCCTACGGCGAGTTCTCCGACCAGCCTTCTGCGACGACGCTGATGGCCACGCATCCGAACGTGGCGGTGCTGCGCACCCTGTCCAAGGCGCACGCGCTGGCGGCCGCACGGATCGGCGTGCTGATCGCCCACCCAGCACTGGTCCGCGTCCTGCGCGCCTGCCAGGCGCCGTATCCGGTGCCGGCGCCGTGCGCCGAGCTCGCCGCAGCCGCCCTGTCGGAAGAAGCGCTGGCGCGCACCGCCGCGCGCGTGGATCAGGTCCGCAGCGAGCGCGTGCGCCTGCAACGCGCGCTGGCCACCCTGGCCGGCGTGGTCCGCGTGCATCCCTCTGACGGCAACTACCTGCTGGTCCGCTTCGCCGATGCCGATGCGGCCTTCGCCCGCCTGCTGGCGGCCGGCGTGGTCGTGCGCGACCAGCGCGCCGCGCCGCAACTGCCCGATGCGCTGCGCATCACCATCGGTACCCCCGAACAGAACGACCGCGTGCTGGCCGCGCTGGATGCCAAGGAAGCCGCTGCATGACCCCGATCCTGTTCATCGACCGTGACGGCACCCTGATCGAGGAACCGGCGGATTTCCAGATCGATGCCTACGAGAAGCTGCGCTTCGTGCAGGGAGTGATCCCCGCGCTGCTGAAGCTGCGCGACGCCGGCTGGCGGTTCGTGATGGTGTCCAACCAGGATGGCCTGGGCAGCGAGGGGTATCCGCAGTCCAGCTTCGACGGTCCGCACAACCTGATGATGCAGGTGTTCGAAAGCCAGGGCATCGTGTTCCGCGACGTGCTGATCGACGCCAGCTGGCCGCACGAGAACAAGCCCACCCGCAAGCCGGGCATCGGCCTGGTCCTGCCATACATCCAGGATCGCGGCATCGACTGGAAGCGTTCGGCCATGGTCGGCGACCGCCCCACCGACAACCAGTTCGCGGAAAACCTCGGCATCCGTGCCTTCCAGCTGCGGACCACGCAGTTCGGCGGTGAGTGGGACTGGGCCGGGATCGCGCACGAGCTGGCCGACGCGCCGCGCCGCGCGGTCGTGCAGCGGAATACGAAGGAGACCCGGATCCGGGTCGAGGTCGACCTGGACCGCGTCGCCGAACCGGAAATCCACACCGGGCTGCCGTTCTACGACCACATGCTCGAACAGATCGGCAAGCACGGAGGTTTCGAACTGAAGATCCGGGCCGAAGGCGACCTGCACATCGATGAGCACCACACCATCGAGGACACCGCCCTGGCCCTGGGCCAGGCGCTGCGCGAGGCGCTGGGCGACAAGCGCGGCATCGGCCGCTATGGCTTCACCCTGCCGATGGACGAGACCCATGCCAGCGCGGCACTGGATTTCAGCGGGCGGCCGTACCTGGTCTACGAAGGCCAGTTCAAGCGCGAGCGGGTGGGCGACATGCCGACCGAGCTGGTGCCGCACTTCTTCCGCTCGCTGTGCGATGCCTCGGGCATGAACCTGCACATCGCCGTGACCGGCGACAACGACCACCACAAGGTCGAAGCCAGCTTCAAGGCGCTGGCGCGCGCGCTGCGGCAAGCCATCCGCCGCGAGGGCGCCGAGCTGCCCTCGACCAAGGGAGCGCTGTGATGCGCGTGGCCCTGGTCGATGCCGGCGGTGCGAACCTGGGCTCGGTCCGTTATGCGTTGAACCGGCTGGGAATCGAACCCGAGGTCACCGTCGATGCCGAGGCGATCCGCGCCGCCGACCGGGTGGTGCTGCCCGGCGTGAGCACCGCGGCGCAGGTGATGGGGCGGTTGCATGCGCTGGACCTGGTGCAGGTGCTGCGCGGCCTGGAGGCACCGCTGCTGGGCGTATGCGTGGGCATGCAGCTGCTGTACGAGCGTTCGGAGGAAGGTGGGGTCGAGTGCCTGGGCCTGCTGCCGGGCGTGGTCCGCAAGCTGCCGCTGGCGCCGGGTATCCGGGTGCCGCACATGGGCTGGAACGGGCTGCGCACGATGCGCGGGTCGGCGCTGCTGGACGGCGTCGCCGAAGGCGCCAGCGCCTATTTCGTCCACAGTTATGCGGCACCGATCACAGCCGACACCGTGGCGGCCACCGATCATGGGAGCCTGTTCTCGTCAGTGGTCCAGCGCGGCCGCCTGTGCGGCGCGCAGTTCCACCCTGAACGCTCGGCCGCGACCGGCGCGCGCATCCTCCGCAACTTCGTCGAGATGGATTTCTGATGGGCGGATTCACGGTTTACCCCGCGCTGGACCTGCGCGGCGGCCGCGTGGTGCGGCTGGCGCAGGGCGACTACGCGCGCGAAACCACCTACGGCGACGACCCGCTGCCGCGCGCATCGGCATTCGTGTCCGCCGGCGCGCGCTGGATGCACCTGGTGGACCTGGATGCCGCCAAGGCCGGCGGCTACACGCTGCTGCCGCTGCTCGACGCGATCGCCCGCGAGACCGGCCTGCAGGTGCAGACCGGAGGCGGCGTGCGTTCGCGCGAAGACGTGGCGAAGATCCTCGACGCCGGCGCTGCGCGCGTCGTCGTGGGCTCACTGGCCGTGCGCGAGCCCGATACGGTCGCCGCGTGGCTGGCCGAGTTCGGAGGCGAGCGCATCACCGTCGCCCTGGATACCCGGCAGGATGCCGACGGAACCTGGACGTTGCCGGTGCATGGCTGGACCGAGACCGCCGGCGCCACGCTCGATGGACTGCTGCCGCATTACCTGCGTGCCGGCCTGCGCCACCTGCTGTGCACCGACATCGCCCGCGACGGCATGCTGTCCGGACCCAACCTGGACCTGTACCTGCACCTGCGCGCGCTGGCGCCCGGCGTGGCGGTGCAGGCCTCTGGGGGCGTGCGCGACGCGGCCGACGTGCGCAATGCGCGCCTGGCCGGCTGCGCGGGCGCCGTGCTCGGCCGGGCCCTGCTCGAGGGGCGGCTGGAACTGGGTGATGCCCTGGCCGAGGAGGCGGCGCCGTCATGCTGAGCCGTCGGATCATTCCCTGCCTGGACGTGCGCGACGGTCGCGTGGTCAAGGGCGTGCGCTTCCGCGACCACGTCGACATGGGCGACATCGTGGAACTGGCCCTGCGCTACCGCGACGAGGGCGCCGATGAACTGGTGTTCTACGACATCGGCGCCAGCCCGGAAGGGCGCTCGGTCGACCATGCCTGGGTCGAGCGGGTGGCACGGCTGATCGACATTCCGTTCTGTGTCGCCGGCGGCATCCGTGATGTCGAGACTGCGCGGCGGGTGCTGCACGCGGGCGCCGACAAGGTCTCGATCAACTCGCCGGCACTGGAGCGCCCGGCGCTGATCGCCGAACTGGCCGATGCCTTCGGCGTGCAGTGCGTGGTGGTGGGCATCGATTCGATCCGCGAGGCGGACGGCCAGTGGCGCGTGCGCACCAATACCGGCGATCCGGACCGCACTCGTGCGCTGCCGGTGCGCACCCTGGACTGGATCGTCGAGGCGCAGCACCTGGGCGCCGGCGAGATCGTGCTCAACTGCATGGACAGCGACGGCGTGCGCCGCGGCTACGACATCGCGCAGCTGCGCCAGGCACGCGACCTGTGCCACGTGCCGCTGGTGGCCTCGGGCGGGGCGGGCGAACCGGTCCATTTCGCCGAAGCGTTCGAACAGGCCGACGTCGATGGCGCGCTGGCGGCCAGCGTGTTCCACAGCGGCGCCATTCCCATCCCCGGACTCAAGCGATTCCTGCGCGAGCGGGACATCGAGGTGCGCAATGCCTGATCCCTCCATCGAACCTTCGCGCGTGCCGCGCAGTCCGAACCTGTTGCCCGAGGCGATGGACTGGGACAAGGGCGATGGCCTGCTGCCGGCCATCGTCCAGGATGCCGACAGCCTGCGCGTGCTGATGCTCGGCTACATGGACCGCAACGCGCTGCGCGCCACCCTGGTCAACCGCCTGGTCACCTTCTACAGCCGCAGCAGGCAACGCCTGTGGACCAAGGGCGAAACGTCGGGCCATGTACTGGAGCTCGTCGACGTGAGCGCCGATTGCGATTCGGACACGCTGCTGGTGCTGGCCCGGCCACGTGGCCCGACCTGCCACCTGCAACGGCAGAGCTGCTTCGAGAACGCGCCGGCGCTTGCCGCGCCCGCGGCGGATGCCATGGCGGCGCCTGATGTCGGCTTCCTCGGCGAACTCGACGCGCTGGTCGCCACGCGCGCGCGCGAACGGCCCGAAGGCAGCTACACCACGCGCCTGTTCGAGGCCGGCGTGCGCCGGATCGCGCAGAAGGTCGGCGAGGAAGGCGTGGAGACCGCGCTGGCCGGCGTGTCCCAGAACGACGAGCACCTGCTCGGCGAATCGGCGGACCTGATCTATCACCTGACCGTGCTCCTGCATTCGCGGGGCCTCTCGCTGGCCGATGCGGTCGAGGTGCTGGAGCAGCGCCACAAGACCTGAGGCATCCGGCGCGGACGTGCACAGGTGCGGTGGTCGCCAGCGGGGGCGGCTCCTACAATCCCGGGGTCTTCCCCGAGTGCGACCTTGCCGATGCGTTCCGTCTCCACCCTGTTGCTGGCCTGTGCGTTTGCCGCGCCGGTTGCCGCCGTGCCCGCCGCGATGGCGTCGACCGTATCGGGCCACGTCTATCTCGAGCGCGACGGGCGGGCCGGGCGTGGTCCCGGTGATCCGGGCGTGGCGGCCGTGGCGGTCTCCAATGGCAGCGACATCGTGCGCACCGATGCGCAGGGCCGCTACACGATCCCGTTCGAGCCCGGACAGGCGGTGTTCGTGGTCAAGCCGGCCGCGCATCGCTTCATCGCCGGTGCCGATGGATTGCCGGCGTTCTGGCGGCGCATCCCGGCGACGGTGCAGGCGAGCGAGCGGGCAGGCGTCGACTTCGGTTTGCTCGAAGGAGCACTGCCCGCCGCGCCGGCGAAGTCCATGGATGGGTTCCAGGTGCTGCTGTTCACCGATACCCAGGTCAAGGGCGCGCGCGACATCGACTATTACCGGCGCGACATCGTCGAGCCGATCATCGGCCGGCATGACGCAGCGCTGGGCATGACCCTGGGCGACCTGGTCGACGACGAGATCCAGCTCTATCCCGCGCTCAACGCGGTGACCGCACGGCTGGGCGTTCCCTGGTTCCACGTGCCGGGCAACCATGACGTCGATCCGGGCGCGACCGGCGACGCCGCGTCGCTCGCCAGCTGGAAAGCGGTCTACGGGCCGGACACCTACGCGGTGGAGGAGGGCAATGCGGCGTTCGTTTTCCTGGACAACGTGGTCGTGCAGCCGGGCACGGGCCCCGGCTACATCGGTGGCCTGAGGGAGGACCAGTTCCGCTTCATCGAGAACTACCTGGCGCAGCTGCCGCCCGGGCGACTGCTGGTGCTCGGCATGCATATCCCGGTGTTCGATACCGGTGGCCGCGAAACCTTCCGTGCCGCCGACCGCGCCCGCCTGTTCGCTCTGCTCAAGGACCATCCGCGCCTGCTGCTGCTGAGCGGGCATAGCCACCACCAGCAGCACTACTGGCACACGGCCCGGGACGGCTGGCAGGGCGCCGCGCCACTGCACGAGTACAACGTCGGCGCCGCGTGCGGTGCCTTCTGGTCCGGCGCGCCGGACGCGGCGGGGATTCCGGACGCGACCATGGCCGACGGCACGCCGAACGGGTATGGGCTGCTGTCGGTGCACGACGATGGCGGTTACGCGCTCGCCTTCCATCCGGCACGGATGCCTGCGGCTGCGCCGGCGTTCAACCAGTCGATGGCGCTGCATGCGCCGCGCGTGTTGCGACGGGGCGCCTATCCGGCCTGGGGCGTGTTCGCGAACGTGTTCATGGGCGACGCCGATACGCGGGTCGAGTACCGGATCGATGGCGGTCAATGGAAGCCGATGCGCCGGGTGGAACGCGCCGACCCGCGCCTGCTGGTCGAGAACGTGGCCGACGACCTGGCCACCCCCTTGCGCGGGTTCGATCGCTCGCCCGAGGCGGTGGACTCCACCCATCTGTGGCGGGGTGCGCTGGCGACCGACCTGGCGACGGGCGGGCATCGGGTCGAGGTACGTGCGTTCGATCGCTGGCAGGGCGAAGCGACGGCCACCACCAGCTACACCTTGCAGGACGCTGGCGCGGACTAGAACGCGGGCAATGCCGGATCGCATGAAGCCAACCCCCCGGTGGCTGGCTGGCGTGGATTGCGCGAAGTGGCGCGCGATCGGATACGGGTTGTTGCGTGGCGTGCAGTCCAGCCAGGCTCGCCGGCCCGGGTGAAAGCGCGGCGCGTTCTCAGGCTGCGCCGCGCGAGCGGGTGCTCAACCACGCGCCGGCCAGCAGCAGGACCAGGGCGAGCGCCTGTACCGGCTGCGCCTGCGCCTGTCCGGACAGCACCAGCAGCACGGTCGACAGCAGCGGTGCCAGGTACGACAGGCTGCCGAGCAGGGCGATGTCGCCGCGCTTGGTCCCGGTATCCCACAGCCAGAAAGCCGCGCCGGTGGGTCCTGCACCCATCGCCAGCAATGCCAGCCACTGCCCCGGCGTGGGCGCCACGCTGCGCTCGAACAGCAGGTGCACGCCTGCGCCCAGCAGGGCGACCAGCAGGCAGGCCACGGTGATCGCGGCACTGGGCACCTGCGCATGGCGCGGTTGAGCACCGAATAGCCGGCCCAGATCACCGCGGCCGTCAGGGCGGCCAGGTAGCCGGGCAGGTGGCTGGCGCTGACGTCCAGGCTGTTTCCACCGGTGACCAGCAGCACCGCGGCGGCCAGCCCCATGAGCGTGCCGACCCATTGCAGGGGGCGGATGCGCACGCCCGGCAGGAAACCGGCGAAGACCACGATCAGCAATGGCCACATGTAGTTGAGCAGGTTCGCTTCCACCGCCGGCGCACGCTTGAGCGCGATGAAGTACAACGCGTGGTAGCCGAACAGTGCGGTCGTCGACAGCGCCAGCGCCGAGGCCGGCTGGCGCAGCTCGGCCCAGCCTGCGCGACCGCGCGCACCAGCGCGCAGCAGGCCGAGCACGCCGGCGACGGCGAACGCGGTTGCCAGCACCTGGAACGGCGGCAGGCCGGCCGTGGCGACGGTGAGCAGGGCCAGCGAGGACCACAGCAGGATCGCCAGCAGGCCGGCCAGCGTGGCGTTGCGGGGAGCCTGCATCGTCTAGAGCGGCAGCTCGATGTCGAGGAAGCTGGCCACGCGTGCGTGCCCGTGCGCGGTGTCGCCATGGCGCGGCTGCGGATAGTCCTCGATACGGTCGACCAGCACCGTGTGCAGGCCGGCGCTGCGCGCGGCATCCAGTTCTTCGACCACGTCCGACAGGAACAGGATCTCGTGCGCGGGCTCGCCTATCGCGGCGGCGATGCGCACATAGCTTTCCGGTTCGCGCTTGCCGCCGATCTCGGTGTCGTACCAGCCCGAGAACAGCCCGGTGAGGTCGCCGGCGTCGCTGTGGCCGAAGAACAGCTTCTGCGCGGGGACCGAGCCGGACGAGTAGACGTAAAGCGGCAGGCCCAGCGCGTGCCAGCGCCGCAGCGTCGGGGCGGCGTCGGCATAGACCGGTGCGGTGAAGTCGGCATTGCGGTAACCGGCTTCCCATACCAGCCCCTGCAAGGCCTTGAGCGCGGTGTGCTTGCGGTCCTGGTCGATCCAGCCCTGCAGCGTCTCCACGATCATGTCGTCCTGGCACAGGCCGCCGGCCTCGGTGGCCACGGCGTCCAGCCAGCGTCGCACCTCCGGCTCGCGGCCATGTTCGGCGACGAAGGCGGGCAGGGCGCGGCGCGCGTAGGGGAACAGCACGTCGCGCACGAACGAGATGCTGCTGGTGGTGCCTTCGATGTCGGTGAGGATGGCGCGGGTCATGGTGGCCTGCCGGGACTGCAAAGAGAGCGCCCCTCCGGGGAGGGGTGACGGACGAGGGCTGCGGCTCAGTTCGTTGCGGGAGCGTAGCGCGGGAACTTCTGCGCGATGTCGGTGCCGGTGAAGTGGCCGACCCAGCCGTCCGGCTCGGTGAAGAAACGGATCGCCACGAAGCTCGGCGACTCGCCCATGTCGAACCAGTGCCTGGTGCCGTCCGGCACGGCGATCAGGTCGTCCTTCACGCACTCGATCTCGTAGACCCTGCCGTCCACGTGCAGGGTGAACAGGCCGGAGCCGGCGACGAAGAAGCGGACCTCGTCTTCCTTGTGGAAATGCTCGTCGAGGAACTTCTTGCGCATCTCGCCGCGGTTGGGGTTGTCCGGCGCGATGCTGACCACATCCACGGTCTTGAAGCCGCGCTCGGCCACCAGCCGGTCGATGTCGGCGCGATAGGCGTCGATGACCTGCTCGGGCGTGGCGCCCGGGGCGATCGCCTGGCTTGCCTGCCAGCGCTCGAAGGCCACGCCGATCTTCTCCAGCTCGGCGGTGATCGCCGCCCCGTCGTGGCTGTCGAACAGGGGCTGGCCGGGGTCGTTCTCGTCGAAGATGCGAAGTCGGCTCATGGGGTTTTCACCTGGTGTTCTCACCTGCGTGGGCGCGCGGGCGCCGCGTAGGCCGCCAAGGTTACCAGTCGCCAGTTGCGGGACTGATAACGGCGGTGGAACGCAGCGCCGCCGAGGGGCATGAGTTCAGCCGCGCGCGCCCAGCTTGCGCAGCTCCAGCTCGCATCCGAGCAGGAACTCGAAGGCCTCCAGGTGGCGTCGGGCCTCGGCCATCGAGCGGCCCCAGGCGTACAGGCCATGGCCATCGATCAGGTAGCCCCACAGCGGCTGCCGGTCGAGCAGGGCGTCGACCTGCGCGGCCAGTACGTCCATGTCCTGGGTGTTGGCGAACACCGGCACGTCGATCGCCATCTCGTGGGTGCTGTTGCCTTCGAACGCCTTCAGCAGCTCGTAGCCCTCCAGCCGCACGTGGCCCTGGCCGGCATACAGGCGCGAGGCGATGGTCTGCACCGGCGAATGGGTGTGCAGGACGCAGCCGATCTCCGGGAACCTCCGGTACAGCTGGGTGTGCAGCAGGGTTTCGGCCGACGGGCGCAGCGGGCGTCCGACGGCGCGGCCGTCGAAATCCACGACCATGATGTCGTCCTCGACCAGCCGTCCCTTGTCGCGGCCGGATACGGTGATCGCGGCATGCGCGCCGTCGAGCCGCTGCGAGAAGTTGCTGCTGGTAGCCGGCGTCCAGCCCAGCTGCGCCAGCTCGCGCACGTTGCTGATGATCGATTCGGCGCGCTTGCGCAGAAGCGCGGGATCGTAGGGCAGCTTCGGCTTGTTCATGCCGGCATTTTAGCGTGCGGGCGATGGCAGCCGGCGCGAAAAGCCGCGATAGGCGGCCCAGGCCAGCAGCGCGATCACCAATCCGCCGATCAGGGTCTTGCCCGGCGTGGAATAAACCAGCAAACCGCAGGCCACCAGCGCGCCCATGCCGAGCACGCGTTCGCGGCGGGTCGCCGGGCGTTCGGGCGTGCCCAGCAGCAGGCTCAGGCCGGCGGCGGCATAGGCCATCACCACCAGGATCACCACCATCTCGATCAGCGTCTCGAACTGGCCGGACACGGTCGGCGAGAGGGTCAGCACGGCCAGCAGGGTCATCATCGTGGCGATGATGAACAGGCCGGTCGCGGCCGAACCGTTGGCGCGCAGCCGGCCGAATATCGAAGGGAGGAAGCCGCGCTGCGCTGCGCGGGCGCCGGATTCACCGGTCACCAGCATCCAGCCGCCGAGCGTGCCGCTGGCCTTGAGCGCGGCCGCGGCGGCGATCACCGGCACCGCCCAGGGGCCGAACATCTGCCCGGCGACCAGGGCGAACGGTGCACTGGAGTCGGCCAGCGCGCTGACCGGCACGATGCCCATCATCAGTACCGAGGACACCAGGTACACGACGCCGGCGATGGCAATTCCGCCCAGCGTCGCGCGCGGCACGTTTTTGTCCGGGTCGTCGACCACGCCGGCCACCATCGCACCGGTTTCCAGGCCGACGAAGGCCCAGAAGATCGGAGCCAGCGAATGCATGACCACGTTCAGGTCGGACTGGCCGGAGACGTTCCAGGCGGCGCGATACAGGGTCGGGTCGAAATGCGCCCAGCCGGCGGTGAGGATCACCGCCACCGGCAGCAGGCCCAGCACCACGCACATCGACTGGAAGCGAGCGATCGGCCGCGGGCCGAGCAGGTTGAGCGCGAACATCAGCCAGATCAGCGCGATCTGCCCGCCCAGGCGCACGCCCGGGCTGTCCTCGATCGGCAGCAGGATCACCAGGTAGCCGAACGCGGCCACGGCGATGGCGTTGTTGCCGATCCACGACGAGACCCAGTACATGGTCGTGGCCAGGAAGCTGGCATCGCGACCCAGTGAGGGACGCACGTAGTCGTCCGGCGACTGCAGGTTCGGATGATGCTTGGCCAGGCGCGCGAAGGCGCTGCCGAGCATCATCGCCAGCACCGTGCACAGCAGCCAGGCCAGCGCGGTCACGCCGCCGGACTTGGCCAGGGTCGCGGGCAGCAGGAAGAAGCCCGAACCGATCATGTTGTTGGCGACCACGAAGGTCGCCAGGACCGGGCCGATCTTGCGTGCGGAGGTTGCGCTCATCTGCGCCTGCCCTTGGAAGTGGTGGACCTTGGCCTGGCAGCCCGGGTGTGGAAACGAAGCGGCCGGCGCTGGGGCCGGCCGCGTGGCGTGGCGTCGGCCTCAGCCGCCGTTGCGCAGTTTGCTGTGGCGGTAGCCGTAGGCGAAGTAGATGACCATGCCGATGGCGGTCCAACCCACCATCAGGTGCCAGTGGGCGCGGAACGGCTGCCAGAACAGGTACAGGCAGGCCGCCGCGCCGAGCGGGGCGATCAGCCAGTACAGCGGTACGCGGAACGGGCGCGGCAGGTCGGGACGGGTACGGCGAAGGATCACGATCCCGATGCACACGGTCGCGAAGGCCAGCAGGGTGCCCATCGATACCAGCTCACCGAGCAGGCCGATCGGCAGGAAGCCGGCCAACAGCGCGGCGAAGATGCCGACCAGGATCGTGCCCACGTACGGGGTCTGGAACTTCGGGTGGACCTTGGCCAGGAACTTCGGCAGCAGCCCGTCCTTGGACATCGAGTAGAAGATGCGCGGCTGAGCCATCAGCATCACCAGGATCACCGAAGACAGGCCGGCGATCGCGCCGATCTCGACGATGTGCTTGAGCCAGGCCAGCGACGGATAGGTTTCCAGCGCGGTGGCCACCGGCTTGGGCGTGCCCAGCTGCGTGTACGGCAGCAGCCCGGTCAGGACCAGGGCCATGATGATGTAGATGATCGTGCACACCACCAGCGAGCCGAGGATGCCGATCGGCATGTCGCGCTGCGGGTTCCTGGCCTCGCCGGCGGCGGTGGAGACCGCGTCGAAACCGATGTAGGCGAAGAACACCACCGAGGCGCCGCGGATGATGCCGTCGATGCCGTACTTGCCCGGGCCCTCGTTCTCCGGGATGAACGGCACCCAGTTGTCCGGGTTCACGTACTGCGCGGCGAAGGCCACGAACAGCACGATCACCGTGACCTTGATCGCCACGATGATCGAGTTGACGAAGGCCGACTGGGTGATGCCGACGTAGCACAGGCCGCTGACCGCGGCGATGATCGCCACCGCCGGCAGGTTGATCAGGCCGCCGGTGTAGACCAGCGCGCCGTCGACCACGTTCAGCGGCGCGGCCGCCAGCGAGGCCGGCAATCCTATGCCCAGCGTGGTCAGCAGGCTGTTCAGGTAGCCCGACCAGCCCACCGCCACGGTCGAGGCGGCGAACATGTATTCCAGCACCAGGTTCCAGCCGATGAACCAGGCGACGAATTCGCCCAGGGTCGCGTACGAGTAGGAATAGGCACTGCCGGAGACCGGCAGCATCGCCGCGAACTCGGCGTAGCACAGGCCGGCCAGCGCGCAGGCGATGCCGGCGATGATGAAACTCAGCACCACCGCAGGACCGGCATGCTCGGCCGCGGCATGGCCGCTGAGCACGAAGATGCCGGCACCGATGACCGCGCCGACGCCCAGCAGCACCAGCTGGCGGGCGGTCAGGGTGCGCTTGAGCGAGGCTTCGCCCTGCAGGCTGCCCTCGACCGGTTCGCCCGCATCGACGTGCCCGGCCGGTTCGACCGGCTTGACGATGAATAGACCCTTGGACATTGCGTGGTTTTCCCCGGAAAGCGGCCGTCCGATGTGCCTGTGGTGTGGTCGCCGCTGTCGCCCCCGGCGGACGGCCCAAGCGCCGTACCTTGCCAAACGCCCGGGGCGATCACAAGCTGTGCTGCGGCGGAAACGGCCGGGAACGGACTGCGGCAGCCCCGCGCAAGGAAGGTTTGATGCAGCACCGGGACATCCGCGGCGATCTGCGCGACTACGGGCATCGCTGGCCGGACGAGGCCGCGGTCGTGGATGGCTTCCTCGCGCTGCTGGAAGACCCGCAGGACCCCTTCGTCCGCGAGCGCCTGGCCGGCCACTTCACCGGATCGGCCTGGGTCGTCAGCCTGGACGGGCGCAGGACCCTGCTCACCCACCACCGCAAGCTGGACCGCTGGCTGCAGCCGGGCGGGCATGCCGATGGCGACGTGGACCTGGCCCGGGTGGCCCTGCGCGAGGCGGAGGAGGAGACCGGCGTGCCGGGCCTGCATCTGGACGACGGAGCCATCTTCGACCTGGACCGGCACTGGATCCCGGAACGCGGCGCGGTCCCCGGTCACTGGCACTACGACGTGCGCTACGTCGTCCGGGCCGGGCCCGACGAGCGCTTCGTGGTCAGCGAGGAGTCGCACGACCTGGCCTGGCGCGAGGTGGCGGCGCTGGGGAGCGATCCCGGCAGCGACGAGTCGATGCGGCGCATGGTCGCTAAATGGCTGTCCCGGTAGTGCCGCGCCGGCACGGTTGATCCAAGCGGGGCAGGCCCGGCTCTAGAGGGCGGCGGGGTAGCCCGGCGTTGGCGTGCTTGCGCTCAGTACAGCACGCGCGTTCGCAGCGTCCCGGGGATGGCGGACAGTTCTTCGCGCAACGCCGCGCCCTGGGCCTCGTCGGCGGCCACGTCGATTACCACGTAGCCGACCTTCGGGTTGGTGCGCAGGAACTGGCCGTCGATGTTGAGCGCGTGGCGACTGAAGATCTCGTTGATCTTCGACAGCACGCCCGGCACGTTGCGGTGGATGTGCAGGATGCGCAGGCTGTCCTCGTGCTCGGGCAGGGTGACTTCGGGGAAGTTCACCGCCGACAGGGTGCTGCCGTTGTCGCTGTAGCGGACCAGCTTGGCGGCGACTTCCACGCCGATGTTCTCCTGGGCCTCCAGTGTGCTGCCGCCGATGTGCGGGGTCAGGATCACGTTGTCCAGCCCGATCAGCGGCGAGACGAAGGCATCGGCATTGCCCTTGGGTTCGACCGGGAACACGTCGACCGCCGCGCCGCCGACATGCCCGGACGCCAGCGCCGCGGCCAGCGCGTCGATGTCGACCACGGTACCGCGCGAGGCATTGATGAGGTGTGCACCGCGCTTCATGGCCGCGATCTGGGCGGCGGCGAACATGTTCTTGGTCGCCGCGGTCTCCGGCACGTGCAGGGTGACCACGTCCGAACGCGACAGCAGGTCGTCCAGGCCGATCGCCGCGCGCGCATTGCCGAGCGAAAGCTTGGCCTCGATGTCGTGGAAGATCACCTGCATGCCCAGCGCCTCGGCCAGCACGCCGACCTGGGTGCCGATGTGGCCGTAACCGATGATCCCCAGGGTCTTGCCGCGCACTTCGTGGCTGCCGGCGGCCGACTTGGACCAGCCACCGCGGTGGCACTCGGCATTCTTCTGCGGGATGCCGCGCATCAGCAGGACCGCCTGCGCGACCACCAGCTCGGCCACGCTGCGGGTGTTGGAGTAGGGCGCGTTGAACACCGGGATGCCGGCCAGCTCGGCCGCGTCCAGGTCGACCTGGTTGGTGCCGATGCAGAAGCAGCCCACCGCGATCAGGCGCTTGGCTTCGGCCAGTACGTCGGCACTGAGGTGGCTACGCGAACGGATGCCGACGATGTGGGCTTCGGCGATCCGTGCCTTGAGCTCGTCCTCCGGCAGCGACTTTTCGTGGAACTCGATCTGGCTGTAACCGGCGGCGCGGAAGGTCTCCACTGCGCTCTGGCTGACGCCCTCCAGCAGCAATACGCGGATGTCCTGCTTGGGATAGGAGGTCTTCTTGGGCGACATGCGCGTCGGCTTCCGGCGATCGTGGCGGGAGCCGGGAACTATGCCAGATGCGGTGCCATTTTTCCGCAGTGCGTCATCGCGTTTTCGCTGGCCCTGCGGAACACCGTGTGCGGTGATCGACGTCAATCGCACGCCCGCGAAGGTTGCCCCTGAAACCGGGCCCGGAGCGGGCTCCCGGTTGGGCGTCCGTGCTGGACGCACTGCGCCGTCGCTGGCACGCTTGCGCGCTCCCGCACGCACGATCCAAGCCGCTTCCCATGACCGATTCCCGCCTGGCCGAACTGCAGCAGTCGCTGCCCGACCTGCGCCTGAAGACCGACGCCGCCGACCTCGAGCACTACGGCCGCGACTGGACCCGGCGCTGGACCCCGGCGCCGCTGGCGATCGCATTGCCGGCCACGGTCGAGGAAGTGCAGGCGGTGGTGCGCTGGGCCAACCGTCACCGGGTGGCGGTGGTGCCTTCGGGAGGCCGCACCGGCCTGTCCGGTGGCGCGGTCGCCGCGAACGGCGAACTGGTGCTCAGCCTCGAACGGATGAACAAGGTGCTCGGCTTCGACGCCGTCGACCGCACTCTCACCGTGCAGGCCGGCATGGTGCTCGAGGCGGTGCACAACGCCGCGCGCGAACACGGGCTGGTCTATCCGGTGGATTTCGGCGCGCGCGGCTCGTGCTCGATCGGCGGCAACATCGCCACCAATGCGGGCGGCATACGGGTGATCCGCTATGGCAACACGCGCGAGTGGATCGCCGGACTGACCGTGGTCACCGGCGAGGGCGAGGTGCTCGAGCTCAACCGCGCGCTGGTCAAGAATTCCAGCGGCTACGATTTCCGGCAGCTGCTGATCGGATCGGAAGGCACGCTGGGTATTGTCGTTGAGGCGATCCTGCGCCTGACCGACCCGCCGCCGCCGACCAACGTGATGCTGCTGGCGCTGCCCTCGTTCGAGGTGCTGATGCAGGTGTTCGCCGAGTTCCGTGGCCGCCTGCGCCTTGAAGCCTTTGAGTTCTTCACCGACCGCGCTTTGCGACACGTGCTCGCGCATGGCGCGCAGAAGCCGCTGGAGGAGGAGTATCCGTTCTACGTCGTGACCGAGTTCGCCAGCGACGACGAGGCGACCGAGGCCGCGGCGATGGCGGCGTTCGAGCATTGCATGGAGCGCGCCTGGGTCGCCGACGGCGTGATCAGCCAGAGCGATGCCCAGGCCCAGCAGCTGTGGCGGCTGCGCGAGGGCATCACCGAGGCGGTCGCGCGCTACAAGCCCTACAAGAACGATGTCTCGGTGCGCATCTCGGCGATGCCGGCGTTCCTCGCACAGACCCAGGCCCTGCTCGGCGAGGCCTACCCGCATTTCGACGTGGTCTGGTTCGGTCACATCGGCGATGGCAACCTGCACATCAACGTGCTCAAGCCCGAGGGGACCTCCGATGCCGATTTCCTGGAGCAGTGCGAGCAGGTGACCAAGCTGCTGGCGCAGGCGCTCAAGGCGCATGGCGGCAGCATCTCGGCCGAGCACGGGATCGGCCTGGTCAAGAAGCCCTACCTGGAAAGTACCCGCGGCACGGCCGAAATCGCGCTGATGCGCGGGGTCCGGCGCGTGTTCGATCCGAACGGGATCCTGAATCCCGGCAAGCTGTTCGACGCCTGATCCGCGATGGAGTGCCGGCGCGGAAGGCGCCGTCCGGGTTAATCTTCGGGCTTCGCCGCAGAGCGGCCTCCACGACCGATTCCCGATGAAATCCTTCGCCATTCCCGCTTCGCTGGTCCTGCTGTGCGCGCTCGCCCCGGTTGCCCTGGCGGGCAGCTTCGCCGGCACGTCGGCCGGCAGCTCGGCCGGTGCGTCTTCCGCCGGCAGCTCGGCATCCTCCAACAGCAGCTCCGGCGGCGACGACAAGCTGGTGCGCGAAGCGCGCGAGGACGCGGCCGGTTTCGTGGCCAGCGAAGGCCAGGTGCGCAGCGCACGCCTGGAAGCGGCGCTGCGGGTCATGCGCGAGCGCGATGCTTCCGCCCGCCAGGCCAGCGACCTGGAGCTGGCGCGCGCGATCCTCGCCCGCGAGTAATCCGCGGGGCGCACGGATCCGCGCGGCTGCTGCTGCCCCCATGAACCGCATCTTCCTCGCGTTCGCCGCCGCCCTCCTGTGGCTGGGGGGCGGCCATGCAACGGCGAACGCGCAGGCATTCACGATCGCCGACGAGATACCGCCGGCCGAGCGCGCGGCCACGCTGCAACTGCTCGGGCAGGGGCTGCGGATGTTGCCGCCTTCGTGGTCGATGGCGCTGGATCGGCCGATCGCCTTCACCTGGCGCGACGACCTGCCCGATGGCGTGCATGGTCGCGCCAGGCACTGGTCGATCGCGCTGGATCGTCGCCTCCTGGCCGCGTGGATGGCGCACAGGCCCGATACGGGCAACGACGATCCGGCCACGCGTGCCGCCCTGGCCGCACTGCTGCACGAACTGGCCCACCTGTACGACCGGACGCCCGCGGGTGGTCTTTCGCGCGATCCGCGCCTGCTCGACCTGGCCGGCTGGCAGGTCGCGGCGGTGATGCCGGGAAGGCGGGCGCGCAACGACTTCCGCGACCGAACACCTGATCCGTACGAAGCCACGTCGCCGAAGGAGTACGTGGCGGTCAATCTCGAGCACTACCTGCTCGATCCGGATTACGCATGCCGGCGGCCTGCGCTGGCCGCGCATTTCGACGCGCACTTCGGCACGCAACCGTCGTCGACGGCGTCGTGCGCCGATGGGCTGCTGTTCGTCGGCGACGACCTGCGCTCGGCTGATCCGCAACGCCTGCTCGATCCGGGGCGGATCTTCGAGGTCGACTACCTGCTGGCAGACGCCAACGAACGGCCGATGAGCCGCTGGGGCCACAGCATGCTGCGGCTGGTGGTCTGCGCGCCCGGCCGCCCCCGCGGACCGGACTGCCGCCTGGACCTGCAGCACCACCTGGTGCTCTCGTTCCGCGCGTTCGTCGGCGACGTGCAGATATCCAGCTGGCGCGGATTGACCGGTTCCTATCCCTCGCGGCTGTTCGCATTGCCGCTGGGCCAGGTCATCGACGAATACACGCGGGTGGAGCTGCGCGGATTGCGTTCGGTGCCGCTGGCGCTGTCGCGGCAGGAGATCGGTGCGCTCGCCGGGCGCGCCGCGCAGCTGCACTGGAATTACGACGGCCACTACTACTTCGTCAGCAACAACTGCGCGGTGGAAACCTGGAAGCTGCTGCACGACGCGCTGCCGCGCCTGGCGGCGCTGCCTCTGTCGAGCATCCGCCCAAACGGCCTGCTGGCGCGCCTGCGCGAAGCGGGCGTCACCGCCGAGGCAGGCATCCCGACCGACGCCGCCGGCCAGGTCCGCCTGGGTTACTACTTCGAACCCGCCAGTGCGCACTACCAGGCGATGTATGCGGTCGCGCGCGACGAGCTCGGCTTGCAGGCGGTCGACGCGGGCGACTGGTTGGCACTGCCGCCGCAGGCGCGCGCGCCGGCATTGCGCCGGGCGGGGCTGAAGAGCGCCGCGGCGCTGCTGGTGCTGGAATCGGCGGCCCTGCGCCAGCAGGAAGCGCTGGCGCGCGACGAGCTCAAGCGCCGCTGGCTGGGCGATGCGCGATCGGTGGATGCCGCAGGCGATATCGCCGCGCCATTGCGGGAGTTTCTGCGCCTGGGGAGTGCCTTCAGCAGGCCTGCGTCGTGGCTGCAGGGCGTGCCGGGCTACGGGTTGCCGCAAGCCGATGAGCGGGAAGTCCTGGGCGGACGCATCCGCGCCGATGCGGCCTCGCGCGTGGAGCAGGTCGAGGCGCTCGAGGCGGCCGTCCGGCAGCTGTTGCCGCCGGCGCAGCGTGAAGTGCTGGAGGACACGGGCGACAACGTGGTGCTGATCGGCGAGCGGTTGCGCGCGCTCGCCGCCGGATCGTAGGGCCGTCCCCACGCACTGCTTATCCGTTCCGGCCCGGGAGCGTGGCGGGCCCGCTCCCGGTAGCTCGCGTCAGTCCGCGCGGCCGCCGAATTCGCCGGTCGTGGTGTTGACCAGGATCCGCTCGCCGTTGGTGATGTACTCCGGGACCATGATCTCGATGCCGGTGCTGAGCTTGGCCGGCTTCGGGCGCTTGGTCGCGGTGCCGCCCTTGAGTTCCGGCGGGGTCTCGACCACTTCCAGGGTCACGTGCTGCGGCATCTGGATCGCCACCGGCTGCTCGTCGATGACCTGCACGTAGATCCCGGCCAGGCCGTCGGTGATGTAACCGGCAGCCTCGCCGATCACGTCCGGATCCAGGGTGTACGGGGTGTAGTCCTCGTCGTCCATGAACACGAACGCGTCGCCGTCCTTGTACGAGAACGTTGCCTGCCGGCGCAGCAGCTCGACTTCGACCAGGTTGTCGTCGGAATCGAAGCTGGCGTCGAGCTTGGCGCCGCCGGGCACGCTGTACATGATGAAGCGGAAGCGGACGTTGCCGCCGCGGCCCTGCGGCGAGCTGCGCTCGATGTCGCGGACCTGGTAGACGCCGTTGTTGTACTCGACGACGTTGCCCTTCTTGATCTCGTTGGCTTTCATGGATGGTTCTTCATTGGGATGCGGAGCCGCGCGTGCGCGGAGCGGGATGTTGCCGGCGGGCGGAACGCGCGCCTATTTCGGCGCGAGCCGGGTGGCGCCGTCCAGGCGGATGGTTTCGCCGTTGAGGTAGCGCGTGCGCAGGATGAAGGCGACGGTGTCGGCGAACTCCTCCGGCCGGCCCAGCCGCGAGGGGAACGGGATGGTCGCGGCCAGCGAGTCCTGCACGGCCTGGGGCATGCCGTCGACCATCGGCGTCCAGAACACGCCCGGGGCCACGGTCATCACCCGGATGCCGAAGCGCGCCAACTCGCGCGCCATCGGCAGGGTCATGCCGACCACGCCGCCCTTGGACGCCGAATAGGCGGCCTGGCCGATCTGGCCCTCATAGGCGGCCACCGACGCGGTGTTGACGATCACGCCGCGCTCGCCGTCCTCGCCTGGTTCGTTGTGCTGGATCAGCGCCGCGGCGGCCTTGGCCACGTTGAAGCTGCCGACCAGGTTGACCATGACCGTGCGCGCGAAGCCATCCAGCGGCAGAGGACCTTCCTTGCCGAGCACGCGGCCCGAGCCGAGGATGCCGGCGCAGTTCACCGCGGCGTTGAGGCCACCGAGGAAATCGCGCGCGGCATCGAGCGTGGCGGCCACGCCGGACTCGTCGGTGACGTCGGTGCGGAAATAGCGGGCGTTGCCGGGGCCGAGCGTGGCGACCGCGTCGGCGCCCTTGTCGTCGTTGACATCGAGCAGGGCGACCTTGCCGCCATCGGCGACCAGGCGCTGGGCCACGGCGAAACCGAGGCCGGATACGCCCCCGGTGATGACGGCACGGACGGTATCGGGCTGCATGCGCAGGTTCCGGGAAAAGGAGAGGCGCCTATTGTAGGGGAGCCGGCGGCCGCGTCCGCAGCGCACCGGACTGGCAGGTCAAGGGTCAGTCGCGCGCGACCGGGTCCGCGTCCCGCCAGGGAAGGACCTCGGCCACGCCGGCATCGTGCTGGGCCAGGACTTCCTCGAAGCCGAACCGGGGCCGCCAGCCAAGGGTCGAGATCGCATGGCCCGGATCGTAGACCCGGTCGATCGTGGCCGGCGGCGACCAGCCACGCCGTGCCAGCGCCGCGAGCAGGTCCGGCGCGCGCCGGGCGAGTACCGCCGGCGCATCGGCGAGCAGCGCGCCGGCGTCGCCGCGTCCGAACGGGGGCGCGCCGGAGACCACGAAGCAGGCGCTGGCCGGGCCCTGGTGGGCCAGCGCGGCCAGGTGCGCGGCGGCCACGTCGCGTGCGTCGATGCCGCGGTGCAGGCGGAACGCGGCCATGACCTGGACCGGCTCGGGGAAGCAGCGCGACATGCGCAGGACGCGCAGGACCGGGCCACCTTGCGCCGCTGCCTGAGCCAGCAGCCGTTCCGCTTCCAGCTTGGTGTGGTGGTAGACGGTCTGCGGCTGCGGTTCCAGCGTCTCGTCGACCCAGCCTGCGCGCCCCGGCGGCGTGGCGGCGCTGCCGTACAGCGCGGTGGTGCTGGTGAACACGATGCGACGCACTCCCGCGGCGGTCGCGGCATCGAGCAGGCGGCGCGTGCCCTCCACGTTGATGCGCCGGAAGGTCGCTTCGGATGCGTGCGGCACGTGCGGCGCGTGCAGCGCGGCGGTATGCACGATCGCGTCGGTGCCGGCGAGCGCACGGCCGAGCAGCGCCGGATCGGCGAAGTCGCCCACCAATCCGCTGGTCGACGACGGCGTGATGTCGATGCCGGCCACCTCGTGCCCGGCCGCGGCGAGCGCCACGTAGATCGCTCGGCCGACGCGTCCGGCGCTACCGGTGACCAGGACCTTCATCGCGCGGCGTCCTCGCCTGGAACCGCATGGCTGCGGGCGCAACGCACCACGGGCATGGCGCTACTCGGGGTCATAGTCCAGGTTCGAAGCCAGCCAACGCTCGGCCTGGGCCAGCTCCACGCCCTTGCGCCGTGCGTAGTCGGCCACCTGCTCCTTGCCCAGCCGGCCGACCACGAAGTACTGGCTCTGCGGATGGCTGAAGTAGTAGCCCGAGACGGCCGCGGTCGGCAGCATCGCGAAGCTTTCGGTCAGGGTCATGCCTGTCTTGGCCGTGGCACCGAGCAATCCGAAGAGGGTCGCCTTCTCGCTGTGTTCCGGGCACGCCGGGTAGCCGGGCGCCGGGCGGATGCCGCGGTACTTCTCGGAGATCAGCGCTTCGTTGTCGAGCGCCTCGTCCGTCGCGTAGCCCCAGAATTCCTGCCGCACGCGCTGGTGCAGGCGCTCGGCCAGCGCCTCGGCCAGCCGGTCCGCCAGGGCCTTGAGCAGGATCGCGTTGTAGTCGTCGTGGTCGGCTTCGAAGCGGGCCACGTGCGGCTCGATGCCGATGCCGGCGGTGACCGCGAAGGCGCCGATCCAGTCCTGCACGCCGCTGTCCCGCGGCGCGATGAAGTCCGCCAGGCAGAAGTCCGGCCGCTCGACCGGCTTGTCGACCTGCTGGCGCAGGAAGTGCAGGGTGGTCTCGCCGCCGTCGTGGCGCACGACGACATCGTCGCCCACGCCCTGGGCCGGCCACAGGCCGAACACGGCCCGGGCGGTCAGCCACTTTTCGGTGACGATCCTGTCCAGCATCGCCAGGGCGTCGCGGTACAGCTCGCTGGCCTGCTTGCCGACCACTTCGTCCTCGAGGATCGCCGGGTACTTGCCGGCCAGTTCCCAGGCCTGGAAGAACGGCGTCCAGTCGATGACCGGCAACAGGTCCTGCAAAGGCCAGTCCTCGAAGGCATGCACGCCGGTCCGGTTGGGTGCCGGCGGCACGTAGGCGTCCCAGCCGCCGTCGAAACGCTGGCCGCGCGCCTTCTGCAGCGATACCAGACGCTTGGCGTCGCCGCGATTGCGGTGGCGGGTACGGATCTCGGCGTAGTCGGCATCGTTGGCGGCGACAAATTTCGTGCGCAGCTCGGTGCTGATCAGCGACTGGGCCACGCCGACCGCGCGCGAGGCATCCTTCACCCAGACCGTGGGGGCCTTGTAGTGCGGGTCGATCTTCAGCGCGGTGTGCGCGCGCGACGTCGTCGCGCCGCCGATCATCAGCGGCGTGGTGAAGCCCTGCCGCTGCAGCTCGCGGGCGACGTGGCTCATCTCCTCCAGCGACGGCGTGATCAACCCGGAAAGGCCGATGATGTCGGCGTTCTCGGCCTGCGCGACCTCCAGGATCTTCTGCGCGGGCACCATCACGCCCAGGTCGACGACCTCGAAGTTGTTGCAGGCCAGGACAACGCCGACGATGTTCTTGCCGATGTCGTGCACGTCGCCCTTGACCGTGGCCATCACGATCTTGCCGTTGGACTTGCCGGCGTCGCCGGTGCGCAGCTTCTCCGCCTCGATCCAGGGCAGCAGGTAGGCCACCGCCTTCTTCATGACCCGGGCCGACTTGACCACCTGCGGCAGGAACATCTTGCCGGCGCCGAACAGGTCGCCGACCACGTTCATGCCATCCATCAGCGGGCCTTCGATCACGTCCAGCGGCCGGCTCGACTGCTGCCGCGCCTCCTCGGTGTCTTCCTCGACGAAGGCGTCGATGCCGTTGACCAGCGCGTGCGCCAGCCGCTCGCGCACCGGCTTCTGCCGCCAGACCAGGTCCTCGACCTTCTTCTCGCCCTTCTTGCCCTTGTACTGCTCGGCGATCTCCAGCAGCCGTTCGGTGCCATCGCTGCGGCGGTTGAGGACGACGTCCTCGACCCGCTCGCGCAGCTCCGGATCCAGGTCGTCGTACACCGGCAGCGCGCCCGCGTTGACGATGCCCATGTCCATGCCGGCGGCGATGGCGTGGTACAGGAACACCGAATGGATCGCCGCGCGCACCGGTTCGTTGCCGCGGAACGAGAAGCTCACGTTCGACACGCCGCCGGACACGTGGCAGTGCGGCAGGGTCTGCCGGATGATCCGGGTGGCCTCGATGAAGTCCACCGCGTAGTTGTCGTGTTCCTCGATGCCGGTGGCGATCGCGAAGATGTTCGGGTCGAAGATGATGTCTTCCGGCGGGAATCCGACCTCGTCGACCAGGATCCGGTAGGCGCGGGTGCAGATCTCGACCTTGCGTGCGCAGGTGTCGGCCTGGCCCTGTTCGTCGAAGGCCATGACCACGGCGGCCGCGCCGTAGCGCAGCACCTTGCGCGCATGTTCGACGAACTGTTCCTCGCCTTCCTTGAGCGAGATCGAGTTGACCACGCCCTTGCCCTGCAGGCATTTGAGCCCCGCCTCGATCACCTCCCACTTGGAGGAGTCGACCATCACCGGGATGCGGGCGATGTCCGGCTCGGAGGCGATCAGGTTGAGGAAGCGGACCATCGCCTTCTCGGAGTCGATCAGCCCCTCGTCCATGTTCACGTCGAGGATCTGCGCACCGCTGTCGACCTGCTGGCGGGCCACTTCCACCGCTTCGGCGTAGCGATCTTCCTTGACCAGTTTGCGGAACTGCGCGCTGCCGGTGACGTTGGTCCGCTCGCCGACGTTGACGAACAGCAACTCCGGGGTGATGACCAGCGGTTCCAGGCCGGAAAGGCGGGTATGTCGGGGGGAGGGCATGGACATCGGTGGGCTTCGGGTTTCGGTTCGGGCGTGTGGGATCAGGCCGCCAGCGCGCTGGCGCCGGCCGGGCGGCGCGGCGCCAGGCCGCGCACGGCCTCGGCGATCGCGCGGATGTGCTCGGGCGAGGTGCCGCAGCAGCCGCCGACGAGGTTGAGCAGGCCGGCCTGGGCGAATTCGCGCAGGACCTCCGCCATCTCTTCCGGTGTTTCGTCGTAGCCACCGAACGCGTTGGGCAGGCCGGCGTTGGGGTGGGCACTGACGTAGTACGGCGACACGTCGGACAGCGATTCCACGTGCGGTCGCAGGTCCTTGGCGCCGAGCGCGCAGTTCAGGCCGATCGACAGCGGTCGCGCATGGGCCAGCGAGGCATGGAAGGCTTCGGCGGTCTGTCCGGACAGGGTGCGCCCGGACGCATCGGTGATGGTGCCGGAGATCATCACCGGCAGCCGCGCGCCGCGCGCGTCGAACACTTCCTCGATCGCGTACAGCGCGGCCTTGGCGTTGAGCGTGTCGAAGATGGTCTCGACCATGATCGTGTCGCTGCCGCCGTCGATCAGGCCTTCGACGGCCTCGCGGTAGGTCGCGCGGAGCTCGTCGAAACTGGTGTTGCGGAAGCCCGGATCGTTCACGTCCGGGCTGATCGAGGCCGTGCGGCTGGTCGGGCCGAGCACGCCGATGACGAACCGGGGTTGCTGCGGGGTGGCTGCTTCGATCGCATCGCACTGTTCGCGCGCGACCTGCGCGCCGGCCTTGTTGAGCTCGTACACCAGGTGCTCGAGGTGGTAGTCGGCCTGGCTGACCGAGGTGGCGTTGAAGGTGTTGGTTTCGAGCAGGTCGGCACCGGCGTCCAGGTAGGCGCGATGGATGCCGGCGATGATTTCCGGCCGGCTCAGCAGGAGCAGGTCATTGTTGCCCTTGAGATCGTGGCCGCAATGCGGGCCATGGCCCTCGTGGTCGGGATGCTGCGCGTGGTCGTAGCCCTCGGCGAAGCGCGCGCCGCGGTAATCGGCCTCCTGCAGGTCGTGGCGCTGGATCATCGTGCCCATCGCGCCATCGATGACCAGGATCCGCTCGCGCAGGGCCTGCTCGAGCAGGGCAACGCGGTGGGGGTGCAGCCAGGGCAGGGGTCGGCTCATGTCGTACTCAGGGCTTCTGCGCGATCAGCGAGATCACTTCGAAATGGGGGGGGCGGCGCTCGCGGGTCACCGTCTCCAGGCTGGTCACTTCCAGCCCGGCCTTCTCGGCGAACTTGCGCAGTTCCTTGGCGGCGAAGCCGAGATTGACGTGGCCGTAGGTGTCCACGACGGCCTTGTGTTCGTGGCGTGCCAGGCTGCTCAGCAGCAGGCGCCCACCCTTGCGCAGCACGCGTGCGCCCTCGGCCACGGCTTGGGCCGGTTTGGCCGAGTAGGTGAGCGCGTGCATCAGCACCACCAGGTCGAAGCTGCCTTCCTTGAACGGAAGCGCGTGCATGTCGGCCTCGCGCACCTCCACGTTCTCCAGCCGGCGCAGGCGTTCGCTGGCCGCGGCGACCACCCGCGCGCTGGTGTCGATGCACACGTAGCGGTTCGAGTGCGGCGCCAGCAGTTCGGCGAGCACACCATCGCCGGAGGCGATGTCGAGCACGTCGCCGGTTTCAAGCAAGGGCAGGGCGCTGCGCGCCAGGGCCTCCCAGGTGCGTCCGGGCGAGTAGTGGCGTTCCATGTCGCCGGCCACGCTGTCGGCCCAGTTCTGGTCGGCGGCGCGGGCGGCAAGCACGGAGGGCAGGCGCTCGGCGTCCTGGCGCAGCAAGGGATCGTCGCTGCCGGTGCTCAGGGCCTGCCACAGGGCGCGCTGCGCCGGGTCCAGCGCGGCTTCGTCATAGCGGTAATAGGCCGAGACACCGGAGCGGCGGTCGCGGACCAGGCCGGCTTCCTTGAGCTTGGCCAGGTGGGTGGAGACACGCGGTTGCGCCAGCCGCGTGATCGAGGACAATTCGGCCACGGTCAGCTCTTCAAGCTCCAGCAGCGCCAGCAGGCGCACGCGGGTGGCGTCGGCGAAGACCTTCAACCGGGTCGACCAGTCCTCCAGATCCATAAATATCTTCCTATCGCGATATAGAGATATTGTGGCGGCGCGGGGCTGGACCGGTCAAGCTGCATACGCCTGCGAATGGCAATGTGGTTGCAACAGTTACAATTGGCCATTGCCCATGACCGGAGGGGTCAGCCGTGGATTTCAGCTTCACCGAAGAACAACTGATGCTGCAGGACGTCGCGCGCCGCATCGCGCAGGACGTGATCGCGCCGAGCGCCGAACACTTCGACCGCAATGGCGAGTTCCCGCTGGACAACATCCGCCTGCTTGGCGAGAACGGGCTGATGGGCATCGAGACGCCGGCCGAGTACGGCGGCGCGGGCATGGACCCGGTCAGCTACGTGCTGGCGATGATCGAGATCGCCGCCGGCGACGCCGCCCACTCCACGATCATGTCGGTCAACAATTCGCTGTTCAGCGCGGGCATCCTCAAGCATGGCAGCGAGGAGCAGAAGCAGGCGTACGTGCGCGCGATTGCCGAGGGCCGCGAGATCGGCGCCTTCGCCCTGACCGAGCCGCAGTCCGGTTCCGATGCGACCGCCATGCGCTGCCGCGCGGTGAAGCAGGCCGACGGCACTTTCGTCGTCAATGGCAAGAAGAGCTGGATCACCTCCGGCCCCGTTGCCCGCTACATCGTGCTGTTCGCGGTGACCGAACCGGACAAGGGCGCGCGTGGCATCAGCGCCTTCGTCGTCGATACGACGCGTCCGGGTTTCCACCGCGGCAAGACCGAGCCGAAGCTGGGCATCCGCGCCTCGGCTACCTGCGAGATCGAGTTCCAGGATTACGTGGCGCAGGCCCAAGACCTGCTGGGCAAGGAAGGCGAAGGCTTCAAGATCGCGATGGGCGTGCTGGATTCCGGGCGCATCGGCATCGCTTCGCAGGCCATCGGCATCGCGCGTGCGGCCTACGAGAAGACCCTGGAATACGTGAAGGAGCGCAAGGCGTTCGGCGCGGCGATCGGCACCTTCCAGATGACCCAGGCCAAGATCGCCGACATGAAGTGCAAGCTCGACGCTTCGCTGCTGCTCACCCTGCGCGCGGCGTGGCTGAAGGGCCAGGGCAAGCCGTTCTCGGCCGAGGCGGCCATCGCCAAGCTCACCGCGTCGGAAGCGGCGATGTGGATCACCCACCAGGCCGTGCAGATCCACGGCGGCATGGGCTACTCCAAGGAGATGCCGCTGGAGCGTTACTTCCGCGACGCCAAGATCACCGAGATCTACGAAGGCACCTCGGAAATCCAGCGCCTGGTCATCGCCCGCAGCGAGACCGGCCTGCGCTGAGGCGCGGCGAATGGATGGGATTGGAAACGGGGCCGAAAGGCCCCGTTTCTTTTTATGCGCTTGCTGCTGGTTGGCGAGGGCGCAAGCGGAGCCGCAACCGCAACCGCAACCGCAACCGCAACCGCAGAATGCCCTGCAGGTGGAGTGATCGGCTCCGGTCTGAGCCGTGGCAGGCCAGGGGTATCGCGGTCGGCACGACGGCACGTCCTTGTGCCGACGTGCCGACGCGGACATCCATGTCCGCTGCCGCGATACCCCTGGCCCGCCACGGCTTCGGGATGCTTTGACGACATGGCTTCGTTCGGCGACCGGGACCCGTCTGGTTTGCGGTAGAGGTTTCCCGTGCAGCCGTGCGATCGAAGCCACGACCCCACCGTCGCCGGAGGACGTCGGGCCATGCGGGTATGGCGCAAGTGGCACATGGATGTGCCACGGCCGCGAGTGCGGACAGGGATGTCCGCCCGAGCGGTAAGCCATACCCGCATGGCCCGGCGGCCCCCGCCGAAGCCGAGGCTCCTGCTCCGACCGCGTCAGAAGGGCGTCGTGGAATGGATGCTTTCGACTGACTGTCCGGGTACGTGGCGCTTTTGTCCGGACGCGCAATCGCTTCAAATGGACCGATGGCAGTTGCCGAACGAGGACACGGGTGGCGGAAGGGACGGCAAGGTCGCAGAGAGCGCGCAAGGCGCCGAGCCGCGCGTGGCCGTGGCTGCGCTGGACCACGATCGCCGTGTTGTTGGCCGTGCTCGTGCTCGACCTGACCTTCCCGCCGCCGCTGCCCCAGGCGGACGAGGGCGTGGCCGGCGTGGTCACGGCCGCCGATGGCACCCCATTGCGTGCGTTTGCCGACAGTGAGGGCGTATGGCGCTATCCCGCCACGCCCGGGACCGTTTCGCCGCTCTACGTGCAGGCACTGCTGGGCTACGAGGACCGCTGGTTCGAATACCACCCTGGAATCAATCCACCCGCGCTGGTGCGTGCGGCCGGCCAGTGGCTGCGCAGTGGCGGCATCGTTTCCGGCGGTTCAACGCTGACCATGCAGGTCGCGCGCATCCTCGAAGGCCATCCGACCCGCAGCGCCACGGGCAAGCTCCGGCAGATGGCGCGCGCGCTGCAACTGGAGGCGCGGCTCTCCAAGCCGCAGATCCTGCAGCTGTACCTGGAACGCGCACCGTTCGGCGGCACCATCGAAGGGGTCGAGGCCGCCAGCTGGGCCTACCTGGGCAAGCCGGCCGCGCGCCTGTCGCATGCCGAGGCGGCTTTGCTCGCAGTGCTGCCGCAGGCACCCAGCCGGCTGCGTCCGGACCGGAATCCGGAGGCCGCGCGCGCGGCGCGCGACAAGGTGCTGGAGCGGATGCAGGCACTCGGCGTGTGGACACCGGAGGAAGTCGACGACGCACGCATCGAGCCGGTGGTCGCACGGTCGCTACAGGTGCCGGTGCATGCCGCCTTGCTGGCGCAGCGATTGCGCCAGGCCGCGCCGGCGCAGGCACGCATCGCCACCACGATCGACGCCGACCTGCAGCGCGCGCTGGAGGAGCGGGTGTCGGCCTATTTCGCCACGTTGCCGCCACGGACCTCGGCGGCGCTGCTGGTGGTGGACAACACGGACATGCAGGCGCGCGCGTATATCGGTTCGGTGGTGTTCGGCGATCGCGAACGCCTCGGCCATGTGGACATGGTCCGTGCGTGGCGCTCGCCGGGCTCCACGCTCAAGCCGTTCCTGTACGGCATGGCCCTGGACGATGGACTGATCCACTCGGAAAGCCTGCTGGTGGACGCACCGCAGGATTTCGGCGGCTACCGGCCGGGAAATTTCGGCGAGGCCTTCAATGGCCCGGTCGGCGCGGCGTCCGCGTTGCGACTCTCGTTGAACGTGCCCGCGGTGGACCTGCTCGACCGGATCGGCGCGGCGCGCTTCGCCGCGCGGCTGGACCATGCCGGCATCGCGCTGCGGTTTCCGCGCGGGGCGCGCCCGAACCTGGCGCTGATCCTCGGCGGCACCGGCGTGCGCCTGGAGGACCTGGTCGGTGCGTTCGCCGCGTTCCAGCGCGAGGGCGTCGCCGCGCAGGTGCGCTACACGGCGCAGCAGCCACTGGTCGAGCGCCGCCTGCTGTCGCCCGGTGCGGCCTGGATCGTGCGCGACATCCTCCAGTCCAGCCCGCGGCCGGGCCAGGGCAACGTGGCCTTCGATACCGGGTCGCGGCCACCGGTGGCCTGGAAGACCGGCACCAGCTACGGCTTCCGCGACGCCTGGGCGGTCGGCGGTACGCGTCGTTACACGGTCGGTGTCTGGGTCGGCCGACCCGATGGCACGCCCTTGCCGGGGCAGTACGGTGCGCTCACCGCGCTTCCGCTGCTGCTGGAGACGGTGGACAGCCTGCCGCGCCTGCCCGGCGATGCCGATGCCGTGCCGCGACCATCGTCGGTGGATGCGGTCGAAGTGTGCTGGCCCTTGGGTCGTGCCAGCGCGGACACCCCCGCGTCGCTGTGCCAGCGACGCCTGCAGGCCTGGCGGCTGGAGGGAGTGGTGCCACCCACCTTTCCCGAGCGCGATGCGCGCCTGTGGAATGCGGGGCGCGAGCGCTTCCAGGTCGACGCGACCACCGGCCTGCGCGTGTCGGCCGAATGCACCCGGCCGCATCCGGTCGAAACACGCGAGCTCGCGCGCTGGCCGGCGCTGCTGTCGCCGTGGCTGCCCGCCGAGGTGCGCAACGCCGCGCGCCTGCCGCCTTTGGCGCGCGACTGCGTCGATGACGGACGCGGCACCGCGGAGACGCTGCGCATCGAGGGCATCGTCGACCGGGCTACGCTGGCGCAACCCCCCGGTGCGTCGCGCGGATTGCGCCTGCGGGTCCGCGCGCTGGGTACGTCCATGCCGGTGCAGTGGCTGCTCGATGGCCGCGCGATCGCAAGGACCGAAGGTGCGCGCGGATTCGAGCATGACTACGCCCTGGCCGGCCGCGGCGAGCATGTGCTGACCGCACTGGCCGACAGTGGCGCCTGGGCGCAGGTGAGGTTCCGGGTGGCGGACATGGACGGAGGCGCACGGCCGGTCGTGCAGGGCACGGCCATCGCAAGCCCCTGACGGTCTATCCTCAGGCCGCAAGCCAGGCCTGTGCCCGGCGCCGGCTATGCTGGCGCTCCCCGCGACCCACCGAGCCCCACCGCGATGAACCCACGCCCGGCCATCGCCGAGGACCTGGCCGCCGCCATCGGCCACACGCCCCTGCTGCGCCTGCGCCAGGCCTCGGAACTGACCGGCTGCGAAATCCTGGCCAAGGTCGAATCGCTCAATCCCGGTGGCTCGATCAAGGACCGCACCGCGCTGGGCCTGCTGCTGGACGCCGAGCGCCGCGGCCTGCTGCGCAGCGGCGGGACGATCGTGGAAGGCACCGCGGGCAACACCGGCATCGGCCTGGCCCTGCTCGGCGCCAGCCGCGGCTACCGCACCATCATCACCATGCCGCAGACCCAGAGCCGCGAGAAGATCGACGCGTTGCGCGTCACCGGGGCGCAGGTGCGGCTGGTGCCGGCCGTGCCCTATGCCAATCCCGACCATTACGCGCACCAGGCGCGGCGGCTGGCCGAGGCGATGAACGGGGCCGATCCGGGCAGCGCCTGGTTCGCCGACCAGTTCGACAACACCGCCAACCGCGATTTCCACCAGGCCACCACCGGCGTGGAGATCTGGGAGCAGGCCGGCGGGCGCATCGACGGCTTCGTCTGCGCCACCGGTACCGGCGGCACCCTGGCCGGCGTTGGCCACGCACTCAAGTCGCGCAATCCAGGCGTGGTGGTCGCGCTCGCCGATCCGGCCGGCTCGGCGCTGGCCAGCTACATCAACACCGGCGAGTTGAAGAGCGAAGGCGGCTCGATCAGCGAAGGCATCGGCTCCAGTCGCATCACCGCCAATTTCGACGGCGCGCCGATCGACCTGGCCTGGTCGATCCCCGATACCGAATCGGTGCCGTGGGTCCATGCGCTGATCCACGAGGAAGGCATCAACGCCGGCGGCTCGAGCGGCGTCAACGTGGCCGGCGCGGTGCGGCTGGCGCGGCAGCTGGGCCCCGGCCACACCGTCGTCACCGTGCTGGCCGATGCGGCCACCCGCTACCAGGCCAAGCTGTTCAATCCGGCGTTCCTGCGCGACAAGGCACTGCCGGTGCCGGCATGGCTGGAGCGCGCGTTCCCGGAATAGGGTGCGCGCGCCGGTTCGGTGGAGGCCGGTTCAGTCGAGACGTGCTCAATTGAGATGCGCGATCACATGGTCGGCCGAGGACACCTTGAACTCGCCCGGCGCCTCGACGAACAGCTGGCGCACGATGCCGTCCTCGGCGTACAGGGCGAAGCGCCGCGCGCGGATGCCCATGCCGTAGCCGCTGGCATCCATTTCCAGGCCCAGGGCCCTGGTCAGGTCGGCGTTGCCGTCGGAGACCAGCTGAAGGCCGTCCGGTGCTTCCAGCGACTTGCCCCAGGCCTGCATCACGAACGGGTCGTTGACCGCCATGCAGATCACCTCGATGCCGCGGCTGCGGAAGTCCTCGAAGCGGGCGATGAAGCCGGGCAGGTGCTTCTCCGAACAGGTCGGGGTGAACGCACCCGGCACGGCGAACAGCACGACCTTGCGGCCTTCGAACAGGGTGGGCGTGTCCACGCTTTCCACGCCTTCGCGGATGCGCTTGAGCACGACTTCGGGGACGCGGTCGCCGGTCTGGATGGTCATCGGAGGGCTCCTGTGGGGAAGGGGGGCGGGCGTCGCCTGGTGGCTGAACACAGTCTAGCCGGCTGGCGGTCGCCGCCGCGTGGCGACGCTTGAAACATGCCGGCCGATTCCCATTTTCCGGGCATCGCCGCGCATCCCGCAGCGGCCCTTCGAGCAAGGAGACCTCCATGGCCATCGTCCGCTACAACACCGTTCCCGGCCGCCACCTGCAGGATGAGTTCCGCCAGGTGTTCGAGCGCTTCCTCGGCGACGCCGGCGCCGATCCGTCCGACGTGGTGACCAGCCAGTGGGCGCCCTCGGTGGACATCCGCGAGGAGGCCGACCGGTTCGTCATCTTCGCCGACATCCCGGGCGTGGATCCCAAGGAGATCGAGGTGCAGATGGACAAGGGCGTCCTGACCCTCAAGGGCGAACGCGCCGGCGAGGAAGGGGAAACCCAGGGCTATTCGCGCCGCGAGCGCGCCTGGGGCGCGTTCCACCGCCGCTTCGCCCTGCCCGACAGTGCCGATGCCGACAACATCACCGCCAGCGGCCGCAACGGCGTGCTGCGCATCGACATCCCCAAGCGCCCGCGGGCTACGCCGCGCCGCATCGAAGTGCAGTGATGCCACGCCCGGCGCTGCGAGCGCAGCGCCGGGACCCGTCGCCGGTTCGCGCCGGTGCCGGGCGAACGCCTAGAATCAGGCCCGTGGCGCCCGCGCTGCGGGCCTTTATGTTTCCGGTGCCGGGCGGCAGACGCCCGGCGCCCAGCCAGTCGTGGTGAATGATGGAATTCAAGGACTATTACGCGATCCTCGGGGTCGAACCGAGCGCCGGCGAAGCCGAGATCAAGTCGGCCTACCGCCGCCTGGCGCGCAAGTACCACCCGGACGTGAGCAAGGAATCCGACGCCGAGGACAAGTTCAAGGCGATCGGCGAAGCCTATGAGGCCCTGCGCGATCCGCAGAAGCGCGCCGCCTACGACCAGTTGCGCGCGCGCGGCTACCGGCCGGGGCAGGAGTTCCATCCGCCGCCGGGCGGTTTCGAAGGTGGCGGCTTCGATTACGACGAGATCTTCGGCGACATGGGTGGCCGCGGTGGCGGTGGTGGCGGCTTCAGCGATTTCTTCGAAAGCGTGTTCGCACGCCAGCGCGGTGCCGGTCCGCGCGCCGGCGGGCCGCAGCCGCGCGGCGACACCCGGGCCAAGCTCGCGGTGCCGCTGGAGGCGGTCTACCGCGGCGACAGCGTGCGGATCACCCTCAACGGCCGGCAGCTGGAAGTGAAGGTCCCCAAGGGCATCCGCGCCGGCCAGGCGATCCGCCTCTCCGGCCAGGGCAACGGCGGCGGCAACCTCTTGCTGGAGATCGAGTACCAGGCCCACCCGCAGTTCGAAGTGGACGGGCGCAACATCCTGCACACGCTGCCCGTGCCGGCCTGGCACGCGGCGCTGGGAACGACGGTGAGCGTGCCGACCCTGGGCGGGCCGGTGGAGCTGAAGATTCCGGCCGGCTCCGATGCCGGTCGCAAGCTGCGCCTGCGTGGACGCGGCCTGCCGGGCGACACGCCGGGCGACCAGATCGTGGAGCTTGAGGTGCAGGCGCCGGCGCCGGGCAACGAGGCGCAGCGCCAGGCCTATCGCGACCTGGGCGCCGCATTCGGCGACGGCGAGTAAGCCGGCCTCAGGCCTCGGGTACGAGCCCGGCTTCGTCGCCGAGCAGGCGGCCGATCACGTCCGACAGGTCGCTTTCCGAGAACGGCTTGGTCAGGTAGGCGCGCGCGCCCTGGCGCATGCCCCACATGCGGTCGGTGTCCTGGTCCTTGGTGGTCACCAGCACCACCGGGATGTCGCGCGTGGTGCTTTCGCGACTCAGGGTGCGGGTGGCCTGGAACCCGTTGAGGTTGGGCATCACCACGTCCATCAGGATCAGGTCGGGCAATTGCGCCTTGGCCACCTCCACGCCCGCAGCGCCGTCTTCGGCGGTGAGCGTTTCGTGGCCGAGCTTCTCGACGATGCGCTGGATTCCCATGAGCTGGGATGGCGAATCGTCCACGATCAGGATGCGTGCCATGGTGCGTCCCCCGGTATTTCCCCTGCGCCGGAGTGTAGACGTTGCGTGAAGCCGCCGGAAGCCTCCCGCGGCCCCGGCGCCGCCACGAAGATTGACCATGCGCACATTGCGGCCCCGGAATGGGTCCCTAGCAGTCGCCCGACAGGCCCGTGGCGTAGCGCAGGCCGCGCAGCAGGTGCGCGCGGAATACCGGGTCGGCATACAGTGCTGGATCGTGGCCGAGGCCGGTGTACCACGCACGCCCCCCGGCGGCACGGTGGCACCACGCGATCGGATGATCCGCGCCCATGGTCCCGCCGGCATAGGTCGATTCGTCCACGGTGGCGATCACGTCCACGCCCGCGCGTGGATTGCGTCGGTAGTTGTAGATCTCGTCGCTGACGCGCCAGCGTTGCAGGCCATCGGGCCCGCGACCGGATTCGAAGCGCACCTCGGTTGCCTGCAGGCCGGGTGGGTGGCCCTTGAACCAGGCGCCGACCAGGTCGCCGTACCACGGCCACTGCTTGCCGGTATCGGCGGCGGAATGCACGCCCATGAACGCGCCGCCGGCGGCGACATAGCGCTCGAATGCTGCGCGTTGCACAGGATCGAGCACCTCGCCGGTGGTGTTGGCGAACAGCACCGCACGGAAGCCCGGCAGGCGGGCATCGTCGAACATCGCCGGATCCTCGCTGTGGACGATGTCGAACCCGGCCTGGTCGGCGAGGTCGCGCAGCGTGGCGACCGCCTGCGGAATCGAGTCATGGCGCCAGCCAGCGGTACGGGTGAACACCAGGAGTGCGGGGCGCGCGCTGGAGACCTCCGCGGGCGAGCCCGCTGCCACGCCTGTGACCGGCGGCGCGCCGGCAACGACGAGGTGCGGGAAAGCGCATGCCGAAGCAAGCAGGAGGGCGGCCATTCGCGGGCCATGCATGCGCATGGGGGGATCGATCATGCCTGCAAGGGTAAACGCCGCCACCGCCGGGCACCCGCTGCGACGCAGCGACCCGCCTCGCTGCGCTGCAGCTTCGCCGGGCAGCGGCGCGTGCCTAGAATCGGGGGATTCCATCAGGGGGAAGCAGCGCATGGGTCCGATCGCGAGAATGGGGCGGGTGCTGTGCCTGCTGGGCGTGATGCTGGCTCTGGCGGCGCAGGCCGAAGACGGTGCCGGCGCGCAGGCGCGGGCCTGGACGTTCGCATCGACGCCTTCGTGGCAGGACGAATTCGACGGCGACGGCCAGCCCGATCCGGCGAAGTGGGGCTACGACCTCGGCGGCAAGGGCTGGGGCAACAACGAACTTCAGTACTACACCGACAAGCCGGCCAATGCGTTCGTCGCCGATGGCCTGCTGACCATCGTCGCGCGCAGGCAGAGGGCGGGAAAGAACCCGTATACCTCGGCGCGGCTGGTCTCGCGCGGCAAGGGCGACTTCCAGTACGGACGCATCGAGTTCCGCGCGCGGCTGCCGGTCGGCCGCGGCACCTGGGCCGCGCTGTGGATGCTGCCGACCGAGAACCGCCATGGCGGATGGCCGCGCTCGGGCGAGATAGACATCATGGAGCACGTGGGCTACGACCCCGGCCAGGTCCACGTCACCGTGCATACGCAGGCCTACAACCACAAGATCAAGACCCAGCGCGGCAAGCAGGCGCATGTCGACAGCCACAGCAGCGAATTCCATCGCTACCGGGTGGACTGGACCCCGGACTGGATCCGCGGCTACATCGACGACGCGCCGGTGTTCGAGTTCGCCAACGAAGGCACCGGCCCGGATTCCTGGCCGTTCGACCAGCCCTTCCACCTGCTGATGAACCTGGCCGTCGGCGGCGACTGGGGCGGTGCGCAGGGCGTCGACGAGTCCGCGTTCCCGGCATGGATGGAGGTCGACTACGTGCGGGTGTATCCGCTGCTTCAGGACTGAATCCGCTGTCAGCGGGAGCGGTCTACGCAGGCAGGCGGACCACCGTGCGGCCCAGCGAGCCGCCGGCAAGCATGGTGTCGAACACGGCCGGCAGGTCTTGCAGCGTCGCCTCGCGGGTGCAGATGGCGTCGAGTTGCACCGGCTTCCATTCGTCCGCCAGCAGCGCCCAGATGTCGTCGCGGATGTCGCGCGCCGTGCCGGCCGATCCGATTCCGAGCAGGGAAACGCCGCGCAGGATGAAGGGCATCACCGTCAGCGCCTCCAGCGAAGGCGTGGCCGCAAGCCCCGCGGCGGCGACGTTGCCGTAGGCGGCGGTCTGCGCCAGCAGGCTGACCAGCATCGGCCCACCCACGTTGTCCAGGCCGCCGCCGAAGCGGATCGATTCCAGGGGCCGTTTCGCATCCAGCGCGTCGCGGCCGAGCACTTCGCTTGCGCCGAGCGACTTCAGGTAACCGGCCTGGTCGGCCTTGCCGCTGATCGCATGCACCTGGTAGCCGGCGCGGCTGAAGATCGCCACCGCCAGGGAGCCCACGCCGCCGGTGGCGCCGGTGACGGCCAGCGGGCCCAGCTCCGGGCGCTGGCGGTTCTCGCGCATGCGGTACAGCGCCAGCGCGGCGGTGAAGCCGGCGGTGCCCAGGATCATGGCCTGGCGCAGGTCCAGTCCGCGGGGCAGGGCGACGACCCATTCGGCCGGCAGGCGCGCATAGGCCGCGTAGCCGCCATCGCGGGTTTCGCTCAGGCCGCAGCCGGTGACCAGGACCGGATCGCCTTCGCGGAACTTCGGATCGGTGGAGGCGACCACGTGGCCGGCGACATCGATGCCGCCGACCAGCGGAAAGCGGCGCAGGATTTTGCCCTGGCCGGTGCCGGCCAGCGCGTCCTTGAAGTTGACCGAGGACCATTCGGCCTTGACCACCACTTCGCCGGGCGACAGCTCGTCCAGCGACAACGCTTCGATACCGCTGCGGTAGCCGGCGTCATCGTTGCGGATGCGGAAAGCGGGGAAGGAGGCGGGGATGGTCATGCGTGGAACTCCGTCGTCCCGGGGAACGCCGGGACCCAGTGCCTAGATTCTTGCCGCCTCGCCCGCGGAAATCAAAGCGGGCAGAGGAGGTCCGGATAAAGGTCGCGCCGCGCCGGGATTGCAGGGGGGCGCTGGCGGCGTCTGGCGCGTCGCCACGCGCCTGCGGCCTCATCGCATCGCGTCGCGTCGCTTCTCGTCGATCCGCGCCGGGATTGCAGGGGGGCGCGGGCGGCGTCTGGCGCGTCGCCACGCGCCTGCGGCCTCATCGCATCGCGTCGCGTCGCTTCTCGTCGATCCACTTTGACGCCTGCGCCGGCTCATACCCCCGCATCCACGCCAGCATCGCCTCGAGGTCGTTGCCGTACCACAGGTCCGCGCGCTGGTCGGGATGCAGGAAGCGCTCGTCGACCATCCTGTCGATCATGCCGATCAGCGGGGCGTAGAAGCCTTCGACGTCGAGGAAGGCGCAGGGCTTGCTGCCGATGCCCAGCTGGCGCCAGGTCAGCATCTCGAAGATCTCTTCCATCGTGCCGAAGCCGCCGGGCAGGGCGACGAAGGCGTCGGACAGGTCGAACATGCGCGACTTGCGTTCGTGCATGGAGCCGACGATCTCAAGTTCGGTCAGGCCGCGGTGCGCCACTTCCCAGTCGGCCAGCTGCTTGGGAATCACGCCGGTGACCTGGCCGCCCGCCGCCAGCACCGCATTGGCGACCGTGCCCATCAGGCCGACGTTGCCGCCGCCATAGACCAGGCGCAGGCCCTCCCGGGCGATGCGGTCGCCCAGGGCGATCGCGCGCTCGGTGTAGGCCGGTTTGCTGCCGGAGTTGGAGCCGCAGTAGACGCAGATCGATTTCATGCCGATGTCCTTCGTTGCCCGATCAGTTCTTCGACTTGCGCTGGCGCACCACGATGGCGACGCCCAATACGATGAAGGCCACGCCGACGCCACCGAAGGCAAGCCGCTGGCTGGCGACCGCGCCGGCGATGAACATCACGCCGGCGGCGATGTAGAGGCCGGCGGTCACGCGATGCGGCAGTCCGTTCGAAGCCATGGTCACCCTCTGTGATCGGTTGCTGTGCTTGTGGAACGACAAAGCCGGGCATCACCCGGCTTCGTTGTGCCGTAGCCCCCGAGTCGGGGGCGGTCCGCGCCAAAGGCGCGCGACGGCGGGGATGGCGGCTTCCACGAGGCGCCGATCTCCGACGGCTCCTGGCCATAGCCCCCGAGTCGGGGGCGGTTCGCGCCAGCGGCGCGAAATGGCGGGGATGGCAGTTCCATGGAGGACATTCGATCTTGAATGTCCTCCATCCATAAAGCCAACTCAGTTGGCTTTATGGATCGCGCGCTTGTCCACCGCCATGGCCGCGTCGTGGATCGCTTCGGACAGGGACGGGTGGGCGTGGCAGATGCGCGCCAGGTCGTCGGCAGAACCATTGAACTCCATGGTCAGCACGCCTTCGTGGACCAGTTCGGACACGTTCGGGCCGATCAGGTGCAGGCCGAGCACGCGGTCGGTCTCGGCATGCGCGATCACCTTGGCAAAGCCGACTGGCTCGGCCATGGCCACGGCGCGGCCGACGGCGGCGAACGGGAAGCTGCCGGTCTTGTACGGCACGCCCTCGGCCTTGAGCTGCTGCTCGGTCTTGCCGACCCAGGCGATCTCCGGGGCGGTGTAGATCACGTAGGGGATGGTGTCGAGGTTGACGTGGCCGGGCAGGCCGGCGATCAGTTCGGCGACGGCGATGCCTTCCTCGAAGCCCTTGTGCGCCAGCATCGGCCCGCGCACGCAGTCGCCGACCGCCCAGATGCCATCGACGCCGGTGTGGCAGTGCTCGTCGACCACGACCTGGCCGCGCTCGTTGACCTGCACGCCGGTACCTTCGGCCAGCAGGCCCTTGGTCGCGGCGCGGCGGCCGACGGCCACCAGCAGCTTGTCCACCACCAGCGACTGCTCGCCGGATGCGTCGGCGTAGGCGATCGCCACTTCCTTCTTCTTGCCCTTGCCGGCGCCCTTGGACGGCACGACCTCGGCCTTGGATACCTTCGCGCCCAGCTTGATGTCCAGGCCTTCCTTCTTCATCTCGCGGGCGGCCAGCTTGGCCACTTCGGCGTCGGCGGCGGGCAGGAAGTCGGGCAGGGCTTCGAGCACGGTGACCTCGGCGCCGAGGCGACGCCACACGCTGCCCAGCTCCAGGCCGATGACGCCGGCGCCGATCACGGCCAGGCGCTTGGGCACTTCGGTGAAGTCCAGCGCGCCGACGTTGTCGACGATGTTCTCGCCGTCGAACTTGGCGAACGGCAGCTCGATCGAGTCCGAACCGGCGGCGATGATGACGTTGGTGGCCTTCAGCTCGACTTCGGCGCCGTCATGTTGCTTGACCTTGACCACGTTGCCCGGCTGCAGCGTGCCGAAGCCGTAGTACGCGGTGACCTTGTTGGCCTTGAACAGCATTGCGATGCCGCCGGTGAACTGCTTCACGATGGCGTCCTTGCGGGCGACCATCTTCGGCACGTCCATTTGCGCATCCTTGAAGCTGATGCCGTGCTGGCCGAACTGGTGCTGCATGTTCCAGTACTGGTGCGTGGAATCCAGCAGCGCCTTGGACGGGATGCAGCCCACGCGCAGGCAGGTGCCACCGAGCGCCGGCTTGCCGTCCTTGCCCAGCGCCGCGTCGATGCAGGCCGTCTTCAGGCCCAGCTGCGCGGCACGGATCGCGGCGTGGTAGCCGGCCGGGCCGGCACCGATGACGACGACGTCGAATTGTTCAGCCATTTCCAGTTCCTTTGCCGTTCGCTCCCCGTCGCGGGAAGCAGCCCCGTCGGGGGCATGGAGAGTGCGGCAGGGCGGTGGAGCCGGAATGGAGCGCGTGTTCCGCCAGCCCTGGCGAAAGACCCTCCTCCGCGTGGGAGGAGGGCGGTCGTGCTTAAAGCCCGAACAGGATCCGGTTCGGGTTCTCGAGCTGGTTCTTGATGTCGACCAGGAACTGCACCGCATCCTTGCCGTCGATGATGCGGTGGTCGTAGGACAGCGCGATGTACATCATCGGCGCGATCACGACCTGGCCGTTCTCGGCGATCGGGCGCTCCTTGATGGTGTGCATGCCCAGGATCGCGCTCTGCGGCGGATTGACGATCGGCGTGGACATCAGCGAACCGAAGGTGCCGCCATTGGTGATGGTGAAGGTGCCGCCCTGCAGGTCGTCCAGGCCGAGCTTGCCGTCGCGTGCCTTCTTGGCGTAATCGGCGATGCCCTGCTCGATGTCGGCGAAGCCCATGCGTTCCACGTTACGCAGCACCGGCGTCACCAGGCCCTTCTCGGTCGACACGGCGATCGAGATGTCGGCGTAGCCGTGATAGATGATGTCGCTGCCGTCGACCGAGGCGTTGATGACCGGGAAGCGCTGCAGCGCGTTGGCCGCAGCCTTCACGAAGAAGCTCATGAAGCCCAGCTTGATGCCGTGGGCCTTCTGGAAGTCCTCGCCCAGCTCCTTGCGCGCGGCCGACACCTTGGCCAGGTTGACCTCGTTGAACGAGGTCAGCATCGCGATCGAGTTCTTCGACTGCATCAGGCGTTCGGCGATACGGGTGCGGATGCGGGTCATCGGCACGCGCTCTTCCGGGCGTGCGCCGCCGGCCTTGCCGGCGCCGCCGCTCTTGGCGTAGTTGACCAGGTCTTCCTTGGTCACCGCGCCGCGACGACCGGTGCCGTCGACCTGCGACGGATCGATGCCTTCCTTGGCGGCGGTGAAGCGCGCGCCCGGCGGCAGTTCGCTGCCCGAAGCCGGAGCCGGCTTGGTCGAGGCGGGAGCGGCGGCTTCGGCCTTGGCGGCGGCGGCCTTGGGCTGCACTTCCTCGGCGCCCGCGGCCGGCTTGGCGGCGGCCGGGGCGGCAGCGGCTGCGCCACTGGCAACAGATGCGCCTTCCTCGATGATCGCCAGCAGCTGCTGGCTGGTCACCGTGTCGCCTTCCTTGAACTTGATTTCCTTCAGCACGCCGTCGACCGGCGAGGGGACCTCAAGCACGACCTTGTCGGTCTCCAGGTCCACCAGGTTCTCGTCGCGCTTCACCGCGTCGCCGGCCTTCTTGTGCCAGCTGGCGATGGTGGCGTCGGAGACGGATTCGGGAAGGACCGGAACTTTGACTTCGGTGGCCATGGGGCGTCCTTGATTCGTTATGCGTAGGGCAAACAGGGCGAAGGTTTATTCGGCGACGATCTGGTTGCCGGGCGGATTGACCAGCGCGTCGGCAACCAGCTTCAGCTGCTCTTCGACGTGGTCGGCGAAATGGCCGACGGCCGGCGAGGGCGAGCGGGTGCGGCCGGCGTAGCTCAGGGCCTGGCCCTTGGCCAGGCAAGCCTGCAGGTGGTGCTTGATCTGGTACCAGGCACCCTGGTTCTGCGGCTCTTCCTGGCACCAGACCACCTCGGTGGCCTTGGCGTAGGTCTGCAGCACGGTGCCCAGCGCCTCGCGCGGGAACGGGTACAGCTGCTCGATGCGGACGATGGCGACATTGTCCTGGCCGCGCTTCTGCTGGTCCTCGAGCAGGTCGTAATAGACCTTGCCCGAGCAGGCGACTACGCGCTTGACCTTCTTCGGGTCGGCGCTGGTGTCCGGGATCAGGTGCTGGAACTCGCCGTTGGCCAGCTCGTCCAGGCTCGACACGGCCAGCTTGTGGCGCAGCAAAGACTTGGGCGACATCACGATCAGCGGCTTGCGGGTGCTCATCTTCAGCTGGCGGCGCAGCATGTGGAAGCACTGCGCCGGCGTGGTCGGCACGCAGACCAGCATGTTCTCCAGCGCGCACAGCTGCAGGAAGCGCTCCAGACGCGCGGAGCTGTGCTCCGGGCCCTGGCCCTCGTAGCCGTGCGGCAGCAGCAGGGTCAGGCCGGAAATGCGGCCCCACTTGGCCTCGCCCGACGCGATGAACTGGTCGATCACGACCTGGGCGCCATTGGCGAAGTCGCCGAACTGGCCTTCCCAGATGTCCAGCGTGTTCGGGTCGGTGGTGGAGAAGCCGTACTCGAATGCCATCACCGCCTCTTCGCTGAGCAGCGAGTCGATGATCGTGGCCTGTTCCGGGCTTTCCACCAGCTGGCGCAGCGGCAGATAGTAGCTGTCGGTCTTCTGGTCGTGCAGCACCGCATGGCGGTGGAAGAACGTGCCGCGGCCGGCGTCCTGGCCGACCAGGCGCAGGCCGTAACCCTCGGACAGCAGGGTGGCGTAGGCGAGGTTCTCGGCGAAGCCCCAGTCGCCGCCGATCTCGCCGGCGGTCATCTTCAGGCGGTCGTCGTAGATCTTGGCCACGCGCGGATGCAGCGACACGCCCTGCGGGATCGTGTTGATGATCTTGGCCAGCTGGACCAGCGTGCCCTTCTTGACCCTGGTGTCGACCGTATCGGACAGCGTGCCCGACAGGTACTTGGACCAGTCGATGGTCAGCTCGTAGTCTTCCGGCTTGGAACCGGCCAGCTCGGTGGTGTACTCACCGGCGTCGAGCTTGTCGCGGTACGCGTCGACCAGCGCCTTGCCGGCGTCGGCGGCGATCACGCCGGCCTTTTCCAGCCTGGCGGCGTAGAGCTCGCGCGTGGTCGGGTGCTTGCGGATGGTCTGGTACATCACCGGCTGCGTCGCCGCCGGCTCGTCGGCCTCGTTGTGGCCGTGGCGGCGGTAGCAGACCAGGTCGATGACCACGTCCTTGCGGAACTGCTGGCGGAACTCGTAGGCCAGCTTGGCCACGAACACCACCGCTTCGGGATCGTCGCCATTCACGTGGAAGACCGGTGCGCCGACCATCTTGGCCACGTCGGTGCAGTACATCGTGGAGCGGGCATCTTCCTTGTTGCTGGTGGTGAAGCCGACCTGGTTGTTGACCACCACGTGCACGGTGCCGCCGACGGCGAAGCCGCGCGCCTGCGACATCTGGAACAGCTCCATGACCACGCCCTGCCCGGCGAACGCGGCGTCGCCGTGGATCACGACCGGCAGCACGCGGCGGCGCTCGTCGTCGCCGCGGCGCTCCTGCCGCGAACGCACCGAGCCGACGACCACCGGGTCGACGATCTCCAGGTGCGAAGGATTGAAGGCCAGGGCCAGGTGCACCGGCGCGCCCGGGGTGGCGAGGTCGGCCGAGAAGCCCATGTGGTACTTCACGTCGCCGGCGTGGGCCAGCGCGTCGTGCTCGAACTTGCCCTCGAACTCGTCGAACAGCTTGCGCGGGTTCTTGCCCAGGGTGTTGACCAGGACGTTGAGGCGGCCGCGGTGGGCCATGCCGATCACGATGTCCTTGACCTTGTCCACGCCGGACTGGCGGATCACCGTGTCCAGCAGCGGGATCAGCGAATCGCCGCCTTCCAGCGAGAAGCGCTTCTGGCCGACGTACTTGGTGTGCAGGTAGCGCTCCAGGCCCTCGGCGGCGGTCAGCCGCTCCAGCACGCGCTGGCGGGTCTCGGCGCTGAGGTTGTAGTCGCCACCGGCCAGCTCCAGGCGCTGGTACAGCCACTGGCGCTGCTCGACCTCCGGGATGTGCATGAACTCGGCGCCGATCGGGCCGGTGTAGGTCGCCTTGAGCCGGGCGAGCAGGTCGCGCAGCTTCATCCGCGGCTGGCCGGCCAGGCCGCCGGTGCTGAACTCGCTGTCCAGGTCGCGCTCGGACAGGTCATGGAAGCCCAGGCCCAGGTCCGGCGGGTTCATCGGCGGGGTCAGGGCGAGCGGGTCGACCTGGGCGCCGAGGTGGCCGCGCGAGCGGTAGGCGGTGATCAGGCGGCCGACGTTGCGCTCGCGCTCGTCGCCGGCGGACGGGGCGGTCGCATGGCCGTTGTTGGCGGCCTGGCGGGCGGCCTGCGCGACGTGGGCGATGACGGCCGAGTGCGGGATATCACCGGCCTCGCGGCCCTTGAACCCGTCGAAGTAGCTTTTCCACTTCGGATCGACACTTTCGGGGGAGACCAGGTACTGCTCGTACAGGTCCTCGATGAAGGCGGCATTGCTGCCGAGTAGCGAAGACTGTGCAAACTGCTTGAGTAGGTTGTCCACGATGGTCGCGTCTGGAGGGGGGACGGGCCGGTATTGGCCCCAGGCCCGCCGGAGCGGGCGTGACAGCCGCAAAAGTATAACCCCCATCGCCCGTTCAGGGACCTAGACGAATGGCCGATCCACGCCCGTCGAGGCACGCGTGGTGCGCCTGTTCACACTCCGTGTGCACCGATTCGCCGCGGGTTCGCGATTCGCCCTGCGCTGTCCCGCGCCCGGTCCACGGAATACACCGTTGCGTGGCATCCATGCAGGGGCCTGCCCGGGTCGGCTCGCCGCCTGCGTACGCGTTCGCCACCTGCCGCAGCGACAGCACGGGCCGTGCTAGAGCGTGCGGTACTCGGTGCAGGGCCGCGAACGCTCCCAGATGCGATCGAAGTCCAGCTGCAGGCGCCGGGCGAGCGGTGCGTCGTCCACGCCGCCTTCGCCGTCGAAGCGGTGGCCCAGCGGGCGGAAGCAGGCGCCACCGGTATCGTTGAAGGCGTAGGCCGAGGGATAGCGGGCGTCGACCGGGTCGCGGACCTCGCGGAAGGCGAACACGCTGGGCAGGCGCTGGGCCAGCGGCAGCAACGGCGCGCCATTGCGCTGCGGCGTGGCCGCATCCTGCAGCAGCACCCGGACCCGGCGTTCCCCGCCGCTTACCGCGAAGCGGCGCAGGGCTTCAAGCACGTCCATGCGATCGAGCAGCCCCGGATCCATGGCCCGGCTGTAGACGCCCAGGTCGCGTCGTGCGTGGCCGGCCAGGGCGACCAGCACCGCGGCGGCGCCCATGGCGTCCTCGATCGGGCTTGAGCCGGGCAGGCGGCGGCGCATTTCGCGATGGTCGATGCCGGCCTCCACGAAGGAGGGGCCGGAGGGAACGAAGCCGGCGCGGGCGTAGAACGGCAGCGCGTGGAGCTGGGCGTGCATGGAGACCTCCGGCCACTGGCGGCGCCGGGCTTCGGCGACCAGCGCCGCCAGCATCGCCTCGCCGATGCCCTTGCCGCGGTGCGCATCCAGCACGGCCATGCGCCCGATCCGCCGGTCGGGCGTCAGTCGGGCCGTGCCCAGCGCCTGGCCGTCGGCGTCCACGGCCAGGACGTGGAAGCACAGCGGGTCCAGCGCGTCGCGTTCCAGTTCGACGGGAACCTGTTGCCCCTGCACGAAGACCACCTCGCGCACCGCGTGCACCCGCGCGTGGTCGCGTGCGTAGTCGACGGTGGCGATGGTGAAACCAGCGGTCATGCGTCGTAGTCCGCGTCCGGGTCTTCGACCAGCAGGGCGTAGTGGCCGGCCTGGTACAGGGCGTGGGCGGCCTCGCGACCGTCCGGCGAGAGCTGCGACCAGAGCGCGCCGTCGAGCGCCTGGGCGTCGGCCAGCAGGCGCGCGTCGGCGACCGGCAATGGCAGCGCCCGCCCGCTGCAGAACAGGCTGGCGTCGTCGCGGGTGCGCCGCCAGGCCATCCGCGACCACGGATGGCGCTGCAGCACCGCCCCGCGGGTCAGGTCCCACTCCAGCTCGATCCGGGGACGCTCGTCGCCGCGCGGCATGACCTCGCCGGCGGCGCGGTAGGTGGTGATGAAGCGGCCGAACCAGTCGCCGAGGCGGTCCGGGTCGTTCATCCGGATCGCGTTGAGCGCTTCGACCACCCGGTTCATCGCGTCCACGTCGATCTCGTTGGGATCGGCCGGCACGAGCAGGTCCTCGTCGTGGTAACGGACGGACTCGTCGGCGCCGAGCAGCACTTCATCCAGCCAGTCGCCCATCAGTTCGGACGCGGCCGGTGCGCGCATGCCGATCGAACAGGTCAGGCACGCATCCTCGGCGACGCCGTGGTGCGGTACCAAAGGCGGCAGGTAGAGCATGTCGCCCGGGCCCAGCACCCAGTCGTGGGTCGGATCGAACTTCCGCAGCAGCTTGATCGGCACCTCGTCCTGGAAGTCCAGGTCCGGCGCGGCTTGGCCCATCGCCACGCTCGCGTCGATCTGCCAGCGGCGATGGCCCTGTGCCTGCAGCAGGAACACGTCGTAGTGGTCGACATGGGCGCCGACCGAGCCGCCGGTGGCGGCGAAGCTGACCATGACGTCGTCGATGCGCCAGCGTGGCAGGAAACGGAATTGCGCCAGGAGGGCGGCGACATCGGCATCCCACTTGTCGACGTCCTGGACCAGCAGGGTCCAGTCGTGGTCGGGCAGGCCGGGGAAATCCTCCTCGGCGAACGGGCCATGGCGCACATTCCAGGCACCGCTGGCACGGTCGTGCGAGATCAGCCGTGCCAGCACGCCCTCTTCGCAGGCCAGGCCGGCCAGGTCCTCGGGCTGCAGCGGGGCCTGCAGCCCGGGGAAGGCATTGCGGATCAGCAGGGGGCGCTTGTGCCAGTAGTCGCGCAGGAACGCGGCCGGATCCATGCCCAGCGGCGGCAGCCGCGCGGCATCGATCTCGAATGGCGGCTCGATGGAGGTCTTCTTGGTGCGGGGAGTCATGTGGCGATCTCGTCGTAGCCGCGGCCGAGGAACTGGAGCAGGCACCAGCCGTGCCCGAACGGGTCGGCCAGCTGCACGATGCGGCCCCAGGCGGCTTCGCGCACTTCGCCTTCGGTGCGGGCGCCGGCGGCAGTCGCGCGGGCCAGGGCGGCGTCCAGGTCCTCGACCACGAGGTCCAGGTGGATCGGCGACCAGTGGCGCCGATAATTGCGCGACGAACCGGCGGCGCCTTCGCTGCCGGCCTCCTTGCGCAGCAGGTAGAACGGCACCGGTGCACCGGTCATTTCGAGGCCGCCATCGCCGAAGCGCCGCGCGGCCGCCAGGCCGAACGCGTCGCGATAGAACGCCTCGGCGCGGGCCAGGTCGTCGACGTCGATGTTGATCAGCAGCTGCATGTCGGATCGCGTCGGCGGCGGCGGGGATCAGCGTTGTGGCGGGGTGGTGGCTTCGTCGGCCAGGCGCTTGTCGAGGCGCTCGCGCGCCTTGCCGGCATAGGCACGGCACGCGCCTTCCTGGGCCAGCGGCTGGCGGGCGCCCGGACCCAGTCGCGACCACAGGTCGCTGGCGGACGGATGCGGCGTGACCAGGATGTCGCAGGGCAGGACGGCGACCGCGTCGAGCGTGCGGCGCAGGCTTGCCACGTAGTCCGGATGGTCGCTGAAACGCCATTCGTCGTCGGAGATCGCGGTGAGGCTGTCCACGTAGGCGATGTCGGCGCAGGCGCCGTTCTCGCAGGAGCGCCAGGTCCAGCTGGTGCCGCCGGGCGAGTGCCCGGGTGTGGCATGCGCGGTCAGGCGCCAGCCGCCCAGCGACAGCTCCTCGCCATCGCCGATGCGGCGCACGCCTGCGACGGGCGCCATGGCGTCGAGCATTGCGAACTGCGGGTCTTCGCGGCCGCTGCGGCCGCTCTCGAGCACCACGGCGGCCGGCTCGCGCGCGACCACGGTCGCGCCGCTGGCCTTCTGCAAGGCGGCAATGCCGCCGGCATGGTCGAAATGCTCGTGCGAACCCACGATGTAGCGCACGTCCTCGACCCGGAAGCCCGCGGCGCGGATGTTCGCCTCGATCAGTGCGGCACCCTTGGCGGTGCCGCCATCGAGCAGCACGTGACCCTGCGGGGAGGTCACCAGCAGCGCGGTGATGCCGCAGGTGCCGACGAACCAGGTGTCGCCGTGCAGGTGGTAGGGCGGGGACGGATCGTCCCAGCCGGCGTCGGCGGCGCAGGCCGGCGCAGGCGCGGGGCTGGCTGCGCTCGTGGCACCGGCACGCACGGCGAAGGGCGCGAGCAGCGCGACGGCCGCGATGGCGAGCGTCCGCACCTTCACAGCGCGCGCGCCAGGCGTTCGGCCAGGCCGGTGTAGGCAGCGGGCGTCAGCGCCTGCAGGCGCGCACGTGCATCTTCCGGCAGGTCCAGCGAGGCGACGAAGCCGCGCATCGCCTCCGCGTCGATGCCCTGGCCGCGGGTCAGCGCCTTGAGCTGTTCGTACGGGTTGGGCAGGCCGTGCCGGCGCATCACCGTCTGCACCGCCTCGGCCAGTACTTCCCAGGCCGCGTCGAGGTCGGCTTCCAGGCGTTCGGGATTGACCGTCAGCTTGCCCAGGCCCTTGCCCAGCGAGTCCAGGGCGACCTGGGTGTGGCCGAACGCGGTGCCCAGCGCACGCAGCACGGTGGAGTCGGTCAGGTCGCGCTGCCAGCGGCTGATCGGCAGCTTGGCCGAGAAATGCTCGAACAGCGCGTTGGCGATGCCGAAGTTGCCCTCGGCGTTCTCGAAGTCGATCGGGTTGACCTTGTGCGGCATGGTCGAGGAGCCGATCTCGCCTTCCTTGAGCTTCTGCCTGAAGTAGCCCAGCGAGATGTAGCCCCACACGTCGCGCGCCAGGTCGACCAGCACGGTGTTGGCGCGGCGCACCGCATCGCCCAGTTCGGCGATGTTGTCGTGCGGCTCGATCTGGGTGGTGTAGGCGTTGAAGGGCAGGCCCAGGCCCTCGACGAAGCGCTGCGCGAACAGCGGCCAGTCGATTTCCGGATAGGCGATGGCATGGGCGTTGTAGTTGCCGACCGCGCCGTTGATCTTGCCGGTCAGCTCGACCGCGGCGATCTGCCTGCGCTGGCGTTCCAGGCGGGCCACGACATTGGCCACTTCCTTGCCGAGGGTGGTTGGCGAGGCGGTCTGGCCGTGGGTGCGCGAGAGCATCGGCTGGGCGGCCTGGGCCGCGGCCAGCGCGCGCAGCTGGGCGATGACGCCGTCCAGCGCCGGCAGCAGCACCGTGTCGCGCGCCTCGCGCAGCATCAGTGCGTAGCTGAGGTTGTTGATGTCCTCGCTGGTGCAGGCGAAGTGGACGAATTCCAGCGCGGGCCCCAGCTCTTCGGCAAGCTCGCCGGCGTCGTCCTTCAGCCGCTCCTTGATCAGGTACTCCACCGCCTTGACGTCGTGGTTGGTGGTGCGCTCGATCTCCTTGACCCGCGCCGCGTCGTTGACCGAGAGGTCGTCGGCCAGCGCGCGCAGGCGTTGCTGCGCAGCGGCGGAAAATTCGGCCAGCTCGGCGATGCCCGGCTCGGCGGCGAGCGCCAGCAGCCATTCGACCTCGACCTTGACCCGGGCGCGGATGAGGCCGTACTCGGAGAAGATCGGGCGCAGGGCGTCGACCTTGGACGCGTAGCGGCCGTCGAGCGGGGACAGGGCAAGCAGGGCGGAATCCGACATGGGGGCGGGATGCGGCGGAAGGGAGCGTTCAAGTTTAACGCGCCGGGCCGGATCGGGGCCTGGCGTATGCTGGCTGCCCCGCCAGCCGCCGGTGTCACCGGCCGCCCGCCGTGGTCCATCCCCGCTGGAGACGGTCATGAGCAAGACCCCTGCAAGGCCCCGTGCGAAGGCGTCCCCGCGCGCCAGCCGGTCCACCGCCGCATCGGCGCCCGGCAGTCCCCGCACCCGCATCGAACACGACAGCATGGGCGAGCTGCAGGTGCCCGCCGACGCCCTGTGGGGCGCGCAGACCCAGCGCGCGGTGCAGAACTTCCCGATTTCGGGCAGGCCGATGCCGCGCGGCTTCATCCGCGCGCTGGGCCTGGTCAAGGCCGCGGCCGCCGAGGTCAACGCCGGGCTGGGCCTCTTACCGAAGAACGTGGCCACCGCCACCCGCGCCGCGGCGCTCGAGGTGGCTGCGGGCGCGCATGACGCCCACTTCCCGGTGGACATCTACCAGACCGGTTCGGGCACCTCGTCGAACATGAATGCCAACGAGGTGATCGCCGCGCTGGCCAATGCGTCGGGCAAGGCTGGCAAGGGCCAGGTCCATCCCAACGACCACGTCAACCTGGGCCAGAGTTCCAATGACGTCATTCCGACCGCGATCCGCGTGTCGGCGCAGCTGGCCGTGGTCGAGGACCTGCTGCCGGCGCTCCGGCACCTGCGCAAGACCATCGAGAAGCGCGGCCGCGAGCTGCGCCGGGTGGTCAAGACCGGTCGCACCCACCTGATGGATGCGATGCCGCTGACCTTCGAACAGGAGTTCGGCGCGTGGGCGTCGCAGCTCCGCTCGGCCGAGGAGCGCATCGGCGACAGCCTCAAGCGCCTGCGCCGCCTGCCGCTGGGCGGCACCGCGATCGGCAGCGGCATCAATGCCGATCCGCGCTTCGGCGCGCGCGCGGCACGGGCGCTTTCGGTCCTGTCGGGCACCCGCTTCGAGAGCGCATCCGACAAGTTCGAGGGCCTGGCCGCGCAGGACGACGCGGTCGAGCTGTCCGGCCAGCTCAATGCGCTGGCGGTGGCCCTGATCAAGATCGCCAATGATCTGCGCTGGATGAATGCCGGACCGCTGGCCGGGTTGGGCGAAATCGAGCTGCCGGCGTTGCAGCCCGGCAGTTCGATCATGCCGGGCAAGGTCAATCCGGTGATCCCGGAAGCCACGGTCATGGTCGCCGCGCAGGTGATCGGCCACCACACCGCGATCACCATCGCCGGCCAGACCGGCAACTTCCAGCTCAACGTGACCTTGCCGTTGATCGCAGCCAACCTGCTCGATTCCATCGGCCTGCTGGCGAACGTGTCCACGCTGCTGGCCGACTCGGCCATCGCCGGGCTGAAGGTGCGGCCGGAGCGCATCCGCGAAGCGCTGGCGCGCAATCCGATCCTGGTGACCGCGCTGAATCCGGTGATCGGCTATGAGAAGGGCGCGGCGATCGCCAAGCAGGCCTACAAGCAAGGAAGGCCGGTGCTGGAGGTGGCGATCGAAGTCACCGGGTTGCCGGCGAAGACGCTGGCGGCGCTGCTCGACCCGGCGGTGCTGGCCAAGGGCGGCATCCATGGCAAGCCGGGCGGTGGTGGCGGCTGAAGCCCGGCGGCGGCGCGGCCGCCTGCAGCGATGAGCAGGCGGCGCGCGTTCCGGTCAGTTCCCGGGTCGCGCCGCGGCAGCGTCGGCCTCGGCGGCTGCGTCCATGTTGTGCTTAGCGTCCGGAGCCACCTCGGTCAGGTCGTCTGATCCGCCGCCGACGTTGACGTTGAAGTTGCCGTCCTCGCCGCATTCGTCGATGTCGCCCTGGTCCATCGTCGCGTAGGGCTGGAAGGCGGGCAGGGCGGCGGCCAGCGCCTGCTGCGAGGCGAGCAGCGGCGCCAGGCGTTCGCAGATCTTCTGCGCCTCGACCTCGATCTGCTTGCCGCGCGCTTCCATTTCCTGGCCAAACTTCTCGCTGTCGCCCTGGAAGACGCTCTTCAGCGCGCCGGTGGCCGCCTCGATCCCCAGGTCCGCGCCCTGCATGCCGACCGCGATGCCGGCCTGGGCGACCGACACCAGGTTGGCGCGATGGGCCAGCAGCAGCTTGCGCTGCGCGTCGTCGACCGGGACCGGCTTGCCATCGACCAGGAAGTCGCCCTGCGGGCTGATCTCGGCCTTGGGCTTGTCGGACTGTTCGCCGACGCGGATGTTCTCGGTCGCCAGCTTGCGGCTGGCCTGCGCCATCGCTTCCTGGATCTTCCGGCCCAGGGCCGTGTTCGCCGTCGCGGCGGAAGCCGCGCTGCCGCCATCGGCGGGCGTGGGTGCCGGTTCGTCCCTGCCGCAGGCAGCGAGCGGCAGCATGGCCACGAGGGCAAGAGCGTGGAAATGTCGCATGGTCTGTTCCTCTCCTCTAGTTCAGTGCGAATTCGCGGCGGATCTCGTCTTCGCAGTCCTGGACATCGTCGGCCTGGAGCGTGGCGTACGGCCGGAACTGCGGCAGGCTGGCGGCCAGCTGCTGCTGGCTGTCCAGCAAAGCGGGGAGGCTGCGGCAGATCTGCACGACACCGGGTTCGATCGAAGCCTTGATCGTCTTCTCAAGGTTGCGTTCGAGGCTGCCGGTCATGGCGCTGAGCATCAGGCTGAACAGGCCGCGGTCGACCGCCTCCAGGGCCATCTGCGCGCTGCGTTCGCCGATGTCGATGCCGGCCATCGCGATGTCGATGACCTGGCCGCGATATTCCAGCAGCTCCCTGCGCTGTCGTTCGTTGACGGCGACCGCCTTGCCATCGAGCAGGAAGTCGCCAAGCGGGGTGATTTCCGCCTTGGGCAAGGTCGCGTCGTCCTTGCGCTTGCGCTCGCCGGACTTGCCGAAATTCAGGTTGTCCCGTCCCACTTCCAGGTTGCCCTGCTGCAGTTCTGCGCGGGCAGTAGCCAGTTCCCGGCGGACTTCCTTGCGCGCCTCGGCCATCTCGGCGCTGATTTCTTCCTGGATGCTGCGTTCCTGCGGCGGCGCTGCGTGGGCGGCCACCGGGAACAGGCCTGCCAGCAGCAGCGGCAGCAGCGATCGACGGATATGCGTGCGTTCCATGGCGTTCTCCCGGGGGGTTCAGTCGCGGCGCGGCAGGTCGATCTGACCGGTCACGCCACTGTGGTCGACATCGCCGCTGCCGATCGAGCCGACCGACAGGGCGCCCGCGCCGCGCACTTCCAGGTTGCCCGAGCCGATCGACTCGGCCCGCACGCGGCCGCTGACATTGCGCAGTTCCGCATCGCCGGAGCCGATCGAGCCGATCTTCACGTCGCCACGCGCGCCGTCCAGCTTGAAGTCGCCAGAGCCAATACTGCCGACTTCGGCTGCTCCACCCACGTTGCGCGCCTTTACATCGCCCGAACCGATCGAAAGCACCTTGAGCGAACCGCCGCCGTCGAGTTCGACGTCGCCGGAACCGACCTTGGCGGTCACCAGGCCACGGATGCCGCGCAGCTTGGCATCGCCCGAGCCCACGTCCGCGCTGGCCGCCGCGCCGCCGTCCAGCGATGCGTCGCCCGAGCCGACATCGAGCTGGACCAGCACGCTGTCGGGCACCGTGCCGGCGATGTCCAGCCAGGCGTAGTTGTCGCCGAACAGGCTCGACAGGCCTGCCTCCTTCTCGCGGCGCACCTTCACCACCAGCGTGTCGCCCTTCTTTTCCTGGGTGACGGTCAGGTCGTCCAGCCATTGCGGCTTGCTGGCGCAGGCGCGGCCCTTCAGTTCGTGGCTGCCGCCGGGCGCGGCGCGCAGCACCAGGTTGTGCTGGTTGACCTCGAAGCGCACCGTTTTGACGCCAGCCAGGTCCAGGGTGAGCTGGCGCGCGGCCGAATGGGTGCAGTGGTCGTCGGCCAGCGCCGCCGTGGGGGCGATCAGGAGCAGGCCGAACAGTCCGAGCAGGGTGGGGCGCATGGTGTGTCTCCGGATACGTGTCGGGTCAGGCTTCGTCGCGCCAGCGGCGCAGGCGGATCGCGGCGGCGATGAAGGCCACGCCGATCACCGCGCCGATCCACAGGTCCGCCGTCGCGAAGGCATGCCAGCTGCGGGTCAGGTCGATCGCACCGGACAGGTCGTCGGGCGTGTTGATGTGCACCGACGGATCCACCACGCCGCCGATCGCCGGGTACCAGCCACCGGGCACCACGCTCAGCAGGCCGCGGTAGACCACCGTGTACCAGACCTTGTCGTGGGCGATGTCCACGCCCGGCAGGATCGTCATCATGCTGATCACCACGCAGACCAGCACCGGCACCAGCACCGCCCACAGGAACGGCTTGGAGCGCGCCCAGGCCGAGCAGAACATCAGCCAGCCCACGGTCGGCAGCGCCCACACCATGTACACCGGCAGCGAAGCCAGCACGCCGCCGATGATGCGCAGCGGATGCGACTGGGTGAACACGGCATGGGCGGCGGGCAGTCCGTTGACGGTGATGGTCAGCGCGGAGATCACCCACAGGGCCACGCCGATCAGCAGGCCCACGCCGATCGCCCACAGCGGCGCCAGCACCAGCGCCCAGGCGGCCTTGGACAGGACCATCTGCGAATCGGAGACCGGCAGCGACTTCCAGAACAGGACGCTGCGGTCGCGACGGTCGTCGTACAGCGAGCCGAGCGCGTAGAAGAAGACCACGAAGGCCAGCACGACGCAGGCCAGCAGCACGCCGCCGAGCAGCATGCCATCGCCCATCGCGCCCAGGGCGTCGGCGATCTGGTGCGCGTCGGTGCCGTCGTCGAACACGAAGCCGCTGCTGCCCATGCTGCGGCGCGCGGCAATGCTGCCGATTACCGCCAGGATCAGGTTCAGGCCGACGATAATCGCGCCGGTGATCAGCGGCGCCCAGAAGAAGCCGCCGCGGTTCTCCCAGTACTCGCGCTTGAGCAGCCACTTGAACTTGGCCGTGTCGTGCGGCGGGGTGTGGGTGGGGCTGGGGTTCAGTGCGTTCATGCGTAGGTCCCCTTCATGATGGCGACGAACAGGTCGGCCAGACCGGGCTTGCGGGTTTCGCCGAGTGTGGCGAGCTGGGTCTGCGGCACGCCGTCATAGAGCAGTACGGTCTTGCCGAACGGCAGGCCGCGCTCGTCGATCGGCTTGAGCGCGCGCGCCGCTTCGACCCGGTCGGCGCCGACCAGCACTTCGGTGTAACGCTCGGCCACGTCGTCCATGGGCGAGGACAGCACCATCCGGCCGTCGCGGATGAACAGCACGTCGGTGAGGATGTGCTCGATCTCCTCGACCTGGTGGGTAGTGACCAGGATGGTTTTTTCCTCGTCGAAGTAATCCTCCAGCAGGCGCTGGTAGAACTGCTTGCGGTAGAGGATGTCCAGGCCCAGGGTCGGTTCGTCCAGCACCAGCAGGCGCGCATCGATGGCCATCACCAGGGCCAGGTGCAGCTGCACGATCATGCCCTTGGACATCTCGCGCACGCGCAGCTTCGGGTGCAGCTGGGTGTTGGCCAGGAAACGCTCGCACTTGGCCCGGTCGAAGCGCGGGTGCACGCCGGCGACGAAGTCGATCGCCTCGCTTACACGCATCCAGCGCGGCAGCACCGCCACGTCGGCGATGAAGCAGACATCGTTCATGAGCTCGTCGCGCTGGGTGCGCGGATCCTTGCCCAGCACCGTCAGCTGGCCCTCGAACGGGGTCAGGCCCAGGATCGCCTTGAGCGCGGTGGTCTTGCCGGCGCCGTTGGGGCCGATCAGGCCGACGATCCGGCCGGCGCCGATATCGAAATCGGCACCGGAGACGGCGACCTTGTTCTTGTAGGCCTTGCGCAGGCCACGGGCGGTGACGACCGCGCCGGTGCCTCGGGTTTCGGGAGCGACAGCGTTCATCAGTGGTTCCCCAGAGGATTGAGCAGGTCTTGCACGGACAGGCCCAGGCGCTGGATGCGCTCGGCGACGGCCGGCCATTCGTCCTTCAGGAAGCGCTCGCGCTCGTTGCTGCGCAGCTGCTTGGAGGCTTCCTCGGTCACGAACATGCCCAGGCCGCGCCGCTTCTCCACCAGGCCCTCGTCGGCCAGCTCCTGGTAGGCGCGGGAGACGGTGATCGGGTTGAGCTGGTACTCGGCGGCCACCTGGCGGACCGAAGGCAGGGCCTCGCCGGGTTTCAGGATTCCGTCCAGCATCATGGCGATCACGCGGTCCTTCAGCTGGCGGTAGATGGGAGCGCCGTCGCTCCACTGGATGTCACTCATGGTCAACCCCGTGAGCGCAGCGACTGCGCAAAGGAGAAATAGGGCATGGTCGAAGAGGCGCGGAGCCTGCGCGCCGGCCGCTCCGCGGCCGCGTCCAGGTCCGCGTCGCCGCGTGTCGCGGCGGCCTCGGCGAGTCCATAATCACCACGGCGTCCATCGTGGTCGGGCAGCCACCGGGTCGTTCCCACGACCACCATGGCCAGGCCCAGGGCCATGAACCAGGAGCGGTGGGCTGACAGGATGCGTTTCATGCGGGTGTCCTGCGTTGGATGACTGGTGTTGTATTCAACTATAACACCTAAACACGTCATGTCAACCATCACCTGCCCAACTGATGGCCTATATAGGTGCCGTTCTTCGTCAGGAGCTCCCCATGTCGTTGAAGTCAATGATTTTCAAGGCTTTGTTGCTGGTCGTGGCCGTGCCTGCGGTCGCTGCTGCACCGGCATTGCTGGATGTGGAATACCGCCCGCTGGCGTCCAAGACGGCGGTCAACCTGAACGCCCAGCAGGGCGGCAAGGTCCTGCTGGTGGTCAATACCGCCAGCAAGTGCGGCTATACGCCGCAGTTCGAAGGCCTGGAAGCGCTGCAGAAGCGCTACGGGGCAGAAGGGTTTTCCGTGCTCGGTTTCCCGTCCAACGATTTCCGCGGCCAGGACCCGGGATCGGAAAAGGAGATCCAGGAGTTCTGCACGCTCACCTACGGGGTGAAGTTCCCGATGTACGAGAAGGTGCACGTCACCGGTCCGGAAACCACCGCGCTGTACCGTCGCCTGCATGACGCCACCGGCGTGTCGCCCGGCTGGAACTTCCACAAGTACCTGGTCTCGCGCGACGGACGGGTCGTCGGCAACTGGCCGAGCAAGGTCACGCCGGAGGATCCGGGGCTTGTCGCGGCGATCGAGCGCGAGCTGAAGGCGCCTGCGCCGAAACGTTGAGGGCGGGCGCTGTACTACTTCGCGCATGCGACAATGGCGCCGCGCCGGCCTCGCCGGTGGACCGAACAACCCCTCAGGGAATCAACGAATGAACAACCGCATGCGCGGCGCCCTGGCGTCGCTGGTGATGGGAGCAAGCATGATGGCGGGAACTGCCGTGGCACAGGACAAGACGACGCTGGCGACCGAGAAGGACAAGGTGAGCTACGCGATCGGCCTGGACGTGGCGCGTTCGTTCCAGCCGATCGCACAGGACATCGATTTCGCCGCCATGCAGCGCGGGATCGACAACGCGCTGGCCGGCGGCAAGCCGCTGTTGTCCGAGGAGCAGGCGCAGGCGACCCACATGGGCTTGCAGGCCGCGGTGGCCGCGCGCTCCGGGCAGCGCGTCCCGGGCATGCCGCCGGGTAGCGAGCCGCCGGTGCCGTCGAAGGAGCAGGTCGGCCTGCTGGTCGGTGGAAGCATGGTGGGTCCGTCGCTGCAGCCGCTCAAGGACGAAGTCGACACGGCGGTGCTGATGCAGGCCGTGCGTACCAGCCTGGGCAAGACCGGCACGCCGCTGATGAACGAGCAGGACGCGATGGCGACCATGCAGGCGTTCATGACCCGCAAGCAGAAGGGTGCGGGGGACAAGAACCGCGCCGATGGCGCCGCGTTCCTGGCCAAGAACCGCTCCGCCAAGGGCGTGCTCAGCACGCCGTCGGGCCTGCAGTACATGATCCTGCGCGAGGGCAGCGGCCAGCGTCCGCTGGCCAGCGACACGGTGCGGGTCAATTACGAGGGCAAGCTGCTCGACGGCACGGTGTTCGACAGCTCCTACGCGCGCGGCGAGCCGGTCGAATTCCCGCTCAATCGCGTCATCGCCGGCTGGACCGAGGGCGTGTCGCTGATGCCGGTGGGCGCGAAGTACCGCTTCTGGATCCCGTCGGACCTGGCCTACGGTCCGGAGGGCGCGGCGGGCGGCAAGATCGGCCCGAACGCGACCCTGACCTTCGACGTGGAGCTGCTGGGCATCGCCCAGTAAGCCTCCCGGCAGGCACACGCCGCAATGCGCGTCGCGATCTTCGGCACCGGCTATGTCGGCCTGGTCACCGGGGCCTGCCTGGCCGCGGTGGGCCACGACGTGGTCTGCGTCGACGTTGACGCGGCCAAGATCGAGGGCCTGAAGAAGGGCGTGGTCCCGATCTACGAGCCGGGCCTGGAGTCGATGGTCCGCGCCAGCCAGGCGGCTGGCCGGCTGCACTTCAGCACCGATGCGGCCGTCGCCGTCGCGCACGGCGAAATCCTGTTCATTGCCGTGGGCACGCCGCCCGGCGAGGACGGCAGCGCCGACCTGAAGTACGTGCTGGCCGTGGCGCACACCATCGGCCGGCACATCGAGCGACCGGTGGTGGTGGTGGACAAGTCGACCGTGCCCGTGGGCACGGCCGATCGGGTCCGCGATGCCATCGCCGCCGAGATGGCCGCGCGCGGCGCCGACGTGGCGTTCGACGTGGTCTCCAATCCGGAGTTCCTGAAGGAGGGAGCTGCGGTGGCCGACTGCATGCGTCCTGACCGGATCATCATCGGCGCCGACAACCCGGCCGCGGTGGCGCGGATGCGTCGCCTGTATGCGCCCTTCAACCGCAACCACGACCGTTTCGTGGTGATGGACGTCCGTTCGGCCGAACTGACCAAGTACGCGGCCAACGCCATGCTCGCGACCAAGATCAGTTTCATGAACGAGATGGCCAACATCGCCGAGCGGGTAGGGGCGGACGTGGAGGCGGTGCGCAAGGGGATTGGTTCCGATCCGCGGATCGGGTGGCACTTCATCTATCCCGGTGCCGGGTATGGCGGCTCGTGCTTCCCCAAGGACGTGCAGGCACTGGCGCGCACCGCCGAGCAGCACGGCTACTCACCTCAATTGCTCGAGGCTGTGGAGTCGGTGAACGAGCGGCAGAAAGGCCGGCTGTTCGAACTGGTCCAGCACCACTACGACCGGGGGGAAGACGAAGGCGTGCGCGGCAAGGTGTTCGCGGTGTGGGGCCTGGCATTCAAGCCCAACACCGACGACATGCGCGAGGCCTCCAGCCGGCGGCTGCTGGCGCAGCTGTGGGAAGCCGGCGCGACGGTCCGTGCCTACGACCCCGAGGCGATGGACGAGGCGCGGCGCATTTTCGGCGAGCAGGAGGGCCTGGTCCTGTGCGATTCGGCGCACGCGGCGCTGGACGGCGCCGATGCGCTGGTGGTGGTGACCGAATGGAAGGAATTCCGCAGCCCGGATTTCGCGCGGCTGCACGCGGCACTGGGTGACGCGGTGGTGTTCGACGGCCGCAACCTGTACGAACCCGAAGAGATCGAGGCCGCCGGCCTGGCCTACTACGGCATCGGCCGCGGTCGCTCGGTGCGCACGCCATGAGCCCGGCACAGATCCCCATGCCCGGCTTCGGCGGCGACGGTCCGCTCGAGAGCGGACTGGACCAGCGCCTGGTGGAGCTGGAAACGCGGCTCGCATTCCAGGAGCACGCGTTGAACGAACTGAGCGAGGCCCTGGCCGATGCGCGCCGTGAAAGCGCGCGCAGCGAGGCCCTGCTGCAGGCGGTCCTGGCCGACCTGCGCGGCCTGCGCGGTTCGCTGTATTCCGATCCGGCCAGCGAACCGCCGCCGCCGCACTACTGATCTACTTTCCTATTTCCCGGCCCGATCCGCGGCCATTGCGACCGTCCCACGCCACGAAGATGACCGATACCCTCCGCGACCAGCTGCTCACCCTGGGCTTCAAGGCACCGGCGCCGCCCGAGCGAAAATCCCGGGAAGGCAACGACCACAGGGGCTCCGGCAAGCCCGTGCACGGCAAGCCCGCGCATGGCCGGCCCGCACACGACCGGCGTGGCCCGCAGGGCAGAGGGCAGCCGCAACCCGCCGGGCGCCCCGGTGGCGCAGGCGAGCGCACGCCTCGCGGACCGCGCGGCCCCGGCCCGTCGCAGCCCAGGTCCGGCGAGATGGACCTGGGCAAGGCCTACGCATTGCGCGCCCAGCACGAGAAGAACCAGCGCATCGAGGAGGAGCGGCAGAAGCAGGAAGAAGCGCGCCAGCGCCGTGAAGCACGGGCCAGGCTCGAGCAGCTCCTACAGGGCAAGGGCCTGAACGATGAGGCCGCCGAGATCGCCCGTCACTTCGAGTACGGCGGCAAGATCAAGCGGATATACGTCACCGCACCGCAGCTCACTGCGCTCAATGCCGGCGAGCTGGGCGTGGTCCAGGTCAATGGCCGCTACCTGCTGGTCGACGCTTCCGTCGTGGCCGAGGCCGAAACGGTGTTCCCGCAGGCCGTGGCCTTGCGGGTCGACCCGGATGCGCCTGCCGGCGACGATCCCTATGCCGATCCGCGCTACCAGGTGCCTGACGACCTGGTCTGGTGAGCGACTCCTGAGCCTGCACCCTAGCCGGATGCGACGTGTATCCGACGGCATGGTTGCGCGCGTTACCACGTCGCATCGCTTGCCCGCGGACCGTCCCGCCCGCTAGCCTGCCGGGCCTATGGATAACCCCCTGCGCGTTCTCATCCACGGCGCCTCCGGGCGCATGGGCCAGGCCCTGCTGCGCCTGGCCGGCGAAGCCCCGGGCCGCTGGCAGGTGGTCGCGGCGGTGACCCGCCGCCCGCCGGCGCAACGCGGGGTCGACGGGGGGCCTTTCTTCGGGTCTGCCGAACTGCCGGGCGCGCCCGCATTCGACGTGGCGATCGACTTCAGCCTGCCGGAGGGGCTGGGCCCGGTGCTGGAGCTGTGCGTGGCACGCCGCTGTCCGCTGGTCTCGGGCACGACCGGGCTCGAGGACGGGCAACGGCAGGCGATCAAGGCTGCCGCGACCCAGGTCCCGCTGTTGTGGGCGTCCAATTTCAGCATCGGCGTCGCCGTCCTCGACGAACTGGTCGAGCGCGCCGCGCGCGCGTTGCCGGGCTGGGACTGCGACATCGTCGAGTCGCACCATGTGCACAAGAAGGACGCGCCATCCGGGACCGCGCTCACCCTGGGCGATTCCGCGGGGCGTGGCGGCGCAGAGCCGCGCTACGCCAGCCTGCGGGCCGGCGACATCGTCGGCGAGCACCTGGTCCAGTTTGCCGGGCAGGGCGAGCGGGTCGAGCTGGTGCACCGGGCGACGAGCCGCGACATCTTCGCGCACGGCGCGTTGCAGGCCGCCAGCGGGCTGCATGGGCGGGACGCGGGGCTCTACTCGATGCGCGGGCTGCTCTTCGGCGACAGCTGAATGCGCGGCCCCGGCGGACCCGCGGCAGTGCCCGCGGCGTTCCCTTTTTCGACCTTCGCCGGTACAATTCCCGCTCGCCTGTTACCCCAAACCACGGACCGGAGAGAAACCGAGTCCGCGGTTTTCTGCAGCCCGGCTCCGACGCGCCGGGTAGCGACAGGGCTCCCCCACACCAAGGCGAACGACGTGACCCAACCCGCAATCCTCGTCCTCGAAGACGGCACCGTGTTCGAGGGTGAATCCGTAGGCGCCAGCGGCCTGTCGGTGGGCGAGGTGGTGTTCAACACCGCCATGACCGGTTACCAGGAGATCGTCACCGATCCCTCCTACGCCCGCCAGCTGGTCACGCTCACCTATCCCCATATCGGCAACACCGGCTGCACCAGCCAGGACGACGAGGCCGCCAAGGTCTGGTCGGCCGGCCTGATCGTGCGCGACGTACCGCGCCGCCCGAGCAGCTGGCGCAGCGAGGTGTCGCTGCAGGATTGGCTGATCACGCGAGGCGTGGTCGCCATTGCCGGCATCGATACCCGCAAGCTGACCCGCATCCTCCGCGAGCGCGGCGCCCAGAACGGCGCGCTGATGGCCGGCGAGGGCCTGGACGTTGCGCAGGCGCTGGAAGCGGCGCGCAAGTTCCCCGGCCTGAAGGGCATGGACCTGGCCAAGGTGGTCAGCACCGCCGAGCGCTACTCGTGGACCGAGGGCCAGCTCGACCTGGACCGCAACGCGTTCGTCCGTGCCGAGCCGAAGTTCAAAGTCGTCGCCTACGACTTCGGCGTGAAGACCAACATCCTGCGCATGCTCGCCGAGCGCGGCTGCGAAGTGACCGTCGTCCCGGCACAAACCCCCGCCGCCGACGTGCTGGCGATGTCGCCGCACGGCGTGTTCATGTCCAACGGCCCCGGCGACCCGGCACCGTGCGACTACGCGATCGAGGCCATCAAGGCGTTCGTGGCGAAGAAGGTGCCGCTGTTCGGCATCTGCCTGGGCCACCAGCTGCTGGCGCTGGCCGCCGGCGCGCAGACCGTGAAGATGGGCCATGGCCACCATGGCGCCAACCATCCGGTGATCGACATCGACAGCGGCCGGGTGATGATCACCTCGCAGAACCACGGTTTCGCCGTCGACGAGACGACGTTGCCGGGCAACGTGCGCGTGACCCACCGATCCCTGTTCGATGGAACCAACCAGGGCATCGAGCTGACCGACGCGCCGGCGTTCTCGTTCCAGGGACATCCGGAAGCTTCGCCCGGGCCACATGACGTGGCACCGCTGTTCGACCGTTTCGTGGCGTCGATGGCCGGTTGATCCCCGCCAGGCGCCGTCCGATGGAATCCATGCACAACAGGAGTAAGGGAATGCGACTGCTGAAAGGGATGCTGCTGGTGACGATGCTGGTGCTCGGCTTCAACGCCGGCGCGCGCGAAGTTCCGATCCAGGATTTCTTCAAGGATGCGGAGTTCACCGCGCTGAGCCTGTCGCCCGATGGCAAGCACATGGCCGTGACGGTGCCGCAGGAAGACCGGACCGTGCTTGCGGTTCTGCGCGTCGCCGACAAGGGCGTGGTCGGCAAGTGGGACTTCGGTCCGGACCGGCATTTCCGCCAGGTCTACTGGGTCAACAATGATCGCCTGCTGTTCACCGTCACCTTCAAGACCGGGCGCTTCGATTTCGAGACGTCGAAAGGCGACATGTATGCGTCGAACATCGATGGCACCCAGCGCATCGACATTCCCAACGGTGCCTACTACAACATCGTCAGCCTGACGCCCGAAGATCCGCGCACGATCTTGGTCGAGCGCTCTGTCGAAACGTCGTATCTGTCCAAGCTCGATATCTATAACGGGCGACTGGTCACCGTGGCGACTGCGCCAGTGGAGCAGGGTAGTTTCCTGGTCGACCACGAGCGCAACCCGCGCTATGTCTGGGGCGCGATGAACGATGGCACCAACGTCACCTACCGCCGCGATGGCGACAAGTGGACTCAGGTGCATCGTAGCGAGCGCAACGGCGCCACTTACCGCCCGATCGGCTTCGCGGGTGACAACCGCCACGTCTACATGGCCAAGGGCGTGGACGGGAAGCCGGAGTCGATCGTCCTGCTGGACAGCGAGACCCGCGAGGAAGAGCAGCTGTCCAGCAACGGGACGGTCAGTCCTTCCGCCTTGCTCTGGAGCAGCGACCGCAAGACGTTGCTGGGCGTCCAGTACGAGGATGGCATCCCTTACTGGGACTGGATCGCCCGCGACCATCCGGAAACCCTGGCCTATGCTGGCCTGGTCAAGGCCTTCCCGGGGAAGGCGATCAGCTTCCTTCGCCCCTCCGATGATGGCCGTTTCCTGGCCATGCGCGTGTATTCGGACCAGCAGCCGCCGGAAGCCTTCCTGTTCGATCGGCAGGCGGGCAAAGCCAGCTTCCTGACCGGCAGCATGGAATGGATCAAGCCTGCGGAGATGTCGCAGATGAAGCCGATCAGCTTCAAGGCCCGCGACGGGCTGGAGCTGCATGGTTTCGTGACGATTCCGGCGGGTAGCAATGGCAAGAACCTCCCGCTGATCATCAACCCGCATGGCGGCCCGCACGGTCCGCGCGACGAGTGGGGATTCAATCCGGAAGTGCAGCTGCTGGCCAATCGCGGCTACGCGGTGCTGCAGGTCAACTATCGCGGCTCCGGCGGTTACGGCAACGCGTTCGAAGGCCTGGGCTACCGCAAGTGGGGCACGGTGATGCAGGACGACCTGACCGACGCGGTGAAATGGGCCGTGGCCCAGGGCATCGCCGATCCAAAGCGGGTCTGCATCTATGGCGCGTCCTACGGCGGCTACGCGGCACTGATGAGCGCCGTGCGCGAGCCCGATCTGTACCAGTGCACGGTGGGTTACGTCGGTGTCTACGACCTGGATGCCCAGCGCAGTTCGGACATCGGCGACCACGAAGCCGGCCGCAACTACCTCAAGGATGTCTATCCGCCGACCAAAGCCGAGCGCGTGGCGCAATCGCCCGCGTACGGGGTGGACAGGCTGAAGGCCCCGGTGATGCTGGTCCATGGCGCCAAGGACCAGCGCGTGCCGATCAAGAACATGAATTTCCTGATCGACCAGATGGGCAAGGTCGGCAAGCAGCCCGAGGTCGTGGTGGTCGAGTCCAAGGAGGGCCACGGCTTCCGTGACGTGCAGAACAACGTGAACCTCTATACGAAGATGCTGGCCTTCTTCGACAAGCACATCGGCCCCGGTGCGACCAGCGCCCCGGCCGGAAGCCCCTGAGTCCCCCACAGGGAACAAGCAGAGAACGAAATGCCAAAGCGCAGCGATATCCAGACCATCCTCATCATCGGCGCCGGCCCGATCGTCATCGGCCAGGCCTGCGAGTTCGACTACTCGGGCGCGCAGGCGTGCAAGGCGCTGCGCGAGGAGGGTTACCGCGTGGTCCTGGTCAACAGCAATCCGGCCACGATCATGACCGACCCGGATACCGCCGACGCGGTGTACATCGAGCCGATCAACTGGCAGACGGTCGAGAAGATCATCGCCAAGGAAAAGCCCGATGCGCTGCTGCCGACGATGGGCGGGCAGACCGCGCTGAACTGCGCGCTGGACCTGGCCGAGCACGGCGTGCTGGAGAAGTACGGCGTCGAGCTGATCGGCGCCAAGCGCGACGCGATCCGCATGGCCGAGGACCGCGAGCTGTTCCGCGTGGCAATGGGCGAGATCGGTCTGGAGTGCCCCAAGGCCGAAGTCGCGCGCACGCTCGAGGAAGCGCTGGATATCCAGACCCGCGTCGGCTACCCGACGATCATCCGCCCCAGCTTCACCCTGGGCGGCAGCGGCGGCGGTATCGCCTACAACCGCGAGGAACTGATCGACATCGTCAACCGCGGCCTGGAGCTTTCGCCGACCACCGAGGTGCTGGTGGAAGAATCGGTGCTGGGCTGGAAGGAGTTCGAGATGGAAGTGGTCCGCGACACCGCGGACAACTGCATCATCGTCTGCTCGATCGAGAACCTCGATCCGATGGGCGTGCACACCGGCGACTCGATCACCGTGGCCCCGGCGCAGACCCTGACCGACAAGGAGTACCAGCGCCTGCGCGATGCCTCCATCGCGGTGCTGCGCAAGATCGGCGTGGACACCGGCGGTTCCAACGTGCAGTTCGGCATCAACGCGCAGACTGGCCGCGTGGTGGTGATCGAGATGAATCCGCGCGTGTCGCGGTCCTCCGCGCTGGCGTCGAAGGCGACCGGGTTCCCGATCGCCAAGGTCGCCGCCAAGCTGGCGGTGGGCTACACCCTTGACGAGCTCAAGAACGAAATCACCGGCGGCCTGACCCCGGCTTCGTTCGAGCCGGCGATCGATTACGTCGTCACCAAGATCCCGCGCTTCGCGTTCGAGAAGTTCCCGCAGGCCGATGCGCGCCTGACCACCCAGATGAAATCGGTGGGCGAGGTGATGGCGATGGGCCGCACCTTCCAGGAATCGATGCAGAAGGCCCTGCGCGGGCTGGAAACCGGCAAGGTCGGTTTCGACCCCACCGGCCTGGACCTGGCCGACGAGGACGACCTGATCAAGCTGCGCCGCGAGATGAAGGCGCCGGGTCCGGAGCGCCTGTTCTACGTGGCCGACGCCTTCCGCGCTGGCATGAGCGTAGAGGACATCCACGCGCTGTCGTTCATCGACCCGTGGTTCCTCGACCAGATCGAGGAGATCATCGGCGAGGAAAAGAAGCTCGCCGCCGAGGGCTTGGACTCGCTCGACGCCGCGCGCCTGCGCAAGCTCAAGCGCGCCGGCTTCTCCGATGCGCGCCTGGCCCAGCTGGCAGGCACCAACGAAGCCGCGATCCGCGCCCTGCGCCGCGCGCACAAGGTGCGCCCCGTGTACAAGCGCGTGGACTCGTGTGCCGCCGAATTCTCCACCAGCACTGCCTACCTGTATTCGACCTACGAGGACGAGTGCGAGGCGCAGCCGACTGATCGCGACAAGATCATGATCCTGGGCGGCGGTCCGAACCGCATCGGCCAGGGCATCGAGTTCGACTACTGTTGCGTGCACGCCGCGCTGGCGCTGCGCGAGGATGGTTACGAGACCATCATGGTCAACTGCAACCCGGAGACCGTGTCCACCGACTACGACACCTCCGACCGCCTGTACTTCGAGCCGCTCACGCTCGAGGACGTGCTGGAGATCGTCGAGCTCGAGCAGCCCAAGGGCGTGATCGTGCAGTACGGCGGGCAGACGCCGCTGAAGCTGGCGCGTGCGCTCGAAGCCAACGGCGTGCCGGTGATCGGCACCTCGCCCGATTCGATCGACCTGGCCGAGGACCGCGAGCGCTTCCAGCAGCTGGTCGACAAGCTCGGCCTGAAGCAGCCGCCGAACCGCATCGCCCGCAATCCGGACGAGGCGCTGGTCCTGGCCCGGGAGATCGGCTATCCGCTGGTGGTGCGCCCGAGCTACGTGCTCGGCGGCCGCGCGATGGAAATCGTGTATGGCGAGTCGGACCTGGCCCGCTACGTGCGCGACGCGGTCAAGGTGTCCAACGATTCGCCGGTGCTGCTGGATCGCTTCCTGGACAACGCGGTCGAGGTCGACGTCGACCTGATCGCCGACTCCACCGGCGCGACGTTCATCGGCGGCGTGATGGAGCACATCGAGGAAGCCGGCGTGCATTCGGGCGACTCCTCGTGCTCGCTGCCGCCGTATTCGCTGTCGGCCGCGACCCAGGACGAGCTGCGCCGCCAGGTCATCGAACTGGCCCGGGCGCTGAAAGTCGTGGGCCTGATGAACACCCAGTTCGCGATCCAGTCCAATGACGACGGCGACGACACCGTCTACCTGCTGGAAGTGAACCCGCGCGCCTCGCGCACCGTGCCGTTCGTGTCCAAGGCCACCGGCGTGTCGCTGGCCAAGATCGCCGCGCGCTGCATGGCCGGCACTTCGCTGACCGAACAGGGCGCGACCAAGGAAGTGGTGCCGGATTACTACTCGGTGAAGGAAGCGATCTTCCCGTTCGCCAAGTTCCAGGGCGTGGATCCGATCCTCGGCCCCGAGATGCGCTCCACCGGCGAGGTGATGGGCGTGGGCCGCAGCTTCGGCGCGGCGATGGCGCGTGCGCAGGAGGCCGGTGGGATCAAGGCGCCCACGCCGGGCAAGGCCTTCGTGTCGGTGCGCGATCCGGACAAGAAGCGCGTCCTGCCGGTCGCGCAGGCGCTGATCGAGCGCGGCTTCAGCATCGTGGCCACCCGTGGCACCGCGGCCTGGCTGCAGGAGCATGGCGTGGAGTGCGGCGTGGTGAACAAGGTCGCCGAGGGGCGTCCGCACATCGTCGATTCGATCAAGAACGGCGAGATCGCCTACATCGTCAACACCACCGAGGGCCGCGCGGCGATCGCCGACTCGTTCTCGATCCGGCGCGAGGCGTTGCAGCAGCGCGTGACCTATTCGACCACCATTGCCGGGGCCAAGGCCCTGGTGCATTCGCTTGAATTCCGCGGCACCGGGCCGGTCTGGTCGCTGCAGGAGCTGCACAAGGAGCTGCAGGCATGAGGGCGCCGATGACGCTGCAGGGCGCCGTGCGCCTGCGCGAGGAACTGGACCACCTGAAGTCGGTGAAGCGGCCGGAAGTGATCGCCGCGATCGCCGAGGCCCGCGCCCATGGCGACCTCAAGGAGAACGCCGAGTACCACGCCGCGCGCGAGCAGCAGGGCTTCATCGAGGGCCGGATCAAGCAGCTCGAGGGCGAGCTCTCGCACGCCGACCTGATCGACGTGGCCAAGCTCAACGCCGGCAGCAAGGTGGTGTTCGGCGCGACCGTGACCCTGGCCGACGTCGAGACTGACGAGGAAGTCCGCTACCAGATCGTTGGCGACCTGGAAGCGGACATCAAGCAGGGCCAGATCGCGATCTCCTCGCCGGTGGCGCGTGCGCTGATCGGCAAGGAAGAGGGCGACGAAGTCGTGATCGACGCGCCCGGTGGCAAGCGCGAGTACGAAATCGCCGGCGTCGCCTACCTCGGCTGATGGCGACCATCACCCTGCTGCTGCCGGAGCGGACGCGTTTGCCGGGTCCGTTGCCGGCGGCGATCGGCCGGGTGCTGGGACGTGCCGACCGCCGGGACGGTGAAGCCGGCGCGCGTGCGCAGCTGCGCCGCCATTTCCGCCTGTTGCCCGACCACTGGCCGGTCGCCGCGCTGACCCGGCTGGTGGATGCCGGCGACAACGCGGCCGGTGCCGGCGGCAATGCGGCGGACGTGTGGCTGCGCGCCGACCCGGCGCATATCGCACCCGACATCAACGGCGCGCGCCTGCTCGGATGGGGCGAGGGGCTGGGCATCGAGGCGCAGGACGCGCGCGCTTTCCTGCCCGCGCTGCGGCCCCTGTTCGGCGACGCCGGCTTCCAGCTCGATGCGCCGCATCCCGCGCGCTGGTACCTGCGCCTGCCAGAGGGCACGCGCCTGCCGGCGCTGCCGGGTCCCGACGAAGCGTTGGGCGAAGACCTGTTCGCCACGTTGCCGCAGGGCGACGATGCCGCTGCGCGCCGCTGGCGCGCCCTGATCACCGAAGTGCAGGTCGTGCTGCACCAGCATCCGCACAACCGCGAACGCGCCGCGCAGGGCAAGCCCGCGATCAATGCGCTGTGGTTCTGGGGTGCGGGCAGGCTGCCCACGGCAGTGGAGTCGCGTTACCTGCACGTGCGCAGCCCGGACACGCTCCTGCAGGCGCTCGCGCGCATGGCCGGTGCGGCGATCAGTGCACCGGATGGCGCCGAGGGTGCACCGGCCGGCGACAGCCTGGTCGACATGCGGCGGATGCGCAGCCTGGACCTGCTGGGCACGCAGGTGTTGCCGCCGCTGCTGGAGTCGATGGCGCGGCGCGAGTTCGACGCGCTGGAGCTGGATTTCGAGGACGGCACCCGGTTGGGCCTGCACCATGGCCAGCGGCGCTGGCAGTTCTGGCGCACTCCGATGCCCGCGCTGGCGCCCTGATGGCTGCGCCGCGGATCGTCCGTCGCGCCGAGGTGGACATCGGTGGCCCGTGGCCGGATTCGATCCCGCCGCTGCTGCGTCGCCTGTACGCCGCCCGCGGCGCCGGCAGCCCCGACCTGGCGCGTCCACGCTTGTCCGGCCTCCTGCCCCCCGATGCGATGGAGGGAATGGACCTCGCCACTTCACTGCTGCAGGCGGCGATGGCGGAGGACCGCCACATCGTGGTGGTCGGCGATTTCGACTGCGATGGCGCCACCGCCTGCGCCACCGGCGTGCGCGGACTGCGCCTGCTCGGCGCACGGCGGGTGTCGTACGCGGTGCCCAACCGCATGGTCCACGGCTACGGCCTGTCGCCGGCGCTGGTGGAAGAGCTTGCCGCCCTGCAGCCCGACCTGCTGCTGACCGTCGACCATGGCATTGCCTGCCACGCCGGCATCGAGGCAGCGCGTGCCCATGGCTGGCAGGTCGTGGTCACCGACCACCACCTGCCCGGGCCGCGCTTGCCGGCTGCCGATGCGATCGTCAATCCGAACCTGCCCGGCGATGCGTTCCCGAGCAAGGCGCTGGCCGGCGTGGGCGTGGTGTTCTACCTGCTGCTCGCACTACGGCGAAAGCTGCGCGACGCCGGTGCGTTCGAAGGTGGCGAGGCGCCCGACCTGGGCGCGCTGCTGGACCTGGTAGCGGTCGGCACCGTCGCCGACCTGGTGCCGCTGGATGCGAACAATCGCACGCTGGTGGCAGCAGGCCTGCGCCGCCTGCGCTCGGGCCAGGGCTGCGCAGGCTTGAATGCGCTGATCGCAGCATGCGGTCGCGAACAGGCGCGGCTGACCGCCAGCGACATCGGTTTCGCGATCGGGCCGCGACTCAACGCCGCCGGGCGGCTCGAGGACATGGCGCTGGGCATCGAATGCCTGCTGACCGACGATGCGCAACGCGCGGGCGAGCTGGCCACACTGCTCAACGGCATCAATGCCGAGCGCCGTGCCGTGCAGCAGGACATGACCGACGATGCCGAAGCCGCATTGTCGCGGGCGATGCTGGCGGAAACGGACGTGCCGCTGGCGCCGTGCCTGTTCGACGCGGAGTGGCACCCCGGGGTGATCGGGCTGGTCGCCTCGAAGATGAAGGAACGGCTGCACCGTCCGGTGCTCGCCTTCGCCCCGTCCGAGCCCGGCAGCGACCTGCTGCGCGGTTCGGCGCGGTCGATTCCCGGCTTCCATATCCGCGATGCGCTGGCGGCGGTGGATGCGGCGAACCCCGATCTGGTCCAGCGCTTCGGTGGCCATGCGATGGCCGCGGGCCTGACCCTGGCGCTGGCCAACCTGCCCGCGTTCGAACAGGCCTGGCAGGCACATGCCGCGCAGGTGCTCGACGACGGCCTGCTGCAGGCCGAAATGCTCAGCGATGGCGAGCTGCGCCCGCAGGAGTTCGACCGCTTCCATGCCGAGGCACTGCGCGACGGCGGGCCGTGGGGGCAGGGATTCCCCGAGCCGCTGTTCGACGGGCTGTTCGAGGTGCTGGACTGGCGCGTGGTTGGCGAGCGCCACCTCAAGCTGACGCTGCGGCATCCCGACAGGCGCGAGCCGCTGGCGGCGATCCACTTCGGTGGCTGGCAGGGGCAGCCACCTTCGACCCATGCGCACCTCGCGTACCGCCTGGCGCCGGACGACTACCGCGGCGGGCAGGCGGTCCAGCTCGTCGTGGAGCATCGCGCCCAGGCCTGACGGGGCGCTGCCCGTCCCGCGTCACGCAGCTTCCGGATGATCCTCGTGCCGTGGCACCCGGGTGCGCGGCGCGGCGCGCTTCAATCCGAACAGCGGTCGCAACCAGCCGATCCTGCGGACGATTCCGTAGGCCACGAAGCACAGCGCGAAGGTGGCGAGCACCAGCAGCGGTCCTTCCAGCAGTACCGGCAGGTCCAGCGGGCGCAGGTACACGGCGAGCAGCACGATCACCGTCTGGTGGAGGATGTAGACCGGGAACACCGCTTCGGCCAGCCAGCGCCGCGCCGGGCTGTCGGCGGGTGCATGCCGCCGGGCGAAGCCGAGGATCGCCACGATCGCGCCCCACTGCTGCACCGACCACAGCAGGCGCTGCAGCTGGCGCAGGTATTCCGGCGGTTCCGTTCCGTCGCTGTAGTGGCCGAAGTACCAGGCGATGAAGGCCCAGCTGGCGAGCGTCGCCGCGAGTGCGGCCCAGCGGGCGCGCTCGATCCGTTCCCACAGCGGGCCGGGCCGGGCGATGGCGAAGCCGAGCAGGAACAGCGGCAGGTACTGGGCGTGGTTGTACCAGTCGTCGACCAGGGCATGGGTCGATTCGAAGCGGGCAACGAGCAGGAAGCGCGCCGCGGCCAGCCAGGCCAGCGGCCACAGCAGTCCGGCCGGATGCGACAGCAGGGCGCGCAGGCGCTCGGCCACGGTCCCGGTCGCGCCGGGCGCGAAGCGCAGCAGCACCCACAGGACCACCGTGTAGCACCACAGGTAGGCGACGAACCATAGGTGGTTCCAGGTCGGCAGGTCCAGGCAGTCGCCGTCGCGGCAGAACGTACCGTCGCCGGCCAGGTAGCGCGCCCAGAATGCCAGGTAGCCGTCGTGATAGCCGCCGGGAAGCTTCTCGACCACCTCGAAGTAGGACTGCGGCGGCACGATCACCAGCATGCCGAACACCAGCGGCAGCAGCAGGCGCCACGAGCGCGGGCCGACGAAGCGGGCGCCGTCGCGCCGGCAACGGTCCCAGAGGAACGCGGTCGCCGCGCCGGAGACCAGGAACAGCAGCGACAGCCGCCAGGGCGAGGACAGCAGCATCAGCGGCTCCAGCGCGTGGCTGGCGTGCGGGCTGTTCACATGCCAGTCCCAGGTCACGTAATACATGCCGACGTGATAGAGGACGAGCACGCCGAAGGCGCAGATGCGGATCCAGTCGAGGTCGTAGCGGCGTTCCATGGGCGGCGTTCGGCGGGGCGGGGCGCCCAAGGTGCATCCGTCAGGCACGCCGCGTGCTGGAGAGGTGACCGGTGGCGGGGCGGGAGGGACGAATCGTGGACCGCAGTGACGGGCCGGCTGGGGCGATGGCGGCGCGCTCCGTAGAATGCGCGGCATGTCCGTGACCCGTCCCACGCCGTACGAACGCTACCTGCCCTGGCGCCGCTGGATGGAGGTCGGGTACTGGGTCGGCATGACCGTCGTGAATGCGGTCGGCAACAGCTACACGGTGATCGTCGACATCCGCAAGAACGGACTGGGATACGCGGCGTGGGAGCCGGTGGTCTGGGAGTGGTCGAGCGGACTGATGTGGCTGGCGCTGGTGTGGCCGATCGTCTGGTTCAGCCGCCGCTTCCCGATCCACTGGGACAACTGGTGGCGGCAGCTGCCCTGGCATTTCCTGGCCAGCGTGGTGGTATCGCTCGTCCACGTGCTGGGGATGGTCGGCCTGCGTACGCTGGCCTATGCAAGCCAGGGCCAGGTCTACGAGTTCGGCGACTGGCCGCGCGAGCTGTTCTACGAGTACGTCAAGGATGTGCGCAGCTACATCGGCATCGTGGTGCTGGTCAGCTTCTACCGGCTGCTGCTGCGGCGCCTGCAGGGCGAGGCCAGCCTGCTCTCCGAACCGGACGAGGGACCGCCGGTGGAGCCGGTCGAGCGCCCCGAGCGCTTCCTGGTGCGCAAGCTGGGCCGCGAGTTCCTGGTCGCCGCCGGCGACATCGAATGGCTGCAGGCGTCCGGCAACTACGTGAACCTGCGCGTGCGCGGCCACGACTACCCGCTGCGGACCACGATCGCCGGGATCGAGGCCCGCCTGGATCCGCGCGTGTTCGCCCGCGTCCACCGCAGCTACATCGTCAACCTCGGCCAGGTCGCCTCGATCGAGCCGCTGGATGCGGGCGAGGCGCGCCTGCACCTGCGCGACGGCACCGTGCTGCCCTGCAGCCGCCGCCATCGGCAGGAACTACGCGAGCGCATCGACAGCGGCGCCAGCTGATCCTTCGCCGCGACCGGCCTTCCGGGCGGATCCTTCCGGCGGCCGGGGCGTCCCGTGGAGCAGGGCTTGCCCGGCTGCTGCCTCCAAAGCCCTGCGATGAAGGCAGCCGGCGAGGTCCGGCTCTACGCGACACGGAACGCCCCGTGTCGCCCGTACGACCGGCCGGGACGCTGGTTTGGCCTAAAATGGGCGGGTTATCCGCCCGCCATGAGCCAGCCGTGACCGCTTCCCGCCCCGCCAGCGCTTCTTCCGCCCCGGTATCGATCCGCCAGGATGACCTGATCCAGTCCGTCGCCGACGCGCTGCAGTACATCAGCTACTACCACCCGGTCGATTACATCCGGAACCTCGCTGCCGCCTACGAGCGCGAGGAATCGCCGGCGGCCAAGGACGCGATGGCGCAGATCCTGATCAACTCGCGCATGTGCGCCGAAGGCCACCGCCCGATCTGCCAGGACACCGGCATCGTCACCGTGTTCCTCGAGATCGGCATGAACGTGCGCTGGGACGACGCGACCATGGGCGTGGAGGACATGGTCAACGAGGGCGTGCGCCGCGCCTACAACCACCCGGACAACAAGCTGCGCGCCAGCGTGCTGGCCGACCCGGCCGGCAAGCGGCAGAACACCAGGGACAACACCCCCTCGGTGGTCAACGTGAAGGTCGTTCCGGGCAACACCGTGGACGTGATCGTCGCGGCCAAGGGTGGCGGCTCGGAGGCGAAGTCCAAGTTCGCCATGCTCAATCCATCGGATTCGATCGTCGACTGGGTGCTGAAGACCGTGCCGACCATGGGCGCGGGCTGGTGCCCGCCGGGCATGCTCGGCATCGGCATCGGTGGCACCGCCGAGAAGGCGATGCTGCTGGCCAAGGAGGCGCTGATGGAACCGATCGACATCACCGACCTCAAGGCCCGCGGTGCGTCCAGCCGCGCCGAGGAACTGCGCCTGGAGCTGTACGAGAAGGTCAACGCGCTGGGCATCGGCGCGCAGGGCCTGGGCGGCCTGACTACGGTGCTCGACATCAAGGTCAAGGATTACCCGACCCACGCCGCGAACCTGCCAGTGGCACTCATCCCGAACTGCGCGGCGACCCGCCATGCGCACTTCACCCTCGACGGCAGCGGCCCGGTTGCACTCGACCCGCCTTCGCTGGAGGACTGGCCGACGCTGACCTACAACCCGGCCAACGCACGCCGCGTCGACCTGGACACGATCACCCGCGAGCAGGTGGCGACCTTCAAGCCGGGCGAGGTGCTGCTGCTCAACGGCAAGCTGCTGACCGGCCGCGACGCTGCGCACAAGCGCATGATCGACATGCTCAACCGGGGCGAGAAGCTGCCCGTCGATTTCACCAACCGATTCATCTATTACGTCGGCCCGGTCGATCCGGTACGCGACGAAGTGGTGGGTCCGGCCGGTCCGACCACGGCCACGCGCATGGACAAGTTCACCCGGCAGATGCTCGAGCAGACCGGCCTGCTGGGCATGGTCGGCAAGTCCGAGCGCGGCGACGCGGCGATCGATGCGATCCGCGACAACAAGGCCGTGTACCTGATGGCCGTCGGCGGCTCGGCCTACCTGGTGTCCAAGGCGATCAAGGCCAGCAAGGTGCTCGCCTTCGAGGACCTGGGCATGGAGGCGATCTACGAATTCGAGGTCAAGGACATGCCGGTGACGGTGGCGGTCGATTCGGCCGGCGAATCGGTGCACAAGACCGGGCCGAAGGAATGGCAGGCGCGGATCGCCGGGATCCCCGTCGTGGTCGAAGCCTGAGCCATCGCAAAACGCCGAAGCCGGCCTCGCGCCGGCTTCTTTCTTCCCGCACCAGACACAGGAGTCCGCATCGATGTCCGTCGTCCTCTACGGTTCGCCCAGCACCGCCTCGCTCGTCGTCCACTGGCTGCTGATCGAACTTGGCATCGAGCACGAACTGCACCAGCTGGATTTCGACCGGCGCGAACAGAAGTCGCCGGAGTACCTGGCGATCAATCCCGCCGGCCGCGTGCCGACGCTGCTGGTCGACGGGCAGGTGCTGACCGAATCGGCCGCCATCGCCATGCAGCTGGCCGACCTGCATCCGCAGGCCGGGCTGGCGCCGGCACCGGGCACCGCCGCGCGCGGCGCCTACTACCGCTGGATGTGCTTCTGCGTGTACACGCTGATGCCGGCGTACCGCGGCTGGTTCTACGCCGACGAGCCGGCCGGGGAGGCCAATGCCGCGCTGGTCAGGGAGCGTGCGCGGATCCAGCTGGAAGCGGCCTGGCAGCAGGTGGCCGACCACCTGGAGCAGGGCGGCCCCTACATGCTCGGCGCGCAGCCCTCGGCGGTGGACTTCGTCCTGACCATGCTGATGCGCTGGTCGCGCAACATGCCGCGCCCGACCGACGACTGGCCGGTGCTGCGCGATTTCGCGCGGCGCATGAAGGACCGTCCGTCCTTCGCCGAGGTCTACCGGCGCGAGGGGATCAGCGACTGGACCTGAGTCCGGATCAGGGCAGCAGCTCCAGTACCGTTTCCGGCGGACGGCAGAGCCGTACGCCACGGCCGCTGATCACCACCGGCCGGTTGATCAGCTGCGGATGGGCGAGCATGGCGTCGAGCAGCGCATCGTCACTGGCGGCACCCAGTCCCAGCTCCGCGAAAACTGCTTCCTTGTCGCGGACCAGTCCGCGCAGCCCGAGCCCGCTGTCGGCGGCAACCTGGAGCAGCGTCGCGCGATCGGGAGGCGAGGCCAGGTAGTCGACGACGCGCGGTTCGATCCCGTGCTCGCGCAGCAACTGCAAGGCGGCGCGCGAATTGGAGCAGCGCGGGTTGTGCCAGATGGTGACCTCCGTGCCCGCCATCAGAACCACTCCAGCAAAGCGAAGCCCACGCCGACGTAGGTCGCCTTGTGGTTGTAGTCGATCATGCTTTCGCCGTAGCCGTCGAACACCTGCACGTGGCCGCGCAGCAGGTTGGTGATCGGGAAACCCCAGTCGAATTGCAGCGAACCGTGCGAGCGGTCGCCGCCGCGCAGCGAGTGGCGCGCCGTCAGGGACAGCTCGTGGCCGTTGCGGTTGTACACCAGCATCGCGTCGCCGCGGCCGATGAAATCCTCGATGTCGGCGTTGTTGTCGTCGGCGGCATCCTCCTCGATGCGGTACCAGGGACGCACGACGAAGGCCCAGTTCTCGCGGTCCAGGCCGACGTTGAGGATCACCCGGTTCCAGCTGCGCGAGAGCGGGTCGCTGCGGCCGTTGGACTGGTGGTTGAAGCTGATTCCGGTCATGCGCCCGTTCCAGCCCAGCAAGCTGTAGTTGTTGCGGAACAGCAGCATCACTTCGGGTTCGTAGTTGGTCTCGCGGAAAGGCCGGGAGATCTCCGAGTTGAAGACCTGCCAGCGCGAGCTCTGGGTGTAGCCCGCCCAGACGTCGCCGTTGTCGCCGAACAGGTTCTCCGCGAGCTTGGTCTTGAAGCTGATCTGGAACTTGGCCTCGATGCTGTCCAGTTCTTCCGGCGTGGTCACCGTGTTGTTGGGATTGGGCGAGGACGGCATCTCGTTGACGTTGCTGGTCCAGAACGCGGGAAGCACGTAGACCGGCTTGTAGGCGCGGAACTGGAAGATGCCCAGCTTGGAGTCCTTGGCCAGTTCCCAGCGACTGTCGAGCAACGAGCCGCGGCCGGCGTTGGCGATCGCATCCTGTGCGTCCGTGTTGGGCGGCAGGTCGCTCCTGCGGAACAGCTCGCCGGTCCGCTGCATGGCGCGATCCGTCGCGCTTGCCTCGGCAGGCAGGGCAGCCGCGCGTTGCTCGGCCTTTTCCTGCTTGACCTGTTGCTCGGCCTGGCGGGCGACGTGGTCGGCCTGCGCGGTGGGTTGTGCCGAATGGCCATAGAACGCGTCGTAGCAGGCCAGCCGCACCGCGTCGGAGGCGATGGCCAGGCAGGCCTCGGCGGTGGCGGGCCGGGCGGTGGATTCCTGCGCGGCCAGCGGGCCGGCGGCGAAGCTGGCCACCAGGGCGCAGACCAGGCGATGCGGGGCGGGGGGATGCTTCAAGGGAGAACTCCCAGGGCGGAGGACCGCCCGAGACAAAGGGGGTGCTTCAAAAGAACCAGGCGAGGATGAACAGGCCAACCATGGCGAAGGCCAGTGCGAGCTTGAGCACGGTACCCAGCAGCAGGCCCAGCCACGTGGCCAGGCCGACATGGGTGGCCCGGCGCAAGGCGCGGGTATGCCAGAGCTCGCCGAGCAGGGCGCCGAGGAACGGCCCGGCAAGCAGCCCGAGTGGGCCGAAGAAAATCCCGGCGAAGGTGCCAAGTGCCGCTCCCCAGACCGCAAGCGGCCCGGCACCGACGCGTTTGGCACCCGCGGCGGTGGCGACGAAATCGGCCACGACCGACAGCAGCGTCAGCAATCCCAGCAGGACCAGGGGCACGGCGCCGATCCGCTGGAAATCCCCGGCCCACGCCGCCACCAGCATGCCGACGAAGACCAGTGGCAGGCCGGGCAGGGCGGGCAGGATCACCCCGGCCAGGCCAACCAGGACCAGCACCGCGGCGAGGGCATACCAGAAGAGCGTGGGATCCATGCGGAGCGGGTCCTATCCGTTCGGCGGCCAAGTCCTTGCCATGATTGCATTTCCCCTGAACGAGGGGTAACTTTTGGGCCGCTGCGCTTGACAAGGTCACCGTGAACCGTGGCCGGAAAACGGTAAGTCCTGATGTGATGGTGATGGACCGCTACATCGTTACTTCGCGCGTACTCCTTGCAACCAGCCGCCGTGGCAACGGCGTAACCACCACCCAGCAAAGTTCGAGGAGTCAGCAGTAATGGCAGATCGCGAAGTCGGCACCGTGAAGTGGTTCAACGATGCCAAGGGATTCGGATTCATCAGCCGCGAGAATGGCGAGGACGTATTCGTGCATTTCCGCGCCATCCAGATGCAGGGTTTCAAGAGCCTCAAGGAAGGCCAGAAGGTCAGCTTCACCGTCGTGCAGGGCCAGAAGGGCCTGCAGGCGGACGCTGTCCAGGCCGCCTGAAACCCGCTGCCCGCCGTACCGGGAACGGCCCGCTTGCGCGGGCCGTTCTTTTTTTCCGGTTCCAGCTGGAGCGGGCGTGGGGCTTCAGCGCAGCACGACCTTGCCGTTGACCACGCGCACGTAGGTGTTCTCGCGGATCCCGCCGAGGTCGCGCTGGTTGATGACCACGGTGCGGCCGTCGTCCAGGCGCACGTGGATGTTGTAGGTATCGGAAGTGACGTTCTTCTGGATGGCATTGCCGGCCATCGCGCCAGCGGCCGCGCCGGCGACGGCCGACACGTTCTGGTTGCCCTTGCTGCCGCCGGTCTTGTCCGAGATCTCATGGCCGGCGACCGCGCCGACGATGCCGCCCAGGATCGCGCCAGTCGCCGAAGGCGCGCTGCGGCCGGAGGCCACCGCTTCGATCCGGGTCACCAGGCCGCAGTCGACGCAACGGGCAGGCTGCGACGGGTACGAGGACGAAGAAGGATAGGACGACCCGTAATTGGGCGAGGTGGTGGAGCAGCCGGCGAGGGCAAGCATGCCGACCGCGGCCAGTCCGAGCATTCGATAGGAGCCGGGGTGCTTCTGCATCATCGTGAGTCCTCAGGTGACGGGTGACGAACCTTGGGTGGATCCATGCGCGTGGCGTCGCGCTGGAGGCATCGTCCGTGCAGCCGCGTGAATGCAGCGCCAAGCAACGGCACGGTCGCGTGATCGGAACGGGCTGGCCTCAGCGAACGTTCAGCGGAAATCGCGGTGGCAGGCCTTGCAGTCCTCGCCGATCTGCTGGGCCAGGGTGGCCAGCTGGGTGCAGTCCGCCGGCGGCGCGGCCAGCGCCCCGTCGAGCGTCGCGCGCAGCCCGCTGGCTGCGGTATCGAAGCGGGCGTCGTCCCTCAATCCCGGGAATGCGGGTTCGATGTCGTTGGACAGGGCGCGCAGCGACTGCAGGCGCGGAAGGGTGTCGCTGGGGGTGCAGCGGTTGGCCTTGGCGGACCGCCCCAGTTCGCGCGACTGCTGGGCCATCACCTGCATCAGGGCGTCGGGAAACGGATCGGTACGCGCCTGCAGGGCGCGCAGGGCCATCACCGTGCAGATCGCACCGATGACAAGTCCCAGCAGGAACAGGAACAGGTAGCGTCCGGCGTAGCGGGTCTTGCGGGGTTCCTGGCTGGACATGCGGGCTCCATTGGCGATGAGGGCCGGATGATAGGGCGACCATGGCCGCAGGTGCACCCCCGGTAGAATGCACGCGATGGATGATTCACTGCTGGAACGATTCGCCGGCATCGACCGTTTGTACGGTCGCGGTGCCGTGGACTGGCTTTCGACCCGCCGCGTGGCGGTGGTCGGACTGGGCGGCGTGGGCTCGTGGGTCGCCGAGGCGCTGGCACGTTCGGCCGTGGGCACGCTCCAGCTCATCGACGCCGACGACCTGTGCGTGTCCAACACCAACCGCCAGCTGCCGGCGATCACCGGGCAGTACGGACGCAACAAGGCCGAGGCGATGGCCGAGCGTTGCCGGGCGATCAACCCGGCGATCGACGCGCGGCCGGTGCAGGCGTTCCTTGCGTCGGCAAACCTGGAAGAGCTGCTGGGTCAGGACATCGACCTGGTGGTCGATGCCTGCGACAGCCTGCGGATCAAAGTCGAGGCCATCGCCTGGTGCCGGTGGCGCAAGTTGCCGCTGCTCACCGTCGGTTCCGCCGGCGGTCGCACCGACCCGACCCTGGTGCGCGTGCGCGACCTGTCCCGCACCGAGCAGGACGCGATGCTGGCGCTGGTGCGCAAGCGGCTGCGCGGCGACTTCAAGTTCCCGAAGAATCCCGACCGCTTCTTCGGCGTGCCGGCGGTGTATTCGCTGGAGAACGTGAAGTATCCCCATGCCGACGGCAGCGTCTGTGGCGTGCGTCCCCAGTTGGGTGCCGATGCGGCGCTCAAGCTGGACTGCGGAGCGGGCCTGGGCGCCGCCACCCATGTGACCGGTACGTTTGCCTTTGCCGCGGCGGGCAAGGCACTGGAGATGCTGCTGAAGCAGCGCGGTCCCGCATAGGACGGGGCGAGCCCGGCTCTACAGGGCGGACGCGGGCGGCAGCGCGAACAGTCGCGCCGCGTTGGCGCTGGTGATCGCGGCGATCTCGGCCGGGTCCTGGTCACGCAGCAGCGCCACGGTCTCCAGCACCCGGTGCAGCCGCGCCGGCTCGTTGCGCTGGCCGCGGATGCCCGCATCGGGCTGGTCCGGGGCATCGGTCTCCAGCAGCAGGAATTCCAGCGGCATCTCCGCGGCCAGGCGGCGCAGGCGCTGCGCGCGATCGTAGGTAAGCGGCCCGCCGAGCCCGACCAGGAAGCCCAGCTGCCACAGCTGCCGCGCCTGCTCCGGACTGCCGGAAAAACTGTGGACCACGCCACGCAATTTCGTGCCTGCCGCCGCCGTGGCGCCGATCCGGCGGATCGCGGCGATCACCGCGTCCACGGCGCGGCGTGCATGCACGATCAACGGCAATCCGGTGTCCCGTGCAAGCCGCAGCTGCCCGTCGAAGTAGTCCGCCTGCACTTGCGGGTCCAACCCCTCGACGAAGAAATCGAGCCCGCATTCGCCGATGGCCAGCGGACGCTCGCGTTCGATCCAGCCGCGCAGTTCATCCAGGTGCTCGGGCCGGTGCTCGGCAAGGAAGGTCGGATGCAACCCGTACGCCGGGTACAGGCCTGGCGCGCTGGCGCAGACCTCTCGCAGTTTCGGCCAGCTGGCAGCGGTCACCGCCGGTACGACCTGGCGATGCACGCCGATGGCGCGGGCGCGTTCGATCACCTGCTCGCGATCGGCGTCGAATTCCGCGGCATCGAGGTGGCAGTGGCTGTCGACGAGATCCATGGCGCCGGTGTCGCGCGCCGGTCAGCGCCGGCTGTTGTCCGGCAGCGCTGGTGGATCCTTGCGCCGCTTCCAGTTGGCCAGCAGCAGGGTGCCGAGCCCGAAGACCAGTTCGTCCACGAAGGGGATCGGATCGGGCAGGAGCAGGTTGACCACGAGCGCGGCGGCGGTGACCTTGAACAGCGTCGGAAAGCGCAGTCCTCGCGCCCATTCCATGAAAGACAGCAACAGTGGGCCGGGCATGGCAGCAACTCGCTCTGGCATGTCGCGAAAGCTAACATGGCCGCTACGGACCCGCCGACGCCCGCTGTCGCTCAGGCTCCGGGTCCTGTTCAGCTTCGCCGTGATGGAATCGCATCGATTGCAGCGGGATCGTCCCGCGAGGAGCCCAGGCCATGAAACAAGCTACTACCGTACTGATCGCTGCCGGTGCCCTCCTGGTCGGGGGCATTGCCACAGCGGCATTCATGAACAATCGCGGCTCGCAGGCCGAGCCCGTGGCCGTCACCACGTCCACCGATCCGGCGCTGGCTGCCGATGATGCGCCGCTGGGCGCCGAGGACGAACTGCAGACCAGCGCGCTGCAGTACGCCGATATCGTCAGGGTCGATCCGGTGACCCAGAAGGAGAAGGTGTACGCCACCGTGATCGGCACCGAGCCGGTGCGCGAGACCACCCAGACCTCTGTTCCGAAGGAAGTATGCGAGGACGTGGTGGTGGAGGAGCGCCTGCCCGAGAAGGACGGCAACGTCGGCGGCACCGTGGCCGGCGCCGTGATCGGCGGCCTGCTCGGCAACCAGGTCGGCGGCGGCAGCGGCAAGAAGGCGGCCACCGCGGCCGGTGCGATCGCCGGCGGCGTGATCGGCAACCAGGCCGACAAGCGCCATGTCGGCGGCAAGGTCGTGACCCGCACCGAGCGCCAGTGCCACACCGAGAACGCGGTCGCAGAGTCGAGCAAGGTGACCGGCTACAACGTGACCTACCGCAATGCCGACGGCACCACCGGCACCATGCGCATGGCCAGCAAGCCCGGTACGCGCGTGGCGATGGGCAACAGCGACCAGGTCATCGGCTACGACGTGACCTACCGCTACAACGACCAGGAAGGCACCCTGCGGATGGACCAGAAGCCGGATACCGACCGCCTGCCGGTCGTCGACGGCAAGATCGTGACCTCCACCGCGGTGGTCGAAGTGCCGGAAGGCGCGACGCGCCAGTAACCGCGGCCCGACGCGGAACCAGGAGAAGGCCGGCCCCGTGCCGGCCTTCTTTTTGCCGCTTTATTGCGCCGCGCATCGCCCTCGGGTGGGCTGGGCCGATACAATCGCAACCATCCCAACACCGGTTCCCGCCATGGCCCTGTCCGCCTACGACCTGTTCGACGTGCGTTCCCTGCTCAGCGACGAGGAGCGCGCCGTGCAGGAGGCGGTAGCCCGCTTCACCGACGAACGTGTGCTGCCGATCATCGGCGACTGCTTCGACCAGGCGCGTTTCCCGAAGGAGCTGGTGCCCGAGATCGCCTCGCTGGGCCTGCTCGGTTCCTCCCTGCCGGAGGAATACGGCTGCGCCGGCCTCAACGCGGTCAGCTACGGCCTGATCTGCCAGGAGCTCGAGCGCGGCGACAGCGGCATCCGCAGCTTCGTCAGCGTGCAGTCCTCGCTGTGCATGTATCCGATCTACGCCTACGGCAGCGAAGAACAGCGCCGCCGCTGGCTGCCGGACATGGCCGCGGGCAAGGTGATCGGCTGCTTCGGGCTGACCGAGCCGCACGGCGGCTCGGATCCGGCCAACATGAAGACCCATGCGCGCAAGGACGGTGGCGACTGGGTGATCAACGGCTCCAAGATGTGGATCACCAACGGCAACGTGGCCGACATCGCCATCGTCTGGGCGCAGACCGACGACGGCATCCAGGGCTTCGTGCTGGAGAAGGGCACGCCCGGCTTCACCGCCCAGGAAATCAAGCACAAGATGAGCCTGCGCGCGTCGGTGACGTCGTCGCTGTTCTTCGACGACGTGCGCGTGCCCGATTCCAGCCGCCTGCCCAACGTCAAGGGCCTCAAGGGGCCGCTGGGCTGCCTGACCCAGGCCCGCTACGGCATCACCTGGGGTCCGGTCGGCGCGGCGATCGCGTGCCTGGACGAGGCGCTGAACTACTCGAAGGAACGCATCCTGTTCGGCCGCCCGGTGGCCGCGACGCAGAGCGCCCAGCTCAAGCTGGCCGACATGGCGCGCCGCATCACCCTGGCGCAGCTGCTGGTCCTGCAGCTGGGCCGCCTGAAGGATGCCGGCCAGATGCAGCCGCAGCAGGTCTCGCTGGCCAAGTGGAACAACTGCCGCATGGCGATCGACATCGCCCGCGAGTGCCGCGACCTGCTGGGCGGCGCCGGCATCACCACCGAGCATTCCGCGATCCGGCACGCGCTGAACCTGGAATCGGTGATCACCTACGAGGGCACCGAGACCGTGCACCAGCTGGTGATCGGCCGCGAACTCACCGGCATCAGCGCGTTCTGACCGGCCTGCGCCTCCCGTCCTGCGGGAGGTTTGCGTCGAGGCGTGGCAGGTGCGGGATTTCCGCACCAGCTTCGTCTTCTCCAGTACTGCCCTGATCGGGAGAGCCGCCGCGATGGACCTGGCCGGATTGCAACTGGAAACCCCGCGCCTGCTGCTGCGTCCAACGCAGGCGCAGGATTTCGAGGCGTGGGCCGCATTCAAGGCCGACGAGGAAGCCAACCGCCACATCGGCGGCACCGAGCCGCGCGCGATGGCCTGGCGCAGCTTCGCCGCGATGGTCGGCGTCTGGCACCTGAAGGGTTTCGCGATGTTCTCGGTGATCGAGAAGGACAGCGGCCGATGGGTCGGCCGGGTCGGGCCGTGGCACCCGGAAGGCTGGCCGGGCACGGAGGTCGGCTGGAGCATCGCCCGCGACCGCTGGGGGCGCGGCTATGCGCCCGAGGCTGCGGCCGCCTGCACCGACTGGGCGTTCGACACGCTGGGCTGGAGCGAGGTGATCCACACCATCGCCCCTGGCAATGCCAATTCCAAGATGGTCGCGGCCAAGCTCGGCTCGCGTTTCCTTGAAATGGGCCGGCTGCCGGAACCGCATCAGGACAAGCCGGTGGAAATCTGGGGCCAGACCCGCGAGCAATGGCGCGCACGCAAGGAGCCCGGCGCATGATCACCGTGTACGGCATGGCCATGTCGGGCAACTGCTACAAGCTGCGGCTGCTGCTGGAACAGCTGGGCCGGGATTACCGCTGGGTCGAGGTGGACAGCGCCCGCGGCGAGACCCGCACCGCGGAATTCCTGGCCAAGAACCCCAATGGCAAGGTGCCTCTGGTCGAGCTGGAAGACGGCCGCGTGCTGGTCGAATCCAACGCGATCCTGTGCTGGCTGGCCGAGGGCACGGGGTACCTGCCATCCGACGCCTGGCAGAAGGCGCAGGCGCTGTCGTGGATGTTCTTCGAGCAGTACAGCCACGAGCCCTACATCGCCGTGGCCCGTTTCATCCGCGGCTGGACACCGGCCGATTCGCCGCGCCGCGCCGACCTGCCGCGCCTGCGCGAGCGCGGCCATCAGGCGCTGGCGGTGATGGAGCGGCACCTCGGGGAGTCCGGATGGTTCAGCGGCCCTGCGTACGGCATCGCCGACGTGGCCCTGTTCGCGTATACCCATTGCGCCGCCGATGGTGGCTTCGACCTCGCCGCCTATCCGCATATCGATGCCTGGCTCGCGCGCGTGCGCGGCACGCCGGGTTTCGTGCCGATGCCCGACCTCGACGACGAGGCGAAGGCACGACTGGCACTCGTAGATTGAACTCGAAGAACACGACGACCGAATGAACGACTCCACCATCCCCGCCAAGACCATTCCTGCCTGGAAGCGTGGCATCAACCGCGCCGATATCTGCGACCGCAACTTCACCGAAGCGGTGCGCGCCTGGCGTGGCACGCCGGCACCACGGCCGCGCGACGGGGATCCGGTGCTGCCGGGCAGCGCGCTCGACGCGCGCGGCTTCCGCGAGCTGTTCGAGTCGCAGCTCATCAGCCGCCACCTGGACCTGATGGCGCGCGTGCTGCGCGTGCAGAACAAGGTCTTCTACACGATCGGAAGCAGTGGCCACGAAGGCAACGCGATGGTGGCGCGCCTGACGCGGCACACCGATCCGGCATTCCTGCATTACCGCAGCGGCGGCTTCATGGCCGAGCGCTTCCGCAAGCTGCCCGGCATGGACCCGATCATGGACTCGGCGCTGAGCTTCGCCGCCAGCGCCGAAGACCCGGCCTCGGGTGGTCGCCACAAGGTCTGGGGCAGCAAGCCGCTGTGGGTGCTGCCGCAGACGTCCACGATCGCCTCGCATTTGCCGAAGGCTCTGGGCACTGCTGTCGCCATCGAGCAGGCGCGGCGCATCGGCCACGCTTTGCCGGTCCCGGCCGACAGCATTGCGATCTGCTCCTTCGGCGATGCCTCCAGCAACCACGCCACCGCGCAGACCGCGTTCAACGCCGCGGCCTGGACCGCCTACCAGGGCCTGCCCGCACCGGTGCTGTTCGTCTGCGAGGACAACGGCATCGGCATCTCGGTGAAGACGCCGGACGGCTGGATCGGCCGCAACTTCCGCAATCGCGCCGACCTGGACTACTTCCAGGCCGACGGCCTCGATGCCGCGGCCGGCTACGGCCAGGTGCAGGCGGCGGTCGAGCACTGCCGGCGCACGCGGCGCCCGACCTTCCTGCACCTGCGCACGACCCGGATCATGGGCCACGCCGGCACCGACTTCGAGATCGAGTGGCGCAGCATCGAGGAACTGTGCGCGGTGGAGGCGACCGATCCCCTGCTGCGCAGCGCGGCCATCGCACTCGAATCCGGCCTGATGGGCGTCGACGAGCTGCTCGAGCTGTACGAGTCCACCCGCAAGCGCTGCTTCGCCGCGGCCGAGGATGCCGACCGCCGTCCCAGGCTGGCTTCGCTGGCCGAGGTGATCGCGCCGCTGGCGCCATTCACGCCGGCCGCAGTGGCGAAGGAGGCCGCGCGCGCCGCGCCGCAGGAGGCGCGCATCGCCGCGTTCGGTGGCGAGGACAAGCTGCCCGAGAAGCAGGCGCCGCGCCACCTGGCGATCCAGATCAACCAGGCCCTGCATGAGCTGATGGCCAAGTACCCGGAGACGCTGCTGTTCGGCGAGGACGTGGCCCAGAAGGGTGGCGTCTACACCGTCACCAGGGGCCTGCAGAAGGCGTTCAAGGGCGCGCGCGTGTTCAACACGCTGCTGGACGAGACCATGATCCTCGGCCTGGCCCAGGGTTACGCCAACATGGGCATGCTGCCCCTGCCGGAGATCCAGTACCTGGCTTACTTCCACAACGCCTGCGACCAGCTCCGCGGCGAGGCGGCCAGCCTGCAGTTCTTCAGCAACGACCAGTACCGCAACCCGATGCTGGTGCGCATCGCCGGGCTCGGCTACCAGCGCGGTTTCGGCGGCCACTTCCACAACGACAACTCGATCACCGCGTTGCGCGACATCCCCGGCATCGTCGTCGGCTGCCCGTCGCGCGGTGACGATGCGGCGATGATGCTGCGCACGCTGGCCGCGCTGGCGAAGGTCGACGGGCGCGTGGCGGTGTTCCTGGAGCCGATCGCGCTTTACATGGCCAAGGACCTGCACGAGGCCGGCGACGGCCAGTGGCTGTTCCCGTACCCGGAGCAGGGCCAGGCGATGGTGCTGGGCGAGGGCCGGGTATACGCGGAGGAAGCCGACGACCTGGTGGTGTTCACCTACGGCAACGGCGTGCCGATGAGCCTGCGCGCCGCGCGCAGGATCGAAGCCGCCCACGGCTGGAAAGTGCGCGTGGTCGACCTGCGCTGGCTGGTGCCGCTCAACGACGCGTTCATCGCCGAACAGGCGCGCGACGCGAAGCGGATCCTGATTGTGGACGAGGGCCGGCGCAGCGCCGGCGTGGGCGAGGGTGTGATCACCGCGATCATCGAGGGGGGGTATGGCGCACGGCCGTTCCGCCGCGTGGTGGGTGCCGACACCTACACGCCGCTGGCAGGCGCGGCCTTCCTGGTGATCCCCGGCGACGATGACATCGTCGCGGCGGCAGCAGAGCTGGCCGGCTGACGGAAGGCCGCGGACGCAGGCGGGTTTTCCCGCTTGCGTGCGGCAGGATCGTGAGGCGCCAGCAGGGGCGATCCCCGCCCCGGCTCGCGTCGGTGCCTGGGCGCCTCTTCACCTGGCGAACGCACCGGGCTGCCTAGCATCGTGGCCTGTCCCCCGCAGGAGCATGGCCATGGACAAGCGCAAGGTCGCGGTCCTCATCGGCAGCCTTCGTGAAGGCTCCTTCAACCGGTTGCTGGCGCGCGCGCTGGAGCGGCTGGGCGAGGACCGGCTGGTGTTCGACCTGGTCGAGATCGGCAGCCTTCCGTTCTACAACCAGGATTTCGACGGCGACTACCCCGAGGCCGGCACGGCGCTCAAGTCGCAGCTGCGCGCCGCCGACGCGGTGCTGTTCGTGACCCCCGAATACAACCGCTCGGTACCCGGCGTGCTGAAGAACGCCATCGACCTGGCCTCGCGTCCCTACGGCGACAGCGCGTTCGCGGGTCTGCCGGCCGCGGTGATCGGGGCCTCGGTGGGGACGATCGGCACGGCGATGGCGCAGCAGCACCTGCGCAACATCCTTTCCTACCTGGACATGGCGGTGATGCCGCAGCCGGAGGCGTACATCCACTTCAAGGACGGGCTGGTCGACGAGGAAGGCAAGGTCACCCGGCAGGACACGCGCGAGTTCCTCGAAGACTTCGTCGACCGTTTCGTCGAGTGGATCGACCGCCAGCGCGGCTGAGCTCCGGCGCGTCAGCCCGGCCGCAGTTGCTGCAGGCCGCTGCGCAGCCGCTGCAGCGGCGAGGGGTCCACCGGGCCCGCATCGGTCAGGACGGCGGCCAGCACGCGCTTGAACGGCGGCAGCGCGGCACTGGCGCGTAGTGCGGCGCCACGCACCCAGCGCGCCGGGGCGCGTTCGTCGGTGTAGAGGCCGACGATCGCGCGGGTGGCCTGGAACAGGGGCCAGCTGCCACGGCGGTGGCGGCGTTCATAGCGGGCCAGCAGGAACGGATCGCCCGGGTCGCGGCCTTGCCGCAGGGCAGTGGCCGCAAGGTCGGACAGGCGCTCCACGCTGGCCAGCCCCAGGTTGAAGCCATGCGCCGTGACCGGATGCATGCCCACGGCCGCATCCCCGGCCAGCGCCAGGCGCGGCCCGGTGAAACGGCGTGCCCAGGTCGCCACCAGCGGATAGACATGGCGGCTGCCGACCAGCTCCATGCGCCCCAGGCGCCCGCCGTATCGCTTCTCCAGTTCGCGGGCGAAGGCGTCGTCATCCAGCGCCGCCAGCACGCGCGCCTGTTCGCCCGGCAGGGTCACCACGGCACCGGCCAGATGCTCTTCCAGGGGCAACAGGGCCAGGGTCTGCCCGAGTCCGAACCATTCCCAGGCTGCGTGCGCGTGCGGCAGCTCATGCCGCACGCGGCAGACCAGCATGCTCTTGCCGAAGTCGTGCAGGTCGGCGTCGACGCCCAGGGCGCGCCGGGTTTCGGAAAAGCGGCTGTCGGCGGCGACCAGGAGGCGTGCCTCGAGGCGAGGGCCGTCGCGCAGCTGCAGCCAGGCGGCGTCTGCGCCGGCGTGCACGGCCTGGATCGTGGCCGAGGGGTACAGGTCGATCCCCGGCGTCTCCTGCGCGGCAAGCCAGGCCGCGCGGCGGATCAGGTGGTTGGCGACCAGGCTGCCCAGATGCCCGCCGGCGTCCGGGGCGACACGCGGGGTGATGCGCAGTTCCTGTGGCAGGTCGCGGTCCATCACCCGCGCCGCGTGCATGGGATGGATTTCGCCGTCGGGGATGTGGGGCCACACCCCAAGCTCGCGCAGCAGGCGGATCGACGCATGGGTGAGGGCGATCTCGCGGCCGTCGAAGGCCGGGTCGGCGAGCGCTTCCTGCGGCTGGCGCTCGACCAGTGCCACCTTCAACCCCTGCATGGCCAGGGCACGGGCCAGGCACAGGCCGACCGGCCCGGCGCCGACGATGGCGATGTCGTGCTGCATGTGCGCTCTCCGTTTGCGTCCCGCGCAGTCTAGGCAGGCGGCGGCGCGGCGCCCTGATCGAGGTCAAGGCATGCAGCGGGGATCGCGGGGCGGGGCTGCGGAGGGCGCCGCGGTGCCGGCTATACTGCACGGTCCAAACGCTTTTGACAGACAGCGGCGCCTTTACAGATCAATGATTTGGGCCGCATTTCTGGCAAACAACATCAATCCGGTGGCGCACTGCGCCGCGAGACCCCCGGGAAACTGTCCGCCGCATGCGCCTGTCCACGATCAAGCTGTCCGGCTTCAAGTCCTTCGTCGACCCGACCACGCTGCACCTGCCGACCAACATGACCGGCGTGGTCGGTCCCAACGGCTGCGGCAAGTCCAACATCATCGACGCCGTGCGCTGGGTGATGGGCGAGAGCTCGGCCAGCCGCCTGCGCGGCGACTCGCTGACCGACGTGATCTTCTCCGGCAGCGCCGCGCGCAAGCCGGTCAGCCAGGCGACGGTCGAACTGATCTTCGACAACTCCGACCACACCATCGCCGGCGAGTACGCCGCGTTCAACGAGATCTCGGTCAAGCGCACGGTCAGTCGTGACGGCCAGAGCCAGTACTACCTCAACGGCACCAAGTGCCGCCGCCGCGATATCACCGACCTGTTCCTGGGCACCGGCCTGGGGCCGCGCAGCTATTCGATCATCGAGCAGGGGATGATCAGCCAGATCATCGAGGCCCGGCCCGAGGACCTGCGCGTGTACCTGGAAGAGGCCGCCGGCATCTCCAAGTACAAGGAGCGGCGCAAGGAGACCGAAACCCGCATCCGCCACACGCGCGAGAACCTGGACCGGCTCAACGACCTGCGCGAGGAAGTCGACAAGCAGCTCGACCACCTGCGTCGCCAGGCCCGCCAGGCCGAGCAGTACCAGGCGCTGCAGGCCGAACGCAAGGTCAAGGACGCCGAGTGGAAGGCGCTGCAGTTCCGCGCGCTGGACGTGCAACTGCAGGGGCTGCGGGAGCGGCTGGGGCAGGAGGAGACCAAGCTCGAACAGATCATCGCCGGCCAGCGCGAGGCCGAGCGCGAGATCGAGACCGGCCGGGTGCGCCGCGAGGAAGCGGCCGAGACGCTCAACAAGGCCCAGGCCGAGGTCTACCAGGTCGGCGGCGTGCTGGCCCGGATCGAACAGCAGATCCAGCACCAGCGCGAAATGGCGACGCGCCTGAACCAGGCCCGCGACGAAGCGGCCTCCGCGCTGGGCGAGCTCGACCAGCACATCGGCGACGACCGGCAGAAGCTCGAAGTGCTGCGCGCGTCGGTCGAGGAAGCCGAACCGCGCCTGGAGCAGTTGCGCGAGGACGACGTGTTCCGCCAGGAGGCCCTGCGCGAGGCCGAGGCGCAGCTGGCCGACTGGCAACTGCGCTGGGAAACGCATGGCCGCCAGTCGGCCGAGGCATCGCGCTCGGGCGAAGTCGAGCGCACCCGCGTGGACTACCTGGACCGGCAGGCCCTGGAAGCTGACCGGCGCCGCGAAGCGCTGGCAGGCGAACGCGCCGGGCTGGACCTGGAATCGCTGGCGCAGGTGTTCGAAGAAGCGCAGATCCAGCACGAGACCCAGAAGACCGCGCTGGACGGGCTCAACGAACAGCTTGAAGCGCGCAAGCAGGGCGTATCCGGACTGCAGGAACAGCAGCGCACCGCGCAGGCCGAGCTGGCCGACGTACGCAAGCAGGCCCAGGCCGCGCGCGGCCGCCTGTCTTCGCTGGAGACCCTGCAGCAGGCCGCGCTCGGCCAGGAGCAGGGCGCGGCCGTGGCGTGGCTCAAGGCGCGCGGGCTGGATTCGTCCGCGCGCGTGGGCGAGCGCCTCACCGTCGAGGACGGTTGGGAAAACGCCGTGGAAGGCGCGCTGGGCCAGCTGATCGAAGGCGTGCTGGTCGACGCACCCGAGCAGCTGGTCGAGGCGCTGGCCGACCTGGGCGACGGGCGCATCGCGCTGGTCGCCGAAGCGGCGGGGACCGCGACCTTCGCGCCGACCTCGCTGGCGGCGAAGGTGCAGGGCCCGCTGGCCGTGCGCCGCCTGCTGGCGCGGCTGCATGCCGCCGACGACCTGGCCCACGCGCGCCGGCTGCTGCCGACGCTGGGCGAGGGCGATTCGATCATCACCCGTGCCGGCGAACGCCTGGGCGAGGGCTGGCTGCGGGTATCGCGCTCGGGCGCCGCCAAGCAGGGAGCACTGCTGCGCGAACGCGAGATCCAGTCGCTGCGCGTGGCCATCGAGGAACTGCAGCAGCGCGAAGCCGCGCTGGAAGAGCGCCTGGTCCACCTGCGCGACCAGTTGCTGGCCGCCGAACAGCAGCGCGAGGACGCGCAGCGCCAGCTGTACATGGCGCACCGCAGCGTCTCCGAACTGGCTGGTCAGCTGCAGAGCCAGCAGGGCCGGATGGACACCGCCCGGCAGCGCATCGAGCGCATCGAAAACGAACTGGCGCAGCTGGTCCAGACCCTGGACAGCAGCCGCGAGCAGGCCCGCGAGGCCCGCGCCCGGCTGGAAGATGCGGTCACGTCGATGGGCGACCTGGAAACCGCGCGCCAGGCCCTGGAGGCCGAACGCCGCCAGCGCACCGAGGCCCGCGACCTGGCGCGCGATGCCGCGCGCAGCAGCCGCGACGCCACCCACGCGCTCGCCCTGGGCCTGGAATCGCAGCGCACCCAGATCGCCTCGCTGACCCAGGCCCTGCAGCGCATGGAGGCACAGCGCGGCCAGCTCGATTCACGCCTGGGCGAACTGGCGGCCCAGCTCAGCACCGGCGACTCGCCGATCCAGACCCTGGAGGGCGAGCACCAGGCCGCGCTGTCCGAGCGCGTGCGCGTGGAGCGTGCGCTCGGCGAGGCGCGTGCGGTCCTGGAAGGCATCGACCACGAACTGCGCGGCTTCGAACAGTCCCGGCAGCAGCGCGACGAACAGTCGCTGGCCCAGCGCGAGCGGATTTCGCAGCGCCGGCTGGACCAGCAGGCGCTGGCGCTGAAGGCCGAGCAACTGGTCCAGGCGGTCACCGCCGATGGCCTGGTGCTGGAGGACGTGGTCAACACCCTGCCCGAAGTGGCCGACGTGGCCCAGTGGGAGCAGGCGGTGGGCCAGATCGACGGGCGCATGCGCAGGCTCGAGCCGGTCAACCTGGCGGCGATCCACGAATGCGGCGAAGCCGAGCAGCGCAAGACCTACCTGGATTCGCAGAACACCGACCTGACCACCGCGCTCGAGACCCTCGAAGAGGCGATCCGCAAGATCGACCGCGAGACCCGTGGCCGCTTCAAGGACACCTTCGACCGGGTCAATTCCGGCATCCAGCAGCTGTATCCGCGCCTGTTCGGCGGCGGCCACGCCTACCTGGAACTCACCGGCGAGGACCTGCTCGACACCGGCGTGGCGATCATGGCGCGGCCGCCGGGCAAGCGCGTCTCCAACATCTCCCTGCTGTCAGGTGGCGAGAAGGCGATGACCGCGGTGGCGCTGGTGTTCGCCATCTTCCAGCTGAACCCGGCGCCGTTCTGCCTGCTCGACGAGGTGGACGCGCCGCTGGACGAGGCCAACGTCAGCCGCTTCACCGGCATGGTCAAGGAGATGAGCGAGAAGGTGCAGTTCCTGTTCGTCAGCCACAACAAGGCGACGATGGAGGCTGCCCACCAGCTCTCCGGCGTGACCATGCGCGAGCCCGGCGTGTCGCGGCTGGTCAGCGTGGATCTGGAGGAGGCCGCGCGCCTTGCAGGCGCTGCCTGAGACGATCGCGGCGCCTCGGGGTTTTTTCCGGGGTGCCGCTCGTGACATCCTTGCACCCTTCTGACCCCCGGCGGAGACGCGTTCCATGTCCGACAAAGACCTGCTGCGCATCGGCATCCTGATCGCCGGCCTCCTGCTGCTGGTGGCGATCTGGTTCTTCGGAAGGCCGCGCAAGGAGGAGCAGGGACGGCGTCGCGAATCGCGCGAATCGCGCGGGTCCCCGGTGATGACGTCCGAGTACGGCCGCGCCCGGCGCGAACCGTCGCTGGAAGGCGAAGGCCTTGCGGACGGTGGCGGAGATGGCGATTACAGCAGCGAGGCCGTGAGCCAGCCCGAACTCGGACTGGGCGCCGAACCGGCGCCGGACAGCAACCTGGGCCGCCGCGAGACCCAGGATTTCGACAAGATCGTCTCGCTGTACGTGGCGGCCCGGGCCGGTACCGTGCTGCGCGGCGAGGACATCGTGGTGGCGGCCGAGAAGACCGGCATGGTCTTCGGCCACATGAGCGTGTTCCACCGCCTGCTGGAAGGGCATCCCGAACGCGGCCCGGTCTTCAGCATGGCCAGCATCATCAAGCCCGGCAGTTTCGACATGGCCACGATCCGTGAGCTGGAGACGCCGGCGATCGCTTTCTTCCTGACCCTGCCGGCGCCGGTGCCTGCGCTGGACGCGTGGGAGAAGATGCTGCCGACCGTGCAGCGCATGGCCGAACTGCTGGAAGGCGTGGTCCTGGACGACAGCCGCAACGCGCTCGGTCGCCAGCGCATCGCCCATATCCGCGACGAACTGCGCGCCTACGACCGCCAGCACGAAGCGCCGCCGCTGACCAAGGCGCCGCGCTGGTAAGCGCACGTTGGGAGGCGGAAGACGGCCTGTGTCGATACGCGGCATCAGCCATGTGACCTTCGTGGTCGCCGACCTGGAACGGACCGCTCGCCTGTTCGGCGAGGGGCTCGGCGCACGCGAGGTGTACGACAGCGCCGGTCGCGAGCACTCGATTTCCCGCGAGAAGTTCTTCGTCCTCGGTGACCTCTGGCTGGTGGCCATGCAGGGCGCGCCGCTGGCCGATCGCAGCTACCGACACGTGGCCTTCGCGGTGGACGCGGCGGAGCTGCCGGGGTATCGGCAGCGACTGCAGGCCCTGGGCGTGGAGGTGCTGCCGGGACGCGGGCGGATCGAGGGCGAGGGCGAGTCCCTCTATTTCCACGACGACGACAACCACCTGTTCGAGTTGCATGCCGGCACGCTCGATCAGCGGCTGGCGGCCTACGCGGTGATGGACGCGGCCTCCGCGCAGTTCAAGCCGGACTGAACCGCCTGCGTCGCTGGCCTGTCGCTCAGGTCGCTGCCGCCACCTGGGCGAACACTTCGCGAAAGCGCGCCATCTCCGCTTCCGTCCCGACCGTGATCCGCACGTGCTGCGGCATCGACGGCCAGCTGCGGCCGATGAAGACCTTGTGCTGCGCCATCTTCGCGGCGAACGCGCGGCCGTCTCCCTTCACGTCGACCATGAAGCAGTTGGCCTGGCTGGGCAGGCAGCCATGGCCGCGCGCGGCCAGCCAGGCGACGGTCTCCCCGCGCAGGCGGGTGTTCTCGGCCTTGCGCGTGGCCAGGTGCTGCGGGTTGCGCAGGCTGGCGATGCCGGCCGCCACGCTGGGCACCGGCAGGCTGTTGACCCCGAACAGCACCAGCCGCTGCAGCAGGTCCGGGCGCGCCATCGCCAGGCCCAGGCGCATGCCGGCCATGCCGTAGATCTTGGAGAAGGTGCGCAGCACGACGACGTCGGCGCCGGCACGGACCAGGTCCAGGGTGTCGGGTTCGTCGCTGTAGTGGATGTAGGCCTCGTCGACCAGCAGCACGGCGTCGGCCGGCTTGTGCGCCAGCAGCCAGTCGATGTCCGCGCGCGGAGTGACCGAGCCGGTGGGGTTGTTCGGATTGCAGATGTAGATCAGGCCGGCAGTGGACGCCTTCGCGGCAGCGGCCATCGCCTGCACGTCGTGGGCGCCGTCGGCTTTCAAGGGCACGCGCACGACCTTGGCGCCGTGGGCGTCGGCCATCTGCGCCAGCGATTCGAAGGTCGGATCGGCGATCACCAGGGCCGACCGCGGCGAGGTGAACGCAAGCGCCGCCGAATCCAGTGCCACGCCGGAGCCGCAGTAGCCGGCGACCTGGTCTTCGCGCAGCCCGTTCTGCCCTGCGAATACCTGCACCAGTTCGCGCTGTGGCCCGAACAGGTAGCGGTTTGCCTGGGCCAGGCCATCCTTCGCCGCCTGCTGTGCTTCGGCGAAGGGCCCGTGCGGGTTCTCGTTGAAATTGAGCAGCACCGCGTCCGGATCGTCCATCCCCGGAATCGATGGGGGCAGCTGCGCCCGAGCCATGCCCCCGGACCCGATCAGGGGCGCCAGCCCGGCGGTGGCCAGGCTGCAGGCGGACAGGCCGAGGAAGTGGCGACGGCTGAGCGGATGGGCCATGTGCGCGCGCTGGCTGGAGGGCTGCAGGCACGCTACGTCAGCGCGAAGAGGGCGACAAGCACCCCGGGTAGAATCGGCGCATGAACAGCCCCGACACCGCCGCGCGCGTCGCCGAACTGCGCCGCCTGATCGAAGACGCCAACCACCGCTACCACGAGCTCGATGCGCCGGACATCACCGATGCGCAGTACGACGCCCTGGTCCGTGAACTGGAGGCACTTGAGGCCAAGCACCCGGAACTGGCCGCCGCCGACTCGCCGACCCGGCGCGTCGGCGCGACGCCGGCCGGGCGCTTCCCGCAAGTGACCCATGCCGTGCCGATGCTGTCGCTGGGCAATGCATTCGAGGACGGCGAGGTCGCCGACTTCGTCCGTCGCATCCGCGAGCGGCTGGACCGGCAGGACCTGGTGTTTTCCGCCGAACCCAAGCTCGACGGACTGGCGATCAGCCTGCGCTACGAGGACGGCGTCTTCGTGCAGGGCGCCACCCGCGGCGACGGCGCCACCGGCGAGGACGTGACCGCAAACCTGCGCACGATCGCGGTGATCCCGCAGCGGCTGCAGGGCAGCGGCTGGCCGAAGGTGCTGGAGGTGCGCGGCGAGGTCTACATGGGCCGCGCCGACTTCGAGCGCTACAACGAACATGCGCGGCTGCATGGCGGCAAGGTGCTGGCGAACCCGCGCAATGGCGCGGCCGGTTCGCTGCGCCAGATCGATCCGAAACTCACCGCGCAGCGGCCACTGAGTTTCTACGCCTACGGCGTCGGCCTGGTCGAGGGCGGCGCGCTGCCGGACAGCCATTCGGCGACCCTGGCGCGGCTGCGCGAATGGGGCTTCCCGGTCAGCGACCTGGCCAAGGTCGTGCACGACGTCGATGGCCTGCTCGGCTACTACCGCGGCATCGGCGAGGCCCGCGACGGGCTGGCGTTCGACATCGACGGCGTGGTCTACAAGCTGGACGACTACGCCGGTCAGCGCGAGATGGGCTTCGTCTCGCGCGCGCCGCGCTGGGCCATCGCGCACAAGTTCCCGGCGCAGGAGCAGACCACGGTGGTCGAGTCGATCGAGGTCAACGTCGGCCGCACCGGCGCGGTCACGCCCTGGGCGCTGATGCAGCCGGTGCAGGTGGGCGGGGTCACCGTCACCCGCGCCACCCTGCACAACGCCGACCACGTGGCGCGCCTGGACGTGCGCAACGGCGATACGGTGATCGTGCGCCGCGCGGGCGACGTGATCCCGGAAGTGGTGCAGGTCGTGGTCGACCGGCGTCCGCCCGACGCCTCGCCCTGGGCGATGCCGATGGCCTGCCCGGTGTGCGGCTCGGAGGTCGTGCGCGAGGAAGGCGCGGCGGTCTGGCGCTGCTCGGGCGAGCTGACCTGCCCGGCGCAGCTGGTCCAGTCGGTGTTCCATTTCGCCAGCCGGCGGGCCATGGACATCGACGGCCTCGGCGAGCGCTACATCGAGTCGCTGGCCGAGTTCGGCTACCTCAAGGACGTGGCCGACCTGTATGCGCTCACCCTGGACGACCTGCTCGAGATGAAGCGCCGCGCGGACGAGCGCGACGGTTCCACGCCGGCCGCTCTCGCCAAAAGCGGGGTGAAAGCCGGCAAGGTCGCCACCAAGTGGGCCGACAACCTGATCGAGGCGATCGACCGCAGCCGCGATACCACGCTCGCGCGTTTCCTCTACGCGCTGGGGATCGAACATGTCGGCGAGAGCACCGCAAAGGCGCTGGCGCAGTGGTTCGGTGACCTGGAGCTGATCCGTCGGCTGCCGTGGCCGCTGTTCAAGCGGGTGCCGGACATCGGTGGCGAGGTGGCGCGTGCCATCGGCCACTTCCTCGACCAGCCCGGCAACCAGCAGGTGATCGACCGGCTGCTCGAGCGCGGCGTGCGCATCGGCGATGCGCAGGCGCCGAACCCCAAGCTGGGCGAGGGGCTGGACCTGGCCACGCTGCTGGTCGACCTGGAGATCCCGAAGGTCACGCCGGTGCGTGCTGCGCAGCTGGGCTCGGCTTTCGCCGACGCGCAGGCACTGCTGGATGCCCCCGCGCACAACCTGGTGACCGCCGGTTTGCCGCACGAGACTGCGAACGCCCTGGTCGCCTGGCTCGAAGACGAGGCCAATGCCGGACTGCTGCTGCGAAGCGCCGAGGCGCTGGTCGAGCTGCGTGGACGCCTGCCTGCGCGCGGCGCGGCGTCTGCGGGGCCGCTTGAGGGCAAGACGGTGGTCCTGACCGGGACGCTGGTATCGATGGGTCGCGACGAGGCCAAGGACCGGCTGGAAGCGCTCGGCGCGAAAGCCGCAGGCAGCGTATCGAAGAAGACCAGTTTCGTGGTCGCCGGGACCGAGGCCGGCTCCAAGCTGGCCAAGGCCGAGGAACTGGGCATCGAGGTCTGGGACGAAACGCGCCTGCTCGCGTTCCTGGAGCAGCACGCGTGAGCGATGCCGTCGACTGGCGACCTTCTTCCGGTATCGAGGCGCTGCGCCTGCGCGCGCGCGTCTATGCGCTGGTACGCGCGTTCTTCGCGCAGCGCGACGTACTGGAAGTGGAGACCCCGGTGCTGTCGGAGGCCGGCAACACCGAGCCCAACATCGAAAGCTTCACCACCACCTTCAGCGGCCACCGGGACGCCGGCTTGCCGCAGCGCTGGCTGCGCACTTCGCCCGAATATCCGCTCAAGCGCCTGATCGCTGCCGGCATCGGCGACTGCTACGAGTTGGGCCGGGTGTTCCGCAACGGCGAGGCAGGGGGCCGCCACAACCCGGAGTTCACCATGCTGGAGTGGTATCGCGTCGGCTGGGACCACCGGCGCCTGGCCGCGGAGACGGTCGACCTGGTCCAGCAGGCGCTGGCCCTGGTCGGGCGACAGGCGGACGTGGTCTCGCTGACGTATCGCGAGCTGTTCGTGCAGGGAGCCGGCGTGGACCCGTTTACCGGTAGTGACGCGCAACTGCGCGCGCCGCTGGAAGGGGTCGATATCGAGGGCGCCGGCCTGGGCCGGGACGACTGGCTGGACCTGCTGATGACCCATCGCATCCAGCCGCAGTTCCAGAGGGACCGGATCACCGTCGTGCATGACTGGCCAGCCGCGCAATGCGCGCTGGCCAAGGTCCGCGACGGTGATCCCCCGGTGGCCGAGCGCTTCGAGCTTTACCTGGGGCAGTTCGAACTGGCCAACGGCTACCACGAGCTCACGGATGCGAGTGAACAGCGCGCGCGCTTCCGTCGCGATAACCAGGTCCGCGCGGGCCGCGGAACGGCGCAGCCGCCGCTGGACGAACGCCTGCTGGCGGCGCTGCAGGCCGGCATGCCCGACTGCGCGGGCGTGGCGCTGGGCGTCGAGCGGCTGCTGATGGCCCTGTCCGGTACCGGTCGTATCGCCGATGTGCTGGCCTTCGACTTCGGTCGGGCCTGAGCGCGACGACCCGTGCCGCCGGGCGCTTTCACCGTGCCTTCCGCCGCGCGCGTCAGAATCTTTTTTGCGTGAACCAGTCGAGGGGGCGGCACGGATGGAGGCAGGACGCGGTCGAATGACGGGCGGCACGGCGCGGTGGCGCATGGCGGGCATGGCCGCCGGCGCTTGCGCGGCATGGATGGCCTGGGCTGGTACGGCATCGGCGGCCGAAGGCGTCGTGCGCTGCGAATCGGACGACCTGCGCCGCGTGCATTGCCCGATGGATACCGGCGAGGGGGTCGACCTGGTGCGCCAGCTCTCCGGGAACGCCTGCATCCGCGAATCCGACTGGGGCGTGGACGGCCAGGGCGTATGGGTCGCGCGCGGGTGTCGTGCCGAATTCCGTGCGCGCGCGGCGGAAGCGGTGGTGAGCCGGAGCATGATCCGCTGCGAATCCAGCAGTGGTCGCACCCGCAGTTGCGCGGTGATGCTCCGGGGCGCGCCGGTGCGCCTGCTGCGGCAGCTGTCGGCGCTGCCCTGCAAGCGCAACGAGAGCTGGGGAGTCGGCCGCAACGAGATCTGGGCCTCGCGCGGCTGCAAGGGCGAGTTCGAGATCGGTGACCGCGACAGCGGCTTCCCGCCGGGGCGGCGGCTGGTGACCTGCGAGTCGAAGGACCGGCTCAAGCGCAGCTGCGGCACCACCATCGACCACGGCGCGGTGCTGCATCGCCAGCTTTCGGGGATGGATTGCGTGGAAGGCCGCAGCTGGGGTTGGGGCGCGGAGGGCATCTGGGTCGACAAGGGCTGCCGCGCCGAATTCAGCGTCGAGTAGGCCGGGCAACGGCGGCGAAGGTGCCGGCAGCGGCTAGAATCCACGCATGGAAAACGCCTTCGATTTCGACCGCTACGACCACATCCGTCCGATCCTGTGGACCGGCGAAGCGCTGGAACTGCTGGACCAGCGCCGGCTTCCGTTCGCGGTGGAGCATGTCACCTGCCACGACAGCGACGAGGTCGCGCAGGCGATCCGCGACCTGGCCGTGCGCGGTGCGCCAGCGATCGGCATCTCCGCCGCCTGGGGCGTCGTGCTGGCTGCGCGCACGGTCGAGGCCGACGATGGCGCGCAGGCCGCACCGAAGCTGGAGCCGGCGCTGCAGCGACTCAACGCGGCGCGGCCCACGGCGGTCAACCTGGCCTGGGCGCTGGCGCGTATGCGGCGGGCGCTCACTGGCACGGGTGCCGACTGGCGCACCGTCCTCGAGCGCGAGGCCCAGGCCATCGCCGATGAAGACCTCGCGGCGAACCGGCACATGGGGGCGCTGGGCGCCGGGCTGGTGGAGCCGGGCAGCGGCGTGCTGACCCACTGCAACACCGGTTCCCTGGCTACCGCCGGATTCGGTACCGCGCTGGGCGTGGTCCGCGCCGGCGTCGCCGAAGGGCGCATCGCGCGCGTGTTCGCCGGCGAAACCCGGCCCTGGCTGCAGGGCGCGCGCCTGACGGTATGGGAACTGCAGCAGGACGGCATCGATGCGACCCTGATCGCCGATTCGGCCGCATCCCACCTGATGAAGACCGGTGCGGTGCAGTGGGTGGTGGTCGGTGCCGACCGGATCTGTGCCAATGGCGACACCGCCAACAAGATCGGGACGTACCAGCTGGCCATCGCCGCGCGCCACCACGGCGTGCGATTCATGGTCGTGGCGCCGTCCTCGACGGTGGACCTGGACACGCCGGACGGGGATGCGATCGAAATCGAGCAGCGCGATCCCGGCGAGTTGCACGGCGTGGGGGGCGTGCGCACCGTCGCCGAGGGCATCGCGGCCTGGAACCCCGTGTTCGATGTGACCCCGGCTGCGCTGATCGATGCCATCGTCACCGAGAAGGGCGTGGTCGAGCGTCCCGACACGGCGCGCATGCGCGCCGTGTTCGGCGACTGAGCGACTGGCAGGGTTGCGGCGCCGCCGCGATCGCCCGCCCCCCAAGCCGACGCATGGGAGCCGCCGCCGGGCTCGACGGCTGTGTATGTTCCACGATCACCCGCTCGTCCGCCGGCTCGCCGTCGTGGCCATGCACGCGAGATCGCCGGAGGCACCCGTCGCGTCCGCAAAATCGTCCGCAAGTGCTTGTTTCTGCGTGGGAATAAGAGTCCTTGGCGGCGCTCGTTGTGCTAGAATCGACCGGTTGCGCGAAGTCCGCTTGCGCAGCACCGCGTGCAGCCCCCGTGGCGGCCGCCCGGCATGCCCGCCACCGCCCCGCAATCGCCCCCGCTGAAGAGTCCTGATGACCGATCTCGCCAAAGAAATCATCCCGGTCAACCTCGAAGACGAAATGCGCCGCAGCTACCTCGATTACGCGATGAGCGTGATCGTGGGCCGCGCGCTCCCCGACGTGCGGGACGGCCTGAAGCCGGTGCACCGCCGGGTGCTCTTCGCGATGGATGAACTGGGCGCGCACAGCAACAAGCCGTACTACAAGTCCGCGCGAATCGTCGGCGACGTCATCGGCAAGTACCATCCGCACGGCGACCAGTCGGTGTACGACACGCTGGTGCGCATGGCCCAGCCGTTCTCGCTGCGCTACATGCTGGTGGATGGCCAGGGCAACTTCGGTTCGGTCGACGGCGACTCGGCCGCGGCGATGCGATACACCGAGGCGCGCATGTCGCGCCTGACCCACGAACTGATGGCCGACATCGACAAGGAAACCGTCGATTTCCAGCCCAACTACGACGAGAAGGAACAGGAGCCGACGGTCATGCCGACCCGGTTCCCGAACCTGCTGGTGAATGGTTCGGCCGGTATCGCGGTCGGCATGGCCACCAACATCCCGCCGCACAACCTGACCGAGGTGGTGAACGGCCTGCTTGCCCTGATCGACGAGCCCGAGCTCGATATCGACGGGCTGATGCAGTACATCCCGGGTCCGGATTTCCCGACCGCGGGCATCATCAACGGCGTGGGCGGCATCCAGCTGGCATACCGCACCGGCCGCGGCCGCGTGCGCATGCGCGCCAAGGCCGACGTGGAAGTGGCCGACAACGGCCGCGAGTCGATCATCGTCACCGAGATCCCCTACCAGGTGAACAAGGCACGGCTGATCGAGAAGATCGCCGAGCTGGTCAAGGAAAAGAAGATCGAGGGCATCTCGGAGTTGCGCGACGAGTCCGACAAGGACGGCATGCGCATCTACATCGAGATCAAGCGCGGCGAATCGGCCGAGGTGGTACTGAACAACCTGTACCAGCAGACCCAGCTGGAATCGGTGTTCGGCATCAACATGGTGGCGCTGGTCGACGGCCGCCCGCAGCTGGTCAACCTCAAGCAGATCCTCGAGGCGTTCCTGCGCCACCGCCGCGAGGTGGTGACCCGCAGGACCATCTTCGAACTGCGCAAGGCGCGCGCCCGTGCGCACGTGCTGGAAGGCCTGACCGTCGCGCTGGCCAACATCGACGAGATGATCGAACTGATCAAGACCTCCGAGAGCCCGCAGGTGGCCAAGGAGCGCATGCTCGGCCGCAGCTGGGAGCCGGGCCTGGTCGGTGCCTTGCTGGGCGCCGCGGGCGCCGAGGCTTCGCGACCGGACGACCTGCCGGCCGGCGTGGGCTTCATTGATGGCCAGTACCAGCTGACCGAGGTACAGGCCCAGCAGATCCTGGAAATGCGCCTGCACCGCCTGACCGGGCTGGAGCAGGACAAGCTGACCGACGAGTACCGCCAGCTGCTGGAAGCCATCCGCGGCCTGATCGAGATCCTCGAGAACCCGGACGTGCTGCGCCAGGTGATCCGCACCGAGCTGGAGAACCTGAAGGCGGAGTTCGGCGACGAGCGGCGCAGCGAGATCCGTGCCAGCGAGGAAGACCTCGACATCCTCGACCTGATCGCCCCTGAAGACGTGGTGGTCACCCTGTCCCATGCCGGCTACGCCAAGCGCCAGCCGGTCTCGGCGTATCGCGCGCAGAAGCGTGGCGGCCGTGGCCGCAGCGCGGCGGCGACCAAGGAAGAGGATTTCATCGACCAGCTGTGGCTGGTCAACACGCATGACACGCTGCTGACCTTCACCAGCAACGGCAAGGTGTTCTGGTTGCCGGTGCACCAGCTGCCGGAAGCCGGTTCCAATGCCCGCGGGCGGCCGATCATCAACTGGATTCCGCTGGAAGAAGGCGAGAAGGTCCAGGCGGTGCTGCCGGTGCGCGAGTATGCCGAGGGCTACTACGTGTTCTTCGCCACCCGCGACGGCACGGTCAAGAAGACCCCGCTGACCGAATTCGCGTTCCGCCTGGCGCGCGGCAAGATCGCGATCAGCCTGGACGAGGGCGACGCCCTGGTCGGCGTGTCCCTGACCCATGGCGCCAGCGACATCATGCTGTTCGCGTCCAACGGCAAGGCCGTGCGTTTCGACGAGTCCGAAGTGCGTTCGATGGGCCGTACCGCCACTGGCGTGCGCGGCATCCGCCTGGCGCAGGGCGAACAGGTTGTCAGCCTGGTCGTGCCGGAGGACGAGGGCGACATCCTCACCGCCAGCGAGCGCGGCTACGGCAAGCGCACGCCGCTCGACGAATACCCGAAGAAGGGCCGCGGCACCCAGGGCGTGATCGCGATCCAGACCACCGAGCGCAACGGCAAGCTGGTCGGCGCGATCCAGTTGTCCGAGCAGCACGAGGTCCTGCTGATTTCGGACGGCGGCACGCTGGTGCGCACGCGTGCCTCGGAGATCTCGCAGGTCGGCCGCAACACCCAGGGCGTGACCCTGATCCGGCTCGGCGAGGGCGAGTCGCTGCAGGCGGTCGAGCGCGTCGATGCGTCGCTGGACGACGAGGACGAACAGGCCGGCACCCGGACCGGTGGCGATGACGTCGCAGCGGAAGTCGTTCCGCAGGCCTGATCCACGCCAGGTGCTACAAACGCGAACGCCGGCCCAGGGCCGGCGTTCGCGTTTGTGCGGTGGAACCGACGCAAGGCGAGAACGCCTGTGCGTCGATAGTCGCGATCACATGGTCCGGCACTGCCTCCAGCGCACCGCGTCTTCGCTGCCGGGGCGCGGATTGAGCTGCACGCGCACGTTGCGCAGCGGCGGGTAGCGCTCCAGTTCGCTGCAGATCAGCGGCCAGACCATCTGGTCGCTGCCACTGCGGTCGATCACCAGCGTCGCGCGGGTCAGCCAGTAGGCGCGGGTGATCCCGGGCACGACCGAAAGCGTGCGTGCGATATCGCCCTGGTAGCGTGCGAACGTGGCGTCATCGGGATTGTCGAGGATGACGTTTTCATCCACGGCGGGCGCCTCGGTGGCAGCGGGCGCGGCCACGGCTTTCTGCGTCCCGGCCGGGCCCGATGGCGCCGTGGCTGCGGTGACGGCCGGTGTTTCGGTCGCGGCCGATTCAAGGCGCGGCAGCAACACTGCAACGACAAGGCCCAGTGCCAGCGCACCGCCCAGTGCGATCGACGTATGTCGCTTGGCCTGCGCCTTGGCGGCGGTTTCGATCCGGTGGGTCACGTCAGCCGGAAGGAAAGGCTTGAGCAGTGGCCACAGGCGCCGGCCATCGATCACTTCGATTCCGCGCGCGGCGGCGGCGGCGAGGGCGTCGCGTTCGGCATGTCCCTCGGTAAGCAGGATGCCACCCCGAGCGCCGGCCAGGTCCATCGCGCCGGCAAGCTCTTCCACGCTCGCTTCACCGAGGCGATAAGCCATGCCGTGCTTGCACGAAAGCAGCCAGCGGCTGTCGCCATCGGTCATCAGCAGCTGGCTGCTGGTGGAGTCGCCACCCTGGTCCAGCCCCTGGTTGGCGTCGCGCAGGCCGCGCTGCTGCATGGCCTGGCCGATGATCGTTGCGAATTCGCGCCAGCGCAGGTTGGCCAGCGCGCGCAGGCCGGCGGCCGCTTCCGTTTCCGGACGCCGCACCAGCCAGATGTAAAGCACCGCCAGCACGGCTGCGAGCGCAGCCAGGCCCAACCCCAAAATCCAGGAAGACATGCCGATCCCTGTGAAAACCCCTGTACCGGCCGCGATGTTACCCGGTTTCAAGTGGCGGTCGGCTGCGCGCGAATGAAGGCGTCGACAGGCGAAGGTGGCCCGCCAGTCCGGTAGCCGTGAGGGGAGGGGAGCAAACGGCGGTTGGACTGGCGGGCCGGCTCCGATTTTGCCGCGTTGTCTTGTGCTGTGCAACAAAACGGGCGGCAGCGAACCCGCGGCCGATCATCCCGCCGATGGCGTGCTCTCGTTCCCGCTTGCGGGGCTGGAAGTACCTGCGTGCGTGCGCTGGAGTTCGCGGGTCAATGCGTCGATCCGCGCACCGAGTGCGTCGAGGTCGTCCCGGGTGGGAACGTCGAGCTGGCGCAAGGTCTGTTGCACGCGCTGTTCGAATACGCGGCCCATGCTTTCCCAGGCCTCGCCGGCGCGGGTCTGGGCACGGCCCATCGCTGCATCCAGGTTCTGGCGCAGGCCTTCGAGGCGGCCCGCCGCGCTGCTGGCGGGGGTCTCGCCATCTTCCACCTGGCGGCCTTCCTCGGCCAGCTGCTCGAAGAGGCGGCTGCCCTCGCTCTGCGCACGGGCCAGCGCACCGATGCCGGCGAGCCATACCTGGTGCGCGTTGTCGCCCAGTTCGCGGGCCACGCGTCCTGCCTGTGCCTGGAGGTCGGCGACGCTGGTGAAGCCGGGGGTGCGGGGATCGGCGCTCATGGGCGGTCCTTGTAAGTTCGCGTCCGGGCAGTGTGTGGGGCGGGGCGATAAGGAGGCGTGAGCTCGCCGGCTCAGTCCAGCCGTTCGCCCAGCACGCGCCGGATCTCGCCTTCGACCTGGCCGCGCAGCGCCGACAGCAGGAAGCCGAGTTCGGCGCTGACGCGCACCTGCTGCGGCAGGACTTCGACCAGGCCCTGCAGGCCCGGCCCGGACAGGACCACCGCATCGCCCTGCCAGGTGCCCGACAGTCCGTAGCGTTCGCGCAGCTGCGCGGCGATGCCTTCCACGATGGTGCGGGCCTCGTCGGCGCTGCGGGTGTGCGGGTGCAGGATATCGATGCGGGCCATGGCGGAAATCGCGGGGAGGGACGGCAAGGTTAGCCTCGCCCGCGGCACCGGGCCAGCGATGCGGACCTCGGATTTGCTAGGCTTTCGCCGAATGTCCGACCTGCAACTCCATTTCAGCAATCGCCAGCAGGCCGATCACCCGCTGTCCCCCGGGGTGCATCGCGTGGTGCGCCAGTCCAATGGCGTGCTGGGTGTCGGCGACACCCTGCCGGGCGTCCTCCTGGCCCAGCTCTGCCTGGACCGGCGGGGCTTGTGGCTGCAGGTGCCCGGCGGTGCGCGCGCCATCCACGTCAACGGACGACCCGTACTGCGCATGGCGCTGTTGCGTGCCGGCGACGCGGTCTATGTCGATGGCGTCGAGTTGCTGGTGCGCACGCCGTTGCGGGCCGCGCCAAGGCCGCTCGACCCGGGTGAACATGCCGGCGATCCGCGCGTGGTCCTGCGCGGGGTCGGTGGCCAGTACCACGGCCGCAGCTTCACTCTGGGTCCCGAACGGCTGGTCGGCACTTCGCGCGAAGCCGACATCCGCATCGACGCACCCGGCTTCCCGGCGCGGCATGCGTTGCTGGAGCGTCATGGCGACGTGGTCCTGCTGCGCAGCCTCGGCCAGGAGTCGAGCGTGGTCAACGGCGTGACGGTCCGCGACGCGGTGCTGGGCGCTGGCGACCAGGTGGTGTTCGACGGCCAGCATCGCTTCGTGGTCGAGTTTCCCGCCGTGCCGGACTCCCGTCCGGTGGATGCACCCGAGCCGGTGTCGCAGCTCGAGGCGGCGACTCCCCCCGCGCCGGTCCGTCCGGGCACCCGTCTGCCCTGGCTGTTGCTGGCCGCCCTGATGCTGGGGCTGCTCCTCAGCGCGCTGCTGTGGTTCGGCGCACGCTGAGCCGCCGGAACACGCGCCAGCCGAGCAGCACCGCGACGATGCCGGCATAGACCGCCGGCTCGCGCACGTCCGATTTGACCAACCACCAGAAATGCAGCACGGCGAGCACGGCCACTGCGTAGACCAGCCTGTGCAACTGACCCCAGCGCCGGCCAAGCCTGCGCATCCAGCCCAAGGTCGAGGTCACCGCCAGCGGCACCAGCAGCAGCCAGGCGGTGAAGCCCACGGTGATGTAGGGACGCTTGGCGATCTCCTCGAAGATCTGCGCCCAGTAGCCGCCCAGGTCGAAGACCAGGTAGGCGGCCAGGTGCAGGCTCGCGTAGAAAAACGCGTACAAGCCGAGCATGCGCCGGAAACGCAGCAACACTGATTGGCCGGTCAGCTGCCGCACCGGCGTGATCGCCAGGGTGATCAGCAGCAGGCGCAATGCCCACAGGCCGGTGCGATGTTCGATCGCCGCAACCGGGTCTGCGCCGAGGGCGTCGCTGCCGGTTCGCCACACTTCGGCGACCTGCCAGGCCAGGTAGGACGCGGGTGCAAGGGCGGCGGCGTGCACGCCCGCCTTGGCCCAGGCGAGACCTGCGCCCGTCTTCGCGCCCGTCTTCGCGCCCGTCCTGGCACCCGTGTTGGAGGCGGGGCGGCGATTCATGCGTGGCCGGCCGCTGTGCAGGCCGTCAATACCACTTGCGCAGGTCCATGCCGGCATACATCGAGGCGACCTGATCGCCGTAGCCGTTGAACGGTTGCGTCGGGATCCGCTCGGCGAACAGCTTGCTCTTGCTGCCGGCGATGCGTCGCTCGGTCTTCTGGCTCCAGCGCGGATGGTCCACGGCCGGATTGACGTTGGAGAAGAAGCCGTATTCCGATGGCTGCAGCTGGTGCCAGGCGGTCTCGGGCATCTTCTCGGTGAAGCGGATCGCCACGATCGACTTGATCGACTTGAACCCGTACTTCCACGGCACCACCAGTCGCAAGGGCGCACCGTTCTGCTGCGGCAGCGGCTTGCCATACATCCCGGTCGCCAGCAGGGTCAGCGGGTGCATCGCCTCGTCGATGCGCAGGCCCTCCCGATATGGCCAGTCGATCGAACGATAGCGGATGCCGGGCATCTGCTGCGGGTCGGCCAGTGTGGTGAAGGCGACGTACTTCGCCTTCGAGGTCGGTTCGAAGCGCTTGAGCGTTTCGCCAAGCGGCACGCCCATCCACGGGATCACCATCGACCAGCCCTCCACGCAACGCAGCCGGTAGATCCGTTCCTGCGAAGCCTGGCCACGCAACAGGTCTTCCAGGGCGATCCGGCCGGGTTTGGCGCATTCGCCATCCACCGCCACGGTCCACGGCGAGGTGCGCAGTGTCTTGGCGGCGCTCGAGGGGTCGCCCTTGCCGGTGCCGAACTCGTAGAAGTTGTTGTAGGTGGTGGCATCCTCGAAACGGGTCTGCTCCTCGCGGGTGCTGAAACCGGCGTTGGCATCGACGGCGCTGACCGCTGTCTTCGGCGGCGGGGGTTCGGCTTCGGCACATCCCGGGAGTGCGGCGAGCAGCGGGCTTGCGGCGAATGCGGCCAGCAGTCGGCGGCGTTCGCGGTAGACGTTTTCGTCGGTTATCCCGGCGGAGGCGATGTCGGGCAGGCGGAACGTTGGCATCGCATCACTCCCGCGGTGGATGTGGGTTGGACCCCGTGGCGACTATACGGTTCCCGCGTCGCGCATGGCCTGCAGGGGCGGGTCTTGGTTGCGCCCGCAACCGCTGCACTGCGGCATACTACGGGGCCTTTCGTGACGGGTGGTTCATGACGCGCGCCTACAACTTCAGTGCCGGCCCCGCGACGCTGCCGGAGACGGTATTGCGCCAGGCGCAGGCCGAGATGCTGGACTGGAACGGGGTAGGCGCGTCGATCGTCGAACTGAGCCATCGCGGCGCCGAGTTCATGGGCGTCGCCGCGCAGGCGGAAGCGGACCTGAGGAAGCTGCTGTCCGTGCCCGACGACTACGCGGTGCTGTTCCTGGCCGGCGGCGCGACCACCCAGCAGGCGCTGCTGGCGCTGAACTTCGCCGCGCCGGGCCAGGTCGTGGACTACATCGTCACCGGCCATTGGGGCAAGACGGCGATCAAGCAGGTCAAGCCCTATGTCGACGTCCACGTGGCCGCGGACGGCGAGCCCGGGGGTTTCCACGACATCCCGTCGCGCGCCGGCTGGACGCTCAGTCCGGGCGCGGCGTACGTGCACATCACCGCGAACGAAACCATCCACGGCGTCGAGTTCCGCGACACGCCCGACGTGGGCGATGTGCCGTTGTTCGCCGATTTCAGCTCGTCGATCGCATCGGAGCCATTGGATGTATCGAAGTACGGACTGATCTACGCCGGCGCGCAGAAGAACCTCGGCCCGGTCGGCATCTCGGTGCTGCTCGTGCGTCGCGAACTGCTGGAACGCGCGGGCCAGCCGCGCGCCGACATCTTCAACTACGCCTCGCACGCGGCGCGCGATTCGATGCTCAACACGCCGCCGACGTGGAATTGGTACCTGCTCGGCCTGGTGGTGAAGTGGATGCTCGACGAGGGCGGCGTGGAAGAATTCGCGCGCCGCAACGCAGCCAAGGCGGAACTGGTCTACGGTGCGATCGACGGCTCCGGTGGCTTCTACCGCAACCAGGTCGTGCCGGCGGTGCGTTCGCGCATGAACATCCCGTTCTTCCTGCCCGACGAAGCGCTCACCAGCCGCTTCGTCAGTGAGTCCAAGGCCGCGGGGCTGCTGGCATTGAAGGGCCACAAGGCGGTCGGCGGCCTTCGCGCGTCGCTTTACAACGCGGTGCCCGTCGCAGGCGCGCAGGCGCTGGTCGATTTCATGCGCGATTTCCAGCAACGCAATGGCTGAGCACGACGGCTGCATGCTTTTCTAGGAATGCACTCCAGGCGCGACCCACCAGGCTGCTGACGCGGCTGGCCCCAAGCACAACGGAACCCCGCACATGGCAACACCGAAGAAGCCCGCCGCCGGAAAGCCGGCCCGGAAAAAGCCGGCAACGCCCAAGGCCAGCAAGGCGCCGGCAGCCGCGGCGCCTGTACTGGCCGACGTGCGCGCCCAGATCGACGGGATCGATCGCCAGATCCAGGCCCTGATCGCCGAGCGCGCCGGCTTCGCGCTGCAGGTCGGCAAGGCCAAGGGCAAGCTCGCGGCGGCGGTGGACTACTACCGGCCCGAGCGCGAAGCGCAGGTGCTGCGGATGGTGGTCGATCGCAACGAGGGCCCGCTGTCCGACGAAGTCCTGGTGCATGTGTTCCGCGAGATCATGTCGGCCTGCCTGGCCCAGCAGGAGCCACTGAAGATCGGCTACCTCGGACCGGAGGGCACCTTCAGCCAGCAGGCGGTGCTCAAGCATTTCGGCCGATCCGCGCATGGCCTGCCGCTGGGCAGCATCGAGGAAGTGTTCCAGGAGGTCGAGGCCGGCAATGCCGATTTCGGCGTGGTTCCCGTCGAAAATTCCGGGCAGGGCACGATCCAGGTCACCCTCGACATGTTCCTGACCTCGCAGCTGAAGATCTGCGGCGAGGTGGAGCTGATGGTCCACCAGTACCTGCTGTCGCGCAGCGGCCGGATCGAGGATATCGAGCGCATCTATGCGCATCCGCAGGCCTTCGCCCAGACCGCCGGCTGGCTGCGCACCAACCTGCCGAAGGCCGAGAAGGTACCGGTATCGAGCAATGCCGAAGGCGCCCGGCGCGCGCGCAGTGCCGACGACGCGGCCGCCATCGCCGGCGAAAGCGCGGCGCACGTGTACGGCCTGAAGAAGGTCATCATGCGTCCGATCCAGGACGACAAGGACAACACGACCCGCTTCCTGGTGATCGGGCGGCAGATCTTCCCGCCATCGGGCCATGACCGCACCTCGGTGCTGGTGTTCATCCACGACAAGCCCGGTGCGCTGTTCGACGTGCTCAGCCCGTTCGCCAGGCATGGCATCAGCATGAACCGGATCGAATCGCGGCCGTCGCACCAGGCCAAGTGGGAGTACGCGTTCTTCATCGACCTGGCCGGGCACGTGGAGGACCAGGCGATGAAGCAGGCGCTGGCCGAACTGGAGAAGCACGTGGCCCAGGTCAAGGTGCTGGGTTCGTATCCGGTGGCGGTGCCATAACCGCGCACGTGCACCGCAGCGGCACGCAACGGGTTTCGATTGATTGAAAGAGCAGCAGGGATACGGAGCAGAGATGTCGCAGTCGCAGCATTGGGTCGCAACCGCCGGTCAGCCGCTGCGCGGCACGCTGGAGATTCCCGGGGACAAGTCGGTCTCGCACCGCTCGGTGATGTTCGCCGCGCTCGCCGATGGCGTTTCCACCATCGACGGATTCCTCGAAGGCGAGGACACGCGCGCCACCGCGGCGATCTTCTCGCAGCTGGGCGTGCGCATCGAAACGCCGTCGCCCTCGCGTCGCATCGTGCATGGCGTGGGCGTCGATGGCCTGCGCGCGGCGGATGGTCCACTGGATTGCGGCAACGCCGGTACCGGCATGCGCCTGCTGGCCGGGCTGCTGGCGGCGCAATCGTTCGACAGCGTCCTGGTGGGTGACGAGTCGCTGTCGAAGCGGCCGATGCGGCGGGTCACCGCTCCGTTGGCGCAGATGGGCGCGAAGATCGATACGCGCGAGGACGGCACGCCGCCGCTGCACATCCATGGCGCACAGGCGCTCCACGGCATCGAATACACCCTGCCGGTGGCCTCGGCGCAGGTGAAGTCGGCGGTGCTGCTGGCCGGCCTCTATGCACAGGGCGAGACGTCGGTCGCCGAGCCGCATCCGACCCGGGACTACACCGAGCGCATGCTTTCGGCCTTCGGCGTGGAGATCGAGTTCTCGCCCGGCCACGCCCGCCTGCGCGGCGGCCAGCGCCTGCGCGCGACCGATATCGCGGTACCGGCGGATTTCTCCTCGTCGGCCTTCTTCCTCGTCGCGGCCAGCATCGTTCCGGGGTCGGAACTGCGACTGCTCGCGGTCGGCCTCAATCCGCGTCGCACGGGCCTGCTGCAGGCACTGCGCCTGATGGGTGCCGACATCACCGAGGAGAATCCCTCGACCCATGGCGGCGAGCCCGTCGCCGACCTGGTGGTGCGCCATGCGCCTTTGCGCGGGATCGAGGTGCCGGAGGCGCTGGTCCCGGACATGATCGACGAGTTTCCCGCGCTGTTCGTCGCAGCCGCCTGCGCCGAAGGCCCGACCGTCGTGCGCGGCGCTGCCGAACTGCGGGTCAAGGAATCGGACCGCCTCGCTGCGATGGCGGTCGGCTTGCGCACGCTGGGACTGCGGATCGACGAGACGCCCGACGGGGCCACGATCCATCCGGGCCTGCTGGGTGCCGGTACGATCGAAAGCCACGGCGACCATCGGATCGCCATGGCTTTCGCGGTGGCCGCGCAGCGCGCGAGCGGGGAAGTGCGGGTGGACGACGTGGCCAACGTGGCCACGTCGTTCCCGGGCTTCGACCGGCTCGCGCGGGATTGCGGGTTCGGCCTTCGCAGCTAGCTGGCAAGACGCCAGGCGGCCGCGTGTAATCCAGGCTCAGCCGCGGCGGAAATCCACCGGCAACTGCACGGTGGCCGGTACCGCCTTGCCGTCGCGCATCGCCGGCTGGAAGCGCCACTGGCGGGCCGCTTCGATGGCGGCGCGGTCGAAGCTGCGATCGCGCGTGCCGGTGCGTTCCACGACCTGCACGTCGCCGGGCACGCCCTGTGCGTCCACGGCGATGCGTACGACCACCGCCCCTTCCTCGCCGGCGCGCAGCGCGCTCCGCGGATATTCGGGCAGGGGGTTGCCGGCCAGCGGCAGCGGCGCGCGGTCGGCGATCACCGGGCGCGCATGCTCGGCGATCGCCCGGGAGCCGACGACCGGGCGCGCATCCGGTGTGCTGGTCGCGGCCGGCGGCTCGATGGTCGTGACGACGGGGGTTGCGGTCGTGCCGATTCCGCCGTCGTCGCGCTGCGCGTACCACCAGACGCCGGCGGCAACCAGCGCGACGGCCAGGCCGGCCATGAGCACGGGCGAGGTGCGTTCGCGGGTCTCGCCGACCGTATCGCCCTCGACCGGATCGAGATGCGCGTGCTGGGAATGGTTGGTATAGGTCGCCATGTGCGTCTCCTCGGGTGGTTGAACCGTGGCCGAGTTTCCGCACGACGATGTCTGCGCGAGGTCGATATCGGCTGAACCATTCCACAGGCACGGGACGCGGTTCAGCGAGTTGCACGCCGGGTGAGGGGGCCGCTATTCCAGCTTGAAGTCCACTGGAACCGACAGGCCGCCCGGCACCGCGTTGCCCGCGGCATCGAGCGCGGGAGAGAAGCGCCAGCGTGAAACCGCTTCGACCGCTGCGCGATCGAGGTCGCGCGAACCACTGCGCTGGCTCACGTCGATCGATACCGGCTGGCCTTGTGCGTCCACCTGCACCTGCAGGATTACCGTGCCGGTTTCTCCGCGACGCAGCGCGTCCAGCGGATAGCGCGGCGACGGCGACTGCTCGGGCAGTGGCGAGGGCGCCTGCATGGCTTGGCCGGCGACCGGTGCGGCCTCATCGATGCTCGGCGGCAGTGGAGTCGTCTCGACTGGTGCGGGCGCCGGCGCCGGGGCAGGGGCAGGGGCCTGCTCCACCACGCGCGCCTCTTCGGTGGGAGCGGGCAAGGGCGTGGCAGCGTCGCCGGCGGCCATGGGGCGCGGCAGCGGTTCGAAGGCCACCGGCTCGGCCACCGGCTTGGCGGGGCCGGGCGTGGTCGTGTCGTCGCCGCGCCCGGCCAGCCAGACCAGGGCGAACAGCAGCCAGCCCAGCAGGAAGGCCGCACCGACCAGGAGCCAGCGGCCTTGCGGCAGGTAATCGAGCAGGCCGGGACCTGCGGAACGACTGGAGGTGGCCATGAGGGTCCGGCGGTTGGTTCATCCGGATTCTGTCACAGGGTCAGTGAACCGACCGGCGCATCCGGCCGCGATTGGCGATAATGGCCGACCCAATCGCCACGCCTTCTCCCATGCTCGATCCCGCGCTGCTCCGCAACCAGACCGCCGCCCTGGCCGAACGCCTCGCCGTGCGCGGCTATACGCTCGATGCCACCGCGCTGGAAGCGCTGGAAACGGAGCGCAAGGCGATCCAGGTGCGCACCCAGGACCTGCAGAACCTGCGCAACACCCGTTCCAAGGCGATCGGGCAGGCCAAGGCGAAGGGCGAGGACGTGTCGGCACTGATGGCCGAGGTCGCCGGCTTCGGCGACGAGCTGAAAGCTTCCGAGGCGCGCCTGGAGGAAATCCGCGGCCGGATCGAGGCGATCGCGATGGGCATCCCCAACCTGCCGGCCGACGACGTCCCGCAGGGCGACGACGAAGCCGGCAATGTCGAGAAGCATCGCTGGGGTACCCCGCGCGCGTTCGATTTCCCGGTCAGGGACCATGTCGAACTCGGTGCGCGCCACGGCTGGCTCGATGCCGACACCGCGGCCAAGCTGTCGGGCGCGCGCTTCACCGTGCTGCGCGGCCAGTTGGCGCGCCTGCACCGCGCGCTGGCGCAGTTCATGCTTGACCTGCACACCGGCGAGCACGGCTACGAGGAGACCAGCGTGCCGCTGGTCGTCAATGCCGATTCGCTGCGCGGCACCGGCCAGCTGCCGAAGTTCGAGGAAGACCTCTTCGCCACGCAACTGGGCGAGCACACGCGCTACCTGATCCCGACCTCGGAAGTGCCGCTGACCAATATCGTCCGCGACGAAATCCTCGAGGCCGAGCGCCTGCCGTTGCGCATGAGCGCGCATTCGCTGTGCTTCCGTTCCGAGGCCGGCAGCGGTGGCCGCGATACCCGCGGCATGATCCGCCAGCACCAGTTCGAGAAGGTCGAGCTGGTCTCGATCGTCACGCCCGAAGACAGCGACGCCGAACACGAGCGCATGACGCGCGCCGCCGAGACCGTGCTGGAGCGACTGGGTCTGCCGTACCGCAAGGTGCTGCTGTGCACCGGCGACATGGGCTTCTCGGCGCGCCGCACCTACGATCTGGAGGTGTGGCTGCCCTCGCAGGACACCTATCGCGAGATCTCGTCCTGTTCGAGCTGCGGCGATTTCCAGGCCCGGCGCATGCAGGCCCGCTGGCGCAACCCGGCCACCGGCAAGCCCGAGCTGGTGCATACGCTCAACGGTTCGGGCGTGGCCGTGGGCCGCGCGCTGATCGCAGTGATGGAGAACTACCAGAACGCCGACGGCTCGATCACCGTGCCCGACGTGCTGCGTCCATACATGGGCGGCGCGGAACACATCGCCTGACGGCCGCGCTCCCCGAATCGCCTTGGAGCGGGGGAAGCGCGGCTGCGTGTCCGTGTAATGGCGCCGATCGCGGAGCAAGCCCCGCTCTACGAGCGCGGGATGGACGAGCAGCAGCACGCTTCGACGGCTGCCGCTCCCGTTTCCCTCAAGCTGCCTGGAGCAACGGCGCGGCCGGTCGCGGGATCGACGCCTTGGCCGCAGCGATGGCATCGGTGCGGTGCTGGGGCGAATAGGCGACCCCTTCGGCGCGTACGAACTCGACCTCGTCGATGCCGAGGAACGCGAACACCTGGCGCAGGTAAGACTCCTGGAAGTCCGTTGGCGCGCCATGGACGCTGCCGCGGCCGCTGGCCACGATCACCCGCTTGCCGCCGGCCAGGCCCTGCGGTCCGTTCTCGGTGTAGCGGAATGTGCGTCCTGCGACGGCGACGCGGTCGATCCAGGCCTTGAGCGTGGAGGGGATGCTGAAGTTGTACATCGGCGCCCCGATCACCACGACATCGGCATCCAGGAACTGCTGCAGGGTCCGTTCGGCTTCGGCGGCCTCGGCCGGATCGGCCTTGGCCAGGCTTTGGCCGGTCAGGTGGGGCAGGGGTTCACGGTCCAGGTCGCGGTAGTCGACCTGGAGGCCGTCGAGCGAAGACGACCACTGTGCGACGATGGTGGCGCTCAGTTCGCGGGTGACGGAGTTCTGGCCCAGGGCGCTGGAGTCGATATGCAGCAGTTTCATGGCGTGTCCTTGGTTCGGTGCGGCGAGGTCGCCGCGGCAGGGACACTATCCGTCGTTGCATTAATGGGATAAAGGTGGTTAGATGCCACCATCTGTTCCGTACATGGAAATATAGCCATGCAGGACCTCAACGATCTCTATTACTTCGCCATGGTGGTCGAGCACGGCGGATTCGCCGCTGCCGAGCGCGCGCTGGGTATCCCCAAGTCACGCCTGAGCCGGCGCATCAGCCAGCTGGAAACCGACATGGGCGTGCGCCTGTTGCAGCGCTCGACGCGCCGGTTCGCGGTCACCGACGTGGGCATGAGCGTGTACCGCCATGCGCAGACGATGCTCACCGAGGCCCAGGCCGCTCGCGAGGTCGTGGACCGGCTGAGTGCCGAACCGCGCGGTGTGGTGCGGGTCAGCGTCCCGGTCGCGCTGGCCCAGCAGCAACTGCCGAAGCTGCTTCCGCGCTTCCTGGAGCAGTACCCGAAGGTGCGCCTGCAGCTGCACATCGGCAACCGCAGGGTGGACCTGATCAACGAAGGTTTCGACCTGGCCCTGCGCGTGCGTGCGCGCCTGGATGACGACGGCAGCCTGGTGATGCGCAGCTTCGGCCAGATCCAGGAGCTGCTGGTGGCCAGCCCGAAATACCTCGATCGTGCGGGACGTCCGAAGGATCCTTCCGATCTCGCCTCGCACCTGACCCTGAGCATCCACGAGGACGAGGCACACCAGCGCTGGGAGCTGCACGGACCGGGCGGCGAGGTGCGTCGCGTGGACCTGCAGCCGCGCGTGGCCGGTTTCGACTTCCCGTTGCTGCAGTCGATGGTCCGCGACGGTTTCGGCATCACCATGCTGCCGGAGACCGTCTGCGCCGAAGCGGTGCGCCGCGGCGAGCTGGAGGTTGTCCTGCCCGAGTGGTCGCTGCCGCAGGGCATCTGCCATGCGGTGTTCGCATCGCGCCGCGGCCTGCTGCCGGCGGTGCGCGTGTTCATCGACTTCTTGGCCGAGCACCTGCCGCAGCAGATCGAGTCCTCGCGGCTGGACTGCGGCAATTGCGGCAAGGCGGGGGAGAAACCCGTGGAAACGGCAAAGGCCGGCTGATCGCATCGCATATGCGAAAATTCCGCGGCACCCGGCTGCGCGCACCGCAGTACCGTGGCAGGCGGCAGGCCTAGGAGGAATAGCCGGTTAAGAGGCGCTGCTCTGGACCGGGCGCGATCGGCCGTCGAGGGCATCGACGCGACCGGTGCGGGACGCTGGCCGCTGCAGCGGCAGCGTAGAATGCAGACAGCGGAAGTGTGGCCGAGCGGTTGAAGGCACCGGTCTTGAAAACCGGCAATGGGCAACCATTCGTGGGTTCGAATCCCACCGCTTCCGCCACCCTAGTCCGTCGGGGCGGGCGCCGGCTTGGCGTCCAGCGAGCGCAGTCCGTTCTCCAGTACCCGCAGTGCCCGCGGCACGTTGCGGGCATCCAGCTGGTCGATGCCGTCCTGCGGGCTGTGGATGACCTTCATCACCTTCGGCGCCTGCGCCGGCTTCTGTCCGGCGAATACCTGCAGGATGTCGGGGATTTCATCGCCGCCGACCAGCGAGAACGACACCGCGGGCCAGCCTGCCTTGAGGAACGCCAGGTGGTCGGTAGGCGGATACTTGTCGCCGGGCTGGAAGCCGAGCTTCTGCTGCCTGCTCAGCGCTTCGAGGGCGTTGACCAGCGGCGTATCGGACTGTGGCGCCATCATCCACAGCGTGTCGCCCCAGCCGAACACGTCGAAGTTCACGTAGAGCGCCGGCTTCTCCTGTCCTGGCGTGGCGACCCACGCGCGCGAACCGAGCAGGCCCTGCTCCTCGAGGTCCCAGAAGGCGAGCTTGACCCGGTGGGCCTGCAGCGGGCGCGCCTTGAGCGCCTGGGCCAGTTCCAGGACCGTGGCTACGCCGGAAGCGTTGTCGGTCGCACCGTGGCCGACGTCGACGCGGTCGTAGTGCGCGCCGATCAGCAGCAGCGGCGCATCGGCCGGCCCGCCCAGGTCGGCGACGACATTGCGGCCGTGCTTGCCGTCCAGTTCGAACGCCTCCGCGTGCCAGGCGATGCCCAACGCGTCCAGCCGGTCGGTGATCGAGGTGGCGCGCGCGGCGGTGTCGGCACCGGCGCTGGTCTGCGCGACCTGGGCCTGCCAGCGGTCGGGTGGGGCCTTGGCGAGTGCGGTCCCGGACAGGGGGGCAGTGAGCAGCGCAAAGGCGAGCAGGAGTGCAGGTGCAGCGATACGACGACGGGCCCGGAACGACGGGTCAGGCAGGTCCATGAAGGTTTCCCCGGCAACAGGCGTCCAGTATGCACGACCCCGCTTGCCCGCCGGCAGGCGCGGGGATAGTCTGCGCGCGACGGCATACCGAGGGAGCGGCATGACCATCCGCGTTTTTCTGGTGGACGACCATGCGCTGGTCAGGACCGGCCTGCGCATGATCCTGTCGGCTCAGCCCGACATCGAGATCCTCGGCGAAGCCGAGTGCGGCGAGGACGCATTGCCGCTGATCCGCAAGCTCAAGCCCGACGTGGTGCTGTGCGACCTGCACCTGCCCGGTATCAGTGGCCTGGAAGTGACCGAACGCATCATTCGCGGGCGGGTGGGTTGCCGCGTGGTGATCGTATCGGTGCTCGAGGATGGACCCTTGCCCAAGCGCCTGCTCGACGTCGGTGCATCCGGATACGTCGGCAAGGGCGGCGATGCGCTCGAACTGCTCAGCGCGGTGCGGGACGCTGCGCGCGGCAAGCGCTACCTGGGCAGCAGCATCGCCCAGAACATGGCCTTGGCCAGCGTAGGCGGAGAGGTCTCGCCGTTCGACGGGTTGTCGCCCCGTGAGCTGGAAGTGGCGATGCTGCTGGTGCAGGGCATCCGCCAGGACATGATCGCGCAGCGCCTGAGCCTGAGCCCGAAGACGATCAACACGCACAAGTCGCGCCTGTTCGAGAAGGTCGGCGTGCAGGACAACATCGCCCTGGCGCGCCTGGCGGCGCGCTATGGCTTGATGGATCCGGCGACCACGATCTAAGCGCGCGCGGCGCGCGGCGCGCGAATGCCGACATCCTCCCGCGTCTGCGGGAGGATGTTCCAACGATCAGTCAGACCTGCTGGCGGGGCTGCTCGTCGTCGGGTCCAGCAGTGTCGGCATCGGCGGTCGTCATGCCCGGCGCATCCGCTTCGGCATCGACATCCGCCTGTGCGGCGGCATCGGCCACGACCGTCGCGGTCGTCTCCCCGGCGGAAACCTGGTCGAACAGGCCGGCCGTGGTCGGGAACGAAGTGGTCGCCGGGGTCTGCGGCTCGGCCTGCACCACGGGATCGATGGGGCCGGCGACGATGGCCGCGTCCTCTTCGATCGGTGCATGCGCGGGCACGACGGGCACGACGGGCGCGGCGGCTTCGACGGCAACCGCGATCGCAGCGGCTTCGGCGGGGGCAGCGACTTCATCCACCGGCGCCGGTTCCGCTGCGGCGGCGATCGCCGCGGCACTCGCCGGTGCGGCCGCAACGACCTCTTCGGCTTCGTGCGGGACCGCAGAGACTTCGGCCGCGGGCGTTTCCGCACTCGTCGCCACATGGGCAGGTGCGACGGTGCTTGCGTCCTTCACCGCGGTCGCGGGCGCTTCGACGGCAGCAGTCTCGACGACGGGAGCGGGGGCCACCACTGGCGCGGCGGGCGCGACGATATCGTCGAAATCGAACTCGGGCTGGCCGGCATGGGCCACCGTCGCGGCGTTCGCATCGCCGGACCGGGTAGTGTCCTCCCCAGACGCGACGTCGTCCTCGCCGTTGTCGTCGAGGTCGTCACCCGACTCGTTGCCAGCTTCGTCGGCCAGTACGCCGGCGGCCTCGCCACCACGACGGCGACGGCGACCACCCCGGCGACCGCGACGGCGGCGGCTGCCGCCATCGGACGTCGCGGCATCACCGGCCTCGGCATCGATGCCGGTCGTGGCCTCGCCGGCGGCGACCTGCGCGGTCGTCTCGACCGCGGGCACGCCCTCGGCGAGCGCAGCCACGGCGGCCGGTGCGACCACGGCGGTCAATGCGACCTCCGCAGCCGTCTCGGACTGGGCCGGCGTCGTGCGCGGCGCGTCATCGCTGCGCGGACGCGGCGGGTTCTGCTGCGCGGGCTTGCTGGTGTCGACGCTTTCGGTGACCGGCTTCTTCTCACGCGGCGGCTTCTGCTGCTGCGGCTGGCGGTTGCCGGGTTGCTGCGTGGCGGCCTGGCCGCTGGCACCACCCTTCTGCTGCTGCGGCTGGCGTTCCTGGCGCTCCTGCTTCTGCGGCTGCTGGGCATTGCCGCCCTTGGCCTGCGCGTTGCCACGCTGCTTCTGCTGCGGGTTGCCGCGGTTGTCGCGCTGGCCGCCGCCTTCGTTGCGCCCGTCGCGGCGAGCGCGGTCATTGCGATCACCACGGTCGCTGCGGTTGCCACGGCCATCGCCCTGTCGTTCCGGGGAGGGCGCAGTGGCGACATCGCCGCCGCCGAACAGTCGCTTGAAGAAGCCGACGACGCCGCCAGCGGCGGGCGCCGGTGCGGGCGCACGGGGTGCCGGAGCTGCTGCGACCGGGGCCGGTGCTTCTTCGCGCTCTTCGCGAACCGGTGCCGGGCGCGGCGGGGCCACGCGGGTCACCGCCGGCGGTGGCGGGATGTTGAGCTGGGCCTTGGTCAGGGCGTGCACCGGCAGCTTGCGCGGGGTGCCGCGCTGGTAGCTCGGCTTGCCGCTTTCCTCGCCGAGCTCGTTCTCGCGCAGGCGGGTGACTTCGTAGTGCGGGGTGTGCAGCTGCTCGTCGGCGACGATGATGATCGGCGCGTCATGGCGCTGCTCGATCTCACGCAGCGCGCCGCGCTTCTCGTTGAGCAGGAAGTTGGCGATCTCCACCGGGGCCTGGACCAGCACCTGCCCGGTGTTCTCCTTCATCGCGTGCTCTTCGGCGACGCGGATGATCGACAGCGACAGCGATTCGACGCTGCGCATGCGGCCGTGGCCTTCGCAGCGCGGGCAGACGATCTGGCTGGACTCGCCCAGGCTGGCGCGCAGGCGCTGCCGGCTCATCTCCATCAGGCCGAAGCGCGAGATGCGGCCCAGCTGGACGCGGGCGCGGTCGTACTTGAGCGAACCCTGCAGGCGGTCCTCGACCGCGCGCTGGTGCTTGGACGAGGACATGTCGATGAAGTCGATCACCACCAGGCCGCCCAGGTCGCGCAGGCGCAGCTGGCGGGCCACTTCCTCGGCCGCTTCCAGGTTGGTGTGGAACGCGGTCTCCTCGATGTCGCCGCCCTTGGTGGCGCGCGCGGAGTTGACGTCGATCGCCGTCAGCGCTTCGGTCTGGTCGATCACCAGCGCGCCGCCGGAGGGCAGGCGGATGGTGCGCTCGTAGGCGTTCTCGATCTGCGACTCGATCTGGAAGCGGTTGAAGAGCGGGATGTCGTCCTTGTAGTGCTTGAGCTTGCGCAGGGTCTGCGGCATCACCTGTTCCATGAACAGGCGCGCATCCTGGTACATCTCCTCGGTGTCGACCAGGATCTCGCCGACGTCGGCGCGCAGGTAGTCGCGCAGGGCGCGGATGATCAGCCGCGACTCCTGGTAGATCAGGAACGGGGCCGGCTTGCTCAGCGCGGCCTCGGCGATCGCGCGCCAGGCGGCCAGCAGGTAGTCCAGGTCCCACTGCAGCTCTTCGGCATCGCGGCCGACGCCGGCGGTGCGGATGATCACGCCCATGTCGTCGGGGATGTTCAGCGCGTCCATGGCGCGCTTGAGCTCGGCCCGGTCCTCGCCCTCGATCCGGCGCGAGACGCCGCCGGCGGTCGGTGAATTGGGCATCAGCACCATGTAGCGGCCGGCCAGCGAGATGAACGTGGTCAGCGCCGCGCCCTTGTTGCCGCGCTCGTCCTTGTCGATCTGGACGACCACTTCCTGGCCTTCGCGCAGCAGCTCGCGGATGCCGGCCTTGTTCGGGTCGACCCCGGCCTGGAAGTAGTCGCGGGAGATTTCCTTGAGCGGCAGGAAGCCGTGGCGCTCGGCGCCGTATTCGACGAAGGCCGCCTCAAGCGACGGCTCGAGCCGGGTGATGCGGCCCTTGTAGATGTTGGACTTCTTCTGTTCCTTCGACGGCTGTTCGATGTCGATGTCGTACAGGTTCTGGCCGTCGACGATGGCCACGCGCAGTTCTTCGGCCTGCGTGGCGTTGATGAGCATTCGCTTCATGGTGCGTTCCTCGCGCGCTCTACCGCGCGGAACGCCGGGCGTTCGCACTCTGGAATCCCACCTGTCCGCTCGGGGGAGCAGGGGTGGCGGGTTTCGCCGTCCGTCGCGCTGGGCGCGGTCCGGGCGGATCCTGGTTTCCAGCGCTGCAACACCACGGCGGGCCGCGGGAGCGCTTTGCTATTGGGTGTCTTCAATGGGTACAGCGGGCCGGCGGCGCGGACGCCACGCGGGACATGTTCAGCAACCGGTGCTCTGACCCACCGGGCCATGGCCGGGTCTGCCTGCAAGCCGCTAACATGGCCGCCCCTGGGGCGGTGGCCGCGCACTGTGCCGGGATCGCGGGAAGCCCGGGCTTCTGGCCCTGCAACTTCTTCCAGCGGAATCAAACCCTTACATCGCCGGCCGAGTCTAACAGAATTAACAAGTCAATGACCGACCCCCAACCTGCCAAGTCCGCTGCCCGCACCGTGAAGGTTCCGGAGGACCGCGATGGCCAGCGGCTGGACAACTTCCTGCTCGGCCAGCTCAAGGGCGCGCCGCGCAGCCTGGTCTACAAGCTGGTCCGCAGCGGCCAGGTCCGGGTCAACGGCGGGCGGGCCAAGGCCGAGCGCAAGCTCGTGGCCGGCGAAGAGGTCCGCATCCCGCCGCTGCGTCTGGAGGGCGAAGCCGAACGCGGCACGCCCGCGCCGGGCCTGCTGCAGCGGATCGAGGCGGCCATCGTGTTCGAGGACGCACGCCTGCTGGCCCTGGACAAGCCGTCCGGGGTGGCCAGCCATGGCGGCAGCGGCATCTCCTTCGGCGCCATCGAGACCCTGCGTGCGCTGCGCCCGGGCCAGACGCTCGAGCTGGTCCATCGCCTGGACCGGGACACCTCGGGGGTCCTGATCGTGGCCAAGAAGCGCTCGGCGCTGACCGAGATGCAGGCGCTCATGCGTGAAGGCAGCCGCGAGGGCGGGGCGGGCCGCGGCATCCGCAAGCGCTACCTGACCCTGCTCACCGGGCGGATGCCGGATGGGACCCTGAGCGTGGACGCGCCGCTGCACGTGGGCCTGCGCCAGGGCGGGGAGCGGCATGTCCAGGTCGATCCCGACGGCAAGCCTTCGACGAGCCACTTCAAGGTCCTGGAGCGGCGCGGCGGCCAATCCTATTGCGAGGTGCGCATCGACACCGGCCGCACCCACCAGATCCGTGTGCACGCCCAGCACCTGGGACACCCGGTGGCGGGCGACGACAAGTACGGCGATCCGGAGGCCAACAAGCGCCTGCGCGACAAGGCCGGCCTGCGCCGGCTGTTCCTGCACGCCGCCTCGCTGGAGTTCGCCCTCGATGACGGGCGCACACCCTACACGATCAGTGCGCCGATCGCTCCCGAGCTGCGCGAGGTGCTGGACCGGCTGGCCTAGGGCGCGCCCCTTACCACTTGAACAGCACCAGGCTCAGCGCCAGCACGCCCATGCCGCTGACCAGGCCATACACGGTCTCGTGGCCCTTGGCGTAGCGCTTGGCCGCCGGCAACAGTTCGTCGATGGCCAGGAACACCATCACACCGGCGATCAGGCCGAACACCATGCCGAACACCGCATCGGTCAGGTAGTTGGACAGCAGCGCGAAACCGATCACCGCGCCCACCGGCTCGGCCAGCCCCGACAGCAGGCTGGCGATGAAGGCGTATCCCTTTTTGCCGGTGGCGAAATACACCGGGATCGCGATGGCGATGCCTTCGGGAATGTTGTGGATCGCGATGGCCAGGGCCAGCGGCAGGCCGACGGCCGGATTGCCCAGGGTCGCGAAGAACGTCGCCAGGCCCTCGGGGAAATTGTGCGCGGTGATCGCGACCGCGGTCATCAGGCCGACGCGGCGGATGTATTCGCGGTTGTGTTCGCGCAGGGCGGGGTCGTCGCTGGCCAGGGTGTCGTGCGGGTTGGGCACCAGCATGTCGATCACCATGATCAGCAGCAGGCCGGCCAGGAACGCGAACGTGGCAAAGGTAAAGCCCAGCCGCGTGTCGTAGGCCAGGGTGAACGACGCGACCGCCTTGCTGAAGATTTCGGTGAGCGACACGTAGACCATCGCGCCGCCGGCGAAGGCCAGGCCGAAGGCGAGTAGCCGTGGATTGGGCCCGCGCGCGAACACCACCAGCAACCCGCCCAGCCCGGTAGCCAGCCCCGCGGCCAGCGTTACCGCCAGCGCGATCAGGATCGCGGAGGTCGAGGGGTCATGCATGCGCGTGCATCCTCATCCGTGAGTGGCCGCGCTCAGGTCGGCGAGCGGCCGGCGTCCAGTGCGAAGCAGGCGTCGGGGCGCACCGCCGGCGCGGTGAAGTTCACGGGCACCTGGATGGTCTGCGCCACCGGCTGGCCGGCGCGCGTGGCCGGGCGGAATTTCCAGCCCTGTACCGACTCCTTCGCCAGCCGGTCCAGGTCGTCGTTGCCGCTGCCGCGCACCAGGTCGATCCGGGTCGGCGTGCCGGCGGTGCCGACCTCGACCTCCAGCAGGGCCTGGCCGCCGATACCGGCGCAGGCCAGTGCCATCGGGTATTCCGGTGGCGGGGTGTCGATCGCGGCGATCTGGGTCGGCGCCGGCACGGGTTCGGCCGGGGGCGTGCTGCCGCCGCAGCCCGCCAGCAGCGAGGCGAGGAGGAATGCGGACAACAGGAAGATCGGACGGGCCATGGTTCAGTCCTCCAGCAGGGTCGCGGCGCGTGCCGCGCAGATGAAGTCGTTCTCGCTCAGGCCACCTACGTCGTGGGTGGAAAAGCGCACGACACAGCGGTCGTAGTGCACGCCCAGGTCCGGGTGGTGGTCTTCGCGATGCGCGATCCAGGCCAGCGCGTTCACGAAGGCCATCGTGCGGTGATAGTCCTTGAAGCGGAAGGTGCGCAGTAGCGCACGGCCTTCCTCGGCCAGCTCCCAGCCCGGCACCTGCGGCATCAGCTCGGCGATGCGGGCCTGCCCCAGCCGGTGTTCGTGGCCACTGCGGGGCAGGCAGTGCGCCTGCGCGAGCGGGATGAGGTCGGACATGGGGAGCCTCCGTGGTGCCTGTCTGAACGGTCCGCGGGGCCGCTGCGGGCCGCCGCCGGGACTTGGCTAGAATACCCGCATGATCAACATCTCCGACAGCGCGCAGGCGCATTTCCGCAAGCTGGTGGAACGCGAGGCCATCCCCGGCCTGGGCGTGCGCCTGAGTGCCATGGATCCCGGTACGTCGCGTGCCGATGCCCGCCTGGAGTTCGCCGAACCGGCCGAGCTGGCCGGCGACGAGTGGGCGATCGACTGCGATGGCTTCACGCTGTATGTCGCCGCCGACAGCGTCGGCTGGCTCGACGGTGCGGAGATCGACTATGTGTTCCAGGGCACCGGCGCGCAGCTGACGATCCGCGCGCCGAAGATCAAGGGCGAGGCGCCGGCTGATTCGGCCTCCCTGGTCGAACGCGTGCGCTGGGTGATGGAAAACGAGGTCAATCCGCAACTGGCCTCGCATGGCGGCCGTGCCACGGTGCAGGAAGTGTCGGCCGAGGGCGTGGTCCTGTTGCGCTTCGGCGGTGGCTGCCACGGCTGCGGAATGGCCGATGTCACCCTCAAGCAGGGCATCGAGAAGACGCTCATCGCGCGCGTGCCCGGGGTGACCGCGGTGCGCGACGCGACCGACCACGACAGCGGCTCGGCGCCGTACATGCCGCGCGGAAACGCGGCCTGACGCGGTGACGCGCGCGTCTGAAATCATCCAGGCGCTGATCGGGCGCGCACCCCCACATCCCCCCGTCGAACGCCACACGCGCATGCCCTACGGCTGGGCGCTGTGGCTGCGTTCGCTACCGCCGCTGCCGGTGCATCCGCATGCTCGCCCGGCCGAGGTCGTCGACCTTTTGGGGGAGCGCCCGCCTGCAGCGCGCGCGCCGGGCAGGGAACTGTCGCGCTGGCCGGCCTTCTTCTCGCTTTTCCACCAGGGCTGGTTGCCACCGCCGCGCGACGAACGTCCGCTCCGCTGGTTCTCGGGTACCGGCAGCCTGGTGCTGCATGTCCTGTTCATCGCGGCGCTGGCCTGGATGGCCTACCTGCAATCGCTGCTGCCACCGCCGCCGCCCGAGGCCGGGGGTGGCGGCGAGCGGGTGGCGATCGGCTTCATCGGCGCCGGCGATCCGGGGACGCCCCAGTCCGAGGCCCCGGCGGCATCCTCTTCGGCGACGGGTGAACCGGTTTCGGCATCCGAATCGTCCACGCCGGCCTCCACGCCGGCCGAAGCCGCCGACGAAAGCGCGTCATCACCGCCGGTGCCCCAAGAGGTCGCCGTCGAACCTGCCCCGACGCCGCCCGCGCCCACACCGCCGCAGGTGGCGGAGGTCGCCGAGCCGGACGTGGCGGAGGTGCCCGCGGAGCAGCCGGTGCAGGTGACCGAGGTCGAACAGCCCACGATCGACTACGTGTTGCCACCTGCCACGCCGCGCGAGGTCACCGCGCCGGCGATCAGGCAACCTCAATTGCGGGAACGCGAGGTCGCGGTGGTCGAGCTGCCGGCGATCCGCACGCCGCAGGCGCGACCCGTCGACGTGCCGCTGGTCCAGCCGCGCGAGCTGCAGTTGCGCACGCGCGAGGTCAACGAGCCGCTGCCGCAGGTTGCGCTGAAGCCGGTGACGGTCGAGGTGCCGCAGGTCCAGCCCCGGCTGCGGCAGGCGCCGGAATCCACCGTCCGCGAGCGCGAGCTGGCGATGCCATCACCGCCGGCGCCCGCGCCCGCCGCGGCACCCGCATCCGCGCCTGCGACCACTCCAGCCGCAGCGCCTGCGACCGCCGCACAGGCCGGCGGCGCACCGCCGGGCATGCCGACAGGACCGGCCGCCGCGCCGCGTGCGACCTCCGGCGGTGCCTCGCCGGCGGCGTCCCCGCGTCCGGCCCCGGGCAGTGGTTGGGACAGTCCGGTCGCCGGCGACGACTGGGGCCAGGCCCGTTCCGGCCAAGCGCGGCCGGGCGGCGCACCGGGGCTGTTCGATGGCGACGGCCGGGTTCGCCTGCCGGGCGAAGGCGCCGGGCAGGGGCCGGGCCCGGCGGCGGGCGAGGGCATGGCCGAACGTGGCGCGCCGGGCAGCGACAGCGACCGCTGGACCCGCGACCGGATCGACCAGTCGGGAACCTGGCTGAAGCGGCCGCCATACGACTACGAACCCACCAGCTTCGACCGCTTCTGGGTACCCAACGAGTCGCTGTTGGCCGAATGGGTACGCAAGGGCATGAAATCGGTGGCGATCCCGATTCCCGGCACCGGCAAGAAGATCAATTGCATGATCTCGGTGCTGCAACTTGGCGGTGGTTGCGGCATCAGCGATCCCGACCTCAACGAGCAGCCCGCCGACGGCAGGCCGCCACCGGACGTGCCGTTCAAGCCCGAACTCCAGGAAGACAACGGCAGCGTCAGGCCCTGATGCGCATGCTGGCGCGTCGTCGAGCCGCGGCGAAGCTGCGGATGGGCTCCGGTCGAGAGGCGGGCATCCCTGCTAGAATCGGCGGCCGTTTTCAAGCCTGCATGCCGCCATGATCGAGCTCAATCCCGTCCGCCAGCGCATCGCCGACCTGACCGGTCGCGTGATCTCGCTCCGGGGGTATCTTTGACTACGACGCCAAGAAAGAGCGTCTGGAAGAAGTAAACCGCGAGCTCGAACTGCCCAACGTCTGGGACGATCCCGAACGCGCCCAGGCCCTGGGCCGCGAGCGTTCGATGCTCGAGAAGACGGTCGGCGGCATCGCCTCGGTGCTGGAAGGCCTGGAAGGCTCGACCGAGCTGCTGGAGCTGGCCGAGAGCGAGCAGGACGAGGACACCGCCCTGGCCGTGGTCGCCGATGTCGACCGCTTCGAAAAACACATCGAAACGCTGGAATTCCAGCGCATGTTCTCCGGCAAGATGGACTCGGCCAACGCATTCGTCGACATCCAGGCCGGCGCCGGCGGCACCGAGGCGCAGGACTGGGCCGAGATCCTGCTGCGCATGTACCTGCGCTGGTGCGAATCGCGCGGCTGGAAGACCGAGCTGATGGAAGCCAGCGGTGGCGACGTCGCCGGCATCAAGTCGGCCACGCTGCGGGTGGAAGGCGATTTCGCTTACGGCTGGCTCAAGACCGAGACCGGCGTGCACCGCCTGGTGCGCAAGTCGCCGTTCGATTCGGACAACCGCCGGCATACCAGCTTCACTTCGGTGTTCGTGTCGCCTGAAGTCGACGACAACATCGACATCGAGATCAATCCGGCCGATCTCAGGACCGACGTCTACCGGTCCTCCGGCGCGGGCGGCCAGCACGTCAACAAGACCGAATCGGCGGTGCGCATCACCCATATCCCCAGCGGGATCGTGGTGGCCTGCCAGACCGGCCGCAGCCAGCACCAGAACCGCGACAATGCGATGAAGATGCTGGCCGCCAAGCTCTACGAGCTGGAGATCCAGAAGCGCAATGCCGAACGCGACGCGGTCGAGGCGACCAAGTCCGACATCGGCTGGGGCAGCCAGATCCGCAACTACGTGCTCGACCAGAGCCGGATCAAGGACCTGCGCACGGGCATCGAACGCAGCGACACGCAGAAAGTGCTGGATGGCGACCTGGACGAGTTCGTCGAGGCCAGCCTCAAGGCCGGCCTGGAGGCTGGCGCCAAACGTACCGACGCGGCCTGACCGGGCCGCCCGTGCAGGGCGAGCCAGGTACCGCGTCCGCATCCTCCCGACGAGATGCCCGGTGCCGCCGATGCGGACGCCGGGGCCCCTAAATCCCAAGCGCAGTCCGCGCGTCCGATCGACACCATGACCCAGCCCAGCGAATCCGCCCCCCAGGCCGCACCGGTCGACGAGAACCACCTGATCGCCGAACGCCGCGCCAAGCTCACCGCGCTGCGCGCCCAGGGCGTGGCCTTCCCGAACGACTTCAAGCGGGTCGAGTACGCCGGCGATCTGCAGGGCGAGTACGCCGATGCGGACCAGTGGACCGCCGAAGCGCTCGAAGCACTGCCGCGCACGGTCGCCCTGGCCGGACGATTGATGGCCAAGCGGGTGATGGGCAAGGCCAGCTTCGCCCAGGTCATGGACGAGTCCGGGAAAATCCAGCTGTTCCTGCAGGGGAACGTGCTCGGCGAGGCCTACGAGGCGTTCAAGTCGTTCGACGTGGGCGACATCGTCGCGGTCGAGGGCGGGCTGACCCGCACCCGTACCGGTGAACTGTCGGTCAAGGCGACTTCGCTGCGCCTGCTGGTCAAGTCGCTGCGTCCGTTGCCGGACAAGTGGCACGGCCTGAGCGACGTCGAACAGCGCTACCGCCAGCGTTACGTCGACCTGATCGTCACGCCCGAGGCGCGCGAGGTGTTCGTCAAGCGCAGCAAGATCATCCGCGCGATGCGCGAGTGGCTCGACACCCGGCGCTTCCTGGAAGTGGAAACGCCGATGATGCATTACATCCCCGGCGGTGCCACGGCCAAGCCGTTCACCACCCACCACAATGCACTGGACCTGCAGCTGTACCTGCGCGTGGCGCCGGAGCTGTACCTCAAGCGCCTGGTGGTCGGCGGCCTGGAGCGCGTGTACGAGATCAACCGCAACTTCCGCAACGAGGGCGTGTCCACCCGGCACAATCCCGAGTTCACGATGCTCGAGCTGTACGAGGCCTATGCCACGTACCACGAGGTCATGGACCTGACCGAGAACGTGATCCGCGACACTGCGCAATCCGTGCTGGGCACCACCCGGGTCGAGTGGGACGGGCAGGCGATCGACCTGGGGCCGAAGTTCCGCCGCTGGCGGATGGACGAGGCGGTCCGCCACTACAACCCCGAGATCAGCGCCGCCGACTGCACCGATCGCGACGCGCTGCGGGGCCACTGTGAACGGCTGAAGATCCGGACCAAGCCGTCGTACGGCTGGGGCAAGCTGCTGCTGGAGATCTTCGAGGCGACCGTCGAGCACACCCTGGTCCAGCCGACCTTCATCACCGACCACCCGGTGGAGGTCTCGCCGCTGGCCCGCGCCAGCGACACCGAGCCGGGCTATACGGACCGCTTCGAGCTGTTCATCAACGGCAAGGAGATCGCCAACGGCTTCTCCGAGCTCAACGACCCGGAGGACCAGGCGGCGCGTTTCCAGGCCCAGGTCGAGGCCAAGGAGGGCGGCGACGACGAGGCCATGCACTTCGACGCCGACTACATCCGTGCACTCGAGTACGGCTTGGCGCCGACCGGCGGACTGGGGATCGGCATCGACCGCCTGGTCATGCTGCTGACCGGCAGCACCTCGATCCGGGACGTACTGCTGTTCCCGTACATGCGCCCGGAACAGGGCACCTAGGCCAGGCCAGACCCCGCGAGGGGAGCTGGACGCGGCGAATGTCGCGTTTTCCGGCCTCGCGTCACTGTTCTGGCTGCCCGCTGGCCTGCCCGTGGCACGGTTCCTGCGTCCTTTTCAGGTACGGCAGGGCGCATGGGCGCCCCCGGAGGCGGAAGGACGGGAGCGGGCCATGGGTGCGGGCAAGGCCGATACCGCGGTATTCTGCGATGCCAGAGCGGGATGGAACGGGGCGGAGCGGGAATTGGATATCGTCATCGTCGACGATCAGGCATCTGCGCGCACAATGCTGCGCCACATCATCGAGGACATCACCTCGGAGTTGGCCGTGCACGACTTCGGCGACGCGCGCCAGGCGCTGGACTGGTGCGACACCCATCCCACCGACCTCCTTTTGCTCGACTACCGCATGCCGGGCATGGACGGGCTGGAGTTCGCGCGCCGCTTCCGTCGCCTGCCCAAGCATCGCGACATCCCGGTCATCCTGATCACCGTGGTCGGCGACGAGCCGGTCCGCCAGGCTGCGCTTGAGGCCGGGGTGATCGACTTCCTGGTCAAGCCCGTGCGTCCACGCGAACTGCGCGCGCGCTGCCACAACCTGCTGCAGTTGCGCCAGCAGTCGGAGACGGTCAAGCAGCGTGCGCTTTCGCTCGAGCAGCGGCTGCTGTCGAGCATGCATGAGGTCGAGGAGCGCGAGCGCGAGACGCTTTCGCGGCTGGCGCGCGCGATCGAGTTCCGCGACGCCGGTACCAGTGCCTACCTCGAGCGCATGTCGCGGGTCGCCGGCCTGGTCGCCGAAGGCCTGGGCCTGCCCGAGGACGACGTGCGCACCATCGAGATGGCGGCCCCGCTGCACGACATGGGCAAGATCGCCATTCCGGACGCGGTCCTGATGAAGCCCGGCAAGCTCGACGAGGACGAGATGGCGGTGATGCGCCGGCACCCGCGCATCGGCCACGAGCTGCTCAGCGGCAGCCAGAACCGCTTCATCCAGGTGGGGTCGATGATCGCCCTGCGCCACCACGAGCGGTACGACGGCAGCGGCTATCCCGACGGACTGGCTGGCGAGGCGATTCCGCTGGAAGCACGCATCGTGGCCGTGGCCGACGTCTTCGACGCGCTGATTTCGCCGCGGCCATACAAGGAGGCATGGACGGTCGACGCCGCCCTGGCCTACCTGTACGCGCAGCGCGGCCGCCTGTTCGACCCGGAATGCGTCGATGCGCTCATGCGCGGCCGCGAGCGCCTGCAGCAGATATGCGAGCAGTATTCGACCGCTTCCGCGCGTCCGGGGGGGCTGGCCCGTGGCTGAAGCCTACGCCTGGTTCCGCGAGCGCCTTTCCGGCCGCCCCGACAGCGAGCACGGGCAGGCGCTGGTGCGCATCGTCCTGATCCTGCTGATCCTGAGCTACGTGCTGTTGCCGTCTTCGCGAGCGGGGCTCGAGCCGGGCCAGTACCGCACGGTGCTGGCGATCGTGCTGACCGGGCTCACCCTGAGCCTGGGTATCTTCACGGCCTTGCTGGCCCATCCGGGCCGATCCGACGCACGTCGCGTGGTCGGCATGCTGGCCGACTACGGATTGATGGCCGCCGGCATGATCGCGATGGGCGAGCCGCTGGCCTGGGTTTACGTCGTGGTGATGTGGGTGACCGTGGGCAACGGCCTGCGCTACGGCACCCGCTACCTCTACGTGGCCGTGGCGATGGCGCTCGCCAGTTTCGGCACGGTGCTCCTGACCAATGATTTCTGGGCCCAGGTCCGCGGCCTGGGTATCGGCCTGCTGGTCGGCCTGGCGGCGGTGCCGCTGTACCTGTCCAGCCTGCTCAAGCAGCTCACCCGCGCCACCGAGGAAGCGCGGCGCGCCAGCGAGGCCAAGAGCCGGTTCCTGGCCAACATGAGCCACGAGTTCCGCACCCCGCTCAACGGCCTGGGCGGCATGTCCGAGCTGCTGGGGACCACGAGGCTGGATGACGAGCAGCGCGAATGCGTGCGCACCATCCAGGCTTCCACGCGCACGCTGATGGCGCTGGTCGAGGACGTGCTCGACATCTCGGCGATCGAGGCCGGCAAGCTCAAGCTCAACCTGCAGGACTTCTCGCCGCGCGAACTGGTCGGCAGCATCGGCCTGATCCTGCATCCGCAGGCCCGGGTCAAGAACCTCGATTACCTGGTGGTGATCGGCGACGACGTGCCCGAGCAGGTCAACGGCGATGCCGGCCACGTGCGCCAGGTGCTGCTGAACCTGGTCGGCAACGCGGTGAAGTTCACCGACCAGGGCCGGGTCCGGGTCGATGTCGAGGCCGTCCCGGGCGCGGCGGACGACACCCGTACGCGCCTGCGCTTCTCGGTGACCGACACCGGCATCGGCATTCCGGCCGCGATGCGCGGCCGCCTCTTCGAGGCCTTCGAGCAGGCCGATGCGGGCCTGGCGCGGCGCTATGGCGGCACCGGACTGGGCACCACGATCGCCAAGGGCCTGGCCGAGGCGATGGGCGGCCGGATCGGTTTCGAGAGCATCGAGGGACGGGGCAGCCGCTTCTGGGTCGAGATCCCGTTCGCTGCACCGCTGGAGCGCTCGGCGCGCGTGGCCATGGCGCCGGTCGCCGAGGTGGAGAGCGAGACCGCGCTGCGCGACGCCGGCGGCAACGTCATCGCCTTCGCCGACCCGTTCCTGCGCCACCGCGCGCGCGTGCGCAGCATGCAGTTGCTGGTGGCCGACGACTACGAAGCCAATCGGATGGTCCTGCAGCGCCTCCTGCAGAAAGCCGGGCACCGCGTCACCTCGGTCGAGGGTGGCGAGGAAGTGCTCGACGCGATGGCGGCGAGCGAATACGACGCGGTGATCGTCGACCTGCACATGCCCGGGGTGAGCGGGTTGGACCTGCTCAAGCAGGTGCGGGTGATGCAGGCCGGGGGTGGCCCGCGGACGCCGGTGATCGTACTGAGCGCCGATGTGACTCCCGAGTCGATCCAGCGCTGCGAGCAGGCCGGGGCCTACGCCTTCCTGGCCAAGCCCGTCGCCGCTGCCCGCCTGCTGGAAACGCTCTCGGACGTCGCAGCGCAGCGCGGCCGCCGCAATGCGACCCTGGCGCAGCGTCCGGCTGCGGGTGCCGAAGCGCCGGCCGGCGTGCTGGACAGCTCGGTCCTGGACGAACTGGCGGCGATGGGCATGGGCGACGAGTTCGAGCGCGAGTTCATCAGCCACTGCTTGGCCGACGCCGACGGTTGCATCGGAGCGATGTCGCACGCGGCCGAGGCCGCTGACTGGGCCCGGCTGCGTGACCATGCGCATGCGATCAAGGGCGTGGCGGCGAACATGGGCCTGGTGCGGGTCGCCGAGCAGGGCAGCGAGCTGATGCGCCTGGCCGACTGGCAGATCCGCAACGAGTGGCGGCAGCGGATCGCGATGCTCAACGCCGCCTTGACCCAGGGTCGGGATGCGCTGCTGGCGCGCCAGCAGGCACGCGGCAGCGTACGCGACGGCGGCGGCAACGAGTCCGGCTGACAAGCGCGCCTTCTTCTGGCGTTCCGGGCCGACCGGACGATGCGCCAGGAAAAACGTAATCCCCAGAAAAGCGAAGGCCCGGCATCCTGCCGGGCCCGATCTTCCCCCTGACACTGCCGGCCGGAGGGCCGCAGTGATCGATCAGGCGGCTTCCGAACTGGCCCTCCGGGCCTGCGCGCGCACGATGCGTTCCATCGTCCGCAGCGACTTCTCGCCCAGCGCCAGGGCGGTGTCGACCCACACTTCAGTGATGCCCATCAGTTCCTCGTAGCTGACCGGCTGGCCGATCTTGCGCACGGCGTTCATCGCCAGGTGCGAATGCGGAGCCCGCTGGTGCTGGCGGATCAGGTCCTGCACCGCCGATTCGCCCTGGCCCTTGGGAACCAGCACGTCGACCACGCCGAGGCGATACATCTCCTCGCTGCTGTAGACCTCGCCGCTGAGGATCATCTTCTCGGCCTGGCGCGCGGTGACGCGCTTGCACAGGAACGAGTAGGCGCCCATGCCCGGGAACAGGCCGAACAGCACTTCGGGCAGGCCCATGCCGACGCCTTCCTCGGCGACGATCGTGTGGCAGGCCAGCGCCATTTCCAGGCCGCCGCCCAGGGCGTCGCCCTGGATCAGGGCCACGGTATGCATGTCGCCGCCGAAGCCGGTGTGGACGTGGTGAACGCCTTCGACGCAGCGGCGGGCGTAGGCGAGCAGGCGTTCGCGATTGCCCTCGATGATCAGCTTCCTGAACAGATCGAGGTCGCCGCCAAGGTTGTAGGCACTGGCGGCGGAGGCCAGCACGAAATGGCGCAGGCGGCCCTGGTGGCGCTGCGATTCGCGCAGCGTGATGGAGCTCATGTAGCTCCACATGTCCTCGAGCATCTCGAAGCGGCAACACGGACGCACGCCGGCCTGGGCGGCGTCGGCATGCATGTACAGCCAATGGGCGCTGCCATCCGGCGGCGTCTGCACGCGGATGGTGGGGAAGTTGTGGGTGCGCTGCAGTTTCTCGATCGTGCTCATGGCGGTCTCCGGGGGCGGCTTGACCTGCCGGCGTGACGGCAGGCGGGGGATGTTGCCCGGCCATGCTACACCTGAACGAACAATTAAAAGTGGCTGGCCGCTGAGCCCGAAAACCTGCGTGGACGAGTTGTTAAGAGCGCCGGAGAGCGCCCCTGCATGGGGGCGGGCAGAAGCCGGGGGCCGTTGCCACGGCCCGACCCGGAGGCCGGACCAGACCGCACCCGTATGGACGCGCGGGTGGGCCCGGGCCTTGGGCGCCCGGGCCGGGGGCGGCCTCAGTCGGCGCTGGCGCCTGGGGCCGGCGCTGGGCCACGCAGCTCCTTGCGCAGGATCTTGCCGACGTTGGTCTTAGGCAGCTCGGTGCGGAACTCGATTTGGCGCGGCTGCTTGTAGCCGGTCAACGCCTCGCGGCAATGGGCCTTGATCTGTTCGGCGGTCAGCGACGGGTCCTTCTTGACCACGAACAGCTTCACTGCCTCGCCCGAACGCTCGTCCGGCACGCCGATGGCGGCCACTTCCAGCACGCCGGGCATCGCCGCGACCACGTCCTCGACCTCGTTGGGGTACACGTTGAACCCCGAGACCAGGATCATGTCCTTCTTGCGGTCGACGATATAGACGAAGCCGCTGGGTTCGATCCGGGCCATGTCGCCGGTGTGCAGCCAGCCGTCGGCGTCGATCACCTGGGCCGTTTCCTCGGGACGCTGCCAATAGCCCTTCATCACCTGCGGACCCTTGACGCACAGCTCGCCGACTTCGCCGTGGGGCAGGATGTTGCCGTCGTCGTCCTTGACGCACACGTCGGTGGACGGGATCGGCAGGCCGATCGAGCCGTTGAACTCCTTGATGTCCAGCGGGTTGATGCAGGCTGCCGGCGACGTCTCGGTCAGGCCGTAGGCCTCGACCAGGGTGACGCCGGTGACCTGCCTCCAGCGCTCGGCGACCGCGCGCTGCACCGCCATGCCGCCGCCCAGGGTCACCTTCAACGAGGAGAAATCGACCTCGTCGAAGCCCGGGGTATTGAGCAGGCCGTTGAACAGCGTGTTGACGCCGGTGATCGCGGTGAAGCGCGTGCCCTTGAGCTCCTTGACGAAGCCCGGCATGTCGCGTGGATTGGTGATCAGGTGGTTGAGGCCGCCCAGTTCCATGAAGACCAGGCCGTTCGCCGTCAACGCGAAGATGTGGTACAGCGGCAGCGCGGTGATGATCACTTCCTTGCCGCGCTCGAGCTTGTTGGCGCCCAGCCAGGCCGAGGCCTGCTGCATGTTCGCCACCAGGTTGCGATGGGTCAGCATCGCGCCCTTGGCCACGCCGGTGGTGCCGCCGGTGTACTGCAGGAAGGCGATGTCGCCGGGATCGATGTCCACCTGGGGCAGGGTGTGGCGCTTGCCCACCGCCAGCGCCTCGCGGAAACGCACCGAGCCGGGAATGTCGTAGTCCGGCACCATCTTCTTCACGTACTTCAGTACGAAGTTGACGATGGCGCCCTTGGGGAAGCCGATCATGTCGCCCAGGCCGGTGGTGATCACCTGCTTGAGCGGCGTGTCGGCCAGCACTTCCTGCACGGTGTGGCCGAAGTTGTCGACCACGACGATGGCCGCGGCGCCCGCGTCGACCAGCTGGTGCTTGAGTTCGCGCGCGGTGTAGAGCGGATTGACGTTGACCACGGTCATGCCGGCGCGCAGCACGCCGAACGTCGCGATCGGATACTGCAGGCAGTTGGGCATCATGAGCGCGACGCGATCGCCCTTCTTGAGGCCCAGTTCGCCCAGCAGGTACGCGGCGAACTGCGCGCTGAGCACGTCGACTTCGGCGTAGGTCATGACCTTGCCGAAGTTGCTGTAGGCCGGCCGGTCCCCATAGCGGGACACGGAAGAGGCGAACACCGCCGAGATGGAACGGTACTCGTCCGGATCGATTTCGGCAGGCACACCCTGCGGATAGCTCTGCAGCCAAGGACGATCCGGATTCATTGCGCCTCCTCCCGAGGTGATGTGGCGGTCATGCAGTGTCGCTTTCCGCCGCCGTGGATGTGAGCATACCGTCCCGGATGGAAAAGGCGAAGCCATGAAAAGCGGACTGGGTGGGGCGAGGGTCGTTCTCCTTGTCGCGTGTGCGATGGCGATGGCGGTGGCATTGGCCGGCTGCAGTCGAATGCCGCCGGATCAACGCCTGCGCGAGCAGTTGTCGACGATGCAGGACGCCCTCGAGCAGCGACAGGCGGGTGCCTTCATGGACGGCGTCGCGGACGACTTCGGAGGCAATGACGGCATGGATCGTGCTGCGTTGCAGCAGATCGTCCGCGCCCAGATGCTGGCGAACGCGAACATCGGCCTGACCCTGGGGCCGGCCGATGTGGAGGTGCAGGGCGACCGTGCCACGGTCCGCTTCAGTGCGATGGCGACCGGTGGCAGCGGACGTTTCCTGCCCGACCGCGCGCAGGCCTGGGACGTCACCAGCGGCTGGCGCGACGAAGGGGGAGCGTGGCGCCTGTACTACGCGGAGTGGCAACCGAAATAGACGGGTCGATCCTGCGGGAAAGCGCGCATCCGCCACCTCAGCAGGATCGCGCGGTCGTCTTCGACCGGCTGGCACAGCGCATACGGCGGGCTGCCGTGGCGAGTGGGAATGCGCCGGACGCCCACCGGATGCCCCGCACCGTGCATGCGGGGCTTCCGCGACCCGCCCGCTAGGCGGCCTTGCGTGCCGCCAGCTGCCGCAGCACGTACTGCAGCAGGCCGCCATGGCGGAAGTATTCGACTTCCTTGGGCGTCAGCAGCAGGACGTGCGCGGTGAACGCGACCGTGCTGCCATCGGCGCGGCGCGCAGTGACCTGCGCGGTACGGCTGCTGCCGTCGGCCAGGCCGGTGATCGCGTAGGTCTCGGTGCCGTCCAGTCGCAGGACCTGCGCGTTCTGGCCTTCCTGGAACTGCAGTGGCAACACCCCCATGCCGACCAGGTTGGAGCGATGGATGCGCTCGAAGCTCTCCGCGATCACCGCCTTGACCCCGAGCAGGTTGGTGCCCTTGGCGGCCCAGTCGCGCGAGGAGCCGGTGCCGTACTCCTTGCCGGCGATGACCAGCAAAGGCGTGCCGTCGGCCTTGTAGCGCATGGCCGCGTCGTAGATCGACATCTTCGCGGGCTGGCCGCCATCGGTACCCGTTGCGCCGAAGTACAGCGTGTTGCCGCCTTCTTCGCCGCCGAAGAACAGGTTCTTGATGCGGATGTTGGCGAAGGTCCCGCGCACCATCACGTCATCGTTGCCGCGGCGGCTGCCGTAGCTGTTGAAGTCCGCCGGCTGCACGCCGCGCGACTGCAGGAAGCGGCCGGCCGGTGAATCCTTCTTGATGTTGCCGGCCGGGGAAATGTGGTCGGTGGTGATCGAATCGCCGAACAGGCCGAGCACGCGCGCGCCGTGGATGTCGTCGATGGTGCCGACGGCCATGGTCATGCCGTCGAAGTAGGGCGGGTTCTTGATGTAGGTGGACGCGTCGTCCCAGGCGTACAGCTCGCCATCGGGCGAATCGATCGTGTTCCAGCGGTTGTCGCCCTTGAACACGTCGGCATAGTTCTGCTTGAACATCTCCGGGCCGATGGTCGCGGCGATGACGTCGCCGATTTCCTTCGTGGTCGGCCAGATGTCCTTGAGGAAGACCGGCTGTCCGTTACGATCGGTGCCCAGTGGTTCGGTGGTCAGGTCGATGTCGGTGGTGCCGGCCAGTGCGTAGGCGACCACCAGTGGCGGCGAGGCCAGGTAGTTCATCTTCACTTCGGGATGGACCCGGCCTTCGAAATTGCGGTTGCCCGACAGCACCGACGCCACTACCAGGTCGCCGGAGGCGACGCCGGCGCTGACCTCGACAGGCAGCGGTCCGGAATTGCCGATGCAGGTCGTGCAGCCATAGCCGACGATGTAGAAGCCGACCTTTTCAAGCTCCTTCAGCAGTCCCGCTTTTTCGAGGTAGTCGGTGACCACGCGCGAACCCGGGCCGAGGGAGGTCTTCACCCATGGCTTGCGGTCAAGGCCGCGGGCGGCCGCGTTGCGCGCCAGCAGGCCCGCGCCGACCATCACCGCCGGGTTGGACGTGTTGGTGCACGAGGTGATGGCGGCGATGACCACCGCGCCATCCCTGAGCTTCACGGGCTTCCCGTCGATCTCGATGTGCGCCACGCCCTTCTGCAGGGCATCGTTGCCGACCGCGGCCGCGCCGCCCTCGGCGATGAAGTCGGCCACTTCCGGGCTGCGCCGGTCGCGGTTGGCGGTGAGCCCGACCAGCGCATCGCGGTAGTTCTGCTTGACGTCTTCCAGCAGCACGCGGTCCTGCGGGCGCTTGGGCCCGGCCAGCGACGGCCTCACCTCGCCCATGTCCAGGTGCAGGGTGGCGCTGTAGCGCGCAGGCGCCGCGCCGGGCTCGTGCCACAGGCCCTGTGCCTTAGCGTAAGCCTCGACCAGCGCGATCTGCGCCTCGCTGCGACCGGACAGGCGCAGGTAGCTCAACGATTCGGCATCGATCGGGAAGATGCCGCAGGTCGCGCCGTACTCCGGGGCCATGTTGCCGATGGTGGCGCGGTCGGCCAGTGGCAGGTGTTGCAGGCCCTCGCCGTAGAACTCTACGAACTTGCCGACTACCCCGTGCTTGCGCAGCATCTGGGTGACGGTGAGCACCAGGTCGGTGGCGGTGGCGCCCTCGGGCAGCCTGCCGGTGAGCTCGAAGCCGACGACCTGCGGAATCAGCATCGAGGAAGGCTGGCCGAGCATGGCCGCTTCGGCCTCGATGCCGCCCACGCCCCAGCCCAGCACGCCGATACCGTTGATCATCGTGGTGTGGGAGTCGGTGCCGAACACGGTGTCCGGGTAGGCCCAGGCTTCGCCGTTTGCGTCGCCGGTCATCACGACCCGGGCCAGGTTCTCCAGGTTCACCTGGTGGACGATGCCGGTGTTCGGTGGCACCACCCTGAAGTCGGAAAATGCCTTCTGGCCCCAGCGCAGGAACGCGTAACGCTCCTGGTTGCGCTCGAATTCGATGCGGCCGTTGATGTCCAGGGCGTCGGCCCTGCCGAACACATCCACCTGCACGGAATGGTCGATCACCAGTTCGGAGGGAATCAGCGGATTGATCTGCTCCGGCCGGCCGCCGAGCTTGACTACCGCGTCGCGCATGGCGGCCAGGTCGACGACGCAGGGCACGCCGGTGAAGTCCTGCAGCACCACGCGCGCGGGCATGAACGCGATCTCGATATCAGGCTCGGCCTTCGGATCCCACCTGGCCACCGCTTCGATATGGGCAGGCAGCACCGTGACCCCGTCCTCGTGGCGGAGCAGGTTCTCCAGCAGGATCTTCATCGAATAGGGCAGGTGGGCCAGGTCGAAGCGCTGTCCGAGCTTGGGCAGGCTTGCGTAGGCATAGGACTGTCCGCCGACGTCCAGGCGGCTGCGGGTGGCGAAGGAATCGCGCATGGGGCGGGCTCCTGTAGCTGCGCCGCCACGCTCCGGTGGCGACTGAAGGGTTCACGGCATTATCCGGTGCATTGGGTGACGGGTCCGTGGCCGGTGGCAATCCATCGTTGAGGGGAGGCATTGGCCGGGGATCGGACCCGGCCATTGTGCGCCGGTGAAGCGTATGCCGGTTTGAGTATGCATGGAATGGTATGTATCATTGCGTCATACCGATTCCTTCGTGGAGAGGCCCATGGAAGCCATCGTCGCCGAGCGAGGCCAGATCACGCTGCCCAAGGCCGTGCGCGATGCGCTGGGCCTGACCAAGGGCAGCGTACTCAAGGTCGAGCTGGAGGGTAGCCGGATCGTGCTGCGCAAGAGCGTGGACGACGCGATCTCCCGGGTCCGTGGCCGCTTCGCGCTCGACGCGGCCGCACAGGCCGGCGAGGACTGACGGCTGATGATCGCCATCGACGCCCCGGTGCTGGTGGAGTTGCTGACCGACGGCCCGCAGGCCGACGCGGCCGAAGCCTGCCTGCGGCAATGCCTGGTCGGAGGGCGCGTGGTGGTCGCCGATGCGGCGCTGGCGGAGTTGTGCGCGCGCCTGAAGAACGGCGCCGAAGCACTGGGTGCGCTGGAAGAGATGGGCATCCACTTCAATGCGCTGGAGGCCAAGTCGGCGATACGCGCTGGCGAGATGTGGCGCCGCCAGCGCCAGCGCGGCGACGAACCGCGGCCGATGGCCGGATTCCTCGTCGGCGCGCACGCCCTGCTGCAGTGCGATGCGCTGATCACTACCGATGCGGCGTTCTATCGCGAGTATTTCAAGGGCCTGAAACTGGTCGTTCCCCAGGCCTGACCCGTTCCTTTTTTGTTGGATCCCCCGGAGAGTTCCCATGTTGGAAGCCTATCGCCACCACGCCGCCGAACGCGCCGCCCTCGGCATCCCGCCGCTGCCCCTGAGCGCGCCGCAGACCGCCGCCGTCATCGAGCTGCTGAAGAACCCACCGGCCGGCGAGGAGCAGTTCCTCGTCGACCTGATCACCCACCGCGTGCCCGCCGGCGTCGACGACGCCGCCAAGGTCAAGGCTTCGTACCTGGCCGCACTGGCCTTCGGCAGCGAGAAGAACGCGCTGATCCCGCGCGAGCGCGCCACCGAGCTGCTGGGCACCATGCTCGGCGGTTACAACGTCTCGCCGCTGATCGAGCTGCTCGACGATGCCTCTGTTGGGGCCATCGCCGCCGACGGCCTGAAGAAGACCCTGCTGGTGTTCGACCAGTTCCATGACGTCGAAGAGAAGGCCAAGGCCGGCAACGCGAATGCGAAGGCCGTTCTGCAGAGCTGGGCCGACGCGGAATGGTTCACCAGCCGCCCGGAAGTGCCGCAGAGCCTGACGATCACCGTGTTCAAGGTGCCGGGCGAGACCAACACCGACGACCTGTCGCCGGCGCCCGACGCGACCACCCGCCCGGACATCCCGCTGCACGCGCTGGCGATGCTCAAGAACACGCGCGAAGGCGCGCCGTTCGTGCCGGAGGAAGACGGCAAGCGTGGCCCGATCGCTGAAATCCTGTCGCTGAAGGACAAGGGCCACCTGGTCGCCTATGTCGGCGACGTGGTCGGCACCGGTTCGTCGCGCAAGTCGGCGACCAACAGCGTGCTGTGGTTCACCGGCGAGGACATCCCGTTCATCCCGAACAAGCGTTTCGGTGGCGTCTGCCTGGGCAGCAAGATCGCCCCGATCTTCTACAACACCATGGAAGACGCCGGCGCGCTGCCGATCGAGCTGGACGTTTCGCAGATGGGCCACGGCGACGTGGTCGAGCTGCGCCCCTACGACGGCAAGGCGCTCAAGGACGGGCAGGTCATCGCGCAGTTCCAGGTCAAGTCCGAGGTCCTGTTCGACGAAGTGCGCGCCGGTGGCCGCATTCCGCTGATCGTCGGTCGCGGGCTGACCGCCAAGGCGCGCGAGTCGCTGGGCCTGCCGGCCTCGGACCTGTTCCGCCTGCCGCAGCAGCCGGTCGACAGCGGCAAGGGCTTCTCGCTCGCCCAGAAGATGGTCGGCCGTGCCTGCGGCTTGGCCGAAGGGCAGGGCGTGCGCCCGGGCGCCTACTGCGAGCCGAAGATGACCTCGGTCGGTTCGCAGGACACCACCGGCCCGATGACCCGCGACGAACTGAAGGACCTGGCCTGCCTGGGCTTCTCGGCCGACCTGGTGATGCAGTCGTTCTGCCACACCGCCGCGTACCCGAAGCCGGTGGACGTGAAGACCCACCACACCCTGCCGGAGTTCATCTCCACCCGCGGCGGCATCTCGCTGCGTCCGGGCGATGGCGTGATCCACAGCTGGCTCAATCGCATGCTGCTGCCTGACACCGTCGGCACCGGTGGCGACTCGCACACCCGCTTCCCGGTGGGCATCTCGTTCCCGGCCGGTTCCGGCCTGGTTGCGTTTGCCGCGGCCACCGGCGTGATGCCGCTGGACATGCCCGAGAGCGTGCTGGTCCGTTTCAAGGGCCAGATGCAGCCGGGCGTGACCCTGCGCGACCTGGTCAACGCGATTCCGCTTTACGCGATCAAGGCCGGCCTTCTGACCGTGGCAAAGGCCGGCAAGAAGAACATCTTCTCCGGCCGCATCCTGGAAATCGAAGGCCTGCCGCAGCTGAAGGTCGAGCAGGCGTTCGAGCTGTCCGACGCCTCGGCCGAGCGTTCGGCCGCCGGCTGCACGGTGCGCCTGGACAAGGAGCCGATCATCGAATACCTCACCAGCAACATCACGCTGCTGAAGTGGATGATCGCCGAGGGCTATGCCGACGCCCGTTCGCTGGCCCGCCGCATCAAGAAGATGGAAGAGTGGCTTGCCAACCCGCAGCTGCTCGAGCCTGATGCCGACGCCGAGTACGCCGCGGTCATCGAGATCGACCTGGCCGACGTGCATGAGCCGATCGTGGCCTGCCCGAACGACCCGGACGACGTGAAGACCCTGTCCGACGTCGCCGGTGCGGCGATCGACGAGGTGTTCATCGGGTCGTGCATGACCAACATCGGCCACTTCCGCGCCGCGGCCAAGCTGCTGGAAGGCAAGCGCGACATCCCGACCCGCCTGTGGGTCGCGCCCCCGACCAAGATGGACGCGTCGGAGCTGACCAAGGAAGGCCACTACGGCACCTTCGGCACCGCCGGCGCGCGCATGGAGATGCCGGGCTGCTCGCTGTGCATGGGCAACCAGGCGCAGGTGCGCGAGGGCGCGACCGTGTTCTCGACCTCGACCCGCAACTTCCCCAACCGCCTGGGCCGCAACTCCAACGTCTACCTGGGCTCGGCGGAACTGGCGGCGATCTGCTCGCGCCTGGGCCGGATCCCGAGCAAGGCCGAGTACATGGCCGACATCGGCGTGCTGGATGCCAGCGGCAACGAGATCTACCGCTACATGAACTTCGACCAGATCGAGGAGTACCAGGACGTGGCGAAGACCGTCGCGGCCTGACGCATCTGAATCAACGGAAAACTGAAAGGCCCGGCCATGCGCCGGGCTTTTTTGTGCAGCGACGCCAAGATCAGATCCGCAGCACGCCGACGAAGTTCTGCAGCCACTCGCCCAGGTTCGGGGTCAGCGTGGCCGCCAGCATCAGCAGCAGGACCAGCAGCTTGGCCCCGAGGATCCGCATCAGGTCCATCAGCGACACGTGTTGCGCATCCTTGGTGAACATCTGCCCGATCAGCGGTGCGCGTTCCAGCGAGATCGACAGCCAGGCGCTGACCGCGAAGGCCAACGTCATCGAGCCCAGCGCCACCGCGCTCTGTTCCCACTCCAGCGCGAACGGGAACACCTCCTGCATCGCCAGCAACACCACCGGCGCAGCGAACGCGGCCCACAGGCAGCTGCGCACGCAGGTCAGGCCGAACTTCATTTCGGCCGCCGTCTGGTCACGCCAGCGAGCCAGGCGTGCGCGCTGGTCGGTCGATGCGATCGCGGCCTGGACATCGGCCGGATCGGGCACCGGCCAAGGGTCGTCGCCACGCTCCAGCGCCAGCCAGTCCTCGTCGTGGAACACTGCGGCCAGCGGCGAGCGCGGCGACATGCCCAGCCAGTGCGGATTGGGCCAGTCGGCGGGGAGGGCGCCATCGGGCAGGCGTTCGATCACGTGGTCGCGCAGGTCGCGGCCCAGGCGGACCAGTCGGCCGTTCTGCAGCAATGCCTGCGACAGGAAGAACACGCCCAGTCCGAGCAGTGCCAGGGCGAGCGCGCCTGGCATGCGCGCGCCGTCGACCGCTTCGGGCATCCGGCTGCCCCAGTAGGCCAGTGGCGCCAGCACCGCGGCGATGGCCAGCAGGATCGAACTGAAGGTGTAGCGGCGGCTCAGGTAGCGGCCGGCATCGAACTCCGCCGGCGCATGCCGCAGGTGGATCGCGCAGCGCCGGTTCCAGGCGCGCAGCCGGGTCATCACCAGCCCGGCGAACCACAGGTACAGGGCGAACATCGCCCACAGGGTGACCCGGTCGCGGCCGTGGATCAGGTCGAGCGCGCCGCGCATGGCGCCGCGGAACTGCTCGGTCAGCAACAGGTGGCCCCAGCGCACCGCGAACAGCAGCAGAGTGGCCAGCGCGAGCAGCGCCAGCAGCGCGCAGGCCAGCGAGGGGGCGCTGTACGCAGGACGGCCGGCCGCCGATGCCAGTCGCGAAGCGTGGCCCTCGGTGCCGCCCCGCAGCAGCCGGTCCAGCCGCCACCCGGTCTCGCGCAGCGCATAGCGCACCGGCGGCAGCACCGTGCGCCCGGGACGCGAGGACAGCATCAACCACAGGCTGGCGATCAGCGCCAGGCTGGACGCGGCGACCAGCATCGGCAGCACCAGGTTGAGCGAGAGCACGCGGAAGTCGGCGGCGATGAGGGTGCTGCGTGCGCGGGCCCGCCAGGTGCCGGTGTTTTGGGTCGCGCTGGATCCGGGCACCGCAGGCGCATCGTCGAGCCGCATGTAGGTGTCAGGTTCCAGGCCCTGGATTCCGGCCAGCGTGACCACGCTCAGCGGCGAACGATTGCGACCACCGGGGGCCGGCACCATGTCTTCCGTCGCCTGCGTTCCCGTGGCCTGGGGCGCAAGCAGTTCCTGGCTGGCACGGAACAGGTTGGCCGCATAGTCGGTCGGGAAGGCGAAGATGCGCCGGGTTCCGGGCACGATCTCGCGCTCACCGGCGCCCTCGCGCGGGCGCTGGCATTCGGTGCGATAGCGGCGCCTGCCTTCGACCACGTCCACGTAGCAGGCCTGCATGCGGCCGTTGGCGACCATCAGGGTGCCGCGGTTGGCGCGCCGGTACTCGGGATGGGTGAGCAGGTGGTCACCTTCCAGCGCCACCGGTATCGCCCCCGGCACCGAGCGTCGCACCACCGCGAGCATGAACAGCCGGTCGCGCACATCGGTGGCCACCACCATCACCGCGCGCGGCCGCACGTAGACGTTCAAGGCGTCCATCAGCTGTTGCAGGCTCAGTTCGTCCGAGCGCGTGCTCAGCTGCGGCTGGTAGACCGGCGGCAGATCCAGGCTGGCGCCGGCGTCGCGCATGTCCAGCTCGAGGAAACGGCGGGTGACCAGTTGCGGATTCTTCGCTGCCTCGCGATCGAGATTGGCGTGTTCGGCACGGATCGCGGAAATATTCTGCGGGAACTGCAGGTAGGTCGGTTGCGGGCTGCCGGCGCAGGTCGGAGCCTTTTCGCCCATCGCTTCGGCGGCGGCGCGCTCGCCACCCAGCTGGGTGCGGGTCTCCTGGGTGCCCTGGCCGAATGCGGACTCTTCGGTCAGCACCACCACCTCGCCCGGGCAGATGCCATGCACGACTTCCAGGTAGGCGAACAGGTGGGCCATCTGCGCCAGCTGGTCCCACTGGGCGAAGGTGCGGTAACGGACCGAATATCGACCCGCCGGATCATCCTGCTCGATCAGCCGGTTGCTGGCGACCGTCGCCGACGGGCTCATCAGGTCAAGGTGCAGCCCGGCCTGCTGGGCGATGCTTGAAATCGAAGCCAGCGATCCGGAGAAGGTGGGGCCGAGCACCGCCACGCGCGCGGCGTCACCAGGTTCGGCAGGAGCGCCGGTCATGCATGCGGCGCCGCCATCGTGCCTGCGCGGCCGCTCGCCGCCGGCGTTGAGCGCGATGGCCTGGCGCACGGCCCGGCACAATGCCAGCCGCTGCACGCCGAAGGTCGGTGATTCGCCCACCAGGTAGAGGACGAAGTAGCGCGTGCGCGGTCCCGCATTTTCGGGATCGCGCCAGGCATCGTTGCGGAACACGAGGACGCCGGGCGTGCTGCGGAATGGTCGCGGCGGCGGCCCGTCGCTTTTTTCGGCCACGACCGGCCAGGGCATCGCATGGCCCTGCAGCACGTAGCCGCCGAACTGGAAGCTTCGCACCAGCGTGGCCACTTCGATGTCGAACGAACGCCCCAGCCGCGACTCGACCGGGTCGGGCAGGGTGGCCACCGCGGCCTGCCAGTAGGCGCCGGTGCGCGCACTCACGCCGGGGAGCGGATCGAACACGTCGCGCACTGCCGCCGAATCGACCAGTACGCCTTCGCCGCGCGCAGCCGGATCCGGTTCGACCGCCGCTTCCACGCCGGGCGGTGCGGGCGGTGCGGGCAGGGCCACGGTGGCATCGGCGCGCGCGTGCAGGCCCAGTGCCAGCACGGGCACCAGCAGCAGGCCGGCCACTGTGCCTTTCGCGCGCGCGCGGCATGCGGCCCATGCTCGGCCGGCGACGCCGGTCACCGCCTCCATCTCGCCTCTCCTCGTTCCAGCCGGCGGGCGCGAGGCGCCCGCTCAGGCCTTGTGGATCAGGTCGAACACCAGCCGCTGCAGCGCCTTGTCGTCGTCCAGGCTGCCGTGGGTGGTGGCCTCGGTCGAACGGCTGGAACTGCCGTCGATTGCCGTGGCGCTGGGCAACCGGGCGATGTCCGAATGCGGGCTGGCCACCGCCATCATCTGCGCGCCCCACGGCAGGGTGGCGCGAGCCGGCACCAGGTCGCGCTCCAGGCCCAGGATCGGCGTCTCCTTCTTGTCCTCGAACGAGCGCGAGACCAGGTACAGCAGCGAATGGCCGTAGGGCTTGCAGGTCGGGTCGGCGCGCTCGGCCGCATCGGTCAGGTGCGCCACCAACAGCTTGGTCCCGGTCTTCAGTACCGCCTTGCCCAGGGTGCGGTCGAACTCGTCGACCCGCACCGCCGGCGCGATCAGGCTGACCGAGCGCAGGTCGAAACCGGCCTGGATGGCCGCCGCGCCCAGGTGCGAATGGAGGATGCCGCCGGCCGAGTGTCCGATCAGGTGCAGCCGGATCTTCGGCAACCCGTATTCCTTGCCCTTGGCCTTGTACAGGTTGAACAGCATGCGCACGCCCGACCCGGGGTTGCTGCTGATCCGGGCCGCGTTCTCCTTCATTTCGCTCCACAGCGGACGACCCAGCGGGCGGGCGATACCTTCCACGCGCTGGTTCCACCATTCCTTCCAGTTGTCCTTGACCTTCTGCCACGCGCCGGATGCGCGCGCCTCGTCCGGTGCGATCTTGTCCTCGATCATGTTGGTGACGGTCTTGATCGCGCCGGTTTCCCACATCAGGAACACCGGGAAGATCTTCTCGTCATAGAGTTTCGGTACCCACAGCTTGGCCGACTGGGCCGCCGCGTCCTCGTTGTTGAGGCCGCCGTGGGCGTAGATGGCGATGTCCACCGCCTGGTTGGCGCGCATGCCCCACTTGCGGCAGGCCTCCTTGAGGTGGATGCGCAACAGCGCGTCCACGTCCGATTCCTGGGTGCGGAACTGGCCGCGCTGGCTCAGCTTGCCGTTGTTCTCCATGTTGATGATGAACGGGCTCAGCTCGTGCGCGGCCAGGATCGGATTGCTGGAAACCACGCCCTTGCCGCTGGTATCGATGCGCAGCGAGGTCGCATCGGCGATCGCCTCGTGCTCGGCGGTGACCACGCCCAGCTGCGCGACCCAGCAGTCCATCGCGTTCTCCAGCCAGTCGCTGTAGCGCAGCACCGCCAGTCCACTCTTGCCCCAGACATTGCCCCAGGAGTTGTGGACGATGAAACCGTCGCGCGTGTAGCCGACGATGGCGAATGCATGCCCGCCGTCGGGGCTGCCGGTCTTGCGCTTGATCACCGGCAGGTCGGCCGGGTCTTCCGGTCGCGGCACCGGCTGGTCGAGCAGGAGTTCTTCCCAGCCGCCATGGGTGAAGGCGCTGGCGTACAGCGCGCCGACCTGGTCGATGGCCACGTGCATGTCGCGCAGCGAGCGTGGGTCCAGGCGGTAGTACGCGCCGAGCGGGCGCTTGATCGCGTCGGTCCACCAGTCCTCGCTCGCCGCCTGCTTGGGCACCGGCATGTCCATCTTCGGCCACAGCCGCGCGCTGCTGGCGCCATGGCGCAGCCAGCCCTTGAGCGCGCCGCGCAGCGAGGAGCCGGAGTCGGCCTCCGGACCGCCGTCGTCGTTCTCGGCCCACTCGTCGTAGCGGCGCGCCATGCTGTAGAGCATGAACGGCGACATCGACTCGACATGGCGGCCGGCGCGTACCAGCAGGTACTCGATCACCACCGCCAGCGAATAGCCGGTGCAGGCGCTGGTCATGCCCTGGTCGAGCATGGGCCGCACGTCCGGCGGATAGCGCACGTCCTGTGGCGCTGATGAGACCGGCGGCTGGTACTCCCAGTCGCGCAGGTCGACCGAGTCCGGCCGCACGTTGAAGACGCGGCTGGTGCGCTTGCGCGCGGTGCCCACGGCGGTCAGCTCGAGCATTTCCAGCGGCGCCATCTCCGGCCGGCCGGGTGCGACCAGCGAACGGGGCGAGGCTTTCTTCGCGGCGCCCGCGCCAGCGCGGCGCCCGCCGCGCACCGGCGCGGCCGCGTGCCGCGCGTAAGCGGCAGCCATTTTTTCGTCGTAGCGGTTCTGCCGATAACCGGGGCCGTTATAGAGGCTGGCGAACTTGGCCCAGTCCTTGCGGCGCAGCGGCACGATCAGCGGCGAGCCGGGTCGAGCCAGCAGGCTCGCGAACGCTTCCAGTTGTCCGTCGGCGCCACCGGCATTGCACTCCACGAAGCGCCCGACGCTGTCGAAACCGCACAGCGCGTAATTGAAGCCCATGATCTGGAACGCGCCCCAGCTGGCCGACTGCATCGCCGCGGCCGGGTCCAGCGCGGCGGCCTTGTCCAGCCGCTTCCATTCGCCGGCCAGCGAGCCCGAGTACTGGCGCCGGTCCCACTTGGGATAGCTGATGTTCGGATGGCTGGCGCTGTACCGCCCCGCGGTGAGCCTGTGGAAGATGTGGCCCTCGAACAGGATCTTCGGCCGGCGATCGGGTGCGGGCAGGAAGCCGCTGCCGCTGGATTCGACCTCGGCGATGGCTTTCAGGGCGGGCAGTTCGACCTGGAGGCGGGCCGCCAGCTGCTTCCACATCGCATCGCTGACGCTGCGCTTGATATCCGTGTCCATGCGGGCTCCACTCCATGACAGGTGACTACGAGGACAACGCAGGCGGGCCGTGGCTCAGGACACCGGTCGCCGCTTTCGTGAGCGGTTCAGCGCAGGTAGGTCGACAGGTCCTCGGGCAGGCGGATGTCGACCAGGCGCCAGCGCAGGCCCTGGCGCTGCAGGACGAACACAGTGCGGTGCCCGTTGGCGTGCTCGAGGGTGCCGGTGAAACGCGACAGCGATTCGTAGCGCAGGCGCGTGCCCTGCAGCGGGCGCGCCGGTTCGGCCTCCGCCCAGGTGTCGCCACCCACCGTGCGGCCGCCCGTGCGCTGCCACAGCACGTGGCCCTGCAGCAGGGCACCGATGCCAAGCGGCGTGGCCAGGGTGTCGACCGCCACGCCGCTGGCGCTGCCGGCTACCGCCAGGGCCAGGGCGCCGAAGAAGTTGCCTGCCACGTCCTCGCCGGCGGTCCGGACCATGCGATCGTCCAGCTGCGCCTTGAGGTTGACCCGCAGCCGCGGGAAGTCGACATGCCGTTCGAGGGCGGCGGCATCGCGTTGCGCGATCGCGCGTTCGATCCCGCGCACCGCCAGCCAGGGGCCGGCGGCCACCCAGGCGAGCAGCGCCAGCAGCAACAGCACGAGCGCTGCGACGATCCCGCGCAGCGGTGGCGCACGGCGGCCAGGAACGGGAGGCGGCGCGGGTTTCGGATCCATGGCTCAGAACTCCAGGTCCAGTGCAGCGCAAAGGTAGTCGATGAACGGCCCCAACGCAGCCAGGTCGGTTTCGAGGGTCTTCCTCAGGCGCGGACCGGTCATGGCCGCATCATCCAGCGGCCGCGTGAACACCCAGTTGCGGTGCTTGAGGTCGTCGATGAACTCGAAATCGGCCGGGAAGCCGCGCGGTGCGCGCGACAGCACTTCGCTGTCATCCAGTTCGAAGCGCCGCCGCAAAGCCGGCGCGTGCGCGGTCTTCTTCCAGGCGCCGGGGTTGTCGAGGATGAACTGGCGAACGCGACGCTGGGTATCGGGCTCCGGGTGCCACAGGCCGCCACCGACGAAGCTCTCGCCTGGCTGCAGGTGGACGTAGAACGACGGCGCGGGAACCTCGCGGCGACGCTCGTGGAACAGCCGCGCGCCCTGCCACGGCTTGTACGGCGACTTGTCATTGGAGAAGCGCGCGTCGCGGTAGATACGGAACAGCGATCCGCCGATCGTGCGTGGATCGGCGCGGAAGTGCGGACTCACCGCGGCCAGTCCAGGCTGCAGGTCGGTGATCAGGCGCAGGAACGGCTGGCGCACGTGCGCCTCGTAATCCTCGCGGTGGGCTTCGAACCAGGCCTTGTCGTTGTGCCGGGACAGGCCGCGCAGGAACTTGAAACTGGCAGCGCTGAAATACGTGCTCACAGGGTCGCCTGCAGTTCGCGGCCCCAGTGCTCGAGCGGATCGAGCAGGGCCAGCTTGGACGGGTCGCCGGCGTGGGTTGCGCGCAGCGTGGCGATCTCGGCGAAGTAGCCGTCAAGACCGTACTCGGACAGTTCGCTGCCGTCGGCCAGCCGGCGGCGGCGATAGTCATCCCAGCGTCCGCGTTCGGCGGGCGTCAGGGTCTCGGGCCAGTTGCGCGCGCGATAGCGGAACAGCAGTTCAGGCAGGCGCGGGTCGCGGAAGTCGAAGGCGCGCGTGCCGAGCTCGGCCGGCGCGGTGGCGCGCACCTGGGTGCACAGCCGCTTGTCGCCTTCACCGCAGAAACCGGAATACAGCGCGCCGTCCACGTCGCCGTCGGCGTAGTCGCGGCCGGTGGCGTAGACCTGGCGTGCCTTCTCGGCCAGGGCCGGCCCACGCTCGCGCAGGCGCACGGCCTTGGCCTGCAGCGTATCCGGATCCAGCCCCAGGCGCTGGAAATCCTCCGGGCGCAGGTGCGCCCAGGGCACCAGCATCGGCGACCGGTTCAGGTGCACTTCCTTCAGCGGCACGCGGGCTACCCCGGGCGGCAGGTCGGCGACGGGCGTGTAGAGCCGCTCGGCGATGCCAGCGGCGTCCTGTTCGATCAACGCATCGATGTCGCCATCCAGGTCGAACACGATCACCCGGTTGCTGATCGACGGATGCACGCTCAGCGGCAGGACCATCGCCGCGCACAGGCGGCTGGCCGGATAGCGTTGCGATACATGCAGCACCGGCTGCATCGCGAAGGTGTCCACCAGGCCGGCGGCGTGGCGCTTGTCGCGCAGCTTCAGCGCGTAGTCCCACAGCCGGGGCTGCGACTGGCGCAGCAGGCGCGCCAGGCCGATCGTCGCGTACACGTCCGAGAGCGCCTCGTGCGCATCGCCCTCGCGTACACCGTTGGCCAGCGCCAGGTGCTCGAGCCGGAACGAGGTGGCGCCGTCTTCGCGCTTCGGCCAGGTGATTCCTTCGGGGCGCAGCGCGTGCGCCAGGCGCAGCACGTCGAGCAGGTCCCAGCGCGAGTTTCCGTTGCGCCACTCGCGCTCGTAGGGATCGAAGAAGTTGCGGAACAGGGTGTGGCGGACGAACTCGTCGTCGAAGCGCAGCGAGTTGTAGCCGAGCGTGCAGGTGCCGGGACGCGAGAGTTCGTCGACGATGCGCGCGGCGGCTTCGGCCTCGACCACCCCATCGCGCAGGGCCTGTTGCGGCGTGATGCCGGTGATCAGCGTGGCGATGGGCGAGGGCAGCAGGTCTTCGGCGGGCTGCACGAACAGGCTGACCGGGTCCTCGACCACCTGCAGCGCGCTGTCGGTGCGGACCGCGGCGAACTGGGCGATGCGGCTGCGCCGGGGATCGGCGCCGAAGGTTTCCAGGTCGTAGAACAGGAAGCTGTCGGTCATGGGCTGCCTTCGCGCTAGCGCGCGTCCTCCAGGACCGGCAGGCGCTCGTGGACGATGCGGTCCAGCGCGCTCCAGTCGACCGCGGACAGGTCGTCGTGGCCCTGCGTGGCCTGCTCCAGGATCGTGCGCTGGATCTCGCTGCGCTCCAGCGCGACCGCGTAGGGAATGCGCATGAAGGTGACCATGGCGTAGTGCGGCACGAAACGATGCGGGTGGCGCTCCTGCAGGGCGCGCTCCAGGTCGCGTTGCAGCAGGAAGCGCGGGTCGTCGACCCGGTCGCGCATCTCGATGTAGTTTTCCAGCGCCATCGCCTGGATCGCCGCCGCGTTGGGCCGGCGCTCGGCCTCGAACGCGGCGAACGCCTGTGCAAGCGTGGGATGCGCGTCCATGGCGTCGGCCAGCGCCACGCAGTCCTCGAAGGCGCAGTTCATGCCCTGGCCGTGGAACGGCACCATCGCGTGGGCGGCATCCCCGAGGACCACCGCGCGGCCGCCCAGGTGCCAGCGGTCCAGGTACAGCGTGCCGAGCAGGCCTGGCGGGTGCTGTTCCCAGTCCTGTTCCAGGTCCGGGATCAGCGGCAGCGCGTCGGGGAAATCGCGTGCGAACAGCGCACGGACTTCCTGGCCGCTGCGCACGCTGGCGAAGCTGGGGTCGATGCCCGGTGCCCCGTCGCCGCCGGGCCGTCCATGGTTGGGCAGGAACAGCGTGACCGTGAAGGTGCGCTCGTCGTTGGGCAGCGCAATGCACATGTAGTGCCCGCGCGGCCAGATGTGCAGCGCGTTGGGCTCGATCCGGTAGCCGCCGTCGGCGCCGGGTGGGATCGTCAGTTCCTTGTACGAGTGGTCCAGGAACTCGGTGCGCTCGCCGATCCCGGCCTTGCGCACCATCTCGCCACGCAGGGCCGAACCTGCGCCGTCGCTGCCGATCAGGGTGGAGAAGCGGATGTCATGCGGCTGGTCGTCGCGGTCGTCGATCAGGCGCGCCGAACCCGCATCGAAGTCAACCGTGTGCAGGCGCCGGTGGAAATGGATCGTGGCGCCGGCGCGTTCGGCGGCGCGGAGCAGGGCGATGTTGAGGTCGGCACGGTGCACCGACCAGATCACTTCCGAATCGTCGCGTCCATACCGTTGCAGCTGCAAAGACCCGTCCAGGCCGTGGATCAGGCGCCCGCGCATCATCACCGCCTGCGCCATGACCGCGTCCTCGACGCCGGCCGCGCGCAAGGCGTGGCGTCCGCGTTCGGCCAGGGCCAGGTTGATCGAGCGCCCGGACTCGTAGCCCTTGATCCGCGGGTCGCCACGCCGCTCGTATACGGTGACCTTCCAGCCTCGCTGCGAGAGCAGGATGGCCAGCAGCGAGCCGGCCAGGCCGGCGCCGACGAGGGTCAGGCCGCGCTCGCGCGGCGCGGGCTCAGACCCCACGCCAATGCTCCACTTCCTCGACGAATCGCAGGACGTCGGCGAAGCGGTTGTACAGCGGCGCCGGCGAGATCCGGATCACGTCAGGTTCGCGCCAGTCGCCGAGGATGCCGGTATCGCGCAGGTACCCGAACAGTTCGCGGCCGCGCTCGCGCCCGCCCGCCACGCGCAGCGAAAGCTGCGCGCCGCGCCGGGACGGATCGGCGGGGGTGATGATCTCCAGCGTGCCGGCCAGGCGCTGGCGGATGAGCTGGTCGAGGAAGCCGGTGATCTTCTCCGACTTGGTACGCAGCACGGCCATGCCGCCGGCGCGTTCGAACTGGTCCAGCGAGGCACGCAACGGGGCCAGTGCCAGCACCGGCGGATTGGACAGCTGCCAGCCCTCGGCGCCGGCGGCTGGAACGAATTCCGGCGCCATGCGGAAGCGGGTGGCCGCATCGTGGCCCCACCATCCGGCCAGTCGCGCCATGCCCGATTGGCCATGCCGTTCGTGCACGAAGCAGCCGGCGACGGCACCCGGACCGGCGTTGACGTACTTGTAGTGGCACCACACCGCGAAGTCCGCGCCGCTGTCGTGCAGCGCCAGCGGCAGGTTGCCGACCGCGTGGGCCAGGTCGAAACCTGCGACCGCGCCCTGGGCCCGCGCCAGCCGTGCGATTTCCGGCAAATCGAAAGCCTGGCCGGTGCGGTACTGGATGCCGGGCCACAGCACCACCGCCAGGCGCGGACCGTGTTCGGCGATCGCCCGCTCGATCGCCTGCATCGACAGCGTGCCGTCGGGCTCGTCGGGCTGTACCTCGACCAGGTCGGCGGCCGGGTCGAATCCGTGCAGGCGGATCTGCGATTCCACGGCATGCCGGTCCGACGGGAACGCGCCGGCCTCCATCAGGATCACCGGCCGCTCGCGGGTGGGCCGGTAGAAGCTGGCCAGCATCAGGTGCAGGTTCACCGTCAGCGTGTTCATCGCCACCACTTCGCCCGGCTGCGCGCCGACCAGGCGCGCCAGCGGTTCGCGCACCAGGCCGTGGTAGGTCATCCAGCCGGTGTCGCCGCTGAAGTGACCCTCGACCGCCTCGCCGGCCCACTTGTCCATCACCTCCAGCACGTGCGCCCGCGCGCCGCGCGGCTGCAGGCCCAGCGAGTTGCCGACGAAGTAGGTCTGCTCGCGGTCGCGGTGCCTGGGGATCAGGAACTCGTTGCGGAACGGACGCAGCGGGTCGGCGGCGTCCATGGCGAGGGCGTGGGTGCGGGCGCTTGCGGTGGCGTGACTCATGGATTCCAGGTACGGAAGAGGGTGGGCAGCCGCATCAGGTGATGTCGGCCAGCGATTCGGGTTGCGGGTCGTAGCGCGCGGGGCGCGGGTTGAGGTGCCCGCAGTGGCTGCACGTACGATGCGCCTCGGAGCCGTAGAAGCGTTCGAACACCGGCGGGAAGTCCTGCTCGATGTCGCGCAGGTGGAAATACTCTTCGTACAGCTTGTGGTTGCAGCGTTCGCAGAACCACAGCAGGCCGTCGTCCTCGTGCGCGAGCCGGCGTCGCTCGACCACCAGGCCGACGCTGCCGGGCATGCGTTGCGGCGAATGCGGCACCCGCGGCGGCAGCAGGAAGATCTCGCCGGCGCGGATCGGGATGTCGCGCAAGACGCCCGGGCCGCCCTGCGGGTTGTCCTGCACGCGCAGCACCATTTCACCTTCGAGCTGGTAGAACCACTCCGGGCCTTCGTCCCAGTGGAAGTCGGTGCGCGCGTTCGGGCCGCCGACCACCATCACGATGAAATCGCCGTCGTAGATGCACTTGTTGCCGACCGGCGGCTTGAGCAGGTGCCGGTGTTCCTCGATCCAGGCCTGCAGGTTGAGCGGGGCGGGCAGCATGGCGGATTCCTGCGCGGTGCCGGGGCCGGCACTTGAAAGCGGATGGCTCAGCGGTTCTCGCGATCCTGGCGGATGCGGGCGAGGGCGGCGTCGTACTTGCCGGACAGGCAGTCGATCGTGTCGATGTCCATGCCCAGGTGGTGCACGCGACCATCCTTCAGGCTGTAGACCCAGCCGTGCACCGTCAGTTCCTGCCCGCGCGCCCACGCATCGCGGACGATCGTGGTCTGGCAGACGTTGACCACCTGCTCGAGCACGTTGAGCTCGCACAGGCGGTCGTGTTGCAGCTCCAGGCCGCCACTATGGTGCAGGCAGTCGGCATGGCGGTCGGCCACGTCGCTCACGTGGCGGATCCAGTTGTCGACCAGGCCCAGCCGCAGCCTGGTCAGGCCGGCGTAGACACCGCCGCAGCCGTAATGGCCGACGACCAGGATGTGCTTGACCTTGAGCACGTCGACGGCGAACTGGATCACCGACAGGCAGTTGAGGTCGGTGTGGACCACGACATTGGCCACGTTGCGGTGGACGAAGACCTCGCCCGGCGCCATGTCGATGATCTGGTTGGCCGGCACCCGCGAATCGGAGCATCCGATCCACAGGAATTCCGGCGCCTGCTGCTGCGACAGCCGCGAGAAGAATTCCGGATCCTCGGCGCGCACGCGCTCGGACCAGGCATGGTTGCGGCGGATCAGTTCGTTCAGTTCGTCGGCCATGCCGGCATTATCACAGACCCGGGCCGGTCGCCGCTCGCACCCCGTGCCGGGTGGCCGCGCGCCGGTTCAGTCCCGTGGCCTTGCCAGCCGGTCGGCCATGAGTGCGGCCACCCCGGCGGCGGCTTCGCCTGGCAGCTGCCCAAGGCCGGCGATGGCGCCTTCGACATTGGCCACCGGATGGTTCTGGTTGAGCTTGAACTTCAGCTCGACCCGGTCCGGCTCGAAGCGGAACCCGACGATGCCGCGCAGCTGCGAACGCTCGCGCGGGTTGTCGTGGTCGTAGCGCCATTGGCCGCCCACCTGCGCTTCGAAGCGCTCGCCCAGGCGGGCGACGATCGAGGCGAGCGCCGCTTCCTCGTGCAGCGGCTGCAGGATCCCGGCCAGGTGCGCGACCGCGTAGTTCCAGGTCGGTACGCGGGCCGCGTCTTCCTTGTCCGCATACCAGCCCGGCGAAATGTAATGGTGCGGGCCGTGAACGAGCAGCAGGGCGGGGCCCGCATGCGCGGCCTGCGGATTGGGCCGCGCCCAGTGCCCTTCGATCAGGATGCGGCCGCCATCGCGCGCATACAGCACCGGCAGGTGCGACACGACCGGCAGGCCATCGGCGCCGCAGGTCACCAGGGTGGCGAACGGATCGCGCGCTACCAGCCAGTCCAGGCCGGCGAGGTCGTGTTCGGCGAAGGCGTGGGGTGTGTACATGGGCGTGGTCGTTCCCGCTGACGGGAACGCCTGCCGGCTCAGGCCCGGCGGCCGAGGTTGACGGTCATCTGCGCGACCAGTTCCTCGTCGCTATCGGCGCGAGGGGGTGCGATTTCGTCCAGCGAAAAGCCGCGCTCCAGCGCGTCTTCCTCGTCCATGCCATCGAACTCGACGAAACCGGCGTCCATCAGCAGTGCGCGCGCGGTGTCTTCGCTGTCATAGGTGTGCAGGTTGCCGTTGTGGTCGAGCACCTCGCCGGTGCCGCCTTCGCGTTCGCCCAGTCGTGCCCAGTGCAGGACGTGGCCCAGCGTGGCCAGCCACCAGGACTGGTGCAGGGAAGCATCGGGATTCATGGCATTACCTCGGCGACCAGCCAGAGCAGGCCTGCCATCGACAGGCCGAAGATGATGGTGAGCAGGGCGATCCGCGCCGGCGTGGCCAGGCCGCTCAGCGAGCGGTCGGGGGTGGCGCGGTAGCCGCCGCCCAGCAGCCAGCGCAACGCAGCCGGATTGGCGAAGGCGCCCGGCCCGAAGTCCGCGGAGGTGCCGGCATGCCGGTCACGCACGTGGACCAGGGTCAGCGGCCAGAAGATCACGAAGGCGGTGGCCCCGGCGATGGCCACGCCGACGAAACACAGGGCGAAGAACAGGATCATGGTGCTTGTGACATCCACATCAGGTTGAACCCCGGCACATGCACGTGCCGGGTCTTGCGAGGGGCTCGCATGTCAGAACTCGGCGCTGCCTGGCGCGCGCGGGTATGCGATCGCGTCGCGGATGTTGGACAGCCCGCACACGTACACCACCAGCCGCTCGAAGCCCAGGCCGAAGCCGGCATGCGGCACGCCGCCATAGCGGCGGAAGTCGCGGTACCAGCCGTAGTGTTCCGGATCCAGGCCGAACTGGGCCATGCGCGCGTCGAGCACGTCCAGGCGCTCCTCGCGCTGGCTGCCGCCGATGATCTCGCCGATCCCCGGCGCCAGCACGTCCATCGCCGCGACGGTCCTGCCGTCGTCGTTCAGGCGCATGTAGAACGCCTTGATGTGCTCGGGATAGTTCATGACCACCACCGGGCGGCCGACGTGTTCCTCGGTCAGCCAGCGCTCGTGCTCGGTCTGCAGGTCCAGGCCCCACTCGACGGGGAAGTCGAACTTCTTCCCGGATTTCTGCAGCAGGGTGATCGCCTCGCTGTAGTCGATCCGCTCGAACGGCGCGTTGATGAAGCCTTCGAGCTTGGTGATCGCATCGGGCTGCACGCGTTCGGCGATGAAGGCCATGTCGTCGGCGCGTTCTTCCAGCACCGTGCGGAACAGGTACTTGAGGAAATCCTCGGCCAGGTCGGCGTCGGCGGCCAGGTCGGCGAAGGCGATCTCCGGCTCGATCATCCAGAACTCGGCCAGGTGCCGGGTGGTGTTGGAGTTCTCGGCGCGGAAGGTCGGGCCGAAGGTGTAGACCTTGCTCAGCGCCAGGCAGTACGCCTCCACGTTGAGCTGGCCGGACACGGTCAGGAAGGTTTCCTTGCCGAAGAAGTCGCGGGAGAAATCCACCGCGCCGTCCTTGCCGCGCGGCAGGTTGGCCAGGTCCAGGGTCGAGACGCGGAACATCTGGCCGGCGCCCTCGGCGTCGGAAGTGGTGATGATCGGCGTGCTGATCCAGTAGAAGCCGCGTTCGTGGAAGAAGCGGTGCACGGCCTGGGACAGGCAGTGGCGGATGCGGGTCACCGCGCCGAACAGGTTGGTGCGCGGGCGCAGGTGGGCGAACTCGCGCAGGTATTCCAGCGAATGCTGCTTGGGCTGCATCGGATAGGTCAGCGGATCCTCGACCCAGCCCACCACCTCGATCCTGGAGGCCTGGATCTCGAAGCTCTGGCCCTGGCCCTGCGAGGCGACGAGGGTGCCGGTGGCGATCACCGAACAGCCCGAAGTGAGGTGCTTCACTTCCGATTCGTAGTTGGCCAGCGTGGACGGCGCAACGACCTGGATGGCGGCGAAGCAGGAGCCATCGCTGACGTTGACGAAGCTCAGCCCGGCCTTGGAGTCGCGACGGGTCCGCACCCAGCCGCGTACCGTGACCTCGCCGCCGGCGGGGATCCTGCCCGCAAGCGCATGTTCGACGCTGACCACCGTCATGGCTTGAATCCTTCTGGCCTGGGGCCCATCTGTGAGAGCGGAAGTGTAGCGGCTGCGGCCGCGCGGTTGCGAGGCACCGATGCCCGCGCCGCGCCGCAGCGTCCTGCGGCCGATATCAATCCCGGCACCGGCGAGGCGCCGGCCCCGCCTATAATCGACGGGCAATCCTGGAGGTTCCTGATGGCCGTAACCCTGACCCCTGTCGCCCTGGAGCGCGTGCAGCGCTTCCTGCAGCACGACCCGGCCGCGCTGGGCCTGCGCTTCGGCGTGACCCGCACCGGTTGCTCCGGCTGGGGCCACGTGGCCGACCTGGCCCGCGACAGCCGTGAAGGCGACGCGGTGTTCGAGCAGTCCGGCGTGCGCATCTTCGTGGACGCCGACAGCCTGCCGCTGGTGGACGGTACCGAGATCGATTTCGCCCGGCAGGGACTGGGCGAGACCTTCGTCTTCAACAATCCCAACGCCACGGCCGGATGTGGCTGCGGCGAGAGCTTCACCACCGGCGAGGCCTGAGCGCCTGCGGCTTCGAGCGGAGACTTCCGGCACGGCGCCGTCGGCCCGCGACGGGTTAGGCTTGGGCTTTGCCGTCCAGCTGGAGACTCCATGCGCCGCACCGTCCTCGCCGCCGCCCTGGCGGCCTGCTGCTTCCCCGCATTCGCCGCCCCCGCCGCACGCGAGCCGGCCGTCGCGTCGCGCAACGAAGCCGCAGTCGCACTGCATCGCCTGTTCGATGCCGAGTGGGAGCGCGGCCTGCGCGAATCCCCGGAAAATGCCGCCTACCAGGGGGATCGGCGCTACGACGACCGCTGGAGCGACATGAGCCTGGCGGCCATCGCCCGGCGCGAGGCGGCCGATCGCGAAGCGCTGGAAGCGCTGCAGCGGATCGACCGCGCGTCGCTGTCGCCGGCCGACCAGCTCAACTACGACACGTTCGCCTGGCTGCAGGAACGGGCGGTGGCCAGGCAGAAGTTCCGTGAGTACCTGCAGCCGATCGGCCACCAGGGCGGAGTGCAGACCGCCGACGGCATCGCCGAGCTGCTGCCGTTCGCCAGCGAGCAGGACTACCGCAACTGGATCGCCCGCCTGCATGCGCTGCCGGTGCTGCTGGAGCAGAACACCGCCCTGATGAAAGCGGGCGCGGAGGCCGGCAGCATGCCGCCGAAGGTGCTGATGCAGCGCGTGCCGGCGCAGATCCGCGGCCAGGTGGTGGAGGATCCCGCGAAGAGCCCGTTCTACAAGCCGTTCCTGAAGATGCCCGAATCGATCCCGGCGGCCACGCAGGAAGCGCTGCGCAAGCAGGCGCGCGAGGCGATCGCATCGCAGGTGGTCCCCGCCTATCGGGAATTCGGCCGTTACTTCGAGCAGGACTACCTGCCGCGGGCCCGCGACACCATCGCCGCGACCGATCTTCCGGATGGCCCGGCCTACTACGACTTCCTCGCCGGCTGGTACACCACCACCGACCTGACCGCCGGGCAGATCCACGAAATCGGCCTGAAGGAAGTGGCGCGGATCCGCGCGGAGATGGAGAAGATCCGCGCCGAGGTCGGCTTCAAGGGCGACCTGCACGCCTTCTTCCAGCACCTGCGCACCGATCCGAAGTTCTTCCACAAGGATCCGGCCGACCTGCTGGAGGCCTACCAGGCCCTGTCCAAGCGCATCGATCCGGAACTCGTGAAGGTCTTCCGCACCATCCCGCGCCTGCCGTACGGGGTGCGTGCCATTCCCGACAACATCGCCCCGGACACCACCACGGCCTACTACCAGCCCGGCGCGGTGGACGGGAGCCGGGCAGGGTTCTACTACGTCAACCTGTACAAGCCCGAGGTGCGGCCGACCTGGGAAATGCTGGCCCTGTCCCTGCACGAAGCCGTGCCGGGCCACCACTTCCAGTTCGCCCGCGGGGCCGAGCTGCCGGACCTGCCGATGTTCCGCCGCACCGCCTACTTCGTCGCCTACGGCGAGGGCTGGGGCCTGTACGCCGAGCGCCTGGGCTACGACATGGGCCTCTACGACGACCCCTACGACCGCATGGGCCAGCTGGCCTACGACATGTGGCGCGCGGTGCGGCTGGTGGTGGATACCGGCATGCACGCCAAGGGCTGGAGCCGGCAGCAGGCGATCGACTTCTTCATGGACAACTCGCCCAAGACCGGACAGGACGTGGTCAACGAGATCGACCGCTACATCGCCTGGCCGGGCCAGGCCCTGGCCTACAAGATCGGCCAGCTGCGGATCTCGGCCCTGCGAGAGGAGGCGGCGCGCGAACTGGGTCCGGCCTTCGACGTGCGCGACTTCCACGATGCGGTCCTGGATACCGGCTCGGTACCCCTTGAGACGCTCGAGAAGCGTGTCCGGACCTGGATCGCCGAGCGAAAGCGGGCCGGCAAGCCGGGCTGAATCCCGGGGTCAGGGCGGTCCGGGGGAGAGTATGGGCCGGGCCGGGCGTACCCGGCCCGGAACCGCGGGCCCCCGGCCGTGCCGCTATCCAGACCGGATCTGTACCCGGGATTTGCGTCCAAGTGCCTGACCCTGCATAATTTCCGGCTCCCTGCGCTACCTGGTGCGGGGAGACCTTGCCCCACCGCATCCAGTTCCGGATCGACGGGGGGCTGCCAGGCCTGCAAGGGCCGCATCCACGAGGAAGACACAATGCGTCATTACGAAGTCGTGTTCCTGGTCCATCCGGACCAGAGCGAGCAGGTGCCGGCCATGATCGAGCGCTACAAGTCGCTGATCGAAGGCTCCAGCGGCACCATCCACCGCCTGGAAGACTGGGGCCGCCGCCAGCTGGCCTACCCGATCCAGAACCTGGTCAAGGCCCACTACGTCCTGTTCAACATCGAGGCCAGCCAGCCTGCGATTGACGAGCTGGTCGAGACCTTCCGCTTCAACGACGCGATCCTGCGCCACCTGGTGATCCGCCGCGATGGCCCGGACACCGAGCAGTCGCTGATCATGAAGAGCAAGGACGAGAAGGGCGACAAGCCCGAGCGTGGCGAGCGCCGCCGCCGTGACGAAGAAGGCGAGGGCGCACCTGCTGCTGCTGCCGCCGACAACGACGGCGACAACGCCGAAGCCGCCTGATCTCGCCCCCTAGGAGCACACACATGTCCAAGTTCTTCCGTCGCCGCAAGTTCTGCAAGTTCACCGCCGAGGGTGTCAAGGAGATCGACTACAAGGATCTCAACACCCTGCGCCAGTACCTGACCGAGAACGGCAAGATCGTTCCGAGCCGCGTGACCGGCACCAAGTCGCGTTACCAGCGCCAGCTGTCGACCGCGATCAAGCGCGCGCGCTTCCTGGCCCTGATCCCGTACACCGACAACCACGACGTGTGATGCGGGTCCTTCGCAACAGTCCGCGCATCCACCTGCGGACTGCTGGCGAAGGGCGCCCCGGGTCACACCCGCTGTCGAAACACACCCGTCCTATTCGGACAGCACTCGTTGCGGCGCCCCGGCGCCGCTAACGGATAACGGAGCAAGACAATGCAACTGATCCTCCTGCAGAAGGTGACCAACCTCGGCAACCTCGGCGACAAGGTCGACGTGAAGCCGGGCTACGGCCGCAACTTCCTGGTCCCGCAGGGCAAGGCCGTGCCGGCCACCGCCGCCAACGTGGCCGAGTTCGAGGCCAAGCGCGCCGACTACGAGGCCAAGGCCAAGGCCAACCTTGACGGCGCCCAGGGCCGCGTCGCCCAGCTGGAAGGCGCCAGCGTGACCTTGAAGGTCAATGCTTCCACCGAAGGCAAGCTGTACGGCTCGGTCGGCCCGCGCGATATCGCCGACGCCTTCACCGCCGCCGGCCTGCCGCTGGAGAAGAGCGAAGTGGTGATGGGCGAAGGCCCGATCCGCCACATCGGCGAGTTCGACGTGCTCGTGCACCTGCACGCGGACGTCGAGACCACGGTCAAGGTCGTGGTCCAGCCGGAAGCCTGATCCATCCGGCCATGGCATGACGAAGGGCGCCGCAGGGCGCCCTTCGCTTTTGTGCGGCGCCGTCGCGGCCGGTGAGATGCCCACCGGTTATGCACAGGGTTATCTGCAACGTCCCCTCTGCCGAGGCGACTACCATGGCCGATCCCGTTCCCTTCCTTCCCTCCGCACGCAGCCTGGAGTCCAGCGCCCCGATGTCCGCACGCCCCGGCTTCCGCAACGACCGCAGCGACCGCAGTGATGCCCGCATCGAGCAGCTCCGGGTTCCGCCCAATTCGGTCGAGGCCGAACAGGCGGTACTGGGCGGATTGATGCTCGCCCCCGAGTCCTACGACGCGGTCGGCGACGTGCTGGTGGAGAACGACTTCTACCGGCGCGACCACCAGCTGATCTTCAGGGCGATTCGGGAGCTGGCGGAGAAGAGCCGCCCGTTCGACGCGGTCACCCTGGGCGAGTGGTTCGATTCGCAGGGCTATTCCGAGCAGATCGATGGCGGTGCCTATCTGGTCGAGCTGGCGACGACGACGCCTTCGGCCGCCAACATCCGCGCCTACGCGGAGATCGTCCGCGACAAGGCGGTGCTGCGGCAGCTGATCGAGATCGGCACCGGCATCGTCAACAACGGCTTCCAGCCCGAAGGCCGCGACAGCGCCGAGCTGCTGGCCAAGGCCGAGCAGGAGGTGTTCGCGATCGCCGAGGCCGGGTCGCGTGGACGCCAGGACTTCACCCCGGTCAACCGCGCGCTGACCGAAGCCTTCGAGGTGCTGCAGAGCCGCTACAACAGCGGCGGCGGCGTCACCGGCCTGCCCACCGGCTACACCGAATTCGACGAGATGACCGCCGGCCTGCAGCCGACCGACCTGATCATCCTGGCCGCGCGCCCGGCGATGGGCAAGACCACGCTGGCGCTGAACATCGCCGAGTACGGGGCGATGAAGTCGAAGAAGGCCGTGGCCGTGTTCTCGATGGAAATGTCGGCCTCGCAGCTGGCATTGCGCCTGATTTCCTCGATGGGCCGGGTCAATGCGACCCGCCTGCGTACCGGCCAGCTCGAGGACGAGGACTGGAGCCGCGTCACCAGCGCGATCCGCATGTTGCGCGACGTCAAGATATTCATCGACGACACCCCGGCGCTGTCGCCCGACGTGCTGCGTTCCAAGGCGCGCCGGCTCAAGCGCGAGCACGGCCTGGGCCTGATCGTGATCGACTACCTGCAGCTGATGCAGGTGCCGGGCAACAACGAGAACCGCGCCACCGAGATTTCCGAGATCAGCCGCTCGCTCAAGGCGCTGGCCAAGGAGCTCAACGTGCCGGTGATCGCGCTGTCGCAGCTCAACCGCTCGCTGGAAACGCGTACCGACAAGCGTCCGGTGATGGCCGACCTGCGCGAATCGGGCGCCATCGAGCAGGATGCGGACCTTATCGTCTTCATCTACCGCGACGACTACTACAACCGCGAGAATTCGCCGGACAAGGGCCTGGCCGAAGTCATCATCGGCAAGCAGCGAAGCGGCCCGACCGGCTCGCTGAAGCTGAAGTTCTTCGGCGAGTACACGCGCTTCGACAACCTGACCCACGACGCGGTCGGCGTGTTCGAGTAGCGCGGTTCCAGGGAGGTGGCGGCTGCGTGACAGGCCGCGCGCGCCCTTACCCGGCGCTCACGATCGGCGCCGTAGCATTGCCCGTCCGTGGCCGGAATGGCCATGTTTACCATGCACAGGAGCGTGTCCATGATCCGCAAGCAGACTTCCTTCGTCCTCGCCGCCGCGCTGCTCACCGTCGCCGTGGCCGGCTGCCAGACCACCGACCCGTACACCGGCCAGCAGCAGGCCAACCGTACCGGCACCGGTGCGCTGATCGGCGCCGGCATCGGCATCGCCGCGGGCCTGCTGACCGGTGACAGCGCCGTCGAGCGCCGGCAGCACGCGATGATCGGCGCCGGCATCGGCGGCCTGACCGGCGGCGCGATCGGCAACTACCAGGACCGGCAGCAGGCCGCGTTGCGCGAGAAGCTGCAGGGCACCGGCGTCGACGTGGCGCGCAAGGGCGACAACATCACCCTGAACATGCCGGGCAATGTCACCTTCGCCTTCAACAGCGCCAACATCGACCCGAGCTTCTATCCGGTGCTCAACGACGTGGCCGGCGTGCTGCGCGAGTACAACCAGACCGTGGTCGAGGTGGCTGGCCATACCGACAGCATCGGCAGCGAGGCGGTCAACCAGCGCCTGTCGGAGCAGCGTGCCGGCGCCGTCGCCCAGTACCTGTCCGCGCAGGGCGTGCAGCAGGAGCGCCTGATCACCATCGGTGGCGGCAAGCGCTATCCGATCGCCAGCAACGACACCGAGGCGGGACGCGCGGCGAACCGCCGGGTCGAGATCACCCTGGTGCCGGTGCAGTCGTAAACCGATCCCCCGGCCGCGGGCTCGCGGAGTCGACGAAGAAAACGGGCCGCTTTGCGGCCCGTTTTTTTGGCGCGAGATCGCGGATGTGGAGGAGCCGCAGCTCAGCCTGTGACCTGTTCGAGGATGCGCTTGCCTTCCCGTCCGGCGGACTCTTCATCCGTGGAGGCGCTCGCTGCAGCGGCCTGGCTTTTGAGCTCTCCGGTGACGCTGCACATCGCCGGGCACTGGGCCATCATGTAATCGGCGTTGGAGCTAAGCCGTTCGACCAGGAAGTCGACGAAGGCGCGCACTTTCGGCGACACCACCCGGCCCCGCGGGAACACCGCGTTGAGGTCGACCTCCGGACCGGTCCAGCCGGCCAGTACGCGCCGCAGCACGCCGGCCTCCACGTACGGCTTTGCGGTGACGTCGCTGGCCAGGGTCAGGCCTTCGCCGCACAGCACCGCGCCCAGCAGGGCGGATGGATCGTTGGCGGCCATCAGCGGGTTGATCGGATATTCCACCGTGCGGCTGCCGTCGCTGAGCGGCCAGGTGATGCGCGAGGGATGGTGGTGGTAGCTCTTGCGGACCGCGACGATGCGATGGTGCTGCAGTTCGTCCGGATGCAGCGGTTCGCCGTGCTTGGCGATGTAGTGCGGGCTGGCGAAGATCTGGGTCCGGAAGCTGGCCAATCGCCGCGCGACCAGGCTCGAGTCGGGCAGGGTGCCGACGCGCAGGGCGACGTCGATCTCGTTGCCGATCATGTCCACCGGATCGTTGCTCATGTGCATGTCCAGGCGGATGTCGGGGTAGCGTTCGTGGAATTCGCCCAGCAAGGGCGATATCCAGGCGATGCCGATCGAGTAGGAAACGGTGAAGCGCAGCCAGCCACGCGGGCCGCCCTGCAACTGGCCGACCGCGCTTTCGGCTTCGTCCAGTTCGTGGGCGATGCGCTGGCAGTGCTCGTAGTAGACGTTGCCGGCTTCGGTCAGGCCCAGCCGGCGCGTGGTCCGGTGCAGCAGCTGCGCGCCCAGGCGCGTTTCCAGTTCCTGCACCTTGCGGCTGACGGTGGTCTTGGGCAGGCCGAGGGTCTTGGCCGCGGCGATGAAGCTGCCCTGTTCAACCACCTTGACGAAGACCAGGGTGTCGTTGAGGTCGTATGCCATGTCGGAAATCCGGGAGGAGGAGAAGGGATTGGCCCTTCGGCGGGATGATTATTCCCTTTAATCAGGACTAATCAAGTCCTGATTGGCGGCGTAACTTGGCCGGCATCCCCCGTAGCCCTGGCCACCCGCATGTGGATCGCCAAGTTCATGTCCCACCTGTTTCCGTCACCGGCCCCAAGCCGGGAGCGGGTTTTCATTCGGCCCGGGCTGGGTGAGAGCAGGCCCACCGGGCATTTCCGGGAGTTCACCGTCCCGCCGCGCTACCAGCGCGGTGGCGTGGGCGAGGCCAGGAAGGCATCGAAATCCATTAGGTGCCCGGATGGGATTATCCCGTGTGTGGGAGGAAATATCCCGTGAGCGGGATGCTTTCCCCCGAGATCCTGGTGCTGGGCGCCAGTGGCCGGGTCGGTTCCGGCGTGGTGGCCGCGCTGCTGGAAGCAGGCAGCCCGGTGCTCGCCGTCGGACGCGACGACAGCCGGCTGCAGGCGTTGGCGCAGAGGCATGCCGACGAGCCGGCGCTGGAGCTGCTGGCCGGGTCGGTGGCGACCGACCGCGAAGCGGCACGACTGGCCGCGCAGGTCGCCGAACGCCCGCGTCGACTGCGCGCGGTCATCGATACGATCGCCGGCCCGCGTCGCAGTGCCCGCCTGCTCGATCGTCGCGCCACGGTCCTGCGCCACAGCCTGGATCGCGGCCTGCTGCCGCACCTGACCGCCGCGCGCCACCTGCTGCCGCTCCTGGCCAACGACAGTCGCCAGGGCGAGGTCGATGCAGCGCGCTACCTGCTCATCGGCGGCCCGCAGGCCGAGTGCGGCTGGGCCGGGTACGGACATGCATCGATCACCGGAGCGGCGCTGCGCATGCTGGCCAAGGTGCTGCACGAAGAGGCACTGCCTCTGGGCGTGCGCCTGCAGCTGCTGGCGGTCGATGCGCCGGTCTGGGATGCCGACAACGCCAGCTCCGCCTGCAGCGGCTGGCACGCCGCGCTCGCGGTCGGGCGCAGCGCGGTGTCGCTGGTCGCCGGCAGCGGACGGCCCGATTGCATCGTGGCCTGTTCCGCGCGCGACGCCATTCCCGCGAGTCCCTTGCTGGCGCGTGACTTCGCCCAGGCGCTGCAGGCCGCGGCAGGTACCCATGACGGCGACCGTGCCGCGGCCTGATGCGGGCTTCCGCCTGCTGCTTTCCTCCACTTCTGCCTACTCCGATCCCCGCGAGGCTTCCCCCATGAACATCCATTCCTTCTTCCATGCGCCGTCACCGCGGCTCCTGCGCCTGGGCGCCGCCAGCGTGCTGGCGATGGCGGTCCTGGCCGGTTGCAGCGGACAGGCCAGCGAACAGGCCCCGCCTCCGCAGGTCGGCGTCGCGCAGGTCCCCATCAGGCAGGTCAGCCAGTGGGACGAGTTCAGCGGTCGCATCGAGGCGGTCGAGAGCGTCGACCTGCGTCCGCGCGTTTCCGGCTACATCGAGCAGGTCAACTATCGCGAAGGGCAGGAGGTGAAGAAGGGAGATGTGCTCTTCACCATCGACGCACGCAGCTATCGCGCCGAGCTGGCCCGGGCGCAGGCCGAACTGTCGCGGGCGCGGGCACGTGCCGACCTGGGTCGCCGCGAAGCCGACCGCGCACGCCGCCTGTCAGAGCAGCAGGTCATCGCCGTGGAAACCTTCGAGCAGCGACGTTCCGCGTCCGAGCAGGCACAGGCCGACGTGGCCGCGGCGCAGGCCGCGGTCGATACGGCGCGGCTGGCGCTGGACTGGACCCAGGTGCGTGCGCCGATCGATGGTCGCGCCGGGCGTGCGCTGGTGACCGCCGGCAATCTCGTCGGCGCCGGCGATGCCGCCAGCGTGCTGACCACCGTGGTCTCGCTGGACAAGGTGCACGTGCATTTCGACGCCGACGAACGCAGCTTCCTGCGCTACGCGGAGCTGGCGCGCAAGGGCGAGCGGCCCAGCGAACGCGAAGGCACGCTGCCGGTGCAGGTGGCGCTCGCCGACGAGACCGGTTTCCCGCACGAAGGCAGGGTCGACTTCCTCGACAACCAGGTCGATCCGGGCACCGGCACCATCCGTGCCCGCGCGGTACTCGACAACGCCGACCGCCGCTTCACGCCCGGCCTGTATGCACGCGTTCGCCTGCCCGGCAGCGGTGCATTCAAGGCTGCCCTGGTCGACGACAAGGCGGTGCTCACCGACCAGGACCGAAAGTACGTCTACGTGGTCGATGCCCAGGGCAAGGCGCAGCGGCGCGATGTACGCCTCGGGCGCCTGGCCGACGCCGATGGCCCGACCGATCGCCCGACAGGCGGCGCGCCCCTTCGCATCGTCGAAGCCGGCCTTTCGGCAGGCGACCGGGTGATCGTCAGCGGCGTGCAGAAGGTGTTTTTCCCCGGAATGCCGGTCGAGTCGCGACCGGTTGCGATGGGCGCACCCGCAACCGCTGCGGCTCCCGCCGTCGCCGCCAACTGAACTGACGCGCCACGCGCTCCTTGCCCGCTCCTGCCGCCACCCCGGCAGGGGCAGGGCGCCCCCATTCCCACGTTCCAGGAAATCCACCCATGGACTTCTCCCGATTCTTCATCGACCGGCCGATCTTCGCCGCGGTGCTGTCGATCGTGATCTTCGCCGCCGGCCTGATCTCGATCCCGTTGCTGCCGATCGGCGAATACCCCGACGTGGTGCCGCCTTCGGTAGTGGTGCGCACGGTCTATCCCGGCGCCAATCCCAAGGTCATCTCCGAAACGGTGGCCACGCCGCTGGAGGAGGCGATCAATGGCGTGGAGGACATGATGTACGTCAAGTCCGTCGCCGGCTCCGATGGCGTCCTGCAGCTCACAGTCACCTTCAAGCCCGGCACCGACGCCGACGATGCCGCCGTGCGCGTGCAGAACCGCGTGGCGCAGGCGCTGGCGCGGCTGCCCGAGGACGTGCGCCGGCAGGGCGTGACCACGCAGAAGCAGTCGCCGGTGTTCCTGATGGTGGTGCACCTGACTTCCAGCGACGGCCAGTACGACTCGCTGTACCTGCGCAACTACATGCGCCTGCACGTCAAGGACGACCTGGCGCGGATCCCCGGCGTGGGCGATGCGCAACTGTTCGGCGGCGGCGATTACGCCATGCGCCTGTGGTTGGATCCGGACAAGGTCGCCGCGCGCGGCCTGACCGCCAGCGATGTGCTGCGCGCGGTGCGCGAGCAGAACGTGCAGGTGTCGGCCGGGCAGCTCGGCGCCGAACCGATGCCCAACGGCAGCGACTTCCTGCTGCCGATCAACGCCAAGGGTCGCCTTGAGAGCGTCGAGGAGTTCGGCGCGATCGTGCTCAAGAGCGGTGCCGACGGCCAGACCGTGCGGTTGGCCGACGTGGCCCGGATCGAGCTCGCCGCAGGCGACTACACGCTGCGTGCGCGCCTGGACGGCAAGAACGCTGCGGCGATCGGCGTCTTCCAGGCGCCGGGCGCCAACGCGCTGGAGATCCGTGATGCCGTGGTCGAGCGGATGGCCGAGATCCGCAAGACCCTGCCGCCGGGCGTCGAGATCCAGTCGATCTACGACACCACGATCTTCGTGCGCGACTCGATCAAGTCGGTCGTGGCCACCCTGCTGGAGGCCACCTTGCTGGTGGTGCTGGTGGTGATCCTGTTCCTGCAGACCTGGCGTGCCTCGATCATCCCGCTGCTGGCCGTGCCGGTTTCGGTGGTGGGAACCTTCGCGGTGCTGTACCTGCTGGGCTACTCGATCAATACGCTGACCCTGTTCGGGCTGGTGCTGGCGATCGGCATCGTCGTCGACGACGCCATCGTCGTTGTCGAGAACGTGGAACGCCACATCGAGCATGGCGCCACGCCGCTGGAAGCGGCGCACCTGGCCATGCGCGAAGTATCCGGGCCGATCATCGCCATCGCCCTGGTGTTGTGCGCGGTGTTCGTGCCGATGGCATTCCTTACCGGTGTGACCGGACAGTTCTACAAACAGTTCGCGGTCACCATCGCCATCTCCACGGTGATCTCGGCGATCAACTCGCTGACCCTGTCGCCGGCGCTGGCGGCCAAGCTGCTCAGGCCGCACGACGCGCCCAAGGACGCCTTGTCGCGCCTGATCGACCGCCTCTTCGGCTGGCTGTTCCGGCCGTTCAACCGGTTCTTCAGGCGCACCTCCGAGCGCTACGAGGGTGCAGTGGGCTGGGCGCTGGGCCGGCGTGGCGCGGTGTTCGCGGTGTACGCGGTGCTCCTGCTCGGCGCTGGCGTGATGTTCAAGGCGGTGCCGGCCGGCTTCATCCCGGTGCAGGACAAGCTGTATCTGATCGCCGGCGTGAAGATGCCCGAGGGCGCATCCATCGAGCGTACCGACGCGGTGCTGAAGAAGATGGCGGCGATGGCGATGGAAGTGGAGGGCGTCGCCCACGAAGTCGCCTTCCCGGGGCTGAATCCGCTGCAGTTCACCAACACGCCCAACAGCGGCGTGGTGTTCTTCCCGCTCAAGCCGTTCGCCGAGCGCAAGAACAGCGCCGAGCAGATCACCGCCGAACTCAACCAGCGTTTCGCCGGCATCGAGGAAGGCTTTACCTTCGCGTTCATGCCGCCGCCGATCCAGGGGCTTGGCAACGGTTCGGGCTGGTCGCTGTTCATCGAGGACCGCACCCGCCTGGGCTACGGTGAACTTCAGAACGCCGTGCAGGCCTTCCAGGGCGCGGCCGCACAGACGCCGGGGCTGGGATATCCGATCAGCAGCTACCAGGCCAACGTGCCGCAGCTGGATGCGGAGGTCGACCGGGTCAAGGCGAAGGCGCAGGGCGTCCCGCTCACAGAGCTGTTCGACACCTTGCAGACCTACCTCGGCTCGGCCTACGTCAACGACTTCAACATGTTCGGCCGCACCTGGCAGGTGATCGCCCAGGCTGACGGTCCGTTCCGCGACGAGGTCGAGGACATCTCCAACCTGCGCGCCCGCAATGACCGGGGCGAGATGGTGCCGATCGGATCGATGGTCGAGATCCGCGAGAGCTACGGCCCCGATCCGGTGATCCGCTTCAACGGCTATCCCGCTGCCGACCTGATGGGCGAAGCCGATCCGCGCGTGCTGTCCTCCGGCGAAGCGATGGCCAAGGTGACCGAACTGGCGCAGCAGGTGTTGCCACCGGGCATGGGCATCGACTGGAGCGACCTGAGCTACCAGCAGGCCACGCAGGGCAAGGCGGCGCTGGTCGTGTTTCCGCTCGCGGTGCTGCTCGCGTTCCTGGTTCTGGCCGCGCTGTACGAAAGCTGGACCCTGCCGCTGGCGGTGATCCTGATCGTGCCGATGACGCTGCTGTCGGCCCTGCTCGGCGTGTGGGCCAGCGGTGGCGACAACAACGTGTTCGTGCAGGTCGGCCTGGTGGTGCTGATGGGATTGGCATGCAAGAACGCGATCCTCATCGTCGAGTTCGCCCGCGAGCTGGAGCTGCAGGGCAAGGGCGTGGTCGAAGCGGCACTCGAAGCCTGCCGCCTGCGCCTGCGTCCGATCGTGATGACCTCGGTGGCCTTCATCGCCGGCACGGTGCCGCTGGTGCTGTCCACCGGCGCGGGCGCCGAGGTGCGCTCGGTCACGGGCATCACCGTGTTCGCGGGCATGCTCGGCGTGACCCTGTTCGGCCTGTTCCTGACCCCGGTGTTCTACGTCGCACTGCGCAAGCTTGCGGACCGGCCGCTGGTGTCGCATGGCCCGGCCGCCGACGTCGCACCGGCACACGCTTGACCCTCATCCCCCAAACAGGAAGACATCCATGAATACCTCATCCAAGGTCGCGCTGGTCACCGGCGCCACCCGTGGCATCGGCCGCGAGACCGTGCGCCAGCTCGCCGAGAACGGCGTGCACACGCTGTTGGCCGGTCGCAATCGAGAGAAGGCCGTGGAGGCGGCGCTGGAACTCCAGGCGCAGGGCCTGCCGGTGGAGGCCATCGCCCTGGACGTCACCGACGCCGCCAGCATCGCCGCTGCTGCGCAGGAGATCGAGCGCCGCTACGGTCGCCTGGACATCCTGGTCAACAACGCCGGGGTCATGCTCGACGAGATCGGAAAGTCCGTTTCGGAGCAGTCGCTGGACACGTGGCGTCGCACCTTCGACACCAACGTGTTCGGACTGGTCGCGGTCACCCAGGCGTTCCTGCCGCTGCTGCACCGCGCGCCCTCCGCACGCATCGTCAACGTCTCCAGCCTGCTGGGTTCGCTGGCGCTGCACGCCCAGCCGGGTTCGCCCATCTACGACTTCAAGGTGCCTGCCTACAACGTGTCCAAGAGCGCGGTGAATGCCTGGACCGTGCAGCTGGCCTATGAGCTTCGCGACAGCAGGATCAAGGTCAACACGATCCACCCCGGCTACGTGAAAACCGACATGAACGGTGGAGAGGGCGAGATCGAGATCGCCGACGGCGCACGCACCGGCGTCAGGCTGGCCCTGATCGGCGAAGACGGCCCGCAGGGCGGCTACTTCTATATGGACCAGGTGCTGCCATGGTGATGCGACCCTTGCTTGCGGCCTTGTCGCTCGCGCTGCTGTCGGCCTGCGCGGTCGGACCGGACTACCGGGCCTCCACGCCCGCTCCGGTCCAGCTGCACAACGCCGAAGCACCGGTGTTCGCCACGGACTCGCCGGTGGCCGAATGGTGGCGGCAGTTCGAGGATCCGGTGCTCGACCGGCTGGTAGGAGATGCGCTGGTCGCCAATCCGGACCTGCGCATCGCCATGACCCGGGTGCAGGCCGCGCGCGCGGTGTTCGTCGAGCGCGGGCTGGATCCTTGGCCGCACGTGCAGATGGACGCGGGCCAGGTGCGCGGGCGGCAACCGGCCGGCGACGGCGTGCGCACGACCGTCGAGGAGTACAGCCTGGGCTTCGATGCAGCCTGGGAGCTTGACCTGTTCGGGCGGCTGCGGCGCGGTGCGGAAGCGGCACGCGCCGACCTGGGCGCCGAGCAGGCCGGACTGGAGGACGTACAGGTCAGCGTCGCGGCCGAGGTGGCGCGTAACTACTTCCTGCTTCGTGGTGCGCAGAAACGCGTCGCGGTCGCCGAGCAGACGCTGGGCAACCTGCACGAGACCCAGCGCCTGACCGAGACACGCTGGGAACTGGGCGCCGGCAGCGAGGTCGACGCGCAAAGTAGTCGAGCACGGCTGAAGGCGATCGAGGCGGACATCCCGCTGTTGAAATCTATCGAGGCGCGTGCGCGCCACCGGTTGGCCGTGCTGGTCGGTGAAAGGCCTGGCGCGCTCGATGCACTGCTGTCGCCGAGGCAGGCCCCGGCCTACGCGAAGGCATTGCCGCTGGGTGATACGCGCGAGCTCTTGCGCAACCGGCCCGACGTGCGCGCGGCCGAGCGTCGCCTGGCCGCCGCGACCGCGCGCATCGGTGTCGCCACGGCCGACCTGTTCCCGCGGATCAGCATCGGCGGTTTTGCCGGCTTCGTTTCCGGCGACTTCAGCGGGCTGGTTAGCGGCGACAACGAGGCCTGGTCGCTGACGCCATCCATCCGCTGGGCCGCGTTCGACATGGGCAGCGTGCGCGCGCGCCTGCGCGCCACCGAGGCCACGGCCGATGGCGTCGCCGTGCAGTACGAAAAGACGGTGCTGCTCGCGCTGGAGGACACGGAGAATGCGCTGGTGGATTACGCCAGGCGCCAGGAACGCCTGCGCATCGTGGTCGACCAGGCGGTCGCCGCTGGCAGGGCCAGCCAACTGGCCGAAGTCGGCTATCGCGAAGGGGGCGGTGACTTCCTGGCCTTGCTCGATGCGCAGCGCAACCAGCTCGCAGCCGACGATGCGCTCGCCGACGCGGAGGCGGCGGTGAACATCGCGGCCGTCGCGATCTACAAGGCGTTGGGCGGGACAGGCCAGGCCGGGCAGGGGGCGGATCTGGCAGCGACGGGTGCAGTCGAGGCTTACTGATGGCGGCGCACGGCGTCTTCACGGGGCTTCGGCGATGTTGCGCCGATGGACTGGATCGAAGAACTGCGCGTGCTTCCCGGAGTGCTCTACGCGATGGCGCTGGGCGGCGCCATCGGCTTCGAGCGTGAGCTCAAGGACCGGCCCGCCGGCTTCCGTACCCACATGCTGGTCGCCGGAACTGCGGCGTTGCTGCTCGGCCTGAGCAGGATGGTGCTGGAAGACTCGCACTACGCCGGCAATGGCCTGCAGATCGACCCGTTGCGCCTGGTGGAAGCGGTGATCGCGGGCGTGTCGTTCATCGGTGCCGGCACCATCTTCGCCAGCCGCGGCGGCCAGGGCGTGCAGGGCATCACCACCGCGGCATCCCTGTTGATGGTCGCGGCGATCGGGATCACGGTTGGTTTCCGCTACTACATCCTCGCCCTGGCAATCACCCTGTTGGCTTTGGCGGTGCTGACCGTCCTGCGTGCACTGGAGCGCCGCGCACGGCATGAGTTCGAGGGTGCACGCGACCGGTGAGCACCCGCTGGCATCGGGCGGTGTCCGCGCCTAGCTCCGTGCGCGGCCTGACGGTGATCGCGACACGGCGCGCCTGCCGTGCCCACCCAGCGAACTGCGGCCGCCATGAACGCATGCACAGCGCCGGTGGCGGGCGCCTTGATGCGGGGGGCAGGCGTCCCTACACTGGAAGGGTCTGGCGAGATGGCTTCGCCCGCGCTACCGGGGGTGTCCTGGTTTCGACGGGGGTTGCGAAATCGACTGGCGCATGCCGAGGGGGCAGCTTTCCTCGTTAATCCAGCGGCAAAACTCTAGTTGCCAACGACGACAACTACGCTCTCGCCGCTTAAGGCGTAGCCCCGAACCCACTTGTGCCTGTGCTCGTGGATGTAGGGTCATTATCACAGGATCGCCGGGGGTGGTTGCCTGTCAGCGCCCGGTTAACCCAAAACAGGCTGGTCCTTGGGTGCGCTTAGCACGCCGTGCTGCCACGGGACGAGATCCAACGGTGAGCTAAGCATGTAGTGCCGGAGATGGAGTACCTTCGGACGGCGGTTCGACTCCGCCCACCTCCACCAATTTGGTCCGCGGCTTCATGCGGATGTTGCTGAAGAACCCGATCCCCCAGGTTGTGGTGGATCGGGTTTTTGTTTTGGGCGCAGCGCGCACCCGCCTGCACTTCATCATCGCCCTTTCACCCTTCCTGCACGACTTCGCGATGAGGCCGCGCCTACGCTTCGGGCTGCTTCCCCGGAGTGTCTGCCATGGGTGCGGAAAGCGCATTCAACACCGTAGCCAAGAAGGCTTCGCATGCGGCCGGGACGCCCTGGGTGTTCTGCCTCGCGCTAGGCGTGGTTCTGGCGTGGGCCATGAGTGGGCCCTTGTTCGGGTTCAACGACACCTGGCAGCTGGTGATCAATACCAGCACGACCATCGTCACCTTCCTGATGGTGTTCCTCATCCAGCACACGCAGAACGCCGATACGGCGGCGCTGCACCTGAAGCTGGACGAACTGATCAGGGCGACCCGCGAAGCGGACAACATCCTGCTCGACATGGAGGAGATGGACGAGCACAAGCTGGAGGCGTTCCGCAGCCAGTACGAGGCGCTTGCCGAGAAGGCGCGGCGCGCGCCGGAGAAGGGGCAGGGTGGCTCGCCTTGCCGGGATGACGCCTGACGGCACCTTGGCCAAGTTGCTGCATCCCGGGCCGGGCGGTGCCCAGGGAGCAAAAAAAAGGGCCGGGAACGCCCGGCCCTGTCTGCATCCGCTTCGGCTTCGAGTCAGGGGAAGGAGGCGACGAGCTCCAGCTCGCCGTCGTCGTTCTCGGCTTCGATGCGGGTGGGAATGAAGCGCAGGCCGGCGCGCGAATCGGCGATGACCCGGGCGATCTGCATGGCCTGGTCACGTTCCAGGAACCAGAACGAGGGTTCGCCGTTGTCGATCAAGCGCCAGCCGCCGTGGGATCCGACCAGCTGGAGGGTGCTGTCATCCATTGGGGCTGCTCCACGGGAAGAGGGTCCCCGGCCCGGCATCCTGCCGGCGACCTTGTCCATTGCAGAGCGGTTCCGTTGCTGGCGGTGCAAGCCGTTCTGCCGGGGCAACGACAGGATGCCTTCCCAGGATGCCCATGCGCAGTCGGGATACTTCCCGATTTCGTGTAGGACTTTTCCTACCCGCCCGCTGGAGGGGGGCTAGGGACGTCGGACCGACCGGTCAGGCGTTCTTGTTGTGGCGGCGCATGGTCCGCTGCTTCTCGCGCTGCCAGTCGCGCTCCTTGGCGGTATCGCGCTTGTCGTGCTCCTGCTTGCCCTTGGCCAGGGCGATCTCCAGCTTGACCTTGTTCCCGCTCCAGTACATCGCGGTCGGCACCATGGTGTAGCCGTCGCGCTGGACGCCACCGATCAGCTTGTCGATCTCGTGGCGGTGCAGCAGCAACTTGCGGGTCCGACGATCGTTGGCGATGACGTGGGTGGAGGCCTGGATAAGCGGGGTGATCTGGGCGCCGATCAGGTAGATCTCGCCGTCCTGCACGTAGGCGTAGCCGTCGGTGAGGTTGGCGCGGCCGGCGCGGATGGATTTCACCTCCCAGCCCTGCAGCGCCAGTCCGGCCTCGAACCTGTCGATGAGGTGGTATTCGTGGCGCGCGCGCTTGTTCAGCGCGATGGTGCGCTGGGCGGGCGCGGCCTTGGCTTTGGCCTTTGCCTTATCATGGGCCGGATTCTTGCTCATTCCACCATTGTCGCCGAATTCCGGCGTCCGCAGACGCACCAAGCATGCCCAGCATCCAACGCAGCGCCCTGGTCGGCCATTCCGCCGCCCGCATGTTCGACCTGGTCAACGACGTGGCGGCCTATCCGCGCCGGTTCGCCTGGTGCGAGCAGGCGCAGGTGCTGGAACAGGATGAGGGGCGGATGCTGGCGCGCCTGGACCTGGGCCTGGGTTCGCTGAGCACGTGGTTCACCACCGAGAACCGGCTCGAACGGCCGCACCGGATCGACATGCAGCTTCGCGATGGGCCGTTCCGCAAGTTGCACGGCGTGTGGAACTTCCACGTGCTGGACGAATCGTCCTGCAAGGTGACGCTGACACTGGAATTCGAGCCGCATTCGCGGCTGCTCGGGCCGGTGTTCACGCTCGGCTTCCAGGGCCTGGCCGACCGCATGGTCGACGATTTCGTGCGCGTGGCCGACAACGGCGGGTGACAGCGATGCTGCGCGTGCAGGTGGTGCTGGCCTGGCCGCACCGGTTCGTGCAACTCGACCTGCGGCTCGAGCCGGGCGCCACGGTCGCTGATGCGATCAGGCAGGCAGGCCTGGACCATGAACCCGGCGTGGCGGGCCATGCGGTGTTCGGGGTGGCGGTGGAACCGGCCACGCTGCTGCGCGACGGTGACCGCCTGGAGCTGCTCAGGCCCTTGCAGGCCGATCCGAAGGAGGCGCGGCGCCGGCGCGCACAGCGCCAGCGCGAAGGCTGATCCGGCTCAGCGCCGGCCCTTCTTGTCCTTGTCCCTGGCCAGGTTCGGGCCGAACTGGCGATAGGCCTTCTGCGACAGCTCCAGGTCCTGCTCGGGGAAGTAATCGCCATCCCAGCGGACTAGCGTGTCGTTTTCGAAATAGAGCGTCAGCGTCTTCGATTCGACCGTGCCGCGACGGTTGGTGCGTTCGGTTGCGGCGTAGTCCCAGCGCTGCGCATGGAACGGATCGGCCACCGAGGGCGTGCCAAGCAGGGCCGCGACCTGCTGCTTGCTCAGTCCGGGCTTGAGCTGGTCGACCGCTTCCTTCTCCATCAGGTTGCCCTGGTAGATCGGCTGCTTGTAGAGCACGCCGCAGCCGGCGACGGCGAGCGAAAGGGGAGCGATCAGCAACAGGCGACGGAAGCTTGGCATTGCGGGCACGCGGGACGGAAAGTGGGCCGATGATACACTCCCGGCGCGCCTGGAGGCCGTCGTACGGCGGCTGGCGGTAAACCGGCAGTGAATGGCCGGAAGAACGGAGAGAGGTCATGGAATCGAACGATCTGCGCCGCGTCGGTCTGAAGGTGACCCACCCGCGCATGCGCATCCTCGAACTGCTGGAGGAGAAGCAGCCCCAGCACCACCTCACCGCCGAGGACCTCTATCGCCGCCTGCTCGAGCATGGCGACGAGATCGGCCTGGCGACCGTGTACCGGGTGCTGACCCAGTTCGAGGCCGCTGGCCTGGTGATCAAGCACAACTTCGAGGGCGGCCAGGCGATGTACGAATTGGATCGCGGTGGCCACCACGACCACATGCTCGACCTGGACACCGGCAAGATCATCGAGTTCGAAAGCGCCGAGATCGAGAAGCTGCAGCGCGAGATCGCTGCCAAGCACGGCTATGAACTGGAAGAACACTCGCTGGTGCTCTACGTGCGCAAGAAGCGCCGCTGAATCCAGGCGGCGGCGTCACCGCGGGGTGAGTTCAGCGCGAGCGGGTGCCTGACCGGCGCGCCGGACGGACCGACTCCTCGGCTTCGACGGCGTCCGCTTCGGCCGCGATGGCTTCGTCCAGCAGCCGGCGTGCGGCTGCATGGGCCTCCGGGCCGATTTCGACGCCACCGAGCATCCGTGCCAGTTCGGCCTCGCGGCCGCCGTCGTCGAGCAGTTCCACGGCGCTGCGGGTGATGCCTTCCACCGGGGCCTTGCTGACCCGGTAATGCGCGTGGCCCTGCGCGGCGACCTGGGGCAGGTGGGTCACGCACAGCACCTGGCGCGCGCGACCGAGCGCGCGCAGCTTGCGGCCGACAATCTCGGCTACGGCGCCGCCGATGCCCGAATCGACTTCATCGAAGACCATCGTCGGCACGGCATCCGAACCGAGCGCGGCGACCTCGATCGCCAGCGAGATGCGGGACAGTTCGCCGCCCGAGGCGACCTTGCGCAGCGGCCGCGGCGGTTGGCCGGCGTTGGCGGCAACGAGGAACTCCACGCGTTCGGCGCCGTTCGGATCCGGTCGCGCGCCGTCTCCCGGTTCCAGTTCGACCAGGAAGCGGCCGCCACCCATGCCCAGTTCGGCGATCAGCGCGGTGGTGGCCGTCGCCAGGGCCTGGCCGGCGCTGCGTCGGGTACCGGTAAGGGTAGCTGCTGAGTTACGCCAGGCGGCAGACGCGGCGGCGATCTCGCTGTCGAGCCGATCCAGGCGCTCGCCGGCGCCGCGCAGTACGCCAAGTTCGGCGGCCACGCCATCGCGGTAAGCCGCCAGCTCGGCCGGGGCGAGGCGGTGCTTGCGGGCCAGGTCGTGGATGCGGCCCAGGCGACGCTCGAGCTGCTCGAAACGCGCCGGGTCCACTTCCAGGTCGTCGCGGATGCGTCCGACCAGGGCGAGCGCTTCCTCGACCTGCACGCCGGCGCCTTCGAGCAGGGTGTCGGCTTCGGCCAGGCGCGGCTCGTGCTCGGCGGCACGGGCCAGGGCGGCGCGGGTCTGCTGCAGCTGGCGGGCGAGCGATGGCGAGTCCTCGCCGCCCAGGCGGACCAGCGCGTCGTCGCAGGCCTCGATCAGGCCCGAAGCGTGCGCGTGCCGGCGGTGCGCCAGGTCGAGTGCCTCCAGCGCGGCGGGCTCCAGGTCCTCGCGCTCCAGTTCGGCCAGCTGGTGCTCCAGCCAGCCGATCCGGTCGGAGACGTCGCCCTGGGCCTGCAGGTGTTCGCGTTCGGCCAGCAGCGCCTGCCAGGCGGCCGCAGTCGCCTGCACCGCGGCGCGCTCGGCCTCGTTGCGGGCATGGGCGTCGAGCAGGGCCAGCTGGCTGGCCCGCGAAAGCAGGGACTGGTGCTCGTGCTGGCCATGGATCTCGACCAGCAGGCCGGCCAGCTCGGTGAGCTGGGCCAGGGTGACGGGGCGGCCGTTGATCCAGGCGCGCGAACCGCCGTCGGCGCGGATGATCCGCCGCAGCTGGCACTGGCCGTCCTCGTCCAGTTCGTTGCCGCGCAACCAGTCGCGCGCGAGCGCATTGCCGGTAAGGTCGAAGTCGGCCGACAGTTCGGCGCGTTCGCTGCCGTGGCGGACCACGCCGCTGTCGGCCCGCAGCCCGGAGAGGAAGCCCAGCGCATCCACCAGCAGCGATTTGCCCGCGCCGGTTTCCCCGGAGATCACGGTCATCCCGGGGCCGAATTCCAGTTCGGTGGCGCGGACGACGGCGAAATCCTTGAGGGCGAGGTGGCTGAGCATGTCGGCATTGTAGAGGCGGGCACGGGCCTTCCGCAGGCCGGGGCAGCCTGCGGCCCGGCGGTCGCGTGGGCTGAGACGCGCCGTGACCGGACCGCCGCATGGGTGATGTTCCGCTTGCGGGCCGGTCGCCGCTGGGGCTATCTATCCGCCATGAATCCCAACCCGCCACCGGCCCTTCCGCTCGACCCGCGCGCGCGCCAGCTGCTGCGCACCCTGATCGGGCGCTACATCCGCGACGGCGAGCCGGTGGGATCGCAGACCCTGGCCCGCCATGCCGGCCTGGATGTCAGCCCGGCCACGATCCGCAACATCCTGGCCGACCTGGAGGACAGCGGCCTGCTGAGCTCGCCGCATACCTCGGCCGGGCGGGTGCCGACCGTGCAGGGCTACCGGGTGTTCGTGGACAGCCTGCTGCAGGTCAAGTCGCTGGGCGAACGCGAGATGGCCCGGCTGCGGGCCGAGCTCACCGCGGGGGCGGGGGGCACCCAGGCGCTGCTGGGCAATGCCTCCGAGCTGCTTTCGGCGATGACCCATTTCGTCGGCGTGGTCGGCGCGCCGCGGCGCGGGCAGTTCGCTTTCCGCCAGATCGATTTCGTCGCGCTGGGCGGGCGCAGGATCCTGGCCATCGTGGTGTTCGCCGACGGCGAGGTGCAGAACCGGGTGGTCGAGCCGCAGCGCACCTTCGAACCGGCCGAGCTGGAAAAGGTCGCCAACTACCTCAACACCCATTGCGCCGGCCGGCCGCTGGCCCAGATCCGCGCGACCCTGCTGCACGAGCTGCGCCAGGCCCGCGACGAGATGGAGCTGCTGCTCGCCCAGTCGGTCGAGCTGGCCGAACAGGCACTGGAGCCGCCCGGCGACGACATGGTCCTGGCCGGGCAGACCCGGCTGATGGGCCTGCAGGACCTGTCCGACGTGGAGCGCCTGCGCGAGCTGTTCGAGGCCTTCGCCCGCAAGCGCGAGATCCTGCAGTTGCTCGAGCGCACCCAGCGCGCGCCGGGGGTACGCATCTTCATCGGCGAGGAAACCGGACTGGCCCCGCTGGACGGGGTCTCGCTGGTGACCGCGCCGTACGGCGCCGGCGGCCAGGTGCTGGGCGTGCTGGGTGTGATCGGCCCGACCCGGATGGCCTATGACCGGGTGATTCCGGTGGTCCAGGCGGCTGCCGACGTGCTCGGCGCGGCGCTGCAGTCGTCTGGCGAACGCCCGGCGACTTGAATCCGGTCGGCGGTCGAATCGGCTCCGCGACTTGAATCGCTCCACCCCGGCCCCCATACGGGCCGGATGGGCGGCCGGGAGCGCCGCCACGGAGCCGATTGCATGACCCAGAACGACATCCCCTCCGCCGCCGGTGCGGACGACGAAGCCACCCTCGAGTTGCAGCTGCGCGACGAGATCGAAGCACTGAAGGGCGAGATCGAACAGCTGCGCGCCGACTCGCTGCGCGAGCGCGCCGACTTGGAAAACCAGCGCAAGCGGGTAGCGCGCGATGTCGAGCAGGCCCGCCGCTTCGCCAACGAGCGCCTGCTCGGCGAACTGCTGCCGGTGTTCGACAGCCTCGATGCCGGCCTGGCGGCCGCGGTCGACCAGAGCGGCCCGCTCAAGGACGGAATGGAGCTGACCTACCGCCAGCTGCTCAAGGTCGCCGCCGACAACGGCCTGTCGGTGGTCGATCCGGCCGGCCAGCCGTTCAATCCCGAGCACCACCAGGCCATCAGCCAGGCCGATCCGGGCGCCGCCGCGCCGGGCAGCGTGCTGCAGGTCTTCCAGAAGGGCTACATGCTCAACGACCGCCTGCTGCGTCCGGCGCTGGTCGTGGTGGCCCGGCACGACTGAACTGGTCTCATCCATGCCGCGACGCCCTCTTGAACGGCGCCGGCGCGGCCCTATCTAGCGAGCAAGGCCACGGTTTCACCGGCCATTCCATTCCGAGGGAGCACCACACAATGAGCAAGATCATCGGCATCGACCTGGGCACGACCAACTCGTGCGTCGCGATCATGGACGGCGGCAAGGCCCGTGTGATCGAGAACGTGGAAGGCGACCGCACCACGCCTTCGATCGTGGCCTACACCAAGGACGGCGAAGTCCTGGTCGGCGCGCCTGCCAAGCGCCAGGCGGTCACCAATCCGAAGAACACCTTCTATGCGGTGAAGCGCCTGATCGGCCGCAAGTTCACCGACGCCGAAGTGAAGAAGGATCTGGACCTGGTGCCCTACGGCATCCTCGCCCACGACAACGGCGACGCCTGGGTGCAGACCAGCGACGGCCGCAAGATGGCCCCGCAGGAAATCTCCGCCAAGGTGCTGGAGAAGATGAAGAAGACCGCCGAGGCCTTCCTGGGCGAGCCCGTCACCGAGGCGGTCATCACCGTGCCGGCGTACTTCAACGACAGCCAGCGCCAGGCGACCAAGGACGCCGGCCGCGTCGCCGGCCTTGACGTCAAGCGCATCATCAACGAGCCGACCGCCGCGGCCCTGGCCTACGGCCTGGACAAGGACGACAACCGCGATCGCAAGATCGTCGTCTACGACCTGGGCGGCGGCACCTTCGACGTGTCGATCATCGAGATCGCCAACATCGACGGCGAGAAGCAGTTCGAGGTGCTGGCCACCAACGGCGACACTTTCCTCGGTGGTGAGGACTTCGACGCGCGCGTCATCGACTACCTGGTCGAGGAATTCCAGAAGGACCAGGGCATCGACCTGCGCAAGGACCCGCTGGCCCTGCAGCGGCTGAAGGATGCGGCCGAGCGCGCCAAGATCGAGCTGTCAAGCGCGCAGCAGACCGAGGTCAACCTGCCGTACGTGACCGCCGACGCCTCCGGTCCCAAGCACCTGACCATCAAGCTGACCCGGGCCAAGCTCGAGGCGCTGGTCGATGACCTGGTGAAGAAGACCATCGAACCGTGCCGCACCGCGCTGAAGGACGCCGGCCTGCGCGCCAGCGACATCGGCGAAGTGATCCTGGTCGGTGGCCAGACCCGCATGCCGAAGGTGCAGGCGGCGGTGACCGAGTTCTTCGGCAAGGAACCGCGCAAGGACGTCAATCCCGATGAGGCCGTGGCGCTGGGCGCCGCGATCCAGGGCGGCGTGCTGGGTGGCGACGTCAAGGACGTGCTGCTGCTGGACGTGACCCCGCTGAGCCTGGGCATCGAGACCCTGGGTGGCGTGTTCACCAAGATCATCGAGAAGAACACCACGATCCCGACCAAGGCCTCGCAGACCTTCTCCACCGCCGAGGACAACCAGTCCGCGGTGACGGTGCACGTGCTGCAGGGCGAGCGCGAGCAGGCCCGCTTCAACAAGTCGCTGGCCAAGTTCGACCTGACCGGGATCGATTCGGCGCCGCGCGGCATGCCGCAGGTGGAGGTGTCGTTCGACATCGACGCCAACGGCATCCTGCATGTGTCGGCCAAGGACAAGAAGACCAACAAGGAACAGAAGGTCGAGATCAAGGCCGGCTCGGGTTTGTCCGAGGACGAGATCGCGCGGATGGTGGCCGATGCCGAAGCCAACCGCGAGGAAGACAAGAAGTTCCACGAGCTGGTGCAGGCACGCAACCAGGCCGACGGCCTGATCCACTCGACCCGCAGCGCGATCACCGAGCACGGCAGTAAGGTCACCGGCGACGTCATCGGCCGCGTGGAAGGCGCCATCGCCGAGCTGGAAACCGCGCTCAAGGGCGACGACAAGGGCCAGATCGAAGCCAAGTCCAAGGCCCTGGAAGAGGCCGGGCAGTCGCTGTACGCGGCGGCTGCAGCGCAGGGCGGGGCCGAAGGCGATGCCGGTGGCGCCGCTTCCGGTGGCGCGCAGGATGATGTCGTCGATGCCGAGTTCACCGAGGTCAAGGACGACGAGAAGAAGTAAGCCGCGTGCGGCGTAGCGCCGCCGGTGGTCATGCAGCCCGCGCCTTCGCATGGCGCGGGCTGTCTCGTAAGTCAGACACGGAATCCCGATGAGCAAGCGCGACTACTACGAAGTGCTGGGCGTGGCCCGCAACGCCAGCGACGAAGAACTGAAGAAGGCCTATCGCCGTTGCGCGATGAAGCACCACCCGGACCGCAATCCGGGTGACTCCGCCTCAGAAGCGGCGTTCAAGGAGTGCAAGGAGGCCTACGAAGTGCTGTCCGACGGTGGCAAGCGCCGCGCCTACGACGCGCATGGGCATGCCGCGTTCGAGCACGGCATGGGCGGCGGTGGCGCCGGCCCAGGCCCGGACATGGGCGACATCTTCGGCGACATCTTCGGGACCATCTTCGGCGGCGCCGGCGGTGGCCGCGCTGCGCGTCGCGGCGCCGACATCGGCTACGTGATGGAGCTGGACCTGGAAGAGGCGGTGGCCGGGGCCGAGAAGCGCATCGAGATCCCGACGTTGGCCGGGTGCACGACCTGCACCGGCACTGGCTCGGAAGACGGCAAGGTCGAGGGCTGCAATACCTGCCACGGCCGCGGCCAGGTGCGGTTCCAGCGCGGCATCTTCACCATGCAGCAGGCCTGCCCGGAGTGCGGTGGCCGTGGCCAGGTCGTGCGCAACCCGTGCAAGGACTGCCATGGCGCGGGCAGGATCGAGGACGAGAAGGTCCTGTCGGTGAAGATCCCCGCGGGCGTGGACAACGGCGACCGCATCCGCCTGTCCGGCGAGGGCGAGGCCGGTCCGCCGGGCACGCCGCCGGGCGACCTGTACGTGGAAGTGCGCGTGCGCGAGCACGACATCTTCCGCCGCGACGGCGACGACCTGCATTGCGACGTGCCGATCCGGATCTCGCAGGCCGCGCTTGGCGACACGGTCAACGTACCCACGCTGGAAGGCGAAGCGGAAATCCGCATCCCGGCCGAGACCCAGGCCGGCAAGGTATTCCGCCTGCGCGGCAAGGGCGTCAAGTCGGTGCGCAGCCGCAGCCCCGGCGATCTTTACTGCCGCGTCGTGGTCGAGACGCCGATCAACCTCACCGCCGAGCAGCGCGAGCTGCTGGAGCGGTTCGAGGCGACGTTCATCGGCGAGGAAGGACGCAGGCATTCGCCGCGCTCGGCCACGTTCCTCGACGGGGTCAAGTCGTTCTTCGGCCGGATCACTTCACCGTAAGCAGTCGCGCACCTGCGTCTGGCCGCGCAGGTGCGCCATGGAACACCGACTCCGGCATCGGGCGCCTGCATCGAAGTGCAAGTAACCCGGTGTGATCAGCCTCAACCGTTGCAGCTGAAACGCTGCGCGCCGCCCGCGAGGCGACGCGCTAGCATGCGTGGCCCGGAATCACGGTCGATCGAATGAGCGAGGCGCTCGAAAGCCACCTGGTCCACGAACGTCGCAACCGGCCTTCCGGATCGTTGCCGGTCGACCTGGTGTCGGTGCAGTCGCAACTGGCCTATGGCCACGCGGGCAACAGCGCGGCGGTGCCGGTGTTGCGCATGCTCGGCGTGCGCGTGGTGGAAGTGCCGACCACGCTGCTCAGCAATACCCCCTTCTACGCGACCTTGCGCGGGCGGGTGCTGCCCGCCGAATGGCTGGCCGACGTCCTGCAGGGCCTGGACGATCGCGGCGTCAGCACCCGCGCGCGGATGGTCGTTTCGGGCTATTTCGGCAGCGTCGCCAACGGCGAAGCCTTTGCCGGCTGGCTCGAGCGCCTGCACCACGGAGGCGTGGCGCCGCGTTACCTGCTCGATCCGGTCATCGGCGACACACATACCGGCGCCTACGTCGAGCCGGGACTGGAGTCCGTATTCGCCACGCGGCTGCTGCCGCTGGCGTGGATGGTCACGCCCAACGCCTTCGAACTGGAGCGGCTTGCCGGCCAACCGGCCTTGCACGAAGCCGACGCGGTGCAAGCGGCCCGCACCTTGCTATCGCGTGGCCCGCAGTGGGTACTCGCGCACAGCGTGGAAGGCGGGGATGGAGCGCTGGTCACGCTGCTGGTGGGGCGTGAGCGCGCCTGGCGCATGACCTCGCCGCGCCTGGACGTGGACGTGGCGGGCACCGGCGACGTGCTGTCGGCCCTGCTGGCCACGTTCCTGCTTCGCGGCGAGCCACCGCAACGAGCTGCCGAGCGTGCGCTGGCCGGCGTGCATGCCACGCTGGAATCGACCCTCCTCCATGGCTGGGAGGAGCTCGACGTGCTCGCCGCTCCGGCGGCGGCGCTGGCGGAAGGGCCAGCGCGTTTCCCGGCGGTGCCGCTTTGACTTCGACGATCTTTACCCCCGGAGCGCAAGCAGGCGGGGCGCCGGTAATCGGCCTGGTCGGCAGCGCCGGCGCTTATGGGCGCTGGCTGCGCCGGTTCTTCGAGGAGCGCATGGGCCTGCGGGTGCTGGGCCACGATCCAGCCGATGCGGGCAGCGATCCACCGTCGCTGCTGGTCGAAGAGGCGGAGGTGCTGGTCTTCGCCGCGCCGATCCGGCACACGCCCGGGCTGATCGCCGATTACGTCGCGCGTTCGGCGGGTCGCGAGCGGGGTCGCCTGTGGCTGGACATCACCTCGCTCAAGCAGGCGCCGGTGGCGGCGATGCTCGAGTCCCAGGCCGAGGTGGTGGGCCTGCACCCGATGACCGCACCCTTGAAGACGCCTACCTTGAAGGGCCGCGTGGTGGTGGTCTGCGAAGCGCGGCTGGATGCCTGGCGGCCGTGGCTGCAGCACTTGCTTGAAGCGTTGCAGGGCGAGTACGTGCGCAGCACCCCTGCCCACCATGACCGGGTCATGGCGCTGGTGCAGGCCATGGTCCATGCCGCGCACCTGGGGCAGGCCGGCGTGCTGCGAAGTTTCGCTGCCGAACTCGGCGGACCGGCGCAGCTGATGCCATACCGCTCCATCGGCTTCGAGATGGATGCGGCGGTGACCGCGCGGATCCTGTCGCTGAACCCGGAAATCTACGAGGACATCCAGTTCGGCAATCCGCACACCGGCGAAATGCTGGAGCGGTTGGCTACCGAGATCGCCCGCCTGCGCACCCTGGTCGGTCGCGGCGATGAGCCGGCGCGCGCCGAGTTCCGCGAACACTTCCTGAGCCGCAACCTGGAGGCCTGGGGCGATGGCGCCGCTGCCGACGGCAGTTACACCTTCGAGCGCGTCGGCTACCTGCTGGCCGACCTGACGGAGACGCGGCGGCTGAGCGTGCACCTGCCCGAGGATCGCCCGGGTTCGCTGCGGGCGCTGCTGCACGTGTTCGAGGCGCATGGCATCAGCCTGTCCTCGATCCACTCCTCGCGGACGCCGGCAGGCGAAGTCCATTTCCGGATCGGATTCGATTCCGGCGCCGATGTCGCCTCGCTGCGCGCAGCCGCCGCGGAGATCGACCAGTCAGGCCTGGGACGCGTGCTGGAGCGCCCCTGACGCGTCGCAGGATCAGTCCGCGGTCAGTATCAGGGTGCCATCGGCATTGGCGAAGCGATCGTCCCGGCGTTGCAGTCGCTGGCCGTCCGCCAGTTCGTAGCGCAGCGACGGCTGGCCATCGGGCCCTCCGTGCTCGTCGTGGAATTCGATGATGATGTAGGGATTGCCGTCGCTGGCGGTGGCGGGGAACTGGCGGAAGGACATGCTGGCCTCCTGGGCTGTCGACGGACGCGACCGGTCCGGCACCGATTATTCGCGCCGCGCCTTAAGCAGCCGTTGCCGCACCGTGAATGTTGTGTAGGCACGCCGGAAGCAGCGTGCTTGGGCCCAGCCCGGGCCGACCCGGTACAATGCCCTCCATGACTACCACCTATACCCTGTCCCGTCGCGCCCAGGCGCTTACCAGCTCGGCCATCCGCGAGATCCTCAAGGTCACCGAGCGCCCCGAGGTCATCTCCTTTGCCGGCGGCCTGCCGTCCCCGGCGACCTTCCCGGTCGAGCGCATGCGCGAGGCCACCGAAAAGGTCCTGCGCGAGGCGCCCCAGGCCGCCCTGCAGTACGGCCCGACCGAGGGCTTCACGCCGCTGCGCGAGTGGATCGCCGCGCGCCTGAGCCATGGCGGCGCGGTGGTTCCGGCTTCCCGCGTGCTGATCACCACCGGTTCGCAGCAGGGCCTGGACCTGCTGGGCAAGGTGCTGATCGACGAGGGCAGCAAGGTGCTGGTCGAGACCCCGAGCTACCTCGGCGCGTTGCAGGCGTTCTCGCTGTTCTCGCCGGACTTCGCTTCGCTGCCGAGCGACGAGCAGGGCATCGTCACCGACGGCCTGTCGGTCGAACAGCTGGCCGGCGCGCGCTTCCTGTACTGCCTGCCCAATTTCCAGAACCCGACCGGCCGGCGCATGCCGCTGGAGCGGCGCAAGGCGCTGGTCGCGCTGGCGAACGCGGCCGGCGTGCCGCTGGTCGAGGACGATCCGTACGGCGAGCTGTCCTACGGTGGCGAGGCGCTGCCGAGCCTGCTGTCGATGAACCCGGACGGCGTGATCTACATGGGATCGTTCTCCAAGGTGCTGGCGCCGGGCCTGCGCCTGGGCTATGTCGTGGCGCCGGAGCCGGTGTTCGGCAAGATGGTCCAGGCCAAGCAGGCCGCCGACCTGCACACCCCGTCGTTCTCGCAGCGCATCGTGTACGAAGCGGTGCAGGACGGCTTCCTCGACGCGCACATTCCGTCGATCCGCACGCTCTACGGGCAGCAGTGCGAACGCATGCTGGCCGCGCTGGAGCGCGAGTTCCCGGAGCAGGTGAGCTGGAACAGGCCCGATGGCGGCATGTTCATCTGGGTCGACCTGCCCGAGGGCGTGGACAGTGGCGCTTTGCTGGCCAAGGCGATCGAGCGCAACGTGGCCTTCGTGCCGGGCGCGCCGTTCTATGCCGTCAATCCGAAGAAGAACAGCCTGCGCCTGTCGTTCGTGACCGTACCCGGCGAGAAGATCGACGCCGGCGTGAAGATCCTCGGCGAACTGCTGAAGGCCGAGATCGCCGCGCTGCCGGCGGCCGCCTGAGGTAGCGGGACGCGCGTTGATGGCATCGCGCGCCCCCTGCCGGATCGATGCCGTGCTGGCGGGCCGGGCCGTGGATTACACCCGGCCCGGCAGCCGCAGTGCGATCGACAAGCATCCACTGGCGGGCCCGGTCGGAGTCGGCCTCGAAGGCCTGGCCGGGGACGAGCAGGGCGACCGCCGCGTGCATGGCGGGCCCGACAAGGCCATCCATCATTACCCGCGCGACCACTACGCGACCTGGCAGGGCGAGGTGGGCGCACACCCGCTGCTGATGGCGCCTGGCGCCTTCGGCGAGAACATCAGCACCACCGGCATCACCGAAGCGGACGTGTGCCTGGGCGATCGCCTGCGGCTGGGCACGGCCCTGGTGGAGGTCTCGCAGGCACGGCAGCCGTGCTGGAAGCTGTCCGACCGTTTCGGCATCGCCGACATGGCGCGGCGCGTGCAGGACACCGGTCGCTGTGGCTGGTACTACCGGGTCCTCGAGCCGGGGATCGTGCAGGCCAGTGACGTGCTGGCCCTGGTCGAACGACCGCACGCGGACTGGGCGCTGCCGCGCCTGTCCGAACTGCTTTACCGGCGCACGCTGGATCGCGACGAGTTGCGTGGCGCATTGGCGCTGCCGCTGGTGCCGTCATGGCGGCGGCTGTTCGAGCGCCGGCTGGAGCAGGGCGATACCGAGAGCTGGGAGTCGCGTCTGCACGGTCCCGGAGCCTCGCCCTAGGCTTCGACTCAGGCCGGCGCTGGTGATGCGGTCTGATTCGCGTTGGGATCCCACGCCGACGATGGCGTGTTGCGCACATCCGGTCCACGCGGTCCGGGCGGGCGTGATCAGGCCGGGCGGCTGTAGTTCGCCAGGCGCCTCGCCAGCTCGTCCGGTGGCAGCCCGGGTGCGAACAGGAAGCCCTGGCCGACCGGCACGCCCAGTTCGAGCAGGAAGCGGCGTTGCGATTCCTGCTCCACGCCTTCGGCGACCAGGCCCAGGCCCAGGCTGCGCGCGATCGCGCTGACCGCCTCGCACACGGCGACGTCCGAGCGGTTCTCCGGCACGCCCTCCACGAACAGCTGGCTGAGCTTCAGGCCGTGGATCGGTAGCCGGCGCAGGTAGTTCAGCGCGCTGTAGCCTTCGCCGAAATCGTCGATGGTGAGCATCACGCCCATCCGCCGCAGCTCGGCGAAGGTGCGCAGGGTGGCGGGTGCGTCCTCGATCAGCACGCGCTCGGTGAACTCCAGTTCCAGCGCCGAGCCGGGCAGGTCGAACTCGCGCAGCGTTTCGGCGACCTTCACCGCCAGGTCTTCGGCGACGAACTGCCGATAGGACACGTTGACCGCCACGCGGATGATGCCCAGGCCCTGTTCCTGCCATTCGCGCACCTGGCGGCAGGCCGCGCGCAGCACCCAGTCGCCGATGCGGACGATGTCGCCGGTGGTCTCGGCGTGGCTGATGAACAGGTCCGGGCGCAGTTCGCCCAGCTGGTGGCTCTGCCAGCGGATCAGCGCTTCGGCGGCGACGATCCTGCCCTGGCGCAGGTCCACCTGCGGCTGGTAGACCAGGCGGAACTCGGCGTTGTCGAGCGCGCGCCGCAGCTGGGTCTCGATCTGCAGGCGGTCCTGCTGCTTCTGGGCAAGGTCCGGGGTGAACACCTGCCAGCCGTTGCGGCTGCGGCGCTTGCAGTCGTACATGGCGATGTCGGCACTCTGGATCAGCTGCTGCGGCCGCGTACCGTCGGCCGGTGCATAGGCGATGCCGATGCTTGCGCCGACCATGAACTCGTCTTCGCCGAACATGAAGGGCCGGGTGAGGGCCTGCAGGATCTTGTCGGCCAGCTGCGGGGCCTGCTCCGGCTCGCTGCCGTCGCACAGCACCAGGAATTCGTCGCCGCCGAAGCGTGCGAGCAGTCCCTCGGTGCCGATCGCGTGCGCGATGCGCTGGCCGGTGCGGACCAGCAGGTCGTCGCCGGCGGCGTGGCCGAGCACGTCATTGACGGTCTTGAAGCGGTCCAGGTCGATATACAGCACCGCCACCGCGCAGTGCGCCGGTTCGCGCAGCCGTTCGTCGAGTTCGCCCAGGATCGCGTCGCGGTTGAGGATGCCGGTAAGCGGATCTGTGCGCGCCTGGATGCGCAGCGTTTCCTCGGCCTGCTTGCGTTCGGTGATGTCCTGCAGCGTGCCGGCGATGCGCGGCGACACGTGGTTGCCCGGCTCGACCTCGCCGATCATGCGGATCCAGAACGCGTGGCCGTCGCCACGCTGGCCCTGCAGCTCCAGGTCGAAGCCGGTGCGCTGGGCGAACACGCGCTCGAGCGCGGCTTCCAGCCGGATGCGGTCACCGCTGCGCATCCGCGCCAGCAGGTCATCCATCGCATGCGAGCCCGGGGCCAGGTCGACGATGCGCATGGCCTCGCCGGTGAGGTACATGCGCTGGCGGCCACGGTCCCATTCCCAGCCGCCGATGTGGGCCAGCGACTGGGCGCGGTCGAACAGGGTGCTGTCGCGCTTGAGGTCGGTGATGTCACTGAACAGCACGAACACGTGGTCGGCCTCGTCGCGGCCGGACGAGAACACCGGGACCGTGGTCGCCGAGATCCAGACCATGCGGTCGCTGGCCAGGTTGTGCAGGCCGATCACCGTGCTGGGGATGATCTGGCCGCTGCGCAGCGAGCGCTGCGCCGGCCACTGGTCTTCCGGCAGCACCCGGCCATGTTCGTCCAGGATGGTCCATTCCTGCCTAGGTGCGCGCAGGTCCGTTTCCAGCCCGGGGCCGAGGATCCGGTGCGCGGCCGGGTTGGCCGACAGCAGGTGGAACTGGCGGTCCAGCAGCAGCACGCCCTTGTCGATGGACTCCATCAGCAGGCGGTAGCGCGATTCGGCCTGCCAGCGGCCGCTGAGGTCGCGGGCGACGGCGACGATGCAGCGGCGCCCGGCATGCTCGAACCCGGCCGAATGCACCTCGACCGGGAATCGGCTGCCGTCGCCGCGCATGTTGGTGACCTCGATGACGTAGGTCTCGCCCCGGTTGATCGTTTCCCAGACCGGCTTGAGGTGGTCCGGCGGCAGGTCCGGATTCAACGTCTCGATCGGCTGGCCGATGATCTCCTCGCGCGACCGGTGGTAGGCGCGGATGCCGGCCTTGTTGAGGTCCAGGACGATGCCGGTCTCACTGAGGACGCTGACCGGGTCGGGGACCGCGTCGAACAGGGCGTGGTAGCGCACGCGCGCCGACTCGCCTTCGGCGAGGGCGTGGCTGAGCGCGTCATGGGCCTGCTGCAGGAGCAGGCGGGTGCCGTGGGGCAGGGCGCGGTCGTGCAGGGCAGGTTCCTGCAGCGCCGGCTCTCGTAGCGCACGTTCCAGTGCGGCCAAAACCGCTTCCGGATCCGCCAGCGAAGCGGACTCGGAGACGGCCTGGCCGGCGGCGCTCATGCGGCCGCCAGCGCCCGTCCGACCTTGCTGCCGGTCGGCCGGCCAAGCTTCGCGGCCAGCCAGCGGCCGGTCTCGGCCAGAGCGTCCAGGTCGATCCCGGTGTCGATGCCCATGCCCTGCAGCATATACACCAGGTCCTCGCTGGCAAGGTTGCCGCTGGCGCCCCGGGCATAGGGGCAGCCGCCGGTGCCGGCCACCGCCGCGTCGGCCACGCGAACGCCGGCCTCGATGCAGGTGGCGACGTTGGCCAGGGCCTGGCCATAGGTATCGTGGAAATGGACCGCCAGCGCGGCCATCGGGACTTCATCGGCCACTGCCAGCAGCATCCGGCGCGCCTTGAGCGGGGTACCCACGCCGATCGTGTCGCCCAGCGAGATCTCGTAGCAGCCCAGGTCGTGCAGGCGGCGCGCGACCCGGACCACGTCGGCCAGCGGTACTTCCCCCTGGTACGGGCAGCCGAGCACGGTGGAGACGTAGCCGCGCACGCGCACCCCATCGACGCGCGCGCGCGCCAGCACGGGCGCGAAACGTTCGATCGACTGGTCGATCGAGGCATTGGTGTTCCTGAGGTTGAAGGCCTCCGAGGCGGCGGTGAATACCGCCACCTCGTCGGCACCGGCAGCACGGGCGCGGTCGTAACCCTGTTCGTTGGGTACCAGGACCGGATAGGACACGCCGTCGCGACGCCGGATGCCGGCCATCACCTCGGCCGCATCGGCCAGCTGCGGCACCCACTTGGGGCTGACGAAACTGGTTGCCTCGATGCTGCGCAGGCCGGTGGCCGAGAGCCGGTCGACCAGTGCGATCTTGTCGGCGGTGTCGACCATCGTCGATTCGTTCTGCAGCCCGTCGCGCGGGCCTACCTCGACGATGCGGACGAATTCGCTCATGCCTGCTCCGCGGCGACGACCACGGTGGCAGCCACGATCGCGAGGACCGCATCGGCCTCGACGAAGTCGCCGGTGGCCGCGCGCAGTTCGGTGACCACGCCATCGCGTGGCGCCCTGACGGTCAACTCCATCTTCATGGCTTCCATCACCAGCAGTTCGCTCCCCGCGAGTACGGCCTGTCCCGCGCTGGCCTTGACCAGCACCACGCGGCCGGGCATCGGCGCCAGCACGCGACCATCGCCGCCGCTGTCGCCTGATCCCTCGCCACGCTCCGCCGGCAGCAGCCGCAGCGGCAGTCGCCGATGGCCGTCGTGCAGCTCCAGCGCATCCCCGTCGAAGCGCGCCGCCAGGCGCCGACCCTGTCCGTCGATACGCAGGTCCAGGTTTCCATCGGCCAGGCGTGCGCCGGAGATTGCGTGGGTCGCGCCGTCCACCACGATCGTCCAGTCACCGCCATGCCCGGTGGCGCGGGCGTCGTGGACCTGGCCGGCGACCTGCAGCCGCAGGCGGCGGGCGGCGCGGCCCTGCAGGCGCCAGCCGTCGCCGAGGTGCCAGGGCGAATAGGGGTCGCCGCTGCCGCCGGCTTCGCGGCTCGCATCCGCTTGTGCGCGCAGCAGGGACGCCGCGCATGCCGCCGCCAGCAGGTCCGCGGGGGCGGGGTCGGTGCGGTCGAGGAACTCGTCCAGGTGCCGGTCGAGGTAGCCGGTGTCGATCCGGCCTTCGACCACGGCCGGATGACGCGCCAGCACCTCGAGGAAAGCGAGGTTGGTCTTGGGGCCGGCAACGTGGCAGGCGGCCAGCGATTCGCGCAGAAGCGCCAGCGCGCCGGGTCGGTCCGCCGCATGGACGATCAGCTTGGCGATCATGGGGTCGTAGAACACGGTGACCGTGTCGCCCGCTTCCACGCCCGCGTCGATGCGGACCTGCGGCGAAGGCGGCGGCAGTTGCAACGCGCGCAGGGTGCCGGATGCGGGGAGGAAGCCCGACTCGGGATCTTCCGCGTACAGCCGCACCTCGATGGCATGGCCGTTCCGCGGCACCTGCGGCTGCTGCAGCGGCAGTGGTTCGCCGGAGGCCACGCGCAGCTGCCATTCGACCAGGTCCAGCCCGGTGACCATCTCGGTGACCGGATGCTCGACCTGCAGCCGGGTATTGATCTCCATGAAATAGAACGCGCCGTCCGGATCGACAATGAACTCGACCGTGCCGGCGTTGACGTAATCGATGGTGCGCGCGGCGGCGACCGCGGCTTCGCCCATGGCCTGGCGCAGTTCATCGGTCAGGAACGGCGAGGGCGATTCCTCGAGCACCTTCTGGTAGCGGCGCTGCGCCGAACATTCGCGTTCGTTGAGGTGGATCACCTGCCCGTGCGTGTCGCCGAACACCTGGATCTCGATGTGCCGCGGCGAAGATACATAGCGTTCCAGCAGGACGCGGTCGCGGCCGAAGGCGTTGCGCGCCTCGCGCTGGCAGCTCTCCAGTGCCGGCGCGAAGTCTTCCAGCCGGTGGACCACGCGCATGCCCTTGCCACCCCCGCCATGGGCCGCCTTGACCATCAGCGGGAAACCGGTCCGCGCGGCTTCGCGGGAGAGCGTGGCCAGCGACTGGTCCTCGCCGTTGTAGCCGGGCACCACCGGTACGCCGGCCTGGGCCATCAGCTGCTTGGCACCGGCCTTGCTGCCCATGCGCCGCATCGATGCGGCGTGCGGCCCGATGAACACCAGGCCGGCGGCGGCGACCGCTTCGGCGAAGTCCGCGTTCTCGGACAGAAAGCCATAGCCCGGATGGATCGCCTGCGCGCCGCTGCGCCGCGCCGCCTCGATCACCGCGTCGCCGCGCAGGTAGCTGTCGGCCGGCGCCGGACCGCCGATGCAGTGCGCTTCATCGGCCAGGCGCACGTGCAGCGCGCCGGCATCGGCCTCCGAGTAAACCGCAACGCTGGCGATGCCCAGCCGGCGAAAGGAGCGGATGATGCGGCAGGCGATTTCGCCTCGGTTGGCGATCAGTATTTTTTCGAACATGCGGGTCTGCGACGGCTCGGTGGGGTGCCTGCCCGTTCCGGCCGGCGGCAAGTGGATTCGATGGGAGCGCTGCGACGGGCAGCCGCGCAAGCGGGAGTGGTTGCGTGGCCGGGCCTGGCCCTCATTCCTCTGGAAGCCAGCGCGGCGCGCGCTTCTCGAGGAAGGCGCCGATGCCTTCCTGGCCTTCAGGCGACACGCGCAGGCGCGCGATCAAAGAAGCGTTGGCGCGATCGCGGACGCCCGGATCAGCAGGCAGCATGGCCTCGCGCACCAGCACCTTGGCCGCGGCCGCGGCCCGCGGCGCGGCGCGGCAGAGCAGGGCGACCTGTTGGGCGACCGCGTCGTCCAGCGCATCGGCCGGCACGACCCGGTGCAGCAGGCCGACCTGCAGGGCGATATCGGCGTCGAAGGTCTCGGCGGTGGCGAACCAGCGCCGCGCCTGGCGCGGGCCGATCGCCGCGATCACGTACGGCGAGATCACCGCCGGCAGCAGCCCCAGCCGGCTTTCGGTGAGGCCGAAACGCGCCTGCGGCGTGCCGATGGCGATGTCGCAGCAGGCGACCAGTCCCACGCCGCCGCCGAAGGCCGGTCCCTGGACCCGGGCGATGGTCGGCAGCGGCAACTCGTCCAGGGTGCGCATCAGGCGGGCGAGGGCGAGGGCATCGTCGCGGTTCTCGTCCTCGCTGGCGGCGGCCATCCCGCGCATCCACTGCAGGTCGGCGCCGGCGGAGAACGAGGCGCCTTCGCCCTCCAGCACCACGACCCGGACCGCGTCATCGTTGGCGGTGGCCTGCAGCGCCGAGGTCAGCGCGGCGATCAGGGCCGGGTCGAAGGCGTTGTGCAGTTGCGGCCGGTTCAGGCGCAGGCGCAGCACGGGGCCTGCGCGTTCGATCAGCAGCGGTTCCGCCATCTTTCGCTTCCGGGGATTGCAGGCCTGGATGATAGCCGCGCCAGCCGGCACGGCCATGACGCAGCGCGGCGTGCCCGCAGCGGCGGTGATAGAATTGAGAACAGTTCTTGATAACCGGATGTCCCGTGACGCTGTCCGAGCTGCTGCCGCGCACCCCTGTCGTCGTCGAATCCGTGGTGGACCACCACCCGCACGATCCCATCGCCCGCCGCCTGCGCGAGCTGGGCTTCGTCGCCGGCGAGCCGGTGCAGGTCGTCGCGCGGGGGCCGTTCGGGGCCGAACCGCTCCTGGTCCAGGTCGGCTATACCCGTTTTGCCCTGCGCAGGTCCGAGGCCGCCCGCGTGCACGTTGCCCCCGCCCTCGGCGAGGCCGGCGCATGAGCGCCCAGGCCGCCGCCCCGCTGCGCCTGGCGCTGCTCGGCAACCCCAATTCGGGCAAGACCGCGCTGTTCAACCTGCTAACCGGCAGCCGGCAGAAGGTCGCCAACTACGCCGGTGTCACCGTAGAGCGCAAGGAAGGCCGCCTCCATTCGCCGGCGGGCCATTCGTATGCGGTGCTGGACCTTCCGGGTGCCTACAGCCTCAACCCGGCCAGCCTGGACGAGGCGATCACCCGCGACCTGTGCCGGGGCTTCTATCCCGGGGAGGCGGCCCCTGACGTGCTGGTCTGCGTGGTCGACGCGACCAACCTGCGCCTGCACCTGCGTTTCGTGCTCGAAGTGCGGCAGATGGGCAAGCCGATGATCGTGGCGCTGAACATGAGCGACGCCGCGCAGCGTCGCGGCATCACCATCGATCGCGCAGCGCTGGAGCGCGAACTGGGCGTACCGGTGGTGGAAACGGTCGCCGTGCGCCATCACGGCGCCAATAGCCTGGTGGAGCGGATCGATGGCGTGGCGGCGCACCTGCATCCGCCGGTCGCGCAACTGGCCGACGACGCCGACCTGCATGCCGAGACCCGGCGCCTGCTCGCCGCCACCGTATCCATGCCGACCCGCACCGCCAGGATCGATGATGCGCTGGACCGCTGGCTGCTGCACCCGGTGCTTGGCCTGCTGACCCTGGCGGTGGTCATGTTCCTGATCTTCCAGGCGGTGTACGCCTGGGCCACGCCGGTCATGGACCTGATCGAGGCCGGTACCGCCGCCCTGGGCGAATGGGTCGGCGCGCGGATGGCCGAAGGGCCCCTGGCCAGCCTGCTGGTCGACGGCATCATCGCCGGCCTCGGTGGCGTGATCGTGTTCCTGCCGCAGATCCTGGTGCTGTTCGCCTTCATCCTCGCCCTCGAGGAATCCGGCTACCTGCCGCGCGCCGCATTCCTGCTGGACCGGATGATGGCGGGCGCCGGCCTCTCCGGACGCTCGTTCATCCCGCTGCTGTCCAGCTTCGCCTGCGCGATCCCCGGGATCATGGCCACGCGCAGCATCCAGGACCCGCGCGACCGACTGGCCACGATCCTGGTCGCGCCGCTGATGACGTGTTCGGCGCGTCTTCCGGTGTACGCGTTGCTGATCGGTGCGTTCATCCCGGCGCGCGAGGTCTGGGGGGGCTTCAACCTCCAGGGGCTGGTGCTGTTCGGCCTGTACATGGCCGGCATCCTCAGTGCGCTGGCCGTGTCGTGGGTGATGAAGAAATGGCGCCGCGACAAGGGCGAGCATCCGCTGATGCTGGAGCTGCCGTCGTATCGCCTGCCCAATCCGCGCGACCTGCTTATCGGCCTGTACGAGCGCGGCATGGTCTTCCTCAAGCGCGTCGGCGGGATCATCTTCGCCCTGACCGTTCTGCTGTGGGTGCTGCTGTCGTTCCCGGCGGCGCCGGTGGACGCGACGATGCCCGCGATCGACTACAGCTTCGCCGGCCGCATCGGCCATGCGCTGGCGGTGGTGTTCGCGCCGCTGGGCTTCAACTGGCAGATCTGCATCGCACTGATCCCCGGCCTGGCTGCGCGCGAAGTGGCGGTGTCCTCGCTTGCCACGGTCTATGCGCTGTCCGCCGCCGACGACGAGGCGGCCGCGCAGGCACTGACACCGCTGATCACCGACGGCTGGTCGCTGGCCACCGGACTGTCGCTGCTGGTGTGGTTCATCTACGCACCGCAATGCCTTGCCACCTGGGCGGCCATCAAGCGCGAGACCGGTTCGTGGAAGACGATGGCCATCGCTGCCGGCTACCTGTTCGCGCTCGCCTACCTGGCCTCGCTGCTGACCTACCAGGTCGCGGTGCGGCTCGGGGCGGGCTAGGGCGCACGACGATGAACGTCGCGCTGCCGCTGTGGCTCCAGTACGCCGTCATCGGCGTGGTGGTCGCCCTTGCCCTGTGGATCTTCGCGAAGAAGCAGCTGCCGGGCAGCCTGCGCCGCGCTCGCCTGGCCCTGGCCGCACCGCTGGTACGTGATGGCCGGCCTGCATGGATGCGTTCGCTGGCGCGGCGCATCGCCCCGCCGGGCTCAGGCCCGGGCGTGTCGGCCTGCGGTGGCTGCGACAACTGCGGCCCGGAGCCGAAGCAGCGTTAGCTGGATCGTTCCCGCTCGCCCCGCCTGAAGTGGCTTCAACCAGCGGCAGGGACGTCGGGATTAGAAGGGGTCGCGGTTGCCGGCGTGTCGGCTTTGCGGACTGAAGTCCGCTCCTGCAGGAGTCCGACGAATGGCCGCCTTCGCTGGCGGGCATGACCGCGACACCGAACGATTCGCAGCCCGGGGATACTCGCCCGCGTGGAGCGTCGCTGCACTTTGTAGGAGCGGGCATGACCGCGACGCCGAGGTGGTCCGGAGCCACGGGAGCGCCGCCCAGTTCGACGTTGCCGCCTCCTGGCGCCCAACGATCAGCCGTCCGCACCCTCCGGCAGCCACGCGCGGAAATCGCCGCTGCAGTGGAGCAGGGCCATCATGTACAGCATCCCGTCGTAATAACGGTGCTGCCCGGTCGGTACCGGGTGCTCCCACAGCGCACGGACGAAGGCCAGGCGTCGCGGATCGTCGGCGGCCAGGCTGGCCACCGCATTGGTCGCGATCAGGCCCGTCGTCCGACCCCCACCGAGCGGTTTACCGTCCAGTGTGTACAGGCTCTGGTAGGAGTCCATGCCCTGGGCTTCGAAGAATGCCTGCAGGCGGTTGCTCAACTCTATCTGGCGGGGATCGCGCGCCCACCAGGACCAGTCCACCGACCAGTTCATGGCGCTGCGCCACGCGTCGTAGCGGAAGTCGGCCGACTCCGGGCGCCAGGGCGCCGCCCACGGCGAGCCATCGAAGTTGCCGTAGTCGGGCGTAAGCGCAGTACTGGGGTGCGAGGCGGTGGCGAAATAGTCCCGGCTGACCTGCGCCGCCTGGCGCCAGAAATCACGGTCCGCTTCGGGCCCGACGCGTGCCCAGATTTCATAGAAGGCGGGCAGGTGGTAGGACGCGTCGGTGTGCGCCGCGTTCGCAACGTCGGGAGTGAAGCGCACCATCTTCGCTTCCCGGTCGAACAGGTTCATCGCGGTCATCTCGCCGCGTGCGGTCGTGCCGGTGATGCGTTCGCGATGCAGTACATCGGTGAGCAGGCGCGTGGCCTGCGCGCTGTAGTCACGGAGGCCTTCGCCATCGCCCCAGCGCTGCGCGGCGAAATAAAGCGCGGTGATGAAGTATTCCTCGCCATCCGGTGCGGGCATCTCGTCGTTGGCCACCCCGTCGGTGCCAACCGACCAGGCGAAGTAGCCATGCGCCGGATGCGCCGGGTCGTCCTGGTACATGTGGGTCATGGCCCAGTTCCAGATCGCGTCGAACTCGGCCTTACGGTCCAGCTGCACCGCGATCATCATTCCGTACGACATGCCTTCGGAGCGCACGTCGTCGCTGTTGACGTCGTGGATGTAGGCGAGCGGGCCATGCGCATTGCTGCCGGCTTCGTAATAGACGGCCTGGTCGGTGCCGTTTCCATGGAACAGCTGCTGGAAGGCCGCTTCGACCTTCGCTTCGGTTTCCTCGCGCCGGTAGCCGGCTTCGGCGAACAGGTCCGGGTACTGCCCGGAGGCAACGGCGCCCTTCGCTGCCGTCGCGTCCTCGGATGGGGCAGGCGCGCGTGCGGAACCCGCCGTTACGGGCGCCGGCGTGCATGCGGCCAGCATGGTGCACAGCAACCAGGGAGCGGCCAGGGCGGCGATGCGATGGTAGTGGACGGTCATGCGGTTCCTGTGCGTACGTTCGGGGCGTGGAGGCTGAGGACGTTAGCAGGGCGCCAGCCCCGTACGCATCGGCATGCGTGTCGTGCCATCACTGGTCGGGAATGTCAGGCTCGACCAGGCGCGCGAGCTGCTCCAGGGATTCCTGCCAGCCCAGGTAGCACATCTCGACCGGGATCACTTCGGGAATCCCCTCCTGCACGACTTCCAGTTCGGTCCCGCACAGCACGGCCTTCAGGCGGACGCTGACCTGCATCTCGCCGGGAAGGTTGGGATCATCGAAGCGGTCCACGTAGCGGATCCGCTCGTGCGGCACCAGCTCGAGATATTCGCCACCGAAGGAATGGGTGTTGCGGGTGCCGAAGTTGGTGAAGGACATCCTGAAAGTGCCCCCCACCCGCGCCTCCAGGTGCGCGACGCTGGCCGTGAAGCCGTAGGGCGGCAGCCATTTGGCCATTGCGTCGGCCTCGGTGAACGCGCGATAGACGCGCTCGGGCGGACAGCGCAACACGCGATGGAGACGGACGGTACCGGTAGCCATGGCGATTCTCCGCGAGTGGTTGGATTTCGTTTACGACGGATCGGCCGCAGTGCGATCGACAGGGCGGCAGCGTCGTCAGCGCATGCCCTTGTGTTGCCCGCCATCGATAGGCACGCAGGCGCCGGTCACCCACATCGCCCGCGGCGAGGCGAGGAACAAGGCGACGTCAGCCACTTCCTGCAGCGTGCCCATGCGACCCCAGGGAATGCCCGCGCGCACCGCTTCGTAGCGCGGCGGATCCTGGCGACGGACCTGGTCCCACAGGCCGCCATCGAACTCGATCGAGCCGGGTGCGATCGCGTTGGCCCGGATCCGGTCGGGGCCATGGAAGATCGAGAGCTTCTTGGCGTAGGCGATCAGCGCGGCCTTGGCCGAGGCATAGCCGAAATCCGGCCCGGGACTGGCTTCCAGGCCCGAGATGGACGCGACCAGGACGATGCTGCCGCCGCCAGCCGCCTTCATCCACGGGATCACCTGTTCGCAGGCGCGGGCCGCGGCCAGTACGTCCACGCGCAGGCTCGCCTCGAAATCGACCACCGAGGGCCCCAGCGCAAGCGCCGAAGCGTTGTGGACCAGGACGTCGACGCCGCCGAAGGCCTGGCGTACGCCGTCCAGGAAGTCCGCCAGCGAGGGCCCGTCGCCGAGATCGCAGGAGCGGATATGGACGCCTCCACCGTGCCGTCGCAGCGATTCCTCCACCTCGTGCAGCGCGTTGCGGCCGCGTGCGTCGGCACCACGGGCGCAGGTGGCCACGTCGGCGCCTTCCGCCGCCAGTCCCAGTGCGATCGCGCGCCCGATGCCGCGGCTGCCGCCGAGCACGACGCAGCGCTTGCCTTGCAGTTGCAGGTCGATGGCCTGGTTCCTCCCGGATCGATGGTGGACCGCGCGGCTACATGCGGAACACGCCGAAGCGTGCCGGTTCGACCGGTGCGTTGAGCGAAGCCGACAGCGCAAGGCCGAGCACGCGGCGGGTGTCGGATGGATCGATGATGCCGTCATCCCACAGGCGCGCGGTGGCGTACCACGGGCTTCCCTGCTGTTCGTACTGCTCGCGTACCGGCGCCTTGAACGCCTCCTCCTCTTCGGCGCTCCACTGGCCGCCGCCGGCCTCCAGGGCGTCGCGGCGCACGGTCGCCAGCACGCTGGCGGCCTGTTCGCCGCCCATCACGCTGATCCGCGCGTTGGGCCACATCCACAGGAAGCGCGCGCCATAGGCGCGCCCGCACATCGCGTAGTTGCCGGCGCCGAAGCTGCCACCGATGACCACGGTGAACTTGGGCACCGACGAGCAGGCCACCGCCGTCACCATCTTCGCCCCGTCCTTGGCGATGCCGGCGTTTTCGTACTTGCGGCCAACCATGAAGCCGGTGATGTTCTGCAGGAACACCAGCGGGATGCCGCGCTGGTTGCACAGTTCGATGAAGTGCGCGCCCTTGAGCGCGCTCTCGGCGAACAGGATGCCGTTGTTGGCGACGATGCCGACCGGATAGCCATGCAGGTGGGCGAAGCCGGTGACCAGGGTCTTGCCGTATCGCGCCTTGAACTCCTCGAACTCGCTGCCGTCGACCAGGCGCGCGATCACTTCGCGGATGTCGAACGGGCGGCGCGTGTCGGGTGGGACGATCCCGTACAGCTCCTCGGCTGCGTACAGCGGATCGCGCGGCGCGCGCACGGCGACGTCGATGCGCTTCTTGCGGTTGAGGTGGCTGACGATGCCGCGCGCGATCTGCAGCGCGTGCTCGTCGTCCTCGGCGTAATGGTCGGCCACGCCGGACACCGCGGTATGCACGTCGGCACCGCCGAGTGATTCGGCATCGACCACCTCGCCGGTGGCTGCCTTCACCAGTGGCGGGCCGCCGAGGAAGATCGTGCCCTGGTCGCGCACGATCACCGACTCGTCGCACATCGCCGGCACGTAGGCGCCGCCGGCGGTACAGCTGCCCATCACCACCGCGATCTGCGGGATGTTGTCCGCGCTCAGTCGCGCCTGGTTGTAGAAGATCCGGCCGAAGTGCTCGCGGTCGGGGAAGACTTCGTCCTGCAGCGGCAGGAACGCGCCGCCGGAATCGACCAGGTAGATGCACGGCAGGCGGTTCTCGCGCGCGATCTCCTGCGCGCGCAGGTGCTTCTTGACCGTCATCGGGAAGTAGGTGCCACCCTTGACCGTGGCGTCGTTGGCCACGACCACCACTTCCTGGCCGCAGACCGTGCCGATGCCGCAGACCATGCCCGCGGCCGGCGCGGCATCGTCGTACATGCCCTCGGCCGCCAGCGGAGCGATCTCGAGGAAGGGCGAGCCGGGGTCGAGCAGGGCATCGATGCGGTCGCGGGCGAGCAACTTGCCGCGTTCGGTATGGCGCTGGCGGGCCTTGTCGCCGCCGCCCCCGGCGGCGCGCTCCAGGCGCCGCCGCAGTTCAGCGGCGAGCTGGCGGTGATGATCGGAGTAGGCGGCGAATTCGGGCGATCGCGGATCGATCTGGCTGCGGAGGGCGGGCATGGGCGTCCTGGCGTGCGGATGCACGCAGGATACGGCAGCGCCGGCGATCCGCCTTCTGGCGGCGCAACAAGGCACGCTGGAACGGGGCGGCGGCTCCGTTCCGGCGTGCCCGGACTTTCAGTAAGGAATTACTGGTCCTCGGCTTTGCGCTCGGCCTTCTCGGCCGCTTCGCGGGCCTTGATCGCGGCCCTTTCCGCTGCATCGGCAGTGGCGTCGGCAGCGCGTGCGGTCGCGTCGCGGGTGGCATCGGCAGCGCGGTTGGCGGCGTCGCGGCTGGCGATCGCGGCCTGGTCCAGGGCCTGCTCGGTTTCCGCCGCGGCCTGCTGCGCATGGACTTCGGCGTTGGCGCCGGCTTCGCGGGCGGTATCGACGGCGTCGGCTGCCGCTGTTTCGGTCGCCGCCGCGGCATGGTCGGCAGCGGCAGCCGCATGGTCGGCGGCACGACCGGCTTCGGTGCGGGCAGGCTCGTTGCAGGCGGTGAGGGCGAGCGCGGCGGCGATGGACAGCAGCGGAAGAAGTCGATTCATGGCGATGGTCCTCGAGTGGGAAGGGTCGCCAAGGAGGATGGCTGAAGCGACTTCAGCATCCCGTGAATCAGCGCGCGTGCGGGGCGCGCGCAAAAGAAGAAAGGCCGCCGGTTTCCCGACGGCCTTTCCAGGTACAGCAGGAAGGTCAGCAGATTACTGCTTGACTTCTTCCTTGGCCTCTTCGGCAGCGTCCTTGGCCTGCTCGGCAACGTCGGCAGCAGCCTCGGCGGTGCCAGCAGCGGCGTCGGCGGTGGCGTCGGTCGCGGCGCCAGCGGTGGCGGCAGCAGCGTCGGCAGCGGTGTCGGCGGCAGCGGCAGCGGCGTCAGCAGCGCCCTGGGCAGCGTCGGCGGTAGCGGCGCCGGCGGCAGCAGCCGAGTCGGCAGCAGCCTGGGCTTCGGCAGCGGCGGCGTCAGCAGCAGCGGCAGCGTCCTGGGCCTGCTCCTGCTTGGAGCACGCGGCCAGGGCCAGACCCAGGGCCAGGGCGATCAGCAGCTTGTTGATGCTCATGATTGGATGTTCCTCGTCGTTAAGTTGGGCAACGCGCCATTGCGCGCCGGCAACATGATGACAAGCCGGTGTCGGCTGTCAAGCGCCGGTTGGGTCACCTTTGTAAAAGGTTGGTGAAAAACGGTTACAGCACTTCCACCGCCAGCGCCGTGGCCTCTCCACCACCGATGCACAGCGCAGCCACGCCGCGCTTCAGGCCCCGGGTACGCAGGGCATTGACGAGGGTCACGACCAGGCGCGCACCCGACGCACCAATGGGATGGCCCAGCGCGCAGGCACCCCCGTTGACATTGACCTTGGCGTGCGGGATGCCCAGCTCCCTGATCGGCGCCATGGCCACCACGGCGAACGCTTCGTTGATCTCGAACAGGTCCACGTCGGCGACCGACCAGCCGACCTTGTCGAGCAGGGTGGAGATCGCCCCGATCGGCGCAGTGGTGAACCATTCGGGCTGGTGCGAGAAGGTGGCATGGCCGGCGATCCGCGCCAGCGGCTGCACGCCACGGCGCGCAGCCTCGTCGGCCGACAGCAGCACGGTGGCCGCGGCGCCGTCGGAGATGGAGGACGAGCTGGCCGCGGTGACGCTGCCATCCTTCCTGAAGGCCGGCTTCAAGGTGGGAATCTTGGCGACGTCGGACTTGCCCGGCTGTTCGTCGCTGGCGAACTCGACCTCGCCCTTGCGGGTGGCGACCTTGACCGGAACGATCTCGCCATTGAACGCGCCGGCGGCCTGCGCGGCCTGCGCGCGGGTCACCGATTCGATGGCGAACGCATCCTGCTCCTCGCGGGTGAATCCGTACTTCTCGACGGTGGCTTCGGCGAACACGCCCATCGCCTGGCCGTCGTAGGGATTGGTCAGGCCATCCCAGGACATGTGGTCCACCGCCTGGAAGTTGCCATAGCGGTTGCCGGTGCGCGAGTTGGGGATCAGGTGCGGGGCATTGGTCATCGACTCCATGCCGCCGGCGACCACGACGGTGGCCGAACCGGCCTTGATCAGGTCGTGGCCGAGCATGATCGCCTTCATGCCCGAGCCGCACACCTTGTTGATCGTGGTGGCGCCGGCCGAGGTCGGCAGCCCGGCGGCGAGCGCTGCCTGGCGGGCGGGGGCCTGGCCCAGGTTGGCCGGGAGAACGCAGCCCATGATCACTTCGGTGACATCGGCGGCCGCGATGCCGGACTGGTCGAGCGCGGCGGAAATCGCGGCGGCGCCCAGGGTCGGGGTGGGCACGCCGGTGAACTGGCCAAGGAAGGAGCCGATGGCAGTGCGCTTGGCGGCAGCGATGACGACGTCGGACATGGGGGTATGCCTGTGGGGATGAGCCCCGATTATCGCGGCACCCGCCGGCACCCGCCACCGTGCACCCGGACAGGCGACAGTCCTTGCCGATTGCGGTATAGAAACGGCGTGTCGGGGGACGGGGCGGCGATGCCGCCGATCATCGAGGATTGCGTGACGTGAAACACATTTTTGGCAATAAATTCGCACGCGGCGGCGTGGCGCGCTCCCTGCTGGCGGTCGCGATCGCGGCCACGCTGGCCTCCGGCCTGGCCGCCTGCGGCGGCGGCGGCGGGGGCAACCTGCGCCCGGGCAGCCCTTCGTCACCCCCGGTTTCACCGCCGCCGACTTCACCGCCCCCGACCTCGCCGCCGCCACCGCCCCTGGTCCAGCCGCCGATCGACGCGCACCTGACCCTGACCCACGCCACCGCGGCCGAGCGGCAGGGCTATACCGGGGCGGATTACCGGATCGGCGTGATCGACACCGGCGTCAACCGCAACCACCCCAGCCTGGCCGGGCGGGTCGCGGCCAACCTCATCTACGTGAACCGCAACACCAACGACATGAACGTGGACGACAAGGTCGGCCACGGCACGACCGTCTCCCTGCTTGCCGCGGGTGCTGCGTATGGGAGCTGGCCGGGCGGCATCGCGCCAGAGGCCTCGATCCTGTCGGCGCGCATCATCAACGACGAGCGTCCGACCGACGACGGTTCGGGCCAGGGCAACGAGGTCACCGGGGCGCTGGGCCTGAAGCCGATCCACCAGGACCTGGTGGCCCGTGGCATGCGGATCATGAACAACTCCTGGGGCGGCCTTTACTGGAAGCAGGCCACCGCGACCGCGCCGATCGCCGACGAGTACCGCTTCTTCATCAAGGACAACGACGGCCTGGTGGTCTTCGCCACCGGTAACGAAAGCCGTCCGGACCCCACCAACATGTCGGCGCTGCCGAGCCAGCCCGGCCCCAATGGCACGATGCCCGCGGCCGACCTGGAGCAGGGCTGGCTGGCGGTGGCGGCGCTGGATACCTCCGATCCCAGCCGGCTGATGTACTACTCCAACGCCTGCGGCCTGGCGAAGAGCTACTGCCTGGTCGCGCCGGGGACCTCGATATTCCCGTCCCATACCGATACGGGCGCCACGCCCAACCTCAAGTACGGCAGCGGCACCTCGTATGCGGCTCCGCTGGTCTCGGGTGCCGCGGCGGTGGTCTGGCAGAAATTCCCATACTTCAACAACGACCTGGTCCGGCAGACACTGCTGGGCACGGCGACCGACCTTGGCACTGCCGGCCCGGACGCGGTGTTCGGCTATGGCCTGCTCAACGTGGCCAAGGCGCTGGACGGGCCGGGGCGGTTCGACTGGGGCGATGTCACGGTCACGATTCCGGACTCGTCCACCGGCACCGCCTGGAAGAACGACATCAGCGGTGCCGGTGGGCTGATCGTTCGCGGCCCCGGCGCCCTGGCGCTGGAGGGTAAGAATACCTACACCGGTAATACCCGCGTTGAATCCGGCTTCCTCGGGGTACTGGGCTCCATCACCTCGTCGGTTTCGATCGGCGCCACCACCAATGGTTCACCTGCGTCGTTCCAGATTTTCCCGGCCGCGCGTGTGAAGGGTAACGTCGAGAACCGGGGCACGTTCGCGAGTACCAACGTCGGCGGCCCAGGCACGATCGAGGGCAATTACGTGCAGTTTGCCGGCGCCACCTTCCTGACCCGGCTAGGTGCGCATCCACTGCAGATCACCGGTACCGCCGCACTCCAGGGGGGTAATGTCCGGGTGAACGGCGTGGTCGACGGATACGTCACCCAGTCTCGGCAGACGCTGCTCAGCGCGACCCAGGGCCTGAGCGGCGCGTTCGACGGCATCCAGGTGGGCGGCGGGCTTTTGCTGGACAGCACGTTCGGCTACGACGCGACCTCGGCTTGGCTGAACATCACCCGCGTCGAGGTGACCGCAGCGGCATTGAGCCTGAGCAGCATTACCCCTGCTTCGCTCGGCGCGGCCAGTCGTGTCGAAAGCGCGTTCGATGCCATCGATTCCGGTATGGAAGGCGTGGCCGATGGATTCATCCGCACGGCGGGAGAGGTCCAGCAGGTGTCCAGCGAGGCGGCATTCGGTGCGAGCCTCCGTAGCCTCTCCGGCGAAGTGCACGCATCGGCCGCGGCCGCGACGTACGACACGCTCGACCTGGGGCGGCGTGCGCTGTCCTCGCGCTTCGATGATCTGTCGTCGGGCACCCGCCGCGCCGGTGGCTGGATGGAGGCGCTCGGTGGCACGGCGTCACTGGGCAGCGGCGTCGATGCACAGGTCGATGGCTGGCTGGCCGGCCATGACGTGGGCCTGGACGGGGCGATGGTGGCAGGCGTGGCCTTCGGCGAGTCGACGACCGACAGCCGCATCAACGGCCTGATCGATCGCAGCCGCGAGCGGCAGACGCAGGCGCAGGCCTACCTGGGCCGGCAGTGGAACCAGGCCTACCTAATGGGCCAGTTCGGCGCCGGCCAGTGGCAGCGGCAGATCGATCGCGAGCTGCTGCTGGGCGCCAGCCGCTACGGCGTGCACAGCGACTACGACGGCGACTTCGCCGTGGCCGGAGTGGAAGCGGGCTACCGCTTCGACGGCGCAGCCGGCTCGCTGGTGCCATACCTGGGTACCGAGCACACGCAGGTGCGCAGCGATGGCTTCCAGGAGCAGGGCGCGGCCGGGTTCGGCCTGCGCACCGGCGCCAGCACGTCTTCGCGCACGCAGGCCATCGCCGGCCTGCGTGCCAGCCGCGACTGGCAGCGGATCAGCCTGAGCGGCTATGCGGAGTGGCAGCAGACCCTGGCCAGCGATGGACTGGAGGTGTCGGCCAGCTTCGTCGGCGTGGACAGCTGGTCGCCGCTGGCGGCGTCCAATCCGGCGCTGTCGGGCGGCATGGTCGGGTTGTCGGCCAAGGCATGGTTGACCACGAACTCGACCGTGTCGTTCGGCTACGACCAGCGCTTCGGCCCGCGTGGAGACGCGAGCCTGGTGTCGCTGAAGTACGCGTTCGGGTTCTGATCCGCGAACCCGGTCGGTGCGATGCCCGCTCTTGCAGGAGCGGGCATGACCGCGACACCGAAGTCATCGACGCAAGCGGGTCGTAGTGATTCCCGGTGAGCGTTCGTGCCGTGTCCGTCGCTACATAGCGCCGAAGCCGTAGGCGGGATGCGAACAGCGGCCCTCGACACCGGGGATCCGGATCGCTTCATGATTCCGGCCGCGCTGGTGTCGCGGTCATGCCCGCTCCTACAAGAGCGGGTGCAGCATCCGGGGGGGGCGCGGCGATGCCGCGTAGGCGGATCAGCCGCCTTTAGGCCCGCCGCAGCGCGCAGTGCGCTCGGCTGACCTGTGCGGCATGCCGCGCAAACAGGTCATCCTCGTTCCGGCCCGCCGCAGCGCGGCGGGCGCTCGGCTGATTCACGCGGCAGTGCCGCGTACGCGAATCAGCCTCGCCCTTCGAACAGTTCGCGGCCGATCAGCATGCGGCGGATCTCGTTGGTGCCGGCGCCGATCGCGTAGAGCTTGGCGTCGCGCAGGATGCGGCCGGCGTCGAATTCGTTGATGTAGCCATTCCCGCCCAGCGACTGGATCGCCTCGAGCGCGACCTGCACCGCGGCCTCGGATGCATGCAGCAGGCAGCCGGCCGAGGCGGCGCGCGAGGCGTGGCCGGCGTCGAAATCGCGCGCGACCTGGTAGGCGAATGCACGACTGGACTGCAGGGCGGTATACATGTCGGCGATCTTGCCCTGCATCAGGCCGAAGGTGCCGATCGCCGCGTCGAACTGCTTGCGCTCGCGCACGTAGGGCAGGGTGATGTCCATCGCCGCCTGCATCAGGCCGATCGGGCCGCCGGTGAGGACCAGGCGCTCGGTGTTCAGGCCGCTCATCAGCACGCGCACGCCCTGGTTCACTTCGCCGAGCACGTTTTCCTGCGGGATCTCGCAGTCGGCGAACACCAGTTCGCAGGTGTTGGAGCCGCGCATGCCCAGCTTGTCCAGCTTCTGCGCGGTCGAGAAACCCTTCATGCCGCGCTCGACGATGAAGGCGGTCATGCAGCGGCTGCCCGCGTCCTTGCCGGCGGTGCGCATGTAGACCACCAGCACGTCGGCCTCGGGGCCGTTGGTGATCCACATCTTGTTGCCGTTGGCGACCCACACGCCGTCACGCAGTTCCGCACGGCAGCTCATCGAGCCGACCACGTCCGAACCGGCCCCCGGTTCGCTCATCGCCAGCGCGCCCTTCCATTCGCCGCTGCACAGCTTCGGCAGGTACTTCGTGCGCTGCGCGTCGTTGCCGTTGAGGTACAGGTTGGACACGCACAGGTTGGAGTGCGCGCCGTAGCTCAGGCCGACCGAGCCGGAGGCGCGCGAGATTTCCTCCATCGCCACCAGGTGGGCCAGGTAACCCATCTCGCTGCCGCCGTACTCGCCGGGCACGGTCATGCCGAGCAGGCCCATCTCGCCGAGCTTGGGCCACAGGTCCTGCGGGAAGGCGTTCTCCTCGTCGATCGCCGCGGCGCGCGGCGCGATCTCGGCCTCGGCGAACCGGCGCACCGCCTCGCGCAGGGCGTCGATCTCCTCTCCCAGCTGGAACGTGCGCATCGGATCCCCTGATGGTTACAAGTGCACCCATTGTAGGCGCGCACCGCCGCGGCCACACGTGCGACCGCACAAAACCGGGTTCGCGCATGCTCATTTCCCGGAGCAGGCATCAGCGCTCTCGCAGGAGCGGGCACGACCGCGACAGCGATGCCGTGGGAAGCACGAGGGCGTCGCCCTGTCAGGTTCGCCGGTGTCGCGGGCTGAACCCCGCTCCTACAAAGGCGTGGCGTCATGCCTTGTTGCAGGAGCGGGCATGACCGCGACACCGACGCCGTGGGAAGCACGAGGTGCCGCTCTGTCAGGTTCGCCGGTGTCGCGGGCTGAACCCCGCTCCTACAAAGGCGTTGCGTCATGCCTTGTTGCAGGAGCGGGCATGACCGCGACACCGATGCCGTGGGAAGCACGAGGGCGTCGCCCTGTCAGGTTCGCCGGTGTCGCGGGCTGAACCCCGCTCCTACAAAGGCGTGGCGTCATGCCTTGTTGCAGGAGCGGGCATGACCGCGACACCGATGCCGTGGGAAGCACGAGGGCGTCGCCCTGTCAGGTTCGCCGGTGTCGCGGGCTGAACCCCGCTCCTACAAAGGCGTGGCGTCATGCCTTGTTGCAGGAGCGGGCATGACCGCGACACCGACGCCGTGGGAAGCACGAGGGCGCCGCCCTGTCAGGTTCGCCGGTGTCGCGGGCTGAACCCCGCTCCTACAAAGGCGTTGCGTCATGGCGTGTTGTAGGAGCAGGCATGACCGCGACACCGGAAGCACGAGGGCGTCGCCCTGTCAGGTTCGCCGGTGTCGCGGGCTGAACCCCGCTCTTACAAGGGCGTTGCGTCATGGCGTGTTGCAGGAGCGGGCATGACCGCGACACCGATGCCATGGGAACGACGACGGCGTCACCCGCGCCCAAGCCCAGGAAATCTCAACGCATCGCCGGTGTTGCCGCCTCGGTGTCGCGGTCGTGCCCGCTCCTACGGAAGCAGGTCCCGCCCTCAGCGCTCGCCGCGCAGATGTCCCATGCGCGGGCGGGTGCGGCCCATCGGCAGCTTGAGCTTGCCGATCGCGTTCAGGCGCGCCTCGGCGATGCGGTCGGCCGCGTACTGCGGGCTGATGCCTTCGCGCTCGGACAGGTCGAAGATCCTGCCGACGTTGTGGTAGATGCTGCGGATCAGCCGCATCGCGCGCTCGCGGTTGTAGCCGTCGATCTCCAGCGACACGTTCATCACGCCACCGGCATTGACCGCGTAATCGGGCGCATACAGGATCCCGCGCCGGTACAGCTCGTCGCCGATCGCGTGGCTGGCCAGCTGGTTGTTGGCCGAGCCGCACACGATCTTGGCCTTCAGGCGCTCCAGCGTCTGCGCATCGATGCTGCCTTCCATCGCGCACGGCGCGAACACGTCGGCGGCGACGTCGTAGATCTCGCTGCTCGACACCGCCTCGGCGCCGTACTCGCTCACCGCCCGATCGACCAGCTTCGGGTCCAGGTCGGCGACGAACAGCTTGGCGCCGCGCTCCTTGAGCAGCTTCACCAGCTCCATCCCGATGTGGCCCAGCCCCTGGATGGCGATGCTGGTCTTGCCCACTTCCTCGTGGCCGAACTTGCGCTGCAGCGAGGCCATCAGGCCCTGCAGCGTGCCGTAGGCGGTGAACGGCGCCGGGTCGCCGGAGCCGCCATGCACCTGGTGCACGCCGGTGACGAACTCGGTCTCCAGGTAGATCTGTTCCATGTCGTTGACGTCGGTGCCGACGTCCTCGGCGGTGATGTAGCGTCCGCCCAGCGCCTCGACCTGGCGGCCGAAGGCGCGGAACAGCACCTCGGTCTTGTCGGTCTTCGGGTCGCCCAGGATCACCGCCTTGCCGCCGCCGATGTTCAGCCCGGCCAGTGCGTTCTTGTAGGTCATCGTCCGGCTCAGCCGCAGCACGTCGCGCACCGCGTCGGCCTCGTTGGCGTAATGGCGCATGCGCACGCCGCCGACCGCCGGGCCGAGCACCGTGTTGTGCACTCCGATGATGGCCTTCAGGCCCGCCTCGGGGTTGTTGCAGAAGATGACCTGCTCGTGGCCGGAGGTGGCGAGGGTTTCGAAAAGCATCGTGGGCTCCGGGTCGTGTCGCGCGTGGACGGGCAGGGCGCGACAGGGGCCGTGTGTGGCTGGAGGTGGCGGGTCTGCGCCCGGGAAACACCGGGTCCAGAAAACAAAAATGCGACGGAACCGGGGGTAGGGCGGGTCGTCGCAGGCGCATTCTAACCCCAGCCTTGTGACCCCGTTCGCACCGGGCTTGAAAGATACGAACGGTCGTGCTATTCAAGCCGCCATGACCCCGTCCGCCGCCACCGCCGCCGCCACCCCCAAGGGCGCCAGCACCCGCGGGATGCTCCTGGAGCGGGCCTGCGGCATGGCTGCCCGGATCGGGCTGGAAGGGATCAGCATCGGCGAGCTGGCCAGTGCGGCCGGCATGTCCAAGAGCGGGGTCTTCGCCCATTTCGGTTCGCGCGAGGACCTGGTCCGGCAGACCCTGGACTGGGCGGCCGGGCAGTTCATCGAAGAGGTGATGACGCCCGCGCTGCGCCTGCCGCGTGGCATGCCGCGCCTGCAGGCGATCAGCAATGCCTGGCTGGCCTGGATCACCGCACACCCCGATGGCTGCGTGTTCCTCGGCGCGGCCATGGAATACGACGGCCGCCCCGGCCCGATGCGCGACCACGTCGCCACCCTGCTCGAGTCCTGGCGCGCCGCGCTCGAGCGCGCCGTGGCCCTGGCGGTCGAGCAGGGCCACCTGCGCGCCGGCACCGACCCGGCACTGGTCGCGTTCCAGTTCCAGGCCCTGATGCAGGGCTACCACCACGCCCGCATGCACCACCCGCAGTCCGCCCGCGGGCTGACCGAACGCGCGGTTGCCGACCTGTTCGCGCGCTACGCCGCCGACGCCCCTGCGCCCGCGGCTTCCCCCACCGCCTGAGTCCCCGAAGGAGCACCGCCATGGCTGCCGTCGCGCCCGTCACTTCCCCGCAAAAAAGCACGATCGTTCGGACTTCTTCGGTGCCGCGCCTGCTGCGGATGGCCTTCGCTGTCGGTGGCTGGCTGATGCCCGACGCCACCGTGCGCCGCGCTTCGCGCCTGTTCGGCACGCCGATGGCGTCCTCGCGCAGCCGGGCGCTGGCGGCCGAAGCCGGCGACGCACGCGTCGGCCAGGTCATGAGCGAAGGCCACGCCGTCGCCACCTACACCTGGGGCGATCCGGCGACGGAGCCCTACGTGCTGTTCTCGCACGGTTGGTCCAGCTTCGGCCTGCGCTGCCGGCCGTGGATCGCGCCGCTGCGCGCGGCCGGCTACGCGGTCGTCGCGTTCGACCATCCCGCCCACGGCCGCAACGAGGGCGGGCGCGCGATCCTGCCGTCGTTCGCCGCCGCACTTACCGCGGTTGCACGCCGGCATGGCGCGCCGGCCGCGCTGGTTGCCCATTCGATGGGCGGCGCGGCGGCGATGCTCGCGCTCAGCGCCGGCCTGCGCACCGGCCACGTGGTGCTGCTCGCCCCGGCCGCCGACCTGCGCGCGGCCGGTGGCCGTTTCGGCCGGATGATCGGCCTGGCACCGCCGCTGGTGGCGCGCATGTTCGAAGGTTTCGAGCGCCAGATCGGCCTGCCGGTCGACAGCTTCGCCGCCCAGCACCACGCCCCGCGCATGGCCGCGCCGGCGCTGGTCGTGCACGACCTGGAAGACGACGACGTGCCGTGGGACGAAGGCGAGCGCTACGCCCGCCTGTGGCCTGACGCGCGCCTGCTCACCACCACCGGCCTGGGCCACCACCGCATCGCCGGCGATGCCACGGTGATCGACGCCACCCTGCGCTTCCTGCACGGCGAGGTCGTGGGGGAACGCGTGGTGTCCTCGCCGAACCTGCCGTTCGGGTTTGCGTGAGGACGTGACGTGCGCAGGTTAGGTAGGTGGCATCAGGCCCGGGCACGAACGGTCGCGCCGTTTCGACGGCCTGTGTGCCGCACCGCCGGCAAGCCCGCCCCCTCGACAGGGCGGTTCTCCCCAGGGCGCCCGATGGCCGGTCGGGGCGGGCTTGCCGGCGGTGTGGCGCATCGAACGGCCGCGGCGGCAACGCAGACGCGGCCGTTGTAGGAGCGGGCACGACCGCGACACCGAGGCGGTCGGAACCACGATGCCGCCGCCCGTGCCGAATCCCCGGTCGGAATCACGAGGCATCCGCGCACCGTAGCCATCGATCGGAATCACGGGGCCGTCACCCCGGCCAGGGGCGTCGGTGTCGCGGTCATGCCCGCTCCTACAGGGCGGCGCCATCCCCACCGGCCAAAGTCACGCTGCAGCGCACCCATACGTTTCGCCTGCAAGCACTAGAATCTGGCCCAAGTCCTTGATTCAAGCAGCGCACGCATGAGCACGCCCGCCAGTCCCCGCTCCTCGGAAGTCACCCCGCAGCCGAACCCCGACGCCACCCCGTTGCGCTTCGTCACCGCCGCCAGCCTGTTCGACGGCCATGACGCGGCGATCAACATCATGCGCCGGCTGATCCAGGCGCAGGGCGCCGAGGTCATCCACCTGGGCCACAACCGCAGCGTCGAGGACGTCGTCCGCGCCGCGCTGCAGGAAGACGCCGACGCGATCGCGCTGTCCAGCTACCAGGGCGGCCACGTCGAGTACTTCAAGTACATGGTCGACATGCTGCGCGAGAAGGGCGCGTCGCACATCCGCGTGTTCGGCGGCGGCGGCGGCACCATCACCCCCGAGGAAATCCGCGAACTGGAAGCCTACGGCGTCGAACGCATCTACCACCCCAACGACGGCATGAAGATGGGCCTGGTGGAGATGATCGAAGACGTCGTCGCCCGTGCCAGCGCCGCGCGTGTCGAGGCCAACCGTGCCGATGCCGTTCGTGGCAATGCCCCCGGTCGCGCCCTCGCCGATGCCGGTGCCACCGGCCCCAACGCCGCATCCCCCACCACAACGCCGCCGTCCACCGCCGACGAAATCTCCATCGGCCGCGCCCTCAGCGCCATCGAGGATGGCGACCACGCCGACGTCGAACTGGCCCGCCTGCGCAAGCAGTGGCAGCTGGCCTCCGGCCGCACCCCGGTCATCGGCATCACCGGCACCGGCGGCGCCGGCAAGTCCTCGGTCACCGACGAACTGCTCAACCGCTTCCTGGCCAGCTTCCCGGCGATGCGCATGGCGGTGATCTCGGTCGACCCTACGCGTCGTCGCAGCGGTGGCGCTTTGCTGGGCGACCGCATCCGCATGAACTCGCTGCGCAGCCATCGCGTCTACATGCGATCGATGGCCACCCGCCGCCAGAACGTGGCCACCAACGCGGTGCTCAAGGATTGCATCGGCTACCTCAAGTCGCTGGGCTTCGACCTGGTGATCGTGGAGACCGCCGGCATCGGCCAGTCCGATTCGGAAATCGTCGACCTGGTCGACTTCCCGATGTACGTCATGACCTCCGACTACGGCGCGGCCAGCCAGCTCGAGAAGATCGACATGCTCGATTACGCCGAGCTCATCGTGCTCAACAAGTACGACCGCCGCGGGGCCGAGGATGCGCTGCGCGACGTGCGCAAGCAGTGGAAGCGCAACCGCACCGCCTTCAGCACCGCCGACGCCGACATCCCGGTCTATCCGACGATCGCCAGCCAGTTCAACGACCCCGGCATCAGCTGGATGTTCGCCAACCTGTGCCGCCTGCTGTCGACCAAGCTGTCGCTGCCGGCGGACAAGTGGACCCCGCAGATCGACACCACGCTCAAGGAGCCGCGTGCCACCGTGCTGATCCCCGGCGCGCGCGTGCGCTACCTGGCCGAGATCGCCGAGCAGGGCCGCGGCATCAACCGCCGCATCGAGACCGAAGCCGACACCGCCAGCCGCGCGCAGTCGTACTGGGAATCCCTGCGCGACCTGGGCGACCCAAGCCTGCCCGAAGCCCTCGGCCTCTATCCCGCCGATGCCCTGGTCACCGATGGCGCCCGCGCCGGTCGCAACGCATCTCCCGGCCGCGACGGCCTCCCTGTTCGCGACGCCAGCCTTGTGGGAGCCCGATTTATCGGCGACACGGGCAATGACTCAACGAAGCCGTCGGATGACCCGGCAACGGTGTCGAACGCGGGCATGCGCGACGGCGTCGGGTCGCCGATGAATCGCGGTCCTACAGGGGAAGCGCCGGACCGGTCTTTGCTCACCCTGCGCCAGCGCTACAACGACGCCGTGCAGTCGCTCTCCAACGAAGCCCTGCGCCAGCTGCGCGAATGGCCCGGGCGCCTGAAATCCATCACCGACGAATTCACCGAATACCAGGTCCGCGCCAAGACCATCCGCGTCGAGAACTACCGCGAGTCCCTGAGCCACCAGAAGGTCCCCAAGATCGCCGCGCCCACCTACAAGTCGTGGGGCGAGCTGCTGACCTTCCTCGGCAAGGAGAACCTGCCCGGCAGCTACCCGTACACCGGCGGCGTCTACCCGTACCGCCGCACCGGCGAAGACCCGATCCGCATGTTCGCCGGCGAAGGCACGCCCGAGCGCACCAACCGCCGCTTCCATTACCTGTCCGTCGGCCAGCCGGCCGCGCGCCTGTCCACCGCATTCGACTCGGTCACCCTGTACGGCGAGGACCCGGCGCCGCGCCCGGACATCTACGGCAAGATCGGCAACTCCGGGGTCAACGTGCCGACCCTGGACGACATGAAGAAGCTGTACTCCGGCTTCGACCTGTGCGCGCCGACCACCAGCGTGTCGATGACCATCAACGGCCCGGCGCCGATGATCCTGGCGATGTTCATGAACACCGCCATCGACCAGCAGGTCGAGAAGCACCTCAAGGCCGACCCGCAGCGCTGGGCCGAGGCCGAAAAGAAGATCGAAGCCCTGTTCGCCGGCAAGCCACGCCCGCGCTACCACGGCGACCTCCCGCCGACCAACGACGGCCTGGGCCTGGGCCTGCTCGGCGTCACCGGCGAGCAGCTGGTCGACGCCGACACCTACGCGGCGATCAAGGCCGAAACGCTCAAGACCGTGCGCGGCACCGTGCAGGCCGACATCCTCAAGGAAGACCAGGCCCAGAACACCTGCATCTTCAGCACCGAGTTCGCCCTGCGCATGATGGGCGACATCCAGCAGTACTTCGTCGACCACCAGGTCCGCAATTTCTACTCGGTGTCCATCTCCGGCTACCACATCGCCGAGGCCGGGGCGAACCCGATCAGCCAGCTCGCCTTCACCCTGTCCAATGGCTTCACCATCGTCGAGTACTACCTGGCGCGCGGCATGCACATCGACGACTTCGCGCCCAACCTGAGCTTCTTCTTCAGCAACGGCATGGACCCGGAGTACACCGTCATCGGCCGCGTCGCCCGCCGGATCTGGGCCCGCGCCATGCGCGAGCGCTACCAAGGCAACGAGCGCAGCCAGATGATGAAGTACCACATCCAGACCAGCGGCCGCTCACTGCACGCGCAGGAGATCCAGTTCAACGACATCCGCACCACGCTGCAGGCCCTTTACGCGCTGTTCGACAACTGCAACAGCCTGCATACCAACGCCTACGACGAGGCCATCACCACGCCCACCGAGGAGAGCGTGCGCCGCGCGGTGGCCATCCAGATGATCATCAACAAGGAGTTGGGGCTGAACTTCTGCGAGAACCCGTGGCAGGGCAGCTTCGCGGTGGAGTACCTGACCGACCTGGTCGAGGAAGCGGTCTACAAGGAGTTCGAGGCCATCAGCGAGCGCGGCGGCGTGCTCGGCGCCATGGACACCATGTACCAGCGCGGCAAGATCCAGGAAGAGTCGATGTACTACGAGCACAAGAAGCACGACGGCTCGCTGCCGCTGGTGGGCGTCAACACCTTCCTGCCCAAGGAACACGCCGGCGAGGTGGCCACCGAGATCGAGCTGATCCGCTCCACCGAGGCCGAGAAGGCCCAGCAGATCGAGAACGTGCGCGGCTGGCAGGCCTCACGCAACCACCTGGCCCCGGAAGGGGAAACCGGCCACGGCCACCGGGTGGAGGAGGGCGAGGACCCCGGCGAGATTCACGACGGCCACGGCCTGGCGTATCTTCAGGACACGGCGCGCAGGCGGGGGAACGTCTTCGCGGCGCTGGTGGAAGCGGTCAAGACCCACAGCCTCGGTCAGATCAGCCATGCGCTGTATGACGTGGGCGGGGAGTATCGGCGGAATATGTAGTGGTCATGACATATTTGACACTGTCAGCGTCGAAAACTAGGCAAATTAATGACGACAAATGAGCTAATGGACGACGTTGAGGGTGCTGATGACTCCTCCGGCGACGGCTGGGGCGACTATCCGCTTGACTCCGTTTTTGTTCGAACTGAACTGCGCACTGTAGCGGAGGTCGTGGGCCGGATTGAGAAGGGTCGATACATACTGGATCCCGATTTTCAAAGGGAGTTTGTTTGGCCTACCTCGAAGCAGTCGAAGCTTATCGAGAGTTGTGTCATGCGCATCCCCCTTCCAGTGTTCTATGTAGCCGAGGCTCCCGATGGGAGAATCATTGTTGTAGATGGGCTGCAGAGGCTTACCACACTTACTCGCTTCATCAATAACCAGTTCCGCTTAACCGGACTTGTTGCTGCTGGATCGACTTCTAAGGGAGAGCATCCTTTGGAGGGGAAATACTTTGAGGATTTGACAATTAATCTTCGAGAAAGGGTGCTTGATACTCAGTTGACCATGTATATTCTTGATGCCAAGGCTCCCGAACGGGCGCGTTTGGATATTTTTGAGCGGGTTAATAGTGGTGAGCCACTTACGCGGCAGCAGATGCGGAATGCTCTTTACAACGGGCCGGCTACAACGTGGCTTCGCGAGGCAACTGAAGGCCATGCATTTCAGGTCGCTACGGATCGCAGGTTAAACACCAAGACTATGCGTGACAGAGAGGCGGTAAATCGTTTTTGTGCGTTTTACTTGCTTGGAGAGCTCGCTTATACGACTGGCGATATGGATGCCTTTCTGGCGTCCGGACTTCTGAAGCTGTCAAAGCTCTCGGAGAAGGAGCGCGTAGAGTTGCGGCGGTCTTTTGATGCTGTGATGGATTTAAATCGAATTCTGTTCGGTGAGCACGCCTTTAGAAAGTCATTGTTTGTAAATCAAACTTGGGCGGCGCGCTCAATAATTAATATTTCACTATTCGAAGTTTGTGCGGTTTCGATGCTTGACATTGCTGATTCTGCTCTAGGCAATGAGCATGTGCGGCGTGCCTTAAAAGCGAAAATCTTAGAACTTGAGGAAGATGAAGGTTTTATCAAGGCGATTACATATTCGACCAACAGTACAGCGGCAGTAAGGGCGCGCTTCTCCGCGGCGCGAAACGCTGTGATGAGCGCGACCTTGTGATCACGTCACTCAATATTTGTAACTTCAAGTGCTTTGAGAGGCTGGATGTTGACTTCGGCCAGCTTACTCTGCTTACAGGATTTAATAGCGGAGGGAAATCAAGTGCGCTGCAGCCGCTGTTGCTGCTGGCTCAAGCCATGCGCGCGGGCGGCTTCCCTGTAAAAAAGTTTCCGCTTAACGGGAAGTTCGTGCGGCTCGGCTCAGTGGGTGATGTGATACCTATGGGCTCCAGAAGCGAAGCTGTGGATTTCACGGTTTCCACCAAGACGGAATCCAGGCGGTGGACACTAAGGGCTCGACCCGGTGAGAGATCCCTGTCTTTCAGTTCTTCGTCGGGCCAGACTCATGAGGGGGGAGACGATCAGTCAGTTTTCAGCAGCCTTCGTCGGCTTTCGTTCATAGGTGCGGTTAGGCAGGCGACTCCAGATGACTATCCCGTGCCGGACTTGGACAGCGGCGCTAGAGATGTTGGCGCTGATGGACGTTATGCCGCATTTGAGTACAACAGGTTCGCTGACGAAGCGGTACTTGAGGAGCGACGGCACTCGGATTCAGGGGGGCACACTGTTCGCAAAGTTATAGACGAGTGGATGTCGTGGCTATTCCCTGGTGCGGGGGTCAATGTTCAGTTTTTCAGCCACCTTTCGCTGCTGAACTTGCAATTTCGAACGTCGGAATTTGGTGAGTGGCGGCGGCCGGCGAATGTTGGTTACGGTTACAGCTACGCATTTCCAATAGTCGTCGCTTTGGTCACAGCTAGGGTGGGGCAAACGATCGTTATTGATAGCCCAGAAGCGCATCTTCATCCCCGTGCTCAATCACGGATGGGGTGGCTTCTTGCAAAATTTGCTCAGGCCGGTGTGCAGGTTGTGGTGGAGAGTCACAGCGATCATGTGCTGAATGGGATGCGATTGGCGGTGCATGATGGTGCATTGAATCATCAGTTGATCAAGGTAATTTTCTTCGCCGGAGAGATGGGGGCGGCAAAGGTCTTTCCGCTAATTGTTGACAAAGATGGCGGGATAAATCGCTGGCCTGAAGGATTTTTCGATCAGATGGAGCATGATTTGTCCCGTTTATGACGATCGAGATAACCATTAATACATTGTCGGCAAATCGGCAATTCAACACCACGGCCGACGCGGAGCGCGCTGTGCGCGCTTTGCTCTCTTGCTTCGAGCTGGTTCGGCCTGGTCTTTCAGTGGGGACGATTGTTCTCTCTTTTGATGCGAATATTGAGCGGCGGTGCATCCTGCGCGGTAGTACGGTTCTCGCAGAATGTTTTGGCCATCTGAATCGCGATCTGCGGCTCAGATGGTACGGCGCAACGCGACGCGCTCGGCGGGCGACTATCACCTATTCAGAGCATTCTCTCTCGGGGGGAGGGGAGCGCATCGTTGGTGATGCGTCGAACGAATTAATGGATACAACGTTGCTTGCGGGATTTGGTGGTTCGCCGGCCTGTGTATCTGACGCTGTTGATTTGGATAACGTGATGGGGCGCCGGCGAGGGGATTGCCCTTCCGTGCATGAGCCTGATGGACTTCGTCGTTTACTTCCGCGTTATGAGGCTAACCCCAAGCATGGGCCGCTTCCTTACTGGGCGGGGGGGGGGCTCGTAGCGCCGATGACTGTGGGAGATGACGATGCTCAAGCGGCGTTATATGCGGCGGTCAGTGACGGTGCAGGTCACTTCTTTGGCGTTCACGACGCGAAGTTTTTGAAATTTGTCCTAACGGGATATCTGGGCGGGCCTGTCTATCACGCGTACGAAGTGATCGAAAGCGAGGTGCCGCCCGATATTCTGCTGCATGTCCGGTCGCGTTAATGTCGAAAATGAGGTCAGGTTGGAGCGACCCGGATTCTTCGGACAGTGGACCTAGGGCACATCCCCTAGGCGATTGAACCGCTCTTCATATTGAGCGGGTAAAACAGGGGAAACAGGGGTCAGAGTGCACTTTTCAAAGTAGGAAGCCGCAACTAGGTCTTCCGAAACAGGGGATAGAGTGAACTTTCCGGGGGCGACGGGACGTTGAGGGAATGAGCTTTCTTTGCTGTGCGTACCGGAGTGGTTACTTGCCTTTGCAGTTCCGAATGTGGTTTGGGGGAATAGATGGGTAGCCACCTAGACGATGGCTCGGCCGCTGGTTCAGACAGGGTGTTCCCGCTGACCAGTCTTGGGCGACGGCTCGCAGACCTTGGCGCGCGGGAAGTTCTGGTCAAGCGGCTGGCGCCAAACGACAATAGCAAGAACCAGATATATCTGGCGGGGGATGTCTCTGCGTTGGGCAAGATTCCGTCCGGCGAAGTCGAGACGGTTTCCGGGACGTCAGCCAAGCAGGGCCGGGGGAAGCGGGGCCCTATTTTCCGCGCCAAGATGGATCTGCAGTGGCTGATGCCGTCAGGGGAGCTGGTGCGGGCGCCCCATGCCAAGCTGATCATGTATCCCCAGTACAGCGAAGTCAGGCTCTCAGGGTTTCTGCGGAGCTGTCCTGCGGCACCATCCGGACTCTTCGATATCGGCCGTCATGGCAGAGCTCCGGGCCGAGTGCTTGTGCTCGCTCCGCTTGAAGATGGGCGAACTGTCGCGGTGGCGTTCCCGCCGGAAAGTGAAGAGGCACGCGCACTTCGCACGCACGATGGAGAGCCCTACGGTGTTCTTCATCGATTCGAGCTACGCGGCACCCAGGGTTCTTCGTCGCAGAGCCTTCTCATCTCCCGGCTGCGCCATATCCATCTGGCAGGCTGGCTTGACCCGGTCTATCTGGAAGCGGATGGATCGTTCTCGCCGTGCACGGGGACGAACTGCGGAGGCGTTACGCTGGAGAGCCATCTGGGGATCAGGGCTAACGGGAAGTCGGAGCCCGACTTTCATGGGTGGGAGGTCAAGCAGCATGGTGTCTTCTCCATTGCGAGGCCTCGTGTATCCAGAATCACCTTGATGACGCCAGAGCCCTCAGGTGGATTTTATGTGGATCAGGGCGCAGAGCTCTTTGTCCGCAAGTGGGGGTACCCAGACCGGACGGGGCGGCAGGATCGTCTCAACTTCGGAGGTGTCTACCGGTCAGGTGCCCAGCCCCATGGTCTGACGGGGCTGCGACTGATGCTGCGTGGATATGACGCTGATTCGGGTGTGATCGACGCGTCTGGCGGCGTCCAGCTCCTCGATTCGACAGATGAGGTCGCGGCCGAATGGTCGTTCTCAAAGTTGATGGACCACTGGCGGAAGAAGCATGCCCAGGCTGCTTACGTGCCATCGCAGATCCAGCGCAAACCCGACATCCGATATCGCTACGGGAAGGATGTGCTGCTGGCAGAAGGTGCCAAGTTCAAGTTGTTGTTGCGCGCGTTTGCGGACGGGGTCGTCTATTACGATCCGGGGATGAAGATCGAACAGGCGGGTTCGAAACGTCCGCAGCTCAAGCGAAGGAGCCAGTTCAGAGTGGACAGTCGAAGAATATCCGGGCTTTACGAGAAGACGCGGCTGGTGGATGTCACCGAGGGGGCCTAGACACCTGTCCGGACCTGCGTTTCACGCTGCGTGCAAGCGCGAGGATCGCTTCGGATCGTTCGCTGTCTGCTTTCCCACGGAGCTGGCACTCCCACACCGTCTCCACATGCCAGCCCAGCTCCCTCAGCTGTGCCTCCGCTCTCAGATCCCGGACCCGGTTCGCATCCACCTTCGCCTTCCAGAACTCAGTTCGCGTCTTGGGCAAGCGGAACAGATGGCAACCATGCTGGTGCCAGAAGCAACCGTGGACGAACACCACAGTGCGGTACTTCGGCAGAACGATATCTGGCCTGCCGGGCAGGCCGGCGCCCCCAAGCCGGTAGCGGAACCCCAGTGCGTGGAGGCCATGACGGACCTCCAGTTCGATCTTCGTGTCCTTGCCGCGGATCCGCGACATCAGCGCGGAACGCCGTTCCGGGCTGATGATGTCGGCCATCAGGCGGCTTTGCGGGATCGCTTGGCCGGTGCCGCCTTCTTCTCTTCCAGGTGCGGCACCATGATCCGGGCGACCTCGGCGATCACCGGTACGACCACCGAGTTGCCGAACTGCTTGTAGGCGCGGGTGTCGGACACTGGAATCCGGAAATCGTCGCCGAAGCCCATCAGGCGGGCGCACTCGCGCGGAGTCAGCCGGCGCGGATTCTTCTTAGCGCCGCGGGAGATCAGGATTTCAGAGCCGTCCTTGTAGTAGCGGGCCGATAGGGTGCGGGCGGTGTCCTTCGGAGTCACCAGGCCGAAGCCGAAGCCGTTGCCTTTTTCGCGATGCTTGGCTGCATAGTTCTGCAGGTAGTCCCAGAGTTTGTCGGACAGGATGTACTTGTCCAGGACCTTGCCCTTCGGGCCGAGCGACGGGATGTCCCCGGATTCCTTGCCGTTCTCGCTATGCAGGATGCTGCCCAGCTTGGGGGCGTCCTCGTATGCAGGCAGTTCCAGATCGTCCCAGCTGAAATCCGCGGTATCGCGGAAGCCGACGATGATGATGCGCTCGCGGTGCTGCGGCACGAAATGCTTGCCGTTGATGACCCGGAACTTCACGTGATAGCCGAGTTCGTTCTGCAGCACGTCGATGATCGTGGAGAAGGTGCGGCCTTTGTCGTGGCTGACAAGGTTCTTGACGTTCTCCAGCAGGAAAGCTTTGGGCCGCTTGGCCGCGATGATGCGGGCGACGTCGAAGAAGAGGGTGCCTTGGGTCTTGTCGGAGAAGCCGTGCGGTCTGCCAAGCGCGTTCTTCTTGGACACGCCGGCAATGGAGAACGGCTGGCAGGGGAAACCCGCCAGGAGGACGTCATGCTCCGGCACGTCATCCTCGTGGACCTTGGTGATGTCGCTGGCGAACACGTGGTCCGGGCCGTCATGGAAGTTGGCGGCGTAGGTCTTGCGGGCGTACGGGTCCCACTCGCTGGTGAACACGCAGCGGCCACCCTGCTGTTCGAAGGCGGTGCGGATGCCACCGATGCCGGCGAACAGGTCGATGAAGGTGAACTTCCCCGGGTCCGACGGCGGCTCGCCCAGCGGCAGCAGGCGCTGGCGGATGGCGTCGGCCACATAGGCCGGGGGTTTTGTCTCGCCGAGGTGCCAGCGGCGGACGGTCTTGGGGTCGACTTCCAGAGCCAGGCCCACTTCCTTGGGGCTGAATTGCTTCAATGCGCGGTCGAGCAGCTCGTAGACGTCCATTGTTGACTCCGGGAAAGATGGGGACATTCTGTCCGGAAATGTCCCGTGGTGGAAGAGGGCAAAAAGGCGGCGCCCTGCGGCGCCGAAGGACAACGGTTTGACCGGTGACCTAACCGGTGTGGCAGCTGGGCGCGCACGTCGCGCACCCGTTCGCCGTCCGGTAGATGCCCCTGGCAGCCGCCACCGCGGTGGCGCAGTACGAATGCAGTCCCAGATCACGCGTGCTCGAAGCACGCGAAAGCCAGTAGCAGCCGTCCTTGTGGACTTCATGGTCTCCGTTGGGCTGCGGAGTGTTGTTCACGTGGTACCTGTCCATCGTTGGCAGTCCTCGTTCGCGCGCGGATGCGCGCAGATCAAGGGTGCCGTGGGTGCGTCTCAGGAGGAGAGACAGGTCGATCCGGCCGCTTCATTCGGAAAATTCCTACACGAACTTGGGCATTGCCTGACACGCCAGCGCGGCGCGGGCCGACTACGCCCACGGCACTTTTCCGTTGACCCTGCGTCCGCCGGTCAATCGTGGCCGGCTCACCGGAAAAGGAGAACCGCCGTGTCGCAGAACCTGGTGTCCCTGGAGTTGAGCAACGAGCAGCTGGCGCAGGCCGAGCAGGCCGTCACCGCGCTGGAGCAGGCCCTGGCCGGGCTGGTGTCGCTGTCGATCGGCGAGCGCCGGCGGCTGACCAAGATGGGGCAGAAGTCGGAGGTGTTCTGCCGGCAGACCCTGCGCGTGCTGGCGCAGAACCCGCAGATCGTGCCGCCGGGGCTGGAGCTGGCCGAGGCGCAGGCCGACCTGCTGGCGCTGGACCAGCTGGCGCCGCTGCTGGACCGGGTGCAGCGCCTGGCCGAGCGCGGCCGCGACACCGAGATGGCGCTGGGCGCCGACGTGATGGACGCGGCGCTGGAGGGCTATGCGCTGCTGAAGGTGTCGGGCAGGCAGCAGGGCCTGGACGGCCTGCGCAAGGAGCTTTCCAGCCGATGGGCCCGCAGCCGCAGCGCCGAGCCGGAACCGGCCGAGGCCTGAGCCGCGCCGCCTTTCCCGTTTGCCTCAGTTCCCCCGCCGGCGCCGTCTCTCCCCAGCGCCGGGGTGCACCGGAGCCCGACCCGGGCTAACCCCTCGCTGCACCTTCCACGGCCGCCCCGCCCCCTTGGCGCGCGCGGCCGTTTCTTTTGCAACCGTCAGAGTCCGGAACTCGGTCGATGGAGTTCCGGACTCGGTGCGCCGAGCTCTGGACTCGGCGCGTGAGGATCGGAACTCGGTGTGTCGAGCTTTGGACTCGGTCGATGAGGTCTGGAACTCGGCACGCGGGGCTCCGGACTCGGCCGACCGAGCCTGGGACTCGGTGTGTCGAGTCGGGGACTCCATCGGCCGAGTTCTGGACTCGGCGTGTGAGGGTCAAGGCTCGGTGGATCGAGCTTTTTTCCCGATCGCCCGGGTTCCAGGCTCCGACCGCGGGTTCACTTCGGGTCGGCAGGAGGATTGGTGTTGACCATCCACGGGATGCCGAAGCGGTCGACCAGGGAGCCGAAGCCGGGCGACCAGAAGGTCTCGGCCAGGGGCATGACCTGCCTGCCGCCCTCGGACAGCGCCTCGAACCAGCGCCGGGCCTGGGCCACGTCGTCGGTGTGCAGGCTGACGTCGAAGCCGTTCTTGGGCTTGTCGATGTTCGGCGCCCATTCCGGAGGCATGTCCGCGCCCATCAGGGCCTGGTCGCCCACCTCCAGCCAGCAGTGCATCAGCCAGTCCTTGTGCTTGGGATCGCTGACCTGCATCTCCGGCGGCGCCTCGCTGTAAGGCAGGGCGAAGGTGATCTTGCCGCCAAGCACCTTGGCGTAGAACTCGAACGCTTCGCGGCATTGGCCCTGGAAGCTGAGGCTGGTGACGATCTTCATGTGCGCTCCTTGTGGTCCATGGAGCCGGGGGCTCCGGATACAACCTGGCGACGTGCGGCGGCGGTGGGGATCGACACGATAGGGCGGCGCGTTCGCGTTGGGAATTGGCACGGTGGGGCGCGGGTGCTCTGCGTAGGAGCGGGCATGACCGCGACACCGAGGAGGCCGGAATCACGATGCCGTCGCCCGTGCCGAGGGCGTCGGTGTCGCGGGCATGCCCGCTCCTGCAAGGGCGGCGTTCCGGTACCCGCCGGTCGATCGATGCGCAGGCGGTATTGCCCGCTCACGGGCCGTCGGATTCGCGGCTGGCTTCTCCGATCACCCGTGCCTACGACGGTCGCCGGGCGCGAACATTCCGCCGTGGCGGATGCTACGGTCGTCTTTCCCGTGCAGAAACCCAAGGTTTGTTACGCCACCCCATGACCTACCGCCTCGCGACCTCGATCCTGACCTGCGCCCTGATCCTGGGCATTGCCGGCTGCGCCACGCCCTCGGCCTCCGATGCGCCGCCTCCCCAGTCCGCGCCTGCGGACAAGGGCAAGCCCCCGATCACCAAGTTCAAGGCCTACACCCAGCGTTTTGCCGGTGAGACGCTGCTCACCCGGAGCCATGCGACCGGCCACGTGGGCGATCTGTTTTTCACCCACTGGAAGGACGGTGGCGAAGCGGCGTTCAAGCTGGACGAGCAGGGGAACTTCAAGATCGACTGGATCGGTGGGGACTACAACTACGTCGGTGGGCCGGGCTGGGAAAGCGGCGACCGCAACCGCGTGATCGGCTACCGCCTCGACGAGGACGCGGGCGCGAGCTACGTGACCCTGTATGGCTGGGGCTACGACAAGACGATGGATCCGGCCGATCCGGCCCACCTGGTCGAGTACTACATCATCCAGCGCTGGGTCCGCACGCCGGCGCAGGGCGGCGAGCAGGGCATCACCTTCGTCAGCAACGGCGTGGAGTACACCACCTGGCGCACCGTGCGCAGGGAAAAGCCCTCGATCAACAACACCGAGACGTTCTACCAGTACTGGAGCAAGCCCAGCGAGCAGATGCCGCTCGGGGTCGACCACAAGATCATCTTTGCCGACCACGTGAAGGCCTGGGAAGCCAACGGCTGGAAGCTCCCCAACCTGGACAACTTCGACGCCAGCGACGACCCCACCTACCAGGTCTTCGCGGTGGAGGTCTTCCTGGTGGAAAAGAGCGGCACCGCGTCGGGGCGGGTCTGGGATGCGGGCAGGTAATCGCACGTGCGCGCCGGTGTGATCGATGGGGCGCGGGGTCTGCTGTTGTAGGAGCGGGCATGACCGCGACACCGACGACACCGACGACACCGACGACACCGACGACACCGACGACACCGGCGACACCGGCGACACCGGCGACACCGGCGACACCTGCGACACCCGCGACACCCGCGACACCCGCGACACCCGCGACACCGGCGACACCGACGACACCGACGACACCGGCGACACCGGCGACACCGGCGACACCTGCGACACCCGCGACACCCGCGACACCCGCGACACCGGCGACACCGACGACACCGACGACACCGGCGACACCGGCGACACCGGCGACACCGGCGACACCGGCGACACCGGCGACACCGGCGACACCGGCACGGGCGACGGCATCGTGGGTCCGGCTGCCTCGGTGTCGCGGTCATGCCCGCTCCTACAAACGCGAGGGTCACCTGTGACTCCGCGTGCAGGTGCGCGCCGGGCGGCGCCAGGGGGTGCGCGCACTCGTCGGGCCGTGCGTCGGTCGAGCGGCTTCAGGCGATCACAGGCCGCCCGCCCACGCCCCAGCCGGTGCCGCCGAATAGCCTTGATCCGCACGGCGGGCTGGACCGCGCCACCGGGACCCGGCGCGGTCCTGGCAAGCGTCCTGCGACGGCGCGGCTCGCGCCGCCGCACGAGCGCCCGCGAGTGGTTAGCATCGCCATCGACACCACCCCAGCCGGAGCGCCACATGCACCCGTCCGTCCCCGTTCGACGCCGTGCGGTTGCGGCCTGCGTCCTCGCGGTCCTGCTCGGCCTGCCAGGCCTGTCCATGGCCGCCGAGCCGGACCTCGCCGCCATCGAGCGCACCGTCACCGCCCAGCACGACGTCTCGCTCAAGCGGTTGAAGGACTGGATCGCGCTGCCGTCCATCGCCGCCGAAGACCTCAATGCGCGCGAGGGTGCCGAGTACATGGCCAGGCTGGCGCGCGAGGCCGGCTTCCAGCAGGTCGAGATCCTGGACACCGACGGCAAGCCGGGCGTGTTCGCCACGCTCGATGCCGGCGCCGAGAAGACCGTGGGCCTGTACTTCATGTACGACGTGAAGCAGTACGACCCGGCCGAATGGTCCTCGCCGCCGCTGGAGTCGCGGCTGGTCGACAAGCCGGGCCTGGGCAAGGTGCTGATGGGGCGCGGCGCGGTGAACCAGAAGGGCCCGCAGGCCGCGTTCCTCGGCGCACTGCACGCGATCCGCGAATCCGGGCAGCCGCTGCCGGTGAACCTGGTGCTGGTGGCCGAGGGCGAGGAGGAGATCGGCTCGCCGCACATCGGCCAGCTGGTGCATCGCCCGGAAGTGGAAGAGGTCTTGCGCGATTCGGTCGGCGTGTTCATGCCGTACGCGGCGCAGGATTCCGATGGCAACGTGACCATTTCCCTGGGCGCCAAGGGCGTGATCGAACTGGAGCTGGTCGCCAGCGGCGAGAAGTGGGGACGCGGCCCGAAGAAGGACGTGCATTCCTCGCTCAAGGCCATGGTCGACAGCCCCGTCTGGCACCTGGTCAAGGCGCTGGACACGCTGGTTTCCGAGGACGGCAACATCATCACCATCGACGGTTATCCGAAGGCGCCGCCGATCAGCGCCGAGCACCGGGTGATGGTCGCCGCCGCCGCCCAGGTGCGAAGCGAAGCCAAGGCCAAGGAACAGCTGGGCGTGGAGCACTGGATCGGCGACCTGGCCTGGCGGCAGGCCAACGAGCGCCTGGTCTCCCAGCCCACGGTCAACATCGAAGGCCTGGTCGCCGGCTACACCGGCCCCGGCGGCAAGACCGTGCTGCCCGGCCGCGCGGTGGCCAAGATGGATTTCCGCCTGGTCCCGGGCATGAAGAAGGACGACGCGATCGCCGCGCTGAAGGCGCACCTGGAAAAGCGCGGCTACGGCGACATCGAGGTCAACGTCAGCGGCGGCTACGACGGCACCCAGACCTCCGCCGGCGCCGGACTGATCCAGGCCCAGCGCGCCGTGCTCGAACGCCGCGGCATCAAGCCCCTGCTATGGCCACGCAACGCCGGCTCATACCCGGGCTTCGTCTTCACCGACGCCCCGCTCAGCCTGCCCGCCGCCCACTTCGGCCTGGGCCACGGCGGCGGCGCGCACGCCCCGGATGAGTACTTCCTGATCGAATCCAGCAACCCCGCCGTGCAGGGCTACGACGGCGCGGTGATGTCGTACGTGGAGTACCTGTATGAGCTGGGGAAGTGAGGGGGTAGCCGACAGGATCGGGCATCACTTTCCGCGCGCGTGTTGGCCGCCCGGGCGGGGCCATCGCGTTCGCCTCCGACATGCGTGCCATCCCGCGCACGCCACCAGGGAGAACGACATGCAGCACAGGCATCGGGTGGGGAAAGCCGTCTTCTGCGCACTGGCCCTGTGGGCCGGGTCGGCGGTCGCGGCCGGCAAGGAGCCTTCGGCGGGCGATTGCTTCAAGGCCGGCTTCGAGTCCAACAACGCCGATGCGGTCGCGGCCTGTTACGCCGAAGACGGGATCATCTGGTTCCCCGGTGGTCCGAAGGCGCAGGGACGCGTCGCCATCCGCGACGGGTTCGCCCACTTCCTGGGTGGCTTCACGGTCAAGGAGGTACAGATGACCGAGATCGGGCATGAAGGCATCGGCGATGCCCGGGTGGCGTGGGGCACCTATGCCATCCGCGCGGTCGACAAGGCCAGCGGCGCCGAGTTCACCCAGAGCGGCCGCTTCACCGATGTGCAGAAGAAGATCGATGGACGCTGGCTGTATGTGGTCGACCATCCTTCGGATGATCCGCCGGCCAAGCCGGAGACGGCCAAGAACTGAGCCGTTGGAATTGCGGCAGGCATGAGGGGGCGGAAGCGATTCTGTCCGCCCCAATCTCACCGTGTGGGACGGCGATCGTTAGAATGCGCGCGTCCCGCCAGGGACTGCGGATGCGCCTGCATCCGCTATAGGGGCGCCTGGGAACACTCCCGTACGACCTCCAGCACGCGCCACTGGCCCGTGCGGGTGGTTGTGCGCGCTCCGCAAGCATGCATCTCAAACAGGGGAAATACCGTAGTGAAGAAGTCTGCAACCGTAGTCCTGCCGCTCATTCTGGCCATGCTGGCCCCGTGCGCCGGTGCCCAGTCGGTCTCGCCGGCATGGGATGCCTATCGCAACAAGGAACAGCAGCCGTCGGCCGCTCCCGCGCCGGTTCAAGGTGAAGCACAACCCGCGTCGCAGACGGCTGCGCCCGTCCAGGCGCCGACCTATGCAGCGCCGGCAAGCGTCCCGCCGCCGCCGCACGGCTATACACGTCCTGCCGCCGAACCCAAGGGTGGGTTCTTCCTGGGTGCGCAGGTGGGCAAGGGCTGGATCTATGACGATGTCGACCAGAACGTGGCGGCCATCAATGGCGGTTACCGCTGGCAGGCCGGCGACGTCACCTTGGTCGGCATCGAGCTGGCCAGTGGCCGGTTGGCCGAGACCGACGATGACGGCTGGCGTTACGGCAAGGTCACTTACGGCAGTGTCGGCGCCAATGCGCGCTTCAACTTTGGCGAAGGCAGCCCGTGGTTCGCGATCGCGCGCCTGGGCTACTGGTCGGCCGACGGCGATGGCGACGACGAAAGCGACGTGGATGGCGGCTACGCCAGCTTCGGCATCGGCGTGGACGCGACGCGTAACTTCAACGTCAACCTGATGTACACCAACCACGCCTACGCGACCACCTATTACTACTACGGTGGCTACGAAGAGACCGAGATCAATCGGGCCGACATGGTGACCCTGGGCGTCGAAGCCAGGTTCTGAGTTGTGCAGGGAGCGCAGGCCTGCCTGGCCTGCGCTCCCTTGTCCGGGCTTGTTCCCGGTAGCCGATGCGGGTTTTCCGCGCGGTGGCAACGCCGGCGACGACCGGGGCGGCAGGCCGGAGATGCCTTTGTAGGAGCGGGCATGACCGCGACACCGACGACGTCGAAGCGGCGGCGGCATCGTGATTCCGGCCGCCTCGGTGTCGCGGTCATGCCCGCTCCTACAAAAGCGGGAGGCGGGGCCTCACCAGTCCGTCGGCGCGTAATCCTTCAGGAACTGGCCCCAGACGTGGGTGCCGGTGTTGATGCCGTCGATGATCGGGTCGACGATGCGCGCGGCGCCGTCGACGATGTCCAGCGGCGGGTGGAAGCGTTCCTCGATGATCTTGCGCGCGGCGATCTCCACCGGATCCTCGTCGGTCACCCAGCCGGTGTCCACCGCGTTCATGTGGATGCCGTCGCCGTGGTAATCGGCGGCCGCCGTGCGCGTCATCATGTTCAGCGCGGCCTTGGCCATGTTGGTGTGCGGGTGCTTGGTGGTCTTGAAGTTGCGGTAGAACTGGCCCTCGACCGCCGACACGTTGACGATGTGCTTGTCACGCTCGGGCGTGCGCAGCATCAGCGTCTTCAGGCGCGCGTTGAGGATGAAGGGTGCCACCGCGTTGACCAGCTGGGTTTCCAGCAGCTCCACCGCGGGCACTTCGTCCATCTGCAGGCGCCATGAGTTCCTTCCGCGCAGGTCCACCTGCTGCAGGTCCTTGTCGACGCGGCCTTCCGGGAACAGGTGCGCCTGCCCGAGCAGTTCGTCGGCCAGCAAGGGCACCTGCGACAGTTCCGCCGCGCGCGCCAGGCCGGCCGGCGTGTTGCGCGCCATGCCATCCACCAGCGACTGGCTGCCACCGGGCAGCAGGTCGGCGGCGCGCACGCCTTCGTAGCCGCCCACCAGCTTGCGCACGTGCTCGGGCAGGGTGTGCAGGCCCGCGGTCTCGCCGGCCATCATGTGCGCGTAGAACGCCGGCGGGCGCCGCACGGTCTGGCAGGCGTTGTTGACGATGAAGTCGAGGCGGTCGCGGGTGGCGATGAGTTCGGCGCAGAACGCCTCGACGCTGGGCGTATGCCGCAGGTCCAGGCCGAACACTTCCAGCCGGTGGCCCCACTGTTCGAAGTCCGGTTCCTGCGCGTAGCGCTGCGCCGAATCGCGCGGGAAGCGCGTGGTCACGATCAGCGAGCAGCCGGCGCGCAGCAGCTTCAGGCCGGCCTGGTAGCCGATCTTGACCCGCCCGCCGGTGAGCAGGGCGACGCGGCCGCTCAGGTCGGCTGTTTCGGTGCGCTTGCGGAAATTGAACTCCGCGCACGCCATGCACATCTGGTCGTAGAAGTGATGGACCTGGGTGTACTTCTGCTTGCAGACGTAGCAGTGCAGCAGTTCGGGCGACTCGCCGACCGAGGCCACGTGCGAGGCGTCATACGAGGACACCGGATCGACCGCGTTGTTGCGCGGGTCGTGCTGGCCCGGCGGATGCGGCGGGAAGTAGTTGGGCGTGGTGAACACCGGCTTGCGCCGCAGTGTGCGGATCCCGGTCTGGTCGAGCAGAGCCTCGGTCTTTTCGGCCTTCTCGCGGGCGCGTTCGCGCGCGTCGTTCCTGGCCTGCTTGCGTCGCGTGCGCGGTTCGGGATGGTGCACGAGCGCCACGGCCTGCAGCAGGCCGATGCGTTCGTCGTCGTCGAGCGCGTCGAGCACGCTGCGGTCGTCGCGGATCGCTTCGAGCAGTTCCCGCGCGATACGCGCGCGCTCGGGCAGGGTGGCATCGCCGGCGGCGGCGCGGGGTGGGGTGGTCATGGGCTGGGC
>NZ_PDWN01000004.1 GCF_010093205.1 Pseudoxanthomonas daejeonensis
CCACGGACCCCACGGGCCCCAAGGCCCCCACGGATCGGAGACGACGCGGATCTCGTTGATCACCGGCCACAGGTAGACCACGTCGGCGGCGATCCGCGGCAGGCGGTAGTCGTATTCGCCGATGCGCACCGAGTCGGTGTCCTGCACGCGACCGACGAAGGTGACTTCGCGACCGGGCGCGAACACTTCCGGATCGTAGAAGCCGGCGCGGCAGGCGACGAAGCGGCCCTGCGCCGAGTCGGCCAGGTTGCTGTCGGGACGGCCGGTGGCGTTGAGCGGCGTGGCCACGACCTGGAAGCAGGTGCTGTCCGGACCGGGCAGGGTCTGCACGATGCGGCCACCCCAGCGCACGCTTGCGCCGATCTGCTGTCCGACGACGGCCTGCTCGGGCGTCACGCCGAGGAACGTTCCCTGCAGCGGTTGGGGCGCGCTCGCGCAGGCATTGAGCAGTGCGAGCGTGGCGGCGGCGAGGGCAATCCGGAATGAAGGGATGCGGGCGGACATGGTGGCCTCCTGATGATCAGGGGCGGTGCCGCTGCAGGTCGTCCAGCAGCTTGCGCATCCCCCCTTGGACTGGAGCGTAGCGCGTTGCAGCGAAACGGTGGCTGAGCGCGAGCAGGGCTTGCCCGCTGCGGGGGTGGGCGGCAGCGACCCGGGTGGCCCAGGCCAGCGCCGGTTCGTGCGCCGGGCGGCCCAGCCCGATCCGGGCGTAGCGACGGCCGAGCCGGTGCCAGGCGCGCAGCAGCGGGTCGCGCTCGCGCTCGCCGCGGGCCAGCAGCCAGACCATGCCCGCCAGGGCGAAGGCGGCGAACGCGATGAACAGTGCCAGCAGCTGCGAAGGCTGCAGCTTGCCCAGGCCCAGCGGGCTCAGCAACGCCTGCTGGCGGGTCGCGTCGAAGCCCAGCACCAGGTCGTTCCAGCCGCGTCGCATCCAGTCGGCCAGGTCGCCAAAACTGCTTACTCCAAGCATTTCCATGCCGCCGCCGGCGTTGGCGGCGCGTTGCTCGAGGGTGTCGTAGATGCGCTCGGGCGCGACCGCGGCGGTGGGATCCACGCGCACCCAGCCGCGACCGTCCAGCCACACCTCGACCCAGGCATGCGCGTCCATGCGCCGCACGATCCAGTAGTCGCCGAACGGATTGCGGTAGCCGCCGGTGTAGCCGGTGACCACGCGCGCGGGGATGCCCGCCGAGCGCATGAGCACGGTGAAGGCCGAGCTGAAGTGTTCACAGAAGCCGCGCCGCGTATCGAACAGGAATTCGTCGACCGCGTTGCGTCCGGGCAACCCGGTGTCGAGGGTGTAGATGAAATCGGCGCGGATCCAGTCCAGTGCGCGGTCGATGATCGCCTGGTCGTTGTCGCCGGCCTCCTGTCGCCACTGGCGGCCCAGGGCACGGGTGCGTGGATCGTGGTCGGGCGGCAGCGCCAGCGCATGCTGGCGCACGGTCGGGCGCAGCTGCACGTCGAACGTGGCCGGCGGTGCCGACTGCAGCTGCCAGCGTGCGGCCACCGACAGCGGGCGCGCGGTGACCAGGCTGAAGCCGTGGCTGAGATGCGCGTCCTGCGGGATGTCGGTGACCAGGTCCAGCGCCGGCAGGTCGCGCCGGTCGGTGGCTTCCACTTCCAGGTCGTAGCTCCAGCGCACCGGGCCGGATTGGACCGGCGGCGGTGGCAGCGCCTCCAGCCAGCGCGATCGGGTCCAGGTGCGGCCGTCGTAATCGAGCAGCACCGGTCCTCGCCAGTACATCTGGTCCACCCGAGGCGTCGCTCCATGGAACTGCGCGCGCATCGCCGGCGTGTCGTCGGCCATCAGGTCGAGCCAGCCGCCCGGGCTCATGCTGTCGGACAGGCCCGGGCGTGCGAGCGCGCGTTCGGGCACGCCCCACAGCGGCGTGCCCAGCCGCGGGAACAGCCAGAACGCGACCAGCGCCAGCGGCAGCCCGATCGCGACCAGCCGCCCGGTGGTGGTCAGGCGCTGCTTCAGCGTCGGCGGTGCGATGCCCGCTTCGAGGTCGGCCAGTCGCTGCAGGGTCAGCAGCCCGGCCAGGAACGCGGCCACTGCGAGCAGCATCACCAGCGGACCCTGGTCGAGCAGGAACGCGGCGAACGGCGCGAACAGCGCGAATCCGACCAGGCTGCGCGCGTCGCGCAGGGTGCGCAGTTCACTGGGCTTGATCGCCAGCATCGCCGCCAGCAGCGCGCAGCCGGTGTCGCGCCCCGGACGCGTGCCCAGTACCGCCAGGACCGCCAGGATCATGGCCAGCGCCAGCACCGCGCGCAGCCAGGCCGGCAGCGGCTTGCGCCAGGCCAGCAGTGCCATCACCGGTGCGGTGAGGCCGAAGCCCAGGCCGAGGCTGGAAGGCAGGTTCAGCAGCAGCGGCAGCAGGGCGAACGCGGCCGCGGCCAGCGCCCAGCCGCGACTGCCGCGGTCCAGCAATACGTGCGCCTGCGCGTCGGAGGTGGCGGTCAGGGCGCTCATGCGTCGGGCAGCAGGGCCAGGGCGCGCAGGCAGGCGTGGTGGTGCTCGGGGCCGCGGCCGGGGCCCAGGTGCGGCTGGCCGGGCAGGCGCAGGCGGTAGCGGCGTCCGTCGCGTTCGGCGAGGTCGACCCATCCGGCCAGGCGCGAGATCCGCGCTTCGTATCCCAGCGTGCGCAGCGTGTTCCAGTCGAGCAGGACGTCCTGCTGCTGCGCGCGTTCGTATTCGCGCACCACCAGGGTGTCGCGGCGCGCGCTGTGCTTCCAGGCGATCGAGCGCGGCGCGTCGCCGCTGCGGTAGGCGCGCAGCTGGTGCGGCTCTTCGCCCTGCGGATGCACGCGGCTGCGCTGCGCGTCGATGCCGGTATCGGGCAGCGGCGGCGGATGGGCTTCGGCGCGCGGATAGACCAGCAGGGGCTGCCGCGGCCACACCCGCGACCAGGCGCGGGCCAGGCCCAGCGGCTGGGTCGTGGACAGGCGGATGCGTCCGGGATCGAGCCAGCCGCGTCGGTGCGTGGGCACGGGCAGGGCGAGCTCGGCATTGCCGTCCTCGCCGGTGCCGGCCCAGCCCACGGCTCCGTCGAGGTCACCGCGCAGGCCGCGCCGGCGCCGGCCATCGCGCGTGGACAGCGCCAGGCGCAACCACGACGTTTCGCCGGCCGCCACCGGTTCGGCGGACATCGCATCGATCTGCAGGCCCGACAGCTGCAGGTGGCTGGCGATCAGGCTGGCCAGGCCGGCAGCGCCCAGCAGCAGGGCGAGCATGAGCGCCGGGTTGTTGTTGTAGTTCAGCGCGCCCAGGCCCATGGCCATGACCAGCAGCGCATAGAACAGGCCGAAGCGGGTCGGCAGCACGTAGATGCGGCGGCGCCCGATCCGCACCGGTAATGGCTCCGGCGCGCGTGGCCGCTCGAACGATTCAAGCCAGGTGCGCAGCTCGCGCCATGCCGCCCGCATCAATCCACCGGAACGGCGTGCAGGACCGCCTTGGCCAGGCTGGTGCCGCTGCCGGCCTCGGCTTCGCCGACCAGGCGATGTCCGGCCACGGCGATGAAGAGGGCCTGCACGTCCTCGGGCAGCACGTGGCCACGGCCCAGCAGCAGGGCGTAGGCGCGCGAGGCGCGCAGCAGGGCCAGGCCGGCGCGCGGCGACAGGCCCACGCGCACGCCCGGATGCTGGCGGCTGCGCGCGAGCAGGGCCTGCACGTAACCGACCAGCGCCTCGCTGGCATGGACCTGTTCGGCGGCCCGACGCAACGCCTGCACGTCGCCATCGGCCAGCACCGGCATGGCCTGTGCGATCAGCTCGCGACGGTCGGCACCGGTCAGCAGCGCGCGCTCGGATTCCGCATTCGGATAGCCCAGCGAGAAGCGCAGCAGGAAGCGGTCCAGCTGCGAATCGGGCAACGGGAAGGTGCCCGACAGGTCGACCGGATTCTGCGTGGCGATGACGAAGAACGGATCGGGCAGGGCATGGGTGACGCCGTCGATGGTGACCTGCTGTTCGGCCATCGCCTCCAGCAAGGCGCTCTGCGTGCGCGGCGGCGCGCGGTTGATCTCGTCGGCCAGCAGCACCTGGGTGAACACCGGCCCGGGATGGAACTGGAACTGGCGCGAGCCGGCCTCGTAGACCGAGACGCCGAGCACGTCGGCCGGCAGCAGGTCCGAGGTGAACTGGATGCGCTGGAACGCCAGTCCGACGGTCGCTGCCAGCGCGTGGGCCAGGGTGGTCTTGCCCAGCCCGGGCAGGTCCTCGATCAGCACGTGGCCGCCGGCCAGCAGGGCGACGAACGCAAGCCGGACCTCCTGCGGCTTGCCCAGCACCAGGCTGTTGACCTGGCGCTGCGCCTGCATGAGCGACTCGCGCAAGGCGTCAGGTAGGATGGTGGTCGAGGGTTCCGCGGACTGCGTCATCGTCTTCCTGCAGTGTGTTTTCGATAGGGAGTGTAGCGGCACAGATGGAGGCTGAGCATCGCGCGCGGCGTGCGTTCATTGCATGGTGGACGCTGGCCTGCGTGCTCAAACTGGTCGTGGCGGTGCGCTTGCCGTTGTTCGTCGACGAGGCCTTCTACTGGCAGGAAGGGCGGCACCTGGCGTCCGCGTATTCGGACCTGCCGGGCATGACCGCGTGGCTGGTGCGCCTGGGCGAGGTGCTGGGCGGCGAGCATCCGCTGGCCCTGCGCATGCCGTTCCTGGTCATGGGCGCATTGCTGCCGTGGTGGGTCGCGCGGATCGGCCGGCGCTGGTTCGGCGCGATCCCGGGCTGGAGGGCCGGCACGTTGGCCGTGCTGCTGCCTTTGCTGGGCATGCTCGGCGTGCTCGCCCTGCCCGACGTGCCGCTCGCCTTCGCGACGGTGCTGTGCCTGCATGCGGGCGCGCGCCTGCTGCACCAGGTCACTCCGTTCGCCGCGCTGGAGCTGGCCCTGGGCCTGGCGCTGGGTGCGCTGAGCCATTACCGGTTCGCAGGCGTGGTCGTGGTCGGGGCCGCGGTCATCCTGTGGCTGCCGCAGGGACGGCGCCTGCTGCGCGATCCGCGGGTGCTGCTGGCGCTGGTAGTGGGGCTGCTGGCGTGGCTGCCGCTGCTGCTGTGGAACCTCGAGAACGGCGAGGCCGGCTTGCGCTTCCAGCTGCTGGACCGGCATCCGTGGACGTTGCATGCAGGCGGCCTGGCCTTCCTGGCGCTGCAGGCCCTGGTGGTCACCCCGTTGCTGGCGTGGGCGATGCTGCAGGCGGCGTTCCTGACCGGATGGAAGCGGCGGCCGGCGCGACCGCAATGGCGTTTCCTGGCCCTGTTCGGGTCGATCGTGCTGGCCGGCCTGTTCGTGCTGGGGTTCTTCGCCGACAGCGAGCGGGTGAGCTTCCACTGGCCGGTGCCGGCCTACCTGGCCCTGCTGCCTGCCGCCGCGATGATGCTGGAAGGCTGGCCGGTGGGCTGGCGCAGGCTGGCGTGGGCGACGGCTGCCGTCGGCCTGCTGGCCGCGCTGGCCTGGTGCCTTGCGGTGGCATCGCCCGCGCTGCGCCAGGAGGCCGCGGGTTCCAAGCACTACCCGCGCAATTTCGCAGGCTGGGAACCGCTGGCCACGGCCGTGCGCGAAGAGCTGGCGGCGATGCCGCCGGACACGCGCCTGCTGGTGGACGATTTCAAGATCGGCGCCGAACTCGGATTCGCATTGGGCGATCCGCATATCGCGGTGCTCGATCATCCCCTCAACCATGCGCATGGCCGCGCCCCGCAGCTGCGCCTGTGGGACCTGCACGTCGGCGACCCGCCGGCAACGCCGGCCCTGCTGGTGCTGGCACCCGGCGACCTGCCTTTCCGGCAGTGGCTGCAGCACTACCACCGGTTGTGCGAGACACTGGGCCCGCTGCCACTGGTGCGCAGCGTGCTGGTTGACCATGGCGCGCAGCGCTTCCTGCTGGTGCGACTGCCACCGGCATCGCAGGCACCGCCTTACCCGGGCGCGTGCATCGCGCCGGCGATGGCCTGGATCGACGCACCCGTGCCCGGGCAGGCGCTGCCGCCGCGGTTCGAAGTGAAGGGCTGGGCATTCAAGGAGGGCGTCGGGCTCTCAAGCGTGGAGATCGTGCTGGACGATGCCGTTGTCGCGCAGGCGCAGTACGGTTCCCTGGCCGACGTCAGCAGCTATTTCCCCGAAGCCACCGACCCGCACCTGCCCCACATCGGCTTCCGCGCGCAGGTCGACCTGCCCGAGAGCCAGGCGGGCCGCCGCTGGCTCGGTCTGCGACTGCACGGTACCGACGGCAGTGTCGAGGAATGGCCCCGGCAGCCGGTGGAGATCGTCCCCGCCGCGGCTGGCAGGTAACATGCGCGCCCAATAGAAGCAGGAGCAGGGCGCGATGCGCAGCGCGGATATCGATTCGCCGGGACAAGGCAGGGCATCGCCCTTGCGGATCGCGTTGCTGGTGCCGTGCCGCAACGAGGCGGCGACCGTCGCCGCAGTCGTCGCCGCGTTCCGCGAAAGCCTGCCCGCCGCCCATTGCCACGTGTTCGACAACCGTTCCGACGACGCGACCGCGGTGCTGGCGCGCGAAGCCGGTGCCACCGTGCACCCGGTGGGCCTGCGCGGGAAGGGCAATGTCGTGCGCCGCGCGTTCGCCGACATCGAGGCCGACGTCTACGTGATGGTCGATGGCGATGCGACCTACGACGCAGACGCCGCGCCCGTGCTGGTGGAGCGGCTGCTGGCGGACGGGCTGGACATGGTGGTCGGCGCGCGGGTCGACCAGGATCCCGCGGCGTACCGTGCCGGCCACCGTTTCGGCAACCGCCTGCTGACCGGCTGCGTGGCGCGGCTGTTCGGCGACAGCTTCGACGACATGCTCTCCGGCTACCGGGTGTTCTCGCGGCGTTACGTGAAGTCGTTCCCGGCGCACGCGGCCGGTTTCGAGATCGAAACCGAGCTTGCCGTGCACGCATTGCAGCTGCGCATGCCGGTCGCCGAATTGCCGACCGCCTACGGGGCGCGTCCGGAAGGTTCGGCGAGCAAGCTCAACACCTACCGCGACGGCGTGCGGATCCTCGCCACCATCGCGCGCCTGTTCAAGGCCGAGCGGCCGTTGCTGTTCTTCTCGATCGGCGCCGGCGCCAGCCTGCTGCTGTCGGTGCTGCTGGCGGTGCCGCTGCTGTTGACCTACCTGGAGACGGGACTGGTGCCGCGCTTCCCCACGGCGATCCTGTGCTCGGCGCTGGCGCTGCTGTCGGCATTGCTGCTGGCCTGCGGCCTGATCCTGGACACGGTGACGCGCGGGCGCATCGAGGCCAAGCGCCTGGCCTACCTGGCGATCCCGGCCACGCGCGGCGCGTTGCCGCAGGCGTCCACGACGCCCGCAGGGCTTCCTGTCGCCGGCACGGTGGCGCCCGATGGGCGGGGTTGAGGTGGGAGGTGCGGTCCGCGGCGGCGTGCGCCGACGCTTCGCAGGAGTGTTCGCCGCGCTCGGACGCACGTTCGGTTTCACCACGCGACGGGGCGTGATCAACGCGACGGTCGTCGTGGCCCTGGTGTGCGGCCTGGTTTCGCTGCTGCGCGGTCAGGATGCGAACTGGGACCTGCGCAACTACCACGTGTACAACGGCTGGGCATTGCTGGAAGGGCGCCTGGGCCTGGACCTCGCGCCGGCACAGATGCAGAGCTATTTCGTGCCGCTGCTGGACGTGCCGTATTTCCTCCTGGTCCAGCATGCGCCGGCCCCCCTGGCCGGCTTCCTGCTCGGCCTGCTGCACGGGCTGGTGTTCCTGCCGGTGGCCTGGATCGCGTGGCGCGCACTCGCCGGCGATCCCCGCCGCGACTGGCTGGCGCCAGTGCTGGGCCTGGCCGGACTGGCCAGCGCCGCATTCCTGTCCGAGCTGGGCAACACCATGGGCGACAACAGCACGGCGCCGCTGGTGCTCGGTGCGCTGGCGCTGACCATGCCGGACGAGGACGGACGTTGGCGCACGCGCGCCGTGGTCGCAGCGGGCGTGCTGCTCGGCATGGCGGTGGCGTTCAAGCTGACCAACGCGATCTACGCCTTCGCGCTGGGTCTGTCGGTGCTGGCCGCGCGCGCGCACTGGCGCGCACGGACCGGTGCCGGCGCAGGCCTGGCCCTGGTCGCGCTGCTGGTGTTCGCGCTGATGGCGGGGCCATGGCTGTATCGCCTGTGGGAGACCTTCGGCAATCCCCTGTTCCCGCAGTTCAACGCATCGTTCCAGGCGCCGTTGGCCCAGCCGGTGGCGGTGGCCGACACGCGCTGGTTGCCGCAAGGCTGGGTCGAAGCGCTGCTGCGCCCGCTGCTGTTCACCGCCAATCCATACCTGGTCAGCGAGATCGCGCTGCTGCAGGTGATGTGGGCCCTGTTGTACGTGGTCGCGATCACCGCGGCGGTGGTCTGGCTGGCGCGCAGGCGTCGCGCATCGGCCGCCGCGGCTTCCGTACCGGCGGGCGCGGGCGTGCGGCGCATGCTCGGGGTGTTCTTCCTGGTCGCTTTCGTGGCCTGGCTGTCGATGTTCAGCATCCACCGCTACCTGGTGGTGCTGGAACTGCTCGCGCCGCTGGTCCTGTGGCTGCTGCTGCATGCCGTTTTCCCGCCGCGCCGGGCGGGACGGATCGCCGCGATCGCGATCGCGGCCGCATCGGCCGTCGCGCTCGCCGGCTGGAACGACTGGGGCCACGCGGGCTGGTCGCGCACCGCATTCCGCGTCGAGGCGCCTACGGCGGCGATGCCGGGAACCGTGTTGCTGGTCGGGGGCGAACCCCAGGCCTGGCGGGTGCCGTTCCTGCCGCCGGGACCGGCCTACGCGTCGCTGGGTTCCAATTTCCCCGAGTCACCCGCGTATGCGGACCGGGTGACCGGAATGATCCAGGCGCGCGGGGGAGAGGTGGGCGTGATCCTGCCGGTGGCGATGGACCGGCGCGCCGAGAGCCTTGGCAGGCGCAACCGCTGGGCCGGCACGCTGGGCCTGGATACGGGCGATTGCAGGGTGATGCGCTGGCTGGTCGGCCGCAGCCGCAGCCTGGTGCTGGTGGAGCCGGCGCAGTCGCCGGGCGGGCGTTGCGAGCTCGCCCAGGCCGCCGGCCGCCGCGTCGATACGGCCAATGCCAACCAGGCGATCCTCGACGAGGCCACGACGGTACTGGCGCGCTACGGGCTGCAGCTGGACGGGGCCGGATGCAAGGTCGTGGACAGCCGGATCGGCGCGCAGTCCCATCCATACCACTGGTGTCGTGCGGTGCCGCTCCCGGGGTGACCCGCGCCGTCGGGATCAGGGCACGGCGTAGCCGGCTTCGCGCAGCAGGCCGGCCAGCGCGATCAGGGGCAGGCCGACCAGCGCGGTGGGGTCGTGCGATTCGATGGCATCGAACAGGCTGATGCCCAGGCCCTCGCACTTGAAGCTGCCGGCGCAGTCGAACGGCTGTTCGGCATCGACGTAGCGCTCGATCTCCGCTGCGGCCAGGGCGCGGAACCGGACCTGGGTCAGGTCCACGGCGACCAGTGCATGGGCGCCGCGGCGCAGGCAGACGGCGGTATGGAAGCGCACCGAACGCCCGCCCATCTCCGTCAGCTGGGCGACCGCGGCGTCCCGGCCCCCGGGCTTGCCCAGGATCCGGCCATCCAGGTCGGCGACCTGGTCGGACCCGATCACCCAGGCTTCCGGGTGCCGGCCGGCGACCGCATCGGCCTTGGCCAGGGACAGGCGGCGGACCAGCTGGGCCGGGCTTTCCGCCCGCAGGGGCGCCTCGTCCACGTCCGGCCGGGCGCATTCGAACGGCAGCCGCAGGCGCTGCAGCAGCTCGCGGCGGTAGGGGGACGTCGAGGCGAGGATCAGCATGGCCGGTCGCGGGGGAGGTGGGCCTAGTGTCGATCGCGGCGGGGTCGTGGGCAAATGCGTTGCGTCACGGGTTTTGTCGGTTTGACAGGGGGCGGTCCGATCCTTAACATTCAGCGGCTTATGTCCGCGGGTGCGTCTGCCGTGCAGGTTCCTGAAACGCTGGATGCCTGGCGGATGGTCGCCGCGAGGCGGCTGTTCGAGGGTCGCATGCCGTTGTCGGCGATGTCCCGGCTGGCCGGAAGCCTTGCCGACACCGCGGGCGAATGCAGCTTCACGCTGGAATTCGGCCAGGACGTGCTGCAGGTACCCTTCGTCGAACTGTCGATCGAAGCGGGACTGCCGCTGCTGTGCCAGCGCAGCCTGGAGCGGTTCGTTTTTCCGGTGAGGACCGTGCAGAGGCTCGGCCTGATCCGCGACGAATCGGAAGAGGCCGCGTTGCCGCCGGGATACGAGCCGCTGCTGGTGCCCGAGGATGGGCAGCTGCGGCCGGCGGAGCTGGTCGAGGACGAGCTCGTGCTTGCCCTGCCGGTGGTTCCGCTGGCGCCGGGCAGCGAGCCGGTCGAGCAGACGTGGTCTGCCGGTGAAGAGGAATTGCAGGCGGCCAGCCCGTTCGCGGCGCTGGTTTCGCTGAAGAAGAAGTAGACGGCCGCGCCGCCGCCGAAGGCGCCCTGGAACGACACCGGCGGGTGGCTTCAAGGTCCCACACACATACGCAATCAAACGAGTTTGGAGCAATCCCATGGCTGTGCAGAAATCCCGTGTCACCCCGTCCCGCCGCGGCCAGCGCCGTTCCCACGATGCGCTGACGGCCAAGCAGCTGGCGACCGACCCGACCACGGGCGAGATCCACCTGCGCCACCACGTCACCGCCGACGGCTACTACCGCGGCAAGAAGGTCATCGCGACCAAGACCTCGGCGGTCGAGGAAGACTGAGCCTGACCCGTCGGGCGCGTGCTGCACGCGCCCGGCCTGCGGTGCATGGAAAATCCCGGCTCCCGCGTGGAGCCTCAAGCGGGAATGCGCATGAGCGAGCGGATCTATTCGCGCATCGCCGGAACCGGCAGCTACCTGCCGGAGAAGGTGGTGACCAACGCCGACCTGGCCAAGCTCGTCGACACCAGCGATGAATGGATCCACTCCCGCACCGGCATCCGCGAGCGCCGGGTCGTGGCCGAGGGCCAGACCTCCAGCGACCTGGGTTTCCAGGCTGCGCTGAAGGCGATCGAAGCGGCCGGCGTATCGGTCGAGGACATCGACCTGATCGTGGTCGGCACGACCACGCCCGACTACGTGTTTCCGTCCACCGCCTGCCTCATCCAGCAGAAGCTGGGCGTGGCCGGCTGCGCGGCGTTCGACGTCAATGCGGCCTGCTCGGGTTTCGTGTTCGCGCTCAGCGTGGCCGACAAGTTCGTGCGCACCGGCACCTCGAAGACCGTGCTGGTGATCGGGGTCGAAACCCTGACCCGGATGGTGGACTGGACCGACCGCACCACCTGCGTGCTGTTCGGCGATGGCGCCGGTGCGGTCGTGCTCAAGGCCGATGCCGAGACCGGCATCCTGTCCACGCACCTGCACGCCGATGGCAGCAAGAAGGACCTGCTGCGCTGCCCCGTGGGCGTGTCCGCCGGATTCAGCGAAAACGAGCCCAACGCCGGCGTGCGCATCCAGATGGCCGGCAACGATGTGTTCAAGCACGCGGTCAAGGCGCTGGATTCGGTGGTCGACGAGACCCTCGAGGCCAACGGCCTGGACAAGCACGACCTGGACTGGCTGATCCCGCACCAGGCCAACCTGCGCATCATCGAGGCCACCGCCAAGCGGCTGGACATGCCGATGGATCGCGTCATCGTCACCGTCGATCGCCATGGCAACACGTCGGCCGGTTCGGTGCCGCTCGCGCTGGACGAAGCGGTCCGGTCCGGTCGCGTGCAGCGCGGCCAGCTGCTGCTGCTCGAAGCGTTCGGCGGCGGTTTCACCTGGGGTTCGGCGCTGCTGCGCTACTGACCGGCGGGCTGACTGCCGCGCTCCGATGGAGCTGCGAACCTGTTTGACGAAGGCCGCGCATTGCGCGGCCTTCCGCTTTTTTGGGCCCGCATGCGGGCATTCGCGTGGTTCGCGCACATACGGCGCGGTACAGACAAACGCGCGGGATCGCCCGTATCATCGCCGCTCTTTCTCGATCTGCGGCTGCGCGTGACCGATCCGACGCTCGCTTTTGTATTTCCCGGACAGGGTTCCCAGTCCGTCGGCATGCTCGCCGAACTGGCCGAGCTGCACCCGCAGGTCCGCGAAGTCTTCGCCGAAGCTTCCGATGGTGCCGGCGTGGACCTCTGGGCGCTGTCGCAGGGCGGCCCGGAAGAGATGCTCAACCGCACCGAATACACCCAGCCGGCACTGCTGGCCGCGGGCATCGCGGTGTGGCGTGCCTGGCAGGCGCAGGGGGGGGCGCAGCCTGCGCTGCTCGCCGGCCACAGCTTGGGCGAGTACACCGCGCTGGTGGCCGCTGGCGCACTGTCGCTGCGGGACGGCGCGCACCTGGTGCGCCTGCGCGGGCAGCTGATGCAGGACGCCGCACCCGCCGGCACCGGCGCCATGGCGGCCGTGCTTGGCGCCGAAGACGCGTTGGTGCTGGAAGTTTGCGAACAGGCGTCCGGCAGCCAGGTCGTCGTCCCGGCCAACTACAACTCGCCGGGACAGATCGTGATCGGCGGCGATGCAGCGGCGGTGGACCGCGCGCTGGCGCTGCTGGCCGAGCGCGGCGTGCGCAAGACGGTGAAGCTGGCGGTGAGCGTGCCCTCGCATACGCCGCTGATGCGCGAAGCCGCCAACCGCCTGGCCGAAGCGATGGCCGGCATGGCCTGGCACGCGCCGGCATTGCCGGTGGTGCAGAACGTCGACGCGCAATCGCATGCCGGACTGGACGCGATCCGCGATGCACTCGTGCGCCAGCTGTACCTGCCGGTGCGCTGGACCGATTGCGTGCAGGCGCTGGGCGCATGCGGCGCCACCCGGGTGGCCGAGTGCGGTCCGGGCAGGGTATTGGCCGGCCTGGCCAAGCGCATCGACAAGTCGCTCGACGCCCGCGCGATCGGCGCGGTCGGCGACTTCGAATCGGCACTGGCCGACTGGCGCTGATACGTTACGCGGCGCCGCGGATCACGCCGCACCGCCACTCCTGGACATACGAGGCCCATCATGAGTTCCATGCCTGTTGACAGCCGGCCCCTCGCCGGCGAGATCGCGCTGGTCACCGGCGCCAGCCGTGGCATCGGCGCGGCCATTGCCGACGAACTGGCCGCGCGCGGCGCGACCGTGATCGGCACGGCGACCAGCGACGGTGGTGCCGAGGCCATCGGCGGTCGCCTGGCCGCCCATGGCGGCCATGGCCGCAAGCTCGACGTCACCGACGCCGGTGCGGTCGAAGCCCTGATCGACGCGATCGGCAAGGAGTTCGGCGCGGTCTCGATCCTGGTCAACAACGCCGGCATCACCCGCGACAACCTGCTGATGCGGATGAAGGAAGAAGACTGGCAGGCGATCCTGGACACCAACCTGACCAGCGTCTATCGCACCTCCAAGGCGGTGATGCGCGGGATGATGAAGGCGCGCAAGGGCCGCATCGTCAACATCGCCTCGGTGATTGGCGCGACCGGCAACGCCGGCCAGGCCAACTACGCCGCGGCCAAGGCCGGGATCATCGCGTTCTCCAAGTCGCTGGCCAAGGAGATCGGCAGCCGCAACGTCACCGTGAATGTCGTGGCGCCGGGCTTCATCGACACCGACATGACCCGCGACCTGCCCGAGGACGCCAAGAACGCCATGCTCGGCCAGATCGCGCTCGGCCGCCTCGGCGAGCCGGCCGACATCGCCCGTGCGGTCGCCTACCTGGCCGGCCCGGATGCCGGGTACATCACCGGCGAAACCCTGCACGTGAACGGCGGCATGTACATGGCCTGACGGCCGGTCGCCAGAACAAGGATTTCAAAAGCCGCGTAAGCTTTTGATCCGGTTGCGGTTGCAGGGCAGTGCCCGCCGCCGCGGCTTTTGACTACACTATCCGCCCTGTGGACAGTGAACCCCGCGTCGACGCATGTCGGCGCATCGTATCGACAACAACTCCGCCTGGAGCAGCAAACCCATGAGTACCATCGAAGAGCGCGTCAAGAAAATCGTCGTCGAACAGCTCGGCGTCAAGGAAGATGAAGTGACCAACAGCGCATCGTTCGTCGACGACCTGGGCGCCGACTCGCTCGACACCGTCGAGCTGGTGATGGCGCTGGAAGAAGAGTTCGAGTGCGAGATCCCGGACGAAGAGGCCGAGAAGATCACCTCCGTCCAGCAGGCGATCGACTACATCAAGGCGCACGTCAAGAGCTGACGCGCGCCGCGCCGCGGACCGTCCAGTGCGGTCCGCGGAGCCGCAGCAAAACCGGGGCCGCTGCGTGCGGCCCCGGGCGCGTCTGGCTCCCTGCCAGCGCGCCGGACGCAACACCGATCCAGAGAATCCGATCCGGAACAGCAGGAGCCCCCTATGAGCCACCGTCGCGTCGTCATCACCGGCATGGGTGCGGTCACGCCCCTGGGCAACGACCTGGCCAGCAGCTGGGATGGCATCGTCAACGGCCGGTCCGGCATCGGTCCGATCACGCATTTCGATTCGACCGGCTTCACCACCAAGATCGCCGGCGAGATCCGCAACTTCGATCCCACCGCTTTCGTGTCGCCCAAGGACGCGAAGAAGATGGAGCCGTTCATCCACTACGGCCTGGCGGCTTCGTTCATGGCCCTGGACGACTCGGGGCTGGTGATCGACGAAGCCAACGCCGAGCGCGTGGGCGCGATCATCGGCTCGGGCATCGGCGGCATCCTCGGCATCGAGGAGCAGACCGCCAAGTATCTCGAGGGCGGCCCGCGCAAGATCTCCCCGTTCTACGTGCCCAGCACCATCATCAACATGCTGCCGGGCCAGCTGAGCATCATCCGTGGCCTGAAGGGCCCCAATTTCTCGGCGGTGTCGGCCTGCGCCACCTCCAACCATTCGATCGGCACGGCGATGCGCATGATCCAGCACGGCGACGCCGACGTGATGGTCGCCGGCGGTGCCGAGCGCGGTTCCTCGCCGACCTCGATGGGCGGCTTCTGCTCGATGAAGGCCATGTCCACCCGCAACGACGAGCCCGAACGCGCCTCGCGCCCGTGGGATGCGGAACGCGACGGCTTCGTGCTCGGTGACGGCGCCGGCATCCTGGTGCTCGAGGAATACGAATATGCCAAGGCCCGTGGTGCGCGCATCTACGCCGAGCTGGTCGGTTTCGGTGCCAGCGCCGACGCCAGCCACATGACCGCCCCGAGCGAGGACGGCGACGGCGCGGCGCGCTGCATGCGCGCTGCGATGCGCGACGCGAAGATCGATCCGTCCGAAGTCGGTTACCTCAATGCGCACGGCACCTCCACGCCGCTGGGCGACCTGGCCGAGACGCTGGCGATGAAGCGCGCCTTCGGCGACCACGCCTACAAGATGATGGTCAGCTCGACCAAGTCGATGACCGGCCACCTGCTCGGCGCGGCCGGCGGCATCGAGGCGATCTTCTCGGTGCTGGCGATCCACGACGGCATCGTCCCGCCGACCATCAACCTGGAGAACCCGGGCGAGGGTTGCGACCTGGACTACGTGCCCAACGTCGCGCGCCAGGCGAAGGTGGATGTTGCGGTCTCCAATGGCTTCGGCTTCGGCGGCACCAACGGCACGCTGGTGTTCAAGCGGATCTGATTGCCCGGGACGCGCAGGCGCGTCCATCACCACCGGGGCTGGCGCCGCCCCGCACGACGGCCACGGTCTTCGCGCGGAACACGGCACCGGCCCCGCGTCTTTTCCGCACCGCACGTCGTACAGGGACACGATGCTCCGCTTCCAACCGCTTCCCGCCGACACCGACCTGCTGGCGCTGCACCGGCAGGCGCCAGCGCGCTATCCGCTGCTGATGGAATCGGTGGCGTCGGGCACCGTGCAGGGGCGCTGGGACCTGCTGCTGGTCGCCGACGGGAGCGGACTGCGCCTCGATGCCGATGGTGTTACCCGCGACCTGGCGGGCGTCGCCCAGGCCGGGACGTTCCTGGAAGCACTCGACGCGCACTGGCAGCAGGCGCGGACGCCGGCCGAAGAGCCACGCTGGCCGTTCCACGGTGGCTGGGCCCTGCTGCTGGACTACGAGCTGGCCGCGCAGGTCGAACCGGTGCTCGCGCTGCCGGCGCGCGCCGCGGGCGGACGTCCTCCGGCGCTGGCGCTGCGCTGCCCGGCGGCCGTGCTGCGCGACCGAGCCAGTGGCGAATGCGTCGCGCTGGCCGAGGAACCGCATGCCGCACTGCTCGATGCCATCGCGTCGGACCTGCGGGCCGCAGGCGACATGCCGGCGTTGCCGTGCTGGCAACCTCCGATCGAGCTCTCGGAGGACGACCCGCAGCGTTTCCTCGATGGCGTCGAGCGCATCCTCGAGTACCTCCGCGCCGGCGACGTGTTCCAGGTGAATCTCTCGCGCAGCTGGCGCGCGCGTTTCGACGCGCCACTGGATCCTGCTGCGCTGTACGCGCGACTGCGCCAGGCCAATCCGGCGCCCTTCGCAGGCCTGTTCGCCGGAGATGGCTGGGCGGTGGCCAGTTCCTCGCCCGAACGCCTGGTGTCGGTGCGCGGCCGCGTGGCCGAGACCCGGCCGATCGCCGGTACCCGCCCGCGGTTCGAGGGCGATGACGATGCCGCGCGGATACGCGAGCTGGTCGGGCACCCCAAGGAGCGCGCCGAGCACGTGATGCTGATCGACCTGGAACGCAACGACCTGGGCCGCGTCTGCGAGCCGGGCAGCGTGCAGGTGGACGAGCTGATGACGGTGGAAAGCTACGCGCACGTGCACCACATCGTCAGCAACGTGCGCGGCATCCTGCGCGAGGACGCCACCCCGGGGCAGGTGATCGCGGCGGTGTATCCGGGCGGCACGATCACCGGCTGCCCGAAGGTGCGCTGCATGCAGATCATCGCCGAGCTGGAAGCCACCCCGCGCGGTGCGTACACCGGCGCGATCGGCTGGCTGGGTCGCGATGGCGACCTGGACCTGAACATCCTGATCCGCAGCGCCGAGGTCCAGGGGTGCGAGGCGGTATTCCGCACCGGCGCCGGGATCGTCGCCGACTCGGTGCCCGGGCGCGAACTGGACGAGACGCGGGCCAAGGCGCGCGGCCTGCTGCGTGCGCTGGAGCCTTGGGCATGAGCAGTGTCGCCACCAGGGTCGGCATGTCGGCGCGGTATGCTGGCCGCCATCGGAATCGAAGAGGTGATCGTGGCTGACGGACGTCGAAGCGCATTGCGCTGGGGGCTGGGGGGGTTGTGCCTGCTGCTGCTCGCCACGGCCGCGGTGGCGGCCTGGGGTTGGGTGCATTACCAGCGCTTCGCCGATGCGCCGGCCGCCAGCGGCGAGACCGCGGCGAGCTTGCGGATCGAGCGCGGCGACGGCTTCGCCACCGTGCTTGGGCGTCTGCGCGAGGCCGGCATCGATGCCGGGCACGACATCGAGTGGCGCCTGCTGGCGCGGCACATGGATGCCGCCGGCCGCTTGAAGGTGGGCGAGTACGCGCTCGATCCGGGCCTGACCCCGCGCGAACTGCTGCAGCGCATGCGCGACGGGCGCGTGGTCCAGTACCGCGTCACCCTGGTGGAGGGCTGGAACTTCCGCCAGGTGCGCGCCGCACTGGCCGCCGCCGATCCGCTGGAACACGAGACCACCGGCATGGACGACGCGGCGCTGATGGCCGCGCTCGACCAGCCGGGCCAGCACCCCGAAGGCCGCTTCCTCCCCGAGACCTACCTGTACCAGCGCGGCGACAGCGACCTGGACGTGTTGCGGCGTGCGCACGCGGCGATGGTGCAGGCGCTGGCGCAGGCATGGGACTCGCGCGCGGCGGATGTTCCGCTGAAGACGGCCGATGACGCGCTGGTCCTGGCGTCGATCGTGGAGAAGGAAACCGGGCAGGCGCACGAGCGCCCGCAGATCGCCGGCGTGTTCGCCCGGCGGCTGCGGCAGGGCATGCTCCTGCAGACCGATCCGACCGTGATCTACGGGATGGGCAGCAGCTATGACGGCAACATCCGCAGGCGCGACCTGACCACCGACACGCCCTACAACACCTACACCCGCGCCGGCCTGCCGCCCACGCCCATCGCCATGCCCGGCCGCGCCGCACTGCAGGCGGCGGTTAACCCGGCGCCCGGCGACGCGCTGTACTTCGTCTCGCGCAACGACGGCAGCCACATCTTCTCGGCGACCTATGCCGAACACCGCGCCGCGGTGGACTGCTACCAGCGCAAGCGTTGCCCGGCCACGCCCGCCGCGACGCCGGCACAGGCACCCGAGGGAGCGCTGCGGCGATGAGCGAGGCGATCCTGGCGCATCCGCGCTTCATCAGCCTGGAAGGCGGCGAGGGCGCGGGCAAGAGCACCGCGATCGCCTCGTTGCGCGACGTGCTGCAAAAGCGTGGGCATGAAGTACTGCTGACGCGCGAACCCGGCGGTACGCCGCTGGCCGAACGCATCCGCGCATTGATGCTCGACAATCGCCAGGCCCTGCGTGGCGATGGCGACGAGGACGAGCCGTTGTCGGCCGAAGCCGAACTGCTGCTGGTGTTCGCCGCGCGTGCCCAGCACGTGCGCCAGGTGATCCGGCCGGCGCTGCAACGCGGCGTGTTCGTGGTCAGCGATCGCTTCACCGATTCCAGTTACGCCTACCAGGGCGACGGCCGTGGCCTGGACATGGGCTGGATCGCGGAACTGGAGCGGCGTGCGGTCGGCCTGCGGCCCGCGCTGACCCTGCTGCTCGACCTGGATGTGCGCGAGGGCCGTGCCCGTATCGCCGGCCGCGACCTGTGGCCGGACCGGATCGAGAGCGAGCAGGACGATTTCTTCGAGCGCGTCCGCGCCGGCTTCCGCCGCCGCGCGGCCGCCGAGCCGGAACGCTTCCGCGTGGTCGATGCCGCGCGCACGCCCGGCGAGGTGGGCGAGGCGGTGGCCGCCGCGCTCATTGCTTGGCTGGAGCGTGCGTCATGAATGAAGCACTGGCACCGTGGCAGCAACGCGTCCACGACCAGGCACTGGCAACGCTGGCCGCCGGGCGCCTGGGCCACGCGCTGCTGCTGTGCGGCCCGTCCGGGCTCGGCAAGCGGGCAGTCGCCGACCGCATGGCCGCCTACGTGCTGTCCGCAGGCGATCCGGTCGCCGAAGCGCGCAACCGGCCGTTGATCGCCGCGGGCACGCATCCGGACCTGCACGTGGTCTCGTTCATGCCCAACCGCGAAGGCACGCGCCTGCGCACCGAGATCGTGATCGAGCAGATCCGCGAGCTCGGCCGGCAACTGTCGCTGACCCCGCAGTACGGCCGCGCGCAGGTCGCGATCATCGATCCGGCCGACGCGCTCAACGGTTCGGCCGGCAACGCGTTGCTCAAGACCCTGGAAGAGCCCGTCCCCGGACGTTACCTGTGGCTGGTGAGTGCGCGGCCGGGACGGCTGCCGGCGACCATCCGCAGCCGTTGCCAGCGCCTGGAGTTCCGCCTGCCGCCACGCGAGGAGGGCCTGGCCTGGCTGCAGGGGCGCGGCCATGCCGCGGCGGCGGCCAGCGACGCGCTGCAGGCCGCGCAGGACCATCCGGGCCTGGCCGACGTGTGGCTGCGCGGCGATGGGCTGGCCTTGCGGCGCGAGGTCGCCGCCGACCTGGGGGCCCTGGAAACCGGCCGGGCCGATCCGCTGGAGGCCGCGTTGCGCTGGAGCGCGGACGAGCGTGCGGTCGAGCGGCTGGCGCATGCCGCCGAACACGTCCGCGACCAGGCCGGCCGTGCCGGCTTGACCGATCCGGACCGATTGCACAAGCTGGCGGCCTGGTTCGACGCCGCCAACCGTGCACGTGAACTGCTGCGCAGCACGGTGCGCGCCGACCTCGTGATGACAGATCTGCTGCTGGCCTGGCGCGACGCATCGCGCCAGCAGGCGGGCAAAGGGGACAACCGATGAGTGCTGCAAGCGGTCGCCAGGGCATCCTGTCGCTGGCGGTGAAAGACAAGGCCGCGCTGTACAACGCGTACATGCCCTACATCCGGCATGGCGGCATCTTCGTGCCCACGCCCAAGCGGTATTTCCTGGGCGACGAGGTGTTCCTGCTGCTGACCCTGCCCGATTCCAGCGATCGCCTGCCGATCGCCGGCAAGGTGGTCTGGGTGACCCCGGCCGGCGCGCAGGGCAACCGCACCGCCGGCATCGGCGTGCAGTTCCCCGAAGGCGCGGAGGGCGAGGCGGTGAAGAACCGGGTCGAGACCCTGCTGGCCGGAACGCTCAACGCGGACAAGCCGACCCAGACGATGTGACCGCCCCTTGAAGGCGATAGCCCGGGAGTAAGCGTCGATGCGTGGATTGATCGCTGTTTTCCTCTCGCTGCTGTCGACGGGCGCCATCGCCGGGCCAGGATTGCAGGTGGCCCTTGCGCCTGATGCCGGATCGCAGGCGTGGTGGATGCACACCACGCTGGTGCCCGGCGGCGATGCAGTCCGTGGCATTCCCCTTCGCGAATTCGATGCCGGCTGGTGCGCCGCCGACGAAATCACGCTCGATGCCTTCCCCGCGGCGATCCGCACCGGTGGCTCGTGGCCGCTGGACCGACTGGACCCGGTGGCTGGGTCCCCGTTCGCGCTGGGCGGCGATTTCGGTGCCGGCGAGCCGCTGGAAGTGATCCTGGGCGCCTACCGGACCTGCTCCGGCGAGACCCGGAACTTCCTCGCGGTGATCGCGCCGGAGCGCAGCGATGCGCGCGTCGTCCAAGTGGAAAGCATCAGTGCCGACAGGGCCGTGTTCCAGTACCTGCGGGCCGATCCGAGTGCCGGTTTCCGCATCTTTTCATGCATGGTCTGCGACGACATGGGCCGGCTTTATCTGTGGAACGCCGCTTCCGGCAAATTCGAAAAGCAGCCCTACATCGATGGGACCGGCTGATACGGCCAGCGCGGCGGGGCGTGCGCATGCCGCCGCCCTGCATCTGCTGCGGCATGTCGCCGTCGTGGTCGCGTGCGTGGCCGGCACTTTCCATCCGGGGTTCGCCATCGCCGCCGATCCCGCACCGTCGCGCCTGCGCCTCGAGAGCGCGCAGCTTCGGATGGAGGTTTCGCCGAGACTCGGCGGGCGCGTGTTGCATTTCTCCCTTCCCGGGGCGCCGAACCTGTTGAAGGTGGGCGAGGCGACGGCGTCGCAACCGGAGCCGCGCGTGGAGGCTGGCGGCGAGAACATCGCCTATCTCGGCCACGAAATATGGGTTGGCCCGCAGGCCGACTGGTGGCGCGACCAGACCCTCAATCCGGCGCGGCGCAAGGCGGCGGCGCAATGGCCACCGGATCCGTGGTTGGCGCATGCGCCTGCGAAGGTGATCGCGCACGACGGCGATCGCCTGGTGCTGGAGGGCGCGGCCAGTCCGGTCAGTGGCGTTCAACTGGTGCAGACGTTCTCGATCGCGGCCGATCGACCCGGTACCGCCGAACTGGCGGTGGAGATGCGCAACATCCGCAAGGTGCCGGTATCGCGCGATATCTGGTTCAACACGCGGGTGCATCCGGAAACGCGCGTGTTCGTGCCGGTGGCGCGCGACGGCAACGGGGTGCGCGTGCGTTCCGATGCCAGCGACGGTTTCGACGGGCTGGTCAGCAGCAGCGCCGACGGCTTGTTCTCGCTGGAACTACTGCCGCCGTCCGAGGGCCTGCATGGCCGCCGCGGCAAAGTGTTCATCCAGCCGCGCGCCGGCTGGATCGCCGGCTTCGCGGCCGGGCAGGCCTTCCTGATCCATTTCGAGCTCGAGCCCCTCGAACGCATCCATCCGGACCAGGGCCAGGTCGAGCTGTACCTGGACTGGCGACCCGGACAGGCCGACACCGGCCTGATGGAGCTGGAGGTGCATGCGCCGTACGCGACGCTGGCAGCCGGGACGTCCACCACCGCGCACGAATGGTGGGTGGTGCGCCGCTACGACGGTCCGGACAGGCGTGATGCGCAGGTCGCCTTCCTGCAGCGGATGCTGGCGGACGCGGACATCGAATAGAGCGGGGCTGGCCCCTCAGCAACCCACACCCGCTGGAGGCGAGCAGCGGCGCAAAGCGCCGCTCCACGCCGCCGCAACGGTTACTCCGGCGCCTGCCGCAGCAGCGGGTTGTCCCAGCCCGGGCGCGGCGCGAAGCGATCACCGTGGCGGGCCTGCAGTGCCTTGAGCCGCTCGAACAGCGCGTCGGCGCCGGTGGCGCGGATATGCTGGATCGGACCCCCGCGGAACGGGGCGAAACCGGTGCCGAAGATCACGCCCGCGTCGAGCAGGTCGGCATCGGCGACCACGCCGTCGTGCAGGCAGGCCACCGCTTCGTTGAGCAGCGGCAGGACCAGGCGGTCCTCCAGGTCCGACGGGGCCTGGTAGCCCGCAGGCGCTTCGGGTTTGACCGCCTTGCCGTTGTCCCACTTGTAGAGGCCCTGGCCGTCCTTCTTGCCGCGCTTGCCCGGTTCGACCGAGGCCAGCGTCGCCGGCACCTGCAGTCCGAGGAAGGGCGACAGTTCCGCGCCCACGCCCTGCGCCACGTCCAGGCCGACCGTGTCGATCAGCTCGATCGGGCCCATCGGCATGCCGAACTTCACCGCGGCCTTGTCGATCACCACGCCCGGAATGCCTTCGGCGTAGGCGGTGGCCGCCTCGAGCATGTACGGGAACAGCACGCGGTTGACCAGGAAGCCCGGGGTGCCGGCGACCGGCACCGGGAACTTGTCCAGCGCCTTGCAGAAGGCCGCCAGCCGCTTGACCACCGCCGGATCGAGGCGATCGTGCTGGACGATCTCCACCAGCGGCATCATCGACACCGGGTTGAAGTAGTGCAGGCCGGCGAAGCGGTCCGGGCGGGCGATGTGTTCGCGCAGTTCGTCCAGCGGGATCGAGGAGGTGTTGCTGGTCAGCAGCGCGTCGTCCTTCATCCGCGGCTCGAGCAGGTGGTACAGGTCGCGCTTGGCTTCCGGGTTCTCGATGATCGCTTCGATCACCAGGTCGGCCTCGGCCACGCCGGCGCCGGCGAGGTCGCCCTTAAGGCGCGCCGCCACGGCATGCCGTTTGCTCTCGTCCTTGACCCGCTTGCCGAACAGTTCCTGCGCACGGCCCAGCGCGCCGTCGATGAAGCGCTGCTCGCGGTCCTGCAGGGTCACCTCGAATCCCTTGTAGGCCGACCAGGCGGCGATGTCCCCGCCCATCACGCCTGCACCGACCACGTGCACGTGGCGGATCCCCGGCGACGGCATGCCGCCGCCATCCTTGCCGCCGAGTCCCTTGAGCCGCTCGGTCAGGAAGAAGATGCGGATCAGGTTGCGCGCGGTCGGACTGCCCGCAAGCTTGACCACCGCCTTGCGCTCGGCGTCCAGGCGCGCCTGGATGCCGCTGCCGCCGGCGCGCTGCCAGACCCCGATCAGCGCATACGGCGCCGGGTACTGGTCCTTCTTCGCCTTGCGCGCGACCTGCTTGGTCATCTGCGGGGCGAGGATCTTCCGCGCCAGCCACGAGTTGGTCGCCCAGCCGGCGAAGCGCTGCTTGAACGGACGCTGCGTGCCTTTCAGCGCCAGCGCCGCAGCGGCGTCCTCGAGCAGGGCCGGCTCGACCACCTTGTCGACCAGCCCCATGCCGCGCGCGGACGCGGCCGACAGCGTGCGCCCGGTGAGCATCAGGTCCATCGCCGCCGGCGCGCCGACCAGGCGGGGCAGGCGTGCGCTGCCACCCCAGCCGGGGAAGATGCCGAGCTTGACCTCGGGCAGGCCGATCCGCGTGGACGGGTCGCTGCTGGCCACGCGATAGTCGCAGGCCAGCGACAGCTCGGTGCCGCCGCCCATGCAGAAGCCGTGAATCGCCGCCACCGTCGGGCAGGGCAGTTCAGCCACCTTCTGGAACACGGCCTGGCCGCGGCGGATGGCGTCGTTGACCGTACCCTTGCGATCGAAGTCCTGGAATTCCTTCAGGTCGGCGCCGGCGATAAAGCCGGAGGCCTTGGCCGAACGGAACAGCACGCCCTTGGGCGGATCGATGGCCAGGCGTTCGACGATGTCGCCCAGTTCGATCAGCACGTCCTGCGAGAGTGCGTTGACCGGGGCCCCCTGGCGGTCCAGCGACAGCACCACGATCCCGTCGTCGCGCTGGGCGGCTTGCCAGTGGCTGAATCGCAGTCCATCGAAGCCTGGGAGCATGGCCTGACCATCCGGTTGTGTATGGAAGAGACCGCTATCATCCCGAGGTTGTTTCCGCTGCGTCAAATCCCATGAAGGAATGCAGGCCGTCGCGGACAGCGGCGTGCCCGACCATACTTGCCCTGCGGTTAAGGTCCTGCATGTCGCCCCGGCCGCGGGTCGGGCGCGGGACAACGGCCCCGGCTGCATGATGTGGCCCATACGGACAGCGGCTTCCGCCAGTCGCTGAACTTTTTCCGGCAACGGCGGTCACAGGGTCCGGAACGTCGGGCCGACAGGAGTGTGGCCCGGCATGGCCGAAGGAACGCCAAAGGATCCGACCCAGGAGCTGGACCTCGAGCTGGTCCGCCGCGTGCAGCGTGGCGACAGCGCGGCATTCGACCTGCTGGTGCGCAAGTACCAGCATCGGATCACCGGGCTGATCGGACGCTACATCTCGGACTGGAGCGAATGCCAGGACGTGGCCCAGGACACCTTCATGCGCGCCTACCGCGCGCTGGGGAATTTCCGCGGCGACGCCCAGTTCTATACCTGGTTGCACCGGATAGCCGTGAATACCGCCAAGAACCACCTGGTCGCCCACAACCGCCGTCCACCCACGGACGACATCGACGCCAGCGACGCCGAGCAGTACGACGCCGGTGCGCGCCTGCGCGACACCGATACGCCCGAGCGCGAAGCGATGCGCGAGGAGCTGGAACGGACGGTGATGAAGGCGGTGGATGCGTTGCCGGAGGAACTGAGGGCCGCCATCACCCTGCGCGAGGTGGAGGGCCTGAGCTATGACGAGATCGCGCAGAAGATGGATTGCCCGATCGGAACGGTGCGCTCGCGCATCTTCCGGGCGCGCGAAGCCATCGACGCCGAATTGAGGCCCCTGCTCGACATCCAGAGCGCCACTCGCGAACGAAACCGTCCATGAGCCAAGAACCCAGCATCCCCACCGACGCCAACGTCGACAAACTCGAACTCCACACCCGGCAGCAGCTGTCGGCGCTGGTGGACGGCGAGCTGTCACCGGACGAAGCGCGCTTCCTGCTGCGCCGGCTGCAGCACGACACCGAACTGTCCGGCCGCTTCGAGCGCTGGCAGCTGGGTGGCGACGTGCTGCGTGGCCAGGTCAAGCGCGTCGCCGCGGCGGATCTGAGCGAACGCATTGCGGCTGCCATCGCCGGCGACACTGCAGCCGGGCACGGCGTGCAGCCGGCGGCCGCTGCCGGTGGACGTGCCCCGGTGTGGACGCGCTGGGGCGGGGGTGGTGCGGCACTGGCCGCTTCCGTCGCCGTCGTGGCCATGCTGGTCGGTCGCCCGGCCGCACCGGACCAGGCGGCTGCTCCCATTCCCGCGCTTGCAATGCAGACCCTGCCGTCCCCCGAGGCCCGCCTGCCGGCTGCCCCGGTCGCGCCGGCCCTGCCGCAGCGTGAAGTCGCCGCCGTTGCGCCGCCGGCCCGGCAGCAGCCGCGGCCCGTGAATCGCGTGCGGCCATCGCCGGCCATCGCCACGGAATCCACGACCGCAGTGGCCGATGCGGGCGGCGCGAGTGCGCTGCCGGCCGATCCCTTCGCCTCGGCGGCGCCGTTGCAGGCGCGCCCGTGGCCGCGTGCCGACCTGGCGCAGCCGTCATCGGGTCGATTCACCGCAAGCCTCGGCGAGTCGCCCGTCGCACGCCCCTTCTATCCGTTCGAGCCGAGCCCGCCGGTCGAAGCCGCCGCGCCGGTGCCAGCGGACGACCAGGAGCTGCCGGCGCCCCCGGAAGACGACGGGCGCTGATCTGCCCGCGCGTTCCCGCACTCCGTTCCGCTCGCTCCCCGTTTCCCGATCAACCCCTGATCCGTCCCGTGTTCCACGGCCCGGTCGACCGCGGCCGCTCCTCCCCCTGAAGGCATACCCGATGAATTCCCGTGTCCGTCCCAGTCTCCTCGCCGCCCTGGTCCTGACCGCGCCGCTCATGGCGTGCGCGCGTGCGCCGGAAGCCAGCAGTTCGCCCTCCGCGCAGACCGCGCCTGCTGCCGCCCCGGCGGTTGCCGCCGCGCCCCTGGCCACCGGCCTGCCCGATTTCCCCCGCCTGGTCGAACAGGTCGGCCCCGGCGTGGTCAACATCGAGGCGCGGATCAGCCGGCGTCCGTCCGCGCGCAACCGCGGCGGCATGCCCAGCGACGAGCAGATGCCGGAAATCTTCCGCCGCTTCTTCGGTCCGGGTTTCCCGGGCCAGCCGGGCGAGCCCGGTGATCCGGGCCAGGACGCGCCTTCGGGCCGTTCGGTGGGCTCGGGCTTCATCATCTCCAACGATGGCTACATCCTCACCAACCACCATGTGGTCGACGGGGCCGACAGCATCACCGTGCGCCTGTCCGACCGCCGCGAGTTCACCGCCAAGCTGATCGGCAGCGACGAGACCTACGACGTGGCCCTGCTCAAGGTCGACGGCAAGGGCCTGCCTACGCTGCGCCAGGGCCAGTCCTCGGCGATCAAGCCGGGCCAGTGGGTGGTCGCGATCGGTTCGCCGCTGGGCCTGGACCAGTCGGTGACCGCCGGCATCGTCAGCGCGGTCGGCCGCACCGGCGGCCCGGGCCAGCAGTACGTGCCCTTCATCCAGACCGACGTGGCGATCAACCGGGGCAATTCCGGCGGCCCGCTGCTCAACACCTCCGGCGAGGTGGTCGGCATCAATTCGCAGATCCTGAGCAATTCCGGCGGCTACATGGGGGTGAGCTTCGCCATCCCGATGGACCTGGCGATGGGCGCGGTCGAGCAGATCAAGAAGGGCGGCAAGGTGAGCCGCGGCATGCTCGGCGTGCAGATCCAGGGGATCGACGCGGCCCGCGCCAAGGGCCTGGGCCTGGCCGACAGCAATGGCGCGCTGGTCAACAACGTCGAGCCGGGCAGCGCGGCCGAGAAGGGCGGCATCGAGGTCGGCGACGTGATCGTCTCGGTCAACGGGCGCCCCGTAAGCACCAGCGCCGACCTGCCGCCGATGGTGGGCATGCTGCCGCCGGGTACCAAGGCGAAGATCGGCGTGATCCGCGACGGCAAGCCGCGCGAGCTGACCGTGACCCTGGGCGAACTGGCCAGCGACGCGCAGCGTGCCGCTGCCGCGCCGGATGACGCCGACGCCGGTCCGGCCCAGGCTTCGGCCCTGGCAGGCCTGGGCCTGCGGGTGGCCGAACTGGATGCGCGGTCGCGCAGCCAGCTGGGCCTGGAGGCCGGCAAGGGCGTAGGCATCACCGGTGTGACCGGCGCGGAGGCGCGCGAGGCCGGGCTGCTGCCGGGCATGGCGATCGTGCAGGTCGGCCGCACGCCGGTCGGCAGCGTCGCCGAGCTGGAGCGCCAGCTGCGCGGCACCCGTCCCGGCGACGTGGTGATGCTGCTGGTGCGCACTCCCGCCGGCCAGACCAGTTTCATCGCCCTGGCCGTGGGTGACGGCGAGTAAAACGATGCCCACGCCGGCCATGCCCCGACGGGCATGGCTGGCGCGAGGCGGCCCCGCGTGAGGGGTCCGGGTCCGGAGGCGGCCCGGCGTGCGATAATCCGACGTTGTCCGACGACGGCGCAGACCGCCGCCCCCACATGTCTTCCGATTCCATGCGGTTCATCCGCAACTTCTCCATCATCGCCCACGTCGACCACGGCAAGTCGACGCTCGCCGACCGCATCATCCAATTGTGCGGCGGGCTGGAAGCGCGCGAGATGGAAGCGCAGGTGCTCGACTCCAACCCGATCGAGCGCGAACGCGGCATCACCATCAAGGCCCAGTCCGTGTCGCTGCCGTACAAGGCGAAGGACGGCAATACCTATTTCCTGAACTTCATCGACACCCCCGGCCACGTCGACTTCTCCTACGAAGTCAGCCGTTCGCTGGCGGCCTGCGAAGGCGCCTTGCTGGTGGTCGACGCGGCCCAGGGCGTGGAGGCGCAGTCGGTGGCCAACTGCTACACCGCGGTGGAGCAGGGCCTGGAAGTGGTGCCGGTGCTCAACAAGATCGACCTGCCGACCGCCGACATCGACCGGGCCAAGGCCGAGATCGAGGCGGTGATCGGCATCGACGCCGACGACGCGGTCGCGGTCAGCGCCAAGACCGGCCTGAACGTGGGCGACGTGCTGGAGGCGATCGTGCATCGCATCCCGCCGCCGGTGCCGCGCGACACCGACAAGCTGCAGGCGCTGATCATCGATTCCTGGTTCGACAACTACCTGGGCGTGGTCTCGCTGGTCCGCGTGATGCAGGGCGAGATCAAGCCGGGCAGCAAGATCCTGGTGATGTCCACCGGCCGCACCCACCTGGTCGACAAGGTCGGCGTGTTCACCCCCAAGCGCAAGGAGACCGCCAAGCTGGGCGCGGGCGAAGTGGGCTGGATCAACGCCTCGATCAAGGACGTGCACGGCGCGCCGGTCGGCGACACCCTGACCCTGGCCGGCGATCCGGCGCTCAAGCCATTGCCCGGTTTCCAGGAAATGCAGCCGCGCGTGTTCGCCGGCCTGTTCCCGGTCAATGCCGAGGACTACCCGGCGCTGCGCGAGGCGCTGGAGAAGCTGCGCCTCAACGACGCCGCACTGCGCTTCGAGCCGGAAAGCTCTGAGGCGATGGGCTTCGGCTTCCGCTGCGGCTTCCTGGGCATGCTGCACATGGAAATCGTGCAGGAGCGCCTGGAGCGCGAGTACGACCTGGACCTGATCTCCACCGCGCCGACGGTGGTGTACGAAGTGCTGCGCACCGATGGCACGGTCATGTCACTGGACAACCCGGCCAAGCTGCCGCAGGCCAACCTGATCGAGGAAGTGCGCGAGCCCATCATTCGCGCCAACATCCTCACGCCCGAGGCCTACATCGGCAACATCATCAAGCTGTGCGAGGAAAAGCGCGGCATGCAGATCAGCATCACCTACATGGCCAGCCAGGTGCAGATCAGCTACGAGCTGCCGATGGCCGAGGTGGTGCTGGACTTCTTCGACAAGCTGAAGTCCGTCAGTCGCGGCTACGCCTCGCTGGACTACCACTTCCTGCGCTTCCAGGAGGGCCCGTTCGTGCGCCTGGACACGCTGATCAACGGCGACCGCGTCGATGCGCTGTCGCTGATCGTGCACCGCAGCCACGCCGACCGGCGCGGCCGCGAGCTGACCGAGAAGATGCGCGAACTGATTCCGAGGCAGATGTTCGACGTGGCGATCCAGGCCGCGGTCGGCTCGCAGATCATCGCCCGGTCCACGGTCAAGGCGATGCGCAAGAACGTGCTGGCCAAGTGCTATGGCGGCGACATCAGCCGCAAGAAGAAGCTCCTGGAGAAGCAGAAGGAGGGCAAGAAGCGGATGAAGCAGGTCGGCCGCGTCGAGATCCCGCAGGAGGCGTTCCTCGCCGTGCTGCAGGTGGACAGCAAGTAATCCGGGCGCGGCCATGTGGCCGGTACCGGCCCGCGTTCGCGCTCCCACTCCCGTTCAGGTTTTGCGTTCCATCGCCAAGGACTACGAATGAAATGGTTTGAGCTCGGACTGGTCGTGTTGACCTTCGCCACCGGCCTGATCTGGCTGGTCGACCGGCTGTTCTTCGCCAAGCGCCGTGCCGCCGCCGGCGGACTGCTGGACGAGGAGCCGGTGATCGTCGACTACTCGCGCGCGTTCTTCCCGGTGCTGGCGCTGGTGCTGGTGCTGCGCAGCTTCGTCGCCGAGCCTTACAAGATCCCGTCCAGCTCGATGATGCCCAACCTGCTGATCGGCGACTTCATCCTGGTCAACAAGTTCACCTATGGCCTGCGCCTGCCGGTGAACAACCACAAGTTTCTGGCCCTGGGCGAGCCGGCACGCGGCGACGTGGTGGTGTTCAAGCCGCCGCACGCGCCCGACCAGAACTGGATCAAGCGCGTGATCGGGCTGCCCGGGGACCGCATCGGCTTCCACGGCGACACCCTGTACATCAACGGCGAGGCGGTGCAGTACGAGAACCTGGGCGAGTTCATCGGCCAGGGCCGCGGCGCGGAGATGACCGGCGCCAGCCTGCTGCTGGAGAAGCTGCCCGGGCGCGAGCATCAGGTGCTGGAATGGCTGGACCGGGCCAACCCGGCCGGGCAGGGCGAGTGGACGGTGCCGGCGGGCCAGTATTTCGTAATGGGCGACAATCGTGATAATAGCGAGGACAGCCGGTTCTGGACCCAGACCCATTTCCTGCCCGAGGAGAACCTGCGGGGCAGGGCGTTCCTGATCTGGCTGAATTGCGAGGGGTGGTTCTGCAAGGGGAGTTTCGATCCTTCGCGGATCGGGACGGCGATCAAGTAACGCGGCGCCGGATCCAGATACAACGGCATGTTCGTCCGGCGTGCGTGCACGCATCCAAGCTCAAGGGGAATGGCAATGAAGCGCAAGCAAAGCGGGCTCAGCCTGTTGGGGTTCCTGGTGGTGCTGGCCGTGGTCGGTTTCGCCGCCTACATCGGCATGAAGCTGTTCCCGATGTACCAGGAGTACTACTCGGTGCAGTCGGCGATGAAGGGCCTGGCCAACGAGCCGGGCGTGGCGGACATGGATCCGCACAAGGTCCAGGACCTGTTCTTCCGCCGCCTGTACATCAACTACTCCGAGAACGTGAAGCCGCAGAACGTGAAGTTCGAGCGCACCGAGGGCGGCTGGCGGATGCGGGTGAACTACGAGGTGCGTCGTCCGCTGGTCGGCAACCTCGACGTGGTCGGCCGCTTCGACAGGACCCAGGACCTGACCCGGCATGGTGGTGGGGACTGATCGCACCGTGATCCGCGACCGGATCGGCCACGTTTTCGCCGATCCGTCGCTGCTGGAGCAGGCGCTGACCCACCGCAGCGCCGGCACCCCGCATAACGAGCGCCTGGAATTCCTCGGCGACGGGGTGGTCAACCTGTTCGCGGCCGAGGCGCTGTACCTGCGCTGGCCGACCGCCGACGAGGGCGTGCTGACCCGGGCGCGGGCCGAACTGGTCCGCGAGGCCTCGCTGGCCACCATCGCCCGGCAGCTGGAGCTGGGCGAACGCCTGACCCTGGGGCCGGGTGAACTGAAGTCCGGCGGCTTCCGCCGCGATTCGATCCTGGCCGACGCGCTCGAAGCGGTCGTCGCGGCGATCTATCTGGATGCCGGGTACGAGGCCTGCCGGCGCGTGGTGCTGCCCTGGTTCGAGCAGTCGCTGGCCGCCTTGCCGGTCGGAAGGCCGGAAAAAGATGCCAAGACCCGCCTGCAGGAATGGCTGCAGGCCCGGCAGCGTCCATTGCCGGCATATGAACTGGTTTCCGAAAGCGGCGAGGAGCACGCCAAGGTCTTCCTCTGCAGGTGTAACCTGAGCGAACCCCCGGTGAGTGCCGAGGGAGAGGGCACCTCGCGCCGGCTGGCCGAACAGGCGGCGGCGGCGGCGGTGCTGGAACGGCTGGAGCCCTCGCTCCGGCATCCATGAGCGGTTCTCTCCAGCCTAAGTTCAAAGTGAATTCCGAACACACCCAAGACACCCACCACTGCGGCAGCGTCGCGGTGATCGGCCGGCCCAACGTCGGCAAGTCCACCCTGGTCAACGCGCTGGTCGGCGCCAAGGTCAGCATCGTTTCCAATCGCCCGCAGACCACCCGGCACCGGTTGCTGGGCATCGCCACGGTCGAGGGCGGCCAGCTGCTGCTGGTCGACACGCCCGGGCTGCATCGCGGCGAAGGCCGGTTCAAGGCCTCGGCGATGAGCCGGGTGATGAACCGCACCGCCCGTGGCGCGGTCGAAGACGTCGATGCCGCGCTGATGGTGGTCGAGGCCGGCCGCTGGGACGACGAGGACACGCTGGTGTTCAACGTGCTGCGCCAGGGTGGCATCCCGGTGGTGCTGGCGGTGAACAAGGTCGACCGGATGAAGGACAAGAGCGCGCTGCTGCCGTTCCTGGCCAAGGTCAGCGAGGGCCGCGATTTCGCCGCGATCCATCCGGTATCGGCGCTCAAGCGCAAGGGCCTGGAGCAGTTGCTTGCCGACCTGCTGAAGCTGGTTCCCGAGGCACCGCCGGCGTACGAGGAAGACGAGATCACCGACCGCAGCCAGCGTTTCCTGGCCGGCGAGCTGGTCCGCGAGCAGCTGATGCGCCAGCTCGGCGACGAGCTTCCGTACGCGACCACGGTGGAGATCGAGCGCTTCGCCGAGGATGGCGAACTGCTGCGCATCGGTGCGGTGGTCTGGGTCGAGCGCGAAGGCCAGAAGCCGATCGTGATCGGCAAGGGCGGCACGCGCCTGCGCGACATCGGCAGCAAGGCGCGGCAGCAGATGGAACGCCTGTTCGGCCGCAAGGTGTTCCTGGAAACCTGGGTGCGCGTACGCGAAGGCTGGTCCGACGACGAGGCGGCGCTGAAAGCCTTCGGCTACGGCGACAACTGACGCGGCGGTGGCGGCGCGGTTGCAGCCATGAGGATCGAGGGCGAGACCGGCTTCGTCCTGCATTCGCGGCCATGGCGCGAAACCAGCCTTCTGGTGGAAGTTCTCAGCGCCGGCCACGGCCGGCTGGGACTGGTGGCCCGCGGCGTGGCCTCGCCCAAGCGGCACGTGTTGCGTGCCGCGCTGCAGCCCCTGCAGCACATCCGTTTCGATGCGGTGCTGGTGGGCGAGCTCGCCCAGTTGCGCGCCGCCGAAGCCCTGGACGCCGCGCCACAGCTGGGTGGAGACGCGCTGCTGGCGGCGTTCTACCTCAACGAACTGGTGCTGCGCCTGGCGCCACGCCAGGACCCGTTGCCCGAGCTGGATATCGCCTATGCCGTGACGCGCGAGCGCCTGCGCGCCGGCGAGCCACTGGCCTGGACCCTGCGCCGTTTCGAACGTGACCTGCTCGGTGCGCTGGGCGTGGGCTTCGAGCTGCACTGCGACGGCGATGGCGAGCCGGTGGACCCGGCCGCACGCTACCGGCTCGATCCCGAGCACGGCCCGCGACGGCTGCTCAGCGATCGTGGCCAGGCCGAGCGCAATGCCGCCGCCACCGGTCGTGCCCTGCTGGCCCTGGCCGCCGACGCTCGACCGGAGGCGGCCGATCTTTCCAGCCTGCGCCTGCCGCTGCGCGCGGTGCTCGCGCACCACCTGGGGGCGCGTGGTTTGAAGTCGTGGGAGATGGCGGCTTCGCTCGGCAGGCTGGCGGTACCGCGCTGATCGCGGTTACGGCGCCGCGTGCCCGCTAGAATCCGGGCATGCCGACCCAGCCTGAAATCCGCCGTTTCCGCGGCGCGGAAATAGCCCCCTGGCTCGACCATGTCGCGTGCCTGCGCATCGCCGTGTTCCGCGACTGGCCCTATCTCTACGACGGCGACCGCGACGATCCCTACGAACGCGAATACCTCGCCGCCTACGTCGCTTCGCCCGACAGCGTGCTGGTGCTGGCCCTGGATGGCGGGCGCGTGGTCGGCGCGGCCACCGGCCTGCCGCTGGCGCACGATCCCGATGCGTTCTCCGCGCCGCTGCGCAAGGCCGGCCTGCCGGTGGCGCAGGTGTTCTATTTCGGCGAGTCGGTGCTGCTGCCGGGCTACCGCGGACTGGGCGTGGGCCACACGTTCTTCGACGAACGCGAAGCGCATGTCCGCGAGCTGGACCGCTTCCGCTGGACCGCGTTCTGCTCGGTGGATCGCGATCCGGGAGATCCACGCCGGCCGCCGGACTACCGCTCCAACGATTCGTTCTGGCACCGGCGCGGCTACACGCGACTGCCCGGGATGACCGCACACTTGCCCTGGAACGAGATCGGCAAGGGCGAGGTGCAGCATCCCCTGACGTTCTGGCTGCACGACTGGAGAGCAGGGCGATGAGGGTGGCCGCCTGCAAGTACCGGGTCGGCCAGCCCGGCGATTTCGACGCTTTCGCGCGCGCGCAACGCGACCTGCTGCGCGCGGCCGCATCGCGGGGCGCGCGGATCGCCGTGCTGCCGGAATACCTTTCGCTGGAGCTGGCCGCGAACTTCCCGGCCGCCGTGCACGGCGACCTGGTGGCCTCCCTGGCGGCGATCCAGGCCCTGCGCGCACCGTGGCTGGCGCTCTTTTCGGGCCTTGCACGCGAGACAGGCATGCACGTGGTCGCCGGCACGTTCCTGCTGGCGCAAGGCAACGGCCGGTACCGCAATCGATGCGACGTGTTCGCGCCGGACGGCGCCCACCTGTGGCAGGACAAGCTGCAACTCACAGGTTTCGAGAAGGCCACCGGCGTGATCGAGGGCGGCGATGCGCTCAAGGTGACGGAGATCGAGGGCATCCGTGCCGGCGCGTCGATCTGCTACGACAGCGAGTTCCCCTTGCCCGTGCGCGCCCAGTACGAGGCCGGCGCGCGGCTGCTGCTCGTACCCAGCTGCACCGACACCGACGCCGGCGCCACGCGGGTGCAGGTCGGCTGCCTTGCGCGCGCGCTGGAGAACCGGATGTTCGTGGCCCAGGCGGTCACCGCGGGGCAGGCGCCGTGGAGCCCGGCGCTGGACGACAATACCGGCGAAGCCACGTTGTACGCGCCGATGGACGCGGGCTTCCCGGCCGATGGCATCCTGGCCCGCACGCGCGACGACGACGTGTGGGCCATCGCGGACCTGGATTTCGGATTGCTCGAAGGCACGCGCGGTCGCGCGCAGGTGGCCAACGACCGCGATTGGTCGGGGCAGAACATGCCGGCACTGGCCCGGGCGCGTGTCGAAGGATTCAAGTCGTACTAGGTGCGGCCTTATAGCGCTCGCGCGGCGAACGTCGGCCGGATCCGTGGATGCGATCCAGCAGCCAGGCCTACAGCAGCGAACCCAGCCACAGCGACGCACCGGCCAGCAGCGATCCGATCGCGGTCGCCGCCAGCACGTCGCTCGGATAGTGCAGGCCCAGAACCACCCGCGATACCGCCACCGAGGCGGTGAACGGAACCAGCACGGTCGCCAGCCAAGGGTAATAAGCCAGCGCGACCCCGCTGAATGTCACCGCGTGCAAGGTGTGCCCGGACGGGAAGCTGAACTCGTCCAGCGGCGCGACCCAGGCCTGGATGCGGCCATCCGCGGTGAACGGCCGCGGTCGCCGCGTCCAGCGTTTGAGCCGCCGGTACAGGGTGAGCGCGACCACGCCGGTAAGGGCCAGGTGCAGCGAGGCGGCCAGCCCGGCCAGTCCGTCCGCGACCACGAGCACGGCCATCAGCGTGTACCAGAACACGCCGTCGCCCAGCCGGCTGATCGTGGCGAAGTAACGACGCACCACGCCGCGCGCGCCCCAGCGGTTGGCGCGCACGCACCAGCCGCGATCACGGGCGCGCAGGAGCGCGGTGGGCCGGCGGCGGGGGGCTGGAAATGGCGCGTGGGTACGCTCAGGCGGCGACAGCGGCATGGTTTTCTCCACGGCGGGCCAGCCCCGCCAGCAGCGCATCGAAATCCGCGGCGACCTGCTCCGGCCGCAGGCGCAGCATCGCCGCGCGCGCGGCCGGGCCCATCGCGCGCAGGGCGGCATCGTCATCGGCCAGGCGCACGGCGCCGGCAATGAAGTCCTCATCGCGCGCCACCACGGCGCCATGCACGCCATCGCACAGGTGCTCGCGCGCGGCGCCGCTGTCGAACGCGACGGTCGGCACGCCACTGGCCATCGCTTCCAGGGTCACGTTGCCGAAGGTCTCGCTGCGGCTGGGAAACAGGAACAGGTCACCGCTGGCGAAGTGGCGGGCCAGGTCGGTCCCGCGTTGCACGCCGCAGAAGACGAAGTCGGGGTTGGCCCGGGCCAGCGCCTCGCGCGCCGGTCCGTCGCCGACCCAGACCATGCGCGCCTGCGGCCGTTGCTGCTGGATTGCCCGGAAGGCGCGCACGGCCAGGTCCAGGTTCTTCTCCGGGGCGATCCGGCCGACATGGATCACCACCAGCGTATCCGCGCCGGCGCCCCACGAGGCGCGCAGCATGTCGCTCCGCCGTGCGGGCGACAGCAGCGAGGCATCGACCGCGCGTGCCAGCCGCACGACGCGCTCGAATCCACTCGCACGCAGGAAATCCTGCAGTTCGGTGGTCGGGACCAGGGTCGCGTCGGCGCGGTTGTGGAAGCGCCGCATCCACGCCAGCGCCATGCCCTCCAGCCAGGGCATGCCGTAGTCGCGCATGTAATGGTCGAAGCGGGTGTGGAACCCCGAAGCGACCGGCATGCCCAGTCGCGCGGCCGCGCGCAACGCCGACCATCCGAGGGGACCCTCGGTGGCGACGTAGATCGCGTCGGGCGGCGAATGCTTCCAGTGGCGCACCAGGGTGCGCGTCGCTGGCAGGCCGAAACGCAGGCCGGGATAACCCGGCAGCGCGGCGCCGCGCAGCAGCAGGGTCGCGATCGTGCCATCGCGCTCCGCATCGTCGAGCGGATCGGCGGGCTGGCGCGGCCGCACCACCTCGACCGCGTGGCCGCGCGCGCGCAGGCCATGGGCCAGGCCCTGCACGGTCAGGGCGACGCCGTTGACCTCCGGCGGCCATGTCTCGGTGACGAGGGCGTAGCGCATGCGTGGCGGCTCCCGGTTTTCGGCAGCGTGCGCCGCATCCGTGCACCGGCGGTTACCGGAAGGTGACCGCGCCATGACCGTGGGGTCGGCGCGACGGATTGCAGGAGTTGCGTTGCGTCAGCGCTCGGGATCGGCTGCTGTCACGCCCGTCACCGAAAGCGCGATCACGCCGTCGCGGACGCGCGCCTGCAGGCGGTCACCGGGCGCAGCCTGCGCCGCCGACTGGACCAGGCGCCCGTCGTCGGCGCGGGTGAGGATCGAATAGCCTCGCGCCACCGTCGCCAGCGGACTGCAGGCCTCCAGCGAGCGGGCAAGTGCGCGCAGCTGCAGCGCATCGCGTTGCAGGACGCGGGCCACGGCTGCCTGCGGGCGCGCCTGCAGGCGCTGCAGGCGTGCCTGCAGCTGGGCCAGGCGGCGCGAGGGATGGTGCGCGCGCAGGACCGCATCGGCGTGCCGCAACCGGGCCTGCCGCTGCTGAAGCTGCTCGCGCCACAAGGCCTGCAGCCGGCGCAGCGACTCGGCATGGCGCTGCCGCAGCAGGCGCAGCCGGGCCTGCGGGGATTGCGCCTGCAGGCGCAGGACGGCGCGATCGGCGCGCTGCATCGCCTGGCGCAGGCGTTGCCGCTGCACGCCCAGCAGCCGCGCGTGCAGCGCACGCAACCGTCCCTGCAGGTCGCGCTGGTCTGGAACCAGCAGCTCGGCGGCGACCGAAGGCGTCGGTGCGCGCACGTCCGCGGCGAAATCGGCCAGGGTGAAGTCGGTCTCGTGGCCGACCGCCGACACCACCGGCACCGGCGAGGCCGCGATCGCGCGGACCAGGCGTTCGTCGTTGAACGCCCACAGGTCTTCCAGCGATCCGCCGCCGCGCGCCAGCAGCACCGCGTCGTACCGGCCACTGGCGCCGGCGCGGCGCAACAGGTCGGTGATCTGCGCTGCGGCGCTCTCGCCCTGGACCAGGCTGGGCAGGATCTCCACGTCCAGCAGCGGCATGCGCCGCGCCAGCACGCTGAGCACGTCGCGCACGGCCGCACCGGTGGGCGAGGTGATCACCGCCAGCCGGCGCACGTAGGCGGGTAGCGCACGCTTGCGCGCGGCATCGAACAGCCCTTCCGCTTCAAGCCGGGACTTCAGCTCGTCGAAGGCACGGCGCAGCGCGCCTTCGCCGGCTTCCTCCATGTGGTCGAGCACGAGCTGGTAATCGCCGCGCGCCTCGTAGAGGGTGAGCCGGCCGCGGCCAAGCACCTTCAGGCCTTCGCGCGGTACGAACTTCAGCCACTGGCTCTTGGGCTTGAACATCGCGCAGCGCACCTGCGCGCGCGCGTCCTTCAGGGTGAAGTACAGGTGCCCTGAACCGGGGCGGGTGATGTTGCCCAGCTCTCCTTCGACCCAGACCAGCGGAAATGCGCTTTCCAGCAGGTCGCGCGCCAGCGTGTTGAGCTGGCTCGGGGTCAGGACGGGATTCTGCTGGGACATCGGGCTCGCGTGGCGCGGCGGGACAGGATAGCGCGGAGGAGCAGGTCGCGCCGGAGCCGTGCTGGCACCGGGCGAAGTTCGTCCCGCGGTCGTCGATCCGGATATCCCGCGAAGAGCAGGCGCCCGCTACGACGCGTCGTGCCGCGCCAGCGCCCACTGCACGTGTTCGCGGACCAGTGCCGACGCGTGTTCGCGCCGCGACTCGAGCGCCGCCAGGGTCGCGGGCGTCGTCGGTGCATTGCCCAGCGCCACGGCGATATTGCGCAACCAGCGCTCATGGCCGCTGCGACGGATCGGACTGCCCTCGGTGCGCTGCAGGAACTCCGGTTCGTCCCACGCGAACAGCTGCGGCAGGGTCGCCGTGTCCAGGTCGTTGCGCGCGCGGAAGTCGGGTTCGTCGCTGCGCCTGGCGAACTTGTTCCAGGGGCAGACCAGCTGGCAATCGTCGCAACCGAAGATCCGGTTGCCGATCGCCGGGCGCAGGTCCTCGGGGATGGCGCCTTCGTGCTCGATGGTCAGGTAGGAGATGCAACGCCGTGCGTCCAGCCGGTACGGGGCGACGATGGCCTGGGTCGGGCAGATGTCGATGCAACGGGTGCAGGTACCGCAGTGCGCGCTCGCCGGTGCGTCCACCGGCAACGGCAGGTCGACGTAGATTTCGCCGAGGAAGAACCACGAGCCGCCGTCGCGGTCGATCAGGCACGTGTGCTTGCCGATCCAGCCCAGCCCGGCATTGCGTGCCAGCGCGCGTTCCAGCACGGGCGCGGAATCGACGAAGACGCGGTGGCCGAACGGGCCGATCTCCTGCTGGATGCGCTCGGCCAGCTTCTGCAGGCGATTGCGCATCAGCTTGTGGTAGTCGCGGCCCAGCGCGTAGCGGGCCACGTAGGCGCGCCCGCTGTCGGCGAGCGTATCCCACGCCTCCTCGCCGTCGTTGCGGCCGTAATCCAGGCCGACCGAAATCACCCGCAACGTGCCCGGAATCAATTCGCCCGGCCGCGAGCGCTTGTCGCCATGCGCGGCCATCCAGTCCATGGTTCCGTACAGGCCATGGGCGAGCCAGTCGCGCAGGTGCGCTTCGTCCTCGCCCAGTTCGATGCCGGCGATGCCGCAACGCTGGAAGCCGAACTCGCCAGCCAGTTCGCGCACGCGCCGTGCCGCCGCGAACGGATCGGCGGGGGAGGCGGGCGCGGCGTCGGATGGTGCCAGGGGCATGGCCGAATTATAGGGATTGGCTCCGCCAGGCATGGGCGATCCGCCGTCGCCGTGACGACGGTGCCGCCGGCCGGGACGCAGGCGAGCGGCTAGAATCGCCCGATGCCCGCCATGCCCGTCCTCCACGATTCGACTGCCGCCCGCGAGATCGATCGCCAGGCGACCCTGGCGCTGGGGGGCGATGGCTACGTGCTGATGCAGCGCGCCGGCATGGCCGCCTGGCGCGTCCTGCTGCAGCGCTGGCCGCAGGCTCAGCGCGTGCTGGTGGCTTGTGGCAGCGGCAACAACGGGGGCGACGGTTACGTGCTGGCGCGGCTCGCATTGCAGTCGGGTCGCAGGGTGCGCGTGGTCCATCCGGCCGACGGCGGTCCGCGCACGCCGCTGGCCCAGCGCGCCTGCACCGAGTACGTGGCGATTGGTGGCCACGTCGATGTGTTCCCGGCAGGGCTGGACGACGCCGACGTGATCGTCGATGCGCTGTTCGGCATCGGCCTGGCGCAGGCACCCCGCGACGGCACGGCGGCGCTGATCCAGGCGCTCAACGACACGGGAGCGCCGGTCTTCTCGCTCGACGTGCCCAGCGGCATCGACGCCGACCGTGGCAGTGCGCCCGGCGCGGCGATCCACGCGCAGTGCACGCTGCAGTTCATCGTCGCCCATGCCGGTCTGCATACCGGTGCGGCGCTGGACCACGCCGGCGAACTGCTGCTCGATCCGCTCGAGGTCGATGCGACGCGGTACGAAGGCTCGGCGCCCGCTGCCGCTGCGTTGCTGGCCGCGCCAGCCTTGCGCGCATGGCTGCCTCGGCGTCGTCGCGATACCCACAAGGGCCAGTCCGGCCGCGTGCTGTGCGTCGGTGGCGATCATGGCGGCGGCGGTGCGATCGTGCTCTGCGCCGAGGCTTCATTGCGGGGTGGTGCCGGCCTGGCCAGCGTCGCCACCCGTGCCGGGCACGTGCCGGCGATCGTGGCGCGATGCCCGGAGGTGATGGCGCGTGCCGTCGAAGGCACCGGCGAATTCGCACCCATGCTCGAAGCGGCCGGCGTGGTCGCCTGCGGTCCCGGGCTTGGCCAGGATGAGTGGGGCGGCGCGCTGTTCCGGCGCGTGCTCGCAAGTGGACGTCCACTCGTGCTCGACGCCGATGCGCTCAACCTGCTCGCGACGGCATCGCACGCGTTGCCCGTGCCGGCCGATGCCATCCTCACCCCGCATCCGGGTGAAGCGGCGCGCCTGCTCGGCATCGATACCGCCATTGTCCAGCGCGATCGTTTCGCCGCACTCGCGCGCCTTGTCGATCGCTACGCCTGCACCGTGGTGCTGAAAGGCGCAGGCACGCTGGTCGGTGCGCCCGGCCAGGTTCCCTGCGTGCTGGCTGCGGGCAATCCCGGCATGGCCACCGGCGGCATGGGCGACCTGCTGACCGGGACGATCGCGGCGATGCGCGCGCAGGGCCTGCCCGCTTTCGAGGCGGCCTGTGCGGGTGCGTTGCTGCACGGCCTCGCGGGCGATGCCGCGGCCGCGCACGGCGGGCAACGCGGGCTGATGCCATCGGACCTGCTGCCATGGCTGCGGCATTTCGCAAATCCGGGGGACGAATGATGCGATTCGGACTGGTCGACGCCGATGCCACGGCGGTGCTCGGGCGAGCACTCGCCAGCACGCGCCCGCCCGTTGCGGTGGTGCACCTGCATGGCGACCTGGGCGCCGGCAAGTCCACGCTGGCGCGCGCGCTGCTTCGCGAACTCGGGGTGCACGGACCGATCCGCAGCCCGACCTATACGCTGGTCGAGCGTTATCCGGTCCCGGGCGGGGAGGCGTGGCATCTGGACCTGTACCGGATCGGTGACGCGGGCGAGCTCGATTTCCTCGGCCTGGACGGGGACGAAGCCACCCTGTGGCTGGTCGAATGGCCCGAGCGGGGCGCGGCGGCGCTGCCGCTGGCCGACCTCCACGTGCATCTGGCGATGGACGGGGCCGGGCGGAGTGCAAGGCTGGAGGCCGGGACCCTCGCGGGCGGTGGTTGGCTGGCCTCCGTCGCCGAAACCGGTCGGTTGCAGGGCCTTTCTGTCGAGTGACCCTAGGAAGGTAGTCCAGGTCCCGGATTATTAAGGGAAAAGGGCTTGCAATCCTTGGAGCATGGTGCTTGAATCCCGGCCATGCGCCAAGGGATAGACCGGTTCGGACGGTGGACGGTGGGCTTCGTGCTCGCCGCGCTGTCGTTTGCCGGCACCGTCCAGGCTGGCCAGGTCAGTGCGGTGGCGCTGGAGCAGGGCGCCACGGGCACCCGCGCCGAGGTCCAGCTGCAGGGCGCCGGCCAGTACAAGACCCTCTCGCTCGCCGGACCGCACCGGCTCGTGCTTGACCTTCCCGATTCCCGGGCCGCGCGCGGGCTGAAGCTGCCGGCGCCGGCAGGCGTGGTCACGTCCGTGCGTACCGGCCAGCCCGTGCCGGGCACGCTGCGCATCGTGTTCGAACTCGCCGCGCCAGTGGCTGCCCTGCCGCTGCGCATGGAGCCCTCCAGCGGCGGCGCGCGCCTGTTGATCGAGTGGCCCGGCGATGGTCCGGTGGTTGCCGCGACCCCCGCGCCGGTCCCGGTCACTCCGGTCCCGACGCCGACGTCCGTGCCGGCGACTGGCGCCCCCGCGGTCGCCACGGCTCCGGCCCAGGATCCGCGCGAGGAAGCCGCCCGTGCCACGGCGCTGCTGACGGCACAGGTCGCCCAGGCCCTCAACCGGCCGACAGACACTTCCCCCGCTCCGACGCCGGCAACGGTTCCGGCCGCATCGCCGCAGGCGATCCTCGAGGGGCGCGCAACAACCGCTGCCCCCGGGATGAGCACGCCGGCCGTGGCCAGCATGAGCACGGTGACCGTGCCCGCTCCGGTGGTGGCCACGCCCGCGCCGGTGACGTCCGGCCCCGTCGCCCCGCTGCCGCGTCCGTCGATTTCCGCCGCCGGCATGCGCACGCTGGTGGTGGCCATCGACGCTGGCCACGGTGGCCAGGATCCAGGCGCGATCGGACCCACCGGCAAGCGCGAGAAGGACGTCACCCTGGCGATGGCCCGCGAACTGGCGCGCCAGGTCAATGCGATCCCGGGCCTGAAGGCATTCCTCGTGCGCGAATCGGATGTGTTCATCCCGCTGCCGATGCGCGCCCAGCGCGCGCGCGCGGCGAAGGCCGACATCTTCGTTTCCCTGCACGCCGATGCCGCGGAGAACCGCAGTGCGCGCGGCTCGTCGGTCTACGTGCTGTCGACCAAGGGTGCGTCCTCGCAACGTGCGCGCTGGCTGGCCGACAAGGAGAACGCGGCCGACCTGGTCGGCGGCGTGCGCCTGCAGCAGACCGAAAACGTGCTGGCCAGCGTGCTGCTGGACCTGGCCCAGAGCGGCCACATGCGCGCTTCCGAGGACGCGGCCAACCACGTGCTGGGCGGACTCAAGCGGGTCGGCAACAACCACAAGCCCAACATCGAGCGCGCCAACTTCGCCGTGCTGCGCACCTCGGACATGCCGGCGATGCTGGTGGAGACGGCCTTCATCTCCAACGCCGAGGAAGAGAAGCGCCTGATCGACCCCGCCTACCAGCGCAAGGTCGCCAGCGCCGTGGTCGACGGAATCAATACCTACTTCACCCGCCAGCCGCCGCCGGGCACGTTGTTCGCCGCGCGTGCCGAGGCCGAGAGCCTGGCGATGGCCGGTGCGGGCGGCACGCCCTGACATTTCCGCCGCCGCCGGGCGCGAGCGGCGCCGCCAGCGGCTATCATCGACACCTGTCTTCCGAACCGGCGCACGACGCCGCGACGCCGTGCCGATCCGACCGCTTCCGGACACCCTGATCAACCAGATCGCCGCAGGCGAAGTCGTCGAGCGGCCCGCTTCGGTGGTCAAGGAGCTGGTCGAGAACGCGCTCGATGCCGGCGCACGCCGGGTCGACATCGACCTGGAGGAGGGCGGCATCCGCCTGATCCGGATCCGCGACGACGGCGGCGGCATCGCGCCGGAGGAACTGCCGCTGGCGGTGTCGCGCCACGCGACCAGCAAGATCGCCTCGCTCGACGACCTGGAAGCGGTGGCCACGCTGGGCTTCCGCGGTGAGGCGCTGCCGTCGATCGCTTCGGTGAGCCGCTTCCTGCTGGCTTCGCGCCGTCCGGACGACGAGCACGGGGCAAGCTTGCAGGTCGATGGAGGGCGCGTCGGCGAGATCACGCCCAGGGCGCATGCCCAAGGCACCACGGTGGAAGTGCGCGACCTGTTCTTCAACGTGCCTGCGCGCCGCAAGTTCCTGCGCGCCGAGCGCACCGAGCTGGGCCACATCGAGGAATGGCTGCGCTCGCTGGCACTGGCGCGGCCGGACGTGGAACTGCGGGTGAGCCACAACGGCAAGCCTTCGCGGCGCTACCGGGCCGGCGACATCGAAGCGGCCGCGCGCCTGGGCGAGACCCTGGGCGAGGACTTCGCGCGCAGCGCGTTGCGCATCGACCACAGCGGCGCCGGTTTGCGCCTGCACGGCTGGATCGCGCAGCCGCACTATTCGCGCGCGAGCGCCGACCAGCAGTACCTCTACGTCAATGGCCGCTCCGTGCGTGACCGCAGCGTCGCCCATGCGGTGAAGATGGCCTACCAGGACGTCCTGTTCCATGGCCGCCAGCCGGCGTACGTGCTGTTCCTCGAACTCGATCCGGTGCGGGTGGACGTCAACGTGCATCCGGCCAAGCACGAGGTCCGTTTCCGCGATGCGCGGCTGATCCACGATTTCGTCTATCGCACCTTGCAGGAGGCGCTGTCGCACACGCGCGCCGGCATGGATGCGGCCGTGGTGGCCGCACCCGCGGCGGGCACGGCATCCTTCGCCGGCAATGCCGCCACGACATCGTCCTGGACGCCGGTTGCGCAGCCGCTGGGCCTGCGCGTGGACGAAGCCGTCGGCGCCTATGCGTCGCTCTATGCGCAGCCGGCCACGACGCTTGCCGATGCGATGCAAGCCGGCACTGCGCAGCCGATGCCGCAGCACGGCACCGCGTTGCCCGAGCGCAACGGCCAGGTGCCACCCCTCGGGTATGCGATTGCGCAGCTGCACGGCATCTACATCCTGGCCGAGAACGCCGACGGCCTGGTGGTGGTCGACATGCATGCCGCACACGAACGCATCGGCTACGAGCGGCTTAAGAACGCGCACGATGGCATCGGCCTGCGCGCGCAGCCGCTGCTGGTGCCTTTGATGCTGGCCGTCGGCGAACGCGAGGCCGACGTGGCCGAGCGCGAGGCGCAGACCCTGGCCGACCTGGGCTTCGACGTCACCCGCAGCGGGCCGCAGGCGCTGAGCGTGCGCAGCGTGCCCGCATTGCTCGGGCATGCCGAACCGGAGGCGCTGCTGCGCGACGTGCTTGCCGACCTGCGCGAACACGGTGCCAGCCGTCGCGTTGCCGCGGCGCGCGACGAACTTCTGTCGACGATGGCCTGCCATGGCGCGGTCCGTGCGAACCGGCGCTTGACCCTGCCGGAAATGAACGGCCTGCTGCGCGACATGGAAGCCACCGAACGTTCGGGGCAATGCAACCACGGCCGCCCGACCTGGGCGCGCTTCAGTCTGGGGGAGATCGATCGATGGTTCCTGAGGGGAAGATGAGGATTGCACGTGTCGCCGGCATCGCCATGGGGATGGCTTCGCTGGCGGGAATGCTGGTCGCATGCGGCGGGCTGGGCGGGGGCGGCGAAGAAAAGAAGGCTTCCGCGCCCAAGGTCGACCAGGCGTTCATGGCCGAGCAACAGGCCTGGCGCAACCAGCGCCTGGAAGACCTGTTGCGGCCCGACGGCTGGACCAGCCTGGTCGGGCTGCACTGGCTGGAACTGAAGGCGCACTACGTCGGCAGCGGCGCGCGCATCGGCAACGGCGTGCGCTTCGCTTTCGGTCCCGAGAAGATGGGCATGGTTTCGCGCGATGGCGCGGGCGGCTGGTCGTTCACGCCGGAAAGTGGCGTCGCGCTCACGCTCAACGGCGAACCGCTCAAGGGGCGCGTGGCGCTGCACAGCGACCAGGATCCCGAGCCGGCGGTAATCGGATTCGACGAGGGCAAGGGGCAGGTGACCCTGCTCCGTCGAGGCGATCGCGACGCGTTGCGGGTCAAGTACGCCGACGCACCCACGCGCCTGCAGTTTGCCGGCCTGAAGTACTGGGCGCCCGATCCCTCATGGCGTATCGAGGGCCGCTTCATCCCGCACCCGCCCGGCAAGACCTTGCCGATCGGCGACATCGTCGGCACGCAGAGCGATTCGCCCAATCCGGGCCTGGTCGAGTTCGAGCGCGATGGCGTCACCTATCGCCTGGAGGCGCTGGGCGAGGCGGGGCGCGAGCTGTTCTTCGTGCTCGCCGACCGCACCAGCGGGCATGGCAGCTATCCGGCCGGTCGTTTCCTCGAAGCCGCATGGCCAGGCGAGGACGGCAAGGTGGTGCTGGATTTCAACCGCGCCTACAACCCGCCGTGTGCGTTCACCCTGTTCGCCACCTGTCCCTTGCCGCCGCCTGAGAATCGCCTGGACGTGGCGATCGACGCGGGCGAGAAGACCTATGTGTCGCCGGTGCACTGAGCTGCCGGCGTCCGGCGCACTCTCAAGGAAGACATGATGATCCGTGCTCTGCGCCACCTCGCCACCGCTTTGGTTGTCCTTGCCGCGGCCGCCTTGCCGGCGCAGGCGGAGCCGCCGGTACCGCTGTTGTGGAAGGTGTCCGATGCCGACAACGCGATCTACCTGCTCGGATCGTTCCACCTGCTGACCCCGGCCGACTATCCCCTGGCCGCGGACGTGGACGCGGCGTACGCGGACGCCGAGGCGCTGGTGTTCGAACTGTCGCCTGAAGAGGTCGCATCGCCGGCATTGCCGGCGCAGATGGCGCGGGCGGCGATGCGTACCCGGCCCGGCACCCTGCAGGACGACCTGGGGCCCGGGCAGTGGGCGCGGCTGGAGGCCTACGCGAAAGCCAACAACCTGCCGCTGCAGCAGCTGGCGGCGTTCGAGCCCTGGTTCATCGGGCTGACGGTGAGCCTGATGGAAATGGGCAAGATGGGGCTGGATCCTGCACTGGGGCTGGACCGGCACTTCATGGACGCCGCCGCCAGCGCGCGCAAGCCGACCGCTGGACTGGAGCGCGCTGACGAGCAGATCGCGGTGCTGGCCGGAATGAGCCTACCCGAGCAGAAGCAGATGCTGGCCGAAGCGCTGCAGCAGGCTGAGGAAGGTCCGGAAAAATACCGCGACCTGCACCAGGCCTGGCGCGCAGGCGATGCGGAGCGGATGTGGAAGGAAATGGCCGCCGAGATGAAGCGCGACTATCCCGCGCTGTACCGGCGGATCAATGTCGAGCGCAACGACGCGTGGCTGCCCAGGCTGGAACAGCGCCTGGCACAGAAGGACGATGACACCCTGGTCGTGGTCGGCGCGCTGCACCTGCTCGGCGAGGACGGTGTGGTCGAGAAGCTGCGTGCCAAGGGCTACAAGGTCGAGCGGATCTGCTCGGCCTGCACGCGCTGATCGGCGTCGCCCGCCGGCCCATGCCTTCGCATGAGCGGGCATGCCTGTGAGACCGACGGCGCCTCTCTTGTAGGAGCGGGCACGACCGCGACACCGACTCCCCGGATATCGACATCGCCATCGTGATCGCAACACGCGCCCACGAACCGAAATCCACATCTAGGCGTGCGCTACAGGCTCCATCACGATGCAATCGACCGGGCACGCCGGCACGCACAGCTCGCAACCCGTGCACAGCGGATCGATCACCACGTGCATGAGCTTGGAGGCGCCGATGATCGCATCGACCGGACAGGCCTGGATGCACTTGGTGCAGCCGATGCAGTCGGCCTCCACCACGACCGCCACCTGCGCCGGCTTGTGCGTGCCACGGCTGCGGTCGTACGGCACGGGCGTTACGTCGAGCAGCAGGGCAAGTGCGCGTGCGCCCGCGTCGCCCCCGGGCGGGCAATGGTCCGGACCCGCCTCGCCACGCGCCATCGCCTCGGCATACGGCCGGCACCCCGGATAGCCGCACTGGCCGCATTGGGTCTGCGGCAGCAGGCAGTCGAGGTGTTCGCTGAGGTCGGGGGCGTGGTCGGGCATCGGTTCGTTGCGGTTTGGCCAGCCGTGTCAGGCGACGCGGCGGCCGCGGTACCAGCGCTCGTGCGCGAGGGCCAGCATCGGCCGGTCCTCGCGGCTGTCGCCGTAGGCGTGGATGCGCGCGTAGGCGTGCACATCGTAGCGCGCGCGGATGTCGGCGGCCTTGTGCCCGCCACGGTCGCCGCCGAGGTAGCGGCCCGTGAGGCGTCCGTCGATTGCCTCCAGTCGATTGCAGACCAGTTCCAGGCCGTGGCGATCGCACCAGGGTTGCAGGTACGCATCCAGCGAGCCTGAGACCAGCACCACGGTATCGCCGCGATCGCGGTGCCAGTCCAGGCGCTGCATCATTTCCGGCCGCAACAGGGCGGGTAGCTGTTCGGCGGCGTAGCGGGCGCCTGCTTCGGCCACTTGCTGCGGATCGCGCCCGCTGAACACGACGCGGGTCACCCGCGTGCGCAGCGCCGCGGCTGATACCACGCCCAGCCGGTAGCCGGCCAGCCACGGACCGATGCTCCACTTCGACGCAGTGAGCTGCTGCGGCGTTGCCAGGCTGCGAAGGAAGCGCGCATAGGTGTCGCAGGTGGTGACGGTGTGGTCGAAGTCGACGAGCGCGAGATCCATCGGGTCACTGTGGCGACGGCGGTGGCGGAAGATTGGCAAAACAGCACGTTGACGGGGACTGTGTGCGTCGTCGCGGCAGCATCGCTGCTTCAGGCGGAGTCGGCCGGAAGCGGCATTCTCCCGAAGCGGGTCAGCGTACCGGCATGCCGGGCTGCGCACCGGTGTCGGCGTCCAGCAACGCGAGCGCGCCGCCGTCGAAACCGGCGGACAGGATCATGCCTTCGCTGATCCCGAAACGCATCTTGCGCGGCGCGAGGTTGGCGATGAACACCACGCTGCGGCCCACGAGCTTCTCCGGCTCACCATAGCTGGCGCGGATGCCGGAGAAGATCTGGCGCTTGCCCAGGTCACCGGCGTCGAGCAGAAAGCGCAGCAGCTTGTCGGAGCCCTCGACGAAGCCGCATTCGAGCACCGTGCCGATGCGCAGGTCGAGCTTGGCGAAATCCTCGATGCCGATGTTCGGCGCAGCAGCGTTGTCGGCCACCGGTGCGGCGGGCTTCGATTCCACCTTCTTCTCGATCGCCGGTGCGACGGGGGCGGCAGCGGCGAGGGTGTCCCTGGAGGCTTCGGTCATGGCGTCGATGAGTTTGGTGTCGATACGGGTGAACAGGGGCTGGTACGCGGCGAGGGTGCGGTCTTCGAGTTCGACGCGCTGCCCCAGTGCGAGCGTCACGCCGAGATACTGCTCGGCCTTGGCGGCGGTGACCGGCAGGATCGGCTTGAGCGAGCCGGCGATGTCGGCGAATGCCTGCAACGCGGTGGTCAACACCAGGTGCAGGTCATTGCGGCGGGACGGATCCTTGGCCAGCGCCCACGGCGCGGTCCTGGCGATGTACTCGTTGGCCACGTCGGCTGCGGCCATGGCGTGGCGCGCGACGGCCGCGAAGTTGTTCTTCTCGTACTGGTCCGCGCCGAGCTGCAGGCCGGCCAGGATGTTCGCCAGCAAGTCACGTGATTCCTGCAGCCAGCCCTCCGTGAACGCGTCGGCTTCGCCCGCCTGACCGGAGAAACGGTACAGCGTGTTGCCGAAGTGGGTCTCCAGTAGCTTCGCGCAGCGGCTTGCCAGGTTCACGAACTTCCCGACCAGGTCGCTGTTCACGCGCGCCACGAAGTCGCCCAGGTTCAGGTCCAGGTCGTCGACGCCGCCCGAGGACTTGCAGGCGTAGTAGTAACGCAACGCCTCCGGTTCCAGGCCCGCGTCCAGGTAGGTGCGGGCCATGATGAAGGTACCGCGCGACTTGGACATCTTGGCGCCGTCCACGGTCAGGTAGCCGTTGACGTGCAGCCGGGTGGGTGCGCGGAACCCGACGCCTTCCAGGACGGCCGGCCAGAACAGGCCGTGGAAATTGACGATGTCCTTGCCGATGAAATGGTGCAGTTCGGTGGGGTTGGGCGCGGCGTCGGTGCCCTTGCGCAGGAATGCTTCGAAGTCGTGGCCCTTCTCCGCGCACAGGTTGCGGAAACTGGACAGGTAGCCGATCGGCGCATCCAGCCAGACATAGAAGTACTTGCCCGGCTGGCCGGGAATCTGGAAGCCGAAGTAGGGCGCGTCGCGGGAGATGTCCCAGGCGCGCAAGCCACCCTCGGCGTCCAGCCACTCCATCAGCTTGGCCTTGACGCCCGGCAGGGCCACGTCGCCGGCCAGCCACTGCCGCAGGAAGCCCTCGAACCGGCCGACCTCGAAGAAGAAATGCTCGGAGTCGCGCATTTCCGGCGTGGCGCCGGACAGCACCGACTTCGGGTCCTTCAGGTCGGTCGGCGCGTAGGTCGCGCCACAGACTTCGCAGTTGTCGCCGTACTGGTCGACCGTGCCGCAGTTGGGGCAGGTGCCCTTGATGTAGCGGTCAGGCAGGAACATGCCCTTGGCCGGATCGTAGAACTGCGCGATCGAGCGCCGGCCGATGTGGCCGCCGGCTTCAAGGCGCGAGTAGAGCAGTTCGGTCAGCTCGCGGTTGGCCGTCGAGTTGGTCGAGTCGTAGTGGTCGAATGCGACCCCGAAACCAAGGAAGTCACGCTCATGGCTGGCCTGCATGCCGGCGATGAAGGCCTCGGGGGTGACCCCGGCCTTTTCCGCGGCGAGCATGATCGGCGTGCCATGGGTGTCGTCGGCGCAGACGTAATGCACCGTATCGCCGCGCATGCGTCGCGCCCGGACCCAGATGTCGGCCTGGATGTAGCCGACCAGGTGGCCCAGGTGCAGCGGGCCGTTGGCGTAGGGCAGGGCATTGGTGACGAGCGCGGAGCGGGTCATGGTCGGCTTGGATCCAGGGGCCGGCGATTATCGCACGCTGCCGGAGCGGGCCTGCTCCGGCACGCGATTACTTACGGGTGCCTGCGTGGCCGGGAAGGCTGCAGTGACGTCCTGCACCACACCCCTCGGGTGCGAATGCCGCCCGGCATCGGCCGGTGGCCGCTGCCTCCCTTGTCGATTTCGCCTCCAAGGCGTACGGCGCAGGGGCGGCGCTCCCGGGGTGGCTTACCAGCCGTACCGCACGTCCGGAATGCAGCGACCCGGCCGGGGCCGGGTCGCGTGCGTGCCACGTGTCGCGTGGAATTACTGGCGGATCCAGGTCTGCGACTTGCAGATGAAGGCGATGCAGCCGGACACCTCCAGCTTCTTGCCGCCCTCGACCAGCTCCATCTTCGACTTGTAGACCTTGCCTTCGTCGGGCTTGAGGATGGTGCCGCCGGCGTAGGCGCCGCCACCTTCGGCTTTCATCCCGCGGATGATCTCCATCCCGGTGATCGGCTTGTTCTTGCGGTCGTCCTTGCACTTGTCGCAGACCGGGTTGGGCTTGCTCGGGTTGAGCAGCTCGACGATGTGGCCGCTGATGACGCCGTTCGGCGCCTGGGTGATCTCGACGATCGACTTGGGCTTGCCGGTCTCGCTGTCGACGGTCTTCCAGCGGCCGACGACCGAGTCGGCGGCGGTGGCGGAACCGGCGGCGAACAGCACCGGCAACAGCAAGGTGGCGAGAAGCGATTTGGAACCGGTACTGCGCATATCCCCTCCAGGACGTGGAGGTCCGGCCATGGCGGCCGGACCGTGGTTCCACTCTAGCGCAGCGGACCCGGGCTGCCTACGCCTGCGTACGGTCAGCGCGGCGTCGGCTTGCTCAGGTCGGCATCGTCCGGTTCCGGCGTCTTCGGTTCCTCGGCGTCGACCTGCGGTGCGGTAGCCGGTACGCGGGAGTTCGGGTTGTCATCGGTCCCGATCTGTTCGACCGGACCCACGTCCACGCGGCCGGTATACGAGCGTGCCCAGATCGAGTCCTGCAGCGCACGGTACTGCTTGGGATCCCAGTAACGCTCGTCGTAGTACTTGGAGCCGTCGATCTGGTCGTAGGTGCCGCCGGGCCCGGGCACGTAGATCTTCAGCGCGCCCGTGAATCCGGTGCGACTGCCGGCCTGTTTCGCGCGCTCGCGGTGCATTACCGCGGCCAGCCGCGGTTCTGAGGCGGCATCGGCGTACTTGGCGTAGACCTCCTGGCCGAGTTCCAGCGCGCGCGTGCGTTCCTCCTCGTCCATGGCGGCCCAGTAGCGCTCGCGGTGGCCGACGAAGCCTTCGTAGCCGCGTTCGGCCGCCAGGTCCATCCAGGCATAGGCCAGCGGACGATCCATGGCCACGCCCTGGCCCGTCCAGAGCATCTCCGCGACCATGCCCTGCGAAGGCTTGTCGCCGTACCAGGCGGCACGCTTGAAGAAGCTGAAGGCGTCGGCGTGGTTGCCTTCCTTGAACTGTTTCTGCCCGTTCAGGCGGAAGCGCAGGTCCGGATGCGAGGACAGGAAGCCGCCACTCATCATCACCGCGTCCTGGGTCGGGTCCGGCGCGGGCTTGTCCGCCGCCGACACGAACGGTGCGTACAGCGATGCGAGCAGCAACAGGCCGACCACCTTCCCTTGCTTTGCGTCCATCCCTTCCTCCGGAGTCGCGCGACCATGCGCGGGGCCATTTTGCCGGGGCACCCGCAGCGCCGGAACCGCCGTTAGTCACAAGGACTCACGGGAAGGTTCCCGGCCCGGGCATGCCGGGCCGGGACAGGCGTGAAGCGTCAGTTGGTCCTTGCAGGGGTGCCGACGGTGACCCGGTCGCCGATGTGCCGGCCGAAGAAGTCGAGCATCTTCGTGTACAGCGCCAGGTTGTTCTCTTCCTTGTAGAAGCCGTGCATCTCGCCGGACTGGATGATGGTTTCCACCGGGGGGTTGCCCGCCTTGACCAGTGCGTCGCGCATGGCTTCGGTCTGTTCCGGTACGGCGCGTTCGTCGCGCGCCCCGGCGACCAGGAGCACCGGAATGCCGACCTTGTCTGCCTGCGACGTCGGTGAGGTGGCGCGCAGCTCTGCCTTGTCGGTGCCCAGCGTACGGCGCAGGAACCGCTGGCCCGACGTCCGCTTGGGGATGTCGCCCTTTACGAACATCATGTCCATGTCGTACACGCCCACGTAGCCGACCGCGCACTTGAACAGGCCCGGCTCCCGGATCGGCGCCATCAGCGACGAGTAGCCGCCGAAGCTGCCGCCGTAGATGCAGATGCGTTCCTTGTCGGCGTAACCCTGCTGGATCGCCCAGTGGGTGGCATCGAGGATGTCGTTCTGGATGCCCTGCGCCCACTGGCGGTGCCCCGCGTTGCGGAAGGCATCGCCATAGCCGCCGGAGCCGCGGAAGTTGACCTGCAGGACCGCGTAGCCGCGATTGGCGAACATCTGCGCCTCGCTGTTGAAGCGCCAGGTATCGCGTGGCCCGATCGGTCCGCCGTGCGGATTGACGATCAGCGGCAGGTTCTTGCCACTGCTGCCTTTGGGCAGCGTGAGGTAGCCATGGATGGTCTTGCCATCGCGGGTGGCGACAGAGAACGGCTTGACCGAGCCCATCTGCTCCTTCTTCAGCCACGCGCGGCCCTGCATCAGGAAGCGCGCCTTGCCGGCCTTGCGGTCGTAGAGGTACAGCTCGCCCGGGTTGCTGTCGCTGTAGACCGATACCACGATCAGGTTGCCATCCTTGGTCGCGCTGGAGAAATCGACCATCTCCCCCGGGAAGGCGGATGCCAGCGAACCGTAGACCTCCGCATCCGGATGCGCCTCGTCGATCATCGTGACCTTGGGTGCGCCGGCCTCGGTGACCACCGCGAGCAGGCTGCGCTCGTCGGTCGACCAGATCATCCTCGAGATGTCGGCCACCTTGTCCTGGTGGAGCACGGTGAACGAGCCGTCCGTCGTGTCCAGCGTGCCGATCGCCGCCGGTGCGCTGTTGTCGCTCTGCGAGGCGAAGACGATGCCGTCAGGCGTGGTGTGCACGACGTCCAGGTGCTTGCCGCCGGTCTTGGAGGCGCTTACCAGCGTCCAGGTGCCGTTCTCCTCGCGGCGATAGAGTTCGCTGCGCTCGTCGTACTCGCCTTCGTCGCCGCGGCTGGAGGTGCAGACCGCGAAGCGCGCCTTCTTGGCGGCGTCGAGCGCGATGCTGCAATCGGGTTTCGGCGCGCGCCCGAGCGAGGTGCGGCGACCGGTCACCGTGTCCATCATCACCAGTTCGGTGCCCGCGCCTTCCTTCGAAAGCGGGAAGTTCACTTCCATGATCACGTTGCGGTCGTCGTCGCGCAGGGTGTCGAGCAGCGAGAAGCGCTCGTTGTCCACCTGCTTGCCGCGCTGGGTCGCATCGCGGGTGCCGTAGAAGATCAGCGGGCGCGGCTGGCTGCCATCGGCATTCACCGCGTACCACTCGCCGGTGCCGAAGGGGGCCTCGTAGCTGCCCAGCTTGCGTACCGCGGTGAACATGAGCCGGTCTGGGCTGGTCCAGTGGAAGGCGCCGACGCTCTTGTCGTCCGGCAACTGGTTGATCTTCACCACGGACAGGTTATCGGTGCGCAATACGGTGAGCACGTCCTGCTCGCCGCGGTCCACGGTCATGGCCAGGTACTGGCCATCCGGTGAAATCTTCACGCCGCTGTAGGTGGGGTGCTTGACAAAGTCCTGGATCGGGATCTGTCCGCCGGCGGCCCACGCTGCCGCGGGAGCAGCCAGTGCCGCTGCAATGAGGAAGGTTGCGTTCCTGTAGTTCATCGATGCTCCTTGGGTTCCTCTTCGACAAAGAAAAGCCCGGCTTTCGCCGGGCTTTTCCGTTGTGGCGCATCTGGGATCAGAAGCGCCAGGACAGCGACATGTACAGGCGGCGGCCCAGCGGGTCGGCGCCGATCCACGGCTGGTAGAACGGATGTGCGGTGAAGCTGTTGTCTTCGCGGTACTGGTTGTCCAGCACGTTGATGACCTGCAGTTCCGCCTGCACGTTGTCGCCGAACTTCTTGGCGACGGTCAGGTTGTAGAGCATGTAGGGCGGCAGGCGACGCGAGTAGAAATCGCCAGCGGTGTTGGTGCCGTCGACCGCGGCGTTGGAGTACGCCGAGCCCAGACGCGTGCCGAACACCGTGGTGGTCCAGTCGCCGTAGTTCCAGCTCACGCTGCCGCGCACGCGGCTGCGCTGGGGGGTCCAGGAGTAGTTCGGCGCAACATCGCGATAGTCGATCAGGTCGTCGTCGGCGGTCTGCTTGTACTTGTTGGTCAGCACCAGCGTGTAGGCCAGGTCGGTGGTGAACGTGCCGGCGCGGTCGGTGTCGTAGCGCCAGCGATAGGTCGCATCCATGCCGCTGGTGTCGGTCAGCGCGGTGTTGATGTACGCCGAGTTGATCCGCTGCACGCGCTGGTCGTTCGGGGTTCCCGGCGCGCTTTCACGAGTGACCAGCGAGTAGACGTTGTTGCACACCGACGCGGTCGGCGCCGCGCTTCCGTCGCTGTAGGTGCCCAGGCGGCACGCGGCCTCGGTCTGCAGCAGGTAGTCGTTGGAGAACTGCGACGCGGCGTCGGTCAGCTTGATGCGGTAGTAGTCCAGCGACGCCGACATGTTGTCGGTGATGTCCCACACCAGGCCGGCACCCCACGACTCGCCTTCCTCTTCCTTCAGCTCGGCGTTGCCCGCGATGAGCGTCTGGGTCTGGTAGATGGTCGGGTCGCCGGTCACGTTGCACTGCGTGCGGGTACGCGGGCCACCTGCGGCACCGGCACCGATGCCGGCGCGGCAGGCGTACTCGTCCAGCACGGCGGCGTACGACGCTGCACCCTCGGCATAGATCAGCTGCATGTCCGGGGCGCGGAAGCTGGTGGCGTACGAGCCGCGGAACAACAGGGAATCGAGCGGGCGCCATTCCACGCCGAAGTTGTAGGTGACCGCGTCGTCGACAGAGGAGATGTCGTCGTACTGGTCCCAGCGCAACGCCGCTTGTGCGGTCAGCCTGTCGAAGATCGGGATGCGGAACTCGGCGCCGACGGCATAACGGTCGCGCTCGCCGTGCGTCTCGCCCGAGCTGGTCAGGTTGTAGACGGTCTGGTTGTCGAGCGGGCGCAGCTGGTCAAGGCGAGGATCGCTGACCAGGTCCATGGTCGAGCGGTTCCACTCCATGATGCCGGCGAAACCGACTGCGCCGGCCGGCAGCTCGAACAGGTCGCCGCTGACGTTGAAGCCGGCGGTGGCCGCGGTGGTCTCCGAGCGGTTGACCACGCGGGTGGCGAACGACTTGTAGATTTCCGGGGTGATCGGGGCAGACCAGCGGGCCAGGTTGATGTTGTGCGCCGCGTACGTGCCGGTCGGGCTGATCACGCCGGTCGTGCTGGCCCAACCCAGGCGCGGGCCGAGGAAGTAATCGTGCACGGCCTGGGCGAGCAGGCGCGGGCGGTCCGCGGTGTAGTCGTAGAAGCCGTAGCTGCCGTACGCCTCCCAGTCGAAGCGGTCGCCGAACATGCCACGTACGCCACCGGCCACCTCGTAGGTCGACTCGTCATAGAGGGTGGTGGCCGCTTCGGGGCCGCCCAGTTCCTCGGGCGAGAAGACGCGCTGCAGCTGCACCAGATCGCGGGTGCTGGTGTTGTACACGTACGCGGAGGCCGAGCCGGTGCGGGTGGTATTGAAGCGGTCACCGCTGGTGCCCCAGAACTCGGTGCCGGAGCTGGAGGCCGCGTCGCTGCCGTAGTACTGCAGGCTGGCCCAGGCCTGGGTGGTGTCGGTGATGTCGAACGTGCCGTAGCCGTAAGCCGACCAGTACTCGCTCTTGTTGGAGATGGTGCGCGAGCCGGGCTGGGTGAACGAGCCGCAGTACGTGCCGCGTGCGGCGGTGGTGCGGGTCTCGAAGCCGAGCGCGTCGCAGGCTGCGGCGCCAGGGTAGTAGGCGTTGTGGTTGACCGGGCCATTGGCGTTGGCCAGGCCGCGGATCATGATCAGCGACAGCGCCGGGTTGGTGAAGTCCGGTCCCAGCGGGCCATTGCGGGTGTCGGCCAGCCAGTCGCGCTGGTCGGCGAATACCGCTTCGGTGTTGCGGTACTGGAAGGCCCAGGTGGCGCTCCAGCGGTCGCCGGTCTTGCCGCCGACCAGTTCAACGCCGCCGGTGTCGCCGCCGCCGTTGGTGGTGGTGCCGGCGATCAGGCGCACCAGGTTGCCGTCGTAGTTCTGGCGGGTGACGATGTTGACCACGCCAGCCACCGCGTCGGAGCCGTAGATCGCCGAGGCGCCGCCGGCAAGCACTTCCACGCGCTCGACCACGGCTTGGGGAATGGCGCGCGTGTTGACCACGTTGTTGTCGCGGTTGTACGGCTGCGGGTACATGGCCGGGCGGCGGCCGTTGATCAGCACCAGGGTGTAGCCCGGGCCCAGGTTGCGCAGGTTCACCACCTGGGCGTTGGGCGAGAAGCCGGTCACGCCGAGGTCGCCGGTGAAGGAGGTCGAGGAATTCTGGCTGAGGCTCTGCAGCATGTCCGCGACGCTCTGGAAGCCTTCGCGGTCGATGTCCTCGCGGGTGATCACGGTGACCGGGGTCGGGCCTTCGATCTCGGCGCGCTTGATGCGCGAACCGACGACCGTCACCTTGTCCAGGTTGGCGGTGCCACCCGAGGTAGCCGCTGCCTGGGTGGACTGCGCTTCTGCGGAGGCCGTGCTGGCCGAGTCCGTTTCCTGTGCAAGTACCTGACCGGCAAGCAGCGGCAGGACCAGCGCAGAAATAAGGGCCGCACTCAGGCGGCTACGCTTGGGAGCGTGGTAGCGCTTGTTCATAATGAGGAATCCCCTAACAAGTCGGAACGAATGACCCAACCCCTTGGGTCAAAGCTGAATACGACCATAACAACTGGCCGAATTCGACCTTAACACGCTTTTAATTCCAAATGCATCCATTTGTCACAATGACGTCCGTCACAACTGATGGCCTGATTTCATGAGCAACTTCTCTACTCTTACTTCCTCTTTCGGGCTTCTCGTCGACCCGATTTCCGGGCTCGTCCTCGCCCCGCCGCGGGTGCGCTGGGAGGTCCGGGCCGAGGGACGCGAGCACCGCGTCCAGCTGGTGAGCGGGTATCCGCTGGCGGATGAGGCCGTATCGGGCCTGCGGGAGCAGGTCGCCGCGAAAGTGGAGGGCGAAGGTGGGATGCTGGCCGCCTTTGACGTCCTCACGCGCATCGCCGCGCATGCGCCCCAGCCCGGCCTGTCTCCGATAGCCCGCGTGCGCAACGTCATCGCCGTTGGTTCGGGCAAGGGCGGCGTCGGCAAGTCGACCACCGCGGTGAACCTGGCCCTGGCCCTGCAGCGGCTGGGGGCGAGGGTGGGCGTGCTCGACGCCGACGTCTACGGGCCGAGCGTGCCCGCCATGCTCGGCCTGTCCGGCCGGCCCGAGAGCCCCGACGACAAGTCGATCGAGCCGATGCGCGCGTTCGGCGTCGAGGCCATGTCGATCGGCCTGCTGGTGGATACCGACACGCCGATGATCTGGCGCGGGCCGATGGCCACCTCGGCGCTGACCCAGCTGTTCGCCGACACCCGCTGGGGCGACCTCGATTACCTGCTGGTCGACCTGCCGCCGGGCACCGGCGACATCCAGTTGACCCTGGCGCAGAAGATCCCGGTGGCCGGCGCGGTGATCGTGACCACGCCGCAGGAGATCGCCACCCTCGACGCGCGCAAGGCGCTGAAGATGTTCGAGAAGGTGCACGTGCCGGTATTGGGCATTGTCGAGAACATGGCCGTGCACGTGTGTTCGAACTGCGGGCATGCCGAGCACCTGTTCGGCCAGGGCGGCGGCCAGGCGATGGCCGCCCAGTACGGGGTGCCGCTGCTCGGGTCGCTGCCGCTGGACCTGCGCATCCGCGAACAGGGCGATGCCGGTACGCCGGTGGTTGCGGCCGCGCCGGATTCGGCGCCGGCGCGGGCCTATCTCGCCGCTGCGCAGTCGCTGGCCGCGCACCTGGCCGGAAGGCCGCGAGCGTCGATTCCGATCAGCGCAACGCTGGCGTAGGCCGCCGTTCCGGAGAGCCGGGCCTGCCCGGCTGGCCGGGCAGCGGTGGCGGCCATCACGAAGGGCAACCGGGCCGGCGCGGCATGCAGGCCGGCCGGGCCCGCTCTACAATTCGACGGTCACGGGCCGGGGCGCCCCAGGGAACACCGCATGAGCATCAAGAGCGACCGCTGGATCCGCCGCATGGCCGAGCAGCACGGAATGATCGAGCCGTTCGAGCCGGGCCAGGTCAAGCACGCGAACGGCGAGCGCATCGTCAGCTACGGCACTTCCAGCTACGGCTACGACGTGCGCTGCTCGCGCGAGTTCAAGGTGTTCACCAACATCAACTCCACGATCGTCGACCCCAAGCACTTCGATCCGAAGAGCTTCGTCGACATCGAGGCCGACGAGTGCATCATCCCGCCGAACTCCTTCGCCCTGGCGCGTACCGTCGAGTTCTTCCGGATCCCGCGCGACACGCTGGTGGTGTGCCTGGGCAAGAGCACCTATGCGCGCTGCGGGATCATCGTCAACGTGACCCCGCTGGAGCCGGAGTGGGAAGGGCACGTGACCCTGGAATTCAGCAACACCACGCCGCTGCCGGCGCGGATCTACGCCAACGAGGGCGTGGCGCAGATGCTGTTCTTCCAGTCCGATGCCGACGACGTCTGCGAGACTTCGTACAAGGACCGCGGCGGCAAGTACCAGGGCCAGACCGGGGTCACCCTGCCGCGGACCTGAACTCCACAGGCACGCGGATGCATGAAGGGCGCGGATTCCGCGCCCTTCTGCTTGCGGCGAGGGTGGGTCTACTTGCGTTTGAACAGCAGGCCGACCCCGACCGCCACCAGGATCGCCGGCCACCAGGTAGCCAGCAGGCTGCCCAGCCCGCTGTCGATCCATCCCAGGTTGCGGGCCAGGAAGAACAGGCCCAGGACGATCAGGACGAGTGCGGCGAACAGGTTGGAGCCCATGGTGGTCAGGTCGGTAGTGGGAACGGGCGCCTATGCTAGCCGTTGCCGCCAGCGCGCCGTAAGCATGTGCAGCGCTTCGGGTGCGTGACGCTGCATCGGGCCACTCCCCCACACCGGGCCCGGCCAGGCCGGATCGCCGGCATGGCGGCCGACCACGTGCACGTGCAGCTGGCGGACGATGTTGCCGAGCGCGCCGATGTTGAGTTTCTCCACCCCCGGCTCGCCGCGCAGCAGCTGCGAGACCTGGTTGAGTTCGGCCAGCAGCAGGCGTTGCTGGCTGCCGTCCAGGTCGATCCATTCGGTCGCGCCGGCCACGCGCGGCACCAGCACCAGCCACGGGAAACGGGTGTCGTCGATCAGTCGCACCTGCGACAGCGGGCCGTCGGCGACGAACGCGCTGTCGGCGGCCAGGCGCGGATCCAGTTCGAATCCGCCGCTCATCGCAGGTGCTCGCCGAAGAACGCCAGGCTGCGCGCCCGCGCCAGGTTGGCGCTGCCCTTGTCGTAGGCCTTTGGATCGACCTCCCGGTTGAACGCGTGCCCGGCCGGATAGGCATGCACGGGCATCGAGGGCAGGGCGCGCCGGTGCGCCTCGACCGCTTCGGGCTTGATCGACGGGTCGTGCTCGCCGAAGTGGAACATCACCGGTGCGCGCGGCGCCGCGACCAGGGCCGGGTCCTCGAGGAAGGGCAGGTCGCGCGCGCCGTAGTAGCTGACCGACGGCAGCCCCAGCTTCAGCGCCGACAGCATCGCCACGGTGCCGCCCCAGCAGTAGCCGACCGTGCCGATCACCTGCCGGGCCTGGGAGGCGGCCAGGTGGGCGCGCAGGTGCGCGGCGGCGCTGGCGACGATGTCGAGGGCCGGGTCCAGGCCGAGCTGGCCGACCAGCTCGCGGCCGCGGGCGAAGCCGGCCTCGTCGTAGCCCAGTTCGACGCCGCGCTCGACCGGGTCGAACAGGGCCGGGGCCAGGACCGCATAGCCGTCGGCGGCGTAACCGTCGGCGACATCGCGGATGTGTGCGTTGACCCCGAAGATCTCCTGGATCACCACCAGGCCGGCCTTCGGCGCCGGTCCCGGGTCGGCCTGCCACGCGGCCACCGCGCCGTGCGGGGTGTCGAGCTGGATCCACTGGCCCATGGGTGGCTGCCTCGTCCGGTCGGGTGCCCATTATGGGCGTCGCCGCTGCACAGGGCTGCCCGGTTGAGCTGGGCTCGCGCGGCTCCTCTCCGTGCCGGCGCAGCGGGGCAAGCCCCGCTCTACGGCGCGGCGCCCGGCGTCCGGGGCGGTACAGCTGCGGCAGGTATAATTCCGCGCCCCCGGCCACGCCGGGACCGCCACCGTTCCGGCAGCCCGCTCCCCAAGTCCCCGCCCATGTCACTGCAGAACCCCAAAGTCGGCTTCGTCAGCCTCGGCTGCCCGAAAGCGCTGGTCGATTCCGAGCGCATCCTCACCCAGCTCCGGGTCGAGGGCTACGACATCGTTCCCAGCTACGACGACGCCGACGTGGTGGTGGTCAACACCTGCGGCTTCATCGACTCGGCGGTGGCCGAATCGCTGGACGCCATCGGCGAGGCGATGAACGAGAACGGCAAGGTCATCGTGACCGGTTGCCTGGGCAAGCGCTCGGAACTGATCCGTGCGCAGTACCCGGACGTGCTTTCGGTCTCCGGCCCGCAGGACTACGGCAGCGTGATGGAAGCCGTGCACGCGGCGTTGCCGCCCAAGCACGACCCGTTCCTGGATCTCGTTCCGGACTACGGACTCAAGCTGACCCCGCACCACTACGCGTACCTGAAGATTTCCGAAGGCTGCAACCATCGCTGCAGCTTCTGCATCATCCCGTCGATGCGCGGCGACCTGGTGTCGCGCCCGGTCGACGAGGTGCTGCGCGAGGCCGAACGCCTGGTCAAGGGCGGCGTGCGCGAACTGCTGGTGGTGTCGCAGGACACCTCGGCCTATGGCGTCGACGTGAAGTACGCGTCGCGCAGTTGGCGTGGCCGCGAATACCAGACCCGGATGAAGGCGCTGTGCGAAGGCCTTTCCGAGCTCGATGCCTGGACCCGCCTGCATTACGTCTATCCGTACCCGCACGTGGACGACGTGATCCCGCTGATGGCCGAGGGAAAGGTGCTTCCGTACCTGGACATCCCGTTCCAGCATGCCAGCCCGCGCGTGCTCAAGCTGATGAAGCGTCCGGGCGCGGTCGACAAGACCCTGGAGCGCGTGCAGCGCTGGCGCGCGATGTGTCCGGAGCTGACCCTGCGCTCGACCTTCATCGTCGGCTTCCCCGGCGAGACCGAGGCCGAATTCGAGGAACTGCTCGATTTCCTCGACGAGGCGCAACTCGACCGCGTCGGCGCATTCGCCTATTCGCCGGTGGACGGCGCGGCGGCCAACGCGCTGCCCGATCCGGTGCCCGAAGAGGTCAAGCAGGAGCGCCTCGCCCGCTTCATGGAACGGCAGGGCGAAATTTCCGCCGCGCGCCTGGAAGCGAAGGTCGGCACCGTGCAGCGCTGCCTCGTCGACCTGGTCGACGGCGAGCTGGCGATCGCCCGTTCGACGGCCGATGCGCCGGAGATCGATGGCGTCGTGCAGATCCAGGATGGCCGCGATGCCGGCCTGCGAGCGGGCGAATTCGTCGACGTGCGGATCATGGGCAGCGACGAGCACGACCTGTACGGCGAAGTCGAATACGCCGAAACCGGCGACGTCTCATCGTTGGGTCTGCGGCTGGTCTGACGGTGTCGGGCGCGGCGGGTCCGGTTCTGCCTTCGTAGGAGCGGGCATGACCGCGACACCGATGCGCTTTGAATAACAAGGCGTCGCGCACGTCGACGGCGTCAGTGTCGCGGTCATGCCCGCTCCTACAGAGGCGCTGCGCCGTACTCCACCGAGATGATCGCGAAGCGTGCCGGTCCGCCCGGCAGCTGTGCTTCGACTTCATCGTCGACGCGCTTCTTCAGCAGCGCCCGCGCCAGCGGCGAATCGATGCTGATCCAGCCGGTCGCCGCATCGGTTTCGTCCGGTCCGACGATGCGATAACGGCTCAGGTCGCCGCTGTCGATGCGCTCCAGCTCGATCCACGCTCCGAAGAACACCGCTTCCGGATCGGCTGGGACTTCGTCGACCACGCGAAGGGCGGGCAGGCGTTTGCTCAGGTAGCGTACGCGCCGGTCGATCTCGCCGAGCTGCTTCTTGCGGTAGGTGTATTCGGCGTTCTCCGAGCGGTCGCCCTCGGCTGCCGCTGCCGCCAGTGCCTTGACCACTTCCGGTCGTTTCACCCGCCACAACTCGTCCAGTTCGGCCTTGAGCCGGTCATGGCCGCCGCGCGTGATCAGCGCGGTGCTTTTCTCCGGTGGTGGCCGCCAGCGCGACATGTCAGCGTGCCCACGGGGTGGGTTGCGCGCGGTGCAGGCTGCGGCCGCGGGGATCCTCGACCGGTTCGATGCAGCTGCCCTCCGCGAGAACCAGCAGGTCGTCCAGTGCGATGGCGAATTCGCGCGCACCTGCCAGGCCGTCGGGCACCAGCCGCACACAGGTGCCGTTCCACTCCATCGACCAGTCGCCCTGTTCGAGTGGCAGGTCCTCGAGGGTAGTGCGGCAATGCGCCTGCATCGCATAGCGCCGGTCGGGGCCGAGCCGGAGCAGGGCATCGGCGTGGGTGCAGCCTGCGAGCGGCACGCTTCCGAAGAACGTGCCGGACATCGCCGGGAGCTCACGGTCGGCCGCATCCGATGCGAGGGTGCCTGCTGGAAAGACGATCGCCAGCAGCGCCAGCAGGCTGCGCGGGAAAAACATCATGGAGACGCTGCTACGCACATGTTTCAGCGCTTCTTGCCGCCGAACAGGCCGCCCAGGATCCCGCGCACGATCTGGTTGGTGATGGTGCGCGCGGCCTGCTTGCTCGACGCTTCGATAACGCCCTGGCGACGGCCGTTGCCGAACAGCACGTCGCTGACGGTCTTGCCGATGCCGCCTTCTTCCTGCGGCTGGGCGCGTCCGCCGCGCGTGCCGGTGCCACGTGCCGGCGGCGCTTCGGCGGCATCGGCCGCGGCCTGCGCGCGCCCGGCCAGTTTTTCCGCGGCCGATTCGCGATCGACTGCCTGGTCGTAGCGGGTGCCGACCGGGCTGCCGGCGCGGACCTGGCTGCGTTCGGTTTCGCTGATCGCACCCATCCGGCAGCGCGGCGGCGCGATTTTGGTCTGCTGCACGGGCGAGGGCACGCCCTTGTCCTGCAGGGTCGAGACCAGCGCTTCGCCGGTGCCGAGTTTTGAAAGCGTCGCGGCGACATCCAGCTTGGGATTCGGCACGAAGGTCTCGGCGGCGGTCCTGACCGCCTTCTGGTCGCGCGGGGTATAGGCGCGCAGCGCATGCTGCACGCGGTTGCCGAGCTGGCCGAGGATGTTGTCCGGCACGTCGTCGGGGAACTGCGAGCAGAAATACACGCCCACGCCCTTGGAGCGGATCAGCCGCACCACCTGTTCGATGCGCTGCTGCAGCGCGGCCGGCGCGTCGTCGAACAGCAGGTGGGCCTCGTCGAAGATGAAGGCCAGTTTCGGCTTGTCCAGGTCGCCCACCTCGGGCAGGTTCTCGAACAGCTCCGACAGCAGCCACAGCAGGAAGGTCGCGTACAGGCGCGGCTTGAGCACCAGCTGGTCGGCGGCAAGGATGCCGATCACGCCACGGCCGTCGTGGTTGACGCGCATGAGGTCGGCCAGTTCCAGGGCCGGCTCGCCGAAGAAACCTTCGCCACCGTCCTGCGACAGGCGCAGCAGCGCGCGCTGGATCGCCGCGACCGACTGCGCGCTGACCAGGCCGTATTCGGTCGACACGGACTTGCGCTCCTCCACGACAAGGGCGAGCAATGCGCGCAGGTCGTCCAGGTCCAGCAGCAGCAGGCCGCGGTCGTCGGCCAGCTTGAACACGATGTCGAGCACCCCGGACTGGGTGTCGTTGAGTTCGAGGATCCGCCCAAGCAGGGTCGGCCCCATTTCGCTGACCGTGGTGCGTACCGGATGTCCGAGCTTGCCGTACAGGTCCCAGAACACCACCGGGCTGGCCTCCGGCGCGTAGCCGGCCACGCCGATTTCCGCGGCGCGCTGCACCAGCGCATCGCCGCCCTGGCCGGCCACGGCCAGTCCGGCCACGTCGCCCTTCACGTCGGCCATGAACACCGGCACGCCGATCCGCGAGAAGCCTTCGGCCAGGGTCATCAGGGTCACGGTCTTGCCGGTGCCGGTGGCGCCGGCGACCAGCCCGTGGCGGTTGCCGTACTTCGGCAGCAGGGGGACCGGGATGTCGTCGGTGATGCCCTTGCCCAGCAGGATCGGGTCCATTCATGGCCTCTTGGCGGTATTGCGGATCGCGGAGTGGGTTGCCCCGGCGATTCTAGCCGGTGTGCCGCGGCTTGCCGCCCGGCGCTTCCCACGGCTAACCTGCCGGTCGCTTTCGTCGTACGAAGTCGCTGATGTTCCCCCGCTTTCCGAAATACTGGCCGCTGGCGGCCCTCCTGCTGGTCTGCGCCAGTCCATCCGCCCTTGCGCAGCGCGTCTCCGCCAAGGACAAGGTCGCGGCCGACGTGCTGGTCCAGCGCATGGCCACCGCCGAGCAACGCTACAACAACGCGCTGGTCCTGGCCGCCAATGGCGACGCCAAGGGCGTGACCGAAAGCAATGCCGCGCTCGAGGACATGGAAGATGTGGTCGACGCCTGCGTGAAGCAGCGCGGCTGCCCGATGTCGGACCTGCTGGCGACCTGGAAGCGGCTGCTCAAGGCCGAGATCGACACCGCCGGCGAGGAGCTGGACGAGGACCCGGGCGAAGAGGCCCTGCTGGAAGCCGATACCGCGCTGGCGGCCGACATCCCGGAGGCGGCCCGCGCCGCGCGCCTGCTCGGCGATGACAATCGCCATGCGTTCGACCGGATGGTGAAGTTCAACCCGGCGATCCAGGCCGGCATCCGCCGCTGGCTGACCGACATGCGCCCGCAGCTGATGGACAGCTACGAGAACTACCAGGTCATGCGCCACCTGATGTGGCCGGAGTTCGAGCGACGCGGGCTGCCGGAGGCGCTGCTGTTCGGGATCATGGCCAAGGAATCCAACGGCCGCGTGCATGCGGTTTCGCGCGCAGGCGCGGCCGGGCCGATGCAGTTCATGCCCGCCACTGGTCGCCGCTTCGGCCTCGGTCCCGACGACAGCGGCTTCGACAGCCGCTATGACCCGCGCAGCGCGGCCATGGCCAGCGCCGCCTACCTGAACGAGCGGCTGCGCCAGCTCAACAACGACATGGAGCTCTCGCTGGCCGGCTACAACGGCGGCGAAGGCCGCGCCTTGCGCGTGCACCGCCAAAGCGGCGGCACCGGTTTCTGGGACGCGTCGGTCTACGGCCAGTTCCCGGCCGAGACCCGCGACTACGTGCCAATGGTCATCGCCGCGGCCTGGATCTACCTGCACCCGCGCCAGTACGGGGTCAGCTTCCCCAAGGTCGACGCGCATCCGGCAACGTTCAAGCTGGCGCGGCCGGCGAGCATCTACGAGCTGACCATCTGCCTGGGCAACCACGGCAACCGCGACGGCTACATGCGCACCTTGCGCAACCTCAATCCGCGCTACGAGGCCGAGAGCTGGATCCCGGCCGGCACCACGCTCAACGCCACCACCCGCGTCGCTGGCCTGTACGCACGCCATTGCAGCGGCGGTGCCCGCACGGATCTGGCGCGTGCGCTGGTCACCGCCGACGTCAATGCCGCGATCGTCAGCGATACGCGATCGGGCAATGTCGCCGTAGGCGAAGTGGTGCCGTTGCCGGGCGATGCCGCGTTTGTGCCGGCGCCGGTTCCGGCGGCGAAGCCGAAAGCGCGCACCCATCGCGTCGCCAAGGGCGACACCCTGGGCCGCATCGCCCAGCGTTACGGCTGCGAAGTGAAAACCCTGGCGCGCGCCAACGGGCTCAAGGCGCCGGGCTACAGCGTCCGCCAGGGCCAGCAGATCCGGCTCGAGGGTTGCAGCCGGTAAGCGGACGTCGCTGGCCAGCCTTTCGCGCCGGGCTCTGCCTGTGTTCTGTAGGAGCGGGCATGACCGCGACCCGACGACGTCGGGTGGCGACGCCCGGCATTCAGAGGATGTGGTGTCGCGGTCATGCCCGCTCCTACAAGGATCAAGAGCGTGCAGGACGCCAGCGCAGCGGCTGCGTGCGAGGCCTGACGCGCCGCGGACGGGTGCAGGACGTATGCGGTTGGAAAGCCTGCGGAACACGGTCCACGGAGGCGGCGCGCAGTACGCGGCGCTGGGGCGAGCCTCGCTGACGCGCGATATCGCACAGGCGGGTAGGGTCGTGTAGCGCCCGCAGGCGCCGCCAGTAGCCGTTGCTCAGCTTCGACGGTGCGCCAGCGCCTGGCCCAGGCGCACCGGTGATTCGGCGGCAAGCCCCGGCGCCAGCGTCGCTGCACCCGGCGGCAGCAGCACGATGACCGTCGAGCCGTAGTTGAAGCGCGCCATCTCGGCGAAACGCTCCAGCACGATGCCCTTGCCACGCCAGTCCTTGCGCGTGATGTCGTCGCCGTAGGCCGGGATCTCCTCACCGCTCCACACCGTTTCCACGCCCGATACCAGCAGCGCACCGACCATCACCGAGGCCATCGGCCCGAAGTCGGTGTCGAAGTGGCAGACCAGCCGCTCGTTGCGCGCGAACAGTCGTGGCACCTTGCGGACCGCGGCCGGGCCGACGCTGAACAGCCGGCCGGGCACGTGCACGGTCTCGCGCAGGGTGCCTGTCCAGGGCATGTGCACGCGGTGGTAGTCGCGCGGCGACAGGTAGACGGTTGCGAAGCTGCCGCCGGCGAATACCCGCGCCGCTTCGCTGTCGCCGAGCAGTTCGGCCGCCGTGAACGACTGACCCTTGGCCTGGAAGATGCGGCCGTCGGCCTCGATCGCGCCGAGCTGGCTGATCCGCCCGTCGGCGGGCATCAGCAGCGCACGCGGATCCGGGTCGGGCGTGCGCGCGCCGGGCTTCAGCGCACGGGTGAAGAAAGCATTGAAGCTGGCGTACGACGCTGGATCCGGGTTGGCGGCCTCGGCCAGGTCGACATCGAAATTGCGCAGCACCGTGTCGATGAAGCGCTGCTTGAGCCAGGGGTTTTCCGAGTAGGCGGCGCTGCGCGCGATCGAGGACAGCAGCCGGTGCGGCAGCACCCAGCTCAGCGTGGTGGCCAGGCTCACGGCGCGCGGTCCGCGGCAGTCAGCAGGGCCAGGTCGCTGGCGATGGCCTGCGGCTGGAACGGCGGGCGGATCAGCCCGGCCAGGCGGCCCTGCGGATCGAGCACCGCGATGTTCGCCGAGTGGTCCACGCTGTAGTCCTGCGGGTTCTGTTCGAAGTTCTTGCCCGGCACCTTCATGAAGACGAAGCCGACGGAGGTGGCGAACTTCTCCAGCGCGGGCACGTCGGCGGTGGCGGCCAGCGTATCCGGGTGGAAGGCGTGGGCGTACTCGCCGGTCTTGCCGGGCGTGTCGCGGTCGGGGTCCACCGACACGAACAGCACGCGCGGGCGGGTGGATTCGGGCAACGCTTGCCACTGCTTCTGCGCCTGCGCCAGCTCCGCCAGGGTCGTGGGGCAAACGTCCGGGCAGAAGGTGAAACCCAGGAACACCAGGGTCCAGTGCCCGGCCAGTTCGCCGGCGACCAGCGGGGTGCCATCGGACTGGCGCAGGTTGAAGGCCGGCAGGTCCCGCGGCTGCGGAAGCAGGGTCACGGCCTGCAGCGCCGGCGCGGCCGGAGCGGTGTCGCCGCCGAGGAAATGGCGCGCGGCCAGCAGCCCCAGGCCGGCGGCCAGCGCGGCGACCAGGATGTAGCCGAAGGTGCGGTTGAACATGCGGAAGGCGTCCGGAAGCGGCTTTCGGGCCAGCCATGATACGTGCGGCAGCGGCGGGCAGGGCCGTCGTTGCCGGCCGATGGCCTATAATCGCGGCCCGTTTCCGAACCAGCCGCCTGCGCGGCGCGCGCCATGACCGCAGATCCGGCTGCCGAGCTGCACACGATCATCGACCTGATCCGCTACGGCGGCAGCCGCTTCAACGAAGCCGGGCTGACCTTCGGCCACAGCTACGACAACGCGATGGACGAGGCGACCCAGCTGGTCCTGCATGCGCTGCACCTGCCGCACGACCTGAGCCCGGTCTACGGCCAGTCGCGGCTGACCACCCGGGAAAAGCACAGGATCCTGGCCCTGTTCCAGCGCCGCATCGACGAGCGCGTGCCGGCCGCCTACCTGGCGGGCGAGGCGTGGTTCGCCGGCCTCAACTTCAAGAGCGACGCGCGCGCACTGGTGCCGCGCTCGCCGATCGCCGAGCTGATCGAAGGCGGCTTCGAGCCCTGGCTGGGCGGTCGCGAGGTGCGCCGCGCGCTGGACCTGTGCACCGGCTCGGGCTGTATCGCCATCGCCATGGGCCACTACAACCCGGACTGGCAGGTCGACGGCGTGGACATCAGCGACGACGCGCTGGCCCTGGCCGGTGAGAACAAGGCGCGCCTGCACGCCGACAACGTCACCCTGCTCAAGTCCGACCTGTTCGCCGGCCTGACCGGGCGCCACTACGAGCTGATCGTCACCAATCCGCCGTACGTCACCGACGACGAGACCGACGCGTTGCCGAAGGAATACTCGTACGAACCGGAGCTGGGCCTGCGCGCCGGTCCGGATGGCCTGGACCTGGTGCTGAAGATCCTGCGCGACGCGCCGCTGCACCTGTCGCAGGACGGCCTGCTGATCTGCGAAGTCGGCGAGTCCGAGCAGCACCTGGTCAAGCTGCTGCCCGAGCTGGACCTGGCCTGGATCGAATTCAAGGTCGGGCAGATGGGCATCTTCGCAGTCGAGTGCCGCGAGCTGATCACGCACAACGCGCGCATCGCCGAGCTGGCCGCGCAGCGGAGATGACGGCGCATCCGCGCGTGCGCTGAACACGTGCGACCGTTACCGCGGCAACGTTTCCGGCCACGCTGCCGCACTGCAGCAGGCAGCGCCGAATATGCGATCCTTGCCCGTCTCCCCACCGGTTCCCCCCGCGGAGCGGCGCCTTGAGCAGCAACACCTTCGGCAAACTGTTGTCGGTCACCACCTTCGGCGAATCGCATGGGCCGGCCATCGGCTGCGTCGTCGACGGCTGCCCGCCGGGCCTGGAGCTCGCAGCGGAGGAGTTCGCGCACGACCTGCAACGCCGCGCCACCGGCAAGTCGCGCCACACCTCGGCGCGACGCGAAGCCGACGAGGTCGAGATCCTTTCCGGCGTGTACGAGGGCCGCACCACCGGCACGCCGATCGCGCTGCTGGTCCGCAACACGGATGCGCGCAGCAAGGACTACGCAGACATCGCCGCGCAGTTCCGCCCGGGCCACGCCGACTACAGCTACTGGCAGAAGTACGGCATCCGCGATCCGCGTGGCGGCGGGCGCAGCTCGGCGCGCGAGACCACCATGCGCGTGGCCGCCGCGGTGATCGCCAAGAAGTGGCTGCAGCAGCGCCATGGCGTCAGCGTGCGTGGATTCCTCGCCCAGATCGGCGAGGTGAAGCCGGGTGGCTTCGACTGGAGCGCGGTGGAGGACAATCCGTTCTTCTGGCCGCATGCGCCGCAGGTGCCGGAACTCGAAAGCTACATGGACGCCCTGCGCAAGTCCGGCGATTCGGTCGGTGCGCGCGTGACCGTGGTTGCCGACGGCGTGCCGCCGGGCTGGGGCGAGCCGATCTACGGCAAGCTCGATGGTGAGCTCGCCTCGGCGCTGATGAGCATCAACGCGGTCAAGGGCGTGGAGATCGGCGACGGCTTCGACGTGGTCGCGCAGAAGGGAACTCATCATCGCGACCTGATCGCGCCGGACGGGTTCGCCAGCAACCATGCCGGCGGCATCCTCGGCGGCATCTCCACCGGGCAGCAGGTGGTGGCGTCCATCGCGCTCAAGCCGACCTCCAGCCTGCGCCTGCCCGGTCCGACGGTCGACGTGAACGGCAATCCTGTCGAGGTGGTCACCACCGGTCGCCATGATCCCTGTGTCGGTATCCGCGCCACGCCCATCGCCGAGGCGATGGTCGCGCTGGTGCTGATGGACCAGGCGCTGCGCCATCGCGCCCAGTGCGGCGATGTCGGCACGATCACGCCGCGCATCCCGGCCGGTCCTGGCCTGGGCGAAGCGGAATAGGGACCATGTCCGGCGACCGTCCACGCGTGTGGGTTTCGCAGCCGCTGTTCGACGATATCGTCGGCCAGCTGGCGGCCCATTGCGACGTGAATGCAGCGACCGCGGTGCGCCAATATGACGCGGCCGCGATCGCCGCCGCGCTGCGCGGCGCCGATGGCGCACTGGTCACGCTCAACGAACGCATCGGCGCGGATGAGCTTGCCGGTGCCCCCCGGTTGCGCGCGGTCGCCAACGTCGGTGTCGGCTACAACAACCTCGATATCGCCGCGCTGGACGCGCGCGGGGTGATCGCCACAAACACGCCGGATGTCCTCACCGAAACCACCGCCGACCTGGGCTTCGCCCTGCTGATGGCGGCCGCGCGCCGGATCACCGAATCGGAGCGCTGGCTGCGCGAGGGCCGCTGGGGCCAGTGGTCGTTCTCGACCATGCTGGGCGCCGACATCCATGGCAGCACGCTGGGCATCCTGGGCATGGGCCGGATCGGGCAGGGCATCGCCCGGCGCGGCCACCATGGCTTCGGCATGGATGTGCTGTACCACAACCGCTCGCGCCTGCCCGCCGGCGTCGAACGCGAAACGGGTGCGCGCTGCGTCGACTTCGACGCGCTGCTCGCCCGGGCCGACCACCTGGTGCTGGTGCTGCCGTACTCGCAGGCGTCGCACCACATCATCGATGCGGCGGCGCTGGCGAAGATGAAGCCCACCGCCACGCTGGTGAACATTGCCCGTGGCGGCCTGGTCGACGAACTGGCCCTGGCTGATGCGCTGGCGAACGGTCGCCTCGCCGCGGCCGGGCTGGACGTCTACGAAGGCGAGCCGGACGTACGCCCCGAGCTGCTGGCTTTGCGCAACGTGGTGCTGACCCCGCACATCGGCAGTGCCTCGCTGGCCACGCGCCGGGCGATGGTGCAGTTGGCCGTGGACAACCTGCTGGCCGCACTGGGCTTCGGCCCGCAGGCCGGTCATCCGCCGACTCCGGTCACCGCCAGGACCACCGCGAAAGCCGCCACTGCCGACATTACCGGCGCGGTCAAAACCGCGAACGGCAAACGGTAGGGAACCACCCAGGCGCTCGACGGGATCGGGCAGCACCCGGGACGAGGTTCCCCGAATCCGGCACGCACGCGCATCGCGCGACATCGCATCCATTCAATCCCAGACAGAACACAAAACGAGAACATCCATGAGCACTGCAGAACGTCGTTTCACCGTCGCCGTCGTCGGCGCCACCGGCGCGGTCGGCGAGACCATGCTGGCCATCCTGGCCGAGCGCCAGTTCCCGGTGGGCAAGCTCATCGCCCTGGCGTCCGAGCGCTCCGCCGGCGGTGATGTCCTGTTCGCCGGCCGCAAGGTCGACGTCCATGACCTGGCCAAGTTCGATCCCACCGGCGTGGACATCGCGCTGTTCTCGGCCGGCGGCTCGGTGTCGAAGGAATACGGCCCGAAGTTCGCCGCCGCCGGCGCGGTGGTGATCGACAATTCATCCGCATTCCGCTACGACGACGACGTGCCGCTGGTGGTGTCCGAGGTCAACCCGGAGGCGGTGAAGAACCGCCCGCGCGGGATCATCGCCAACCCGAACTGCTCGACCATGCAGATGCTGGTGGCGCTGGCGCCGATCCACCGCGAGTACGGCATCGAGCGGATCAACGTGGCCACCTACCAGTCGGTGTCCGGCGCCGGTCGCTCCGCGCTGGAGGAACTGGGCCGCCAGACCGGCGCGCTGCTCAACTTCCAGGAGGCCGATCCGCAGCGCTTCCCGGTGCAGATCGCCTTCAACCTGATCCCGCACATCGACGACTTCATGGAAAACGGCTACACCAAGGAAGAGATGAAGCTGGTCTGGGAGACGCGCAAGATCCTGGGCGACGACAGCATCCAGGTGAATCCGACCGCGGTGCGCGTGCCGGTGTTCTACGGCCATTCCGAGGCGGTGGCGATCGAGACTACGCGCAAGGTCACCCCGGAAGCGGCGCGCGCGCTGCTGGAGAACGCACCGGGTGTGGAAGTGGTCGACGAGCGCAAGCCGGGCGGCTATCCGACCCCGGTGACCCATGCCTCGGGCAACGACGCGGTGTATGTCGGCCGCATCCGCGAGGACTTCTCGCACCCGCGTGGGCTGAACCTGTGGATCGTCTCGGACAACATCCGCAAGGGTGCCGCCCTCAACGCGGTGCAGCTGGCCGAGCTGGTCGCGAAGGAAGGCTGAGCCGGCAGCGGCGCGGACGGGGTCCGCGCCGCTGTGTCGATGGCCCGAGCCGGGGAATGGGTCGTATCCCGGCTCCTACAACGGCGGGGCCTCGGCTATAGTGCGCCGCATGAGCACAAGGGGACGGGGCGCGACGCGCCCATGGCATTGGCTGTTGGCGATCGGCTTGTCGCTGCTCAGCAGCGGGGCGATGGCGCTTGGCCTGGGGCAGATCCGGGTCCTGTCATCGCCGGGGCAGCCTCTGCTGGCCGAGATCCCGATCATCTCCAACGAGCCAGGCGAGCTGGAGAACGCGCGTGCGCGGCTGGCCTCGCCGGAGACCTTCGCCCGCGTCGGCCTGCAGCCGCCGTCGGGCCTGGTCAACGATCTGCAGTTCGAGATCACCAGCGACGCCCAGGGTCGCGCGGTCGTGCGCGTGACCAGCTCCGCGCCGGTGGACGTGCCGGCACTGGGCTTCCTGGTCGAGGTCGACTGGGGGCAGGGGCGGTTGGTGCGCGAGTATTCGGCCCTGGTCAACGCGCCGCAGACCGCGGTGGCGATCGAGGCACCGGCCATCCAGGCACCGCAGGCGATGCCGTCCGATTCGATCGTCCGCGAAGCGCAGCCCGCCCCGACCGCGCCAGCGTCGGTCCAGGAATCCGAAGCTGCACCCGTGGCGCCGGCCCCGGTTCCACGGGCCGCCAGCGTCGACCGCGGTGCCAGTCTCGCGGCCGGCGACGTGCTGGCCCGGATCGAGCGCGGCCAGACCCTTTCCCAGGTCGCCGCGGGCATGGACCGGGGCGGGCACACGCTCGACGAAGCGATGGTCGCGCTCCTGCGGGCCAATCCGGAAGCCTTCATCGGCGGCAATATCCATCGCGTGCGCAGCGGTGCGGTACTGCGCATGCCCGGCGCGGCCGACTTCGGCCAGGCCGATGCGGCAGCCGCGGCGGCACTCGTGCGCGAACAGACCGCACAGTGGCGGCAGGCGGCGCGGCCGGTCCAGCAACCGGCCGATGCAGGCACGACGCCGATCGCGGCCAGTGCCGCGGCTGCGCCGGCACCGCCTCCGGCGCCAGCGGCAGGCGCATCGGGCGCCCGGCTGGAAATCGCACCGGCGGTCGCGGCGGCCGGTTCACAGGCGACAGAATCCGGACTCGGCGCCGGCGGCGAGGGCGACATGCTGGCAAACGAACAACTGCGTCAGGCCCAGGAAGACCTGGCTACGCGCGACTCGGAGCTGCAGGAACTGCGTACCCGGGTCGAAGACCTGGAGAAGATGCAGCAGGCGCAGCTCAAGCTGATCGAACTCAAGGACAGCGAACTGGCGGCCGCGCAGCAGACGCTGGCGCAGACCAATGCCGCGTCGGCGACCCCGGGGGCTTCGGCGCCGGTGTGGCTGTGGGGCGGGCTGGGCCTGCTGGTGACGGCCGCCCTGGTGTGGTGGCTGGCGCGTCGACCCAAGCCGATGTCGATCCCGGCCAGCCGCCGCAGCGGATTCGATGCGGCCGCGCTGGCTGCGGCGCTGCCGCAAGCCTCGCCGGAGTCGGCGCATGCCGATGATGGCGTCGATGAGGTGGAGCACGTGCGCGAAGAGGCACCGTCCTACCCGGCGCCGACCCATCCGGACGATGGCGCGGTCCCGGCCTGGCACACCGGTGCCTCCGGCGCGGCGATCGGCCTGGCTTCGCTGAATCCGGCACCGGCCGGTCGCGAACGGCTGGAGCTCGCCATCGCCTACCTCGACCTGGGCGACGTGGAGACCGCACGCAGCCTGCTGCACGAGGTCGCCATCGGCCAGGATCCGTCCGCGCGCGACGAAGCGGCACAGCTGCTGCGCGAGATCGGTTGAGCCGGGGCGAGCGGCCGACATGCGTTACGCGTTGGGCGTGGAGTACGACGGCGGTGGATTCCAGGGCTGGCAGGGACTCGGGCCGTCCGGCCCGCCAACCGTGCAGGCCGCGCTCGAACGGGCGCTGAGCTCGGTCGCCGACCAGGCCATCACCGTGAGCTGCGCCGGGCGCACCGACGCCGGCGTCCATGCCGAATGCCAGGTGGTGCATTTCGACAGCAGCGCCGCGCGCGATCCGCGTGCCTGGACGCTGGGTGTCAGCGGCCGGCTGCCGCCAGCGGTATGCGTACGCTGGTGCGTGCCGGTGGCGGACGACTTCCATGCCCGTTTTTCCGCGCGCGCGCGCCGCTACCGCTACCGGCTGGTCAACCGGCAGGTGCGCCCGGCGCTGTATCGCCAGCTGATGGCGTGGGAGCGGCGCGAGCTGGACGCCGGTGCGATGCACCGCGCGGCCCAGTCACTGCTCGGCGAGAACGACTTCAGCGCCTTCCGCACGGTCCATTGCCAGGCGCCGCACGCGCGCCGCGACCTGCAGGAGATCATCGTCCGCCGGATCGGCGAGACGGTCGAGATCGAGGTCCAGGCGAACGCATTCCTCCATCACATGGTTCGCAATATCGTGGGCTCGTTGCTCGAAGTGGGCGCGGGTACGCAACCGGAAAGCTGGATCGCGCAGCTGCTGGCCGGGCGCGACCGCACCCTGGCCGGGCCGACCGCGCCGCCGCAGGGACTGGTGTTCCTGCGTCCGCTGTATCCTCCCCAATGGGCCCTTCCCGCGGAAGTGACGCTGTGAACCGCACCCTCTATCGCACCCGGATCAAGTTCTGCGGCATGACCCGTCCGGGCGACGTGCGGCTGGCGGGCGAACTGGGCGTGGATGCGGTGGGTTTCGTCTTCGCCCATGCCAGTCCGCGCCGGCTGACCGCGGCCGAAGCGCGCCAGTTGCGGCTCGCGCTGGCGCCGATGGTCAGTGCGGTCGCGCTGTTCCGCGACAACACCGCCGCCGAGGTGCGCGAAGTCGTGCGCCAGGTGCGTCCGGCCCTGCTGCAGTTCCATGGCGACGAGGACGATGCGTTCTGCCGCGCGTTCCGCGTGCCATGGATGAAGGCGGTGCCGATGGCGTCCGGCGAAGCCTGGGACGCCCATGTCCTGCAGCAGCGCTGGCCCAACGCCGACGGCTTCCTGTTCGACAGCCACCGTCGCGGCGGTGCCGGCGGCACCGGCGAAGCGTTCGACTGGAGCCGCATTCCGACCGGGCTGCATCGTCCGTTCGTACTGGCGGGCGGGATCACGCCGGACAACGCGTTCGACGCGATCCAGGCCACGCTGCCGTGGGCAGTGGACGTGGCCAGTGGCATCGAGGTGTCGCCCGGCATCAAGGACGGCGAGAAGATGCGCCGCTTCGTAGCCGAGGTGCGACGGGCGGACTGCCACAGCGACTAGCGAGGCCGGTGTTCCGCGTCCCCGCGGCTTCCTGGGCCGCTTCAGTCGCCGCTGCCGCCGAGTTCGTGCCGCAGCCAGCCTGCGAGCGCGCGGATCCGCGGGTCATCATTGCCGCGCAGCGTGCACAGCGCCCATTCGCCTCCGGTGGCCGCGAAGCCCCACGGTGCGATCAGGCGGCCGCTGTCCAGGTCGGCCTGGACCAGTTCCTGCGGCGCTATCGCCACGCCCAGGCCGGCGGCGGCGGCCTCCAGGAGGTAGGTGAGGTGGTCGAAGCCAGTGCCGGGCCGCCACGCATCGGGCGCCAGCGAATGCGCGGCGAACCAGCGTGGCCAGGCCTGCGGGCGCGAAGCGGTGTGCAGCAGCGGCTGCTCCAGCAGTGCCGCCGGTGGGGCTTCGCGCAAGGCCGCGTAGCGTGGATGCCGCGGACTCAGCACCGGGCCGATGCGTTCGGGGCCCAGGACATGGATCTGCCACTCGGATGGCAAGGGTGATTCGCCCAGCAGTAGCGCCGCATCCAGTCCCGGCAAGGCCGCATCGAAACCGCTCTCCTGCGCCGACAGGTGCAGCTTCAGCTCGGGCAGCGCCACGGCCAGGCGCTCGAGCCGCGGAATCACCCAGCGGGCCAGCAGGCTGCCCGGGCAGCCCAGGACCAGTGCCGCCGGGCGGCCGTCGCGGCGCAGGCCGGCCCAGGCCGTCTGCAGGGTGGTGAACGCATCGCCCGCTGCTTCGCGCAGGCGCAGGCCGGCCGCGGTCGGTGCGATGCCACGTCCCTCGCGCTCGAACAGCGGCGCCCCCAGCGCCTCCTCCAGGGTCCGGATATGGCGGCTGACCGCGCCATGGGTGACATGCAATTCGTCCGCGGCGCGGCTGATGCTGCCCAGCCGGGCTGCGGCCTCGAAGGCGCGCAGGGCGTTCAGTGGTGGCAGGGGGCGCGACATACATGTGAGTTTATCTCACATGATTGGCCGAAATTGTCGATTAACACGCATGGATGTGTGCGTTAGCCTGAGGCATCTCCGATCGCGACCCCGTCCATGTCCGCCCCTGTCGACTTCCACGCCTTTCCGGATGCTGCTGGCCATTTCGGCCCGCACGGCGGCCGTTTCGTCGCCGAGACCCTGGTCGGCCCGCTGCAGGAACTGGCGGCCGCGTACGACGCCGCACGCGTCGATCCGGCTTTCATCGCCGAGTTCGAGAAGGACCTGAAGCACTACGTCGGCCGCCCCAGCCCGATCTACCACGCGCAGCGGCTGAGCCGCGAAACGGGCGGTGCGCAGATCCTGCTCAAGCGCGAGGACCTGAACCACACCGGCGCGCACAAGATCAACAACACCATCGGCCAGGCGCTGCTCGCCAGCCGCATGGGCAAGAAGCGGATCATCGCCGAGACCGGCGCCGGCCAGCACGGCGTCGCCAGCGCCACCGTGGCCACGCGACTGGGCCTGGAGTGCGTGGTCTACATGGGCGCCACCGACATCGAGCGGCAGAAGATAAATGTCTATCGGATGAAGCTGCTCGGCGCCACGGTGGTGCCGGTGACCAGCGGTTCGGCCACGCTCAAGGATGCGCTCAACGAGGCCATGCGCGACTGGGTGACCAACGTGGAGGACACGTTCTACATCATCGGCACGGTGGCCGGTCCCGATCCGTATCCGCGCATGGTCCGCGATTTCAACGCGGTGGTCGGGCGCGAGGCGCGCGCGCAGATGCTGGCCGATTACGGACGCCTGCCCGATGCGATCACCGCCTGCGTCGGCGGCGGCAGCAATGCGATCGGCCTGTTCCATGCGTTCCTCAACGACGCCTCGGTGCGGATGGTCGGCGCCGAGGCGGCGGGGGATGGCATCGAGACCGGGCGCCATGCGTCCTCGCTGTCGGCCGGCCGGGTCGGCGTGCTGCACGGCAACCGCACATACGTGATCTGCGACGACGACGGGCAGATCATCGAGACGCACTCGATCTCCGCAGGCCTCGACTACCCGGGCGTCGGCCCGGAGCACGCGTTCCTCAAGGACTCCGGTCGCGCCGAGTACGTCGGCGTGACCGACGAGGAGGCGCTGGCCGCGTTCCACAAGCTCACCCGCACCGAGGGCATCCTGCCGGCGCTGGAATCCAGCCACGCCGTCGCCCAGGCGATCAAGCTGGCGCGCGAGCTGCCGAAGGACGCGCTGGTGCTGTGCAACCTGTCCGGGCGCGGCGACAAGGACGTGCACACGATCGCCGCGCGCGAAGGCATCACCTTGTAGGCGTCGCGTACCGACGGCGACCCGATGCGGTATCCACCCCCACGTTGATGCGATGCCTGGCGAACCGCTCCACGAAGCCCGCAGGCGCGCCCCCAGACCCGACAGGCCACCCATGAGCCGCTTAGACAACAGGTTCGCGCACCTCCGCAGCGCCGGTCGCAAGGCCCTGATCCCCTTCATCACCGCCGGCGATCCATCGCTGGAGGCGACCGTTCCGGTCATGCACGCGCTGGTCGAGGCCGGCGCCGACGTGATCGAACTGGGCGTGGCGTTTTCCGATCCGATGGCGGACGGGCCAGTGATCCAGCGCAGCTCCGAGCGCGCGCTGGCGCGCGGCGCCGGTACCGGCTACGTCTTCGAGTGCGTGCGCAGTTTCCGCGAACGCGACGCGCAGACACCCGTGGTGCTGATGGGCTACCTCAATCCGGTCGAGATCCGCGGCGCAGCGCGCTTTGCCGCCGGCGCGGTCGCGGCCGGTGTCGATGGCGTACTCCTGGTCGACCTGCCTCCGGAGGAGGCGACCGGATTCCAGCAGCCGTTCGACGAGGCCGGGCTGGCGCTGGTGATGCTGGCTTCGCCGACCACCTCGCCGGAGCGTGCAGCGATGCTGAGCGCCAACGCCCGGGGCTACCTGTACTACGTCAGCTATGCCGGCGTGACCGGCGCCGACCGGCTCGATACCGGGGCGGCGGGCAAGCGCCTGCATGCGCTGCGTGCCGCTTCGACGGTGCCGGTTGTGGCCGGGTTCGGCATCAAGGACGCGGCCAGCGCCGCCGCAATGGCCGTCGACGCCGATGGCGTGGTGGTCGGCAGCGCGCTGGTGTCGGCGCTGGCCGATGCGCGCGATGCCGACGAGGCGGCGGCGCGCGCGAAGGCATTCCTGGCGCCGTTGCGACAGGCGATAGACGCCGCCTAGCGCGGGGACTGCCCCGCTTCCGGGTGGTTGAACGCGGCGCGGAGGGGCGGTTCTACGCGAACAGATCCGGCGCAGGCGCGGTCCGTGGAAGTGCCCCTTCCAGTTCCAGCAGGAAGCGCTTGGTCGGCAGGCCGCCGCCGAAACCGGTGAGCGAACCGTCGGCGCCGATCACGCGATGGCAGGGCAGCACGATCGGCAGCGGATTGCGCCCGTTCGCCGCGCCGACCGCGCGTGTCGCCGATGGCCGGTCCACGCGTGCCGCAAGTTGCGCGTAGCTGGCGGTCTGTCCGTAGGGAATCGCGGCCAGCGCGAACCACACCTCGCGCTGGAAATGCGTGCCTCGCGGCGCCAGCGGCAAGTCGAAGGCCTGGCGCCGGCCGGCGAAGTAATCCGCCAGCTGCGCTTCGGCCTCCTGCAGCAGCGGGTGGTCGCCCTCACGCCAGTCCTGGTCGCGGCGCACCGGATGCCGGTTGCTGGGGAATTCGATCGCGTGCAAGCCGGCGTCGGACGCGGCCACGGTCAGCGGGCCGACCGGGCTGGCGATGCGGCGGTAACGGATGGTGCTCATCGTTTCTTCTCCACGGGAACGTGCGCTGCTGCCATGGCATCGCGCCAGAGATGGATGACGGCGTAGCCGCGCCAAGGCCGCCAGGCCTCGGCGTGCTGGCGTAGCTGTCGTGCGCCCAGCCGGCTGCCATCCCCGGTCAGCGCCCTTTGCAGGACCAGGTCCTCGGCGGGGAAAGCGTCGGGATGGCCGAGCGCGCGCAGCGCCAGGTAATGCGCGGTCCACGGTCCGATGCCGGGCAGCGCGCTCCATGAGTCGGTGAATTCATCGAGGGTCTGCTCGGCGCGGAAATCGACGCGTCCTTCGAGCAGGGCGACGGCGACCGCGCGCACCGTGGCGGCACGCGCGCCGGTCAGTCCCAGGCCTTCGAGGTCACCCGTCGCCAGCGCGACCGGTTCCGGGAACAGCCGATCGAGCCCGTCCGGTCCGGCGATCGCGACCGGACGGCCATGGCGCTGGGCCACCCGCGTGGTCAGCGTGCGCGCGGCGGCGACGCTGACCTGCTGGCCGATGATGGCGCGCACCGCGATCTCGAAGCCGTCCCACCCGCTGGGCAGGCGCAGGCCGGGGTGCTTCTTCAGCAGCGGTTGCAGTTGCGGATCGGCCGACAGTGCGGCCGCGATCGCCCGGGGATCGGCATCGAGGTCGAACATGCGTCGAACCCGGGCGACGATGCCGGCCAGTTGCGTGGGCGCGGCACCGTGCAATTCCAGCTTCAGTGCATGGATGCGGCCACCGCGGCTGCCCGGCCAGGCGCTGACCCGCAGCCAGCCTGGCGACTGCGGCGTGCCGACCACCCGCGCATAGCTGCGCGTATCGACCGTTTCCACGCCGGGCAGTGCGCGGCCTCGCAGGAAGTCGAGCATCGCGCCGAACTCGTAGGGCGGGCGATAGCCGAGCTTCAACACCAGCGGCTGCGACGCATCGCGCACGGCCGGTTCGGCGGGGGTGCGCCGGCGCAATTCCCGCGGTGCCATGCGATAGGCGTCGAGGAACGTCGCATTGAAGCGGCGCAGGCTGGAGAAGCCTGCGGCCAGCGCGACCTCGGTGACCGGCAGCGTGGTCTCGGTGAGCAGTTGCTTGGCGAACAGCAGGCGGCGGGTTCCATGCACCCCGATCGGCGCTGCGCCGAGGCGCTCGACGAACAGGCGGCGCAGCTGGCGCTCGCCAAGGTGCACCCGGGCGGCCAGGTCGGCGAGCGTGGATTCGGCCAGGAATCCCTGGTCGATCAGCTTGAGTGCGCGAGCCACCGTCTCGTCGCCACGGCGCCAGGCGCCATCCCCCGGCGCCAGTTCGGGGCGGCAGCGCAGGCAGGGCCGGAAGCCGGCCGATTCGGCCGCCGCGGCGCTGCGGTAGTAATCGACATTCTCGGGCCTGGGCGCCGGGGCGGGACATACCGGGCGGCAGTAGATCCCGGTGCTGCGCACGGCGGTGAAGAACAGTCCGTCGAAGCGCGCGTCGCGGCTCAGCCGGGCGCGTTCGCACACGCGCGGATCGGGCAGGGCGGCGGGGGAGGGCGCGGACGACATGCAAGCAGGCTAGCACCTGCCGGCAGCCCGGACTCGCCGTTTTCGGACATCGATGCCGGACGCGGGCGGACGCTTGCCGCCGCCGCGTTGCAGGCATCGCGGCAGCACCGCAGGGGGCCTTGTCTCAGGGTTCGCGCAGCGCCGGCGCGAGCGTGGCCGGATCGCCGTCGTTCGGCTGCGCCGTGATCCCCAGCAGCCGCGCCAGCAGCGGATACACATCGACGTTGTCGAACGGCGCCAGCACCGCGCCTTCGCGGAATGCCGGGCCGTGCGCGATGAACACCGCGCGCATCGCCAGCAGGTCCGGATCGTAGCCATGGGCGCCACGGTCGTGGCTTCCGTTGGCATCGCGACGGTCGAGGATCGTGCGGGGCAGCGCGTTCCAGCCCTCGTCCATCTGGCACAGGATCGGCGGGATGCGCGGGTGGCTGCCGTACTGCAGGCGCTTGGGGATGCCGGCACGGTCCCAGCACTGGTAATGCGGATGACGGCCCACGAGGCGGCTCTCCACCGCCGCTTCGTGGCCGGTGCGCGGGATCAGTCCGATCACCTGGCCGATACTCACCACCTCGGCTTCCTCCATCGACGCCATGTCCTCGACGGCGATGTAATGGCCATCGGGCACCTCGGCCATGCCGTGGTCGGAGACCACCACCACGTTGGTCCGATCGGAAAGGCCGGCGGCGTCCAGTCGGGCGAGCAATGCGCCCAGTGCCGCATCGACGGCACGGATCGCGGCGTGGGTTTCCGGTGCCGCCGGGCCATGGTCGTGCCCGGCGCCGTCGACGTTCTCCAGGTACACGGCGACCAGGCCCGGGCGTGGGCCGTCCGCTGCCTGCAGCCATCCGGCGATCTCGTCGACCCGCGTGTCCAGCGGCACGGCTGCATCGAAGGCGTGCCAGTAACGCGGCAGCAATCCATCGCGCGGCGCCGATGCGCCCGGCCAGGCCCATACCCCGGTCGCGATGCCGGCCTGCTCGGCGCTGGTCCACAACGGCACGCCCTGCCACCAGCCCGGGACGCGGCCCGCATCCTGGTCGGCGACGATGAAGCGTCCCAGCTGGGCATCCTTCATCGAGTTGTGGACGATGCCGTGGTGGTCCGGGCGCAGGCCCGTCACCAGCGTGTAGTGGTTCGGGAACGTGAGCACCGGGTAGGACGGCCGCATCCATTGCGCGCGGACCCCGCCGGCGGCGAGGCGGTCGAGGTGCGGCGTGTCGCCGCGTCCCAGCGCGTCCGCGCGCAGGCCGTCGATCGACACCAGCAGCAGCAAGGCCGGTTCGCTGGCGGCGACGGGGACCGGGGATCGAGGGCGGTGGGGCGAGGCCGCGCAGGCGGACAGGGATAGCAGCAGGACGAGGCTGGCGAGACGGATCAGGCGACCGGACATTGCGCAACGCGGCTGGAACGACCGTCACAGCTTGGCAGACTCCCGCGCAATGCGCATGGCATCGCGCCGCCGGACGGCTTGACGCGGTGACTGGGCACGCCGATGCTCGCGACGTCACTCCCTGGAGTTGCCGCCTTGAAACCCATGCTCGCGCTGGTTGCCGGTCTCGCCCTTGCCCCGTTGTCCGATGCGCATGCTTCGCTGGGCAATCCCGTGCGGCAGGATGCTTCCCCCTTGCGGGTGGAGGCGCCGGTTGCACCGGAAAGCCGTGACGCCGCGGACCCGTCGGTCCAGCCCGCCCCGCGGCGCAGCCGGATGGCCGATGTGGCGCCGGAAGATCGCCTGGTGATGCGTTTTTCGGCCATGTACCAGGAGATCCAGGCCGGGGACAAGCCGCCGCCGGACCATTGCCTCCAGGGCACGGGCAGTCGCCTGAAACGGGAAGGCGGTGGATCGACTGGCTGCAGCGGCTATGGCCGGGCCTACTTTCCCGAACGCTGAGGCGCCTGCATGCGCGCAGGTCCAAGCGTCGTGTTCGCCGTGCTGGCGTCGCTGCTGGCGTCACCGGCATCGCATGCCTTCGCGCCATCGGCGGCCGCCGACGCTGCCCGGTGTGAAGTCTGGGATCGCGAACTGTCCTTTGCGCAATCGGTGGCCGACCATGACACCGAGGCTTTCGCTTCCCACCTGCATCCGTTCGCGGTGTTCGGGGTAAGTCGGCCCAACCCGCAGCGCGGCCAGGGCGAGATCCTCGAAGCCTGGGCGGGACTGATCGCAGGCCGCCAGACGCGCCTGTGGTGGTATCCGGAACATGTCCATGCCGGCGGCGATGCCGGCATCGTTTCGTCCAGCGGTCCGGCGCTTTACCAGGACGTCGCCAGCGGGCAATACCGGCTGGGCCGTTTCAGCTCCGTGTGGCAGCGCGGTGCCGATGGCGTGTGGCGCGTCGTGTTCGACGACGGCCTGGCGCCGCAGCCGGCCGATCCGGCGAAGGTCGAGGCGTTCCATCGCGGCCGCGTCGGGGCTTGCCCCCCGGCGTGAGCGCGGGCTGAAGTCGCGCCGATGGTTCACCTCGGCGTCGAATCCTGCGGGGTATAAGCGAGGGATGGACGCCCGCAGGATTTCCCCGCATGCAGTCGTATCCGGTGCCCTGGCTCGGCTTCCCGGTGCTTGTGTGATCTCGCTGCTGTTCGCCTTGGCGGGGCTGGCCGCCCCCGCGCAGGCCCAGTCGGTCGCACCCAACCGCTACGGCACGCCGGCGATCCCGCCGCCGAGCAGTACCTACGAGCGCCAGCGGCAGGTGACCGAAGACACGCAGCGTCGCCAGGATGATGCGTCGCGCCAGGCCGAGCAGGATCGCATCGGGCTCGCCATCGACGCCAACCGGCGCAAGGTCGAGGTGGATCGCGCACGCACCGATCGCCGGCGCGCCGCGACACAGAACCCTGTCGAATCCGAGCGGATGCGCCTGGACTACGAACAGCGCCGGCAGGCCTACGAGCGTGAGCGCGAGGAACTGGAGCGGCAACGTGCCGCTTCCGAGGCGCGTCCCGCGCCGCCGCAGCCCTGATCCACCCGCACGCTGCAGCGCCGCGGGATGGCGGGGCGGTCACCCTGCGATAATGCCGGCCTGTCCTTCGAGATCCCCCGGCATGTCCGACCCGCGCCACGATCCCTCCCGCGTCGTCCGCGCCCCGCGCGGCGCCCAGCTGAACTGCCGCAGCTGGCTCACCGAAGCGCCGTTCCGCATGCTCCAGAACAACCTCGACCCCGACGTGGCCGAGCGTCCGGAAGACCTGGTGGTCTACGGCGGCATCGGCCGCGCCGCGCGCGACTGGGCCAGCTACGACGCGATCCTGGCCACCCTGAAAACGCTCGGCGACGACGAGACCCTGCTGGTCCAGTCCGGCAAGCCGGTGGGCGTATTCCCCAGCCATGCCGACGCGCCGCGGGTGCTGATCGCCAACTCCAACCTGGTCCCGCACTGGGCGACCTGGGAGCACTTCAACGAGCTCGATCGCAAGGGCCTGATGATGTACGGCCAGATGACCGCCGGCTCGTGGATCTACATCGGCTCGCAGGGCATCGTGCAGGGCACCTACGAGACCTTCGTGGAAATGGGGCGCCAGCACTACGGCGGCAGCCTTGCCGGCAAATGGATCCTCACCGCCGGCCTGGGCGGGATGGGCGGCGCGCAGCCGCTGGCAGCGTCGTTGGCCGGCGCCAGTTCGCTGACCATCGAATGCCAGCAGAAGTGCATCGATTTCCGGCTGCGCACGCGTTACGTCGACGAACAGGCGAGCGACCTGGACGACGCGCTGGCGCGGATCGCGCGGTACACCGCGGCCGGCGAGGCGAAATCGATCGCGCTGCTCGGCAACGCAGCGGAGCTACTGCCGGAGCTGGTCCGCCGTGGCGTGCGTCCGGATTGCGTCACCGACCAGACCTCCGCGCACGACCCGGTGCATGGCTACCTGCCGATCGGCTGGAGCGTGGACCAGTGGCTGGCCGAGCAGAAGGCGAATCCGGAAAAGGTGCGCGACGCGGCCAAGGCGTCGATGCGCACGCATGTCGAAGCGATGCTCGCCTTCCACGCGCAGGGCATCCCCACCGTGGACTACGGCAACAATATCCGGCAGATGGCGCTCGACGAGGGCCTGGAGAATGCGTTCGATTTCCCCGGTTTCGTGCCGGCCTACGTGCGGCCGCTGTTCTGCCGCGGCATCGGCCCGTTCCGCTGGGTCGCGCTGAGCGGCGACCCGGAGGACATCTACAGGACCGACGCCAAGGTCAAGGAACTGATTCCGGACGATCCGCACCTGCACCGCTGGCTGGACATGGCGCGCGAGCGGATCAGCTTCCAGGGGCTGCCGGCGCGAATCTGCTGGGTCGGCCTGGGCGTGCGCCACAAGCTGGGCCTGGCGTTCAACGAGATGGTCCGCAATGGCGAGCTGAAGGCGCCGGTGGTGATCGGCCGCGACCATCTCGATTCCGGCAGCGTGGCCTCGCCCAACCGCGAGACCGAGGCGATGAAGGACGGCAGCGACGCGGTCTCGGACTGGCCCTTGCTCAACGCGATGCTCAACGTCGCCGGCGGCGCGACCTGGGTGTCGCTGCACCACGGCGGCGGCGTGGGCATGGGCTACAGCCAGCACAGCGGCGTGGTCATCGTCTGCGATGGCAGCGAGGCCGCCGATCGTCGCCTGGCGCGGGTGCTGTGGAACGACCCCGGTACCGGGGTGATGCGCCACGCCGATGCCGGTTACGAGATCGCGCGCCAGTGCGCCCAGGAGCTGGGACTGAAGCTGCCGATGGCCTGATCGGGCATCATGTCGGGGCCAGCAGGGGGCTGGTACGGCAGGGGCGTGAATGGCGGTTCGAGCGGTTGGCGGGGGGCGGGGGGCAATGCTGCTGGCGCTTGCCAGTGGGGCTGCCCCGGCGGAAGACATGGCCGCGGCCACGGCCGGGGCGTGTCCGTTCCCCGCCTACGTGGAGCCTGTATATCCAGAAAGCATGCGCCAGCAGGAGCTGGGTGGGGAGGTGCTGCTGGACCTCTCCGTCGATACCTGCGGACGGGTCACCCAGGCCCGGGTCAAGCGCGGCAGCGGCCATCCATCACTGGACGAGGCAGCGCTGGTCGCGGCCCGGCGATGGGTCCTCAATCCCGCCGACCGCGCGCGCGCGGCGGGTGGCCGCATCGAGGTTCCGCTCGCCTTCGGCATGGAGCGACCCAAGATCTATGCGTACGGCCCGCACGGGTGGCCGAAGAGCCACAAGCGCGTGCGCTACGTGCAGGACGTCCTGCCCGGTTACGAGTCGCCGCAGCAGGTGCTCGACCGGTATCCGCTGGATCCGGCAAGCATGATCACGCCGCCGTACCCGAGCCTGCGCAGCATGTTCTTCCGCCAGCGCAGCGATCCGGACGAGTACTGGCTGTTCGTGTACCTGCAGGGCGAGCCACGCATGGCGACCCGTTACCGCCTCGGATCGGTGGGGGACGAGCCGGTGGTGCGCGTGGCGTATCTCTGCGACGCCACTCCGGCGACCTGCGAACAGGACCGGAAGATGATCATGCGCGGGCTGCCGTTCGCACGCGCGCGCTGAGCGTGGGCGCGCCCTGGGGCGGATGAACCGGCCGCCGCGCCGGGTGGGCGGCCCGATGGGCGCCGGGTCGCCAGCCGCAGCATCCGCGTAGGTACAAGGTCCCCTTCGTCGCGCGAGGAACGGCTGCCTATGCTGGCGGCCAACCGTTCCGGAGCGCCTCGCCATGTCCATCGTCCGCGGCACCATCCTCCTCTTGGCCCTCGGATTTGCCGCGCCCCTGGCAGCGCAGGAGGCATCGCCTTCGCCCGTGAGCTCGACGGTCGGGTTCAGGGCGCTGGATGCGAACGGCGACGGCGTCGTCAGCCGGTACGAATACGACGGCGACATCTTCTCCACGCTGGATGCCGACCACGACAAGCGCCTTTCCGCCGCCGAGCTCGACGCCGTGCTGGGCCGCCTCGCCAAGGATGGCCCCTCGGCGTCCGAGCGCATCGTGGTCGCCGACCTTGATCGCGACGGCCAACTGGACGAGAACGAGCTGCGTCATGCAGCGGAGATGCGCTTTACCTCGATGGATCGCGACAGCGACGGCAATCTCGATGAGGCCGAGTTCGCAGCCGGTTTCGGCGTGCGCGTCCGCTGAGCCGAAACGCTGTTCCCACGGCTGGCGCCGCCCGCGCGAGCGTCAGCCCGGTTGCGCCGGGAACGCCTGCAGTGCCGGATCGATGTGCGCCCAGGCCGGGGCCGACGCCGTCCAGATCACCACGGTCGGCGTGATCCCCGACGCGTCGTCCAGCGTGCCGACGCGGATCACCATGTTGGCCAGGTTGCCGCTCGATTCGCTGAACAGCTGGGTCCCGCAATCGGCGCAGAACGAGCGGCGCATGCGGTTGCCGCTGTCGGCCTGGCTGTCGAAGTGGCGCGGCGTGCCGGCGACGGTGACCGCGGCACGCGGCACCATGATGTTCACTGCGGCGTTGCCGAGCGCCCAGTACTGGCAGTCCCGGCACCAGCACAGGCGCGTGGCCAGCGGTTCGGCCGCCAGCGTGTAGCGGATCGATCCGCAGCGGCATCCTCCGGTCCGGGTCATGGGCTGTCCTTCGTTGGATAGGCGGATTCCAGTGCGCTGCGCGCGCCCGCATCCGGCCGGCCGGACCCGACGCGCGGCGCAGCGGGCGAGGGCGAACACGTCGGTTCCTCGCCAGCCGCCTGCCGCGCGTCCGGCGATCAGCGCGTCAGTTCGAACGCCGCGGTGAAGCCGCCGAAGATCATGCGCTTGCCGTCGAACGGCATCGGGCTTGCGGACGGATCCATGCGCGGGTCCTCCATCATCTTCTTGACGCCCGCGTCGCGGGTGGCCTTGTCCGGCCATTCGACCCACGAGAACACCACGGTCTCGTCGTCCTTGGCCTGCACGGCGCGGAAGAAGTCGGTGACCTGTCCGCGTGGTACGTCGTCGCCCCAGGCTTCGATCACGCGGGTCGCGCCGAATTCCAGGAACATCGGGTCGAACTCGCGGGCATGGGCGAGGAACTTTTCCTTGTTGGCGGTGGGAACGGCAATCACGAAACCATCGACGTAGGACATGGTTGGGTCTCCTCCAAGGCGGACCGGCATTGGTCCTTTGCGATGCGACGGCCAGGACCGGCCGGGATCGACATCGGCAACCAGCGTGCCCCCGACCTTGTTCATGGCATGGCAAGGCGGCGGGCCGGAATCCCGCAGCGGCTCCCCTGGAACCCTTGCCCGCCGCCGTCCGTCCCGCATCAGGCGCCCGCTGCCCCGCTGCCTGCTACGCTGCGGTCGCATCCAAGGGAAGGAGAGCGGCATGGCGATCGAACTGCAGTTCCTGGCCTGGGCGCTCGTGCTCGGGTTCGTCCAGCTGCTGCTGGCCGACATGCTGGTGACCCGCCAGCGTGGGCTGGCCTGGAATACCGGGCCACGCGACACCTCGCCACCCCTGGCAGGCGTGGCCGGGCGCAGCGACCGGGCGTTCCGCAACTTCCTCGAGACCTTCCCCTTCTTCGCCGCCGCGGTGCTGGCTGTCACCATGGCCGGCCGAACCTCTGAGCACACCGCGCTGGGCGTGCAGCTGTACGTCTGGGCGCGGGTGGTTTATGTGCCGCTGTACCTGGGCGGCGTGCGCTACGTCCGTTCGCTGGCGTGGGTGGTGGCGATGGCCGGGCTGGTGCTGGTACTGCTGCCCCTGCTGCGCTGAGTGGCCGACACGTTCATCGCAGGTTGGCTGCGCGGGCTTCGCTGCGCCTAGACTGGTCGCGTCCCCCGCATGTCGTGATGTCGCCGTAATGCCGATCCTGCGCGTCTGCCTGTTCCTCGCCTGCGCCAGCCTGCTTGCCGGCTGCAGCCGCGAACCGGCGTCGGCGCCCGCCGACGATGTGCAGACGCAGACGGTCGCTTCGCCGGAAGAGGGGGGCGCGGTCAGCCGCGCGCCGATGGCCACGCCCGCCCAGCCCACGCCGGTGGCAGCGCCCGTGCCGTCGCCTCCCGTGGCGAAGGTGCCGGACTGGTCGCCGCTGGAGCTGGCCTCCGGCCAGGCCTGGATCGACTGTCGCCTGGACTACCGGGAAGGCGACGGCGAACCGTTCTCGACGCCGACCCGGGACAACCTGCGCCACCTGCTGGAACCGTGCCGCGATGGCGACGTGTTGCGCCTGCGCTACCGCGGCAAGATCGCCAGCGATTTCACCGCGCTGGTCGAACGCGTCACCCGGGTGGCCGACAGCCTGGGCATCGAGAGCCGCGTGCTGGACCTGGACTCCACCGGTGGCCAGGTCGAGGACGCGATCCGCGCCGGCGACTGGATCGGCGGCAACCGCTGGACGATCTGGGTGCGAGAGGATTCGGTCTGCCACAGCGCCTGCGTGTTCGTGCTGGCCGGCGGCGACAGCCGTCGGCTTGCGGGTCGAGTCGGCATCCACCGCATCATCCGGCTCAGTTCCACCGCCACCAGCCGCACCGAACTGAACACCGAGCTGCAGGCCGTGTATGCCACGGTGCGCGGCTACCTGGAACGCAATGGTGCTTCGCCATTGCTGGCCGACGTGATGAAGACCGTGCCCAACCGCAGCCTGCGCCTGCTCACCGGCGACGAGCTGCGGATGTACGGGCTGGACGGCAACAATGCCGCGCAGGACGACCTGGACCGGGTCCGGCTGCTGGACAAGTGCGGCGACGATTTCATGCGCCGGCGCGATGCCTGGGTGCGCGCGTTCGACGGACGCTGCCGCGAACAGCCGGAGGTCTACGCGCTCAATGCCTGCGGCCTGCAGTTGCGGCGCGATTTCGGCTTCCCCGACGACGACTGCCCGGCCGAGAGCCCGCTGGCGGAGTTCAACGAGTTGCCGGAGGCGTTGCCGGCCGAGATGGAGCCGCCGGCGACGACCACGATCGGGGAGCCGGCGACGGCAATCGATGCGCAGGCCACGGCCGGCGAGCCGCCGGCAGGGGAAGGCCAAGGCAGCGATACCGCTGCGCCTGCCGGCTGAACGGGCGCAAGGCCCCTATTCAGCCCCGACGCGACAAGGCCCGGCCATGGGCGCACAATAGCGGGCCTTTCCAGCACGTTCGCCGCGCCTTCGCGCGTGCCGCCGGAGCTCCGATGTCAACCCCCGATCAAGAAAACCCTGCCGCCCTGCGCTTCGGCGACCTCGGCCTGCCCGAACCGTTGATGGCCGCGCTGGCCTCCGTCGGTTACGAATCGCCGTCGCCGATCCAGGCCGCCACGATTCCCGCCCTGCTGGCGGGTCGCGACGTGCTGGGCACCGCCCAGACCGGCACCGGCAAGACCGCCGCGTTCGCGCTGCCGGTACTTGCGGGGCTGGACCTGTCCAAGACCAAGCCGCAGGCCCTGGTGCTGGCACCCACGCGCGAACTGGCCATCCAGGTCGCCGAGGCGTTCCAGCGCTACGCCACCAGGATGCCCGGCTTCAATGTCCTGCCGATCTACGGCGGCCAGGGCTACGGCCCGCAGCTGGCGGCGCTGCGCCGCGGCGTGCACGTGGTGGTGGGCACCCCGGGACGGGTGATCGACCACCTCAACCGTGGCACGCTGGACCTGTCCGAGCTGAAGTGCCTGGTCCTGGATGAAGCCGACGAGATGCTGCGCATGGGTTTCATCGACGATGTCGAGGCCGTGCTGCTGAAGACCCCGCCGACGCGCCAGGTGGCGCTGTTCTCGGCAACGATGCCGCCGCCGATCCGGCGCATCGCCCAGACCTACCTCAAGGATCCGACCGAAGTCACGATCGAGGCCAAGACCACGACCGCGGCCAATATCCGGCAGCGCTACTGGTTCGTCAGCGGCATGCACAAGCTCGACGCGCTGACCCGGATCATCGAAGCCGAGCCGTTCGACGCGATGATCGTGTTCGCCCGGACCAAGGCCGGCACCGAGGAGCTGGCGCAGAAGCTGCAGGCGCGCGGTCAGGCCGCCGCGGCGATCAACGGCGACATCCAGCAGCAGCAGCGCGAGCGCACCATCCAGCAGCTCAAGGACGGCAAGCTCGACGTGCTGGTCGCCACCGACGTGGCCGCGCGCGGCCTGGACGTGGAGCGCATCAGCCATGTGCTGAACTACGACATCCCGTACGACACCGAAAGTTACGTGCACCGGATCGGCCGCACCGGCCGCGCCGGCCGTACGGGCGACGCGATCCTGTTCGTCACCCCGCGCGAGAAGGGCATGCTGCGCGCGATCGAGCGCGCCACCCGCCAGCCGATCGAAGAGATGCGCCTGCCGACGGTGGAAGCGGTCAACGACCGCCGCGTGGCGCGTTTCTTCGAGAAGATTTCCGGCGCGCTGGAAGCCGGCGGCCTGGAGCCGTACCGTGAGCTGATGGACCGCTACGCCGGCGAGCACGACGTGGGTTCCAACGAGATCGCCGCCGCGCTCGCGAAGTTGCTGCAAGGCGAGACGCCGCTGTTCCTCGAGGCGAGGGAGCCGGCGCCGGCTCCGCGTTTCGAGCGTCCGTCGCGCGACTCGGGCAATGACGAGCGCCGCGGCCCGCGTCCGCCGCGGTCGAACGATGAAGGCTTCACGCCGCGCCCGCCACGCCCGCACGGATCCGATGCCACCTCGCGTCCGCAGCGCACGCACGATTCCGACTTCGCCGCGCGCCCGGCTCGCGCGCCCGATTCCGAATTCGGCGCGCGCCCGCCGCGCGCGGCCAAGCCGCCGCGTTCGGCGCCCGATACCGGCATGGAAACCTACCGGGTCGAGGTCGGCCACGCGCACGGGGTCAAGCCGGGGAACATCGTGGGCGCGATCGCCAACGAGGCCGGGCTGGAGAGCCGCTTCATCGGCCGCATCGACATCCACGACGACCATTCGATCCTGGACCTGCCCGAGGGCATGCCGCCGGAAATCATGTCGCACCTGCAGAAGGCCTGGGTGGTCGGCCAGCAACTGCGGATCACCCGCTGGGACGGCAGCCACGCTCCCGCAGCGCAGGCGCCGAAGAGCTTCCGGCCGCAGGGCGCCCGTCCGGGCAAGCCCGGCAATGGGCCGCCGCGTCCGCACCGCAAGGGTCCGCCCAAGCCGCACGGCGGCTGATCGACCGTCGGCGCCCGCTGCGTCGCATCCTCTGCAAGGCCGCCCCCCAAAGGGTCGGCCTTTTTCTTTGGGCGTCACAGGCGTCGCGAGCCGACAAACGGCACTTGACTTGCTTTTTTAAGCAATTAGCATATTAGTTAAATAAGTAATTCATTACCGATCAACCGACCGCAGAAGGAGCTACCGCCATGACACTCGAACTGGGATACCTGCTGTACCTGGGCGTTTCCATCGCCATGACCATCTGGGTGGCGCGTACGCTGTCTAAGAATGGCGAGGTGTTCCTGGTCAAGTGCTTCGGCCAGGACGAACAGCTCGCGAAGTCGACCAACCACCTGTTGGTGGTGGGGTTCTACCTGGTCAACATCGGCTTCATCGCCCTGCGCATGGATGGCTGGAACGAGGGCAGGGCGGTCGCCTCCATGATTCCCTACGTGGCGGCCAAGATCGGCCTGTCGGTACTGGTCCTGGGCGCGATGCACTTCTTCAACATGGCGATGATCGCCCGCTATGGACGCACGGTCGCCAACTGGGCGCACGGCCAGGAAGCGATGCGCGCGCCGCTGCCGGCGCACCTGCCGCCGCTGCCGCCGCAGCAGCGCTGAGGCGCGCGCCCGCGCACGGATTGCGCTGGCGTTCCGACAGGACCCGGGATACTTTCGGCAGGGACGGCATCGCGATCGCGGTGCCGTCCCGCGATCACTACCGCGACCGCAGCGCAGACGTACCGGACCATGAGCACCGACAAGATTTTCGAAGCACTCGCCTCCAGCCCGCGCCGGCAGATCCTGGCCTACCTGTCGGAACAGGAGCTGCCGGCCGGCGACATCGCCGCGCGCTTCGAGATGAGCGCACCGGCGGTGTCGCGGCACCTGGCGGTGCTGGAGAACGCCGGCCTGATCGCCGGCGAGCGTCGCGGCCAGTACGTGGTCTACCGGCTGGTGCCCGACAGCCTGGTCAACACCCTGACCCAGTTCGCCTTCGAGATCTGCCCGGTCGGCGCGCCGCTCAAGCGCGAGTCGCGACGGGCGAAGAAGTCCGCCGGCGCGGCCTGATCGCGCCGCAGCGGGGACGCGGCGGGGTCCGCTCGTCGATAATGGACCCATGACCGTCCGCCTCAACAAGCACATCGCCGAAACCGGCTTCTGTTCGCGCCGCGAGGCCGATCGCCTGATCGCCGCGCGCCGCGTCACCGTGAACGGCCAGCCGGCCGGGATGGGCGCGGTGGTCGGGGAGGGCGACACGGTGCTGGTCGACGGCCAGCCGCTGAAGGTGCGCACGGCCAAGGCCGGCAAGCGTCGGCACGTCTACATCGCGCTGAACAAGCCGGTCGGGGTGACCTGCACGACCGAGAGCTCGGTCGACGGAAACATCGTGGACTTCATCGGCCACGAGCAAAGGATCTTCCCGATCGGTCGCCTGGACAAGGATTCCGAGGGCCTGATCCTGCTGACCAGCAACGGCGACATCGTCAACCAGATCCTGCGTGCGGAGAACCGCCACCAGAAGGAGTACCTGGTGGCGGTCAACAAGCCGGTGACCGACGAGTTCCTGCGCGGCATGTCGCGCGGGGTGCGGATCCACGGCGAGACGACCCTGCCATGCCGCACCGCGCGGATCGCGAAGTTCGGTTTCCGCATCGTGCTCGAGCAGGGCCTCAACCGCCAGATCCGGCTGATGGCCGCCGCCTTCGATTACCGGGTGACCCAGTTGCGCCGGGTGCGGATCGACAACATCAAGCTGGGCGCGCTCAAGCCCGGCCAGTGGCGCAACCTCAGCGAGGCCGAACTGCAGGGCCTGCTGCCCGGGCACCCGGACTGGTGACGCGGGGCCGGGCGGCCTTGATCCGGATCATTCCCGGACGCCGTCGCCGGGAATACGATCGATCCATACCCTGACGCGGCAATCGGAGCGAAGCCATGAAAATCCTGCTGGCAGTGGATGGCAGTGCGGTCGGCGCTGCGGCGGTACGCCGCGTGGCGAAACTGGCGAAGGCGCTGAAGGCGCCGCCCGAGCTGCACGTGCTGCAGGTGGTGCCGCGGCTGTCCAAGGCCGCCGAGAAGGAATTCGGCAAGGCCGGCCCGGGCCGCTACTACGAGGCGCAGTACGAGGCGACGATGGCGGTGGTGCGCCCGCACCTCAAGCGCGCGCGGCTGGCGTTCCAGGAGCGCAAGGCGATCGGCGACGTGGTGCCGACCCTGCTCGACGAGGCCAAGGCGGTGAAGGCGGAGATGATCGTGATCGGCAGCCACGGCAAGGGCGCGCTGAAGAGCCTGCTGCTGGGCTCGGTGACGCAGAAGGTGGTCGCGTTGAGTCCGGTGCCGGTGCTGGTCGTGCACTGAGGCTCCACCGGGCAAGGCTGCGCCAGGTCAGTCGACCAGTTGCTTGGCCTCGGATGTGCCGAGCATTTCCGGATGCTGCACCTCGGCGTCCGGGGCTGCACCGGAGCGTCGTCGCGCCAGCAGCGGATCCAGGAACACCGCGCCCAGGATCACCGCCACGCCCAGGTAGAACAGCGGCGTGAGTTCGTGCTGCTCGCCCAGCAGCAGCGCGGCCAGGATGATCGCGTAGACCGGCTCCAGGTTGGTCGCCAGCTGCACGGTGTACGCGCTCAGGTGGCGCAGCGCGACCAGTGACAGCGCGAATGGCAGCAGGGTGCAGCCCAGTGCCAGCACCAGCAGCAGTGCGCCGTCGTGCAGGCCGGGAACCACCAGCAGGTCGCCGGCGAAGGCGGGCAGCAGCAGCGGCATCAATGGAGCCAGCGCGGTCAGGGCCAGGGTACCGGCGCCCAGCTCGATCGCGGTGACGGTCAGCGGATCGGCGTGTTCGACCAGGCGCTTGTTGTACGAGCCGAAGATCGCCACCAGCAGCGCCGACAGCGCGCCGACCGCCACGCCCAGGCGCATGCCATCCGGTACCCCGCCGACGACCAGCGCCACGCCGGGCAGGACCGCCACGCCCAGCGCCAGTTCGCGCGGGCGGAACGGACGCTTGGCCACCCACGGTTCGATCACCGCGGTGAACACCGGCGCCAGGGCAATACAGGTCGCGGCCACCGAGGCATTGGCCAGCTTGATCGCGCCATAGAAGGTCAGCCAGTGCAGTGCGACCACCACGCCGATGCCGGCATAGGCCAGCACCAGCCGCGGCGGCAGCGCGCGCAGTCCGCGCCAGACCCGCGGTACCAGCGCCAGTGCGGCGACCACCAGCAGCATCCGCCACCACACCAGCGGCAGCGCGGGCAGGCTGATCAGCTTGCCGAGGATCGCGGTGAACCCCCACAGCAGGACGCAGAAATGGATTTGCAGTTGCGCGCAGGTGCGATCGGTCATCGGCATCGGCGCATTATCGCCCGGCGCCGGGCGTGCGTCCCGGCGCGAACGTCACCCGGGCGAGGCGACCTTCCTCGGGCAGGGCGCCAGCCAGCCACGCAGGCCGAGCACCGACACCGCCAGCACCGAGCCCAGGGTGGCCAGCAGCATGTCCTTCTGCGCATCCCACTCGTCGCCCTGGGTGCCCAGGTAGGCCTGGCCCAGGTCGCCACCGAAGAGGCTGGCGGCCAGCCATTCGAACATCTCGAACAGCAGCGAGTGCGACATGATGAAGCTCACTGGCAGCACGAAGCGCCAGGCCCCGCGCGGCGGCGCCACCCGGTCGAGCAGTTCGATGCAGGCCGGCGTCACCAGCACGCCATAGAGCAGGTGCACCAGCCGGTCGAAGGAGTTGCGCTGCAGGCCGAGCAGGGCGTCGATCGAGAATCCTGCGACACGCTGGATGGAGGCGTCATAAGGCACTTCCGCATACGTGTAGTGCGCGCCGATCTCGTGCAGCACGCCGAACACGAACAGGCAGGTGTAGCTGAGCCTTGTCAGCGGCATGCGTCGCCAGCCCCAGGCCAGCACCGGCACGGCGACCAGGACCAGCACGTTTTCCAGGGCCCAGTCCTCGCGGTACCAGGGCGAGATGGCCAGCGCGATCCATACCGCAACGAACAGGCAGAGCAGGGCCAGCGCGTAGCCGGAGGTGGCAGGCGTCCGCTGGAAACCGGTGTTCACGGGCGCCTCCTTTCACGCAAGCCGGTGCGGGCATCAAGCATGGGCATGGCCATCCGCGGTGCGGGTCACGAGAGCCGAGCGATCAGTGCGCGGGCAGCGGCCGGGTTGCGTTCCTTGGCGCTGGCGATGAAGAACACGAACGCCTCCCTCGGCGCGGTGCCGGGCCGGGGCGGGCCCACGTGCGGCAGTTCGGCGGGATCGCCGCCCGCCGCCCAGGCGCGCGCCCGCGCCGCCCAGGCGTCCAGCTCCGCTTCGGGATATCCGTGCTCGAGGTCGGCGCGGGACTGCATGACGCGCGCGTAGGTGAAGTCGGCGGTGACATCGGCGAAGGCCGGATGCTCGTCGGAGCCGGCGAACACCAGCGCGACGTTGCGCTGGCGCAGCAGGGCCAGCAGGTCCGGCGTGAACAGCGCGGGCTCGCGAAGTTCCAGCGCATGCCGCAGGCGCCGTCCGTCCACCTGCGCCGGCAGCAGCATCAGGAAGGCCGCCAGCTCATCGGGCGTCGGCGCCTGGCCGCGCTCGAACTGCCATGACAGCGCGCCGAGCCGGTCGCCCAGTTCGCCGATGCCGCCGACGAAATCCTCGATCTGCGCCCCGGTGCCGGCCAGGCGCCGGCTGGCCATGATCCGCTTCGGCGCCTTGGCGGTGAACAGGAAGCCGGGCGGCGTCTCGTCGCGCCACTTCGCGTACGTGGCGGGCTTCTGCGCGCCGTAGTAGGTGCCGTTGATCTCGATCGCGGTCAGTTCGCGGCTGGCGTATTCGAGCTCGCGCCGTTGTACCAGTCCGGCCGGATAGAACATCCCGCCGCGCCATGGCGCATAGGTCCAGCCGCCGATGCCGACATGGATGCGCCTGGCCGGGCCGGAAGCGGGTGCGGCGAACAGGTCCTGCATCGGTCGGCCTCCGGGTTGCGTGGGGCGATGATAGTCGCCGCACGCGTGAGGGCGTCGGCATCGTGCACGTCCGCCGTGGGGCCGGGCGCGGACTTCTGTCACTGGCCATCCGGGTATGGCCAGCGCCTAGAATCGAGGCCCGGTACCCGGAGCCTCCTGCATGCGCCTGTTTTCTTCGCCACGTCCCGTCCGTTGTCTCCTGTGGTTGTGCCTGGTTGCGTTTGCGCCATTGACCGCACTGGCGGCCGAGGCGTCGGCCCGGACGGCGGATGCAATACCCGCAAACGCGACACAGGTGGGTCCTTTGGATCCCGCCCAGCTCGATGCCTGGGTCGAGCAGGTCCGCGAACGCTTCGAGGTTCCGGGGGTGGCCGTGGCCGTGGTCAAGGACGGCCAGGTCGTGCTGGAGCGCGGCTGGGGCGTGCGCGAACTCGGCAAGCCGGAAGCGGTCGACGCGCACACCCTGTTCGCGATCGCCTCCAACACCAAGGCCTTCACCGCCGCCTCTTTGTCGATGCTGGCCGACGAAGGCAGGCTGTCCCTGGACGACAAGGTGGTCGAACACCTGCCGGACTTCCGCATGTCCGATCCCTACGTCACCGGCGAAATGCGCGTTCGCGACCTGCTGACCCACCGCAGCGGCCTGGGACTGGGCGCCGGCGACCTGCTGTTCTGGCCCGGCAGCAGCTACAGCAACGAAGAAGTCGTGCGCCGGCTGAAGGATGTGCCGCTGAAGACCGGGTTCCGCGAGCGTTACGCCTACGACAACATCCTGTACGCGACGGCGACACGGCTGGTCGAAAAGGTTTCCGGCCAGTCCTATGCGTCCTTCCTGCAGCAGCGCTTCTTCGATCCCCTGGGCATGGATGGCACGCGCTTCAACGCCGACGCGCTGCGGCCTGGCGACAACGCCGCCACCGGGCACGCGAAGGCCGACTTCACCACCTTGCGCCCGACGTTTCCGCTGACCTGGCACAACGCCGCGGGCGCAGGCGGCGTGTACTCCAGCGTGCACGACATGACCCGCTGGATGCGGGCGCAACTGGCCGGTGGCAGCTTCGCCGACGCGCAGGGCCGCTCGCAAAGACTGTTCTCGGAAAAGCGGCAAAAGGAAATGTGGTCGCTGATCTCGCCCATGCCCATCCCCGATCCGGCGGTGCCGGCGCTGGCCCCATCGCGGCCGGATTTCCTCGGCTACGGCGAAGGCTGGATCACCTCGTCCTACCGTGGCGAGAAGCTGGTCTGGCACACCGGCGGCTGGCCGGGCATGGTCTCGCGGGTGACGCTGGTGCCCGGCCGCGACCTGGGCATCGTGGTGCTGACCAACCAGGAGGCGGGGGGGGCGTTCAATGCGCTGACGATGCAGATCCTCGATGCCTTCCTGCAGCCGGCAGAGCGTACCGACTGGATCGCCGCCTACGCGGACGCCGCCGGCAACGCGCGGGCGAAGGCCGATGACGCGTGGCGCAAGCGGGTAGCTGCGCGCGATGCGCGCTCCAAGCCATCGCTGCCGCTGGCGGGCTATGCGGGCCTGTATCGCGATGCCTGGTACGGCGACGTGGAAGTCGTGCAGGAGGGCGGGCGGCTGCGGATGCGCTTCAAGCCCAGCCCGCTGTTGAGCGGCACCCTGCAGCACTGGCAGCACGACACCTTCCTGGTGAAGTGGGACGACCGCACACTCAACGGCGACGCCTTCGTGACCTTCGCGCTCGACGCCGACGGCAAGGTGCGCGAGGCGCGGATGGAGGCAGCATCGCCCCTGACCGATTTCAGCTTCGACTTCCAGGACCTGCGGCTGGAGCCGGTGCGCTGACACCTGCTCCTGGCGCCATCGATCGATGGCGCCAGGGCGATGCGACGCCGGTCGTCAGGACAGGTATGGCCGTTCGGCGACGAACAGCAATGACTTGGCGCCTTCGCGCCAGGTCGCCGGGCATCGCGTCCCCATCAGCACCGCGGCGCTGCTGTAGGCGATTCCGCGGGTACGCAGTCCCACATTGCCCAACCGCTGCTCGGCGGTTGCGGCATCGGCGCCGCTGCGCAATGCATCGAGGAAGCGTGCGATCGCCTCGCCTTGTTCCGGATCAGTCGCCAGCGCGGCCTCGCGCAGCGCCGTGGTGTCGCGACCTTCGCGGCTGGCCAGGGCGAAGGTCGCCCAGGCCGTTGCGTCGTCAAGACCGTCCTGGAGCGGAAGCGCCAGCGCACGGGTGACCAGCTCGCGCGATGCGCCGTCGGAAGCGGCGGCCAGGCGAAGCATCCGGCCGGAGGACTCGGCGTCGTTCACCGCGATACCCATCGCAGCAGGCAGGTCGCCTCCCGCAAGGTACCGGTAGGCGGCCATGGGCGTGCCTTCGGTACCGTCGCCGGACTCCAGCGCGAGCATGGTGGACACATAGTCCGAGCGCTTTGCGAGGTCGCCAAGGTCGACCGGTTCATCGCTGGAAGCCCGACGCATGCGCGCCATCTCGATGGACGCATCCTCGGCCAGCATCGGATTGCGTGCCGCCTGCCTGAACAGATCAAGCGCCTGGTCCCATTCCTGGCGTTCGCTGTGGACGTAGCCGGCGGCCATCGCCAGCCAGGGCTCCTTCGGCCAGCGCTGGTATCCGGCGAGGAACGCATCGTCGCGCGCCTGCGGATCGGTGAGGCAGCGTATCGCCAGGTACTGCAGCGCGCTGGAATCGGCCGCCGATCCGGCGAGCGAGCGATGGCGTTCGCAGACCGCGTCATGGGTGGCGGTGCCCTCGGATTCATCCTGCTCCATGCGCAGCGACACGATTTCCCGGGGCGCTCGGTCCAGGCGGCTGCGAAGCACCTCCGGGAGAATCCCGGCTTCCTTTGCGTGCCACATCCACCGGCGCAGGTGACGCGAGTCGGCGTCATCCCAGGTGGCGTGGGCTGCGATCATCGCCTTGGCTTCCGCGTCCGAGCGCGTCGCGGCGAGCATCTGCCGCGGCGATTCCCCGCTCATGCCCGACAGCACCCGACGGGTATCGCCTCCGGTCTTGGTGGAGACCGTTTCGGGCGGTTCGCTGAAAACATGGTCGACCCGGGTGGTGGTCCAGCGCACGGTACCGAGTTGTCGCGGCGCCACTTCGCGGGCGTTGCCATAGCTGGCGGTCCATTCCACCAGTGGTGCGGCTGCGCCGATGTTGTAGGCAAGATGCGGGGAGCCGTTCGGGGCCTCGCCGGAGAAATGTTCGATCAGCGCGCCACCGTCGGCCAGGTAGGCCGACACCTCGTGCGCGGTCTTGTTCGGAAGGCGCATGGAAGCCGTTCGCGCCGGTCCGATCGTGGCGCGTTGGCCATCGATTTCCACCTCCACCGTGCGATCCAGCCCATTGAACACAGTCACCTGGCTGAGGCCGACTGCGCCTCCGGCCACCAGCACCGCCACGACGATGGCCGCGGCCACCACTAGGCGCGTGCCTCCGGCGAGCCAGCCGTCGGCGGTGTGGAACCGGTCAAGCCAGCCCAGTCGATGCTGGAGGCGGCGGCCACCACCCGGCAGCAGCGTCGGATACTCCGACGGTGAAGCGGCCGCGGCAGACACGGTGACCTCGTCCGTTCCACCGCGAAGTTGCCGGGCGACCTGGTCTTCGCTGGCGAGCAGCGACTCCAGCGCGGCGTGTGCAAGCCGCGAAAGGCCGTCCGATACCGGGCGGTGCCAGCTGTCGATCGCCTTCATCCATTGCGAGATGTTCGACTCGCCAGCCATCGGCAGCGAGAAGTCCTTGCCGATGACGTCCGGCCAGGCCTGTCCATCGAGCTCCCGCGCCATGACTTCGTCGAGGCGGACCTGGCCGGCCTGGTCATGGATCCGTTGCAGGGAGCGATGCAGGTCGTTGCACGATGCCACCAGCCGGCGCAACTCGGAGGACGATACGCGGCCATCGGCGGCGACGACCTGGTAGGTGTTGCCCAGCAGGCCGTAGGCATCGGCCAGCTCGGCGCCGGCGTGCTCGGCGTAGTGCAGCACGCGCAGGGCGCCTTCCAGTTGTCCTGTCCAGTCCTGCCGCAGTGCCAGCGACGCACGACGGTGGAGGCTCCGGCACAGCTGGTCGTGGTGGGTCACCCGCGCCTGGACCGGGCCGAGTTCGGCGTCGATTTCGGCCAGGATGCGGGGCAGGTCCTTGCGCGACATGCGCATGCCGCGCCAGTGGAGCGCATCGCCTTCGGTGCGGTAGCGTCCCTGCTGGATCGCCTCCAGGGCGGCGCGCTGCTGCCGCAGTTCGCGCAGTTGCTCGATCTCCCCGCCCAGCGACGCCGGATACAGCGTATCGATCCGCTCGAGCAGGCCATCGTCGCTGCCCACCTCGATGTAGAGATCCTGCGGGCGCGAATGCGCGCGCACGATCGACCTGCCCAGGTAGCTGCCGCGATAGCGGCGCGACATGGACAATGCGGCGTAGCCGCGATCCAGGCTGACCAGCGACGTTTCCATCGGCGGGGCCTCGGGCAACTCGCCGCGGAACAGGCCTTGCGACAGTTGCACCTTCAGCTGCGTGCCGTCGCGGAACAGGTCCAGTGCCGGACGCTGGTCGATCTCGCAGGCCACGTACCGGCGCTTGATGCTCGCCTCGCGGGCGGTGTTGGACGGGTGCGTGGACCACATCTGCGGCGGCGGCGCCAGCTCGGCCACGAACAGGCGGTGGCCTTCGCGCGCGGCCGCTGGCAGCTCGGGTGAACGACCGTAGCCGGGATCGTCGAGCACGATCTGCAGGTGTTCGATCACCCGCGCCTGGATCGCGAACAGGTCCTGGACGCTGCGCCCCTGGCGCAGTTCGTCCGATGCGAAGGACAGGGCCCGGTTCCACGCCTCGTCCGCCGCGCCCAGGCGGTGCAGGGCATGGACAAGCGCGTCGCTGCCGGTCAGCGAGGCGGCGACGAGGTCGGCCTGGTATTCCATCTCGCGCGAAAGCGCGCGCTGGGCGAGCGATACGCCGCGGAAGGCGAGGTCGGCCAGCGAACGGATCGACCAGACCACGAGCGACAGTCCCCAGCCGATCCAGGCCACGCGCAGGTCGAACCGCGAGAGCGCGGCCAGCAGGCGATCCAGCGCGTCGCGACGTTGGACGATTTCGTTGGCGATCTGCTGGGCGACATACACCCATCGGCCGACCGCCATCGAGCGCTGGGCGAAGTGGCCGAACTCATGGGCAAGCACCGCCTTGAGCTCGCCCAGGTTGAGGACGTTGACCAGGGCCAGGCCGATCTCCAGGTTCTTGCGCGAGGGCAGCAGGAGGTTGGCCACGGACAGGTCGTAGAACACGCACGCGTTCACCTGTGCCGAGAGATAGACCCGGTGCGGACGCGGCGCACCGGCCTCGTCGGCCAGGCGGTGCAGGAAGGCGAACAGTTCGGGTTGCTGCGCGGCGGTCAGCTCGACCCTGCCGGCAGGCACCTGCGCGCGGCGGCGGAAGACCAGTGCCTTGGCCATGAACACCGCGAGCAAACCTGCGGCGAACGCCGCCAGCAGGGTCAGCAGGTCCAGGCCGCTGCTGCCCGGCTCGACCATGCCCTTGAACAGGCGGAAGGAAGTCCAGGCGAACCAGGACAGCAGTCCCAGGTAGGCCGCGATGAAGCCGAGCAGGCCGGCGACGGCGAGCCAGGCCTGGCGACGATAGGTTTTGCTGGGCAGCGTGAGACCGTCGGGCACCGAAACGGGCCCGGCTGGATAGAGTGATTCCATCGAAGAACATCCCCCCGGATTGGCGATCGCAGTCGCGCCGGGCGAGTCCCCTGCCGGCCGCTGCGGACTGGCCCGCCGCGACCCCCGCGGCGGGACGTTGCCGACGTTACCCAACTGCCCCGGGCAAATCCAATCCCCCCGGCGATGCCGGGGGGCAAGTGGCGAAGCCTTACTCGATCGGCTGGTCCAGCATCAGCTCGCGCACGAAGCGCACCGGCGGGGCGCCGTAGGACAGCACCTGGTCGTGATAGGCCTTCAGGTTGAAGTCCGCACCCAGTTTCTGCTCCACGGCCTTGCGCGTGTCGAAGTGCTCCTGCACGCCGACGAAGTAGGTCGGCAGCTGCGCGGACGTCAGCTGCGCGCGCGTCCACTTGCCGGCCGCCTCGCGCTCCTGCTGGAAGGTCTGGTTGACCATCAGGTCCATGGCCTGCTCGCGGCTCCAGCCGTCCACATGCACGCCCTGGTCGAGGATCGCGTTGGCAATGGTGCGCAGGTAGAACTTGAGCTGGACCAGGCGGAACAGCGGGTCGTTGTCGAGGTAGCCGGCATCGGCCATCATTTTCTCGGTGTAGACCGCCCAGCCCTCGGCGAACATGCCCGAACGCAGCACCGCGCGCAGGGTCGAGGGGAACTTGGCCGAATGCCAGCCTTCCAGGTAGTGGCCGGGCGTGCCTTCATGGATGCTCAGCAGCTCGATCATTCGCGAGTTGTATTCGCGCAGGAACGAGTCGACCTGGGCCTGGGTCCAGTCTTCCGGGATCGGCGAGACCGCGTAGAAGGTCTTCAGGTTCTTGTCGAGCGGGCCCGGCGAATCGGCGTAGGCCACCGCGACGCCGCGCTGGAACTCCGGCATCTCGATGATCTCCACCGGTGCGTCGGGCAGGGTCACCAGGTCCTTGGCGCGGACGAACTCGGTGGCCCTGGCCAATGCGGCCTCCGCGTCGGCGACCACCTTGTCGCGTTCCGGACGCTCGGCATACGCCAGCTCCAGCGCCGCCTCGATCGCCTTCTGCTGCTGCGCGGGCGTGGGGGTGTCGGGCAGCTCGGGCGCGCCGGGCTTGTCCTTGAGCACCTGCTGCGCGATGCCGTACATCTCGCCGCGCACGCGCACCAGCTCGGCTTCGGCGCGCTGCTTGATGTCGGCGCGCGACAGCGAGGAGAGCAGCGCGAACTGCAGCTTCTGGTCGTACAGGTCCGCGCCGATGCGGAATTCGCCCTTGGCGTTCGGCACGAGGGTCTTGTCCAGCCATTCCTGGTGCTCGGCTACCGCTTTCTTCAACCCCTCGATCGCCGCGTCGGCGCGCTGGCGATCGGCGTCGCCCAGCTGGCCCAGGTTCGGGCTGATGAAGGTATCGACAATGCTCAGGATGCCGGCGTTCTGCCGGGCCACGGTTTCCGCATGGACCTTGGGCACGCGCGCGGGATCGAGGTTGGCACGGGCCTGGGCCAGCAGCGCCGGGATCTTCTCCATCCGCGAAGTGGCCGAATTCAGGCGCTGGGGCAGCGGCGCGAACTCGCGCGCCATCAGCCCGTAGATCGCGCTGCCGGCCAGCCCGCTGTAGGACTGCGGATCCCAGGCCCAGCCCTGCAGGGTTTCGGCATTCCAGATGTCGTACCCGAGCTGGTTGCGCAGGATCGCCGCGTCGACCTGGTTTTCGCGCGACAGCTTGCCTGCGTCCATCGCATCGAGCTCGGCGAGGATCTTCTTGCTGAAGTCCAGCGACTTCTGCCGGCCTTCGGCGCTGAGGTCGTCGAGTTCGCCGTCGTAGCGGTGCTCGCCGGTCTGGGTGGCGCCCACCGGGGAAAGCTGGAACCAGCCGTCGAGGGCGCGCGTGGACAGGTCGGCGAACGCGGCATCGGCCTGCGTGGTGTCTGTGGCGGCGGCCGTCTCGCCAGCGGCCGGCGCGGCTGGCGTTTCGGCCTTCTGGCAGGCGGCCAGGCTGGCGAGGAGGGCAAGGGCGAGCAGGGAATGGCGCATCGGGATTCCAGCGTGACGTGAAGCGCCAAGCATAGGCCCCGTTGCCCGGGCTGCGCACGTGCCGGAGTGGCGTGCGTGCGTTCACGGGGCCGGCTAACCTGTGCTTCCTGCTACCCGCACGCCACGGAGCACGCACATGAAACAGGCTGGAGGCTGCCATTGCGGCCGCATCGCGTTCGAGGTCGACACCGGCGAGGGCATCACCGAGGTCTACGACTGCAACTGCTCGATGTGCCGGCGCCGCGGCGGCCTGCTCTGGTTCGCGCCGCGCACGGCGCTTGACCTCAAGACGCCGGCATTGGACCTGGCCACCTACCGGTTCAACAAGGAACATCTCGCCCACCACCATTGTCCGGTGTGCGGCATCGCACCCTTCAGCGAGGGCAGCAACCCGAAGACCGGCGAAGCGACGGTGGCAGTCAACGTCCGCTGCCTGCCCGAGGTGGACCTGGCGGCATTGAAGATTGTGACTGTCGACGGCGCCAGTTTCTGAGCGGATAACGAACGCGGTTATTGTTCGTCCGTCTCGAATTCGACCACCAGCCCGAGCCGGATCGCGAGTTCTTCCACCGCCTCGCGCACGCGTCCGGCGGTGTAGTCGTTGGGCGCGTCGACTTCCAGCTCGTGCGTGCCCGGGCCGATGTCGTCGGACAGGCCGGCCGAGCTGGAGTCCTCGTCGTCCATGCGAGGCATCAGGTCGGCCACTTCCTCGACGTGCTCGATGCCTTCCACGCTCTGCAGCAGGTCGGACACGGCGCGCAGGTCGTCGTCGCTGCCGGTGATGCGGATGCGGAGTTGGGGCATGGCGTGGGTTCCTTGTGGGACGCAGCCAGCGTGCATTCCGTGCGATCAAGGCACGGTGAGGAAGTTCCTTCCTGGGCTCATGTGCGCGCCGGTTCGCGTCGCGGCGGCGGGCGTCGCTTTGCGCGCGCCACCGGCTCCGGACGTGGCGCCCGTTCGGCCAGGGCCTGGCGCTTGAGCCAGTCCAGGAACAGGGTCGCGGCGGGCCCGGGAATCCGGTGCGCCGGGTACACGGCGTAATAGGCGAACCGCGCCTTCAGCACGGGCCCGGGGAGGCGCACGAGTTCATAGCGTTGCAGGTAGGGCTGGGCGAGGTGGGTACGCGCCAGCGCCGCGCCGATGCCGAAAACCGCGGCGCGCATCGAGGCGGTGCTGTCGACGAAGGTGTGCATCGGCGGCAGGGTGAGTCCGTGCACGCCCGCAGCCCGGAACCAGTCGCGCCAACCCTGCAGGCCCATGTCCGAGACCAGTGGCAGTGCGGCGATGTCGCGCGGGGTCTTCGCGCCGGCCAGCCCGGGCAGGGTGGGTGACGCGACCGGGAACAGTTCGTCGTCCATCAGGTGGTGCGCGGCCAGTCCGCTCCAGTGGCCGGGACCATAGCGGATGGCCAGGTCGTGGCCGCCCTCCTCGAAACGGGCCAGCGCGGAGCTGGTATCCACTTCCAGGCGGATGTGCGGATGGGTCGCGCAGAACGAGGACAGCCGCGGAAGCAACCAGCAGTAGGCAAGAGAGTGCAGCGTGCTGATCCGCAGTACCGAAACTCCCGCCGCGGGCTGCAGGTTGCCGGCTACCGCGGCCACGTCGGCGAGCGCGGCCGACGCGGCATCGGCGAGCTGGCGGCCCTCGGGCGTGAGTGAAACGCCGCGGGCATGGCGCAGGAACAGGCGGGTATCGAGCAGCGACTCGAGCTTGCGCACGTGGTGGCTGACCGCACTGGCGGTCAGGTGCAGCTCCTCGGCGGCATGGGCGAAGTTCTGGTGCCGCGCGGCGGCGGCGAACACGCCCAGCGCGGGTAGCAGGGTGGGGCGCAGGTTCATGGTCGAGGCATGAGTCAGATTTGTGGCTTGGGCTGATACTACGCGCTTGTCCGCCCCTGCTGGCCGGCGGATGCTGGCGGTCCGCAGGGATGGCTGGCCGTTCAAGGAGTGCTGACGTGCAACACCGGGTGCTGTTCGATTTCGAGATCGCATTTTCCAATGGCGGCGACCTGCGTGGTCGGGGTTTTCGCCTGGACATTCCGGGCGCGTCCATCGACGAGTCCGCGCTTGCGCGACAGCTCGTCCAGGACATGCGCCTGCTGATGGTGAGCACGGTGCGCATCGCCAACGCACGGGTCATCGAGGAAACGCACAAGCGCGACGTGGCCGCGGCCGGGGCGGCGCCGTGAGCGGCGGGCCGGCGGCGCCGCTCGATGCCGCAGCGGGCGCGGGCACGCGCGACTGGCGGACTCCGCTGGAAATCCTCGTGCTCGGTGCGATCTGGGGCGGCTCGTTCCTGTTCATGCGCGTGGCCGCGCCTGCGTTCGGCCCTTATGCGCTGGTCGAGCTGCGCCTGGCCCTCGGCGCGCTGGTGCTGCTGCCCTTCCTTTGGCTTGCGCGCACCCAGTTTCCGTTGCGACTGTGGCCGCGGCTGGCGGTGATCGGGATCATCAATTCGGCCCTGCCGTTCCTGCTGTTCGCCTGGGCCGCGCAGCGCGCGCCGGCGGCGATCGGTGCGATCTGCAATGCGATGACCGTGCTGTTCGCCGCACTGGTCGCGTTCCTCGCCTTCGGCGAAAAGATCGGCGTGCGCCGCGCGTTGGCGCTGCTCACCGGTTTCGCCGGCGTGGTGGTATTGGCCACGGCCAAGGTCTCCGGCCTGACCCTCGGCCCGGCGGTGCTCGCCGGTGCGAGTGCTTCGCTGCTTTACGGCATCGGCCTGAACCTGGTGAAGCGCTACATGGTCGGCCTGCCGCCGGCCGCGTCGGCAGCGGTGACCCTGGGCTGCTCGGCGTTGCTGTTGCTGCCCCTGGCGATCACCCACTGGCCGGCCGGGCCGGTGCCGGCACTGGCATGGGCCGCGGCAGTGGGCCTGGGGGTGCTCTGCACCGGGCTGGCCTTCATCTACTTCTACGGGTTGATCCATCGCATCGGCGCGGCGCGCACGTCGACGGTGACCTACCTGGTCCCGCTGTTCGGCGCGCTGTTCGCCTGGCTGCTGCTGGGCGAAGCGGTGACCGGGAAGATGCTGCTGGCCGGCGTGCTGATCCTGGGCAGCGTGGCGATCAGCCAGCGCGCGCGCTGAGCCGGTTCAGTCCTTCGCCACGCGCACCGGCAGCGGCACGTTGCACAGGTCGATGTGGCCGGCCGGGCGCTTGTAGAAATCGTCGCGACGGTTGCGGCGGGCCTCGACCACGTCGTTGAAGGTCTGGGTGCCGGTGCGCAACAGTTGCAGGCGGGTGCGTTCGCCTTCGGGGATTTCGCTGGCCAAGTGCACTGCGCGGATCGGCGTGCGCTGCGCGGCTTCGGCGTAGAAGCCCATCGGTTCGGGCCCGCGCGGCAGCGCGCTCAGCAGTTCGATGCCCTGGATGACGCGACCGACCTGGGTGATGTTGCGGTCCAGCTGGCGCGGCGACTGGCCGATCACCACGTAGAGTTCGGCGCCGATGCTGCTGTCGGCGTCCAGGTTGCGGCCGGCGCCAACCACGCCGTAGCAGTGAGCCAGCCAGGCTTTGTCCGTGGCCGGATCGCGTCCGGCGGCGAAGCCGTCCACGAAGCCGACCTGCGGCGACCAGCCGTCACTGTCCGGCAGCCGGTCGAAGGCCAGGCCGGTGGCGTCGCGTTCGAACTCGGCCGGCAGCTTCCGCTTCGCGCTGCCCAGGCTCCTGGCCTTGGCCGCATCGTCGGCGTCGGCATCGCCGAACTGGGCGACGAAGTTGTCCTGCACGCGATAGATGCTGGTCCCGTCCCAGAAACCTTCGCGGGCGAGCGTGCGGATGTTGGCCACGTGTTGCGGGGCGAAACCCGGCGCCAGTTCGATCACCACCCGGCCGGCATCCAGCTCCATGTAGAGCGTGTTGGCCGGGTCGGGCGTGCGCCAGTCGCTGGCGGGGGAGGCATCCAGGATCTGCTGCATGCTCCGGTAGGGGGCAGCGGCGGTCGCGGCCAGCGCGGTTGCCGAAAGGGCGCAGGCGAGCAGGAGGGGGCGCAGGGTCATCGGATGGCCGGCAGAGGCGGAAGGTGGACCGATTCTCGCCGCGGTGCCCGTTGCCCGCCAAGGCCGCCTTCACGGGGTAAAGCCGAAACCCGTCGGGGGGCGGTGTCCACGGTCGGAATGACTAACGGCACATCCGCTATACCGAACTTGAGAATAGATTGGCCTCCAGACTAGCGAACCCAACGCTAGTGGAGCGGCCGTCATGGGCGACAACGAAGCGCAGCTGAAGAAATTCCAGAAGGAACTCAGCGCCGGCACGGTCTCGCTGGCGCTGCTGGCCGTCCTGGCCCAGGCCGCCGAGCCACTCTACGGCTACCTGATCGCCAAGCGCCTGGAGCAGGTCGGGGAGGGCGTGCTCGCCGGGAAGCAGAGCGCGCTGTATCCGGTGCTGCGCAACCTGGAAGGGGCCGGCCTGCTGGAAAGCCACGTCGAGCCGTCCGTGGCCGGTCCACCGCGCCGTTACTACCGCATCACCGGCGAGGGCCGCGAGGTCCTCGACCAATGGTCCGCCGCCTGGCGGGCCACCCGCGATTCCGTCGATTCCGTGCTGGAGGGAGTATCCGCATGAACAGCAACGCATACGCGCCGTCGGTTACGCGCCCGATGCCGACCACCATTCCCGAATACCTGGAGCAGTTGCGCGAAGCGCTCAGGGGTGCCGATCCGGCAATGGTCCAGGACGCCCTGTACGACGCCGAGGAATACCTGCGTTCGGAGCTGGCCGCCAACTCGACGGGGCGTTCGGGCCGCAGCGAGGCCGAAGTGATCGCCGCGGTCGCCGGCAGCTACGGCGCACCCGGGGAGGTCGCCGAGATCTATCGCGAAACCGAAGTGACGGTGAATCGCGCGCTGCGCCCGCCGCGTCCGCCCAAGCGCCGTTCACTGGCCGGCCGGTTCTTCGGTGTAGTCGCCGATCCGTACACCTACGGCTCGCTGTTCTACATGCTGCTGGCGATGGCGACGGGCACGTTCTACTTCAGCTGGGTGGTCACCGGCGCCAGCCTGTCGGCCGGATTGCTGATCCTGATCGTGGGCATCCCGCTGCTGCTGCTGTTCCTGATGTCGGTGCGCCTGCTGTCGCTGGTGGAAGGACGCATCGTCGAGGTGCTGCTGGGCGTGCGCATGCCGCGCAGGCCGCTGTACACGCAGCGCGACAAGCCGTGGCCGACCCGCCTGAAGGAACTGTTCACCGACTGGCGCACCTGGACGGCGATGGGCTACCTGCTGCTGATGCTGCCCCTGGGCACGGCGTACTTCAGCATCGCCGTTACCCTGCTGGCGCTGTCGGCCGGCCTGATCGTCGCGCCAGTCGCCCTGCTGCTGGGCCATGCAGGCATGTTCTCGCTGCATGGCGTCAACATCACGCCGGACTCGCCCTGGCTGTGGCCGGTGTGCCTGGTGGTCGGCGTGCTGCTGCTGTTCGCGACCCTGCACCTGGCGCGGATCGTCGGCCGATTCCACGGCTGGCTGGCCAAGCAGCTGCTGGTGCGTGACCCGGTGGTCTGACCGCAGGCGACATGCGGCAGAAAGCGAAAGCCCCGCGGAAGCGGGGCTTTCGTCGTTACTGGCGTGGCTTCAGCCCGCGTACCTGGCGATGAAGTCGCGTACTTGCGGGTAGACCGTCTCCCGCCAGCGGCGACCGCTGAAGATGCCGTAATGGCCGGCCCCCTCCACGGTCAGGTGCTCCTGCCTGGTCTTCGGGATGCCGGTGCACAGGTCGTGCGCGGCCTGGGTCTGGCCGAGGCCGGAGATGTCGTCCAGCTCGCCTTCGATGGTCATCAGCGCGGTGCCCTTGATCGCCGACGGTTTCACCGGCTCGCCGTTGACCTTCCACTTGCCGCGCGGCAGCAGGAATTCCTGGAACACGGTCTTGATGGTGTCCAGGTAGTACTCGGCCGGCATGTCCAGCACCGCGTTGTATTCGTCGTAGAACTTGCGATGGCCGTCGGCGTCCTGCAGGTCGCCCTTGATCAGGTCCGAATAGAAATCCCAGTGCGACATGAAGTGGCGGCTGGGATTCATCGCCAGGAAGCCGGCGTGCTGCAGGAAGCCCGGATACACCTCGCGGCCTTCGCCCGGATAAGGCTGCGGCACGCTGTGGATCACGTTGTTCTCGAACCACGAAAGCGGATTGCGCGTGGCCAGGCTGTTGACCGCGGTCGGGCTGCGCTGCGCGTCGATCGGGCCGCCCATCATCACCAGCGAACGCGGCACCGGCTCGCCGCGCGCGGCCATCAGCGAGACCGCGGCCAGCACGGGCACGGTCGGCTGGCAGACGCTGATCACGTGGAGGTCGGTGGCGCCGATGTGGCGGATGAAATCCTCGACGTAGGCGACATAGTCGTCCAGGCCGAAGGCGCCGTCCTCGACCGGGACCATGCGTGCGTCGATCCAGTCGGTCACGTAGACCTTGTGGTCGCGCAGCAGGGTGCGCACCGTGTCGCGCAGCAGGGTGGCGTGATGGCCGGACAACGGCGCAACCACCAGCACGACCGGGTCGTCCTTCAGCGCGGCGATGGTCGGGGCGTCGTCGCTGTAGCGCTTGAAGCGCACCAGCCGGCAGAACGGCTTGCGCACCACTTCCTGTTCCAGCACCGGGACCTTGTGGCCCTCGACCTCGACCTCGTGGATGTTCCACGGAGGCTTCTCGTAATCCTTGCCGAGGCGATGGACCAGCTCGTTGCCGGCGGCGATGCGCTCGGCCCCGGGCAGGCCCGACGCCCAGCTGGAAGGGTTGGAGAAGATCCGCGAATTGGCTTCGGCCAGATGGACCCAGGGGGCCATCATTGCGCGGTTGAGTTCGTGTAGTTGATAGAGCATGGAATGGCCACGCTTCCGGCTGGGGTGCTGCATCGCACAATGCTAACCGGATTCGTGCGTTTGCGGCAGCCGCGCCGCCTGCCCGGCGTGGCGGGCCTTCATGAACATGATCCGGGCCACCATGCGGCAGCCCGGCCATGCCAATCAATGACTTGCGTTACTCGTTATTCGGGCGCAGCCAAGCGTAGATGATCCCGCCCAGGGCGCCGCCGATCAGCGGTGCCAGCCAGAACAGCCACAGCTGGCCCATCGCCCCGGAACCGGCGAACACCGCAACGCCGGTGGAACGGGCCGGATTCACCGAGGTGTTGGTGACCGGGATGCTGATCAGGTGGATCAGGGTCAGGGCCAGGCCGATGGCGATGGGGGCGAAGCCAGCGGCAGCCTTGTTGTGGGTGGCGCCCATGATCACCACCAGGAAGAACGCGGTCAGGACCACCTCGCACAGGAACGCCGCACCGAGCGTGTAGCCGCCTGGCGAGAGGACGCCATAGCCGTTGCTGGCGAAGGTGCCGGCCGCGCTGGGGTCGATGGTGAAGCCGCCGCCCCCCTTTGCGATCTGCAGCAGGATGAAGCCGGCCATGATGGCACCCGCCACCTGGGCCAGGATGTAGGGCAGCAGGTCCTTGGCGCCGAAGCGGCCACCGGCCCACAGCCCCAGGCTTACCGCCGGATTGAAGTGCCCGCCCGAGATGTGCCCGAACGCGAAGGCGCCGGTCAGCACGGTCAAGCCGAACGCCAGCGCCACGCCCAGGAAGCCGATTCCCAGTGGATTGCCGTCGCCGCCGAAATTGGCCGCCAGCACCGCACTGCCGCAACCGCCCAGCACCAGCCACAGCGTGCCGAGGAATTCGGCCGCCAAGCGTTTCGTGAGAGTCATCGTCGTCCCCAGTCGGATGTGCCCGGAGCGGGCAGGCCGAGCCTACGCCTCTCAGGCGGGCGCGGCGTTGGAATCCGGTTAAATCATCGTGGCCATGCGGCAGGAGGCGACGACCGGCGATGCGCCGGGCGGGACCGCACGGAGCCGCCGCCTCAGCGCTGTGGCAGCGGGATGAATTCGTCGTCGCCCTCGATCCGGCCGAAGCGGCCTTCCAGCCAGTCCAGCTTGGCCTGTTCGATCCTGTCCTTGGAGCTGGAGACGAAGTTCCACCAGAGGTGGCGGTGGCCGTCGAGCGGCTCGCCGCCGAGCAGCATCGCCTTGAGCGGGGTCTTGGCGCGCAGCTTGGGCCGCGTGCCGCGGTCGGGGATGACCAGGTGTCGGGCGGGGATATCCACCCCGTCCAGCTGGGCTTCGCCTTCGAGGATGTAGAGCGCGCGTTCGACATGCGCGTCGTCCAACACGAGTTCGGCATCCGCGGCCAGGTCCAGGGCCACGTTGAGCGTGTCGGCGAAGACCTTCACCGGTGATTCCTCGCCGTAACTGCGCCCGGCGATCACCCGCAGCCAGACGCCATCGCGGTGCTGCTGCGGCAGGGTTGCGGCGGGGTGGTGGTAGAACGCCGGGTCGGTCTCCTCGTGTGCCTTCGGCAGTGCGACCCAGGTCTGCATCCCGTGCGCCTGGCTGCCGGTCGCGCGCTCGGGGCCGGGCGTGCGTTCGGAGTGGGCGATGCCGCGGCCGGCGGTCATCCAGTTCACGTCACCCGGGCGGATCACCTGTTCGGAGCCGAGCGTGTCGCGGTGGTTGATCGCGCCGGACCAGAGGAAGGTCACCGTGGCCAGGCCGATGTGCGGATGCGGGCGCACGTCGAGCCCGCGCCCACCTTCGAACACCACCGGCCCCATGTGGTCGACGAACACGAAGGGCCCGACGCTGCGCGCCTGGATCGAGGGCACCGCACGACGGACGATGAAGCCGTCGCCCAGGTCGTGCACGCGCGGTTCGATGATCGTGGTCATGGCGGACTCCGTCGGGGACGACGCGAGGATGGCACAGGCCCGCCACCATGGCATCGCATGGCAGTGCGACGGAGTGTTGCGGCCCGGGCTGCGTTATCGCGGGAGTGTCGATGAGCGACCGGCTTCGCGTCGCGAGGCGAGCCGGTCGGCCAGTCGCGTCGGTTCCGGCAGGCGGTAGCCGGCGAGGAAGCGCACCACCAGCTCGGCCGCCGTCGTCAGGGAAACGCGATGGCCGGGCGAGACGATCAGCGGGTTGCAGCGCAGCTTGCTGCGCAGCGCGAAGCCGACCAGCTCACCCCGATGCGTGATCGGGCTGCGATCGCCGCGCGCCGGGCCGGGCGCGTCGAAATCGCCCACCAGCACACTCTTGGCCACCCCCAGGCTTGGCAGTCCGGTGGCCACGCCGAAATGGGCCGCGATGCCGAGGCGACGCGGATGTGCGATCCCCTGTCCATCGACCATGGCCAGGTCCGGCGGTTGCGACAGCATCTCCAGCGCCAGCAGCAGCGCCGGCAGCTCCCGGAAGCTGAGCAGTCCTGGCACGTAGGGCATCGCGGTCGGCAGCCGCGCCACATGCGATTCCAGCGTCTGCAGGCTCTCCGCATCCAGCAGCACGACGGCAGCGCGGGTGATGTCGCCCTGGTCTTCGAATCCGACGTCGAAACCGGCCACGGTGCGCAAAGGCCGCGGGAAGACATCCTCCAGCACCACTTGCGCGGCCAGCTGCGCCTGCAGCGTGCGTGCACCGGCGACGCTGCCGTCCCAACCGGGAAAGGCTTCGAAACCATGCGTCGAGGAAGGGGCCACCATGGATCGAGTATGCAGGGGCGACCCGTGAAGCCGTGGCGAGGTTCCGCGCCGAGCTGGTTGCGACCACAACCATCCGCCGCCGCGACGGAGCCTGCCGCTACAATCGGAGTTCCCAACCCGCGCACGTACCGGAGATTCCCCCAGTGACCCGCAAGCTCGTCCTGCTGCGCCACGGCCAGAGCCAGTGGAACCTCGAGAACCGCTTCACCGGCTGGGTCGACGTCGACCTGACCGAGCAGGGCCGCGCCGAAGCCGCCGCCGGAGGCAAGGTGATGCGCGAGGAAGGCCTGCGTTTCGACGTGGCCTACACCTCCACGCTCAAGCGCGCGATCCGCACGCTCAACCTGGCGCTGGGCGAGCTGGACCAGGACTGGCTTCCGGTGCACAAGAGCTGGCGCCTCAACGAGCGCCACTATGGCGCGCTGCAAGGCCTGGACAAGGCGGAGACCGCGGCCAAGCACGGCGAAGAACAGGTCAAGATCTGGCGTCGTTCCTACGACATCCCGCCGCCGCCGATGTCGCTGGAGGATCCGGGCCATCCGGCCAACGATACGCGCTACGCCGGGCTGGACCGCAATGCACTGCCGGCGACCGAATCGCTGGCCACGACCCTGGACCGCGTGCTGCCGTACTGGCATGACGCGATCGCGCCGTCGCTCAAGGCCGGCAAGACCGTGCTGGTGGCCGCGCACGGCAACTCGTTGCGCGCCCTGTACAAGTACCTCAACGATGTTTCGAAGGAAGAAATCCTCGAGCTGAACATCCCCACCGGCATCCCGCTGCTGTTCGAGCTGGACGACGAGTTGCGCGTGCAGTCGTACCGCTACCTGGGGGATCCGGAAGCGGCCCGGCGCGCCGCCGAGGCGGTGGCCAACCAGGGCAAGGCGAAGTAGGGGACTGTTCCCGCCCGCCGACCCGCAGCAGACACCCGGCCCAGGCCGGGTGTCTGCGTTTGGGGGCACCAAACAGTGCATCCCGCCTTGTAAAATGAGATTGATTCGCATTTAATGTGCCGGAACTTCCGTCCGGCCTGCCTTTGCTGGGTCGCCAGGCGAAGACTCAGCGGTGGTGGCCCTTATGGCAGGGCGCCGCCGCGCGCGAGGTGGGCGAAGCGGTTCACCTCGATTCGTTTGCCCACTCTCTTCTAACGACAAGGCAGTTTCCCCCGATGCGTCCGATCCGTTCCTCCCGCCAGGCCAGCCCCCGTCGTCCCGCGTTCCGCTCCCCGGCCAGCAGCAGCCTGCCGCTGGCGATCGCGATTGCCCTGGCCTGCATGTCCGGAACGGCCGTGGCGGCTGCGCAGGAATCTGCGGCGGGCGGCACGTCCGGGAGCGACACCTCCACCACCGAGCTGGACGCGATCCTGGTCGTCGGTCAGCGCGCCAGCCGCGTCAGCAATGGCGCGACCAACCTGGACCTGGACATCAAGGAAACCCCGCAGTCGATCAGCGTGGTGACCAGTGAACAGATGAGCCTGTTCGGCGCGAACAGCGTCAACGATGCGCTGCGCCTGGCGACCGGCGTGCGCGTGGACGAGTGGGAGACCAACCGCACCAGCTACAGTGCTCGCGGCTTCGACATCCTCAACACCCAGATCGACGGCGTCGGCCTGCCCAACAGCTGGGGCATCGCCACCGGCGCGCAGGACACGTTCGGCTACGAGAAGGTGGAAGTGATCCGTGGCGCCAACGGCCTGCTGACCGGCGTGGGCAATGCTTCGGGCACGATCAACTATGTACGCAAGCGCCCGACCAACGAGGCGCAGGGAATGGTGGGCCTGAGCTACGGCTCGTGGGACACCGTGCGTGCCGAAGCCGACTATTCCACTCCGTTCACCGACGACGGCCGCTGGGCCGGGCGTATCGTGGCGGCGTACGAGGACGGAGATTCGTGGCTGCAGGCCAACCAGAACGACCGCACCTTCCTCTACGGCGTGGTCGACGGCCAGATCGGCGACAACGGCACCTTGACCGTCGGCTATTCGCACCAGCAGGCCAACTCGGTCGGCATCATGTGGGGCGCGCTGCTGTTCATGAACAGCGATGGCACCCAGAACGAATGGCCGCGCAATGCCACCACCACCCAGGATTGGACCTACTGGGATACGACCAACGAAACCGCCTTCGCTGAGTACGTCCACCAGCTGGGCGCGGACTGGCGGTTGAACGTGTCATACAACTACCGCCGTGCAAGCGGCGACGAGGACATGTTCTACGCCTACCTGGCGGATGCGGATTTCGACGGCACCCCCGAAGGCCTGGATCCGGCCACCGGCCTGGGCCTGGTCGGCTATCCGTGGAGCGGCAAGGATGAGGTGACCAGCCACCTGGGCACGATCAGCCTCAATGGCGTCTACACCATGTTCGGTCGCCAGCATGAGGCGGTGGTCGGTGTCAGCGCCTCGCGCAGCACCACCGACAACTGGGAACGCAGCGCGGAATTCCCGCACCCGGCCTGGGGCCTGCTGCCACCGTTCCCGTACCCGACCGATGCCATTCCCGAGCCCGCCTGGAGCGAATTCTCGCAATCGGCGGAACTGGACCAGAGCCTCAAGCGCGTGTTCGGCGCCACCCGGATCGCCGTGACCGACCGCTTCAAGGCGATCATCGGCGCCAACTACGCCGAATACCGCCGCGAGGGTGTTTCCTATGGCGTGGATTTCGATGACACCACCAGCCATACCAGCCCCTACGCCGGCCTGACTTTCGACTTCACCGACCGCGTGCTCGGCTACGTCAGCTATTCGGATATCTACCAACCGCAGGACCAGGCCGATGCCAACGACCGCCTGCTGGGCCCCAGCAAGGGCGTGAACTACGAGGCTGGCGTCAAGGCCGAGTGGCTGGACGGGCGCCTGCTGACCACCGTGGCGGTGTTCAAGGCCGACCAGCAGGGCCTGGCCACGCCTACGGGTGAATACAACGAGTTTGGCCAGACCATCTACGCGCCGGTCGACGTGAAGTCCAAGGGCGTGGAGCTCGAGGCCACCGGCCAGCTGAGCGACAATGTCGACCTGGTAGTGGGATACACCGCGCTGGAGATGGATGGCCTCAATGGCGATGACACCTATCCGTGGGTGCCGCGCCGCAGCGCCAACCTGATCCTGAGCGCGCGTGCGCCCGGCTATGCGGCGCTGTCATACGGCCTCGGCGGGCGCTGGCAGAGCGGGATTTCCAACACCGAGAGCAGTGGCTTCACCGTGCGCCAGGGTAGCTACGCAGTGCTCAACGCTTTCATGGGCTGGGACTTCGTCGAGAACGCGACCGTGCGCTTGAACGTCAACAACGTGTTCAACGAGAAGTACATCAACACCCTGCGCTACAGCGGCTATTACGGCGCGCCGAGCAACTACACCCTGACCGTCAACTGGCGGTTCTGAACGATCGCATCCGCCACGAAGAGACAGTAGCCTGACGCCATGTCCACGCCATCCTCCCTGATCGACTCCGGACCGGCCACGGTCCGCGCCCCGCGGTTGCGCATCGCCGCACGCGTGGGCGCGGCGGTGCTCGGCGGGTACGCCTTCACCTGGGGGCTGGTCGCCCTGGCCACCGCGCTGCTGTTCAAGGCCGGCATGGGCTTCCACGATGCCGAGTTCCTGGCCAGCGCGGTCGGGCTGCTCGTGTTCCTGGTCGCATTGCTGTGGACGATCGCCTGCCGCCGGGTCGCGCTGGCGTGGCTGGTGCTGGCCGGCGGCGGGGCGGCGATGGCCGCGCTGGCGTCGCTCGTGCAGAAGAGCATCGTCTGACGCCATGGCCGCTACGCAGGAATCCGTGATGACCCAGAGCTTCCGCCAGGCGATGGCCTGGCTGCATACCTGGTTCGGCCTGGTCCTGGGCTTCGTGCTCATGGCCGCGTTCTTCTTCGGCGCGCTGTCGGTGTTCGACCGGGAGATCGACCGCTGGTCGATCCCGTCCACGCGCTTCGAACCACAGCCGATGCCCTCGTACGAGGCAATCCTGCGGCCCGCGTTCGAGCGCATGCAGCCGTTGCCGGCAGCGGTGGCGGCGATGGCCCCGCGGGTCGAAGGACCGATGCCGCAGCGCTTCGACATGGTCGGCAGCTGGAGCGCCTACACCACCCACCGCGACCCGGTGCTGGAGTTGTTCGCCGGCTACATCGTGCCCAATGCGAAAGACCCGGACGAGCAGATCTGGGCCTATGCCACCATCGATCCGCGCGACGGCACGCCGCTGCCCGACGACCGGCTCAAGGTCGGCAGCGGGTTCTTCTATCCGATGCACTACAGCCTGACCCTGGACTGGAAGAACCTCGGCTTCTGGATCGTCGGCCTGTCGGCACTGGTGATGCTGGCCGCGCTGGTCAGCGGCGTGGTCATGCACCGCAAGCTCTTCCGCGAGCTGTTCACCTTCCGCCCGGGCAAGGCGCGGTTGCGCAGCGTGCTCGACCTGCACAACCTGACCGGCGTGGTCGCGCTGCCGTTCCATTTCTTCTTCGCCTTCACCGGCCTGCTGATCTTCGCCGCGACCTACTACTTCCCGGTCGGCCACACCCAGCTGCACGACCTTCACGACCGGTATGCGCAGATCGAGGCAAGCCAGACCGGCCTGCCGCACGAGCGCGCCGGCGTGGCGGCCGGACTGGCCAACGTCGATGCGATGGTGGCCCAGGCCCAGCGACGCTGGGAGGCCAGCGGCAAGGCCGGCGACGTCGGTTTCCTGGTGCTGCAGCACGTGGGCGATGCCAACGGCTACGTCAGCGTCTATCGCGCGGGTACCGACCGCATCGCCCTGGTGGGCGACGGCATCCACTTCAAGGCCAGCACCGGCGAACTGATCCGCCAGGACCCGGCGGCCACCCCGGTCGAGAAGGTCAGCGAGTTCCTCACCGGCCTGCACCTGCAGCATTTCCGCCACTGGCTGCTTCGCTGGTTGTACGTGCTGGGTGGATTGCTGGGCGCGGTCTGCATCGCCACGGGTTTCATCTTCTTCGTGGAAAAGCGCAAGCGCCAGCACGCGCGGCAAGGCAGCCAGGGCGCGCGCATCGTCGACGCGCTGGCGGTCACCACCGTCACCGGCATGGTGCTGGCCGCACTGGCTCTCCTGGTCGCCAACCGCCTGCTTCCCGAAGACCTGCCGGCGCGTGGCGACTGGGAGCGTTACGCCTTCTGGGGCAGCTGGCTGCTGGCAATGGTCCACGCATCGGTGCGCAGTGCGCCGGTCGCACGCGGCCTGGCCAATCCGGCGTGGCGCGAACAATGCTGGGCGATCGCCGTGCTGGCGGTGGCTGCAGTGCTGCTGAACTGGATCACCACCGGTGACCACCTGCTGCGCACGCTGGCGGCCGGTTACTGGCCGGTGGCCGGTGTCGACCTGGCACTGCTCACCACCGGCGCCATCGCCGCGCTGGCGGCGCACGCCCTCGGTCGTCGGGCCCGTGCCAGCGCACCGGCGCACATGCCGGTCGCGGAGGATGCGGCACGTGCCTGAATCCGGACAATCGGCCTTGCTGCTGGCTGCTGCGCTGGCGGCGTGTGTGGCCGGCATGGGCTGGCTGGCCCTGGCCATGCCGGCGCATGCACGGCAGGTCTGGGGCAGGGCGTTGACGCCCGCCACGGTCCTGGCCTTGCGGGTACTCGGTGCGCTGGGGCTGCTGGCCGCGCTGATGCTGTGCCTGGCGGTGGACCATGCATCGATGGCGTCGCTGGTATGGGTGATGGCGATTGCTGGCGCAGCGCTGCTGGTCGCGTTCCTCCTGGCCTGGCGCGCGCACTGGCTTGGCGTGCTCGCGCCGTGGGTACGGAAGTACTAGAACGGCCCCATTGCGCCGGCGATGCCGTCGCCCGCATCCCGTAGACGCGACCCAACGAAAACACCCGGCCGAAGCCGGGTGTTTCCAGTTTGCGCTGCGCGGGGTTTCAGCCCGGCATCGAGCCGCGCGTGCCCTTCTTCTCGCTCTTGTCCGCCCGCTTTTCCTTCAACGTCTTGGCAGGCTTCTTCTTCTGCTCTTTCTTCTTGTCCAGGCCCTTGGCCATTGCCGCGTCCCTCGTGGTGGTGGTGACCGGCAAAGCATGGCATGACCGGAGCGGCGAGGTGCAACCGGGCCGCCGGCCACCCGACCCGTGACTTCTGGCCTATCTCCGCCGCGCGCGCTGCACAGGGAAAAGCCCGGCCGACGCCGGGCCTTTCCGTTCAAGGGGCCTTGGGGCCCGATGTCATGCAGGCGGGTCCGATGATCGAAGCAGCCCGCCCTTGAGCGGCGGGAACGGGGGAGTCCCCACATCGCCATCGCGCCGGGCGCCTACAATCAGCGGGCCCGGCTTTCACCGGCGCGCACGGGATCGCAATGAAGAGGAAGACGTTCATGTGGATCGGCATCGTCCTGGCTGCATTCGTGGTCGCTTCGCTGCTGTCCCTGTACGCCTATGGCCGCTTCGCCGAGAGCGCGCGCGGACCGCAGGGCCATGCGCTGCCCATCGCCGGCGAGCCGACCCCGGTCGACCAGGTCGTCGCGCCGATGACTTCGGCCCACCCGGGCGAGGCAGGCCTGGTGATCCTGGCCGACAACCTGGATGCCTTCGCCATCCGCGCCGCGACCGCCCGCTCCGCCGGCCGCAGCCTGGACCTGCAGTACTACATCTGGCATCCGGACTTCACCGGCAACCTGCTCTACAGCGAGCTGCTGCGCGCGGCCGACCGGGGCGTGCGCGTGCGCCTGCTGCTGGACGACATGAACGTGCACGGCAGCCACACCGTGCTGGCGGCGCTGGACAGCCATCCTTCGATCGAGGTGCGACTGTTCAATCCCACCCGGGCGCGCGAGGGGACCGTGGCCCGTGGCATCGAGCTGCTGCTGCGCTTCTTCAGCGTCAACCGGCGCATGCACAACAAGGCCTGGATCGCCGACGGGCAGGTGGCGGTCGTGGGCGGGCGCAACGTCGGCGACGAATACTTCGATGCGGCCGCCGACGTCAATTTCATGGATACCGACGTGGCCGTGATCGGGCCGCCGGTGCGCCAGGCCGAGCAGATCTTCGATGCCTACTGGAACAGCCCGACGGCCATCCCGCTGGAAGCGCTGGCCCACGCCGAGCCGGACGCGCTGCCGCGCCTGCGCGCGAGCATCGATGCCGGGCTGGAATCGGATCGCGCAGGTCCGTACGCCGAGCGCCTGGAGCGGGCCCAGGGCGTGCGCGACCTGATCGAGGGCCGGCGCAAGCTGCACTGGACCGCCGACGCGGTGGTCGTCTCCGATCCGCCGGAGAAGGCGCAGGGTGCATCGCCGGGACCGGACTGGATGACCCCCGTGCTGCTGGAACGGGCCTCGCGCGCGCAGCACGAACTGAAGGTGATCTCGCCGTACTTCGTGCCCGGGAGCGACGGGGTGCGCTGGATCGAAGGCCTGCGCCAGCGCGGGGTGGATGTGAGCATCCTGACCAACTCGCTGGTCGCCACCGACGTGCTGGCGGTGCATGGCGGCTACGCGGGCTATCGCGCGCCCCTGCTGCGCGCCGGGGTGGAGTTGTTCGAGCTCAAGCCGCACGGCCCGCAGGGTGGCCGCAGCCTGTTCGGTTCGAGCGGCGCGAGCCTGCACACCAAGGCCTTCGTCGTCGACCACGCGCACGGGTTCATCGGTTCGTTCAACCTCGATCCGCGCTCGATGAACCTCAACACCGAGATGGGGCTGCTGTTCGACTGCCCGGACGCGGCCGCCGAACTTGAAGCGCTCTACCGGACCAAGACCTCCGCCCAGACCAGCTACCGGCTGGAGCTGGCCGACGGCGCGCTGCGCTGGCATGACGACGCGGCCAAGCCGCCGCATACCTGGGACCATGAGCCTGAATCCAGCGTGTGGAGCCGCGGCGCGGCGCGGGTCATCGGCTGGTTGCCGCTTGAGTCGCAGCTGTAGGGTCGCCCGGGTACGCCCGGCCGCGCTTGCAACTTCGCCGCAGCGCGTACAACGATAGCCGGGGCAGGCGAGGTGTCGCCGCACCGGCGCCCCCGGGCCGAAATCGCAAGCGAAACCGGCTGCCGCCCAGCGGCTGCGGACCACCGGAGGAAAGGGATGGCGAAGGCTTCCGCAGGCACGACCGGGCCATTGCCATGGCTGCATGCGCCGCGCCCGCTGCGCTGGCTGCTTGGCCTGCTGCTGACCTTGCCGCTGCTGTGGGCGGCGCTGGCGATCGGCTACGCGCCGGTGCCGGTGCCGGGTCGCTGGCTGCTCGCCGGCTTGTTCGCCGTCTTTTCGTTATGGGCCCTCTGGCGTGCGTCGCGGCGCTGGCCGGTCGTCGTCGCGGCCCTGCTGTTCGCGGCGCTGATGGTCGGCTGGAGTTTCGTGCGGCCCTCGCACGACCGGCCCTGGCGGCCGGAAATCGCGGTCATGCCGCGCATCGACGTCGATGGCGACCAGATCCGGATCAGCGGCTACCGCCACTTCGAGTACCGCACCCGCGACGAGTTCACCGGGCGCTGGGAGGAGCGGCAGCTGCGCCTGTCGGACCTGCAGGGCCTGGATTTCTTCGTCTCCTACTGGAATCCGGACGGTGCGATCGCGCACACCTTCGTCAGTTTCGATTTCGCCGGGGTGGACCCGGTCGCCATCTCCATCGAGATACGGCCGGAGGTGGGCGAGAGCTTCCACCCGGTGCAGGGGCTGTTCCGGCATTTCGAACTGGTCTACGTGGTCGGCGACGAGCGTGACATCGTCGCGGTGCGCAGCAACCACCGCGACGAGGAGGTATTCCTGTATCGCACCCGGGTTTCGGCCGAGTCGGCGCGGCGGCTGTTCCTGGTCTACGCCGAGCGGATCAACGCGCTGGCCGACGCGCCGGAGTTCTACAACGTCGTCAGCAACAACTGCACGGTCAACATCGTGCGCTACGCCAATCGCATCGGCCGCACCGGCGGCTGGGACATCCGCCACCTGCTCAATGGCTGGAGCGACCGCTACCTGTACGACGCCGGGCTGATCGACACCTCGATGCCCTTCGCCGAGCTGCGCGGACGCTCGCGGATAAACGAAATTGCCCACGGCGCCGAACGCGATCCGGCGTTCTCCCGGCGCATCCGCGAAGGCCGGCCCGTGCCGCCGGCGCTGCCGTCGCTACCCCGCTGATGTCCCCAGGCAGGCAGCGTCCGTGAATCTCGAACTGGTCCTCGTCCTCGGCCTGCTGGTGCTGGCCATCGTCCTGTTCTCGATCGGACGCCCGCGGACCGACGTGGTCGCGCTGCTGATGGTGGCGACACTGCCGTTCACCGGCGTGATCGACATCGGCGAGGCGATCGCCGGCTTCTCGGACCCGAGCATCGTCCTGATCGCTTTGCTGTTCGTGATCGGCGAAGGCCTGGTCCGCACCGGCGTGGCCCAGCGCCTGAGCGAACTGATCATCCGCGTTGCGGGCGGCAACGAAACCGTGCTTCTGGTCGCGCTGATGCTGGCGGTGGGCGCGATCGGTTCGGTGATGAGTTCCACCGGCGTGGTCGCGATCTTCATCCCGATCGTGCTGCGGATCGCGCGCAGCAGCCGGATCGCGCCGGGCCGGCTGATGATGCCGCTGAGCGTGGCCGCGCTGTGCAGCGGCATGATGACCCTGGTGGCGACCGCGCCCAACCTGGTCGTGCATGGCGAACTGTTGCGCGAAGGCTACGGCGGATTCGCCTTCCTGGATTTCCTGCCGTTCGGCGTGCCGGTGCTGGCGCTGTCGGTGCTGTACATGCTGTTTGCGCGGCGCTGGCTGCCTGGCGCCGCATCGGCCATGGTCTCGGGTGCGCCGCGGCTGGAGGACTGGATCACGGAGTACCGGCTCGATGGCCGGGCGTTCCGCGTGCGCATCGCGGCGGATTCGCCGCTGGCCGGGCAGGTGGCCTCGACCCTGGAAGGCGGCGCGCTGGCGGGCATGAACGTGCTGGCGGTCGAGCAGAGCGGCCGCTTCGGCATGCGCATGCTGGCCTCGCCGCTGGGCATGCGCATGGATCCGGGCGACGCGCTGCTGCTTGACGTGCACGATGCGGGCGTGGACGCGCAGGCCCGCTTCAGCGAACTGCGCCTGGAGCCGCTGCCGCTGGAGGGCGCGTACTTTTCCGGCTATGCCAACGACATCGGCATGGCCGAGATGATGGTCGCGGCGAACTCGCCACTGGCCGGCAACAGTGCCAGCCGTGCGCGCCTGCACGAGCGCCACGATCTCGCCCTGATCGGGCTCAAGCACGGACGTACCGCCGAGGTGCTGGGCCTGGCCGAGGAAAAGCTCGAAGTGGGCGACACCTTGCTGGTCGCTGGACCGTGGCCCGCGATCCGTGCGCTGGGTTCGGGTCCCGATGGCCTGATCCTGCTGAACCTGCCGCTGGAGGCGGAGGAAGTCGCACCGAGCGCGGCCCGCGCGCCGTTCGCGCTGGCCTGCCTGCTGTTGACCGTGGGGCTGATGGTCAGCGGGATCGTGCCGAACGTGCACGCGGCACTGATCGGCTGCCTGCTGATGGGCCTGACCGGCTGCGTGGACCTGCGCAGCGCGTACCGCTCGATCCACTGGCCGAGCCTGGTGCTGATCGTTGGCATGCTGCCGTTCTCGCTGGCATTGCAGCGCACCGGCGGCGTGGACCTGGCCGCGGACCTGCTGCTGGATTCGGTCGGCGAGGCCGGGCCGCGCGTGGTCCTGGCGGCGATCTTCGTGGTCACCGCGGTGTTCGGCATGTTCATCTCCAACACCGCCATCGCCGTGCTGATGGCGCCGGTGGCGCTGGCGGTGGCCCAGCACCTGGGCCTGTCGCCGTATCCGTTCGCGATGACGGTGGCCCTGGCCGCCTCGACCGCGTTCATGACCCCGGTGTCCTCGCCGGTGAACGCGCTGGTGGTGGGGCCGGGCGGCTACCGCTTCGTTGATTTCGTCAAGGTCGGCACGCCGCTGGCGGTACTGACCCTGCTGCTGGTCGTGCTGCTGGTGCCGTGGGTGTTCGGGATGTAGTCGGTTGCGTCTTCCGCAGGAGTGGGCATGCCGGCGTCGCTGGAATCGCGAGACCGCTGCCCGTGGCGAGGCGTCGGTGTCGCGGTCATGCCCGCTCCTACAGCACGCCGCAGTCCGACGCGGGTGGCTCAGCCCGGCGCCAGCGTGGTCAGCAGTGCGCGTGCGGCGTTGAAGCGGTCGGCGGCTTCCGGCAGCGGCACGCGGATGCGCAGCTTGTCCGGGCCTTCCATCGCGTAGAGCTTGGGCTGCTGCTGGATCATCCGGATCACCGACATCGGATCCACGTTGGGCTTGGCCTCGAACACGATGCGGCCGCCGGCTTCGCCCAGGTCCAGCTTGCGGATGCCCAGCACGTTGGCCTGCAGCTTGAGCTCGGCGATGGCGAACATGTGCTTGACCGGGTCCGGCAGCAGGCCGAAGCGGTCGATCATCTCCACCTGCAGCTCGCGCAAAGCGTCCACGTCGCGGGCGCTGGAGATGCGCTTGTACAGGGTCAGGCGGGTGTGCACGTCGGGCAGGTAGTCCTCGGGAATGAGGGATGCCACGTGCAGCTCGACCTCTGCACCGTGCGCTTCCTGGCCGGCGTCCAGGTCCGGCAGCTTGCCCTGGCGGATGCTGCGCACCGCGCGCTCGAGCAGCTCCGTGTAGAGGCTGAAGCCGACCTCGGCCATCTGCCCGCTCTGGTCCTCGCCGAGCAGTTCGCCGGCGCCGCGGATCTCCAGGTCGTGGGTGGCCAGGGTGAAGCCGGCGCCCAGTTCGTCCATCGAGGCGATCGCCTCCAGCCGCTTCTCCGCGTCAGGGGTCATCGCGCGCCGGTCCGGTGGCACCAGCAGGTAGGCGTAGGCGCGGTGGTGCGAGCGGCCGACGCGGCCGCGCAGCTGGTGCAGCTGGGCCAGGCCGAAGCGGTCGGCGCGGTTGATGATGATCGTGTTGGCGTTCGGGATGTCGATGCCCGATTCGATGATCGTGGTCGACAGCAGCACGTTGAAGCGCTGCTTCTGGAAATCGACCATCACCCGTTCCAGCTCGCGCTCGGGCATCTGCCCATGCGCGATGCCGATGCGCGCTTCCGGGACCAGCTCGGCCAGCTGCTTCTGCATGCGGCCGATGCTCTCCACGTCGTTGTGCAGGAAGTACAGCTGGCCGCCGCGGGCCAGCTCGCGCTGGAAGGCTTCGCGCAGCTGCGCATCGTTCCAGGGCACGACGAAGGTCTGCACCGCCAGCCGGTTCGGCGGCGGGGTGGCGATGATCGCCAGGTCGCGCAGCCCGGCCATGGCCATGTTCAGCGTGCGCGGGATCGGGGTCGCGGTCAGGGTCAGCAGGTGCACGTTGGCGCGCAGCGCCTTGAGCGCCTCCTTCTGGCGCACGCCGAAGCGCTGTTCCTCGTCGACGATGACCAGGCCCAGGTCCTTGAACTTCACGTCGGCCTGCAGCAGCCGGTGGGTGCCCACGATCACGTCGATCTCGCCGCGCGACACCTTCTGCAGTTCGAGCTCGATTTCCTTCTTGGTCTTGAAGCGCGACAGCACTTCGACCTTGAGCGGCCAGTCGGCGAAGCGGTCGCGGAAGGTGCGGTAGTGCTGTTCGGCCAGCAGCGTGGTCGGCACCAGCACCGCGACCTGGCGGCCGGCGCTGGCCGCGGCGAACGCGGCGCGCACGGCGACCTCGGTCTTGCCGAAGCCCACGTCGCCGCAGACCACCCGGTCCATCGGCTGGCTGGACTGCAGGTCGCGCAGCACCGCTTCGATCGCGGCGTGCTGGTCGGGCGTCTCCTCGAACGGGAAGCCGGCGGCGAAGCTCTCGTACATGGCCCGGTCGACGTCCAGCGCCAGGCCGGCGCGGGCCTGGCGGCGGGCCTGGATCTCCAGCAGCTCGGCGGCCACGTCGCGGACCTTTTCCTGCGCCTTGCGCTTGGCCTTGGTCCACTGCTCGCCGCCGAGCGAATGCAACGGCGCGGTCTCCGGCGAGGCGCCGGAGTAGCGACTGACCAGGTGCAGCTGCGCGACCGGCACGTACAGGCGGTCGCCCTTGGCGTACTCGATGTCGAGGAATTCGCCGGGCATGCCGCCGATGTCCATCGCCACCAGGCCGCGGTAACGGCCCACGCCGTGGTCCTCGTGGACGATCGGCGCGCCCTCGGTCAGTTCGCCCAGGTCGCGGATGATCGCTTCGGGCTCGCGTCCGGCGCGGCGCCCACGGCGCGGCTGGGTCGCACGCTCGGGGAACAGCTGGCGTTCGGTAAGCACCGCGAACGCGGGCGCATCGATGGCGAAGCCGTCTTCCAGCGGCGCGACCGCCAGCGCGAACGGCTCGCGCCCGGCCAGGAAAGCGGGAAGGCCCGCGACCACGGCCGGTTGCAGCCCGGCGGCCTGCAGCACCTCCAGCAGTGCTTCGCGCCGGCCAGGTGAATCGGCCGCGACCAGCACCCGGCCCGGATAGCTGCCCAGGAACGAGCGCAGCGCCTCGCCGGCGACGTGGTGGTCGCGCCCGGCCACCGGCAGTGCCGGTGCGGGCTGGTCGCCCAGCGGCGCGGCCTCGTCGCGACGGGCATGCCCTGCGCCGCAGACTTCGACCCGGATGGTCTGGTTCAGCCGCTCGCGCAGGGCGTCCGGCGGCAGGTACAGCGCCTCGGGTGCGAGCACCGGATGTTCGACGTCATGCCGGCGCTGCTCGTAGCGGTTGCGGGTCTGTTGCCAGAACGCATCGGCAGCATCGCTGGCGCCGTCGGCCAGCACCGGCAGCACCGACATCGGCAGGTAGTCGAACAGGGTCGCGGTGGAGTCCTGGTTCTGGTGCTGATCCTTCGCAACCGCCCGCCCATCCCTGTGCGGGGTGTCGAAGAACAGCGGCAGGTAGTACTCGATGCCGGCCGGCGCCAGCCCGGCCTTGAGGTCCTGGTACAGCGCGCTGCGCCGGGTATCGACGTCGAAGCGTTCGCGCAGCGCGTCGAGCACGCGCGCGATGCTGGCCTCGTCCATCGGCAGCTCGCGGCCGGGGAGCATGTGCACCGAATCGATGCGGTCCAGCGAGCGCTGGCTTTCCGGATCGAAGCGGCGGATCGAATCGATCTCGTCGTCCAGCAGCTCGATCCGCAGCGGTGCCTCGGCGCCCATCGGATAGACGTCGAGCAGGCCGCCGCGCACGGCGAAGTCGCCCGGGTCCAGCACCTGCGGCACGTTGCGGTAACCGGCGCTTTCCAGCCGGCGCTTCTCCGCGTCCAGGTCCAGGCGCTGGCCGGTGGCCAGGTCGAAACTGCCGCCGGCGATGTAGCGCAGCGGGGGCAGGCGCTGCAGCAGGGTCTGCACCGGCACGATGACGATGCCGCGTTCCAGCTGCGGGATCGCCTGCAACGCGGCCAGGCGCTGGCTGACGATGTCCGGGTGCGGACTGAAGCGGTCGTAGGGCAGGGTCTCCCAGTCCGGGAACGGCACCACCGGCAGCGACGCGTCGGCGCCCAGCAGGGTATGCAGGTCCGACTCGACCTGGTGCGCGGACTGGTTGTCGCGGGCCACGAACAGCAAGGGGCCGGTATGGGTGCGGGCAGCCTGGACCAGGTGCCAGGCCAGGGCCGAGGGCGAAGCCGGCGCCTGCCACCAGGCGCGGGTGTGGCCGCGGCGGGGCAGCGGTGGAGTCGTGGGCACGGGGGAGGACGCAGACGGCATGGACCGCGCATTGTAGCCGCGCGACGTGGCGACCCCGGTCACGGGCGACCCCCAGCCCGTAGGAGCGGACTTCAGTCCGCGAAGCCGACGTCACCCACACAGGTGACGCCTTCGTGATTCCGACGGCCTCGGTGTCGCGGTCATGCCCGCTCCTACGGACGGCGCGCAGGCCTGTCGGGCTCTCTGTAGGAGCGGACTTCAGTCCGCGAAGCCGACGTCACCCACACAGGTGACGCCGTCGTGCTTCCGACGGCCTCGGTGTCGCGGTCACGTCTGCTCCTGCGGACGGCACGCAGGCCTGTCGGGCTCTCTGTAGGAGCGGACTTCAGTCCGCGAAGCCGACGTCACCCACACAGGTGACGCCTTCGTGATTCCGACGGCCTCGGTGTCGCGGTCATGCCCGCTCCTACGGACGGCGCGCAGGCCTGTCGGGCTCTCTGTAGGAGCGGACTTCAGTCCGCGAAGCCGACGTCACCCACACAGGTGACGCCTTCGTGATTCCGACGGCCTCGGTATCGCGCTCATGCCCGCTCCTGCGCAGGCGGATGCCGGTCAGGAGCCGTCGAGGTCCAGGACCAGGCGGGTCAGGCCGGGCGGTACGCCCGCTTCGAGGCTGGGGCGGAAACCCATCGAGGCGGCCAGGTCGAGCATCGGCCCGTTGCTGTCGGGGGTGTCGCCGTACAGGCGGTCCAGGTAACGGCCGCGCGACCATTTCACCAGCTTCTGCATCAGGTGCCGGCCAAGGCCCAGGCCGGCGACGTAGTTACCGAGCAGGATCGCGTATTCGGCCTGGCGGGTGCCGGGCACGATCCGCGCGCGGGCCAGCCCGGCGATCATCGCCTCGCCCGGGGGCAGCGGTTCGGCGCCGACCAGGACCAGCTCGACCTTGGGGTCGGGCCGGGCCAGCTGGGTGGCGGTGGCATCGTCCAGGGCCTCCTGGCCGTCGCTGAAAAGCCCGCGCAGCTCGGCCGGACCAAGCATGCCGAACATGCCTTGCAGGGGCGCGGCGTCCTCGGGGCGGATCGGACGGATGAGGATCGCCCGCCGGTTGGGCAGGACGAATTCTTCGTGCCAGGGGGGGAGCCGGTTTCGGGGCATGGGTAGATAGTCCCACATTCGCGCGCGGCTGGTACGCGGGCATGACCGGACGGGGGGTGGGGGCTTGGTAGACTCGCCGCGTCCGACGCTGGAGAGCGAGCCATGGCAGGCAGTGGCAATTCCGTCCGTGCGATCTTTTTCGCGCTGGGGGCCAACTTCGCGATCGCGGTGGCCAAGGGCATGGCCGCCTATGTGACCGGTTCGGGCGCGATGCTGGCCGAGACGGTGCATTCGCTGGCCGACTGCGGCAACCAGCTGCTGTTGCTGCTGGGCCTGCGCCAGGCCGCGCGGCCGGAGACGACCGAACATCCGCTGGGCTACGGGCGGGCGATCTACTTCTGGTCGTTCCTGGTGGCGGTGATGCTGTTCAGCGTCGGCGGCATGTTCTCGGTCTACGAGGGCGTGCACAAGTTCATGCATCCCGAACCGCTGCAGCAGTGGTGGTGGGCGGTAGGCGTGCTGGTCTTCGCCATCGTCGCCGAAAGCGTGTCCATGCGCGCCTGCCTGCAGGAAGTGGACAAGGCCCGCGGCTCGCGCAACCTGTGGCAGTGGTTCCGCGAGAGCCGCCAGGCCGAACTGGTCGTGATCTTCGGCGAGGACCTGGCCGCCTTGCTCGGCCTGGTGTTCGCGCTGGCGGCGGTGCTGCTGACGGTGGTCACCGGCAACCCGTTGTTCGATGCGATCGGCACGATCGCCATCGGCGTGCTGCTGATCGTGATCGCGGTGCTGGTGGCGATCGAGGTCAAGGCGATGCTGATCGGGCAGTCGGTGGATCCGCTGCTGCAGGCCGAGATCAGGGGCTTCCTCGGCGGCCGCCCGGAGATCGCCGAACTGCTGCGCCTGATCACCCTGCAGCAGGGCGAGGAGGTGCTGGTGTCGGTGCATGCGCGCATGCGCCAGGACGAGGACGGGCGCCAGATGCTGCGCGAGATCGACCAGGTCGAGCGCGCGCTGAAGGCACAGTTCCCCATGGTGCGCTGGAGCTTCTTCGAACCGGAAGGTGCGGAGCCCGATCAGGCTTGACGTGCCACGTGCTTTTCCCCGGCCGGAGTCGGCGTCGCCGACTCCCTGGGCCTGCCCACGCAAGGGTTCATCCGGAGGACTTATGGAAAAGCCACGCATCTTCCTGGGATCGTCGGGGGCGCAGGCGAAACTGCTGCAGGCGCTGACGCGCGGGCTGGAGGACGTCGCGCACGTCGAGCCGTGGACGACGGTGTTCAATCCCGGCACGACCACGCTCGGAAGACTCCTCGAACTGACCCGCCAGGTCGATTTCGCCGCCTTCATATTCGCCCAGGATGACTGGACCAGCAGCGCGCACGGGCATGCGGCCGGATCGCCTGGGCAGGCCTCGCCGCGCGACAACGTCGTTTTCGAGGCCGGCCTGTTCGGCGGCGTGCTGGGGATGCGCAGGACCTTCATCCTGCATGCCAGCGGCGCGAAGCTGCCGAGCGATCTGCTTGGCCTGACCTGCGTCCGCTATGACGGATCGACCACGGCGGCCGAGGTGAAGGCCATCTGCCAGAAGCTCCGCAACGCGATCCAGGGCGAGGGCAGCGCCGCCCGCATCGAAGGCATGTGGTGGCAGTTCTCGCTGACCCAGCGCACCGAGAAGGAGCCCACGGCCCTGGGCCTGCTGAAGATCTCGCGCAACCGCCAGGGGGTGCTGGAGATGAGCGGGCGGGGATGGCAGGAGGACGGCACGCTGTCGTCCCGCTACTGGAGCGAGGCGACCCGGGAGATGGAGGAAGCGGCGGGCATCTTCTATTACTGGAAGGGCGAGCGGCCCCGGCATCCGGATGCACCCCAGCTGGAAGGTACCGGCGAGGTCCGCCTGGAATCCGCCGGCCGCGCATCGGGTTACTTCACCACACGCGGGGCCGAGGTGAACGCACGCACCTCGGGCGTCTACCTGCGTGCCGACCCCGGCGATGCGGAAATCCTCGACGGGCGCGACGACCGCAGGCGGGTCGAGCTCATCGCCGAGCGGCTTGCGCACTGGAAGTCCGTCAACAGTGCGTAGGTCGTCCGTCACCGGCGACGGAATGGCCCGGCGTTACATGAGGCGGTGCTTCACTACGGAGGAAGGCGATGAAAGCGCGGATGGAATACTGGAAGGCCGCACCTGCGCCCTACAAGGCGATGATGGCCCTGGAGGCCTATCTCCACGAATCGGGCCTGGGCGCACCCCTGCTGCACATGGTCAAGCTGCGTGCATCGCAGATCAACGGCTGCGCCTACTGCATCGACATGCACTGGAAGGATGCGCGTGCTGCCGGCGAGAGCGAGCAGCGCCTGTACGGGCTCGATGCCTGGCGCGAGGCCGGCTACTACACCGACCGCGAGCGTGCCGCGCTGGCGTGGACCGAAGCGATGACCAAGGTGACCGAGGGGCATGTTCCCGATGAGGTCTTCGAGGCCACCCGCGGCCATTTCACGGACAAGGAACTGGCCGACCTGGCATGGGCGGTGGCCGCGATCAACGCATGGAACCGCGTGGCCATCGCGTTCCGTTCCGAAGCGGGCTCCTACCGCCCCGCGAGGAGTTGAAGCGGACGGGCAGGACGGCTTGGCCTGGCCATCGGCCTAGGCCTCCCGCTTCAGCCATTCCAGGCGGGTGGAAGCGCCGGTTTCGCCGAGCTTCTGCTGCAGGAAGGGCAATGCCGGGGCGATCGCCTCGTCCAGTTTCCAGGGCGGGTTGAGGATCGCCATGCCGCTGCCGTTGAGGCGCAACGGCGAATCGTCGGGGCGGACCAGCAGTTCGGCCAGCAGCAGCGAGCGCGCGGGAATGGCTTCGAGCTTGCGGAAGAACGGCTGCAGGCTGCGACGCTGCTTGATCGGGTACCAGATGGCGCAGGTTGCCTGCGGCCAGCGCTCCAGCGCCTCGCGCACGGCCTTGGCCACGCGCGGATATTCCTCGTCCTGGGCTTCGTATGGCGGATCGACCAGGACCAGGCCGCGCGCGTAGCGCACGCCGTCGACGCGTGGCGGCAGCAGGGCGCGGATGGCGTCGTAGCCATCGCGGGCGTGGGCGGCCACGCGCGGATCGTGCGCGAACAGTTCCTTGAGCGCGGCGGCTTCGTCGGGCTGCAGTTCGCAGGCGGCGAGGCGGTCCTGCGGGCGCATCGCCTGCGCCACCAGCAGCGGCGAGCCGGGATAGGCGATCAGGGCATCGACCGGATTGTCGGCGGCCACCGCGCGCAGGTAGCGGGCGATCGCCGCGGGCGGCTTCTTCGCCCCGGCCAGCTGCAGGATGCCCGTGGCGGCTTCGGCCGTGCGCGTGGCCTGGCCGCCGCGCAGCAGGTAGCGCCCGCGCCCGGCATGGGTGTCGAGGACGAAGAACGGGGCGTCCTTGCGCATCAGCGCATCGAGCATGGCCAGCAGGACGATGTGCTTGAGCACGTCGGCATGGTTGCCGGCGTGGAAGGCGTGTCGGTAGTTCATGCACCCAGCATAGCCGCGGTGCCGGGTGCGGACTATGCTTGCGCCATGCCGCCCGCACCCCTGGTCCTGATCGCCGAAGACGAGTCCGCCATCGCCGACGCGCTGCTGTACGCGCTGCGCAGCGAGGGGCTGCAGGCCGAACACTGCCTGCTGGGCCTGCAGGCGCTGGAGCGGGTGCGCAGCGGCGGCATCGACGTGCTGGTGCTGGACGTCGGCCTGCCCGACATCAGCGGCTTCGACGTGTGCCGGCGGCTGCGCGGCTTCAGCGACATACCGGTGATCTTCCTGACCGCGCGCAACGACGAGATCGACCGGGTGCTGGGCCTGGAGCTGGGCGCGGACGACTACATGGCCAAGCCGTTCTCGCCGCGCGAACTCGTCGCGCGGGTACGGGCGCGGCTGCGCCGCCACGCTGCAACCGGCGTCACCGGCGACGCGCCGGTGGACGGAGATGGCTGGACCGGGCGCGGCGACTTCGCCGTGGACCGCAGCGGCCACCGCATCCGCTACCGCGACCAGGCACTGGACCTGACCCGCTACGAATACGTCCTGCTCGAAGCGCTCTTGCAGCGGCCCGGTGCGATCCTCAGCCGCGCCCAGCTGATGGACCGCGGCTGGGACAGCGACGCCGACAGCAGCGACCGCACCGTGGATACCCACATCAAGACCCTGCGCGCCAAGCTGCGCGCGGCCGGCGCCGAGCCCGACCCGATCCGCACCCACCGCGGCGTCGGCTACGCGATCGAGGCCTGAGTGCGCCTGGGGCTGCGCCTGGTCCTGGGCTTCTTCCTGATCGTCGGCCTGGCCGCGTTCTTCGTGATGCGCGTGTTCGTCGACGAGGTCAAGCCGGGCGTGCGCCAGGCGATGGAATCCACCCTGGTCGACACCGCCAACGTGCTGGCGGCGATGGCCGCCGACGACCTCAAGGCGGGAGAGATCACCGGGGGGCGTTTCGCGCGCGACCTAGCCCGGGTCAGGGGACGCGATCCGGACGCGATGATCTGGAGTTTCCCCAAGGAGCGGATCGATTACCGGGTCACGGTGACGGATGCACGCGGCATCGTCGTGTTCGACTCGGAAGGGCGCGACCTGGGCCGCGACAACTCGCGCTGGAACGACGTGTACCGCACCCTGCGCGGCGAGTACGGCGCCCGCTCCAGCCCCGAAGCGCCCGGCAGCGAGCGCACGGTGATGCACGTGGCTGCGCCGGTGTTCGATCCGGACGCACCGGGCACGCTCACCGGCGTGCTGACGGTGGCCAAGCCCAACCGCAGCATCGAGCCGTTCATCGAGGCCAGCCAGCGCAGCATCATGCGCCAGGGCGCGTGGCTGATCGGCCTCTCGGCGCTGGTCGGCGTGCTGATGACCTGGTGGCTGATGCGCGGTATCGGGCGCTTGAACCGCTATGCGCAGGGGGTCGCGGCGGGCGAGCCGGTACCGCCGCCGCCGCCGCGCCGCGACGAGATCGGCGACCTGGGCCGTGCGCTGGAACAGATGCGCCGCAAGCTCGAAGGCAAGGCCTATGTCGAGCAGTACGTGCAGTCGCTGACCCACGAGATGAAGAGCCCGCTGGCGGCGATCCGCGGCGCGGCCGAGCTGCTGCAGGAGCCGCTGCCTGATGCCGAGCGCGAACGCTTCGCGCGCAACATCCTGCAACAGCAGCTGCGCCTGACCGAGACCATCGACAAGCTGCTGGCACTGGCCGAGGTGGAACAACACGGATGGCTGCAGCGCAGCGAGCCGGTGGACCTGGCCGCGCTGCTCCGGCAGGCGGCCGAGGCGGTCGAACCGCGGCTGGCGGCCACGCAATTGCGGCTGCGCATCGAGGACGCCACGACCCCGGTCGAAGTCAGCGGCGATGCCTTCCTGCTGCGGCAGGCGCTGGCGAACCTGCTCGACAATGCGATCGGATTTTCGCCGCATGGCGGCACGTTGACGCTGTCGCTGCAGGTCGAGGCGGGACAGGCGCGGGTGCGGGTCCGCGACGAGGGGCCGGGCGTGCCGGACTATGCGGCCGCGCGGGTGTTCGAGCGCTTCTATTCGCTGGCCCGTCCTGGCAATGGCCAGCGCAGCTCCGGGCTCGGGCTGCCGTTCGTGCGCGAGGTGGCGCGCCTGCACGGCGGCGAAGCCTGGCTGTCCAACCGCGAAGGCGGCGGCGCCGAAGCCGGACTCGCGCTGCCGCTGTTGTAGGAGCGGACTGCGGGCCGCGAAGTCGACCCCATCGACACAGGCGATGGCGTCGTGACTCCGATGGACTCGGTGTCGCGGTCATGCCCGCTCCTACAGGCAGGCGGCGGATGCCGGTCTGGCTTCTTTTGTAGGAGCGGACTTCAGTCCGCGAAGCCGACGCCCTCGATGCAGGCGATGCCTTCGTGGTTCCGACCGCCTCGGTGTCGCGGTCGTGCCCGCTCCTACAGGCAGGCGACGGAGGCCGGTCTGGCTTCTTTTGTAGGAGCGGACTTCAGTCCGCGAAGCCGACGCCCCGGGCAGGGCAAGCCTGTCCGCCATCCGACGTCGGTCTACGCGCACTTCACTCCCACTTCAAATATGACCCATGCCCGCTGCACCGGCCCGGCCCACGATTCGCCCCGAATCCACCCGGGGCGAATCCATGAAATCGTTGAAGTTGCTGTTACGTTTCCTCACCGTCGGCGGCCTGGTGCTGTTGCTGCTGATCCCGCTCACGATGATCCGCGGACTGATCCAGGACCGCGAGCGCTACCGCGGCCAGGCCGTCGAACGCGTGTCGCAGAGCATGGCCGGGCCGCAGCAGCTGGTCGGGCCGATGCGCGTGCTGCCGTGGAAGGAGACGCGCCGGGTCAACGCCACCGGCAGCGACGGCCGCCTCGAGCTGCGCGAGGAAACGGTCGAAGGCTACCTCTTGCAGACCCCCGCCACGCTGGCCGCCGGCGGCGTCATCGAACCGGACGTGCGACGCATTGGCCTGTACGACGTGCGCGTGTTCCAGTGGAAGGCCGACGTGCAGGCCGCGTTCGCGGCGATGCCGGTGCCGGCGGTGACCGGGCGCGAGTATGGCGAGCCCTACCTGGTGCTGGGCCTGGCCGACGTGCGGGGCCTGGTCGGAACGCCTTCGCTGAAGGCCGACGGCCGGGCGCTGGAACTGCAGCCCGGCACCGGTGTGCTGGCTGCGCGCATGGACGGCGTGCATGCCGCGTTGCCGGCGCCGCGCACCGGCCAGGTCGTGGTCGAAGGCCTGCCGATCCCGCCGCGCTCGTTGCCGGCCAGCACGGTCGATCTGGCGATGACGGTCGCAGGCACGCAGTCGCTGGGCATCGTGCCGGTCGCCGACAGCAACCGGATCGAACTGCAGTCGGCATGGCCGCATCCTTTGTTCAGTGGTCGTTTCCTGCCCAACCAGCGCAGCATCGATACCAGCGGTTTCGAGGCCTCCTGGAACATCTCGTCGCTGGCCAGCGCGGCGCAGTCGCAGGTCCACGACGCGGACACCGCACGGCTGACGATGCGCCCGGGCAGTGCAGGCGCCTACACGCTGCCGGGCGAGGCCGACCGGGGCGTGGACAGCGTCGTGCTGAGCCTGGTCGATCCGGTCGACGTCTATACCCAGGCCGATCGGGCCAGCAAGTACGGGATCCTGTTCGTGGTGCTGACCTTCGTCGGCTTCGCCCTGTTCGAGCTGGTCAAGCAGTTGCGCATCCATCCCTTGCAGTACCTGCTGGTCGGGCTGGCCCTGGCGATCTTCTTCCTGCTGCTGCTGGGCCTGTCCGAGCACATGGCGTTCTGGAAGGCCTACCTCGTTGCCGCCGTGGCCTGCATCGGACTGCAGTTCGTGTACCTGTCGGGCGTGCTGAAGAGCGGGTGGCGCGCGGGGTTGTTCGCCACGATGCTGACCGCGCTCTACGGCGCGCTCTACAGCCTGCTGGTGTCGGAAGACAACGCGTTGCTGATGGGCTCGCTGCTGCTGTTCGGCATCCTCGCCGCGATCATGTGGATCACGCGCAAGGTCGACTGGTACGAGCGCGCCGCCACGCTGGGTTGATTCGCCACGCGGGAAGCGAAGGGCTGGGCGGTGCCGGGTTCCGGCGCCGGCCTCGCCGTCAGGAGAGCAGGTCGCGTGCGGCGTGGTCGAAGCGTTCCAGCGCGGTGCGCGACTCCGGGGTGCGCCGCAGCAGTTCCGCCGCCGCGCCCAGCCGCTTGGCACCCACGAGGCCGCACCCGGCCTGCAGCCGATGCAGGCGTGCGCGCAGGGTGCCGGCATCGCCGCGTTGCGCGCTGTTGAGGACCTCGTCGCGCGCGCCGGGCAGTTCCTCCAGGAACAGGCGGCGCAGCGCCTGCACGTTGGTCGGGTCATGGTTGAGCGCGGCGGCCGCGGCGGCATGGTCCCAGTCCGGCAGGCCACCGGCTTCGGCCAGCGCCTGGCGCACCGCGCCCGACAGCTCGGCGGTCGCCAGCGGCTTGACTAGCACGTCGCGGAATCCGGCTTGCAGGGCCGGCAGGCGCACGTCGGGATCCGCGTCGGCGGTATGGGCCAGGGCCGGTGGCGACTGCGGCCAGCGCGCCTGCAGCTTGAGCAGCAGGTCGATGCCCGAGCCGTCCGGCAGGGTCAGGTCGATCAGCCACAGGTCGTGGCGGGTGGTATCGGCGCGGGCCATGGCACAGGCCTGGCTGGCGACCGCGTCGACCGTGGTCGGCAGTCCCTCGAGGACGGCGCGGAAGTAGGCTTGGCTGATCGTGTCGTCCTCGACCAGCAGGACGCGGGGAAGCGGGGCGGGATCTCGCGTTTCCATGCGGCTGACTCCTTGTCGGCTGGGTCCATATTAGCGCTCACATTCGGCGGGGCAATCGGCGGATAGTCATGGTGCGCCGGCGGTATCCCAGGCTGTTTCGTGGCCGGACGGTACGGCGGACGGCGCCGATCTGGGACAATGGCCGGCCCTGACCGCCCCCGCAGCCTTCGCCACGTGGCCCGATTCGACCGTACCCCGTTCCAGATCCAGATCCTCGACCTCAGCCACGATGGACGCGGTGTCGCACGCCGCGACGACGGCAAAGCCGTATTCATCTCGGGGGCGCTGCCCGGCGAGACCGTCCTGGCCGAGCCCACCGCACGCAGCAAGCGCTTCGACGAGGCCCGCACGCTGGAGGTGCTTGAGGCGTCGCCCGAGCGCGTCCAGCCGCGCTGCCCGCACTTCGGCACCTGCAGCGGCTGCGTGCTGCAGCACCTGGCCGAGGACCGGCAGATCATCGCCAAGCAGCGCGTGCTGCTGGAGAACCTGGAGCGGATCGGCAAGGTCAGCCCGGGCGCGGTGCTGCCGCCGCTGACCGGCGACAGCTGGGGCTACCGGCGCAAGGGCCGGTTCTCGGTGCGCCGGGTCAACAAGAAGGACAAGACCCTGGTCGGCTTCCGCGAGCTGGATCCGCGCTTCGTCGCCGACCTGCGCGAATGCCACACGGTGGTCCCCGAGATCGGGATGAAGGTGCAGGCCCTGGCCACGCTGGTCGACGGGCTGGAGGCGCGCGAGCACATCCCGCAGATCGAGTTCATCGCCGGCGACGAGGCCATCGTGCTGACCCTGCGCCACCTGCAGCCGCTGTCCGAAGCCGATCGCGCGGCGCTGGCCGCGTTCGGGCGCGAGCAGGGATTCACCATCTTCCTGCAGCCCAAGGGCATCGACACGGTGCATGCGCTGGAAGGCGAGGCGCCCAAGCTGTCGTTCCGGCTGCCGCAGTGGGACGTGGAACTCGCCTTCGAGCCGTTGGATTTCATCCAGGTCAATGCGCGGCTCAACCAGTCGATGATCGCGCGGGCGCTGGAGATGCTCGACCTGCAGCCTGGCCACCGGGTGCTGGACCTGTTCTGCGGCCTGGGCAACTTCACCCTGCCGATCGCACGCCAGGTGCGCGAGGTGGTGGGCGTGGAGGGCGATGCCGGGCTGGTCGTGCGTGCGCGCGCCAACGCCCAGCGCAACGGGCTGGCCAACGCGCAGTTCTTCGCCGCCGACCTGGCCCAGGACCAGCGTGGCACGCCGTGGATGCGGCAGGGCTTCGACCGGCTGCTGCTGGACCCGCCGCGCTCGGGCGCCGACGAGGTGCTCAAGCAGCTGCCGCTCAAGGACATCGAGCGGATCGTCTATGTCAGCTGCCATCCCGGCTCGCTGGCGCGCGACGCCGGATTCCTGGTCCACGAGCGCGGCTACCGACTGGTGTCGGCCGGCGTGATGGACATGTTCCCGCACACCGCGCACGTGGAGAGCATCGCGCTGTTCGAGCGCTGATCACCCGTGCGCAAGGGGCCGCCCGTTGAAGGACGGCCCCGGTTCGCTCAGCTCGCCTGGGCGAAGTACGGATCGTGCGCGTCGCCGGCCGAGCCGGGCTGCACGCGGAACCGCCCCATCGCCGCGCGCAGCGCCTGGGCGCGCTCGCGCAGCGAGGCGCTGGCCGCGGCCACTTCCTCGACCAGGGCGCTGTTCTGCTGGTTCACCGACTCCAGGTCGCCGACCGAGCGGCTGAGCTGCTGCAGGCCCTGTGACTGCTCCTGCGCCGAATCGGCGGCCTGTTGCGCCAGCCCGGCGATGGTTTCGTTGGACTCGGCGATCGCTTGCAGCTGCCGGCGCGACTCGTCGACCAGGCCGCTGCCTTCGCCGACCCGGCTGATGGCGTCGGCGATCAAATCGCGGATCTCCTTGGCCGAGGTACCGGTGCGATGGGCCAGGCTGCGTACTTCGGTGGCGACCACGGCGAAGCCGCGGCCGTGCTCGCCGGCGCGCGCGGCTTCGACCGCGGCGTTGAGCGCCAGGATGTTGGTCTGGAAGGCGACCGAATCGATCAGCGAGATGATCTCGCCGATGCGGCGGCTGGCTTCGGTGATCGACACCATCGAGCTGCTGGCCTGCGCGGCCACGTCCACGCCCTGGCGCGAGTTGTCCAATGCGCCGTGGGTCAGGCCGCTGGTCTGGCGGCTGTTGTCCGCGGCATTCCGCGCCGCCACGAGCAGCTGCTCGATGCTGGCCGCGCTGTCCTGCAAGGCATTGGCCTGGCGTTCGGTGCGACCGGACAGGTCGGCGTTGCCCCGGGCGATCTCCTCCACGCCCACGCCCACTTCCTCGGCGTTGTACATGCCTTCGAGGATGACCTGCGACACGCTGTCCAGCGCGCTGTTGAGCGAGTCGGTCAGGGTCTTGAGGGTGCCGGCGTAGTCGCTGCGGATGCGCCGGGTGAGGTCGCCCTCGGCCAGTGCCTGGGTGGTGGCGCCGATCTCGTCGAACGCCGCTTCCAGCGCGGACAGCGAGCGGTTCACCGCGCGCTTGAGCTGGTCCAGTTCGCCGGGGAGTTCGGTATCGATGCGGCGCGAGAAGTCGCCTTCGGCCGCGCCGCTGAGGCTGTGCTCCAGCGCCGCCAGCGACTGCTGCAGCAGGCCCATCGCACGGTCCACCTTGCCGCGCGACTCGCCCTGCACCTCATTGCTCATGCGCGCGGAGAAATCGCCGCGGGCCATCGCGTCCATCACCGCATCCAGCGCGTCCATGGTCTTCTGCACGCTGTCGGCGCTGGCGTTGACGCCGCTCTTGAGCCGGGCCAGGTCGCCGGGCAGGTCCGCGTCCACGCGGCGGCCGAACTCGCCGCGGCCGACCGCGGCGAGCACATCGTTGGATTCGGCGATGGCGGCGTTCAACGCCACCAGCAGCGCGTTGAAGGAATGGCACATCGCGCTGATCGCGTCGCGGCCTTCGGCTTCCACCCGTACGCTGAAGTTGCCGCGCGCCACCTCGGCGATCGCCTGGTCCAGGCGTTCGATCGGATGGCGGATGGCGGCGTCGACCAGCAGCACGGTGACCAGCGCCAGCAGCGACAGGACGACGACGATGCCCAGGCCGACCTTGAGCGCGCTGCGCGAACGCGCGGTGGCGCCAGCAATCGCGGCCTGCGAGGACGCCTCGCTGTCCTTGGCCAGCCGTGCCAGTTCGTTGCGCACTTGCTCGAACGCAGCCTGCTTTTCCGCGGCCAGGGCCTGGAAGGCTTCCATGTCGCCGTTGCCGGCGATCATGCCGGTCACGGCCGTTCCGCTGCGCTCGACGTAGCGGTCCCACAGCGCGGCGAGCGCGTCGACGCGCTTGGCATAGGCCGCATCGGTGGCCTTGATCTCGAGCAGCCGCTCGCGGGTGATCGAGGCCTGCTTGTTGGCGTCCTCGATCAGGAATTCGTCGCGGTCGCCCAGGGCCTGGGTGAACAGCCCCTGGGTCTCGATCAGGCCCTGGTTGGCCTGGGCCGACAGGGTCATCACCGGCAGGGTGCGCTCGGCGAAGCCTTCGAGGGTGCCGGTGTTCGCACGCAGCACCGCGGCGGAATAGACGAAGTAGCCGAGCAGGCCGGCCAGCGCGATCGCCGGCAGCAGCAGGATCTTGCTGCGGATCGACAGGTAGCGCAGGCGCCGCGAGGCCGAGGCCACCAGCGGGGCGATGCGAAGGTTCGGGAGCGGAAGCTTCTTCTTGCTTCCATGCGTGGAGGACATGGGTAACTCCGGATAGGACGAACGGCCGGGGCAGGGGCGATCCGGCATCCAGCTATCGGCGAGGGAAGGCCGGGTCTTGAGGGTGCGGTTCATGAACGCGTTAGGAAGCCGTTAAAGCCGCGAGGGGAGGCGCCGATACCGGGAACGCCCCGCCGGGGCCTCTCCCTCAAGTCAGGAAGCACGAAGTGAAGACCAAGCATTTCCCCGCGGTGGCGCTGCTCGCGCTGGCCGTGGCTCCCGCCGCCTACGCCGAAGTCACCTTCAACGGGTTCGGCCAGGTGGTCGGCGGCGCCACGTTCGACGACGGCAGCACCGTCTCCGGCCTGTCGTACGACGACAGCATCAGCTTCGATCCCGAATCCCTGTTCGCCCTGCAGGCCACGGCCACCCTGGGTGACCGCGCCGACGCGGTGGCGCAGGTCGTCGCCCGCGGCGACGAAGGCTGGGAGCCGGAGTTCGCCTGGGCCTACGTGCGCTACCAGTTCAGCCCGTCGTGGTCGGTCAAGGCCGGTCGCCAGCGCACGCCGTACTTCCACTACTCGGACTACCTGGAAGTCGGTGCGGCCTATCCGTTCATGCGCGTGCCGCTGGGCGTCTACAACCTGCCGTACAGCAACTACAACGGCGTCAACGTGATCGGCAGCCGCAACTTCGACAAGTGGAGCCTGCGCACCCAGCTGATCTACGGCACCGTCGACGAGGAGCAGGACACCCTGCACGTGGAAGTCCGCGACCAGGGCGGCGTCACCTTCGAGGCGCAGTACGACGAGTGGCTGTCGCTGCGCGGCAGCTACGTGGTCGGCGAGGCTTCGGTGCAGGTCAACGCGGCCGAGCCGCTGGTCGCGGCGGTCATGGCGGTCAACCCGCAGGCCGGCGCGGCGCTGGCGTTCGACCGCGATGACGCGTCGTTCCTGGGCCTGAGCGCGGAAATCAACCGCGGCGGCGCCACCGTCGGCGTCGAGTTCACCGACATCGACTACGGCGACAACTACATCGGCGGGCAGAAGGCCGTGGCGGTCAACGCCGCGTACCGTGCCGGCGCCTGGACCCCGAACGCCAGCTGGTCGCGCAGCCGCAGCGAATCGGACAAGACCGTGCTGGGCCTGCTGCCGGTGCCGCCGGCGCATCCGCTGTACCAGACCGTCGCAGGCCTGCTGGCCGGACAGGATGGCGACAAGGAGTACACCAGCGTCGGCGTGCGTTATGACGTCAACGCCAACATCGCGGTGAAGGTGGACTACACCCACTTCAAGAGCACCGTCGCTGCCGGTTCCGATGCGGACCTGGTCGCGGCCGGCGTGGTCTTCACCTACTGAGCCGGGAGCAGATCATGAATCGCAAGTTCTTCGTGGGCGTGGCGCTGTGCGCGCTGAGCTTCCCCTGCCTGGCCGGCTCGGTCGTGGTCGGTGCCGATTCACCGGCCGGCGCGCTGGATGCCGAGGCGGTCAAGCGCGTGTTCCTCGGTCGTGAAGCCACCGTCGGTGGCAAGCCGGCCGTGGTGGTCTACCAGAAGGCCGGCGCGACCAAGCAGGCGTTCGAGGGCAAGGTGCTGGGCCGTTCCGGCGCCGACCTCTCGGGCTACTGGTCCAAGCTGATCTTCACCGGCAAGGCCAAGGCGCCGGAAGAGCTGGCCAGCGATGCGGCGGTCAAGGCGAAGGTCGCCTCGACCCCGGGCGCGGTCGGCTACATCGACGACGCCGCGGTGGATGGCACGGTCAAGGTGCTGTTCAAGTTCTGAGCCGGCACGGGCGCGAAGCCTGTCACTCTCAACACGCGAACGCCACGGCCTGGGCCGTGGCGTTTTCGTTTGCTCTCCTGCGATACCTGCTGTTGCTTCGGGCGATCACGACGGCGCGCGTGGGACGCGGGTTGCCGCGTTCCGGTCGCGCGGCGGTCCCGTGCTACAGCGGACGCTTGCCGGTATCGCCCTGGACCTCACGGACCAGTTTCGGCACCAGGTAGCCGGAAAGGCGTGCCACGAGGGCGGCATGCAGGCTGAGCGCCTCGTCGTCGGGCACTTCGAAATGGGCCACGCCTTCGACCCGGTCCAGCTGGTGCAGGTAGTAGGGCAGCACGCCGGCGGCGAAGCTGCGCTCGGACAGGCCGGCGAGGGCCTCGACGCTGTCATTGACGCCGCGCAGCAGCACGGCCTGGTTGAGCAGTTGCACGCCGGCGCCGCGCAGGCGTGCCATCGCGGCATCGACCTGGGCATCGAACTCGTTGGCGTGGTTGGCGTGGATCACGAACGCCACCGGCCAGGGCAGGGCGGACAGCCACTGCAGCAGTTCGCCGTCCACCCGTTCGGGCAGCACCACCGGCAGGCGGCTGTGGATGCGCAGGCGCTTCAGGTGCGCGATGCCGGCCAGCCGCGCGGTCAGTTCGGCCAGCTTGGGCGTGGCCAGCGACAGCGGATCGCCACCGGACAGGATCACTTCGTCGATCGTCGGATCGGCGGCGATCGCCTTCACCGCGGCAGACCAGGCGTCGCGCGCGGCGGTCTCCTCGGCGTAGGGGAAATGGCGGCGGAAGCAGTAGCGGCAGTGCACGGCACAGCTGCCGGTGGCCACCAGCAAGGCCCGGCCGCGGTATTTCTGGATCACGCCCTCGGCCTTCTTCGCCGCGCCGTCGCCGACCGCGTCCAGGCCGAAGCCGGGGACGACCCGCTCCTCCAGGCCGACCGGCAGCACCTGGCGCAGCAACGGATCGTTCAGGTCGCCGGGCCGCATCCGCTTGATGAAACCGCGTGGCACTCGCAGGGGGAAGCTGGCAGCGGCCGCGTCGGAAATTCCGGCTGCGGCGGCGTCCAGGCCCAGCCCGGCCAGCAGCTCGCGCGGGTCGCGCACGGCCTCGCGCCACAGCCGCTGCCAGTGCGGAGCAGGGGGCAGCGTGGCGGGTGTGGGGGCCAGAGCGGTTTCCGGCTGCAGGGGCAGGGGGGCTGCAGGTATCATGTGGGGCCTGAGAAGACACACCCGCCGGGCTCCGGCGGGCTCCCCACATTCTAACTGCCAGGCCGCGGTGTCCTGCGGCGGCCCTGCCATACCCCAAGGAGTTCCCATGGCCTCTTACGGCATGAACGACGTCAAGAACGGGATGAAGATCCTGATCAACAACGAGCCGGCGATCATCAGCGACACCGAGTACGTCAAGCCGGGCAAGGGCCAGGCCTTCACCCGCGTGAAGTACCGCCTGATCAAGAGCGGCCGCGTGCAGGAAGTGACGATGAAGTCGACCGACTCGGTCGAGGCCGCCGACGTGGTCGATACCGACATGCAGTACCTGTATTCGGATGGCGAGTACTGGCACTTCATGCAGCAGGACACCTTCGAGCAGGTGCAGGCCGACAAGGCCGGCATGGCCGGCGCCGAGAAGTGGCTGAAGGGCGAGGAGCCCTGCGTGGTGACCCTGTGGAACGGATCGCCGATCGCGGTTCAGCCGCCGAACTTCGTCGAGCTGAAGATCACCGAGACCGATCCGGGCGTCCGCGGCGACACTTCCGGTGGCGGCGGCAAGCCGGCCACCCTGGAGACCGGCGCGGTGGTCCGCGTGCCGCTGTTCGTGGGCCAGGAAGAAACGATCAAGGTCGACACCCGTTCGGGCGAGTACGTCTCGCGCGTGAAGTAAGCCGATGAGCGAAGCCGGCCTGCGCCAGACGGGTGATCTGCAAGCGCGTGACCTGCAGGCCTGCGACCTGCTCATCGAAGCCGGCTGGGTGGTCCCGGTCGAACCGCACGGCGTGGTCCTGGAGGATCACGCCGTCGCCGTTTCCGGCGGGCGCATCGTCGCCGTGCTGCCGACCGCGCAGGCGCGGATGCTGTTCGCCGCGGCCGAAGTGGTGCAGCGCCCGGATGCGGTGCTGATCCCGGGCCTGGTCAACGCCCACACCCACAATCCGATGACCCTGCTGCGCGGCATCGCCGACGACCTGCCGCTGATGACCTGGCTGCAGCAGCACATCTGGCCGGTCGAGGCGGCGGTGATCGGGCCGGATTTCGTGGCCGACGGCATGGCCCTGGCGATCGCCGAGATGCTGCGCGGTGGCACCACCTGCGCCAACGAAAACTACTTCTTCCCCGACGTGCAGGCCGCGGTCTACAAGCGCCACGGTTTCCGCGCGCTGGTCGGCCTGCCGGTGATCAATTTCCCGACGGCGTGGGCGCGCAGCGACGACGAGTACTTCGACAAGGCCGGCGAGGTCCACGACGCCTGGCGCGACGACCCGCTGGTGGCCACCGCGTTCGCGCCGCACGCGCCGTACACGGTCAGCGACGCCAACTTCGAGCGCGTGCGCATGCTGTCCGACCAGCTGGACATGCAGGTCCACCTGCATACGCACGAGACCGCGCAGGAAATCAGCGACTCGCTGAAGGAATACGGCCAGCGCCCGCTGGCGCGCCTGGACCGGCTCGGCCTGGTCAGCGAGCGCCTGATCGCGGTGCACATGACCCAGCTGACCGACGCGGAAATCCACCTGTGCGCCGAACGTGGCGTGCACGTGGCTCATTGCGCCGAGTCCAACCTCAAGCTGGCTTCGGGCTTCTGCCCGGCCTGCGCGCTGCAGCGGGCGGGCGTGAACCTGGCCATCGGCACCGACGGCTGCGCCAGCAACAACGACCTGGACATGTTCGGCGAGATGCGCACCGCGGCAATGCTGGCCAAGGCCGTGGCCAACGACGCCACCGCGCTGGATGCGGCTACCGCGCTGCGCGCGGCCACCCTGGGCGGCGCGCGCGCGCTGGGCTTCGGCGAGCGCACCGGTTCGATCGAGCCGGGCAAGGAAGCCGACCTGGTCTGCGTGGACCTGTCCGCGCTGGAAACCCAGCCGCTGCACCACGTGCTGTCGCAACTGGTCTACGCCACCGGCCGCCAGCAGGTGACCGACGTGTGGATCGCCGGGCGCCGCAAGCTGGACCAGCGCGAGCTGGTCGACATCGACACCGCCGCCCTGATCGCCAACGCGCGCCAGTGGCGCGCACGCATCGCCGCGCTGGGCCGCTGACCCGGCGCGCGCAGGAGGAACCCGTGAGCGAAACCCCATCGGTCGCCGACGAGGCGCCGCACAACTACCACCAAGCCGAGCTGGACAAGTTCGCCGCGCTGGCCAACCGCTGGTGGGATCCGGATGGTCCGCAGCGCGCGCTGCACGTGCTCAATCCGGTGCGACTGAATTACGTGAAGCAGCGCCTCGCGCCGGCCGCGCTGGCGGGCCAGCGCGTGCTCGACGTCGGTTGCGGTGGCGGCCTGCTCAGCGAGGCGCTGGCGCGTGCCGGCGCCCAGGTCACCGCGCTCGACCTGGCGCCGGAGCTGGTCAAGGTCGCGCGCCTGCACACGCTGGAGTCCGGCGTGCAGGTCGACTACCAGGTCAAGGCGGTCGAAGTGCTTGCCGCCGAGCGTCCCGGCAGTTTCGACGCGATCACCTGCATGGAGATGCTCGAGCACGTGCCGGATCCGGCTTCGATCATCGCCGCCTGCGCGACGCTGCTGCGTCCGGGTGGGCGCCTGTTCCTGTCAACGCTCAACCGCACGCCGGCCGCGTTCGCGCTGGCGATCGTGGGCGCCGAGTACGTGGCGCGACTGCTGCCCAAGGGCACGCACCGCTACGCCGAGTTCATCAAGCCGTCCGAGCTGGCGGCCTGGCTGCGCGAGGCCGGCCTGCAGATCGAAGACGTAAGCGGCCTGTTCTACGATCCGCTGCGCCAGCGGGCGAGCCTGTCGAAGCGGACCGAGGTCAATTACCTGGCCTGTGCAGTCAAGGCGGAGGCCTGAGGTGGCCGATGCCGCGATGACGCCGCGATTTCCGCGCGTGGCGCTGTTCGACCTCGACGGCACGCTGCTGGACAGCGCGCCGGACATGCTCGCCACCGCCAACCGCATGCTCGCCGCGCGCGACCGCGCGCCGACGACGCTGGCCGTGTTGCGCCAGCACGTGTCCAAGGGTGCACGGGCGATGGTGGCCGCGACCTTCCCCGAACTGGACGAGGCCGGGCGCGACGCGCTGGTGCCCGAGTTCCTGCAGGTGTACCGCGAGGAGCTCGGTCGCCACAGCGTGCTGTTCGACGGCATCGCCGCGATGCTGCAGGCGCTGGAAGGCGACGGCGTGCGCTGGGGCATCATCACCAACAAGGCCGAATACCTGGCCCGCGACGTGGTCGCCGGGCTGGAATGGCAGTCGCGCTGCGCGGTACTGGTCGGCGGCGACACCTTCGCGGAGAAGAAGCCGCATCCGCTGCCGCTGCTGGAAGCGGCGCGGCAGCTGGGCGTGGATCCGCGCGACTGCGTCTACGTGGGCGATGACGAGCGCGACGTGGTCGCCGCGCGCGCCGCCGGCATGCCGTCGATCGCGGTGACCTGGGGCTATCGCCTGGATGGCGAGGATCCGGAAACCTGGCAGGCCGATGCGATGGCCCACCAGCCGCAGGAGCTGCTCGCACCGGCGGCCTGGCCGGGTCCCGGCCGCGGCTGAGGCGATCCCCGGACGGGCTCCGGGGCGATGGCGTCATCGTGGCGTCGGGAGTGGCAGTTGCGGGGCGGTCCTTGCGTACGTGCGGGTGGGCGGCACGCTGCCGCCGGCCTTCGAGGGGCTCCCATGCACGTACGCCTGACGTTCGCCTGTTGCCTGGCCCTGTGCCTGGCCCTTTCCAGCGTGCCCGCCGCGCAGGCGGCCGACCCGCCGGCCACGGCCTACCGCCTCGAGCCGAAGAAGGTGCCCGACCTGGCCGACGGCCGGGCCGCGCTGGTGCGTGGCAAGACCGCTGCCGGGCCGCACCGCTTCTACCTCGAGCACATGCACATGATGGTGCCGGTGGTGGTCACCCTGCGGCCGCTGCAGCCCGATGCGCGGCTGGACCTGGCGGTCGGCAAGTACCCGTGGGAGCCGCCGGTGCGACAGGGGCGGGCGGAGAAGGGCGAGCAGGTGAGCTTCCGTTTCCGCACCCAGGGCGAGTTCCAGGTCGCGGTGAGCAGCCCGGACCCGGGCACCGCCTACAAGCTGATGATCTGGGTCGGGGACGAGATCAAGCCGGTGCTCAAGCCGGTGGTGGTGCCGCAGTCGCAGTACCAGGGGCCGGCCGGCTCCGGGCGCGGCGTGTGGTCGGCGGTCGTCGCCGGCGTGGTGCTGGTGCTGCTGGCGCTGGCGTACCTGGCCTGGAGGAGGAAGCGCGCATGAACGCACACACGGGAAGCAGGCGGACGGGTTGGCGGGTGCTGGTGCTGGCTGCCTGCGCGGTGCACGGGAGTGTGATGGCGCAGAGCCAGTTCATCGGCAACCTGGAGGACTTCACCGGCATCGACGTGCAGGGCGTGACGGACATCGTCGCCGGCGAGACGGGCGAGGTCGGCAAGGCCGCGGGCTGGGGGATCAGGGCGCTGCGTTCCGCGGATGACCTGGCCGAGCTCTACGAGGGACTGGACGCCAACGACGGCCAGTACGATCCGCTGGGCCTGGACGACGGATTCCAGGCGCCCTCGGCGTGCGGCGACGACGAGGACTGCCAGCAGTGCTACCAGCAGGCGATGGAGAAGCTGGACTTCAACCGCTACTACCTGCATCGGGCCTGGTCGATCACCAGCCAGTACAGCAAGTTCGCCGAGGGAGCGATGGCCTTCGGCGACTCGGCGTCGGGCGTCCATGGCGTGGCCGGGCTCAGCTGGCAGTTGCAGGGCCGGCCACCGATCACCCAGTCGCTCAAGGGCCTGCGCAATACCTATCGCGGCAAGTACGACGCGTACATCGAAGGACTGGAGGCTTCGATGCAGAAGCTGGGCCAGTGCGAGGCCGAACACGCCGGCGACGACCGTTGGTTCGGCCGCTACGCCGCGATCTACCTGAGCCTGGTCAAGACCAAGTACAAGATCGAGGACTGACCTTCCGCGCGGCGCACCTACAATGGGCGCATGAGCGGATCCGATGCATTGGGTGGTTTCCTGGAGAAGTGGCGCGCACGCTGGCCAGAATGGCGCCTGGCCGAGGTGTTCGTGCCGCTGGAGCAGCGTGAGCGGGTCGTCGCGTGGTTCGCGCTGCTGCAGGAGTTCGACGACATCCTCAACATCGCCGGCGACCCGCTGCCGGCGGACGCCAAGCTGGGCTGGTGGGGCACCGAGCTGCGCGACTGGGCCGGGCACCGCTCGCGCCATCCGCTCGGGCGCCTGCTCGAGCCGGTGGAGGCGCCCTGGTCGGCGCTGGCCGATGCGCTGCCGGCGCTGGTCGCGGCGCGCGCGCGCGCGGCCGATGGCGGCGCGGCATTGGCGGCCCTGGCCGGCTATGCACAGGCCGTGGTGGCGGTCGAGGCCGCGGTGCTGGGCGGCCCCCGCGCCGAACCGCGCGCGCTGGCCGCGCAGGTCCTGGCCACGCGGCTGGCCGAGGCGGGGCTGCAGGCGGTGCCGCAGGCCCGCCAGCCGGTCGATACGGAAGCCACGGCGGGGCGTGAAAGCGCCCAGCGCGAGTGGGCGGGCGAACTGCTCGCCGTGTGGCCGGCACGGGTGGAAGGGGCGCCGGCGCGCCGCATGTGGGCGGCGTTCGCGCGCCACCGCCTGGCCCGCTTCGCGGACGGCCAGCTGCCACGACCGGCTTCCCGCTGGCCGCTACGCACGCTCTGGCAGGCCTGGCGCGCGGCGCAGGGCTGAGGGCAGGGGGTGCCCGGAATTCTCCCGGGCGGGCGCTTTACCCCTGCGTGCGACAGTCCGTTGCACGCCGTCGAGGCGGCCATCAGCACCGCAGCGGCTACAATTGCCGCCTGAATCCGTCCCGGTCGGGTCCCGGTTCCCGGGACGATTCCGCCGCCGATGCGCCCGCCGCCGTGCGGTGCTGGCATTGCAGCCTCCCCCGACTTCGCAAGCGAAAACCCATGTCCGTTCCCGTTCCCGGTTCCCACGCCGCCTCGTTGCCTGACGTCGCCCACCAGCCCGCCATCCTGGCGCGGCCGCTGGACTGGGTCGGCATGGAAGGCATCGCCATTCCCGTGCGCGTCTCCGACGGCGCCGGCGGGCACGTGCAGGTCGCCGCCCAGGTCGACCTGTCGGTCGACCTGAAGCAGGCCGGCGAGCGCGGCATCCACATGTCGCGCCTGTACATGCGGCTGCAGGAGGAACTCGCCCGGCACGAAGTCACCCCCGCCGGGCTGCGCCACATCCTGCAGGCCAGCGTCGATTCGCAGGCTGGCCTGTCCGGCAGCGCGCGCCTGCGCCTGCGCTACGAGGCGCTGCTGCTGCGCCGTGCGTTGCGCAGCGACAACGCGGGCTGGAAGCGCTATCCGGTCGAGATCGAGGCGCTGCTCGAGAACGGCCACCTGAAGCTGGTGCTCGGTTTCGGGGTCGAATACTCCAGCACCTGCCCGTGCTCGGCGGCGCTGTCGCGCCAGGCCAATGCCGAACGTTTCGCCGGGGATTTCGCCGGCACCCATCCCATCTCCACCGGCGTGGTCAGCGACTGGCTGGCTTCGGAGCGCGGCATGGCCGCGACCCCGCATGCGCAGCGCAGCGAAGCCAAGGTGAAGGTGGAACTTCGTCCGCAGTTCGACGAGCTGCCGCTGGTGGCGCTGGTCGACGCGCTGGAGGCCGCGCTCGGCACGCCTGTGCAGACCGCGGTCAAGCGCGAGGACGAGCAGGCCTTTGCCATGCTCAACGCGGACAACCTGATGTTCTGCGAGGACGCCGCGCGACGCGTGGCCTCGGTGCTGTCGGCCGACCCGCGGATCGAGCGTTACCAGGCCACCGTCTCGCACTTCGAGAGCCTGCATCCGCACGACGCGGTCGCCACGGTCAGCGGCAGCGGTCCGACCGCCTGAGCGTGGCTGTGCCCTTGTAGGAGCGGGCATGGCCGCGACACCGAGGCCGCCGGAACCTCCGGACGTCGTCCATGCCGATGACGTCGGTGTCGCGGTCATGCCCGCTCCTACAAGGAGCCCGATGTACGCCAGCGATCCGATAGCCCCGTAGTGGGCCGCAGGTCGCGGCGAGGCCAAGATCCCGGCCTCACCGAAACGGAACAGGACCCCAAGAGGTTCTACTCCCCAGTGAAGGACAGGCATACGGCCGACCCGCTCCACCGGTCGTGGCCACTCCAGATCCGGGCGACCCTCCACGGAGTCGGGGGAAGAACCTCAAAATAGCCGCCGCGCACCGCTACTGCGTCCGCCCGAGCACCAGAGCGCATCGATGCGCACGTCGAGCCGCGCCATGATGCGTTGGTGGTTGCGGGGCGTAAGACGCGCCGCCGCGCGCTGCGGCGGTAAAACGACGACGCTACTGCGTTCGCTCGAGCACCAGTAGCGGGTCGATGCGCACGTCGAACCGCGCCATGATGCGTTGGTGGTTGCAAGGGCGTAAGACGCGCCGCCGCGCGCTGCGGCGGTAAAGCGACGACGCTACTTCGGGCGCTCGAGCACCAGTAGCGGGTCGATGCGCACGTCGAACCAGTTCATCCCCCAATGCAGGTGCGGCCCGGTCGCACGCCCGGTCGCGCCCACGGCGCCTATCACCTGGCCCTGCTCGACACGGTCGCCTGCCTTCACGTCGATCCGCGAAAGGTGCAGGAAGTTGGAGCTGATCCCGAAGCCATGGTCCAGCAGCACGGTGCCGCCGGTCAGGTAGAGGTCCGGCGCGGCGAAGGTGGCCACGCCGGCCGCTGGCGCCAGGACTGGCGTGCCGGTGGGCGCGGCGATGTCCATGCCCGAGTGGGGCGATCCCGGCTTGCCGTTGTAGACGCGCTGGTTGCCGAAGCGACCGCTGATCCGGCCCTGCACCGGCCAGGTGAAAGGCCTGGCGAAGTCGGCGCGATCGTCGTCGCGCGCGCGCGCGGCGGTGACCTGTGCCTGTTCGCGCCGGATCCGCTCGGCGATCGCCGGCGGCGGATCCACCGTCTTCGGCGGGACGCCGTCCACCCGCTGCACCGGCCAGTCGCGCGCAGTGACGGCGATGCTCGCGTCGCGACGGCTCCCGTCCGGTCGGATGACCGTGACCTGCACCGGTCCACTCTCGTCGCGGCCGATGCCGAACACCACGCTGCCGTAGCCGGTGGTTCGCAACGAGCGGCCTGCGTACTCCACGCGGCTGCCCGGCGGCACTTTGCCCAGGACCATGGCGCCCTGCGGCACGCTGGCGGGAAACACGACGCGGTCGTCGGACTGGGCGGTGACGGCGGCCGGAACCAGCGCCGCGGCCAGCGCGGACGCTCCTGCCAGGGCACGCAACCGGCGCAGGCCGGCAACGATCCGCACTGGCATCAGCGATCGAATTCCAGTCGATGCCCGGCCGGGGTGCCGATCAGTTCGCGGCCATTCCAGACCAGGCGCCCGTTGACCCAGGTCGCGCCGATCCGCGAGCGGAAGGTGGTGCCCTCGAACGGCGACCAGCCGCACTTGGACAGCACGTCTTCGCGACGCACCGTCAGCGCTTCGTCGTCGACCAGGACCAGGTCGGCCCAGTAGCCCTCGCGCAGATAGCCGCGCTCCTTGACGTCGAACAGCTGCGCCGGCGCATGCGAGACCTTCTGCACCACGCGGGTGATGTCCATGCGCTTCTCGTGGACCAGCTCGATCGCCGCGAGCAGCGCGTACTGCACCAGCGGCAGGCCCGAAGGCGCCTGCAGGAAGGGCTTCTGCTTCTCCTCCAGGGTGTGCGGCGCGTGGTCGGTCGCCAGCACGTCGACCACGTCTTCGACCAGGGCCTGGATCAGCGCTTCGCGGTCGGAAGCGTCCTTGATCGCCGGGTTGCACTTGATGAGGTTGCCCAGTCGCGCGTAGTCGGCGCGGTCGAAGCGCAGGAAATGGATGCAGGTCTCGGCAGTGATCTTCTTACGCACCTTGCCGGCCGCGTCCACCAGCGGCCCGCGCTCGAACAGCGCCAGCTCGTCGGCGGTGGAGATGTGCAGGACGTGCAGGCGGGTGCCGTGCCGGCGCGCCAGCGACAGGGCCAGCTCGGTGGACTTGATGCAGGCCTCGCGCGAGCGGATGTCCGGATGCATCTCCGGCGTCAGGCCTTCCTCGCCGTACTTCGCCTTGAACTCGGCGAGGGTGCGGTCGATGGTCGGCGTGTCCTCGCAGTGGGTGATGATCGGCGTCGGCGCCTCGCGGAAGATGCCGTCCAGCGTTTCCGGGTTGTCGACCAGCATGTTGCCGGTGGAGGCGCCCATGAACACCTTGATGCCCGGCGCCGTCTTCGGGTCCAGCGTGCGCACCGCCTGGAGGTTGTCGTTGCTGGCACCCAGGTAGAAGCCGTGGTTGCCCCAGGCGCGGCCCCGGGCCAGCGCGTACTTGGCTTCCAGCGCCGCCGCATCGAGCGTGGGCGGGTTGGTGTTGGGCATGTCCATGAAGCTGGTCAGCCCGCCGGCCACCGCCGCGGCCGATTCGCTGGCGATGTCGCCCTTGTGGGTCAGCCCCGGTTCGCGGAAGTGGACCTGGTCGTCGATCATGCCCGGCAGCAGCCAGCGGCCGGCGGCATCGACCACCTTCTCGTCGCCGCGGGCCTGCAGGCCCTGGCCGATCTGCGCGATGCGGCCGTTGTCGATGCGCAGGTCGCCATCGAATTCACGGCCTTCGTTGACCAGGCGGGCGTTGACGATCAGCGTGCTCATCGATGGTGTCCTGGGCAGGAGCAGGAGGGGGGATGGCCTTGGCGCTCGGGAACCGGATCCAGGCCCCCCGGATGCAACGGATGGCAGCGCGCCAGCCGGCGCATGGCCAGCCAGGAGCCACGCGGGGCGCCGTGGAGGGCGATGGCCTGCATCGCGTATTCCGAACAGCTGGGCACGAAACGGCAGCGTGGGCCGAGCAGGGGGCTGATGAAGCGCTTGTAGCCGCGCAACATCGCGATGAGCAGGCGTTCGATCACCGGGACATGATACCCGGCGGCGTTCAAGGTTGCCGCGTAGGGTGGGGTGAGCTATAAAGGCGCGCTTTCCCGGTAACGGGGAAATCCAGAGAGGAACCTTCGTACGTGGCTGCCAAGAAACCCGTGAAGAAGGCCGCGAAGCCGGCCAAGAAGCCCGCTGCTCCTGCCAAGAAGGCCGTCGCCAAGAAGCCGGCGGCCAAGACCCCGCAAAAGGGGGCCAAGGCTGCTCCGGCCAAGCCAGCCGCGAAGGCGGCCAAGCCGGCTGCCAAGAAGGTGGTGAAGGCGCCGGTCAAGGCCAAGCCCGTTGCCAAGCCTGCGGCGAAGAAGGTTGCCAAGGCCCCGCAGAAGGGCGCCAAGCCAGCCCCGGCGAGCAAGCCGGCGGCGAAGAAGGCTCCCGCGAAACCCGTCACCAAGCCGGCCGCAAAGCCGGTGTCCAAGCCGGTTCCGGCGAAGTCCGCCGTGGCCAAGGCCGCGCCGGTCAAGTCCGCTCCCGCCAAACCGGTCCCCTCCAAGTCGGTCCCCGCAAAACCAGCACCTGCAAAGTCAGCTTCCGTGAAGCCTGCTCCTGCAAAGCCGGCGCAGGCGGCCGCTCCAGCCACATCGAAGCCCGTGTCCGCAAAGAAATCCCCCGCCAAGAATCCCATCAAGCCCTCCACCCTGGTCGTCTCGCCCTCGCAGACGGCCCCGAGGCCGAAGGGCAAGGTCGCCGTGGCCATCGTGTCCAAGAAGTCCGAAGCACCGTCCCTGCGCAATACCGCCCGTGTCATCGACTACAAGGTGGATGAAACCACCGGTCGCCCGCAGCTGCCCAAGGGCTACAAGCCCAAGGCGGACGAGGAGTACATGAGCCCGCTGCAGCAGGAATACTTCCGCCAGCGCCTGCTGCAATGGCGGGCGGACCTGGTCGAGGAATCCAAGCAGACCATCGAGAACCTCAAGGACGAAGTGCGCGACATCGGCGACGAGGCCGAGCGCGCCACCCGCGAGACCGAGAACTCGCTCGAACTGCGCACCCGCGACCGCTACCGCAAGCTGATCGGCAAGATCGACAGCACGCTCAAGCGGCTGGAAGCTGGCGATTACGGCTTCTGCGTGGATACCGGCGAGGAGATCGGCCTGGAGCGCCTGGAGGCGCGCCTGACCGCCGAGCGCACCATCGACGCGCAGGAACGCTGGGAGCACATGCAGAAGCAGCAGGGCGAATAAGCCCCGCCGCGATGCGATCCACGAAGCCCGCCCTCCGGCGGGCTTCGTCATTTCCGGCCTGCGTCTTTCGGCATCGCGCGCAAGCCGCTCCCACGCATGGTCCCGTTGGTGACCGTCCGGGGCGCCGGTAAGGTCAGGTCCTGGTGCGCACGTGCCTGGTCGTGGTCCTCATTGCAGGTCCTTCAGGTCCAGCCGCCGCAGGTTCGGCGCCTTGACCGCGGTGGTGGCGACCACGCCCAGCGTGACGAAGCCGCCCAGCACCACCGCCGGGACCAGGCCCAGCAAGCGGGCCATCGAGCCGGCGTAGAACGCGCCCAGCTCGTTGGACGAGCCGATGAAGATGCCGTTGATCGAGGCGACCCGGCCGCGCATGCCATCCGGGGTGACCAGCTGCATGATGGTCGTGCGCATCACCACCGAGACGCCATCGCAGATGCCCGATAGCAGCAGGAACAGGGCCGACAGCCAGAAGTGCTGCGACAGGCCGAAACCGATGATGCACACGCCGAACCCGGCCACGGCCCACAGCAACAGGCGCCCGGCGTGGCGTCCCGGTGGCCTGCGGGCGAGCACGATGCCGACCGCGACCGCGCCCAGCGCCGGTGCGCCGCGCAGGATGCCCAGTCCTTCCGGTCCGTAGTGCAGGATCTCGGCGATGAACGCCGGCGCCAGCGAGATCGCACCGCCGAACAGGACTGCGAACAGGTCCAGCGCCTGCGCGGCGAGCATGATCTGGTTGTTGAACACGAAACGCAGGCCATCACCAATGCTGGTGAACACCGGCGCGCGCGGGCCTTCCGCGCGCGGCTCGGCCACCCGCAACGACAGCAGCACGGCGCCGGCGACCAGGGCCAGTACCGCGGCCAGCGCGTAGGCCGCGGTCTTCCCGGCCCAGCCGACCATCACCCCGCCCAGTGCCGGTCCGCAGACCAGCGCGGTCTGGAAGGCGATGCTGCCGATGCTGGCCCCGCGCGCGAACTGCTCGCGACGCAGTACCTGGGCGAACAGGGCGGTATAGACAGGCGTGAGGAACGAACGCACCAGGCCGGTGAGCACGATCGCCGCGTAGATCGGCCAGGTCTGGCCCGGGGCCAGGTGGCCGGTGGAAATCAGGGTCAGCAGCAACGCGGTGGTGGCCAGCCCGGCGCAGGCGGTCGCACCCAGGCGCCGCTTGGGCAGGTGGTCGACCAGGTAGCCGGCGAACAGGGCCATGCCGATGAACGGCAGCACTTCGGCCAGGCCGACCAGGGCCAGCGCGAATGTATTGCGGGTCAGTTCGTAGACATGCCAGCCGACGGTGACTGCGACGATCTGGTAGGAGAGGATCGCGCACAGCCGGTAGCCAAGCAGGACCCGGTAGCCGGGCTCGCGCAGGGGCGAGGGCACCGCCAGGCCCGGCGCGCCCGCCACTTCAGGCCTGCTGGCGCGCGGTGTCGCGGATGAAGGCCAGCAGCGAGGCCAGGCCATTGCTGCGGGTCGGGGACAGGTGCCTGGCCAGGCCGATGTCGGCGATGTAGTCCGGTTCGGTGGCCAGGATCTCGGCGGCGGACCGGCCCGAATACACCCGCAGCGCCAGGAAGATCAGGCCCGAGACGATGGCCGAGTCGCTGATGGCATGGAAGTCCAGGCGCTCGCGGTTGCCCTGCGGCACGATCCAGACCAGCGACTGGCAGCCCAGCAGGCGGTGCTCCTCGGCTTTCCATGCATCGGGAAAGGGCGGCAGCTTGCGGCCCAGGTCGATCAGGTACTGGTAGCGTTCGGACCAGTCGCCGAAGAAGGCGAACTCTTCCTTGATCGCGGCTTGTGCGGCCACAGCGGTGGGTTCGAGGGGGAAAGTGGTTTCGCTCACGTTGTCGATTCTTGCCTTGCTGCTTTCGTGGGAGGACCCGGCCGGCCACACGCCGACGGTGGATCCTTTGCGTTGTCCTGGCTGCCGCCGCGCTACCCGCGCGGGATGCCTGGGGCGTGCCGGCTCAGCCCCGCTTCCATCTCACGCCCTGTGGCGTGTCCTCCAGCAGGATGCCCTCGCCGGCAAGCTGGTCGCGGATGGCATCGGCACGGGCGAAATCGCGGCCTTGCTTCGCGGCCGCGCGTTCCTCGACCAGGGCCTGGATGCGCGCATCGTCGTCGCCGGAGGCGCCACGGTTGAACCACTCCGCCGCGGGCTGCTGCAGCACGCCCAGGGCCAGCCCGGCACCGAGCAGCTCGCCCTTCAGGCGTGCCCGCTCGGCCGCATCGGTGGCCCTGCGCGCCTCGCTGGCGATGCGCGCCACTTCGGCCAACGCCAGCGGGGTGTTGAGGTCGTCCTCGAGGGCGTCCTCGACCGCGCGCGGGATCACCGGCGTGGCGGCGACATCGCCCAGGTCGCGCAACGTCCCGTACAGCCGGTCCAGCGTGCGCAGCGACTGTTCGATCAACGCATCGGACCAGTCCAGCGGCTGCCGGTAGTGCGCGCTGAGCAGGGCGTAGCGCAGTGCTTCGGGCGGATGCGCGCGGACCAGGTCATGGACCTTTTCCACGTTGCCCAGCGACTTGCTCATCTTGGCGCCGCCGAAGTTGAGCATGCCGTTGTGCAGCCAGAAGCGGGCGAACGTCGCGCCGCCGTGCGCGCACTGGCTCTGGGCGACTTCGTTCTCGTGGTGCGGGAACTGCAGGTCGATGCCGCCGGCATGGATGTCGATGGTCGGCCCGAGGTGGGCCTGGGCCATGGCCGAGCATTCGATGTGCCAACCCGGTCGGCCGCGACCCCACGGCGAATCCCAGCCGGGCAGGTCGGGGGTGGAGGGCTTCCACAGCACGAAGTCGCCGGGGTCGCGCTTGTACGGGGCCACTTCGACGCGCGCGCCGGCGAGCATTTCCTCCGGATCGCGGCGCGAGAGCTGGCCGTACTGGGCGAAGCTGCCGACCGAGAACAGCGCATGGCCTTCGGCCGCATAGGCATGGCCGCTTTCGATCAGGCGCTGGATCATCGCGATGATCGTGCCGATGTGGGCGGTTGCTTCCGGTTCGATGTCCGGGGCGAAGGTCCCGGTCACCCCCAGGGCGGCCATGTCTTCGCGGTACGCGGCCGCGAAGCGATCGGTGATCGCAGTGATCGGCACGCCCTGCGCGGCGGCCGCGGCGTTGATCTTGTCGTCCACGTCGGTGATGTTGCGCGCGTAGCGCAGTCCGCCGTGCCGCCGTCGCAGCAAGGCGGCCAGTACGCCGAACACCACCGGGCCGCGCGCGTTGCCGATGTGCACGTAGTTGTAGACCGTCGGTCCGCACACGTACATCGTCGGGGAAGCGGGGTCGAGCGGGTCGAACGGCTCGACCCGGCGCGTCAGGCTGTTGTACAGGCGCAGGGGCATCGGCACGGTGGGGTGGTGACGGAGACGGGGGATTCTAGCTCGACGTGCCCCGGAGTCGGCCGGGCCACCCCTCCGCGAGGCTTGCCAGGCGTGTCGATCCAGTGCCCGTGTGGTGCGGTTCAGCGGGCTGCAAGGCGCGCCGCCTAAACTGTGAGCCTGTTCCTGTCACCTCCGGTCCCGATGCGCCGCTTGCTCGAAGCCACACTGCTGGGCATGGCCTGCTGCGCGCTGCAGCCTGCGGCCGCCCAGGAGGCGGGCCAGGTCGATGGCCGGATCCGGGTAGTACCGGCGGAGAACGTCAAGATCGACTATGCCCAGGTTCTGCGCGTGGAGCCGGTCTACCAGACCCTGCGAGCCTCCCGCACCGAGGAACACTGCGAGCCATCGCCAGCGCCGCAGGACAAGCCCGCTGCCAAGCCGCACGAGCCCGGCGTGTTCACCCGCATGTTCGATTCGGTCAAGGGCGTGTTCTCCAGTGACGAGGCCGCCACCACGCCGGTGCCGGCCGCACCGGCTGCACCGGCCAAGCGCGAGAACTGTCGCCTGGTCCAGGTGGACCGGCAGTTCCAGCGTCCGATCGCCTACGACGTGGACTATGTCTACAAGGGCACCAAGTACCGGTCGCGCCTGGCCGAGGATCCGGGCAACCGCCTGCGCGTCCGGGTCGCAGTCACGCCCTGGGAAGCCGAAGCGCCGCCCCTGCCGCCGCCCTGACCCCGCGCGCTTGCGCCTGCCCGCGCCTGCGTGCGAACATGCGTGACCAATGAACACCGACCTTCAGCCGCACGCCGCAAGCGCCGCCCGGATGGCCTCCGGGATGACGTCGCGTGCGCGCCGACCGGAACCCCACCTTTCAGCTGGGTGACCGGAGCGTCGTGCTGTCCGTTCGGAAAACCCAGCTCTGAGGCTGGGTTTTTTCATTTCCGGCCTGGCAAAAGTTTCACCCGCAAGAGAACACCGCTCCAAGCCCGGCCTGTCCGGTAGAACCCGTCCACGCGCGACCACGGTCGCGGCCGCCACCACTGCAAGGGAACGATCGATGTCGCTCAAGCACTTCCTCAACACCCAGGACTGGAGCCGTCCCGAACTGGATGCCTTGCTGACCCAGGCTGCGCTGTTCAAGCGCAACAAGCTGGGCGGCGAGCTCAAGGGCAAGTCGATCGCACTGGTGTTCTTCAACCCGTCCATGCGCACGCGCACCAGTTTCGAGCTGGGCGCGTTCCAGCTCGGTGGCCACGCGATCGTGCTGCAGCCGGGCAAGGACGCGTGGCCGATCGAGTTCGAGCTGGGCACGGTGATGGATGGCGATACCGAGGAACACATCGCCGAAGTGGCGCGGGTGCTGGCCCGCTACGTCGACCTGATCGGCGTGCGCGCATTCCCGAAGTTCAAGGACTGGAGCTACGACCGCGAGGACCACGTGCTCAAGGCCTTCGCGAAGTACTCGACCGTGCCTGTGATCAACATGGAGACGATCACCCATCCCTGCCAGGAGCTTGCGCATGCGCTGGCGCTGCAGGAGCACTTCGGCACCCCGGACCTGCGCGGCAGGAAGTACGTGCTGACCTGGACCTACCACCCCAAGCCGTTGAACACCGCGGTGGCCAACTCGGCGCTGACCATCGCCACGCGCATGGGCATGGACGTGACCCTGCTGTGCCCGACACCGGAATACATCCTCGACGAGCGCTACATGGGCTGGGCCGAGCGCAACGTGGCCGAGAACGGCGGCTCGTTCCAGGTCAGCCACGACATCGACAGCGCCTATGCCGGCGCAGACGTGGTCTATGCCAAGAGCTGGGGTGCGCTGCCTTATTTCGGCAACTGGGAACCTGAAAAGCCGATCCGCGACCGGTTCAAGGATTTCATCGTCGACGAGCGCAAGATGGCGCTGACCAACAACGGCGTGTTCTCGCACTGCCTGCCGCTGCGCCGCAACGTCAAGGCCACCGACGCGGTGATGGATTCCGCGAACTGCATTGCCATCGACGAAGCCGAGAACCGCCTGCACGTGCAGAAGGCGGTGATGTCCGCCCTGGTGCGCTGAAGCATCCGAAGTAAACGAACTCCCACGCATTCCCCACGGAAACACCGACATGAGCACCAGCCCCAACACTTCCCGCGACATCGTCCTGGCCTTTTCCGGCGGCCTGGATACCAGCTTCTGCGTGCCCTACCTCAAGGAGCAGGGCTGGAACGTGCACACGGTGTTCGCCGACACCGGCGGCGTCGACGCCGAGGAGCGCGCCTTCATCGAAGCGCGCGCGGCCGAGCTGGGCGTGGCCAGCCACGTCACCGTCGACGGCGGCGACGCGATCTGGAACGGCTTCGTCAAGCCGTTCGTCCGCGCGGGCGAGGGTTACCAGGGGCAGTATCCGCTGCTGGTTTCCGACCGCTACCTGATCGTGGACGCGGCGCTGTCGCGCGCGACCGAGCTGGGCACCAATGCGATCGCGCACGGCTGCACCGGCATGGGCAACGACCAGGTGCGCTTCGACCTGGCGGTCAAGGCGCAGGGCGACTACCGCATCGTGGCGCCGATCCGCGAGATCCAGAAGCAGCACACCCAGACCCGCGCCTACGAGCAAAAGTACCTGGAGGAGCGCGGCTTCGAGGTGCGCGCCAAGCAGAAGCACTACACGATCAACGAGAACCTGCTGGGCGTGACCATGTCCGGCGGCGAGATCGACAAGTGGGAGGCCCCGGGCGAGGGTGCGCGTGGCTGGTGCGTGCCGCGTGCGTCGTGGCCGGCCGAGCCGCTCACGGTGACCCTGAAGTTCGTCGCCGGCGAAGCGGTCGAGCTGGACGGCAAGCCGATGGAGGGCGCGAAGATCCTGGCCAGGCTCAACACCATGTTCGCCCAGTACGGTGTCGGCCGCGGCATGTACACCGGCGACACCGTGATCGGGCTGAAAGGCCGGATCGTGTACGAAGCCCCGGGCCTGACCGCACTGCTGGCCGCGCACCGCGCGCTGGAGGAAGCGGTGCTGAGCAAGCAGCAGAACCGCTTCAAGCCGGACGTGGCACGCAAGTGGGTGGAACTGGTCTACGAAGGCTTCTACCACGACCCGCTCAAGGCCGACCTGGAAGCGTTCCTGGAGTCCTCGCAGTCGCAGGTCAACGGCGAGGTCGTGCTGGAGACCCGTGGCGGTCGCGTCGATGCGGTCGCGATCCGCTCGCCGCACATCCTCAACGCCAAGGGTGCCACCTACGCGCAGTCGGCCGACTGGGGCGTGGAGGAAGCCGAGGGCTTCATCAAGCTGTTCGGCATGAGCAGCACCCTGTGGGCCGAGGTCAACCGCTGAGGCGATGACGCGATGAGCGAGGCGACCGCCAGCTTCGAGGTGCGCAGCGCCGGCCAGGACGACCTGCCGGCGCTGGCCGCGCTGTTCGACGGCTACCGGGTGTTCTACGGGCAGCCGTCCGACCCGTTGCGCGCCGGCGCGTTCCTGCGCGAGCGGCTGGAGCGGGGCGACTCGCACCTGCTGCTGGCGGTGGATGCGCAGGGCGCGGCGCTCGGCTTCGTCCAGCTGTATCCCTCGTTCACCTCGGTGGGTACCGCACCGATCGAGATCCTCAACGACCTGTTCGTCGCCCCGGATGGTCGCGGACGCGGGGTGGCCCGCGCTTTGCTGCGCCGCGCCGGCGACGACGCGCGTTCGCGCGGTGCGGTGAAGCTGGTGCTTTCGACGGCGGTGGACAACGGTCCGGCGCAGTCGCTCTACGCAGCCGAAGGCTGGGTCCGCGACGCCGGTTTCGTCGAATTCGCCCGGAACCTCTGACATGGCAACGCTGCGCATCAGCACCGATCGCGACGAACTGGACGTGGACCTGATCCACGGCTTCCTGTCGCAGGAGGCGTACTGGAGCCGTGGCATCCCGCGCACGACCCTGGAGCGGGCGATCGCCGGTTCGCTGTGCTTCGGTGGATACCTCGAAGGCGCGGGGCAGGTGGCCTTCGCCCGGGTGACCACCGACGGTGCGACGTTCGCTTACCTGGCCGACGTGTTCGTGCTGCCGTCGCAGCGCGGGCGTGGCTTCGGCAAGCGGTTGATGGATGCGGTCATGGTCCATCCCCAGTTGCAGGGACTGCGGCGGTTCATGCTCGCCACGGGCGATGCCCATGGCCTGTACGCGCACTACGGTTTCACCGCGCCATCGCGGCCGCAGACGCTGATGGAAATCCTGCGTCCCGACATCTACCCGTCCGCCATGGCGGCCTCCTGAACCCGATCCGATGACCGACCTGCTCGCATCCACGTTGTCCCACCTTGGAAAGCTGGTGTCGTTCGACACCCGCAACCCGCCGCGCGCCATCGCCGCCGAGGGCGGCATCTTCGATTACCTGCGCGCGCAGCTGCCGGGTTTCCAGGTCGAGGTGGTCGACCATGGCGCGGGCGCGGTCAGCCTGTACGCGGTGCGTGGCACGCCGAAATACCTGTTCAACGTGCACCTGGATACGGTGCCCGACTCGCCGCACTGGAGCGCTGATCCACACCTGATGCGCCGGCTCGACGATCGCGTGGTCGGCCTGGGCGTGTGCGACATCAAGGGCGCGGCCGCCGCACTGCTGGCCGCGGCCAATGCCGGCGAGGGCGATGCCGCGTTCCTGTTCTCCTCCGACGAGGAGGCCAACGACCCGCGATGCATCGCCGCGTTCCTGGCGCGCGGCATTCCTTACGAGGCGGTGCTGGTCGCCGAGCCGACGATGGGCGAGGCGGTGCTGGCCCACCGCGGCATCTCCTCGGTACTGATGCGGTTCAAGGGTCGCGCCGGCCATGCATCCGGCCAGCAGGATGCGGCCGCCAGCGCGCTGCACCAGGCGGTGCGCTGGGGCGATCGTGCGCTCGACCACGTGCAGTCGCTGGCGCATGCGCGCTTCGGCGGGCTGACCGGCCTGCGCTTCAACATCGGCCGTATCGAAGGCGGGATCAAGGCCAACATGATCGCGCCGGAGGCCGAGCTGCGTTTCGGCTTCCGTCCGTTGCCGTCGATGGACATCGATGCGCTGCTGGAAACGTTCGCGGGCTTTGCCGAGCCGGCGGCTGCGCACTTCGAAGAGACGTTCCGCGGACCGAGCCTGCCTTCCGGCGACGTAGCGCACGCCGAGGAACGGCGCCTGGCCGCGCGCGACGTGGCCGACGCGCTGGACCTGCCGATCGGCAACGCGGTCGACTTCTGGACCGAGGCCTCGCTGTTCTCCGCGGGCGGCTACACCGCGATGGTCTACGGCCCGGGCGACATCGCCCAGGCGCATACCGCCGACGAATTCGTGACGCTGGAGCAGCTGCAGCGTTATGCCGGCTCGGTCCATCGGATCATCAACGGCACGACGTAATCCGCGTCTTTCCTCCCGCCTTTCCTACGACTTACCGGAAGACCCGACCTACGTGAACGTTCCCGCGAACCAGACCCAGACCCGCCAGACCATCGTGCGCCTGCTTTCGAGCATGGCCAGCGCGAAAGAGATCAGCCAGTACCTCAAGCGCTTCTCGCAGCTGGACGCCAAGCGCTTCGCCGTGGTCAAGGTCGGCGGCGCGGTGCTGCGCGACGACCTGGAGTCGCTGACGTCCTCGCTGACCTTCCTGCAGGAAGTCGGGCTGACTCCGATCGTCGTGCACGGCGCCGGTCCGCAGCTGGACCAGGAACTGTCGGCGGCCGGCATCGAGAAGAAGACCGTCGACGGCCTGCGGGTGACCACGCCCGAGGCGCTGGCGATCGTGCGCCGGGTGTTCCAGGCTTCGAACCTGCAGCTGGTCGAAGCACTGCAACAGGCCGGTGCGCGCGCTACTTCGATCACCGGTGGCGTGTTCGAGGCCGACTACAAGGACCGCGACACCTACGGCCTGGTGGGCGAGGTGCAGGCGGTGAACCTGGCGCCGATCGAGGCCAGCCTGCAGGCCGGGTCGATCCCGGTGATCGCCAGCCTCGGTGAAACCGCTGGCGGGCAGATCCTCAACGTCAACGCCGATTTCTCGGCCAACGAACTGGTCCAGGTGCTGCAGCCGTACAAGATCATCTTCCTGACCGGCACGGGCGGCCTGCTGGACGAGGAGGGCAAGGTGATCGATTCGATCAACCTGTCCACCGAGTACGAACACCTGATGGCGCAGCCGTGGCTGCACGGTGGCATGAAGGTCAAGATCGAGCAGATCAAGGCGTTGCTGGACACGCTGCCGCTGACCTCGTCGGTCTCGATCACCCGGCCGGCCGACCTGGCCAAGGAACTGTTCACCCACAAGGGTTCGGGGACGCTGGTCCGCCGTGGCGAGAAGGTGCTGCGCGCGACCTCGTGGGCCGAGCTGGACCGGGAGCGGATGAAGTCGCTGATCGAATCGAGCTTCGGCCGCGAGCTGCTGCCGGACTACTTCGAGCGCACCCCGCTGCTGCGTGCCTACGTTAGCGAGAACTACCGGGCGGCGGTGGTCCTGGTCGACACCGCCGAAGGGGTGTACCTGGACAAGTTCGCCGTGCTCGACGACGCGCAGGGCGAAGGCCTGGGCCGGGCGGTGTGGAACGTGATGCGCGAGGAGACGCCAAGCCTGTTCTGGCGCTCGCGGCACAACAACCAGGTCAACATCTTCTACTACGCCGAATCCGACGGCTGCATCAAGCAGGAGAAGTGGAAGGTGTTCTGGTACGGGCTCGAAGGCGACGACGGCTTCGACCGGATTGCGCGCTGCGTGGCCCATTGCGCCACCCGCCAGCCGACGCTGCGGGGCTGAGGAACGGACATGACGACCAAGAAATCCATCGGCATCGTCGGCGCGCGCGGCCACACCGGCGCCGAGCTGATCCGCCTGGTCACCGCGCATCCGCAGCTGGAACTGGCGTTCGTGTCCTCGCGCGAGCTTGCCGGCCAGCGCGTGGCCGACCACAACGACGCCTACCGCGGCGAGCTGCGCTACGAGAACATCGGCCACGATGAAGTCGCCGCCAAGGGCGCCGACGTGGTCGTGCTGGCCCTGCCCAACGGCAAGTCGGCGGAGATCGTCGCCGGCATCGACGCGGCCGCGCCGCAGACGCTGGTGGTGGACCTGTCGGCCGACCACCGCTTCGATCCGGCCTGGTACTACGGCCTGCCCGAGATCACCCGCGACCGCTATGCAGGGCAGAAGCGGATCAGCAATCCCGGCTGCTACGCCACCGCGATGCAACTGGCGATCTGGCCGATGCTCGAATACCTGGCCGGCCCGCCGCAGTGTTTCGGTGTCTCCGGCTACTCCGGTGCGGGTACCACGCCGTCGGACAAGAACAACGTCGAGCTGCTGCGCGACAACCTGATGCCGTATGCGCTGGCCGACCACATTCACGAGCGCGAGGTCTCCACGCAGCTGCGCGTGCCGGTGGAGTTCATGCCGCACGTGGCCCCGCACTTCCGCGGCATCACCCTGACCGCCAACCTGTGGCTGACCGAGCCGGTGAAGGCCGACTGGGTGCGCGCGCGCTACGAGCAGCGCTACGCCGGCGAGCCGCTGGTGGAGGTGGTCGAACAGGCGCCGTGGGTCAGCCGGATCGCCGGCCGGCACGGCGTGGAGATCGGCGGATTCACCGTGGCCCCGGGCGGCAAGCGCCTGGTGGTGGTGGCGACCCTGGACAACCTGCTCAAGGGCGCGGCCACCCAGGCCATGCAGAACATCAACATCGCGCTGGGCTTCGACGAGCTGGCTTCGATCCCGGTGAAGGAGTAACCCCGTGGCAGACCTGTTGTGGCAGAAGCCCGGCGTGGCGGTGGATGCGCAGATCCAGCGCTTCCTCGCCGGCGACGACGTGATCCTGGACCGCGAGTTCTTCCTGCATGACATCGCCGCCAGCCGCGCGCACGCCGAAGGCCTGCAGCGCATCGGCATCCTCTCGCAGGGCGAACTGGACGGCCTGGTCCGCGAGCTGGCGATCCTGGCCGACGACTTCCGTTCCGGCGCCTTCGTCCTGGACGAATCCTACGAAGACGGGCATTCGGCGATCGAGGCGCGCCTGACGCAGCGCCTCGGGGACGCCGGGCGCAAGATCCACACCGGCCGCAGCCGCAATGACCAGGTCCTGGTCGCCACGCGCCTGTGGCTGAAGGAAAAGCTGGCGCGGGTCGCGCAGCTGTCGCGCGAGATCGCCGGGGTCGCGCTGGACCGCGCGCAGGCGGAGGCATCGCTGCCGGTACCCGGCTACACCCACATCCAGCGCGCCGTGGTGTCCTCGGCCGGAATGTGGTGGGCCGGCTGGGCCGAGGCCTTCATCGACGACGCGGTGCGCGCGGCCGACACGCTGAAGCTGGTCGACGCCAATCCGCTGGGCACCGCCGCGGGCTATGGCGTCAACCTCAAGCTGGACCGGGAACACACCACCAGCGCGCTCGACTTCGCCCGCATGCAGGTCAGCCCGATCTACGCGCAGCTGTCGCGCGGCAAGTTCGAGATGGCTGCGCTGGAAGCACTCGGCAGCGCCACGCTGGACCTGCGCCGCATCGCCTGGGACCTGTCGCTGTTCACCAGCGCCGAGTTCGGCTTCGTCGCGCTGCCGGCGCAGTACACCACCGGCAGTTCGATCATGCCCAACAAGCGCAACCCGGACGTGATCGAACTGATGCGTGCCACCCACGCCAGCGTGGCCGCCGCGCGCACCGAGATCGAGCAGCTGCTGTCGCTGCCATCGGGCTACCACCGCGACCTGCAGGCATCCAAGGGTGCGATCTTCCACGGCTTCGGCCGCGGCCTGGCCGCGCTGGAGCTGCTGCCGGCCTTGCTGGCCAATCTGGAATGGCGCGAAGACAGGCTGCGCGCCGCGATCGACTCGGGCATGTACGCCACCGACGTGGCGGTGGAGGCGGCGGTGGCTGGTGTTCCATTCCGCGAGGCCTACAAGGCCGCCGCCGCATCGGCCGATTCGGCCGGGCAGGGACGCACGCCCGAAGGCAGCCTCGCGGCGCGCGTATCGCCAGGGTCGGGCGCTGACCTGCGCCTGGACGTGCTGCGCGCGCGCTGGGAGGCATTGTGAGCATCACCATCCGCTACCTCGTGGTGGCCATGCGCCGCCCGGATTTCGACGAGGCGGTCGTCGCGCCGCACCTGGCCTTCCTCGACGACCTGCGCGCGCGTGGGCAGCTGGCGATGACCGGCGGCTTCGCCGACCGCAGCGGCGGCGCCTACGTGCTTGAGAACGTCGCCGACCTCGCGCACGCACAGGCGATCGTCGCCGCCGATCCGCTGGCCACCAGCGGCAGTTCCGACATCACCGTCCACGAATGGAACACGCGCCAAGGGAGCGCAGGCTGAGCCCATGAGCGCCGATCCCGCCGTCACACAAATCGTGCAGTCGCTGCCGGCGTGGCGGCGGGCGGTACTGAAAGTGGGCAGCAGCCTGCTCGCCGCCGACGGCGGCGGACTGTCGCCACGCTTCGCGCTGGGGCTGGCCCAGTTCGTTTCGGCCAGCCAGGCGGCCGGGCGCGAGGTGGTGATCGTGTCCTCAGGCGCGGTCGCCGCCGGCCGGGCGATCCTGCCGAAGGTCGACGAGGCCGGCGCGGCGATCGCCGCGCGGCAGGCACTGGCCGCGCTCGGCCAGGCGCAGATGATCGGCCTGTGGCAGCGCTTCTTCGAGCGGCCGGTGGCGCAGGTACTGCTGACCCATGACGACCTGCGCAACCGTCGGCGCTACCTCAACGCGCGCGCCACGCTCAACGAGCTGCTGGCGCTGGGCGCGTTGCCGGTGGTCAACGAGAACGACACCGTTTCGGTGGACGAGCTCAAGCTCGGCGACAACGACAACCTGGCGGCGATCGTCGCCGCGCTGATCGACGCCGAGGTGCTGTTCATCGCCACCGATATCGACGGCCTGTACGACGCCAACCCGCGCACGAACCCGCTGGCCCGCCTGGTGCCTGAAGTGGTCGAACTGACCCCCGAAGTGTTCGCCATGGCCGGCGGCAGCGGCAGCGCGGTGGGAACCGGGGGCATGCGCACGAAGCTCGAAGCCGCGTCCAAGGCTGGCGCGGCCGGAATCGACACGGTGCTGTTCAACGGCCGCCGCTCCGAGGTGTTGCGCGGACTGGCGCACGACCGGCTTGAAGGCACCCGCATCCGCGCGGCGCGCAGCCGGATCGCGGCGCGCAAGTACTGGCTGCGGCATGCGCCGCTGGAACCTGGTGCGATCCTGGTCGACGCAGGCGCGGCGGCGGCGATCGCACAGAAGGGCGCCTCTTTGCTGCCGGGCGGGATCGCCGGGGCGGAGGGCGATTTCCGCCGCGGCGACATGGTCGAGGTGCTGTTGCGCGACGCGGGCGGCGAACAGCGCGTCGCCCGTGGCATCAGCCAGTACTCGGCGGTGGACGTGCGCCGCATCGCGCGCCGCCATTCGCGCGAGATCGAGGCGATCCTGGGCTACAACTACGGCGGCAACGTGATCCATCGCGACGACCTGGTGCTGATGTAGCAGGCGACGCGTTCGACACCCGGCAATTCGGCACCCCACACCGGAGGCGAGATGAGCGGCACGGACGGAACGGCAAGCATCAGGGAACAGGCATCGCGATGCCGCGAGGCCGCGCAGCAGCTCGCCCAACTGGACACCGCCGCCAAGGACGCACTCCTGCGGTCCATGGCCCGGGCGCTCGATGACGACGCCGACGCGATCCTGGCCGCGAACGCGCACGACCTCGACGCGGCGCGCGCCAAGGGCATCGCCGGCGCGATGCTCGACCGCCTGGCGCTCGACGGCAAGCGGCTGTCCGGGATTGCCGGCGCCTTGCGCGAAGTCGCCGCGTTGCCCGATCCGGTCGGCCAGGTGACCCGCCGCGAGACCCGCCCGAACGGCATCCAGGTCGAGCGCGTGCGCGTGCCGCTGGGCGTCATCGCGATGATCTACGAAGCGCGCCCCAACGTGACCGCCGATGCCGCGGCGCTGTGCATCAAGGCCGGCAACGGCGTGATCCTGCGCGGCGGCTCCGAAGCGATCCACTCCAACACCGCGATCGCCTCCGCCCTGCAGCGTGCCATCGGCGAAGCGGGGCTGGACCCTGCCGTGCTGACCCTGGTCACCGACCTGCGCCGCGAGACCATGCTCGAACTGTTGCAGCTGACCGACATCGTCGACCTGGCCATCCCCCGCGGCGGCGAGGGCCTGATCCGTTTCGTCGCCGAGCACGCACGCGTGCCGGTGATCAAGCACTACAAGGGCGTCTGCCACCTGTACGTGGACCGCGATGCCGACCTCGGCCTGGCCTTGCGCCTGCTGCTCGATGGCAAGGCTTCGCGGCCGGGCGTGTGCAACGCGCTGGAGACCGTGCTGGTGCACGCCGACGTGGCCGACGAGTTCCTGCCACGGGCCGCCGCGGCACTGCGCGCGCGCCAGGTCGAACTGCGGGGCGACGAGGCGACCCGCGCCCTCGTGCCCGATGCGGTGCCCGCCACGACGGACGACTATGCCGCCGAGTTCCTCGACCTGATCATCGCCGCGCGCGTGGTTGCCGACCTGGACGCGGCGATCGGCCATATCCGCCAGTACACCTCCGACCACACCGAAGTGATCGCCACGCGCGACGAGGCCGTCGCGCGCAGGTTCGTCGAGTCGCTACGCTCGGCGGTGGTGATGGTCAACGCGTCGTCGCGTTTTTCCGATGGAGGCGAGCTGGGCCTGGGCGCCGAAATCGGCATCTCGACCACGCGCCTGCATTCCTATGGCCCGATGGGGCTGGAGGCGTTGACGGTGGAGCGGTTCGTGGTGCGCGGCGAGGGCCAGGTACGCCACCCCGATCTGCTCTGACGCCGCGCCGCGCTCTGTTTGTGTAGGAGCGGGCATGACCGCGACCCGGCGTCGAGGCCATGGGAGCGTCGCCTGTGCCGACGGTGTCGGGTCGCGGTCATGCCCGCTCCCACAGGAGCCGTGACCAGCGACGTCGGCTTCTTGAAGACGGTCGCGACGTGAAGCTCCCGAAGCCGACGGCGATCCGCCCCTACCAGCGATCCTCGAGGTATCCGGGCCTGCAGGCCAGCCACGCGCCGGCCAGCATCACGCCCACGCACGCCACCAGGAACGCGAACGGCAGCGCCCAGCCATGGCTGAGTTCATGCAGCCAGCCGAACAGCAGCGGGCCCAGGCAGCTGAGCGTGTAACCGAGTCCTTGCGAGAACCCGGACAGCGCCGAGGACGCGGCCGGCGTGCGCGTGCGCAGGTTGATCAGGGTCAGCGCCAGCGGGAACGTGCTGGGCCCCAGGCCCAGCAGGGCCACCCACAGCAGCGGCGCGGACATGGGCGCCCACAGCAGGCCGGCGAATGCGGTCAGGTGGCAGATCGCGCAGAACACGGCGATGGGCAGCGGGTTGCGCATCCGCGCCGCGAGCGAGGGCATCAGCAGCGCGCCGACCAGGCCCAGCGCGGAGAACAGGGCCAGCATCGTCCCGCCGAAAACAGGACTGGCGCCCGCTTCGACCAGGAGCTTTGGCAGCCAGGTGAACATGGCGTAGGTGATCAGCGAGGTCATGCCGAACATCAGCGCCAGGCCCCAGCCCAGGCCCGTGCGCGAAACCCGGCCGCGTGCGGGCGGTGCCGCCAGTTCCGGGGCTTCGTCACCGGGGACGACGGCCCGGTCGTGGAGCCGGGCCAGTTCGCTGTCGGTCCGGCGTTCGATCCGCAGCACGCCCAGCCACGGCAGGATCGCGGCGGCGGCCAGCAGCGTCCACACGCCCATCGAGATGCGCCAGCCGGCCGCATCGGCCAGCGGCACGGCCAGCAATGCGGGCAGCATCGTGCCGAGCTGCAGCACGGTGATGTACAGGCTGCTGACCGGGCCGACCCGGTCCGGGAAGTAGCGCTTGACCAGCGGCGGCAGGATCACGTTGCCGATGCCCATGCCCAGCAACGCCACCGTGGAGGCGGCCAGCAGGCCGCCGGTGCCTCCGGTCAGCGAGCGCCAGAGCAGGCCGGCCGTGGCCAGGAGCATCGACAGGACGGCCGTGCGTTCCAGGCCCAGCCGGTGCGCCAGCCGGGGCGTGCCCACCCCGGCCACCGCGAACGCCGCGGTGGGGACCATGCCGAGCAGGCCGGCGAAGGTCGGCCCGAAGCCGAAGTCTTCGCCGAGCACGTCCAGCAGTGGCGTCAGCGAAGTGACCGCGGTGCGCAGGTTGAACGCCGACAGCAGGATGCCGGCGAGCACCAGCGCACGGCCCGCGAGGCGGGCTTGGGTGTCGTGCGAGGGCGTGTGGGAAGTCATCGGCTGCCGGGTTGCGGGCGGCGGTCCTGGCGGCTGCCGGGGCTTGCGCAGCAGGCCCTGAAAAGCAAAAACCGGCGCTGGGCCGGTCTATGCGATGCCGCTGGATCGACATTGGATCAATGGTCGGGGAGACAGGATTCGAACCTGCGACCTCTACGTCCCGAAATTAGATGACACTTCAATTGAATGGCTTGAAATAAAGGGTTTGCGCGTCTTAATTGACTCTTGGGGACAGCATTGGGGACAATATCACCTATTCCGGGCCGGGGACGAGGTGGGGACAACCATGGCGAAGAAATCCAAGGTCGAGCTGGAAAAGGGCGTGGAGCGTCGGAAGAACCACTTTCGATTTCGTCACCGCACTCAGTGGATGGAGGGCAACGAGCGCAAGTTCCATGTCCACACGCAGACCTTCGAGTTCCTGCCGGACAAGGATTGCTTGCTTCAAAACCTGCCTCCCAAGAACGGACTCTGGGAGGCCAATGCGCTCGCGGACGCCAACAATTACTCCAACAACTACTTCCATGACCTGACCCGCCAAGGCATGACTGGCCGGCGGGAGACCATGGTGGCCGGCACCTTTCGCGAATGGTTGGAGCGCTACCGCGACGAGGGCTTGAAGGGCCACGCGTACGGCCATCCCGACACGCCCGCGCCCTTTGCCTTGGAGCCGCGCGCACAAGAGGGTCGTACCCATGATATTGGACAGATCAATACGCTGCTGCGCATGGGCGGCTTTGCCGTGGACGGGGATGAAGAGGTACTGACCAACCCGCGACGCCGCGCCAATGCGTTGAAGAACCGCCCCCTCGTATCGGCCCCTGTAGGCGCCATCTTGAAGGCCGATATCCAGGCACTCACCCAGGCCAATTTCCGCACCATTTTGAACCTGTGGTCGCACGGCACCGCCAAGCCGGACACCAAGCGTCGGCTCCGCACCACGCTGCGCATGTGTTTCAAGTTCCATGCCGACTACTACGACATGAAAGCGCCAATGGATTGGCTGGCAGGGGAAATCAAGGGGACGGGCGAAAAGGGCAAGGCTCGCGCCTTGACGAGGGATGAATGGGGCAAGGTCGACAAAGCCTTGACCGCAAGCCACATGCACCCAAGCGTCGAAGCGGCGCTACGATTTATTCGGTGGACGGGCTGCCGGCGGGCCGAGGCGTTTCGCTTGCGCTGGGAGCAGGTTCGCTGGCCCACGGCTAGCCTGCGCGACATGCCCACCACGGTGGAGTTCCTGCGCACTAAGGCCGCGCGTGGCACCTACAAAGACCGCACTATCGCCATACCCGATCAAGCCGTGGACGCGCTGCGCCTAGCCGCGGGGATCGGGCCCAAGTCCCAGGATTGGCCGAAGCAGGGATGGGTCTTCCCACAGCCCAAGCCGGGGCAGAACCGATTGGCCGGACAGGATCCAGTGGCAGGACAGACGGTCTATACGGCGTTCAAACGCCTGTTTGTAGCACCAGGCGCCACGCCGCCGGCCAACGTGTCCCTGGTGGCCATGGGCGTGGCGCCGGCCTCGCCACACATCCTGCGCCACACCCGGGCCACGGAAATGTCCGTGATCATGCCGGCCACCCAGTTGATGGAGTATTTCGGCTGGGACGATCCCGAAACGATCAAGATCTACGTCAAGCTGGCCGAAGAAATGGGCCTGCTGGTGCGTGATTCGGACAACCTGTTGCGGCCTGCGGCTCAATTGCAGTCCGAGCAGAACGTCCGCGATTACGGCAAGGGCCTGTCGATCAAGCAGCAGGAAGCGCTGGTGGCCAAGATGGCCGCTGACCTGGCCGAACGCAAAGCCACATCCAAGGCGCGCAAGCGGCCCTGACGCCGCCCGGGCGCCATGCGATGATCCAGCCTTGACCGGGCGGTATGACCGCCCGACGCCAGGGAGGGTCTCGTGCTACCCCGGCACTCACCATTTTGACTTCTGGCGACAATGCGCGCCGGACGCCCCGCGACCAAGGGAAAGCCATGTCGGAAACCACCATTCACCACATCCTCGACGAACTAGCCGAGGCTGCCACCGATCACCGCGACAAGGGCGGGAAATTCGAGCGCCTGATGAAGGCGTACCTCACCACCGACCCGTTGTATGTGTCGCGGTTTTCCGATGTGTGGATGTGGAACGACTGGCCCGACCGCAAGGGCAAGGCCGACACCGGCATTGACCTGGTGGCCCAGGAGCGGGACACAGGGGCATTGGTCGCCATCCAGTGCAAGTTCTATGCGCCCACGTACACCTTGCAGAAGGGCGATATCGACAGCTTCTTTACGGCGTCGGGCAAGTCCCCGTTCGCCTCGCGCCTGATTGTCTCTACCACTGACAAGTGGTCCAAGCATGCAGAAGACGCGCTGGAAACTCAGCAGATCCCGTGCGCTCGCATGCGTGTTGCGGATCTCGACGACAGTGCCGTTGACTGGTCAAAGTTCTCGCTCGCCAAGCCCGACCACGTCGTGCTGCGCACCAAGAAGAAGCCGTTCAAGCACCAGCAGGCGGCGCTCAAAGCCGTGGCCAAGGGCTTTGCCGAGCATGAGCGCGGCAAGATGATCATGGCGTGCGGCACCGGCAAGACGTTCACCTCGCTCAAAATCATGGAGCAGGAAACGCCCAGCAATGGGCTGGTGCTGTTTCTGGTGCCCTCCATTTCATTGCTGTCCCAGACGCTCAAGGAGTGGACGGCACAGGCCACCGATGAGATCCGGGCATTCGCGGTGTGTTCGGACACCAAGGTGGGCAAGCACTCTGAGGACATCGCCGTCCACGACCTGGCGTTCCCGGCCACGACCGACGCCAAGCGTCTGGGGCAGGCGATTGCGGCGCGGCCCAAGAACGACACACGCCGCACCGTGATCTTCTCCACCTACCAGTCGATCGACGTGATTTCCCAGGCCCAGAAGAAGCACGGGCTGGGCGAGTTCGATTTGATCGTGTGCGACGAAGCGCACCGCACCACGGGCGTGACGCTGGCCGAGAACGATGAGAGTGCGTTCGTCCGCGTCCACAAACCCGAGTTCCTGGCGGCCACGCACCGGCTGTACATGACGGCGACGCCCAAGATTTATGCCGACGAGAGCAAGACCAAGGCGGACGAGGCGGGCGCGGAGATTGCCTCCATGGACAACGTGGCGCTGTTTGGGCCCGAGTTCCACCGACTGGGGTTTGGCGAAGCGGTGTCCCAAGGCTTGCTGGCCGATTACAAGGTCATGGTCCTGGCCGTGGACGAAAAGTCGGTAACCAAGACGTTCCAATCCCAGCTGGCCGACGAGAACAAGGAACTGAACCTCGACGACGTGGTGAAGATCGTGGGCTGCTGGAACGGATTGTCCAAGCGCCTGGCCACGACTGAGGGCGACAACACCGCCACGCTTGACCCGCACCCCATGCGTCGTGCCGTGGCGTTTGCCCGGGATATCAAATCCTCCAAGCACCTGGCCAATCTCTTCCCCGAGGTCATTGACCAATACATCGACGGCCAGGATGACGACCTGCTGCGCTGCGAAGCCGAGCATGTCGACGGCACGTTCAATGTCCTGCTGCGCAACCAGAAGCTGGACTGGTTGAAGGAAGAGACCGAAGGCACCACGTGCCGGATCCTGTCCAACGCCCGTTGCTTGTCCGAAGGTGTCGACGTTCCCGCCTTGGACGCCGTGCTGTTCCTCAACCCTCGCGACAGCGTGGTGGACGTGGTCCAGTCCGTGGGCCGTGTCATGCGCCGGGCCGAGGGCAAGAAGTACGGCTACATCATTCTGCCCATTGGCGTGCCTGCGGACCTCACGCCCGAAGAGGCGTTGAAAGACAACAAGAAGTACAAGGTCGTCTGGCAGGTGCTGCAGGCGTTGCGCGCGCACGACGACCGTTTCAACGCACTGATCAACAAGATTGACCTGAACAAGGATCCGGGCGCTGGCAAGATCAACGTCATCGGGGTGGGTGGGGCGAAGCCTGGCACCGAAGGCAAAGACGGCAAGGACGGCCAGACTGGCCAGCAGATTGGGTTTGCGTTTCCACACCTGCAAGAGTGGCGAGACGCCATCTTCGCCAAGATCGTCCAGAAGGTGGGAAGCCGAAAATACCTCGAACAGTGGGCGGGCAAGGTTGCCGATATCGCGCAGCGCCACATCGACCGGATCACGCTGTTGTTGGCCGACCCGGAGTCCAAGCCCAGCAAGGCATTCGCACAGTTCTTGAAGGGCCTGCACAAGAACATCAATCCGTCGATCACCAAAGAAGACGCGATCGAAATGCTGGCCCAGCACCTGATCACCAAGCCCGTATTCGAGGCCTTGTTCGAGAACTACCAGTTCTCCAAGAGCAATCCCGTCTCGGTGTCCATGGACAAGGTGTTGAAGGTCCTGGAAGCCCAGGCGCTCGACAAAGAAACCGAAAGCCTGGACAAGTTCTACAACGACGTTCGCATGCGGGTGGAGGGCGTGGACAACGCCGAGGGCAAGCAGAAGGTCATTACAGAACTGTATGACAAGTTCTTCGCCATCGCGTTCAAGAAGATGGCTGACCGGTTGGGGATCGTCTACACCCCCGTGCCGGTGGTGGACTTCATCATCAAGTCTGCCGACGAAGCACTACGTGCGGAGTTTGGCCAAGGGCTGGCCGATGAAGGCGTACATATCCTTGACCCGTTCACGGGCACGGGTACCTTCCTGGTGCGGCTCCTCCAGTCGGGCCTCATTTCGCCCGACGCAGCCAAGCGTAAGTATCAAAACGAGCTGCACGCCAACGAGATTGTGTTGCTGGCGTACTACATCGCGGCCATCAATATCGAAGAGGCTTACCACGGTTTGACGGGCGGGGATTACACGCCGTTCGATGGCATTGTCCTGACCGACACCTTCCAGCTGAGCGAAGGCGAGGGACAGTTCGAGGAAGTGTTTCCCGAGAACGACAAGCGGGCCAAGAAGCAAAAGAAGACCGAGATCCGCGTGATCATCGGAAATCCACCGTATGCCGGTGGCCAGGACAGCGCCAACGATGGCAACGCCTCGATCAAGTACGACAAGCTGGACGGCGATATTCGCTCCACCTATGCCAAGCAATCCACTGCCGTCAACAAATCCAGCTTGTACAACTCCTACATCCGTGCGTTCCGATGGGCGTCTGACCGGATCAAGGACGACGGTATTGTGTGTTTTGTATCAAACGGCTTCTTCATCGACGGAAAATCCGCCGATGGCATGCGCAAGTGCCTGGTAGATGAGTTTCAATCGATCTACGTGTTCAATTTGCGTGGCGACCAGATCAATACGTCGGGAGAAACCTCTCGTGCCGAGGGTGGCAAGATTTTTGGTTCCGGTTCCCGGTCTTCCATTGCCATCACCCTGCTGGTGAAGAACAGCAAAAAGGCCGGGAAACCAGGGCAAATCTACTACCACGACATCGGTTCCTACCTGTCACGCGAGCAGAAGCTGGATATCGTCAAGGACTTCGGTGGGATCGGGGCCGTCCCCTGGCAGACACTCACCCCAAACGACGCCAATGATTGGATCAATCAACGTGATCCAGCATTCGGAAAATTCATGGCAATTGGCGATAAGTCCAGCGCAGCGGATCCTGCGGTGTTTGATCACTACTCCCGCGGCCTGGAAACGGGTCGTGACGCATGGGTCTACAACTTCTCGCGCTCCAAAGTCGAGAAGAACATTCAGCGCATGATCGATGTTTACAACGACCAAGTTGCTCTGGTGAACAAGGGAGGCGACAGCGCGCTCGCGGAAGTTGAAAAGGACGAAGCCAAGATCAAGTGGTCCAGGAGCCTTCTTCAGTATCTCCAGCAGCGGCGGGTTGCTGAGTTCGACCTCGACGCATTGGCGCCCTCGCTCTATCGTCCGTACACCAAGCGGTGGGCTTACTTCGACGGCATGCTCAATCACTTCGTTGGGCGGCTACCAGGGATCTTCCCAGAACCTCGTCAATCCAATCGCGTGATTTGCGTGAAGGGTGTGGGGGCTAACAAGGACTTTACGTCGGTCATGACTGACGTAATTCCTGACCTGGAAATGATTTCAAAGGGGCAGACTTTCCCCCTGTACTGGTTTGAGAAGGTTGAGAAGGTTGAAGGTGCGAACAGTGAGCTTTTTGATAGTGATGTCGTCGACGGCTACCGACGTAAGCACGCCATTTCTGACGCTGCTTTGGCTCGCTTCACCAAGGCTTATGGCGCCGACGTGTCCAAGGAGGACGTGTTCTATTACGTCTACGGGATCCTTCACTCGCCTGAGTACCTAAGTCGGTTCGGTACTGACTTGAAGAAAATGCTCCCGCGTATTCCGCTGGCCCAGGACTTCTGGGCATTCGCCAAGGCAGGCCGGGCGCTGGCAGACCTGCATGTCGGCTACGAGCAGGTCGAACCGTACCCGCTGGGCCAGACCACCGGGCAGCTGGGGCTGGATCCGAAGACCGATTATCGCGTGGCGAAAATGCGCTTCGGCAAGAAGGGCAAGGAAGCCGACCGTTCTGCCATCGTGGTCAACAGCCATCTCACCTTGACTGGCATTCCCGAAGAAGCCTACGGCTACCAGGTCAACGGCAAGTCGGCGATTGAATGGCTGATGGAGTGCTACCAGGTCGATACCGACAAGCCGTCGGGGATCGTCAACGACCCCAACGACTGGTCGACCGATCCGGCCTACATCGTGGACCTGATCAAGCGGGTTGTGCAGGTATCTTTGGAGACTATGAAGGTCGTCAAAGGCTTGCCAGCGTTACAGGAACGAAAGGCATGAACAAGAAGACCGCGGCTACTAACAACGCCATCGTGGCCGATGTGGGGCAAGTAAGCCTGGGGTTCGCGCGAGAGAGGATTGAAGGCTGTATCGCCGCACTGACGCCTGACAGCGATGTCTGGTCCATCGCCCATGTGGCGGCGGCTGGTTCCATGGACGCGGCACGCCTTCTGGTGGCTGGCAACTGCAACCTCAACGCCACCAACAAGGCGGGCTGGACGTTGCTTCATATGGCTGCCAAGCGTGGCGATCTGGAACTCATTTCCTTGCTGCTGGACAGCAGTGCTGCGGTTGATCCCTTCGACAGTGAGGGCAGAACGCCCTTGGACCGCGCGGCCATCGCTGGCCACGCCGACGCTGTCACCTGCCTTATCACAGCGGGTGCGGACTACATGGAGCAGTCAGAGCAGGGCCAGCGGGCGGTCGACTGGGCGACCGGAGACGCCAAGGTGGTTCTGGCGCGCTACACGCTAGACGCCTTGGCCAAGCAAGCACGCACAGGCAAGAAGACCGCCAAAGATCGAATTGGCGATCTCTAACGCACCCGCAACCGGTCGCTCCACTTCCTCGTGTAAGAAGGCGAAAAATGCACTACGCCCCAGGAGCCTCGCAAACGCGCTCGGCTGTTCTAATCAAAGTCAACTGGGGGAACGATGGCTACAAAATCTGATGACGGGCTGGAAAAGGACGCCAAACTGATCAAGCGCGGGATTGCGCTCTACGAACACGCCTTCGCAGAGCAAGCACCTGATAAAGCGTTCCCTAACCTGATGGAATTGGTGGCGTTCTACCAAGACGAGATCGGCCGTGAAAAACACCAGCCCTTCTTCATGGCGGTGTGCGATCGGTTTGGGCCCTCCGAAGCGGTCATGGCATTCCAGGGAATGTCTGGCCTACTTCAAACACGGGAAGCCATGCTGCTCTGGAAAAGGAAGTTGATGTCTTGGATTTTCATGTCGGACCGGTCGGAAGAGTTTGATAACGACCAACTCGAGAAAATGCACGAAGCGTACTTTGAGTTGCGCAGAGCGTCCGAGGCTTGGAAGAAGCAACTGATAGTGGGCTTGGCTGGGCTGGACAGAAAGTTGGTGGAAGACCTGTGCCTGGGGGCGGACTCGGTGTTCTTCGAACACGTGGACCGCTGGGTTGTGTGGTTGGGCGCTCAGCCAGACGAGCGCTACGAACCGGCCAACCGGCAGGCAATGATCCAAGAATATATCGGATCTTCGGACGGCTTCGATATGATCCACACGACTGACAATCCAATGTTCGCCCCCTTTGTGGAGCAATATCAAACCGAGCGCGTAGGCACCGTTTGCGGCGCAATAATGAGCCAAGGGCTGACCTTCAAGTACAAAACGTTGAGGCTCTAACGCACCCGTAACAGGTCGCTCCACTTCGTCGTGTAGCTAGGCGACAAGGCCTTCAACGTGGGGCGCCACTGTGCGTCCCGACGACCCACACGCTTCTCTCCTGGGCGGGCACCGCCCACACGCCATCCGACAGAGCCTACCCCGACGGTACCGCGGCCCCACTTGGCGTTGATCTTGTCCAGCACCGCCATGGCCCGTTCGGCTTTTTCATCGGGTCCGAAGAACAGATCCGCCTGGCGATCTTCCGCCCGCACCAGATCCGTGAGGCCCACGCCACCGCGTTTGAAGGGCACGCTTCGCCCCGACCGGCTGGCCTGATCCTGGATGGATTTGGCCAGGAACCGCACAGCACGCAGGACTTCCGCCGTATCCCGCGTGGGGAAGGGGAAGGGCACCGCACGCGACGCATGGAAGGTGTCGCCTTTGAATGGATTGCCGTCCAGCCAAACCCACAGGGCACCGGCTGCCAGGCCGCGTGATCGCAATTTCTCGCACGCCACGGTGGTGAACGTCGTAAGCGCGTCCATCGGGTCCAGGACATCGCGCCCGAACGTGCGACTGATCACCAGTTGCTTGCGGTTAGGCTCTTCCAATTCCAGGTCGCCACACGGCACGCCGCGCAGCTCCGTCTGGGTGCGCGCCAGCACCACGCCATAGCGGGCGCGCACATGGTCAGCAGGTAAAGCGGCCAGGTCGGCCGCGCTCTTCACCCCTTCGGCATTCAGGCGGGCGGTGAAGCGTCGCCCGACACCCCACACGTCCTCGACTGCAAGGGCGTCGATGTTCTGTGGGGTGGCATGGAACACGGCCAACGCTCCGGCATTCGCCGCGCGCTTGGAGCGGTCCTTGGCCATCTTGTTGCCGGCCTTCGCGAGTGTGCGTGTGGCGCCTATGCCGGCACAGCAGGGAATGCCCACCCAGCGCAGGATCCGTTCGCGTGCTTCCAAGCACGTGGCGAAAGGATCTTTCAGGCCCTCGACATCGACGAAGTTTTCGTCGATGGAGTAGACCTCCACGCGTGGAAAGAGGTCGGAGAGTACCGACACAATGCGCGCACTGAGATCCCCATACAGGGCGAAGTTGGCCGACCGGACCTGAATCTTTTTGCGTATGGCGTCGGGTACCTGAAAGATCGGGGTGCCGATCTTCAAGCCAAGACCTTTCGCTAGGGGACAAAGCGATATGCAGCAGCCATCCCCATTTCCCAACACCACCGTCGGCACGCCGCGTAGCGACGGGTCAAACACCCGCTCGCAGGACACGTAAAAGTTGTTGCCGTCGATGAGCCCGAAGCGGGGAGGGAGCATGTCCATCTGCACTCTCACAGATGGAAGTGAACGTTGCTCCGCACCACACCCCAGACATCCAGTTCGATGTCCTCCGGCACGATGATGGGCGGGTAGCCCGCGCTGCTGGCCAGCACGATCCGGGTACCCCGCACATACAGCTTCTTGCACATGAACCCGCCTTCCCACAGCACGATGACCGTGTGGCCAGGCCGTGCGTTGATGGAGCGATCCACAATCAACAGATCGCCGTCCTGAATCCCGTAGTCGATCATTGAGCCGCCACAGTCGGCCTTCATGAGGAAGGTCGCGGGCGGGTTGGCGATCAGGCGCTCATTGAGGTCCAGCCGGTCGTCTTCCTGGAAGAAGTCTTCGGCGGGGCTGGGAAAGCCACAGGCAGCCAGCGTCCGCAGCACGGGCAGGCCTCTCGCCGTAGACGTGGCAACAGGCCCCAGCAGCGTGGGTGGGAAGGGCAAGGGATCGGTCGATAGGGGTACGAGCATGGCCGCATGTTCAGGTGGGAAGGACTCACCCGATGAGACGGTGTCGCACCGGGGAGACAGGATAGTCCCGTTGGTAGTCAAAATACTAACGTTCTGACCTGAATAGGCTACTGGCCCAGTTGCGGCCCCAGCGCGTGGATGGCCCGGTACACCGGTTCGGTGCGCTCGGGCGCGTGGATCATCCCAATCCAGGCCATCCCCAGGGCCGCCACGCCGCTCATGCGCTGGGCATTGTCGAGCAGGGCCAAGAGCTTGTCGGGGTCATAGTCGGGCACCAGGTGGGGCCGGTTGGCGTACGCGTCCAAGGCGAACAGGCCGCCGTGGGTGAACGAGTGGTAGGTGTTCCACTCGGCCTGGTCCAGGCCTGTGAAAAAGGCGGTGCCGGCGAAGGGAGGGACGGCGTCGATCGCCCGGCCGACAGCGGCAACGCCCGGACCGGGAAATTGGTCAGTCGCAAGGAAAGCCGCGGCCTGTTCGTCAGTGGCCACCGCCGCAAACCACCAGCCCCGCTGCAGCGTTTCGAGCATGGGGCGGGCAAGGGCAAAGGCGCTAGCGGCCAGATTCGACCCATGGCGCTCCAGATGGGACGCAATCGAGGTGGCGTGGTGGAACGACAGGCCCATTTCCTGGTAGCCCAAGAGGTGTCGATCCGCCGCCTCTTCGGGCGGGGGTGGCACCTGCATAGCCAACTGTCCCAACTGGCCTTGGAGCAGTAGGACTTCGCGGGCGCGTTCAGTGATAGGCATGGCCGGTCTTATAGCACCGCCCGATGGTGTGGCGTGGAACGCGCCGTGAAACCTTTCCCGTTCCACGCCCCCATCCATCGCTTGTTATAGGCTCTTCCTACCAGCCCACGAAACAGTGAGGAACATTGCATGTGCTATTCCGCAGAGGCCTGGGAACTTTTTTCGGCCTTTACAAAGGAATTCGGCGCCGACATCGACATCGAAGAGTTCTGGAAGTTGTATTTGGGCCGGGAAGAGAAGTATCGGATACGCAAGAAAATGTCCGACGGCACCAAGATCCCAAAGGGCATGGATCTCAATTTCCTGCGACCTCGAACGGATACAGAACGCAAGATCCAAGACCTGATCGCGGAATGGAACGGGCGGAAGTTGGCCGACGCCGAAGACGAACTCGCCAAGCAGCAAGCACGCCTGGATACAGCTGTTGCCAAGTTGGCCGTCAAGGAGACCAAGTCGGCCCTCAACGAACAGCGGATCGCCGGCAACAAAATCAAGCAGATGGAGCGCTGGATCGCCGACGCCAAGCGCACCAGCCATAAGCCGACCACTGACGATCGGATTTTTCCGTTCTGGTATGCGCCCGTGCTGCTGATCGAAGACGGCAAGCCGGTCGTTCGTCCTATGCGCTACCTGTGCAGGCCGCAAGGCATGGCACCCAGTACCGACTACACGAAGGACGGCAGAGCCTCTGGCAAGTACAACGCCAGGCGCGACAACCTTACGAAGTTCTGGCGTCCGCAGTTTGGCCACACCCATGCGCTCATGCTCGCCGAAACGTTCTACGAGAATGTGGACGACGGGAGGGGTGGCTCCAAAGAGATCCACTTCCGCCCCCGCACGGGCGAAACGATGTTCATCGCGTGCCTGTATTCGCACTGGACCGACCCGAAAGGCAAAGAGCCGGATTTGTGGTCATTCGCCGCCATCACCGACGAGCCCGAACCCGAAGTGGCCGCTGCCGGCCACGATCGCACCATCATCAACATCAAGCCCGAGCACGCCAACGCCTGGCTCACGCCAGAAGGGCGCAGCGACGAGGAACTGTTCGCGATCTTTGACGACAAGCGCCATCCGTTCTACGAGTTGATCAAGGAAGCGGCCTAAACGCTGATGTGTACCAGGGGCGCCGAGTCCGGCGACAAGTGGCTTGTTTGGAGGGGGTGGGTGTGAGTGACGATGATGGAATTTACGTTGCCAACAAGGTGCCCGGCCGAATTTACGGCTCGTCCGCCTTCCCGGTAAAGCGGCTAATCAAGGACGGAGAGAACTTCACGGAAGTAGTCCGCAAGCTTCGGTATCTCGATCGGGTTTTCCCCGACATCGAGGGAGACGCGCTGGGCCTGGTCAAGCACGAGGTGGTCCTTAGGACCACGCCAACCGGGAAAAGGCAGGTCAAGCTGTTGCTGGTTGAGGATCCAAGACGTATCCAGTCGATCCACATCCAATCGTTCGATATGAGCGATGGAAAGGATAATCCGAGTCGAAATGCACACTTCGTTCTAACCGGGCAGGAAATCGACGACCTGGTTGAACTTGCCATGCTCGCGGTGAACGCCGAGTTCCGTGCAGAAGACAAGTTCCGGATCGGGATCGATCAACTCAACCGCTTCACCCTGTCCAAGGACGCAGCCAAGCAGCTGATCGGCAAGAACGAACAACTGCTGGAAGACATCCTCGCCAGCGAAGTCACAGAGCGCGATCTGGTCACCGTTGCATATCGGCGCCAGCAAATGGAACTGTTTGAACGACTTCTGACAGACGACGCGTTCTTCGACGAGCGAGCCATGCACGTACGAGGGCCCGAGGATGTCTGGCAGCAATTCTTTGAGGCAAACCACTGGATTTTTGGTGGTTCTTTGTTCTTCAACGCCACCTCCGCGATCGATGACGGCAAACTTGAACGCGTTGTTGCTGGGGCAAGCGTGGCGGGGTCAGGAAAGCGCGCGGACGGACTGCTAAGTACACGAGGACGAGTGGGGGCGTTGTGCTTTGCGGAAATTAAGACCCATCGGACAAGGCTGCTGCAAAAGAGCCAATATCGAAGTGGGGTTTGGGGGCCTAGCGGAGATCTGACAGACGCAATTGCCCAGTCGCAGAGGACTGTCCACTTGGCCGAAGCCAACATCCGCGAGGTGCTGCGGGTGGTTGATGACGAAGGCGAGCCCTTGGGTAAAGACGCCTACCTCATTCGTCCACGATCCGTTCTGGTGTGCGGCGACCTGCAGGAGTTCGTAACCGAGCATGGGGTGAACCGCGAAAAGTTCGCTTGCTTTGAGCTGTTTAGGCGACATATGTACGGCCCGGAGGTAGTCACGTTCGATGAATTGCTTGAGCGCGCGCGCCTCTTGGTTGAGCAGAGTAGGTAGATGAATAGAGCAAATTCTGTTCCGTTCGCAAATGGAAACTTCAATGCCTGACCCACGACTTTCCCAGCTGGCCACTTACCTGGCAGAGTCCAATCACAGCACCACACCCACCGACTTCTGGGCGGGCTGGGACGCCATTGCCGGCAACCTGAGTGATGAGGTCTGGTCGGACGACGCAGACCCCGATTTGCGCGAAACATTTACAGATCTTCTGGCCTCGGCCGACGACGCGGGTTGGGTAGTGCCCGATGGACAGACGCAGCCGTGAGGGACCACAACCTCACGCCACCGAAGAAGAAGCTGCCGCCTTTGGTCAAGGTCAAGCTGGCGTCCGTGGTCTTGGCCGCCGTGCTGGCCGACCGCATGAACGAAGAGGACGCCGGGAGCGTACTACGTGACGCCACAGGCACACAGTGGTCGTTGCTGACCTGCATGCAATACCTGTCGGGCAAGGAAGCGCTAGGCGCCATCGCCGCGTTGCCCGATGACTGGAACGAGGATGGCATGAGCAAGGAAGCGTTGGAGCATGCCACCAAGGTGGCGGCGTTCGCCGTGGCCAATGCGCACCCAAAGGGCACGCCGTTGTGTGCCAGCGACCTGGCCAAGGAGTACCGCGGCAAGGAGTACCGCGGCAAGGAGTACCGCGGCAAGGAGTACCGCGGCAAGGAGTACCGCGGCAAGGAGTCTATCTAAGCCCTTGCACCCGTTGCCATCTCGGCAAGTTCGTCCGGAATGTACTTCGCGTGCGCTCGTTTCAGGTATTCCAACTCACTGTCGGAGTCCGCCTGATAGTCAAGTTGCTGACTGAAAAAGCTCAAGCGGGCGCGAGCGTCATTCAGAATTTCTGACCACGTCTTGGCCCACACCGATATGTTGTATTCGTCGTTATCGAAAACCAGGCCGTCTGGGCGGTTCTTCTGGCGGGTTTTTAGTTGTGCGTATTCATCCATTTCATTGCCAACGACCATAAAGGTCCAGCGCGAACGCTTCTGGTGGAAGCGATTATCCTTCGCGACGGCAATGGCATAGCTCTCAATCTGGGCCAGAACTTCAGAATTGATCTTCTGGCTTGGGCGTTTTAGTTCGACAACCAGGTACTCATGGCTGCCCTGGGTGGGTTGAATTGATCGCGCCAACATGAGGTCGATACGGCCACCCTTGTCGTCTTCCCGCAGGACAGGATCGTCAGACACATCGCCGACATCTTCCCGCTTGCCGAGCTTGCCAATGTAAATGGCTAATGCGTCCTCCAAGGTCTTTTCGGATCCTGCTAGGTTGAAGTCTTCCTTGAAGATCCATGACTCCACTTCGAGAGTCTTATGAAGCTGGTCGCGCTCCAAAAGCCGCTTCTTAGTTTCCTTGTTGAATAGCAGATCACTTAGCGCTTCCACCAGGTTCAAACGGTCAGCCACGATCTTGGCCGAAGTGATGATCTTGGACAGAGTTGTCTTCTGGAGCAGAGTGGCCAGATCGTCCTGTTCGTCCTTCTTGAGGTTCAAGACCTCGTCCATGATCGTGCGCACAGAGTCCGGATTTTCGCGGATCGCCTGGGCGAGCAGGCGGAACGTGAACTTCCTGGATTTTGCGGGCGCTTCGTCGAAGGAGGGGAGGTGATCCTCAACATTGACGGCGAGAATGTCGAAGACTTGGCGCTCGATTTGCTCTGAGGCGTTGACCTCAATCTTGTCCTCGTAAGGGTAGATCTTCTCGTCTTTCCAGCGCTGGATGGTTTCACTGCGGTGCTGCAAGGTCCGGCGCCGGAAATGTTCTTTGACCTTCAATTTGACTGCGGCCAGGATGTCGGAGACATCCTGATTCAAGTCTGGAAGGGCCAAGGAGTTTTCTTTGTCGAGGTCACGGAAGTGATCCGACTTCACATACACGGTGAAGTTATATCCGGGTGCCTTGATCTGCGGGCCAACGACAACCTCATGAAGAGAAACGCCGGCCTTGTCGCATAACTCAAAAACACGATCGGTCTGTACAGTCCACTCGATGATCGTGATCGACACCGGAACACGCTTGCCGCTTTGGAGTACAACATCTCCCAGATGGAAGTCTTCCTTGTAGCTCTGAACTGACGCCGGATCGATTTTGGTTCCGTCGAAATACAACGTCAGGCCAGGAGACTCCGTCAAGTAAGCTGCGAACTGCTTTGTTATTTCCAGCGAAGCGCTATCGTTGGTCAACGAGGGAAAATTGGACTCGAGGTTCTCGATGACCACCTCGGTTCCCAGGATCGATGTCTCGGACGCAGTGGGAAGCGACGCCTGAAAGCCTGTTAGCTGACTTGCACGCCCCGTGATGGTGTAGCTCTTGAATGCCTTGCCATCTAGGTAGGTGGTGCGCCATTCCACACTCTCCCCCAATGCGAAAGCACGGAACCGTCCCTTGCCGTTCTTGCCATGCAGGGTGCGCCCCTTATAGCGGTGTGATTTGGCTTTCCACGAGTCGCCTAGGCCGCCGAAGAGCTTTCCTACATTGCTCCGGTCAATACCGTCGCCGTCGTCAGACACGCGGATGGCATGCAGTCCATTGAGTTCATTAGGTTCAAGAATGACTTTGACATGCTGGGCGCCAGCGTCAAACCCGTTCCAGATCAACTCGGAAACTGCTGCGATCGGGGTGACATTGGAGGCAAGCGACTTCAAAAAGTCATGCTTGGCCTCAATCTTGATATTCGTGGATTGATTGTCAGCCATACCTTGAAACGCTCCCCTGGTGGTGGTTCGCCGGACTGGCCGTGATAACCCGGTTGAGGCTGGACGGGAAGGGGACATGGTCGGTGAACGAGTCGAGGATACCGGTGCGGGTAGCGTTAGGGCTATTCCCAGGGGAATAGCACCCTGCTCCTGGGCTATCTCAAGGATTGCGACGGAACTGGATTGGCCTATTTGTGCCTTTCCTGCGCCAAGCGTGCCTGTTCGGCCAGATGGACAGGGTTGGGCCAGTGCTCCCGCGTCTTAGGTAGACGCAAGTCCTGCCCCTCCATCGCTTCGTATTCCGTTGCCTTCAACGAGGGCGCAATAGCGACCACGTGTGTGGGCGTGATCCACAACAACCCCAGATCGAACAGCGTGTGGATGTCCGAACGGAGCAGCAGGCCGTTGTCTACCCGGTGCGTATGCTCGCCGCGGTACGGAAGGATATGGGCCGCTTCCAGGACAGAAATTGCATTACAGCCAGTGATGGCGCAGCGCTCCCCGTAGGCTTCCAGGATCTTGGCGCGAAAAGCGCCCTGACCCTGTCGTTGCGCAATGGCTGTCATGGTCCACACGCGCGCGTCGTGGTCACTGTCCAGCGGCGGTAGATGGTCGAATGCCTGATCCTGTGCCTCGGCTTGGGCCCGACCCAGCACCGTCGAGGGCAGGGCAATGGCCTCCCACTTGCCGTTCGCGTTGGGCTGCAGATCCCAATGGCCGTGAACCGCAGGACGGAACACTTCGTAGGTCGTGGCTTTGTAGCGGCCCTGACGTAACAGGCGGTCGCGCGGGTGTCCGCTATCGCTGCGCCAGTTCTTGCGCGAGCGGTCGTAGTGCCGGCGATTGGCGTCATTGACCGTCAAGAACGCCAGGTTAGCGCCCAGGTCCGAATGATCTTCATACGGATAGTGCTGGGCCAGCCATGCGGCGATTTCACCTGTGCGCACGGGCTTGCCCAGGGCCTCAACGGCTTCAGCCACGTGCCAATACTTCACGCCGCTTTTGGAGCGCTCGGCAATGACCGCTTCGGGCGGTGAACCGATCCTCTCGAATGCCAGTTCCAGCTCGTTGTCTTCCAGGCGAACGACCCGGCCCACCAGCTCGAAGTCCGGCTCGAAGTCGTTATCGGTCTGTGACGCATTGCCTTCCACGATCTCTTCGGGATCGTCGGTGGAAGCCACCACCACCCGCAAGGGCAGGCCTTCGTCCAAGGCCTGGCGCAGGTGCCGGTAGAAGATCGACTTGCCCGCCCCCTTCCAGCCGGCGGTCCTTGTTTCGTATCGGGTCATGTCCTCATTGAAGCTGTGCTTCCACAGCGACACGATCACCTGGCGCAAGTCTTCCGACACGGCCGAACTGGTCCACTGCGGGTTGGTCAACTCCACGCCATAGCGTCGGAAGGCTTCGGTCAGCTTCATGGTTCTCCCCTTTCTTCCATTGTCGCCCAGGGCAAAAGGTAGGGCTACCGGGGGCGCCAGCGGTTCCGAAACAAGATCGAACTTCCATGGCTCACGCGTTTGCGAACCGATTAAATACCAGAGTGGATCAACCCATCCGATGGGCGGTAATGACGCCGAGGTCCACACAACCAACAAGGAAAACCATAATGCAAATTGATATCCATTACCTCCCGCCGAAGCGCTTCATCGCCGTCCCCCAGAAGCACGCCATCCCCGAGTCCTGGGCAGGCGCCAAGTTCTTCAAGACCATTGAACTGGAAACAGGAGACATCCGGTATGGGATGGGCGACGCCGCACAAATCCTGACAACCATCGAGCAGGAGGGCTACGCCGCTATCTAAGAAGTACGTCAGTACGAACCACGTGTTCGTGGCGCCGACTTGGGGCAAGGGGAGCGTATAGCTCCCCAGCCTACATGCAGCGACCGCGGGAGCGGCGGGCTAAGGCGTCATCGGGTGAAACCAAGTCAGAGTCTTGGGGCCGGTTATTGCTGGCGGTCTTGCCTAATGCGTCCCGCAATCGATTGGCCCGTAGGTAGTCGACGACATCCTGGATCCCTTCCGCTCCCTGGTATTGCTCGGCTATCTGATTGTCATGGTTCTGAATGGAAGGATCTGCGCCATGAGCCAGTAGTAGAGCCGCCGTGGCTCGGTCTGGAGCGTAGTGGAGTGGAGTGTTTCCGTCCTGATCCGCCGCATTCGGATCCGCCCCACGATCCAGCAGCAGTTTTGCATGGGCGACGCCATCCGGATCCGCCCCACGATCCAGCAGCAGTTTTGCATGGACGACGCCATCCACATCGTGAAGCGGTGTCTGGCCCCAGTCGTCGATCTGGTTGATAGACGCCCCGCGCGCCAAGAGCGCGTCAAGCACTTCTGGTGTTGTGGCTCGGTGGATGGCGCATTGACCATGATCCTTTGAGCCGACGGAAATATCCGCTCCTTGTTCGATTAGGTACAAGGCGATCTTTTCTGCTTCCGGATCTGTGGAGCATGAGAGTTGCAGGAAGCTCAACAACGCTGTCTCACCCACTTGATCGAGTTGGTCGAGGTCAGCGCCGCATTTCACGAGTATCCGGGCTTCGCTCAGTGATTCGCAGTAGTGGAGCATTGCGAATCGCTGTGTTCTCTCACTCTCCATGTCGACCGCTGCGCGTAACGCTTCGTCCTGGGCACTCCAGATCGCTTGCGGTTTCTTATCGTCAGAGAATAGGTAGTACGGCGCGAGGTTGTTAGTGGGTGGAATGTGTTGACCGAATTCCGGGTCATTACAAGTTGCTAGAACCACACTACGGCTCAAGTAGCTGTGACCGAATCTGTTGGTGTCTGCAATGATGTCTTCGGACGCCCGGTTCCGCATGTGCGCTTCCAGGGCGTCGGGAATGGCGGTCTTCACATCGCCCTCCCACGAGAACGACGAGCCATGCATTCGTCCGGCGACGCCAGGTCGGATTGAGGAAGGGCGGCTTGGGCGATCTGTTTCAGTTCGGCACGCCGCAGAAGAGTGTCGATCGCGTCGGGATCCGGTGTGAAAGCACGTGCCATCGCGGACTTTTCGCTGTTTGGATCCCAGATGGCGCCCCGGTCCAAAAGGGCAGTAAAGCCGTTCATGCACCCATGCAGCCCGGCTTCTTGTAGCGGGGTAAAACCCGCACCGTTCTTTTCCTCAATCTTCGCGCCTTGGTTCAGAAGAAAGTTGACCATGTCCGCATTATCCGTGCGGACCGCCAGATGTAATGGTCTTTGTCCCCTGCCAAAATCGTAATCGTTGACATCATGTCCGCTGCTCAGGAGCGCACGGGTTTTCTCGATGTCGCCATCGATTACTGCGGCATGAATCTGGAAGGGGGCACGCCTGTGAAGTTGCTGGCTCACATTGACCTCCCACGGCTGCGCCTGGCCTTGTATTCGTCAGGCGACGCCAGGTCAAATTGAGGACGGGAAACCTGGGCCTGGTTAGCTAAGTCTTCACGCGCACGCGCCGAGCAGTATTCGTCGACGGCAGGTTGGGCGCGAGAGTGCTGACTAATCCAGTCATCCATCGCGTTGAGTCGGTCATCCCCAAGTCGCTCGGGATACCTGTGGGAGAAGTCCGCACCACTGTCGTATGTGCTGGAAAAATATGACTGATCGTCGAACTCAGCCACCTGTGAGATATGTTTCGTGGCCTCTCGAAATACGTGTTGATTGCGTGCGACCTCAACTTCTTGTCGATCGGCGCTGTCTTCCAGTCGTGTATCCATTACCTGTCGGTAGGCAAAACCGTACCGACCAATCCCAAGATCCAGGACGGGCCCGGTCTGCCTCTCGGCCGTAGCAAACGACTGTTCAATGAGTTCCCTTCGATGGTGCTGGCTCACATCGCCCTCCCACGGCTGCGCCTGGCCAAATACTCATCGGCACTAGCCAACTCCAACCCACGGCCTGCAGACGCCTGCCGATCCATCTCGCCGATCCGCTGGGCTACCTGGGCCAAGTCCCGGTCCACATCGACCATTGCACGAAGCTGCGGGTCATCCGCGCCGCGAATGGGTCGGGGCGGCGTGCCGTCCTGGGTGGTCATCCAGTAAGAGGCAGCCGACACATCGTGTCCGAAGGCCTTCATCCGGTCTGCGGTGTCCAAGTAAACGTCTCGGCGGACTTCCGTCCAACCGTAGCGATCTGCGTCTTTGACTGCCTTTTCAGCGGCCGACGTGCGCAAGGTCTTCTCTGCTTCGTTGATATCCAGGGAGGTCATAGCGACCGCCCGCGGCTACGACGTGCCCGCGCTTCGTCGGGTGAGGCGAGGTCGGAGTATCGGCTGGATGAAGCCCCTGCCACCGAGGCTAGTGCCTCGCGATTAGCCGCGACTTGGATCACGCGCTTGGCGTCGCTGTAAGGATTGGCCTCAGCGGGCGTTTGCCCCCAGCCATCCTTCATTCCGACATCGGCACCAGCAGCAAGCAGCGCTTGCGCAGCCCTCTCGTTGCTCACCAGGTGGAGTGGAGCACGGCCGTACCGATCCTGCGCATTGGCGTTGGCGCCATCCCGCAAAAAGTCTTCGACCTGCTTGTAAAGATGGGGGTCCTGGACGGCTTGGCGCAGTCCGACCACCTCATTGTGCTTGTCGTATTCTTCCCTGCTCACGGCCACTGAGGTGCGTACCTTGAACGTGTGTTTGTAGCGGTCTTGGTCGTGAAGAGTTTCGGCTAGAGAGCCGGCAATGGCGTCGGGCTTGTAGTAGCCCATGCCTCCTTCATTGAGCGCACCCTCCTGATTGGTCTTGCGGCCCAAGGCGTTTGCTACTTCCTGCGTGATGTCCAGGCGCTCCCCGGACTCCAGCGTCGTGCGGATCTTGAAGGAATGGACAGGCATGCGGCCAGTGCGGGCAGAGTGTCCAACCAACTCGAAATCGAGGTTGCCGTTGGGCGGAAGAATGCGCTTGAGATCGTTGTTGTCTGACATGGCAAATCCAACTGGGTGGCCTAATCCAGTCTCTCGGATTTGTCGTGCTTGGCAAGGGCCCGGACTCGAACCCACACGCAGATTTACGTAGTTCCCAGTTTCTCCAGCGCAAGCCGTGCCTGGTCGGCCAAATGGACTGGATTGGGCCAATGTTCCCGCGACACGGGAAGGCGCAATACCTGCCCCTCCATCGCTTCGTATTCCGTTCCCCTCAACGAGGGCGCAATAGCGACCACGTGTGTGGGCGTGATCCACAACAACCCCAGATCGAACAGTGTGTGGATGTCCGAACGCAGCAGCAGTCCGTTGTCTACCCTGTGCGTATGCTCGCCGCGGAAAGGAAGGATGTGCGCCGCTTCCAGCACGGAAGTAGCGTTGCAGCCGGTGATGGCACAGCGTTGCCCGTAGGCTTCCAGGAGTTTCGCGCGAAAAGCACCCTGACCCTGGCGTTGGGCAATGGCCGTAAGCGACCAGACCCGGGCGTCATGATCGGAGTCCAGGGGCGGCAAATGCTCGAAGGCCTGGTCTTCGGCTTCGGCCTGCGCGCGGCCCAGGGCGGAAGAGGGCAGGGGCACAGCTTCCCAAACCCCATCAGCGTTGGGCTGCAGATCCCAGTGGCCATGTGCACTGGGTCGGAAGACTTGATAGGTGGTCGCGCGTTGCTTACCCACCCGGAACAGTCGATCGCGCGGGTGATCACCGTCAGACCGCCAGATCTTTCGGGAGCGATCGTAATGCCGGCGGTTGGCGTCGTTGACTGTCAGGAACGCGAGGTTCGCGCCTAGATCCGAGTGGTCTTCCTTCGGGTAGTGTGTGGCCAGCCACTCCGCAATCTCGCTCGTACGCACGGGCCGACCCAGCGCTTCCACCGCTTCGGCCACATGCCAATACTTCACGCCACTGCGTGCCCGTTCGGCCACAACGGTGTCGGGTGTCTCCCCGGTGCGCTCAAATGCCAGTTCGAATTCTTCATCTTCTAGCCGCACCACGCGGCCTACCAATGAGAGGTCGGGCTCGAAGTCCTTGGCCCGCTGCGCGTTACCTTTGCGGACTTCTTCGGGGTCCGATGACGTGGCCACGACGACCCGCAGTGGCAGGCCTTCGTCCATGGCCAGGCGCAAGTGCTTGTAGAACAGCGGTTTGCCCGCACCTTTCCACTGCGCGGTAGGGGTGACATATCGGGTCATATCGGGGGAGAAGTTGTGACTCCACAGGCTAACGATCACCTGGGGTGGGTTCTCTGACACCACCGAACTGGTCCATTGCGGATTGGTAATTTCGACGCCATAGCGTCGAAATGCTTCTGACATGAGCATGACGCCCCCTTTTGGGACATCCTACCGCTTGGCGCCCATCCCCCATGCCTGGCCTTCAATAGGCCCAACAACGACGGGCTTTTCTTCCTTCTGGGCTTCCAGGACGAAGGGACGGGTGTGACCTGAGAACGCCCGTATTGGGGTCAGGATCTTGGTCCAGTCCAACCCCTGTGCAACAGTTTCCCGGTAGCGAGCCCATACCTCGTTGTGGGCCTGCTGGACCGCTTGTTCATAGGCCGCGCGGGCCTGGGCAGCGCACTGCTCGCGTCGCTCCAGTTCCGCAACCAGCAACGCGACATCCTCCTGACGACGTTTCGCCGCAATGGCGTTACGCAAGGTCTGGCAAGACGACACCAAAAGACTCCACCGATCGCGCGCAGCCACCACCACCGGTTGCCGGTAGGTCTCATCTTCCAAGGCAAGACGGATGGCGTCCTGGTCAATGCGACGGCGAAAGAACAGCGAGGACAGGGCGGGGAGAGGCATTACATCGCCCTCCGGGTCGGGGCCTCGGCCTTCCGGTTACGCTGCTGCTTTCGAGCCAGGCGCTCCAATTTCTCCTGCTTTCTTCTGACCTGGAAGTAGGGAGCCTGTGGCGCGATCTGACGTGGGGTTCGGCCGTTCAAGTTGGAGGCGTCGGGATCTGCGCCAAAGTCTATTAGCGCCATGAATGTCTTTTGCGCCTGGTCCTCGAAATCTTCAGGTTTACGGTGCGTCATGCTCCAGTAGTGGAGAGGCGTGTTGCCGTATCCATCCGCATGGTTGGCATTAGCGCCATGTCGCAGAAGTTCAAGGCATTGCTTGGCTCGGCCACCTGCTGCAGCAAAGTGGAGCGGCGATCGACCGAATGAGTCTGTCATAGCCACTATCAGGCGCAGATCTGATTCATTGATATCGGCGCCGAATGCATGACGCGCGAAGAGCATGCCTGAGGGCGATGAATGTTCGAGATCAAGCTTTTCAGCCACACCCCACAACACATCGCTGCTGAACTGGGCGCTATTTAGCAGCAAAGCATTTGTTCTGTGATGAAGGACGCGTGTAAATGCCCGGTTGCGTACCTTTTCCGCTTCCAATGTAGCGCTTTCATCACCCCGAAGTGACGCGCGTCGATGGTGATTGCAAGCGGTGCTGTGTAGGCGCTTGGCCTCATCTTCCAGAACTGTCTCCAGCACTTTGGATGGATCGATCCTTGTTTTGAAGATCTTGTATTGGACTGGTATGAATGGCAGACGAGATATGGCCGTCAAGACCAACCTGCGAAACAAGGTGGGCCGGTAGTGCCAGGGTTGATAGGACAGGACCATCACATCGCCCTCTTGGCCGTGTGCTCCACACACCCATCATTCCGGACCGAGTTGGCCAAAGTAGAAAGCGCTTTCCGCATGCGTTCGGACGAGGCCATCGTTTCCATCGCCTTGAACATCAAACGCTCACCGTCCCGCTCACCACCTTTGTGCAGGGTCGTCCGTAGCCGCTCGGCGAGCCGTGGATCTTCTTTCTCGACACGATCGAGAACGGCACGAGTCACAACCGTCTTGCCAATCCCTGGGTAATGGGCAGGCGCCGGTATGGGATTGAAGTAGGTTGGAAGATTCAGGCCAGCCGCCTCACAGCGGGTCAAGATATCGGCTTTGGTCAGATGGACCCATTGGAAGGGACTGACAGCGACCAGGGCTTGCAGCGTTTCGAGGGAAAGGGCCATGCGATGGAGGCTCGTAAGGTGTCCCTCCATCATGTGCAGGTTGTCGATGTTGGCAAGGGCAGGCCTGCGAAATACTCTGCACTTCGCTAGATTTGTGGTGGTGACCTAGTGGGCTAGGGATTTATCCACAATCCGATCTAGGCGTCGGAATTGGTTCAGAGTGTGATCAGTCTGGACGCTGTCGGGCCATGTAAAAAACAATTAATAACGAAAATTATTACCAATGCGTAACAGAAGACTTCAGCGACAACTTCGATGGTGTTGTCGGTTGGAGGTGTTTTCTGAGTCTCTAAAGACTGGGCAGGTAGGCCATTTGATTGCTTTTCAAGCACTAGCGATTTCAAGCGCTGAAACAGAACTTCTTCCTCGCCTTTGGAGCGCAGGAGTTCTTGCTCAAGTTCAAATATGCGCTTATGAGAAAGGTCCAGTTCTTCGTTCAGTCGACTGACTTCAGGGAAAGCGAGGATTTGGGCAAGAGCGATTTCAGGTTCTGCCGATAAGCGTAAATGGTCAGACATGGAGAACTCCGGAAGGTGTTTCTCCATCATGTGCGGGTTGTCGTGCATGGCAAGGGCAGGTCTGCGGATACGATCGCAGACCTGAAATACCGAACGCCGTCAGTTGTTCATCATTTCCCATTTCGTTTGACGACATAGCGCACCGCGCACTGGGTTGGGGGCACTGTCCCGGGCGTATATGCGGGTGAAGCCGATGTAGCCGATGTAAGATCCATCACTCTCATTGAGAAATTCATCGTTGAACCAATCGGCCGAGGGCGAGGTGTTGGTAAACACCAGCTTGCCCTCATCGGCGGCCGTCAACGGGGTCGGATAACCCTGGGCGTCCAACACGTCCGAATACCCAAACACGCAGCGGGTGCCGACGGTACCGTTTCCAAACCAGCCACCGTTGATCGACTCATCGAGGTTGACGCTTCCGGGCGTATGCACCCACGAACCGGAAACCAGCCTGATTTCGCCGCAACCCCACGTCAGAGGGCGGCTGACCTGAGAACACAAGCCGTTATACGCAGGCGGCGGCGGGGCCACACAAGTGAAGAAGAAGGTTTCGCCTGGGCTGTAGATCGCTCCACCCATGGCGCTTGGCCCACGAACACGGGAAGCAATGCGCTCGCCGATTACGCAGTTTCCGCCTGGCGGTGCCATTGGGCGAACGCCCGTACCGCTACCGCCATTGTTGGTGGCGTAGCACCCAATGCCCATGAAGGGCGTTGTGGTCCAGGGGCCTGCGCCGCCCAGGGAAGCCGCCGTCGCATTACGACGAGTCAGGTCGCCAATGTTGGTCTCGATGTTGCCGGGAGCACCGCCATAGGGGTCGATCTGCGACGTGGAGGTCAGCGTCCATACGCCATCCAGCAGACCTGTGGGGGGCGTACAGGACGCGGTAGTCGTGCAGGTCGCGCCTGCGTTGGCTGTCATGGACAACACACCACCCGCGCTGCAAGCGAAAGCCGCCGAGCCCGTGGTGGGCGTTGTACTGTCCGTCACGGCGAAATTGGTGCTAGTCGATACGGTCGTGGCTGCTGCCTGTGTATAGGTACAGGAGTTGCCACCCACCACCCAGTTGAACAACGCACCCGCAGGTACGTCGCATTGGGTGGGACCTGCAACACACTCCAACACCATGTGCGTGGACGAACCGAAGTCGTTCCAGGAACGCGTGACAATCAATTCTCCGGGAACACAGCGCAACGCAGGCGTTGCTAGGCGCGGCAACCAAATTTCTGTCCAGCCCGACTGGTTGATATTGGTGCTGTTGCCGTTGGCGTCCAAGTACGTGACGTTGTTCCAACCCAGCCACGTGGTGCGGGCCGCGTCGACCTGATTGCCACCGCGGTTAGGCAGCACCCCATTGAACACGGTCAAATCACCGAAAACGGAGGGAATGCATTTCTGGAACGACGCAGACCCACCAATGCCAATGGCATTCATGTATTCCGTGACGCGTGCTGCGTCATGCTGGATGGCCCCTCGGAACCCCACACCGTCATCCCAGAACCAACCACCGCCCGGGCCAGCATTGACGGGTGTGTTCAAGCCCACGCGCCACACGCCTGTCAGCAGCGCAGGATTGGTGGGGCTGGGGGTGTAGCAGGACGACACGGGCGCTGTACACGTCGCGCCTGCGTTGGGTGTCGTGGCCAACACGCCACCCGCGCTGCAGGCGAACACCGCGGCACCCGTCGTTGGCGCTGTACTGTCCGTGACAGGGAAGTCAGAACTGACCGCCACACTCGTGGCCATGCCTTGGGCGAACGTGCAGTCATTACCGCCCACCGTCCAGTTGAACACCTTGCCGGCGGGGATGTCACATTGGATGGGCGGTGTGGCCGTGCCGCATTCTGCAGGCAAGGGCGTACCCGCCAAACGTTGATACGAGGTGGCGTGCCAGTAATCGCCCACTTCAACCATTGGGTCGGCAGCAGGCAGGCCACAGGTCGACCAAGAGGCCTTGGGCATGGTTTGCCAGCCCGTGACAACCGTGCCGCCGCCATCGTCCGCCGTGGTCTTCGGATCATCGTTGGTCGTGGCAATGTAAATATCGTCGACACCGAACAACGCGGGGCGATTCAATGCCCAATCGCTGGCCGATGAGTTGTACCCGGGGCACCACCAGTTCGCTGCACTCAACACGTCCGAACCGATCTGTCCCGATTGACACCCCGCTGCGGGTGGCGTGGCCACGCAAGTGTTGACGGTGTTCCGACGAGCACCTGTATCGGCCCATCCCGTCCAGGTGCCGATCGCGGGCGACGGAAGCGCCGTCGTACCCGCTGGGCAGGAGTAGGAGACATCACGCGTGCGGACTTGCTCGGCCTCATAGGTAATAGAGCCCGTCTGTCCGGTGGGGCACGTCTCGGCTCGAGGATCCCACTGCTGTTCTGTTTCCTGGACAGTTGCCGGACAGGCGGTGCAACCGGGCGAAGGTTCCAAGTCTCGATACGGCTCCCAGGCAGACCAGGTAGACGCCTGCGTGGTGGCGTTCACGCAGCCCTGGAAGCGGATTTCCTTGCCGCCCGGCCCATACGTCCCCGCCGGGCACGGCGCGTCCCGTTCGTCTGGAATAGGCGTACAGCAGGTGTTGCCGAAGGTCAGTGTGCTGGAAACGCCACAGTTGGCCGTGCAGGTATTGCTGATGACATGCGCCGACGACCAGGCAGGCCATGCGGGCACCGCTTGTGGCGAAGCACAGGTGGAATAGCGCTCCCGCACAATCTGGCCACCCTGGCCAGCGGGGCAAGCCACCTCATCATGCTCAACCGAAGGCACACACGTGGCGACAAGGGGCGTCTGGCAGGTGTTGCCAATCGGGGGAGGAAGTTGGAGCCACGCTGTCTGGGTGCCCGCGCATGTATCCCGTGCGCTCTCTTCCAGGATCTGGCCTGTTTGGCCCGCAGGACATGCCTGGACCCGCGTGGTGGTGATGACCGTACAGTCGTCAGGCGGGAGCGAAGGCGTGATCGGGGGAGTTATGGTGGTTGGGGTCTGGCACGAACTGTCGGTGGTCGACCAGGCTGTCCACACCAGCGTATTTCCCGGCCCCGTGCAGGTGCCATCGCGCGCTTGAATGACCGTGCCTATCTGACCCGGTGGGCAGGCGGCGTATTGCTTCTCATGGATGGGATTGCAACGTGGGCTGGGTGGACCCACCGGACCAACACCATTTGCCGATATGGAACGCGCAGGTGCGAAGTACAAGAACACCACCGGATCAGGCCTGGCGCACAGGTTGGCAACGACATCCGCTCCACCCAGCCTCTTGTTGTAGCGGTGCGCCACCACCGTGGCAGACGCGTCTTCCAAACCGTGAAAGCCCACGCTCGCTTGGTGGGCGTTGAACGCCAACGCAGAAGTCAGACGCACGCACTCATTGGCCGAGAGCCCCTGATACGCCAACCGATATCCACCATTGGCGATGGTGGGGCCGCTGGGCTGCGTGACATGCCATACCGATAGATTCAACTGACCGTCGCCAAGACCCGTTGTCAGTGCTGGGGCGCCGGCAGCGCCAGGGGACAACTTCAATCCCATGCGCGTCGCACCACGAGCGGCGAGGTAGGCCGCGCCATCCTCACCCAACGCCGAGAAATTCGGTTGCAGGGCAAACAGCCCGTTGACGGTCTTGACGACCTGTTCCACCTGCCGTTGTTCGGTTTCTACCGCGGCTGCCACGCGTACCCGCTTGGCAAACGCAAACACCGCCACGACCGTCGCGGCCACGACGACGCTCCATAGCAAGATTTCGATGAGCGTAATGCCCCGTTGGGTTCGCATGTCCAGGTTCCGGCGGTCCATCTACCAAAGTAGGGAAAGCCGTTCACCTGTCGAATCCAGAACCCAAACAACCGCGTATCGCTTCACACAAAAACAGCGCCCCGGAGCCAGGGCGCTGCATATCGGGTTTAGGGTGCAACCTTCGCCGACCCAAAGACGTTAGCAGAGGGAACGTGGAGCGCAAGAGCTACAAATTGTTTATGGCTATGTCGCAGTCTCGAATGGGGATTTCCACCAACGATATGGCTGACTGGTCAGGTGATAGGTGTAGCAACGGGGACAGAGGTAGACGTGGTCAAGATTGGAAAACCTCCCGCTAGTTCTCTTTTTGAGTCGCCGCATTCGATGTTGAGCTTCTGCTTCCGTGGAATACGCCACCTTGCAACAGCGTCGGCGCTTCATTCCCTGTGGTGTATTCAGTTCTGGATCGGTTGGAGTGAATGGCCGAGGCTTCTTTGCTGGTTTGATCTTTTGGGGTGGAGTAGGGGGTGGTGCTACGACAGGAAGATCTTTGCCGAGACGCAGGGAAATGAGATTTGCAACGTGCTTGTCTTGGTGATTGAGCGCCAGTTTGTAAAGTCCTATGCCATTAGGCGTATGGATGTCGGGGTCTCCGTATTTCATCAAGCGAGTACAGGTGTGCCAGCACTTCATCTGTTCGTTAGGGCAGTGAAGAATGGCGCACTGTAAGGGAGTCAAACCATCCGCATTTAAGGCATATCGATGAGCACCACGACTCAATAGCGTTTCAATCCCATTGAATGCGCCACTCATGGCTGCAAGGTGTAATGCGGAGTTGCACTGACTATCTCTTGAATGAATACTCGCGCCGCACTCCACCAGAACCGTACACGTGTAGCCAAGCCCTTCCTTGGCGGCGATAAGCAAGGGTGTCAGGCCAGACGAGGTTCGATATTCCAGGCGCGATGTACCGTTGAAGAAGACGCGCATGGCCTCGTAGTCATTCGAGCGCACCAGACTTTCAATCTGCTCATCCGTGACCTTGGTTGTCATTTCAGAAAAAACCGATATACCAAACAAGAAAGCCTACGTAGAAGGTGATAACGACGGCCGGCCAGTCAATTTCGCCGAGAGTTCGGAACAGGCGTTGGTTAGGTGTTTTCACATTCGTATCGGCTTTCCCGATTTCAGCAAAGGTGGATCTATCGTTCATGGTCTGCGTATTCCTTCATAAATCCCGCCAGCACCATTGCCGGTTCGCCTCCATTCGTTCTCGCAGCAGCCTAAAACGCTAAATCTTTGCTCGCCTTGTGGGGCGATGAGGGATCAGGGCACCCGGGAACGGGGAGGTAGGTCTATTTCTCCATCATGAGTAGGTTGTCGTTCATGGCAACCCCGTAGTCCGCGAACCACAACGCAGTTCTAGTACCGCACTCTCCGGCCTCGTTCCTGTGCCGGTGCCACATCACGATCGACGGCACGTCCCTGGGTTTCACGCTCTGCTTTCATCTGTGCTGGGTGCTTGAATTGGGCCATGACCATCGCCCGCTGTTGCTCGGCGATCTCGAGCGTCATGGCCGAACGATCGGCTGACAGGCGCAAGGTGGGAGAAGACACCTGCCGGGCATAACCACGCGCCAGATCCACGGGCTTTTCGCCTTGTTGGTTTCGCAAGGAAGGATCTGCGCCATGGCGTAGCAACTCGCCCACGGTGCGATCCAGCCCCTTGGCAGCCGCCAGGTGCATGGCCGTATTGCCGTCCTGGTCCTGCGTGTCCAACGCACTGTGTGGCGCTAGCAGCGCCACCAATTGCGCCTGATCGTTCTGCGCCCGCGCTGTCCGGGCAGACGTGCCCGCGGCCACGTGCAGCGCCGACTGGCCTTCCGCATTTTGCGCGGTGGCGTCGATCCGCCGAGAGAGCAGCTTCTGGGTCAACTGCAGGTCACGTTCGCCTGCGGCCACATGGAGCGCGGTGTTGCCTTCCTCATCCTGGGCGTCCACGTTCTTGTGCAGCGCTTCATGGACGACGCCCTTGACGGTGTCGCGAGCGTTGGCAATGGCAATGTGCCGCTTCAACTGGCCCACGTGGTCATCGGTCAGTGTGGGTGTGTTCTGGATCTTGGAGGCAGGCACGTGCTTCAAACCCGCCGCCGTGCCCAGGAGGTCGCGTTCCAGCCCCGTGTGGGCAATGCCGTCGGCGCCGGAAAGCCGCTTCAAGTGCGGTACGGCTTTCTTCAACTCCGCCAGGGCGTCCGGGTAGTGTTTGGCCAATCCATCGAGCGCGGACTGGGCGAGGGGAATGATGATTTCCCGGCCCGACTTCTCACCCGTGTTCCGGAAGGCCCGGTCCCAGTCGACGTTGGCCAGCGCCTTGACCGCGTCTACCGCTTGCCGCGCATGGTGGGCCGGGCTCATGTCCCGCTGTTCCTGGGGAACCAGCTCACGCCCGGTAGTGGTCCTGCCCGCACCGATCGCATAGTGGGTGGTGGCCAACACGGCGTCGCCCACGCCCTGGTGCTGTCGCACATACGGGTCATCGAGCTGGGCGTACAACGCCAGGCGGTTGATGGCTTCTTGCTGCTTTGAGGTCAGGTCCATGGCCTTGGCCCGGCTCTCCGAGGCAATGGCCGGGGCGTAGTACGACACCGACGCGATCCGGTGGCCACCCTCTTCCCAGGGCGGGGCGCTGATCGCCATCCCCGTCAGTACGCCGCCCACGTGGCGGGTCATCTGGTCGCCTTGCTTGCGGCTGTCTTCCGAGGTCGACGCAAACGCCATGTGCCAGGCCTTGGGATCGCGCGCGTCTCGAATGAACCCGTCGATCCTTCCGCCGGCTTCGGTCATGCCCTTGCCGTCCATCGAGAACGTGGGGACGCCGGACTCGAATGCCACGGCGGTCTTGTCATGCCGCTGATCATGCAGGTGGACCTTGTCCACTCGGACCGGCACGAACACTTCCTGCCAACGGGCGTCCAAGGACGCCTTCATTTCGTGCGGCGACACCGTCTCGCCTGATCGTAGCTTTTGGAACACGTCCCGCAGCGAACCGGCATTGTGCGTTTCACATTCGCCCGCGGGGCCCAGATCCTTTTCGGCCCAACCCGATCGGATGTAGAGATCCATCCGGGCGATGGCCTCACCTTTGACGGTCTTGGTCAGCCCGTTCTCAGCGCCATGGATCCAGTCCAGCAGCGGCGCCATCGAGTCGCCTTCCCAGCCATGGTTGGTGCGGGGCGAGCGTGACAGCGCCGTCCGCGTTGCGGGATCGGCCAGGTGGGCTTCATGCGCCTTCTGTAGGCGCGCTGTCGTGGCTTGCGCTTCGGGCACCAGCGCCACGGCCTGGGCGGACGAGTGCAGGAAGTCGTCGCGGTCAGCGAATACCTCCGACACCATCTTGGCGCCGGAATACGACATCCCCACCTGTTCCCGTAGGTGGTCCTCGAACGTTCCTTCGGGCAACTCATCGCGGAGTTCGTCCAGTGCCCGGCATGCATGCCAGGCCGCAGTCTCGGCGCGGTCATGATCCGCGTCCACACGCGACAGGGCCAAGGAGGCTTGATGGACCAGGGACTTCGGAGTGCGTTTTGCCATGGACTGGAAGAGGTGTGGGCTTGCTTCCAGGTTGATCGGTTTGTCGTGCTTGGCAAGGCCTCGAAATGCGCCGTGCGAACAGCCCAGCACTAACGCGTTGCGCGTTCCAATTGCTCATCGGTCAATGGTGAAGGACGCGCCACCGCAGGTTGGATCTGTTGCTTCCATCCTGCCTTGGCCGCCAACTTGGATACACGCTCGGCGATTTTCTGGTTGAGCCAGGGCACCACGCCGCCCTGCATACCGAATGCTTCTGCCGAGGTGCCTTGCCAATGCTGATCAAATCGCGTCGGCTGGTAGTCAACCGGATTACGGAAAGCGAACGGATCGTGTGGCCGGGGCGCCGTCACCACCACCGTGTCCAACGTGGTGGTTTCGTTGTCCTGGGCGTGGGCTACAAGAGGGAGCAGGAAGAGTAGAGGAATGAGGCGTTTCATGCGATGTCTTGGGAACGAACCCATTCCCGAAGCTTCTTGGATCGGTACGCTGGAAGGTAAGCCTCGGGATGGCACTTCCTGCATTCGCAGATGTGTCTTTCGCCTGGCCAGGGCCGAACGCGCAGCGGCTTGTTCTTGTTCAACCGATTGGGGTGGCGGGAGATCATGGTGTGCTGAGATTGGTGTGTCTCTCCATCATGTGCGGGTTGTCTGGGTTGTCCACTATCGAATGCTCGTCTTGCGTATCGCCACAAAAAATCCCCTGCCAGCGACAGGGGATTTTTCACGTTCACGATATCAAGCGAAATTACAGCGTCGGGTGCAGCGTGATGTCGAAGCTCCCAGCGTAAGAGCCGTAGGCAGGCAGCAAGCCGCTGCCCGCGTTGAACTCCAGTTGGAAGGGGTGATACGCAAACGTACCGGTGCCTTCACCGCCGACGAGGTAGCCAGGCGTCCAGGCAGAACCCGTAACACCGTCTTTCAATTCCACGACCATTGGTTGGCCGCCATTGCCAGAAATCTGGGCGATTTCAAAGCGACCGGACTGGTCGACGGTGTCCGCGGTCAAGCTGTAACCCGTATTGAAGTTGCAGAGGACTTGAATCTGGCCGCTGGTCATAGTCGAAGCGACGTTCATGCCGAAGTTGGCGGTGCTGGAGTCGATGGAGACGATTTCGCAGGAGTTGGGTACGTTTGCGGCGACCTGGCCGGTGCCGGTGGACTGGGCAAAGGCGTAAGGCGACGCAACGGTGGCCAACAGGGCGAGTACAAGGCGGAGTTTCTTCATGGGATAAATCCTGTATTAGAGGGGGAGGGATCACGATCTGTGCTTCAACAGTCGATCAATATGAGTCAAGCAGGTTTGTCGCCTTCGTCAAGGCGTGCAGACGATTTCACCTCCTTCCGATGGCAGTATCAGTTCGCATTTATCGTTGGCGAATTCCAGCGTGGCTTTTTTGGCGGGTTGCTCGAGCACCAGCACACCACGCGCGCCTAGCAAGAACGTCTCACCCGTGTCAGACACGACGCGGGCACGCTCTGGGGCATAGCCTTCACCCAGGCGCACCGTCCACTGACGGGCCGTTTGCTTGACCACCGGGAACACCACCTTGGCGCCACCTTGTCGGGGCGGTGTCGCTACTTGCTGGATGTCTTCCAGCTGCTGGTCAAGTGGCACGTGTTCAGCGTCCAACTGGATGTTCGTGGGGCTCAAACCCAGCATTCCCGTCACCAGGGCATAGCCCTTTTCGTTCGTCGTTACAGGTGCTCCACTGCCCTGGATGTCAACGCCGGCCTGACCGGGTACTTCCACCAACGCAAAGGAGCTGTAGGGGTTGTACCCGCGGCCGTTGATGACGCCGCCTTCTCCGATCCACACGCTATTGGCATAGCGGCCGTTGACCAGAAGGGGTTGGCCCTGGGCCTTTCGAGCTTCCAGCGTCAGATCGCCACCTGCTAACTCGGTGTCGAGACGGCCTTGAATTTGGGAGTTGTCGGACCACGTGCCGCCCACTTGATAGCGCACATCCCGACCGCGCAATTCCGTTGTTCCGCTGTAGCTCGCGTCCAGTGAGGTACCGACATTCGGCGCTGCACGCGCCGAGACCACGGCAGTGCCTTTATCCAAGCGAACCTGGACGCCAACGAAGGCCTGGTTGTCACCAGTTTGGAGATCATGGGTCACCCCTCCCATCCAGGTGGCACGCCCGCGCGTATAAGAGCCCGCGGCGGATAGTTGTTGCAACCGCCGATCGTCGTTGTACTGAAGGTCGGTGTACGACAACGTCGCTCGCCAGGGCTGATCGCGGGGCGCGAAGGCCAGCGCAGCAGAGGTCTGCGAGCGGATTTTGAAAGGGGAGTTCTGGAGGTCGGAAATCTCCCAGTAATCCTGGCTCTTTGCCGTGTGCGAGGCCATGAGCGACCAGTTCTCGCTCCTGCGCTCATAGCCCACTCGATAGGCCGTGCCCTTGGCGCCATCGGCGCGTTGGCTTGCTGATACGTCGGCCTGGATCACGCCGCCGCGTCCGAGCGAGACCGTGTTGTGGAGGGTGACATTTTGGCCACCTTCATTGCCCACATGCCCGTGCTGTACGGTCGCACCGAGCGTCCAACGATCGGTGAGTCCGTAGCGAGCCAAGCCCTGGACGGCGAAGCCCTCGTACCGGTCGGCTTGCGGATTGGTCCGCACGGCACCGGCAGTGATGTCCCATTCCCAGTTGCCTTTGCGCAGCAGATCCGGATGGGCATAGAACGATCGCGAAAACGTTTGTTCGCGACCAAACGCGTCCCGTTGGACCACGTCGACGTTGTTCAAGCCAGGTACCGCGATGGTGGGCGCCACTTCAAACGGGCCTGGATCAATCTGACCGGTCGCCCGTTGGTGTTCGTTGACCAACACTTCTGCCGTGGAGCGAGTGTCGGCGAGCCCACCAATCAATGGGATGTCATAACCCGCCCCGGACCGCGTGAGGTACCGATCGGTCCCGATCCTGACACCACCCAATAGGGTGGGGTTGTTCAAGCCATTGCTGGGCATGGACACATCGCCCACTTGAAGCGTGGTACCTCGCTCCAGATTGTCGCGACGCCACGTGGTGGTTCCACGGATGTACTCCCCTTTGCCATCGACCCAGTTGGCCTGGCCGGTCGTGGTTAGCACGCCTCCTGCCACATGGGTGCGGACCACATGGCCAACGGAGACGCGGTGTTTATCGCCTTGGATAGCAGCGGCCACGTCGTAGTCCACCATGACCCCTTTAGGAGCAGGGGAGACCTTATCGGGCAGGGTGCGGACATAGCCCACTGTCTTGCCCGGGCGAAGACGTGTCGGAATGCGCAACCTGACTTCTGCAGCGGTTGGGTCGTATTCCATTTCCACGCCCAGCGCCTGGGGCGTCAACGTGGCGTGCTTGCGCAGTGCCTTGGGAACCTGCACCCCCCACTGGGTCCATTCCTCGACCGTGAAAGACACGGTGTCCGGATCGAGCATTCGCGGCTCGTCACTGATCTGTTTGCCATCGACGACGACCAACACCAAGGTGTCTTCGGCATACGCGGGAAGAGCCAGCAACAAGGCCAATGCCAAGAGGGAGCGACGCATGACTCACTCCACGGCCAGAGATTGCGCCGCACCCCGTAGCTCAAATTTCACTTCCGCGGACCGCGTGGACACCTTCACCCGTAGGTGTTCACCGGGCAATACAAACTGCGGGCCAATGGGGTTAGCCCCATAGGAAATCTTCTGAAGGGGGGCGGTGGCCGTGCCGCGATTGATGAACGTCAGGTATTGAACCGATTGAACGGTCTCGTGATGAGCTGAAAGGGCGGGCTTGGCGCCAGCGGGTGTAAAGACCCACGGCAACAGCATGCGGGGACGAAGCGTGACCAGGAAGCCTTGCGGGCTAGTGACAGCGTCTAGTTTGTCGAGCGGCTCTTCTCGAATTTCGACCTGATAAGCCACCTCGCGGCCATCGGCGGATAGGGGCCTTTTCCAACGCAGGGTCTGGATCTTTCCGGGGCCGAGCGTGATGACGGTCGAGGGGAAGAAGACAAGATCGGTGGCTGGCACCATGACCCGCCGGCCTTCAGCGTCCACCGTGTACCTGTCGACCAGGATCTGGTATCGCTTTTCGCCCTTGCCGTCATTCTGGATCCGCACCGAACCCGTCGTGGTGTTTTGATCCAGGCTCTGGGCCAAAGGGGAGACCGTCATGGCGGCAGCCGGTATAGCGAGACTCAGCAGCAGAACAACAAAAAAGGGTTTCATGGGCATGGGAACGGGAGAGGTTCCACATGCAAGCAGGATTGTCGTGTTTGGCAAGTCCACGATTGCGAAGGCGCACGCAAGAAGAAAAAGCCCCCTTGCCATTGCCGACAATCAAGACATCATGGAGGGGATAGGAGCCCTGATGACCGTATCAATCGACACCTTGCGCAAGCTGACCGACGTGGACCCGTTCAAGGGCAACTACGTCGTGCTGGGCGAACACGAAGTCCTGCGCCGGTTTGATGAAGCCGGGGTCATGCCCCACCTTGCACGTCAGTTCAACGAGGCGGGGGCGCGCAACCTGGCGTCCGATGACGCCTTCCAACAGCCCACCGAACGCATGATGGATCGGCTCTTCCATCGCGGGCAGGACAACCGGTTCTACCTGAAGGCCGATATCCACGGCCGGGCTGATGGATCCAAGATCACCGAGGCCGCGATCAAGCGCGTGGGCCAGGAAGACCCCGAGCAAGCCCGGGCGTATGCTCAGGTCCAGGCAGAGCAGGGGAGCGAAGCGGTGTTCCAGCAGATGGCAAGCACCGTACGCCGGCATGACTTGGCCCAGGTGTCAGGGCGCGGCTCGGATCTAGCGGATGTCGATGAAGTCCAGGCGCGCCGCGGGCGCGGGAGGTGCATGTGAACGAACGCCAGCAGAAGCAGTGCAACAAAGCGTTGACCGACGCCCTCCAGGGTGGCGATCTTGAAGACGTGGAATGGGCATTGGAGCAAGGTGCCAAGTTGACTGCGCTTGATCGGCTGGGACGCCCCGTCCTTGCTATTGCTGTAGTCCATGGCCCGCCCGGCAGTGTGGATCTGCTAATCGCCCGCGGCGCCGACGTAAACGCTAGGACCAAGGATGGTGGCCAACTTATCCACCACGCTGTCATGATGGGCAACCTGGATAACTGTCGCTCACTGTTGGCGGCTGGGGCTGACGCACGGTCGGTTGAAAGTGACGGCTACACGCCACTCCATTGGGTGGCGCACGCACCAACCAATCGCAAGGAGTTGGTGGACCTGTTGGTAAGGCAGGGCGCGGACATTCACGCGCAAGACGAGCGTGGCAATACGCCGCTCCATAATGCGGCGCGGCACAGCAATGGCGAAGTTGCACAGGCCTTGTTGGCCCATGGCGCAGACATGGAAGCCCTGAACCAGAAGGGTGAGGCACCCAGGCAAGTGTTCGCCAAGTTCCTGCCCTTTCCCGGGACGTTGGACGCCAAGAAGGTGTTTGAGGCCTATGACCGTCAGATTCAGTTGCAACAAGTGGCCCAACAGAGCAGGCCTGACGATCTCGACGCAAGCGAAGCGCGCGTCGGTTCTCTCGCCGATGTCGATGAAATTCAGGCGCGCCGCGGGCGTGGGAGGATGATGTGACACGAGAAGAGCTTATTGCGGCCAATCCGCACCTGATTGCCATTGGATCTGATAAGGCCCATGGCCTGGACCGGCTGGCTTTGGGGGCCAAGAACCTACGGGCAGAATTGAAGCGGTTGGGCGTTGTGGGGAGCGTGCGCACCGAACGCTATGCGAACGGGGAGTCCATTGACGTTTTTATCCTGGATGAGGATCAGATGAAGCGGGTCGAGGCGATTACAGATCGCTATTGCGACAGCGCTTTCGATGGAATGACCGACACCACTTTGGATCGGACGACCGAATGGACACAAACATTTGGAAGAGCCAAGCACACGTCCGTTCGCGTTGCGCGAGGCGATGACCGCGCCAAGCTTCTGGGTACTTACCAAGCACCCCCAAAAAAGGAACCGACAAGCGCGGAAATCGAAAAGATGTTCCTAACTGGCGCCGAGCGGGGCACGGCCAGCACGGTCGCGCGTTGGATTTCCCATTTCAAGGACAAACCCAACGTTATGTGGCTGGCTTGGAATCAGATCGCGAAAAGTATTGCCAGCGGAAAGGGCGATCCCAACGCCCTGGGCGTATTGGTGGAAAACGGCATGGATCCCAATACGCCGATCGAGATGGTCCGTCCCAAAACATCCGCCCTAATCTTGGTCACGCACGATACCAGTCGCTCGCAATCCCGGCCGCAATTGGTGAAAACCCTTCTGGACCATGGGGCGGATCCGAACTTCAAGAACAACGGCACCGCCTTGTCTCAAGCGGCGCAGTGCGGTGACACACGTATTGCCAAACTGCTTCTGGCGCGTCGCGCCCAAGTCAATGCCGTGGACAACCGCGGAAATAACGCTCTTCACGAGGCCACCCGGAAAGATCATGGGGATATGGTGGATCTCCTGTTGGCGAAGGGGGCAAATCCCAACGCCAGGACGAGCGACGGAGAAACCCCACTCTTTGAGGCACTTAATTGCGGGATCGCCGAAGCCCTGCTGGCGGCTGGCGCCGATCCCGCGATCCAGAACAATAAAGGTCAGACCGCCGACGAGCAGCGCTGGGCGTCTGGGCAGTATCGAATGCCGGATGATGTGCGGGCCACGATCAGACAACGACGACTGGGCAAGTTGGCCCAAGACGTTCGTCCGCCCGAAAGCGACCTGGCTGACCCTGACGAAGTCCGCGCACGCCGCTCGCGTGGCCGTTCCATGTAATCGCTCGCACATGCGGACTTGACGGGGACGACAATCCACAGATGGTGGTCGTTGTCCTCACCCGTTCAATTCCCCATGAAGCACATCCTCTTTTCCTTGTACTACCTCTTCCTGATCGGCCCATGGATCGCTTCGGCGTTTGTAGGCAAGAGCCAGGCTGACCTGTCGGGTAATGCCGGCCTCTTTGTTGTCTGCTGGTACATCGCCTGGTATTGGCTGCCCACGATGGTGTCGTTCCACCGGAACACGCGGAACGCACAGTCCATCGCGCTGATCAATCTTCTTGCCGGTTGGACTGGTATCGGCTGGCTGGTGGCGTTCGGCATGGCCATCCTGGGGCGTCGTCACTAGGACTTGCCAACATCGACAACCCGGATATGTTGGAGGGCCACACCTTCCGAGCATTGCCATGCGCCAATCTGTTCGTTCACTGCATGCCTGCATGCGACATGGAGCTTTGAGCCATAAGGGGATCCAGCCATCCGAGGCCATAGATCGCTTTCTGGCGGATCCCCGCAACCATCCCAATGACCCGTTGGGCCAGACACCGCGAGGCGTGACCTTGACGGCCTTCGGTGCTGCAATGACCTGGGGATGGCTGTCCTATCCGCAATACCAAGCCATGATCGACCGCGGCGCCGACCTGACCACGCCCACCTATCATCACCAGTGGGCGGTGTTTTCGTTGGCCTACCATGACGAGATCCTGTTGTACCTGGCGAGGGACAACGCGTTGCCCATGATCGCCAACGAACAGGGTTGGACCTTGTTCCATGAAATGGCTCAGTCAAGCAGCGGGATAAGCAACGCTTTCCTGCGCCACCCGCGATTACTCGACTTTGTTCCTGCACTGATCACGCGCGATGGCCTGTCGCCGTTGACGGTGTATCTGCGGAATTTACGAAACGGCCCGGGTTGGCACGACCTCACCACCCTGCGGCGCTTGTGCGAGCGGTGCGGCGTCCGAGACCAGGACACGGCCGAAGCATTGAAGCTGGGGCACTTCGAGGCTCTAAAATTGCTCGCCGAATTTGGCGCCGACTTGAACGCAGGACTGCGAGCAGCCTGATCCCCTTGGGGCATGCGACCACGGCAGCACGGTCGCGATCTGGCGCAAGCCTGGCGGCTGGTTCGCTTCGCTACCCCCTACGGTGCGCCAGCCCGTGGTGGCCCGTGCTTGGGGTACGCACACCCCAAGGAGACGATCATGAAACTCAACGCAGACGACATCCGCTGGATCGAAGGCGTCCTGTCCAACGACGAGAATTCTACCGACGAAGAACTGCTGGCCTACTTCCAGCAAAACGGCCTGTCGGCCCAGCAGGCCACGGACGTGGTGGCACACCGCGACACTTACCTCAACGACATCGTGTCGGACGGCGCCGGCCCCCTCTGGGAGGCCTGCTAATGGCCCTCTTGACTATCACCGTCCAAAGGCCTGGCGATCGCCAGCCCACCACCTGGCTCTTTGATGATGTCTTCCAAGCGCGCAATGCGCGTGAGTTGGCCTCACAGGAGAAGATCCTGATCAGCAACGGCGAGGATTACATCACCGACTTCCGAGAATTCGCCGCCTGGGTCCGCCGCGAAGGCTGACCCATCCATAGGGAAAAGTCTGACCCCACAATCAGAAAAAGCCCGATGACAGTGCCACCCCGATCGTTGACACTGTACCTGCCACCTACACGGACAGATCGGAAGTCCCGCTAACCGGAAATACCTCGTGGACGACACGTCCACGGCCCTGGTCCAGGGATGGTGTTTTCAGGTGCGGCCGTGAAACGGGTCGTTCTTCGGAACAAGGGTGGCACTCATTCTTTCTGGGTTGCTTCGCAACCCTGAGTCCTGGGCCTTTGGACCGCTCTGCCTTCGGCCTTATCCCTCCGAGGCGTTGGTCATGCGCTGGCGAAGTTGGGCAGCCAGCACTTGCTCTCGCAACGTGGCAGGGAGTTCCTGCAGCACGATTTCGACACCAAATTCTTGGGCAGCACGGGCAGCCCAGGACTTGCCCATGAGGAACGCCGCGGCCTCCTGGTCGACGAAGCAGAACACGACACGCCACTCCGGGCCTAAGAGCTTTCGCAAGTACGCGAGCTTGAACAGGTCAGCCCGCACCTTGTGCGCCTGGGCAGGTTTCAACTTCCCCACGCGGGCGTACACCTCGACCACCAGACGCCTGTCCAGATCCACCCCATCGGGCGCTACGCCCACATCCACGGGCAAACGCGTGCCTGGCACAAACGAAGCGCCCCACAACGCTTCCAGCGCCACCAGGACGGCGCGTTCGGCGAGGCGTTGATCGGCACTGTCGGAAGGGTGGGCCATGATCCGATCTTACCCGTCATGGTCCCCCGGCCGTCGACCCCAGGCATGGCACGGTCGCGTTCGGGCGCAAGCCTGCGGCTTCTCCACTGCGTTGCGACAAAGTGCGCCCGCCCTTGCACGACCGAGCCATTTGGGTCTCCCAACCAGGAGACGAGCCATGACCTTCGAGCAAGACGTTTCAACCCTTCGGGCCAACGCCAACCCTGTGTTGCTGGAACAAATCGCGGGCTACTACGGTCCCGCCGACGACATCGAACCCTGGCACCACCTCAACTCGCTGCTGTGGCCCGACCTCTCCGAAAATGAAGACACGCGGCGCGTGCAGATCCCGGGTGCATTGGACGAGTACGGAGACGAGTTGCGGCGCTATATCCAACGCTACGATGACCTTCGCGCACGCCGGCTCGACGCACTGTCGAACTACGACATCGGGATTGCTTACCGAGTCTCTGGCCCCGAGAACGGCCTGTTCCAGGCCCTGGACGCCATCCGCAACCACATCGGCCGGGTGCGGGCCCAGATCCTCTGGATCCTGGGCGAGCAAGTCAGGCTGACCCCTCCCCAGCTAGCCCTCTTCTGAGGGCCTATGGCGGCCCTTGGGCCGTATTGGCTATGCTGGGGCCATGAATGACGCGCCCGAAGAAAGCAACTACTGGAGCCATGGGAAGCTCTTGGCGATCGACAGCCTGGGAATCCGCGACCGGCTCATGCCGGCGTCCAAAGTGCGGGAGTGGATCCCGAAGAACGTCAAACCCGATGGGTTGATGTACACCCAAGTGGCCGACTTCTGGTTACAGATCAAGAAGAAGGACGGCCTCGACCGACGACAAGAGCAGGTGCCGGTCAATCCTTTCGTGTATCGCGGGAAAAACAATGCCGTACAGGGGCGGCGCGATCAGATTGAAGTGTGGCACCGCGCCTGGATCGACCGCATTGGCGTGGAAGCCCGGGTCGCGCAGGTGAAAGGTAAGCATGACCCGGTCAGCCAAAGCCTGATGAAAGAATATGAGCAGCAACATCCGTGGCTGGTTATGAACACCCGCAAGCCTATACGTGGATACACCAAGTTAGTCGTTGGGTGGGCGGAAGGCATAACACTTGGGCTGATGGATCGGGCATATCCCAACCCCGACGACCTGGACCTGGAATACCTCACGATCGCCGACGCCCTGCGCCAACCCTGGTTCGATCGGGAAGAACAGGGAATGTGGGTGAAGATCATGCGTCGCATGCACCAACTCGCCTTGGAAGAACAGCAGCAGATCTTTGCCCAGGAATACGCCGAACTAGCGAGACTGGCGCTGCAAAATGGGGACGCCCATGCTCAAAGTCCGGAAACCGAGCTTTAGGTAAAGTCCGGAAACCGAGCTTTAGTTTTCTACCGGGTTGTGCAGCGAATGGACGAAACCCGCGGCCAGTGGGAAAAATTATCGCCCAATCAGCGGGTTATCGTTTTCTGAACGGTTCCCCGTAACGCCTCGAATACGAGCGCAGGTCGATTTCGTAAAAAGATCATCTTTTCTCCACCCTAACGATGGAGAGAAAGATGATCCGTATCAACCCCGTACCACTTCCCCTGGCCCCTGGCGCGAAAGCGACCGGGGCGCCTGTCTTGTCCGAACACGTTCAGCGTGTTGTCCATTTCCTGGCCGGGCAAGCCGGGCTGTCGGTAGATGGTTTTTCAATCGATGGCGGACATGCAGTAGCCAAGGTGTCCCGTGATGGCCGCATGAGTAGCGTGCGCATTCCCCGCGGCACCGATCACTACGTCCGCGCCAACCTGCGCGGCGAGTTCGTGCGTGTCGCCCAAGCATTGAATGGGCGGGCGACGTACTACTGCCCCACCTGCGGATCCACCGATATCACCTTCGACGCCCAAGTCCGTTGGGATCGGGAAAGCAGCGCGCTGGTATTGCTTGAAATGCTGAACAGTCCGTGGTGTGGGGGCTGCAGCGACACGATCCCAGAAGCGAGCTTCGGGGAGGTGGGCCATGAGTAAGCCTTCCTATCTCGCCCCTCGCCAAGGTCCCGATCGTTTCCACTCCACCGCCCAACAGCAGCACGTGCGTATCTGGGCCGAATGCGAGGGTGGCGATGTTCGCCACCTTCGCGTCGAAGGCGATGACTTGGTGGGGATGTTGATTCTGGATGATCGGGTGACGCCATTCCGTACCCGAGTCGACTCGGCCTTTGGTTGGCGTTCCAGAGTCAGGACGCGCAACGCGGTTCACAACACCTTTCAACGCATGAGGGATTACAAATGAAGTGCCAAGACTTTTACAGCCAATACGACAGCAGCGGATGGACTTCCGAGATGAAATCGGAGGTTCGGTTAGGGATCGAACAAGTGATGGCGCAGGCCGAGAAGGAAAGCGCTCTTCAAGCGCGGCAACGCAACGAGTCTTGGGAACACATCATCCACTGGCTGGTGTACGCGGAATGGGGAGTTGTTCCCGTGGGGTATGTATTTCCCTTCGGCCCAGACTGGCTGATCGACGCTTGTCGTGGTGGAAGCGATGAACTGGCTTGTCGCTTGCTGAACGATGGCATGGATCCGGACTTCCGCATGCCAGGCCGTTGGACGGCAAGACGCTATGCCAAGGAGAACCGCGCCTTTCTGCCGATGACCTGGGCCTGGCTGGAACGCGATCTCCTGGGCAAGTTGGCCGCTAAACAACGTAAGCGTTCCTGGGCCGGTGGCACGTTCACCGAGCGGAGGGCGATCTAATGCGATCGAATACGCAGATGTTGGCGTTATCGCGTCCGGGGTCCGGGGTTTCAAATCGGCCTAAAACCAACCCCGGACGCGCTAAAAACGCTTGTAATCAGCGGTTTGTCCGGGGTGTCCGGGGTTGGGCGCGGTTACAGGACCATAACGAGACAAACAAGCAAAAACAAGAACAACAAATCCCACAGAGCTTATTTTTTGGGGTTCAACCCCGGACACCCCGGACTTAAGGCTCTAAACAAGGGCTTTTCCTCGAGTCCGGGGTTGAAAAAACGCGAAATGCAACCCCGGACCCCGGACTCGAGCGAACGAGGCGGATGGAGACGATGTACCCATTGGGTTGCCACATTCGACAAGGGTCAAGACAGGGCGATAAGCCGATTTTGCTTGGTAGATCGCAGGTTTAGTAAACGGGTTATTGACGACCCGGCTTGCCGCCTTAAGGTCAATGGAACCTATCCCACAGAGCCCGTCATGAGCATGAAGAAGTCACGAGGTGGTCGTCCTCCACTGTCCAAGAACGAGCGCACGGTCCCCACCATGATCCGGCTTTTGCCGTCTGATCGGAAAGTGATTGAGGCTTTCGCCAAGCGTCAGGACATGACGATCGGGACCTACCTGCGTGAGGTAGCTCAACAGCATGTGGCCCAGCGACTGCAAGCAGCATAAAAAACCCCGCTGTTGAAGCAGCGGGGTCATTCGAAACTTTTGGGTTCCTGCCAGGGCTCCCGACACAACACAGAGGCGTGCTATGTCTGACAACGAGATTATGAGTGAAATGACGGCCGGTCAAGGGTCCGACCCGGTGGGGATCGACAGTCATCCGAAATTCCAACGGCAGCCCGTGGCTCCGCGTTCAATCGTGCCGCCGCGTACGGTCGTGGCGTCCTTGAACCCCGACGAGTTGCAGCAGGCTGTCATTGCCGCTGTCTCCGTCCTCCAATCGCAACAGGAGGCCAAGGACAAGAAGCGGAAGCGCGCCGAAGCCAAGATCGCCAAGTTGCCCGCAGCCGCCCAAGCCGCGGCGCAGGCAACGGGTCGGAAGGCCGGATCACCTAGCCTCCAGGCCTTGTTCATTGATGACGCTATTGCGGGCAAGTTCGGTGAGTTCGCAGCCGAGTCCAAGGAAGAGACCTCCATGGTGCGCCGCTGGAATAACTCCTTTTGGGAACTGACATACGACATGGCGGGACAAGCCGAAGCCATGGATTGGCTTCGCCAAAAGTTCCCTGACGCCGTGGGCGTGGGCAAGGCGACCGACTGCTGGAAGTCGTTGGGCCTGCACCTGTACAAGCACCATCCGTTCCCCACGCCCGAGCAGGACGAGGGCCATGTGGTGATCCCGCTGGAAAACGGCTACCTCCACATCACGAAAGACAGGGCGCGGTTGGAGAACCCGGACAAAACGTTGGCCCTGACGTTCCAGGTCAAGACCAAAGCAGGTGTCGCCATCGGGCAAGAGTTCAAGGCGCCTGCCATTCCCGCAAGCAGCCTTTTCGGTCGTTATCTCGCGTCCTCATTGCCAGATCCCGAATTGCGCGCCCTGGTCCAGGAACAATGCGCCATGTCATTTCTGCCTAACGTGGCCGCACACCAGACCATTTGCTGGTGGGTTGGTGAGGGGGGTGCCGGCAAAGGCACGCTGTCCAAGTTGATCGAGGCCTTCCACCATAAAATCGCCACGCTCGACCTGCATAAATTGAGTGAGCCCCACCACCTGGAAGATCTGGTCGACGCCTCTTTGGTGCGTGTGGACGAGGTGGCGCAGAAGGGCATTTGGGGCGAGAAAGAATTCAAATCCATGGTGTCCGGCGACTGCGTGGCGATCAACCCGAAGTTCAAGAAGAACTTCACCTACCGGCCACGCGCCTACTGGATCATCACTACCAACCAGCCACCGCTGATCCGTGACGAGTCCGACGGTGTGCGTCGACGAATTGTCCCCGTGCCGTGGTCATCGTCCTCACGCCTGCGCGGCGGGTCCAATATCGGCAATCTGGACGCATTGATCCTGAAGCAAGAGTCTCACCTGGTGTTGGGTTGGATCGTGGAGGGCTTGCAGCGCTACCTGCAGCGTGGTGGTCCGGTAGAAACCCGCAACCTGCCGCAGCCGGTCAAGGACCTGATGACCAAGATCCACCGCAATAACGACAACGTGGAAGCGTGGTTCGAGGAACTGGAAATCATTCCGGCGGAAGGCCACTACGGCTTCTTCCATTCCAAGAAGGAAGTCTACGAGTCCTACGTGCGATTCACGGAAGACGATGGCGGCAACGTCCTCAAAGAAGAAAGCTTCTGGATCCGCTTCTGGCGTCGCCCAGGACTCAAGACTGCTGGTGTCCATGAATTGAAGGGCACGGTCAATGGGCCCAACGGCAAGAGCCGACCCAAGCAGATTCACAATCTGGCGCTTACCCCGCCGCAAGTTGCCCAGATCAAGAAGGACATACTGGTGGAAGAGGCCTTGGCACGCGGATCGTTCCTGGTGGAACAACAGAACCTCGTGTGCGATGACGATCCATTCGGTGACAGCCAGCCGAGGATTGAACGCCAAGAACATCGCATTCCACAGTTCAATCCCTCCGAGTTGGTTGAACTGGAACGACTGAACCAGCTGGCCACGTACAAGCACTGACCATGACATACTCCGGCAAACCCCTTGCCGGAAGCGACAAATGGCCAACTCGGTCAGCGATACCGAGACCGGGCGAAAAACCGCCCGGGTCTCGCCCGCCATCACCAAACGCATTGCCCAGGTGGCCCAAGCCCACCAGGGATTGGACGAACGCCGGCCTCCCCGGTCATGGCAGCGGGACATGCCCCGCGATGAAGTTGAAGCGCGGGTGCTAGGGCTGATTGCCGATTACGAAGCCGTCGCACCGCACCTATCGGCGCCCACGTTGAAGGCCCTGCGCCGCATGTTCCGAGCCCACCCCTTCCTGCGCTTGCGTGGACAGGAATATCTGCAGGCCGAGCCCAACTACCGCACGGCCGGAGGCAAGAAATTCTACTGGGGCGGCGTGCGACGACTGGTCGATGGTTCCATCCGGCCCGGTGGAGTGGGGCGCAAGCCCAAGGTCCTGGAAGACTACGAGAACTCGCCCGCCGGCCAGAAGCGCTTGGCGAATGGCGAACCGACGTTCTCTCCGATTGAGTAGCGGTACGCAGAAATCGGACTGGCGGAATGGCGCGGCCTCCCCACACTGGGGAGAGCATAGAGGTCTTGCCAATGTCCGAACAATTCACTGATACCGAAGCACTCCTGGCGGCCGATCGTTTTGTGATCGCCCGGCAGACCGATGGGTTTCGCCTGTCCCTGGCTACCAACTTCATGGCCACGGGCAAGTTCCTGTCGAACATTCGGGATTGTATGTTGCTGGTGGACGAAAGCGTGGCGCGGGGGCACAAAGTCTTTATGAGGAAACTGCCCCATGGATCTTCCCGAGTACCGCCAACGCCAAGCGCGTAATTTCTATTCGCACCTGCGCAATACCACCAGCCCCGTCCACTTCTACTGGCAAGACCCCGACCACCCGCTCCCCCAGATCGGTGGCGAGCCACGTGGCCCCAGCGGCTATCCCTTCCAGGGCGACAACGCCATCCAGCTGGCCATGGCTTCCAAAGCCCAGGGCTTCCAGGATCCGCGCTGGATGACCTACGACCAGGCCAAGGCAGCCGGTGGTACCGTCCGCCGCGGTGAAGTGGCCACCAAGATCCTGTCGTGGATCGGGGGCAAGGATGGCAAGCCTTACGAACCCATTCTGCTGTCCGTCTTCAATGGCGACCAGATCGCAGGCCTGGAACCCCAAAAGCTGCAAGCCCTCACCGCGGAACAGCAAGCCACGCGGCAAGCAGGCCTCGACGCACTGTTGCCTACGCGCAAAAAGACCCCGACACCCGAGCAGTACAACGCCCGGTTGCAGGAAGTCCTGGCCGAGCGTTTCCCCGACAGCGCAGACCCGGAAGAACAGGCCCAAGCCATTCTGCGTCGTGAGCTGGCCAGCATGACGGCGCAGGCACGCCTTGGCTTGCCCCGCCAGGCCAATCCCGAACTGTCGGTCCAGTTGAAGCCGTACGTGGATCGCCGGCCAAACTGGCGCGAGGTCGAAACCGCGATCGACGACGCCCAGAAGGCCCTCAAAACCATCGGTATTGAAGCGATGGTCTACGAGAAGGTGGTGCGCAAGGAAGTCCAGCCCGATGTGGCGCCCGCGAGCGAGCCCAAGGGACGGTCAAGGACGAAGGCCAAGGCCCAGGACAAGGCGCCCATCAAAGCCAAGGGTAAGGAGCAAGCGGACGACATCCCGTTCTGACGACCGATACGCAAAGGGCGGGGCAACACGCCCTTTGTTCTGTCTGGACCCTTGCCAAAGGCGACAACCCTCATAACTTGGAGGGCAACTCCACACCTGGTTGTCCCCATGAAGAAGTCCGTTCTTTCACTTGCCTTGCTTGGCCTGATGTCGGCCGGCGGCGCGTATGCGCAAAACTATAACCCCGCAACCGAGTCGACCGTTTGTAATGGGGCCTATTCTCCGATCGTCGGAACAGGTGCGACCGCATGCGGTAGCGGTGCGTATGCGCCTGGCGAATACTCATCCGCCTATGGGCATAACGCCCAGGCGACGGGAAATCGCAGCACCGCCACAGGTGCGGGCTCCATTGCTGCAGGCGAAAGCAGCGTGGCTAACGGTGAGTCGGCCCGGGCTGATGGCGATGGCTCTGTTGCGGTGGGTGCGAACTCCAACGCCTCCCAGGATGGCGCCACTGCCGTCGGGTCTGGTGCTCAGGCCACGGGCGTCAATGCGAGCGCGCTGGGCGAAGGTGCCGCCGCCCGCGCGACGCGCGCCAACGCGATCGGCAATGACGCCGAAGCAAGCGATGAAGACGCCAATGCAATCGGCACCAATGCCACAGCGGGCGGTGCCCGCAGCAATGCGGTGGGTACGGGTGCAACAGCTTATGGAATTGACTCAAGCGCGATTGGTACCAATGCCCAGGCAACGTCGAATGGCGCGAACGCCATTGGCTTGAACTCGGAAGCCTCCGGATTCGACAGCACCGCCATCGGTACGGACGCCAAGGCGCGCGGCCAGGACTCGGTGGCGATCGGCCACGGTACACGTGTGGAAGGCACCGCACCCGGTACGGCGATCGGTAGCGGCGCCAACGTGGATGGTGGCGGTACGGCCACAGGCGTTGGAGCCAGGGCGCAGAACGGCGGTACGGCCTACGGCGTGGGTTCGAATGCACTTCAAGGCGCGCAGGCCATTGGCCGGAATGCCAGCGCTTCGGGCAATTCCACCGCGATCGGCGACAACAGCCAAGCCAGCAATGGTTCGGTGGCAATCGGCCAGCGTTCCAAGGCCAATGCCAACAACTGCGTCGCCTTGGGCTCTGACGCCGAATGCGATGAAGACCGCACCGTCTCGGTGGGTGCTGATGGCGATGAGCGTCGCGTCACCAACGTCCGCGCCGGTCAGAACGATACCGACGCGGCCAACATGGGCCAGTTGCGTTCCAACGCCCAGGCGCTGGGTGGTGGTGCTGGTTATGACCCCATGGGCAACTTCATTCCGCCCGCCTACAACTTCCGCTCAGGCGCGACCTACAACAACGTCGGTGGGGCACTCGATGACCTGGACGGCCGCGTTCACAACCTCGAACAAAACGGTGGTGGCGGTACCGGTCCGCAAGGGCCAGCCGGTCCTGCTGGTGCCGCGGGCGCCAACGGTTTGTCCGCTTACGAGATCGCCCAGAACAACGGGTTCTCGGGCACCGAACAGCAATGGCTGGACTCCTTGCACGGTGCTGATGGCCAGGACGGTATTGATGGCCAAGATGGCGCCCAGGGCGAGAAAGGCGACAAGGGCGACAAGGGCGATCAGGGTGAGCCCGGCACAGGTTCCGGCACTGGCACCGAAGGTCCAGAAGGTCCTGCGGGCGCGGACGGTCGTGATGGTGTCGATGGTGTCGATGGTGCCCAGGGCGAGAAAGGCGACAAGGGCGACAAGGGCGATCAAGGAGACGATGGCCGTAGTGCCTATGAAGTGGCCGTCGATGAAGGGTTCTCCGGCACTGAAACCGAATGGCTGAATTCATTGAAGGGTGCAGACGGTGTTGATGGGCGTGACGGGGCCCGCGCGGTCGCCGGTCGCAACATCGAGGTGGAAGACAACGGCGACGGTACGCAAACCGTGTCGCTGTCCAAGGATGTCGACCTGGGCGTGGACGGTTCACTGACTGTCGGTGCCACGACCGTGAACAACGAGGGCGTGTCGATCGAAGGTGGTCCCAGCATGACCCGCAATGGCGTGGACGGCGGCAACCAGCGGGTGACGTCTGTGGCCCCGGGTCGGGTTGAGCGTGGGTCCACGGACGCGGTCAATGGTGGCCAGATCTACGACATGCAAGAACAGTGGAACGACCGCTGGACCGAAGTCGACCGGCGCTTTGAGCAAACGGACAAGCGCCTCAATGGCTTGGGTGCGCAAATGGGCGCAATGAGCATGATGGCTGCCACGCCAGGCGAAGGCGGGATCACCGTTGGCGTCGGCTTCTCGGGTGGCCAAACTGCGTTGGCCGTGGGTTGGTCCAAGCGTTTGAGTGAGCGCACCAGTATCGCGGTGGGTGCTGCCTTCGGTGGTGGCAACAAGGCGGTCATCGGCGTCGGTCTCCGGATTGGAGGCCGCTAACAGGTTTCCCGCGGGTTAGGTGTGGCCCAAAGGGGAGGGCGGTGCTTCGGCACCGCCTTCTTTATTGCCAAGCGCGACAAACTCTCCATGCTAATCACATGACCCATCGCGCCTTGCTTGACCTGGTACGTGAACGCACTGGTCCACGCTTCCCGGATTTCACTGCACTGTTGAAGGCTTGTCGCAACCCGCGACATCTGGCCGATGTCTTGGCCAAAGGCGTTGACCCAGACAGCCTGTGCAACGATGGATCTTCTTTGCTCCACCGCTCGGATCTGTCGCTGGACGCAGTTCAACTTCTCCTGGCCGCAGGAGCAGACCCCGATGTCCGTTGGTTCGACCGGTCCGCCCGCACGCCGCTCTTCTTCGCCGCCATGGAAGGTGTCCCCACCGCGCTGTATGACGCAGGGGCGGAACTCGAGCAACGGGACATCGACGGGCTCACACCCTTGATATTCAATGTCGATCACGCGTGCCTGCCGATGATTGAAGAACTGTTGACGCTGGGCGCGGACTGGAAAGCGACCGATCGACAAGGCCTGGGATTTGCCGACTACGCCTCCCTGGCACCGTCACCTGCAGCGGTGGATCACCTTCTACTCATTCACAACCGCTTGAAAGCTTCTGAACGACGTAGCGCATTGCTTGCGCAACTCCCACCCCTGGTGGTGGAACAGATCACGCGCAGGATGTGATCTGCGAACCATCACGAAAAAGTTTCAACCACGACTCGCGGAACCACTCGCACTTCCTACCCTGTAAGGCTCACTCTCACGAGCCATTTCCATGGAAGACGCACTTCCCCTGTCCGAGGCCCTGGAAGCGGCTATCCGCTATCGCATTGTTTGCACAGAAGACGGGTTCTTGATCGAAGCCGGCGACGCTGACGATCACCTGCACGACAAGCAGACCGCGCTTCACTACGCGCGACGGGCACTGGAAGACCCTGACTACGTGGTGGACATCGTCGTATGAAGTACGCGGACCTCGCCCAGGCGCAGGCGAACGTCCTCATCGACTTGATGAAGGAGGGAAAGCCCTTCCTACCGTTCCTGAAACCGGGCGATCCATCGACCGTCAACGGTCTGCCCTACAACCCCACCACCGGCAAAGCTTACAGGGGCGGAAACCGCGTCATGCTCTGGATCGCCGGCATGGTCAATCACTTCGAGGACAACCGGTGGCTGACCTACAAGCAAGCGCTTGCCGTTGGCGCACAGGTGCGAAAAGGCGAGAAGTCCATCCCACTGCGCTATGTGATGTTCCCTAACGGCCAGGAGGCCGATGGCGCTGCGATCGTTCAGCCCTGGATGGACAAGCCCCGCACGTTCTTCTTCAACGTCTTCAATGCCGAACAGGTGGAAGGGTTACCACCACCCCCCAAGCGGCCCGAGTCCACGCCTCACCAACGGATTGAGCGGTGCGAACAGCTGGTCAAGGACAGCGGCGCCGTTGTCGTCCATGGATCGAATAGCCCGCACTACGCTCCCAAGGCCGACAAGATCGGTATGCCGTATCCGGAGCGCTTCGTCGACAGTCAAAACTATTACGCTGCCTTGACCCATGAGCTAGCCCACTGGAGCGGCCATGAAAGCCGATTGAACCGAGACCTATCAGGCCCGTTCGGATCGGAGAGCTACGCTCGCGAAGAAATGGTGGCGGAAACCGCCAGCCACATCTTGGGAGTGGAGCTGGGCATAGGCCACGATCCCACCCAGCATGCCGCCTATATCGCGCATTGGATGAAGATCGCCAAGGAAGATCCCTCGTTCGTCTACACGGCCGCCGCGGCGGCCGAGAAGATCTGCGACTTCGTGGGCCTGGAACGATATGCATACGAGCCCTTGCCGCAAGTTGAGCAGTCCCAAGAAGTCGCAGCCGACACGGTAGGCGAACTCTCGTCTCACGCCGTTGGCGGAGCGGGGTTGCCTTCGCTGGAGGCGGTTTCGGTTTCGCTGGCGCGAGGTGCATTGGTGTCGGTGGGAATTTCCCTCTAACACATTGAACTCATGGTTCTGCGCATTGGAACGAGCTATGGACATGGTCGACTTGCCAGCAACGACAATGCCTACATGATGGATGTTCCCACACTCCATTGCCCACCATGTCCATCAACCGCGTTCCCTCATTCTTCCAACAAAACCTTCCATTGGTTGCTGTGGTGACTATCTTCCTGTTGGTGATGGTTGCAGGATCGTCCAAGGCTGCAGAGTCGCCCAGCCGGCAAGATATCTATCGTCTTGCGGGCCAGCCCGAGGTGTCGGTGGACGATCGCGTTTGCCAGATCCGCGGCGCATTTTGGCGCGAAGGCTTCGGTCCTGTGTCCGATAAGCGGATCGCGTTGATCGATCAATCAGGGATGCAAATTGCAGTGGTGACCACGGATAAGCGTGGGATCTATGAAACCTCGATCCAGCTTCCTGATGGAAAAGGGATGATGTTGAAAGAGGGAGATGTGTTCGAGACTGGAATATCAGCCGGGATCCGTCGTTCGATCGAAATCAAACGAAACGGCGGAGCGAACGTTCGTCCGAAGATTTTCAACCCGACGATAGCTTGTATGAAAGCGACAGTAGAAATCGGGACGATTGAAATGGTGAAATCGGTAATGGACCGTCCGAAATAACGTTGCCATTTCAGTGCCCATGGGGCCTGGTCGAAACCAACGCGCCCGTCGTCGTACCGACCGATCGCTGATCGGCCCTGTCGGGCTTGGTCCCTGGCCCAACAACACCTCTCATTTCTACGCTGACCCATCACGGTAAGCGGCTTATCGCCGTGTGCCTTCCGCCGTCGCTTGTCCTGTCAATGGTCGTTCGGGCGCCCGTGTCCTCGGCTACGCCTGCGGGCCGCGCCAGCTCCCTCTCTTCCTCCATTGACAGCGCGCCGCCAGCCGGCGTTCGGTCGCCATCCAGGGACATCGCGGGGGCTTGTCCCCGGGCAGGAACCAGCAATGAAAGAGGCGAGCATGAAAGATCCGTTAGACGTGGCCTTCATTGGCATGGGCGTGGATACGGCATTCCGCGACCCCACGACGGGCAACTACCAAGGCGGTCAACTGGAATTGGTGGGGGAGGTGCTGGCATTCGGGCACTTGCTGGACACCCACTACGAGACGCATTTCCGAGCTGAAGGGTTTCCCGGCTGCTGGGCCTACGAAGTCGCCGAGACCTTCGGAGAGTGGGGCGCCCGCCAGTTCATGGCTGGCCAGATCCTCAATCCCTCAACGGTCCAGCTTTGGCTGGACAGCCATGCACCGGCGGAGGCGACTCGATGAGCTGGCAAACCGCTCTGGGTGCATATGACGCGCACCTGGCCGAGGACGGACGGATCGTCCGCAAGGGCAAGACCCTGGGCGTGACCATCACCGAGAAGAAGAACCGGCTGCGGATTGAATCGGTGGCTGGAACGCTCTTGGCGTCCGGGCCTATCGAGAACAAAACGGTGGAGCGGTTCGTCGAAAGTTTTTGGTTCTGGCAGAAGGAAGCCCACTGATGGCGACTTACACATTTGATATCCGCATAAACAAGATCGTGCCCCACACGGCACGGATGACGGTTGAGGCGGACAACATTGCCGACGCGATCCAGCAGGTGCGCAGCGACAACGGCGACGGGGCTATCTGGGAGCCGGAAGGCAATGGCTTCTGGGGCGATGACCTAGTGGTCGATGGCATGAAACGCACCAGCCCCGCACTGGACTTTGAGGTTCAAAGCGAGCCCATCGAAGATTTGGGCTTGGCATGGTTCAAGCGGCAGGAAGCCAAGCAGGTGCCTGCATGAAACGGCGTACCGGTTCCATCCATCCTGGCTATGTCCGGCGCATTTCACCCACTGCCGTGTCGGTCATGCCCTTCACGGGATCGACCATCGAAGACATGGAGCAGCTTCGCAACCTGGCCAAGCAGTACGCGCGGCAAGTTCCATTCGGGCTGGATTGGCCCGTCAATTTCTGGGCCGACAAGATCGGCTGGGAAACTGAAGATCAGGCTGCACGGGTCTGGTTGAACCACTACTTCCAGACTCACAGCACCGCCACCGAGACGAAACACTGATGAACACACAAACCTTTCATGGCCCTGATGGCTGGACCTTGGTCGCCGATCGCCGGCAAGTCTTCCCCGACGACCCCGGTCAGGGCACGCCGTTGATGGTCAATTCGCCACTGGGAACGGCCAGCGGCACGCTCAACCGCGTTTTGGAAACAGCCGAAACGGACACCGACAGTGGTCGCCTGCTGCCTGTCCCGGGCCGGGTCATGGCCTGGCTGGAAAACACCGCGGATGACGCACAGACCTGGGTATTCGCATGAATGACAAAGACGACAAGGTGGTATTGCTGGACCAGAAGCGAATGGAGGCGTTCTGGGGCAAGCCCATTTCTGTGTACACCCGCGCCCAGGCGCTGGAGGACGGTACGCTCTGCGATCTAACCCCCATCGCGCCGCGCTATGGGTTCAAGATCCCGATGGCCTGCACGAGCGCTGTCTGGCACACCATCGAGTGGCGTGACGACATCGAGGCCCGGAAGCAAGACAGTACGGGCCAGTCCACCGAAGGCCGGTTGCACGACGTAATGATGATGGCCGGCTTGGCCGCACAGGCAGCGGCACGAAAGGAGCCGTCCCACATCGTGGAGTTCAAGGTTCTGCTGGTGCCCACCCTGGGCAGTGTCGTCAAGCCGCTGGAAGAAACCTTCGTCCTGGTGGTGTCGGGCGGCGACAACGGTGAGCCCGTATTGACCCTCATGCTCCCGGGCGAAGACTGATAGCAGGTGCTAGCTGTAGCTAGCTCCAGCTAGCACCCGATATCAAGCCGCCTTTGGGCGGTTTTTTGATTTGTGGGTGGATGTAGTCCAGACGACATCGGACAAACGAAAGCCAGAGAGCGAAAGGTTTCGTCGACCTTCGCCTCTGGCTCCCAAAACGCCATAAGGACACAACCCCTATGACCACCGAAACTACACTTCTCGCCGTTCATGTCCTGATTGCAGGAATTCATCTCTACCTGACGTGGCGGTGGCGACCCCGCTAGTCAGTATCTCTACCGCAGGTCCTTCGACAAAGCCGCACCAGCACAACTGATCAGACTTTGCCTTCCTTGACCGACCCAGGCTAGGCGACCACCCCCAAGTTGTCCAGAGTGAGTGGGCGCTTCTGTCGCGGTAATGCGAACCAGACCGCGCTACTAACCTTGCCACACACGACAAGTCATCTACCTTGGTAGGACACACCGCCGAGGATCAGTCATGTTCATTCGCCAGCCCGACCATAACCCCGACCAGACCCGCGAACTTCATGCGGCCATTCGCGCTGGCAAGATCAAAGCCTTGCATGCCTTGGTCAAGAAAGGGGTGTACGTCGATGGACTGGCGTTTGATTTGGCGCGTGTCCATATGCCCAAGCAGGCCGAACGCCTGAAAGACCACCAACGGAAAACGTACTATGGCTGATGTCGTGAAGATCTTGCGTCTCCGCAAGGAAAAGCTGTCCTACCGCGCTATCGGCGCGCAAGTTGGCTTGTCTAAGGAGCGGGTGCGCCAGATCCTCCACGAAGAGGGGGTGTTTCACGACCCCACCGAGCGTCGGAAGAAATCAGAAGCTCGGCGCCAGCTCATCTTGAAGCTCAACGGGAATGGCCTCACCCAGCAGCAGATTGCTGACCGCTTGGGTTTGAAAGCCCACACATCCGTGGGGGATATCCTGCGTCGTTCCGGCGTCTCCCGCTGGGAAGAGCAACGACTACGCAATGGCGTGAACGATCAAGCTATCTTGCGACTACGAAATAAGGGACTGACCTACCGGCAGATCGCTGATCAATTGCGTCTGCCCACGACCAGTGCCGTCTACCAGTCCTTGAAACGTAGCGGCGCCACCACGGCCAACACCACTATACGGTTAGACCTGGATGAGGCGATCCGTCTGCGTCATGCAGGTCTGTCGCATGGCGAAATTGCCAGGCTCCTGGGTGCCAGCGTGAGCGTGGTATCCAACGCACTGTCTCGAGCGGGTGTTGTGGAACGCCGCCGCAAGGACTGACACAGCTCAATAGAGATGAAAGAAGCCGCCGCAAGGCGGCTTTTCTTTTGCCCTTTAGCGAACCAGAACGGGAGCTCAGGACTTGACGAACACGACAAGCCTCCGACGATGGATTGATAGCACCTGCTAGCTGTAGCTAGCACCTGATAGCAGATCCCCCAACACACCACACCTATGAAAACCAAACCTTCCAACGCCAACCTCTACCTCTACACCTTCCTCTCGCTCCTGCTGGGCTTGGCGGCCACCGTGGATATCGGATCGCTATCCAGTCGGGCCATGGCCAACCAGAACGACCGTGCAGAGATGGCCTTGCAACGTTGGGGACTGTAATGGCCCGGCACGTCGCAGTGGCCTCCCCCAAGGGTGGTGTCGGCAAAACGCTGATCGCCCTTCAGTTGGCAGGGCACTTCGCAGTCCGCGGCGAGCGGGTGTGCCTGGTCGACCATGACCCGCAGGGTTCCTGCCTGATCTTCGGCAAGGTCGCTACCAATGCCAATGTGGAACTGCCTTTCGTTCCCACCACTGCCATGGTCAGCGGGTTCGATACCTACATCCACGATTACCCGCCTGGATTGGCCGACACCTATGCGCCGTGCCGCATTGTCGTCGTGCCCACCTTGCTGGACGCGGCCAGCTACCTGGTCCACAAGCGGGGCTTACGACACTTCCAGGACTTGGGACTGCGTGTCATCCCGGTGGCCCAGCGAGTCCGTACCGACCGCAAGGAACAGCGGGATCTGTTGAAACACTTCCAGGATGGCGTAGTCCTGCGCGATCGGGCGCTGTACGCCAACTGTTATGGGAAAGGGCTCACCGTCGCGTCGGCGCGTGGATTGCCACACCTGGGCCTGGCCCAGTCAGAAATCGAACGCCTGGCTCAGGCGGTAGATGGGGGAGGGAAGTGAATATGCCGCGTGAGTTTCGCAATTTTACTATCGTTGAGGATGATGGCGCCAGACATGTCGTATGGAAAGACCCGAGTAAGGTTCAAGTCATAAGCAACCCAATGGGACGACTTGAAGTGTCACGAAGGCGTGACAGCGTAGTTCATTACGAACGGAATTCCATAGGGTTGTTGTTTCTACGTCAGTACTGCGAATCACATGACGGTATGCCCTTGCCATGGAAATGTTTTGAGCGGGAACGTCAAGAACGGTGGCGGGAAGCTATTGTCAAAGAGACAAGTGGGGACCCCCAGTGACCCGCGCCCTGATCTGTCGTCCAGACGGCACGATTGAAGAGCTTGACCTCACCCTGGCCACGCCTAATGAAACCGAGCAGGCCATTACCAATCACCAAGAACTCGAATGGGTGCATGCCGTGGTGCGCGCCCTTCACGAAATGAAGGAGACCCCATGAGTTGGAACGACCTGAACCCTGATGACCTGGCCCAGGTGTCCTATCCCGAGAAGGCTTCGCGGATGTCCATCAAGCGGGAGCCGGGGGTTGCCAAGATCATTGCCCGCGAATTGCCTGTCGGCGGCAAGAAGGTGCTGTTCCTGCGCGTACCCGAGGACCTGCACGAACGCTTGGAAGACCGTGTCATTGGTCCAATGAACACTGCAGTCGTCGCCATCCTGGACGAGGCGTTGGACCGATTGGACGGCGGCAACAAGACCTGGCGCGTGATAGCACCTGCTATCAAGCGCAAGAAAAAGCGGTGATTGGAACTTGAAGGCACATGGCCACGGTCGTGGCCAACTTCGTTCTGGTGATATCACTTCGCTATCGCTTGATAGCACCTGCTAGCTGCACTCAAACCTCACAAGCGCTCCGAGAAATCGGGGCGTTTTTCTTTTCTATTTCCGCGTTCCGCTTCGCACGATTGTGTGTGTTGGCACCTGGACATTACTCCCATCTCTCACATGATGGTTATGTGCTAGCAACTGCTATCACACACACCAACGGAGCCCAGACATGAGCCTTTTTGATCGCATTGCCCACTCACAAGAACACAGCTTCATCGCCCTTCGAACCAACGGTCTTCTGACTGTTGCTTTGACCGGACTGGCAGTCCTTACCGCCGTCTTCCTTCCCCTCATCGTTGCCTAATTCGAGACTGCACCCATGAACATTGCTGATATTCCATTTCCATTTTTTATGACCGTATCAATGACGACATTGTTTTTTGTCTCCACCTTCGTAGTGACCTACATCGAGAGCAAATCCAGTACTTCCGCTAGCGATCGACTTGCTAATTCCTTCGTGTGTTCGGTGAAGTATTCAGCCTTGGTTGGATTGGGCATGGCTGGTCTCTTTTGTGTGTTGATGGTTGGCACATTTATCTCCAAGGCATTGTGGGCTGGCTACCTCTTTGTAGTCGCCTAACCACAAACCAACTCACACGGACCCCACACTATGAACATCACTGAATCCGCCATTGTCACCGCCATTGTTCTCTCCATTTCCGGATCTGTCCTATGGATTGGGGGCAAGGTCATGGACCAGGTCGACTCCCACACCGCCTTCATGGAAGTTGCTGCGGACCCTGCGAACGACGCGGAAGCCATTGAGCGTGCCGCCCGCATGACGGAGGAACAGCGTCGCAAGGCTCTCGAGCAGTACGCCGCCAAGTAATCCCATGCGCATAGTCGAATCCGAAGACGCCAGGGACCTGGCCATGTACGCCGACCCGATTTCCGGTCACACCTACGCCGTCATCTGCAATCCCATTGCCGACGAAGACGCGTACCGCTACCGCCTTATCTGTGCGCGGATCCCCGAGTGGATCAAGCAGGTCAACACCGCTCGCTCCGTTTCCCGCACGCCAGGGATCCAGATCTACGACCAGTTCGATGTTTCAGGCCCCGACATTGAGTCGGAAACCACAAGAACGCGCGTTGCCGCGCTCATACGCGAAGCCCGAGTCCTGGGCGGCGCCCACCACCTCGTAATAGACCGGAGAACCCCATGAACCGTGCTGCATATCCCCGTCTGGTTGAAGCTATCCAGACCCAATCCCTGATTTGCGTCCAGGACGCCCTGGCGGAACTGCGAGCGCTGGAAGAAGCTCAGCTCGTCCATCGTGCCGAGTGGTGCCCCTCCACCAGGGAGTTCAACTGGGAACTCACGAACGCTCGTTCAGATGAAGACCTGACCCCCATGGCCGTCCTGACTCACTTGTACGCCATGAAGAAAACCAAAGGCGACACGGCCTCCTGCGACCGTCTGGAAGCGATTGCTGTCTGGCTGGTGGAGCAAGGCGCCGATCCCTTCCTGGAACAGGCCCGCACCCTTGTCCGAAAGGGTTGGGACAACGGAATGCCGGTGTATGTCCGAGGCCGCGGCAAGACGCTGGTGGAAGTCTTCGGCCAATCCAACCTGCCCCAGGTGGTCCAGGACATGATCGAGAAGGTCAATGACAGCGAAGGAGACGAAGCCCGGGTCCTGCGCTATCACATCGAGCGGTACGGTCTGGCAGCTTGACGGGCAGGGGGAGCGGGTGCGACAAGACCGGTAATCCCTAATCCGTTCAGCCATGCACTCCAAAGCCAGCCTGACCTTCGACCACGCCCTCCAGGACGCCTTGGACCTGGTCGGACATTTCGACAAACTCAACGCCCAGCCGCCGCCACCCGAAAACGAGGTCTTGAAACGGGCCAGCCTGGTCATGGCCTTGGCCGCCCTGGAAACCTATTTCGAGGACCGCTTGGTGGAAGCAGTCGAGACTGTCGCCGGCACCGGGGACGGGCACTTGCCCCAGTTCATGCGGGACTGCCTGGCCAATGATTTGAAATATTTCCACACCCCCAGCACTGACCGAGTGCGCCCGCTGTACCAGAAATACCTGGGCGTCGATATCACGGAAGGGTGGAAGTGGAACCACATGGAGCCTTCAACGGCTCGCAGCGAACTCAACAAGCTGGCCAAGAAACGCGGCGACATCGCTCACCGATCGGGCAGGCCTGCCAACGGTACGCCCACGAAGCACGCGGTCTCCCGCGACGACCTGCGCAAGTACATCCACTTCATTCGGCAACTGGTTGTGGCGACGGACGCGGTACTGGCGAAGGCCGACCGTACACCCGGCTAAACGCCGACCAGTACCGGTTCACGAAGTACCGGGTCTCATCCAGTTCGCCTGGCAACCCCATGTCCTGCTGCGCCCGCAGGCGCACGAACGCTTGATCGAACTCCACTTCGGCTGCCTTCAAGTCAGCCACGTCGGCGACACACTGGGCCTGGGCGCGACGCTTGGCGACCAGCTTGCGCTGGCGCATGGCACGGGGTCCGACTTCACGGGTGGCAACGCCTGCGGGCACCTGCAGGCCTGCCACTTTCCGTAGGCGCAGCTCGCCGACACTGGCCGACGTGAGCCACCAGTAATCCTGGAAGTCGCGCAGGTTTGAACGACGACCGACACCGACCACGAGGGCATTGGCGTCGATCAATTGCCAGACCACCTGGCGGAACTTGTCGTCGGTCAGCAGATAGACCGTAGCGCGCTTGTCGCGTTGAAGAGGCACGCCGGACAACTTGGCCAACAGGCGAGCCAGGCCTTTGGACTGGCCATCGCCGTAGCGGGCGGTGACGCCAAGGAGGCATTGGCCGTCGTCGGTCTGGGCCGCATAGACACGCGATCGGGGGAAGGCATGACGCGACGCCAGGGCCGAACGGAACGCCGGCAAGGTGGAGGACGGGGGCAGGGGAAGCAGGTGGTTGGCCGATAACTGGAGCGCAGCCAACCGCTGTGAGGCGAGGTGGTCGGGCACGTTGTCGAGGGTCAAGAGGTCAGCCGAGGCGCGGACTTGCTGGCAACGCCGACAGCAGACGAAGAGGTTATCGACGGTGAGTGGGCCGCCGAGAGAGGTGTGGACAAACGTGGCGATGACGGGGTGATCGAAGCCGCGAGCGTTGGTGCGGTCGTATGGCTTGAGGCAGAGCGGGCAGGTGTCGCCGGCCTGGGTGAGAACTTTGCGACGTGCATAAGTGGGGGTCGACAGGTGGTACTGCGTATCGAGTGGCGCAATGGCAGCCAGGAAATCGTCGAGCGTCATGGTGGGGGAAATGGGCGTCATGGAAAGCTGAACGAGTTGATCTTGGAACCAGTGTAGGTGGCTTGTCGTTGTGGGCAATGGGCAGTCTTGCGAGCGAAAACGACGGCCGCCAGTCAACGACAGGTGGAGCGTTTGTCGTTGACTGGCGGGAAGAGCAAGAGCGTCGGACCTATTGGCGAAGAGCTTGGGACGTTTGCGATTTTGCGGCCTGTCGAAGAACGACGAGGCGAGCGCAAAGCAAAGTCGGGGGCATGGACAACACGCACCTATGGTTTTTTTCCTGCAGCGGTAAGAACTGACCGCTTACGAGCGCCTAACCCTTGATAAGCCTGGGTTTCGGAGTACCGCCGGCATTACCGCCATCCGAACCCCGAAAACAGCCTAAAACTGCTTTGCGGCGTGTTTCGCAGGTATTACCGCCGACCCCTTGCCAAAAGCGACAAACGCCATAGCGTGGTTGAGACCCGTCAACCATCTAGTTTCCGTTCGCTATGGCCAAACGCAAGACCAGCATTGCCCTCACCCCTCGCGAAGTCGAACGCTTCCGGGAGGCTGCTGACGTTCGCGGTCTGTCGCTGTCGGAATTCATGTCGCAGTCCACAGCCAACGCCCTGGATACCGCCGACGCTACCGTGGTGTTGAAAAGCTTTGCCGCGGATCTACGCGCCGACATCACTCGTCTGATGGAACGCCTGCTCGAGTCCGATGTGCTTCAAGCCCAGGAGCGATCTCGCTTCCTCGATGAGCAACGAAACGTCCTTGGCAACTTCCTGGAAGGCCTGAAAGCCTCCCAGCGCGAAGCCGTCAAGGACGCTTTTCAGTTCGGACAGAAGCACCCGACCACACCCAAACCCAGTGACCAAGAGTTGGGCATTCATCGCCCACCCACACCGCGGTCCTAACCCAACCACCTCTTCCTCCCCACCGAGACCTCCCCTATGAAGATTTCCGTTCTCTCCCTCGCACTGGCCGCGACGCTCGTTGCCGCCGCTCCCGTCCTGGCCCAGCAGCAGGCCAGCCCCACCACTGAACAGACCGACGCCAAGCCCGCCAAGCCGAAGGCTGACAAGAAGCGCTTGTTCAAGTCCGGCGCCCTGGGTTGCCTGGGTGGCGGCGCGCTCGCTTACCTCACCGGCAAGAAGGACAAAGCCTTGGCCGCGTGCGCGGTCGGCGCCGCTGTGGGATCCATCGCTTCTTACCGCAAGCAGCTGGACGAAGCCCGCGCCCTGCAGCAAGAAGCCCAGGCCGCTGGCATGACCGCCACCGTTTCCACCAAGCAAGCGACCGCCAAGTCGGGCGAGAAGGTGGAGGCCCTGGACGCGGTGGTCATCGCCTACGACCCGGCGAGCATGTCCGCCCGTGATCCGAAGACCGTTGCCGTTCTGGACAAGATCTCGGCTCTGGCCAAGAAGTCCAAGGAGCCACTGTCGATCGCTGTCTCGGGTCGCGACCAGAAAGCCTGCCAGATCCCGCTCGCCGAGTTGCACGCCCGCGGTTCATTCCCGCCAGCCACCGCTGTCGACAACTGCGGGAAGGGCAAGACCCAGATCCTCATCACGCCCGTGCCGGACGTATCCGCTTGATCATCTTGACCGGCCCCGAGTCCTGGGGCCGGTCTCTTCCCCGAGGGACACCCATGAACCTCCAGCAGATCGAAGACCAGTTCGCCGCCATGAATTACTACGAACGCCAGGTCTTTGTCTTTTTGATCGACTACCAGCTCCGCCGCCAGCAAGCCCGCGCCCGTCGCCTTTCCACCGCCGTCGACGCGCACTTACGCGCCATCCTTCGATCCACCCAACGCTCATGACCGACAACTTCTTGGACCTGTTCCAACCCGAACCCTCGACCAATCCAAAAGTCGCACCCGAACTGGCCGCCACGCCTGTTCCTGCGCCAGCCCTTGCACCAGCAGAGCCGGCCACCTCGATGTTCGATGGCGTGCTGGATGATCTGGTGCTTCCCGAACAGCCTGGCGTCGACGTGCCGGCTTTGCCAGAGCCCATCGAGCCTGAGCCAGAACCACAGGCCTGGGAGCCCGAGCCCGAGATCGAGACTGCCCCCGAGCTGGTGGCAATCGACGAGCCCGAGATCGAGACTGCCCCCGAGCTGGTGGCAATCGACGAGCCCGAGCCCGTCGCAGACAAAGTAGTCACCCCGCAGGCCGAGGTGGAGACCGACACCGCCAGCGTCATTGAGAAATTTGAAACGCAGTGCTCCATCGACCCCTTCCAGTCCCATGACGAAGCACTGGACGCCCTGGTGGCTGACATCCAGGCAAGCCCGGAACCCGAGAAACGCGTGGTGTTGGTACACCGTCCCGAAGACAAGGCGCGGTTGGAAGAGCGCCTGGTCGATACGCCCACCGACGTGCGTGTGGTCACGACCGCTACCACGCCCAGAAAGTCCCGCGCTCCGCTTCTAGTGGGTGTCGGATTGGCCGTCCTGGCCCTGGGAGCGATCGGCTGGTGGACGCTCTCTAGTAACAAGGAGTCGCCCGAGCCTGCCGCTTCAACGGTTGAACCTGCAGCCCAACCCGCGGTAGCCGAGCCCAGCACACCAGATATCCAGGTACCCACCACACCCGAGCCAGTCGTGATCAACCCGGCCGACTTGGTGGCGGATGTGATCCAGACAACTCCTGAGCCCGCACCCGTCCAACCAGAACCACCGGTTGTCGAGCCTGAGGTCGCACCCGCACCTGTTGTTGCTAAGGCCGCTCCTGCACAGCCTTCGGCTCCCAAGCCGAAGGCCAAGCCAGCAACGCCTAAGCCCAAGCCCCAACCAAAGCCCGCCGAGAAGACCTGGCAAGACGACGCACTGGACCAACTCGACAATCTTGAAAAGCGCTTATAAGTTCGCATTCACAGACTTGCCAAGTACGACAACCCGCATACCTTGGAGGGACACACCTTCCAAGGTTTTTTATGCTCCTGGATAAATTCTTCGTCAACTTGCGCACCGGTGCACCTGGCCGGTTCTTCGCGAGCAAGGTCCTGAATATTTACGGCCGCCTATTCATCGGCGGACCTTCGCTCAACGAAATGCCCGCCGAGAAGACCTGGCAAGACGACGCACTGGACCAACTCGACAATCTTGAAAAGCGCTTATAAGTTCGCATTCACAGACTTGCCAAGTACGACAACCCGCATACCTTGGAGGGACACACCTTCCAAGGTTTTTTATGCTCCTGGATAAATTCTTCGTCAACTTGCGCACCGGTGCACCTGGCCGGTTCTTCGCGAGCAAGGTCCTGAATATTTACGGCCGCCTATTCATCGGCGGACCTTCGCTCAACGAAATTCAAGGTCCCGACAAATCAGTGCGTCAGCACTTGGCCGACACGTACTTCGATATGCCGGTGGACCGCACGCCAGCCAAGCGCAACGAGAACCATGAAATTTCGGCGCTGTGGACTGAGAGCCTGCGCCAGGAAGAACACCCACAGGTGGGGCGCGCCGTAGCGATTGCCACCACCTTGCTTTGCACCGTGTTGTTTTCGCTGGGTGGAGCGGCAAAAGAAGCTGGCGAGAAATGGGATAGCTGGAATGGCCAGCGGAAAGCGGCCAATGCTGCACAAGACGCGCGTGCGTATGTCGCCAAGCGCGAAGACTTGAAGAAAGAGTGGGTCGGCGATATCGCCAGCTACTCGGCCCAGAAGTGTCTTGACGAAGTGTCTGCACTTCGTAATCGCACGACGGATGAAGCTCGCGACCGGTATGCAGTTCTGGAAGCCGGTTGTTCGAATAAGCGAAACGAAATCACCACGATCGCCCAGACCTGGTCGTTGGACCAATGCGCAACTTTCGGGAAGGAAGGTACTCAGCAGATTAAAGCGGGTGGCAGCCAGACCTGGCTGGATGGCCTGATCTTTCAGGAAGTCTGTTTCGTGAAATACGGCGACGACCTGTCGGCGCGACTCAACTAAGGAATGAAGATGACCACGATCGAACGCGCCCAGACCTTCGTCCGCAACCGACTCAACCTCTACGACGCCTTGAACCTCCTGCCTACGCTCACGGCACGGGCAACCGCTTTCATTCTGCGTCGGCCTTACAACCCTGCCACGACCAATAGTCGTGCGGGTGTCTACGCCAGGGCCCAGGCCCGCTATGACTACATCGTCCAAGGTGGAGAACTGGTCAACTGTGCGCCACCCCTACCGGGGGATCCGCTCCTGTATGTCCAGAAAAGCGACCACGCCGATCTTCGCGTCTTGGGTGCTGTGGAACGCGATGGCAACTGGTACATGCCCGAAGGGATCGACGACGAAGCCCAGTGGAAGTTTCATCACTGGTTCGCCAAGGCTACCCCCGACCTGGAAGCGAAAGGCAACAACTGGCATATGACGGCCGATGGTCGTTCGACCAATGGATACATCCAGCCAGAGGATCTGTTCCGCGGCGGCGACAGCACTGCTACAGCGTTGGTCATGGGGGCATTCCCCGTGATCCTGGCACTGGCTTTCGTTCTGTACCAGGTCCATCCCCTGCTAGCAGGTGCTATCTGCCTGCCATTGTTGGCCATCCATGCCTTGACCCTCTATCAATGCGAAGGCACAGGCACGCTGTTGAAGGTGCTAGGCATTTCCGTAGTGCTGCCGGCGCTGATGGGTGGCATGTTCGGTGGTCCCGCGATGGACCTGGGCAATCTTCGCGCCACGGGCATATCCCTCTCCTGGTTGGCAGGCGCAGTCTTTGTGATGGCCTTCATTGCCTCTCGCAGTGAGAGCGGAAAGGCCGGAACCCCCATCTTCTCCCTGTTCACGCGATTCAAGCACGCCACGATGATCACCGCATTCGTGCTGGGCGTGAATGTTGCCTTGTCGCTGTTGCCGGCCAGCTTGTCATTCATCAAGCCACTGGGTTGGTTCATGGTCGCCTGCGCTTACCCGCTGTACTACACCTGGGGAAATTTCCGTCAACGCACAGCCGAGCTTGAGCTTCAAAGTAAGCAGAAAGCAGGCGGCAAAATAGGAGGTCAATAATGTCTATCGAAGCCACTGCCACTGGTCTATTGGCTCCCGCGAGAATGCAGCAGATCCGCGAAGCGGCGCGTGACAAAACGCCATTTATTCCGATTGCACAAGCGATGGGGATCACGGGTAAGGCTGACCTTCCCTGCGCTCCAGAAGCAGGGCAATGGATGGGATTGACCTTGCTGGACCTTTCGACTCACATGATGGTTTTCGGTGCTACTGGTACCGGTAAAACCTCATCCATCTTGCGTGCGATGGCATTACGACTGGCAACGTTGCCCGAGAAAATCGGGGCAGTGCTATCGGATGGTAAGGGTGCGATGGTCGCCGACATGCGTTCGCTGCTGACGATCGTGATTGAGCCGGGAACAAAGTTCGCACCCTTCCAAGGCATGAGTGCAGGTGTGGTGGCCGAAGCGTTTGCCCAGGCCAACGGCGAAAGCATGAACGACAAGGACTCGATTTGGGTCAAGGGAGCAGGCACCTTTCACCTGTTCTGTCTTACCGTTTTGGAAGCTTTGGTGTCGCATGAAAAAACCAACAAAGAAGACGCCGAGAAACGTCTGGCGTCGTTGGAACTCCAAGTCCTGCACCTGTTAGCAGACCGCGAATTGGCACGTCGTGCAGGTCGAGATACCGCTTCCTTTGGTCGCCTTCTGGATGAAAAGAAGATGGCGATTCAATCCACCAAAGATTTCATCATGTCCACACGGCAATACCGCTGGACGCCCGCCGGTTACAACCGCTTGAAGGACATCCTTTCGATCCCGGTCGAAACTAAGGGCGGTCTTATGCGGCCGAACGACGACGCCTTGGATATCTTCCAGTTCCTGGGCTACAAGCCCAGCGATGATCAGATCGTCAGTCGACCGGTCAGCGTCCACCCGGACCTGCGCGCCTCGGGTCGTGTGCTGTCACGTGCCATCGAATACTTTGTCGTGAAGTGGCCAAACATTCATGATCAAGGCCGCTCGTCCTATCTCATGAATGTCGAAGAAGACATCTTGGGGTTCTTGAAGTCTGACTTGCTTCGCGGCTCGATGATCAAGGATGTCGACCACGGCGACGAACCCTGGGCCGATACGGAAGAGGGCGTTGATGTCCTGGGCGCGTTGTATGGCGACTGGATCGGTATCAACCTGCCAGCGACGCAATACGGACACACCGCTAAGGTCATCGCCAAGTTGGTGAAGTCCAAGGTCTTCAACGCTATTCGCGAGCGCGGCCAGAAGTATGGAGATCGCTGGCGCGAAGCCACGGGACAAGTCTCGGTCATGGACATGGTCGACGAATGTCAGGACATGGTTTCGCCAATGGAAATCAATCTGACGGCTGTCGCGCGTTCACTGGGCTTGTTCTTCGTGTACGCCACGCAGACCTACGAGTCGCTGGACAGCGTGATGAAGTCCAAGGAAGCCAAGAACCGGTTCCTCAACAACTTCCTGTCAATCGCGTCGTTCCGTGCGTCGGAAGAAACGTATCGCTACCTGCAGTCACGCGCGGGCAAGGTCAAGAAATTGCGGGTACCCACCCAACCGCAGGCCTTCATGGATGTTTCGCGCGCAATCGATACCTTCGACAACACCATCTATGCCGACCCGAATCATCCGTCGGCACATATCTTGCGCGACCTGGATCGCCGCGGATCCACTCGTCTCCAAGTGGTGGTGGATGGAATGCAGCCGTACCGGGGTCTGGCCAAACGAATTCCCCTAGACGAATTGCGTGACCAGAACTATCTGCCTGTGTTCCTGGGCGGCAAGTATGAGGTGGCGGAAATGCTGGAGGACTGGGAACTCAATGACTCCTTGTCGGTGCGCGGATCCGTGATCCTCATGCTCAACCGCGCCGGCCATGCTCGTATTGACTTCGCGCGCACCAAGTACCACTCCGTCCAGGACGTGGAAGACGCCTTGGCCGCCCACCGTTCCAAAGCCGCCTAACCCAGGAGACCACCATGTCCGCACTCACCGATTACGAAAAGAACGAACTCTCCCTGGGCCGGCGCTACCGCCAGTACGAACACGCCTACAACGCCGCGTTTGCGGCTGATCCCAATCCACAGGCGCGCCAGTTCAACGAGACGGCCGCTCGGGACGACATCCAGTGGAAGCGCCTCGAGACGTTCCGGGGCAACGACAAGGGCGCGTATCACGCGCACCAGTCCAACCCGTCCGATCCGCTGGCCAAGCCCACCGAGAAAGAGGCCGCCGCTTGGCAGGCCAACCAGGTTGACCAGTGGCGTATTGAGCGCGAACCCGCGTTTGGGCAGAACGACGCGACGAACAACAAATGGCTGGGTCTGACGCCAGAAGCCCGCAACTCCGAGAAGGGCCAAGCCTTTCTGGCTCACGTCGAACAAAAGCATGGCGCAGCTTATGACGCCTATGCGGCCAAGACGGGCAACAACGCCGTTGATCGCAGCGATTACCTGCGAACGATGGGTGTCGTAGAAGCCGAGAGCATGAGCGCTCGGGCCCAGAGCCAGCAGCAAGCGCCCCAGCAGCAGGCGCCCCAGCAACAAGCAGCAGGCAAGACTCAAGCCGCCCAGGAGGCAGCCACAATCCAGGCGCCGGCACCGGAGGTCAAGAAGTCTCGCTTGAACTTCGCCGACTTCTCCCGTCCTGTTGACCAACAAGTCGATGAATGCGCGGCGAGCATGGCCAAGCTGTCGGATAAGGAACTGGACCAGACCAAGCAGCAGGCGATCCAGCAACATGAAGTCAAAGGCCTGGGTGATTTCCAGGAAGCGAGTGCCAATGTCGAAAGCTACAACCGCGTGCAGTCTGCTTTGCAGGAAGCCCGCGCCGCCCGTAGGCAGGAAAGCCTGGCCGAGGCGCAATCTCGAAACCGGAGCCAATCACAATGAAGACAGGAGCGAGGGCCCTATTCTTCCTTTCAGCCATCCTTTCCACCACCGCTTTCGCCAAGATCCCACGGATCGACGGCATGAGCAGGGTGACACATGCCCATGCGCAGCAAGCCTTGGACTGTTCCCAGCGTTTGGGCCGCAAGCCAGATCTGTTGATCGTGGCCGACATGCGTCTGTCCGCGTCTGAGAAGCGGCTTTGGGCGATCGACACCCGAACCAACACGGTGGTGTTGCGCACCGAAGTCGCGCACGGTCGAGGATCAGATCCCAGTCAGTCGGGTAGGGCGTCGGTCTTCTCCAACACTCCCGGCTCCTTGATGACTTCCGTTGGACTGTATTCGGTGGCCGAGTCGTACAGAAACACCCAGGACGGCTCCACCCGCCGCCGTTTGGATGGCTTGATGGTGGGGTTCAACGACAACGCCCGCGAGCGTGCGGTTGTCCTGCACCCGTCCAACTACGTCCGCTCAGGTTGGGCCGGAAGGTCCGAAGGCTGCCCAGCGGTTTCGTATGCCGTGATGTCCCAGTTGAACAACCATGGTCTGGACAATGCCGTGCTGTGGGTCGAAGGCGACGTGGCAGGCCTCTCCGAGTCGATTGCAGCGTGTTCGGGCTCGACGATCCGCAAGCGCTTCCGGTGGCCCTGGCAACCGAAACTGCCCGCCAAGCCGCAATGGGCCCCCGAGTCGACGGACGCATTCAATCCGTACTACCAAGTGGAAGCCGAAGGGTTTTGTCCGACACCTGACCTGACGGCCGCCACCTCTTGGTGGATGGGAGCGCCGGTCTATGCCGAAGCCGTAGGTAGCCGCTGGACCGTGCGGTATTAGATTAGAACCGCCTCAAATGGTTTTCTTTGAGGTGAATGCGCGAGATAGGGCGGTTGATCGGGTATCCAGTGAACGCGGCATGGTCCCGATCAATCATGCCATCCATGAGGCGTTGAAGCGCTTTGGCAGGCGACGTGGAACTAGCCAAGGCGTCGTTGTAGGTGTCTTGGATTGGCAGCGTTGCAATGACACTTTCCATACCTAGTGCCAGGACTTCTCCTTCTGGCACCACGGTCGGTATAACGACCAGTTGGTAACGACCTTCCACCGTGATCCTCTTGGGTTCCAAGTGGTAAAGCTTGTGCGTGCGTTCCACCGGGCACCAAACGCCAAAGGCGAACGTTGCATTGGCCAGGGAGATATCCCGGGTGGTTTGGCAATGGGTAACGACGCTTTGAAGTGCGTTTTCAATCGAATGTTTGACGACGTGGGCGAAATAGTCGGCGCGAAAGAGCCCTTCGATTTCAGAGCCAAAGAACATGTCCTGATCGAATGCGACCCCATCGGCATGCATGGGATTAGCGTCTCTTGACCGGATGACGACGTGGTCCTTGGGTTCGCCTGGCTGATGGGGGTAGCGAAAACTCAATCGAAGACCGCCAAGGTCTTCGCGGATGGCGTCGAGTGCGTGGTGAGCCGAGTACGCGTTACCGGCGAACGCCAAGAACGCGGTGGCGTGATAGGCCGGATCCGCCTGGAACGATTGAAAGTGTCCGTTCCGCAAGATGTCGGGACGCGCGATACGGATCGTGAGTTCGTGAACCTTTTTGAGGCCGGTCAACAGCGTTCGGTACTCAACCCGGCCATCTTTTTCTTCACCCTTCCGCGTCAAGGCGCTATCGGCCACAGCAAACAGTCCTTGTGAACCGGCTTTTTCGTGTTCTAGGACAAAATTCTCTCGAATTTCGCTCTTGCTGATTTCATGGCCCATCAAGATCAAGGTCAACGCCCACCCCCAGTTGAGGTCAGATGGTAAGGGGTAGGCCGTGGGCCAGCCAATCGGCCTGGACAGGCCGGCCATTCTCCTCAAGCTGTTGGGATGAAACCCGTTGTCTACGACGCCCTGGGCCGGCCCGGCAAGCACATCGACGCCTCGATCAAAGTGCGACGGTGGGACCTGGGCCTGGCTTATGGCGCGCTGGGAGCCGCGGTTGGGTTTTCCCCGTTCGCCCATTGGGGGCTGGGCTGGCACGACACCCTGCGAGCCCTGTCTCTGGATCCGGCGTTCTACTCCACCATCGACAATCCCGCCTGGCTCTCTGATTGGTCGACGCTGGCCGCGGGCGTTTCTGTCGCCCTGCTAGCAGGTGCTAGCTTGGGGTACGCCGGGATCATCCCTCGATCCAACCAGTGGGTGGTCAGTGGCCCACGCTTGTTGGAGGGCAAGGCAGCGAACAAGGAAGCGCGTCGCCGATCGCCATCCTTCAAAGAACGCCTCACCGATCCGTTCGGAGTGTGGATCCATCCCGACTTGTGGTTCTCCAAGAAAACCCTCTCTCGCCACATCCTCCTGCATGGCAGCGTCGGTTCCGGCAAGACGCAGATCCTCTTGGCCATGCTTCAACCCATCTTCGCCAACAAGCGTGCAAAGCTGTTTCTGTACGACGTAAAGGGCGACTTCACGGCCAAGTTCCCACAAGCCACGATCGTGTCGCCCTTCGATAGCCGCTCTCGTGTGTGGTGGGTCGCCCGCGACGTGCGCACAAGCACCCAGGCCTCTGCCTTTGCTGACAGCCTTATTCCTGAGGACAGCGGATCCGGCAAGTTTTGGACCCAAGCCGCGCGGCAACTCTTGTTAGGCGTCGTCCGCTCGCTGCAGAACGAAAAGCCCGAACAGTGGACCTGGACAGATCTGGCGCAACGCGTGTCCATGCGCGCCCAGGAAATGGCGCCGATCCTCGACAAGTCCTACCGCAAGGCCTACGGACTGATTAGCAACACCGAAGGGCAGACGGCGTTCAACGTCATCGCCACGCTCAATGGCTACACCAAGGTCATTGACGACTTGGCCCGTGCCTGGCCTAACTACGAACGGCGCGACAAGAAGGGAAAGCCCCGGCTGTTCTCCATCACAGACTGGGCGTCAGACGACTACACCGGGCCCACCAAAATCATCGTGCAGTCCGGCCCGGACGCAGGGCTAGCGAGCGCTTATATCGCCGCCATGATCAACGTCGCCGTCCCTGCGATCGTGTCGCCCCAACTTCCTGACAACGAAGGCGGTCGGTTCCTGGGGTTCTTCTTCGACGAAATGTCCTCGATCGGCAAGATCGATTTTGCCCCGCTGGTCGACAAAGGCCGCTCGAAAGGTGTGGTGGTGGCGGCTGGCGTCCAGGATCTTGCGCAGTTGCGCGAAATCTACGGAGACAACCAGGTCAAGGCGTTGTCGGGCATGGTGGGCACCCACATCATTTGCCAGGTGCAGATGGGCGACACCCGCGAAGAACTGTCCAAGCTACTTGGCACACAGAAGGTCGCCCGCATGGATCATAGCGACGACGCCAAGTTGAACAACGAAGGCCAGCCGGTGGTGTATCCCAACCAACTCACCGACATGCTGGGGTTCCGAAAGACCAAGACCCCTCCGTTCTTCGAAATCCGAGCCATTGTCCAGCAGGGTGGGGACCTCTTGCTTTTGGACTTCCCTGGCCAACCCCTTCCCAGCAAGCGGCCGGGGCAGATCGCAGCCACCTGGACCACTAAACCCGCGGGCTATGAACGACCGCGGCAAGACCTCACCGGAGACGCTGTGCTGGCAGGCAAGCAGTTGGGGGAAAGCTTGGACCAAGACGAATTGGATCGCTTGTTCCAATAGCGAAGCAGTACGAAGTCCAGGACTTGCCACGTTCGACAACCTGTACATGATGGAGAGACACACCCGAAGGTCTTTCCATGACCCTATTTACTCCCAACGGTCAGCTACTCCCGCTTGCGCAGTTCCGTGACGCCCTGGCGCAAGGCGCCGATCCCAACGCGCTGTGGCTGGGTGACACCGCACACGAAGGCACGAAGTTGCCGCTGCTAGAAGCGGCGCAACGACACATTCACCACCTGCGCTATTTGCTGGTCCATCCGCGTATTCGCACGGATGTCGTCGATCGTGATGGTGCGTCCGCCTTGATCGTGGCCTTGAAGTACAACCACACCCAGGCCATCCATGTGTTGATTACAGCCGGCGTGTCGGTGGATCAGGCCGATCGCTATGGCACCGCGCCGCTCCATTACGCCGTCCACACCGATGGGGCAGGCCCGCTTCGCCAACTACTGTCGGCAGGAGCCAACCCCAATGTTCAAGGGCCGTATGGCCGCACGCCCTTGGCTGAACTCCTGATGGAGCATTCGAGCCAGCACGCGACCATTGAAATGAAGGCGCGCGTTCTGCTCTCCAAGGGCGCCAATCCCAACCTGCGCGACAGCAACGGCCGCACGGCGCTACATGCCGCCGCCGTCTCGGGTTATTACCACGTCGTGGACGCCCTGCTGGAATTCGGGGCCAACCCCGACCTTCGCAGTAATGACGGGCTCACGCCCTTGGATGAAGCGCAATCGTGTCGCGTCTCCGAACCGTTCCTGGAACCCTACCTGCGCGTGGCCCATCGACTGGCACAACACAACCGGGAACGCCTGACGAAGCTCGTCCAATCGGTTGTCGACCGCGGCAATCTGGATGTGTCGCGGAGAATCTAGTGGGCAGGTTTCTGCTGGCACTGTTGCTCTGCTTTCCCGCCATATCTCAAGCCGAGACGAAGGTCACCGACCAGCGCCGAGTGTCCGTGTTCGTGGACTTCCGGATCGTCATTCCACATCGACACGACACCCGCCAGATCGACAACCCGAATGCGCCGCTAGACCGCGGCCAGGAAAGGATTGTCGAACGGTTACCCGATGGGCGACAGCGGATCACGTTGGTCTGGCCTTGAACCTTGCCCTACGCGACAAATCTCCGACACTGAACGCATGCTCAAACTGACGCCACTGACCGGCACCGGAAACAACGCTCGAGGCGACAACGTCCTTGAGTACCTGCACGCGACGCAGTCATTGAAGGACCTGACCGGCTATTACATCGGTGCCGACCTGGGCGAAGACACCATGCGCTGGCGTGGCCATGGCGCAGCCATGCTGGATCTCCTGGGTAAGGACGTGGACAAGGCCGCGATGATCGAGTTGGCCGCTGGTTTCTCGCCAGACGGTATGAAAGAGAAGTTGTGCCAGAACGCCGGAAAACTCCCCGAGAAGGTGCTGAAACTCGACAAGGGTGGAAATCCGCGACTGCTGCCCAATGGCCACCCGGATTTCGTCTGGAAGGGCGGACACCAAGTGGGCTATGACTGCGTATTCAACGCACCCAAGTCAGTGTCGCTGCTGCTGGCATTCGCCACGCCCGATGAGCGCTCCGCGATCCTGAAAGCCCACCGAGACGCCGTCGACCAGGGTCTCGAGTACATGGAAAGCAAGGTCGAAACTCGGCGCGGTAAGGCAGGGATCGATGTCATTCCTGTCGATGGCCTGGTCATTACGTCCTGCGACCATCTAGCTAACCGCAACCTCGAACCGCATTTGCATACCCATAACATGCTCTACGGTGTGGCCTACGCCGATGGCAAATGGGGTGGTTGGGAATCTTCTGAACTGTTTCGCCACCAGAAAGCGGCTGACACCATCTACATGGCACACCTGGCCGAAAATATGCGCCGCTTGGGCTACGGGATCGAGCAGCAGGCAGAAGTGGATCCGGACCAGCAGGACACGGGCGTACGCTCCTGGAAGGTCGCCGGCATTGACGACGCCACCATTGCTGCGTTCTCTACCCGCACGCATGAAGTGTTGGAGGCAATGACCGAAGGCCTCTCGCACCAGGAAGCGTGGGCCAAGACCCGCGCCCACAAGGATGAGCCCAGTCCAGAAGAACTGTTCTCCACCTGGGAGAAGGTTATCCCGGCCGTGGGCCAGGACTGCAACATCGCCAACTTGAAGGGCCGCGCTGACATCCTGGCGACCCCGCGCTCCGATGACGAAATCCTGGAAGCGTTGCACGCCACCACCGCCATCGTGGCCGAGAAAGACCTCTTGTGGGAGGTCTCTCGCGCACGCGCAGGCCAAAGCCCAGAAGCCTTGCTGGCCGATGTAAAGCGTTTGAAAGAGTCGATGGTCGAAATCGCCCCCGAGCGCCAAGCGGCTGTCGACCAAGGCGTCCACGTTTCCCGCCGCTATTCGGAAACCCGCTTCGCGTGGTCCAAGATCGTCGACTGGGAGCAGGACGTTCAAGCCAGGGCCGAAGCCCGCAAGGACGATCTATCCGTGCGCGTGCCCGAACGGATCGTGGACTCGGTCATTGCCGATTACCAGCAAGAAAAGGGCTTCACCCTGTCAGACGAGCAACGCAACGCCGTCTACCACCTGTGTTCCAACAGTGGCGGGCATGCCGTGATGGCGGGCGTAGCTGGTTCGGGAAAAACGACAGTAGCCGACTTGTACAAACGGTGCTTTGAGGCCAACGGTCAGGACAAGTTGATAGGGGCATGCACGTCGCGCAAAGCTGCGGGGAAACTGAAAGAAGAAAGCGGCATGGAAGCCATGTCAATCACCAAGCTACTCATGAAGCTCGACAACGGCCATAAACTCACTAAGGACATTCCAGGACTCACGAATAAGTCTGTCATCGTCCTGGACGAAGCGGGTATGGTCGACACCGAAGCGGTACGCCGCCTTATGCGCCACGTAGACGAGGCGGGGGGCAAGCTAATTCTGCAAGGAGACCAACGTCAATTGCCGGCCGTGCGCCCAGGAGCTGGCATGTCCCTGGTGTCTGAAAAGCTGGGGCAGGCAGAGTTGACCGAGATCCGTCGCCAGAAGAATGCCGAAGACCGCGACATCGCCATTGCGTTCTACGACCGCGACGCCCAAGGTCGGATCATCCTGCACAACAGATCTGAACCGAAGTCCCGGCGCGACGTGGTGGCCAAGGGCGCCAACATCTGGAAGAAACTGGAAGCGCGCGGCGCGATCGACGCCTACAACACCCGGGGGGAGGCCATGGACGCCTTGGCGCGGGATTGGCTGGACAGTCCCCATGCCATCGACAATCGCTTGCTCCTTGTCCATGACTATGCCGATAGCCAAGCCCTGACCGAAAAACTTCGCGAGGGCTTGCGCGAGCGCGGCGCCCTGGCCGGAGACGACCACACGTTCCAAGGGCGCCGCGACAAGCGCCTCTACGACATGACCGTGGCCGTGGGCGACCGCGTGAGGATCACCAAGAACGATAACGACCTGGGCGTGGAGAACGGCGATATGGCCCAAGTGGAGTCCATCACGCGCACCGCGACCGGTTCACTGGCCTTCGGACTTCGGGTGGAAGGAAAGCCAGGCCAACCATCATTCGCCGTGGCCGTGGATACCGACCAGTGGAACCACCTGCAGGCGGGCTACTGCCGTACCGTCCACGACGCCCAAGGGCAGGGCAAGCCGGCCGTGTTCCACTTTGCCAACGCCCGCATGGTCGACAACCAGAGCGCCCTGGTCGCGTTCACCCGCCTGACCTCTGACAAGTACCGCATGTACGGTGCGGAAGTCGAACTGGAACAGGTCAAGACCCGCCTGGGCGCCGATCGCTTGAAGCAGAACGCTGTCCAGGAAGGTTTCTGGAAGCAACATGCCCAGAAGCGGCCCGCTCCCACCATGGAGCAGGAATACGACCGTCATCTCCAGCAAGACCGCGGCGTCCAGCGCTAGTGCTACGCTGGCCACGTGCTAGGAGAACAGCCATGTGCGTAGTGAAAGTCGGAGAAATGGGAGGCGGTCTTTGGTCGGTGGAAATCGAGCGGTGTTCCGGAAATCCAGCCCGTAAGAGGGTGGTTTCGGCGCCTCGCCACTCGGAAAGTGAGGCGACCGGAGCCGGCGAAGTATTGGTCAAGCAGAACAATTGCAAGGTGGACCGGGTGGAAGTCCAGCGCCTTACACCACCCCGGGGCGTTTTCGGCTAACAGGCCACCCCACGACGAATCGCGTGCGCCACGCTTCCAGTCGTCGCCACCACGGCATGCGGCGGCCCAACCTCACAATCACATTGGGTGGCTGGACGTAGACGGTCCAGCCTTTGGTATGCGCGACCCAACGCCAGACGTATTCCCTGGCTTCCGCCTTGGCGAAAGTGCCCTCCACCGTTTCCAGGTGAACCATCCGAAAGGGACGTAACCAACCACCACGCGATGAGGCGTGTTGGAGGCCTCGCCGTTTCATGTCCGTGGACTGACCGATATACACCGCACGTTCGTCGTCGAACACCAGGGCGTAGAGGTGGCGAGGCTTGTTTTGGAAGTGACTACGCCGTACCCAGCTCATGTACGCAGGGCAGACAGATCCACGCCCTGCCGAAGACGCTCATCCTGGGATGGCAGTCGAACCTGGACACCGGCCGCCGTGAGGATCGACAGATCCAACCCCCATTGTTGGAAGGACCGACTCGACCAAAGCGCATAAGCGGATCGGATATGCGCTTCGAGTTCGGCTGAATTCCAGCCGTTGATGTGCATGAGGTGGGCGCGGGCTTCTTGTTCCTGGCCCTTGGCTGTGGCGTGACCGTAATGCGTAGCGCCGTGGCACTTGGAACACAGGCAGACCAGACGGCGCAGGACCTGCACGCCATTGACGTATTCAAAGCGCTCATGCGCTTCCAGGAAGACCTTGTTCGCGTTGTCGGCCGGCGCGTGGCAGACCTCGCAATGTCGATGGGCTCGCTGCTTGACGCCCAGGCTGATCTGTTTCCAGTCATCGGCCGACACGGACGATCGCACATTGGTGAGCCAGCAGGACGACGGGATCATGTCCACGTACAGCCGCGTGGCCTGACCGAAGGCCCGGTCTTCGCCCGGAAAGGTATCCAGCGGGGTAGGGGGCGTGGCCTGTTTCCAGCGCTCGGCTAATCGCCCCGCCACGATGTCGGTTGCGGCGTACCAGAGTTCAAGTTCGGTGGACCATCGCGCACCTAACGCCTTGGCCTGGTCTTTGTCTGCGTGCGGGATCTGGAAGTAAACAGCCATCATTCCAGAATGATGGGATTGTCGTGCTTGGCAACCCTGAAGTTCCGGAATGGAACACAAAAAAAAACACCCCCGGCGAACCGGGGGTGCGGGCAGCACAGAGCCCTGCGCCGAGGGCGAGGGACGCTCGACGCCTCCTTATCATGGAGAAAAGACGGCAACCGTCAATTCAACGCCCCCGCCAGCGACACCGGGAACTCGCCGACTTTCTCGATCTTGCCGCGGGCGTTGTACGCAAACTGACCCAAGGTCATGTTCAAGTCGAACGCATTGCCCATCGACGTGTTTTTCAAGTAGCTGGTTGCGTCGATGATCACCGTCAATGACCCGCCAGCTGGCAAGTTCGGGGTGGCGTCTGCCAGCGTATCCGTCGCTACCGGGATCCCATGGACCTTGCCGTAGTTCTGGGTGGGGCTGAATTTGTTGCCGAGATTGTCGACCAGGCGCAGGGCACGGGAGCGCCCCAGCAAGTTCAACGCCATGGGTTGAGTGGTCTGGTTGCGTACCTGCAACGTCAACACCAGGTGCGAAGCGCCGCCGCGCTTTTCATGTTTGCGTGCCGAGACGACCGACACCACCACAGGTTGTTCTTGGCGCTGTGCAAGTTGGGCGCGCAAGGCTTCATTTTCACGCTTCAACTGGGTGGCCGATTGGGCAAACACCGGGGACGACAAGGCCAACAGGGCCAGGAGAGTGAGAGTCTTCATGTCTTGCTCCTAGTGGGAAGGGTGGGCGCGGGCCAGCAACGTGCCCGCGTCGTCCACGAGTTCAACGCGCACGATTTCAGCATTCAGGCGCGGCCAATCCAGGCTGTTGTTGGCCGCGTCCGCCGACACCGCCTGCAAATAGAACTTCACGTGGCCCTTGCCCGCATGCCGGGCTGCGTCTGCAGCCCGGGCCTGGGTTTCGTCTACCACCTTGAACTGGCCTTTCCAGGCGTCTGTGTTGACCAATCGCAACACGCACGTGCCGTATTCCTGGGTCAGCCCCAACTCGGCGTTGCCTGTTGTGTTGCCCATGGGGTCGGAGCCTCCCCACGTCATGTGGGTGCTGTCGAAGAACGCCTTCCGGTCCAACTGGTATTCGCGGTAGTCGTCATTGGTCGACGACGTATAGGTGAACAATGTTTTGCCCTTCATGGGGGCCACGAGCTGATCGAACGACGCTTCCAGGGCCCGAAGCTTGTCGGACCGTGCAAAACCTTCGAGTTTTCGGAAGTCCGGACCTTGGGTGCCGGCGAACGTGGCAATGGCGCGGGTCTTCCCGTCAGTTGGCGCCAAATTGGCGTACAGACCCAGACAGTCCTGGGTCGAGCCCAGGGCTACGAACTGGTTCGCGGGAGTGTCGGGGTCAGGTTTGTCCGCGGTAGCCGGTGCGGCCTCAGGGGTGGCCACCTTGGCTTTGGTCAAGCCCTCTGCGGGCGTTTCAGCTTTGCCGCAGGCGACAAGGCCCAAGGTCAACAGCAGGACAGCGGTGATTTTCATGGGATCCCCCTTGGGGTGATGGAATCCCGTCGTATCCTCGCACGGTATTTGCGATAATCGCAAATGACCGGGGAGGGGGTTTGGGTCAGGCTATGGGGTCAGTTCCCTCGAGCAGGTTATGCCCGCTAAGTCCCCCTCATCGTTGTTCGGTCGTCGCCTTCGTGCGGCGCGCCTGGCTGCGGGGCTGACGCAGACGGACTTGGGGAGGCTTTTGGGCTTGGACGACCAAAACACCGCGGCCCCCAGGGTCAGCCGATACGAGACCGGCAAGCACGAGCCTGATGGCCAGACGATGGCCCAGATCGCCAAAGCCTTGAAACTGCCTGTGGCGTATTTTCACGCCGTGGACGACATCCTGGCGGAAGTCATCCTCTTGTTGTCCAACATGCCCAAGAAGGAGCGGGAGGCCGTGTTGAGCCTGATCCGCGAAAGGGCTAACCCTAGAACATGAGGCCCGGGCCCGGCTCCCGATCGGGCCGGTCTACCACTTCTCCGGTCAGAGCCTTCCGTAGGGACTCGCTTTCCAGTCGAAGCGTCTCTTCCAGAAGGTCAGCCCAGAATGCATGACTTCGATCGGTCCACAGTCGAGCGACCCGGGGTCCAGGGTTCTTGAACCGGCTATTGCGCCGTCCCGACAGAACCACAGGTCCTGACATATCCGGACGGCGGTGTACCTCTCCATCCAGAGCGGCTGCCAGATCGACCACCTTGACTGACCAGCGCTTCTCTCCGGGCGCCTTCCGCAAGCCGGGGATCAAGGTGCCATTGTCCAGTTGCTGCCGGATGGCCGTAGCCCCGTGCTTGGTGTCTTTCCCGGGTCCATGGAGGGCACGGGCAATCTGCTTGGGAGTCAGATGGGTTTGGCTCGGGAAGGTCTCGCGAATGATGTCGAGGTGCTTGCTCACGCGCCAAGTATGCCATCGGGGCCGGGGACAAGGCGGGGACAAACCACGTCCTTTTTCATCGATTTTCGTCCCGAAACGTCCCACGGGAGAGCAGAAGCTGGGGCAACAAAAAAGGCCGCAAATCCCTTGATTTACGGCCTTTCAAGTACTTTTCTGTTGGTCGGGGAGACAGGATTCGAACCTGCGACCTCTACGTCCCGAACGTAGCGCTCTACCAGACTGAGCTACACCCCGACAAGGCGGCGAATGATACTGGATCGGAGGCGCGGAGGGCAAGGATCCGGGCGCTTTTTTTCGTGCCGGGCGGTCGCGGCGGCGCGATCGCACGGGCCGCGCCGTTCGCGCCTATTCGCCAGGCTTGGCCGCGGCGCTGGCGCCCTCGGAGGATGCGCGGCGGGCGAGGGTGGCTTCGCGGTGGGCGATGTACGCATTCGCGCCGAGGATCACCAGCGCGCCCATCAGGGTCCAGCGGTCCAGCGTCTCATCGAACAGCAGCCAGGCGAACAGGACCACGATCGGCAACTGCATGAAGCTGATCGGCGTCAGCGCCGAGACTTCGCCCAGCTTCAGCGCACGCGTCCACAGCATGTGCCCGCCGGTGCCGAACAGGCCGGCAGCGACGACCCATACCCAGACGATGCCTTGCGGCCATTGCCACACGCTCAGCGCCGGCAGCAGCGACATCGGCACCCACAGCAGGGTGGTGTAGATGACGATCCGGTCGGCCGGCTCGGTGGCCGACAGCTGCTTGATCTGGATGGCGACAATGCTCGACAGCAACGCGGCCAGCACCGCGACCATCGTGCCCGCGGTGAACTCCGCGCTGCCCGGCCGCACGATCAGCAGCACGCCGATGAAACCCAGCGCCACCGCGATCCAGCGTCGCGCGCGGACCTGTTCGCCGAGCAGCGCGGCGGCGGCGATGGTGACGAACAGCGGCGTGGAATAGGACAGCGACACCGCCTGCGCCAGCGGCAGGTGGCCGATCGCCCAGAACCCGGCGAGCATCGAGCAGATCCCGACCAGGCAGCGGAACAGGTAGCGCGGGAACTGGGTGGTGCGCAGGAAGCCCGGGCCGTGGCGCAGCAGCAGCGGAAGCGCCGCGAGCAGGCCGAAGAAGTTGCGGAAGAAGGCGATCTCGAACGTGTGCAGGTGGGCCGAGGCCAGGCGGATCACCACCGCCATCAACCCGAACAGCACCGTGCTGCCGAGCATCAGCAGGGCCGCGTGCAGGTGCGGCGACCGCGGGGTGGCGTCGGCTCCGTTCACCCCGACTCCCGCGCGCGCCGCTTCATGCTCACCAGTGTGCGCCGATGATGCGCGGTTCCGGTTCCAGCGCCACGCCGAAGCGCTTGTCCACCGAGCCGGCGATGCGCCGGGCCAGTTCGAGCAGCTGCACACCGGTCGCGTTGCCGTGGTTGACCAGCACCAGTGCGTGCGCGGCGGACACGCCGGCATCGCCTTCGCGCGCGCCCTTCCAGCCGCAGGCATCGATCAGCCATGCGGCCGACAGCTTGCGGGTGGCGTCGCTGTCGCCGGGGAAGGCCGGCAGGCGCGGATGGGCGTCCAGCAGGGACTGCGCCTGCGCGGCCGGCACGATCGGGTTCTTGAAGAAGCTGCCGGCATTGCCGACCACGGCCGGGTCGGGAAGCTTGCGCCGGCGGATCCGGATCACCGCCTCGGCCACGTCGCGTGCGCTCGCCCGGACCACGCCCATCGCCGCCAGTTCCTCGCCGATCCCGGCGTAACCCAGGCGCGGCGCGGCGTCGGTGCTCGCATCGGTGCCGGCATCGGCGCGCGCCAGCTCCAGTTCGATCGCGGTGATGATCCAGCGATCGGGCTGGCGCTTGAACGTGCTGTCGCGGTAGCCGAAGGCGCAGGCCGCGCGATCCAGCCTCACCATGCGCTGCACCTGGCGGTCCCATGCCTCCACGGCCACGATGTGCTCGCCGACCTCCACCCCATAGGCGCCGATGTTCTGGATCGGTGCGGCGCCGGTGCTGCCCGGGATCAGGGCCAGGTTTTCCAGTCCGCACAGTCCCTGGTCCAGGCTCCACATCACCAGCGCATGCCAGTCGGCGCCGGCGTCGGCGCGGACCACGACCCGCTCGCCATGGTCGGCGACGATGGCCATGCCGGCAGCCCGCAAGGCCACGGCCACGCCGGTCGCGTCGCCGGCGAACAGCAGGTTGCTGCCGCCGCCGAGCATCAGCAAAGGCAGGTCGCGGATCTGGGCCAGGTCCAGCGCCTCCGGCAGCGCGTCGGTGTCGTTGACTTCCAGCAGCCACGGCGCGCGCGCCGCGACCTGGAACGTGTTGCGCGCGGACAGGTCCGCGTCGTGGAGCAACCGGAACAATGCGGTCATGGCGACGCGACCGGCGCCGGCGTGGCGGGGTCCAGCGTGGTCGATGCAGGCATGTTCATGCAGGCCAGGTCGTGGTCGGCGCCGTCAGGTCGCACTGGCGGTACCGCGGCTGGGCGATTCCTTGCGCCGGCGCATCGCGTCGATGCATTCGCCGATGAGCTCGGGCCCGCGGTAGACCAGGCCGGTATAGCACTGCACCAGGCTGGCACCGGCGGCCATTTTCGCCACGGCATCGGCGCCGGACAGGATTCCGCCGACGCCGACCAGCGGGACCGATTCGGGCAGGCGCGTGCGCAGCCGGCGCAGCACCAGGGTCGACTGGCCCATCAGCGGTGCGCCGGAGAGGCCGCCGGTCTCGCGCGCATGCGCATGGCCCTGCACGGCGGTGCGGGCGATGGTGGTGTTGGTCGCGACCACGCCATCCACTTCCAGGTCCGAGAGCACGCGCGCGGCAGCGTCGATATCGGCATCGCTCAGGTCGGGCGCGACCTTGACCAGCACCGGGACCCGCCGGCGGTGGCGTGCGGCCAGGCGTTCCTGCTCTTCGCGGATCGTGCCGACCAGGCGCCGCAGCGCCTGTTCTTCCTGCAGTTCGCGCAGGCCGGCGGTATTGGGCGAGGAGATGTTGACCGTGACGTAGTCGGCCAGCGGATACACGCGCTCCAGGCAGTAGAGATAGTCGCTGGCGGCGTCCTCGTTGGGCGTGTCCTTGTTCTTGCCCACGTTGATGCCGAGCAGTCCGCCCTTGCGCTGTGCGCGCTCGACATTGCGCACCAGCGCATCCACGCCGGCATTGTTGAAGCCGAGCCGGTTGATCAGCGCCTCGTCGCGCACCAGCCGGTACATGCGCGGCTTCGGGTTGCCGGCCTGCGCGCGCGGGGTGACCGTGCCGACTTCGACGAAGCCGAACCCCAGCGCCAGCAGGGCATCGATGTGGGTGCCGTTCTTGTCCAGCCCGGCGGCCAGCCCGACCGGATTGGGGAAGGTCAGCCCGAGCAGCTTGGTCGGCAGTGGTTGGCGCGGGCTCGCGAGCAGGCCGATGGTACCGCTGCGGTATGCCAGGTCCAGCGATTTGAGCCCCAGTCCGTGGGCGCGTTCGGCATCCAGGCCGAACAGGAAGGGGCGGGCGAAGGAGTACATCGGTGCGCCGTTCCTCAGGAGTTGAGCGTCGCCAGCCAGGCGACCCCACCCAGGAACGCGAACAGGATGAACAGGCCGACCAGCAGCAGGATCACCGAGACCCAGCCCAGCACCAGTCCAGCGAGCGCCAGTCCGTCCCCGTCCAGTTGCCCCTGGCTGGCACGGATCTCACTGCGCGCCATGTGTCCGGTGATGATCGCCACGACCGTGCCGATGAACGGCAGCAGGGTCCAGCCGAGGATGCCTGACACCAGGCTGGCGATGGCGAGGGAACTGGTCTTGCGGATCTGGTTCATGGCAATCCTGTCGGGGGGCAGGCGGAGGCCGCGTGGCGCGCGAGGCCCCGTGCGGGGGGACGGGGGCCTTGGCGGCCGATTATCCCAGAACCCGGCGTACGCCGTGTGCCACGCGGGTCACGGCATGCGCCCATGGCGCAGCGCGTGGACCCAGTCCGGACGACCCAGGCGCCCCGCCTGCATGGCGGCGGCCTCGTACCGGTACGGGACCGAGAGCAGCTGCGCCCGCCACTGCCCGTCGCGCCGTTCCAGCAGCGCGTAGCGGGCCTCGGGTGACCCGGCCTGCGCCCGGTGCGGCACCGGCCGCGAGGTGGCGAACGCGGGCAGCCCGACGCTGCCGGGATTGCAGGCCAGGCGTCCGTCGGCGAGGCGTGTCGCGCGCGGGGTGTGCGAGTGGCCGCACAGCACCAGGGAAGCATCGGCTGCGAGCGGATGGGCCAGGCGCGCGGCGACCGTCGCCGCCTCGGCGGCGCGCAGTTCCGCGCCGGCGATGTCGTCGAGCAGGTAGTCGACATCGCTGCCGGGCGTGCCGTGGCACAGCAGCACGTCGTCCAGCCGCAACAGCGCGGGCAGGGCGCGGAGCCAGTCCAGCTGGGCCGGGCGCAGGGCCTGGCGCGCATGAGCGTCGGACGGCGCCAGCGCGGCCGGTTCGCCGAGCAGCTGGCGCTCGTGGTTGCCGGCGATGGTCGGCAGTTCGAGCGGAAGCAGCCGGTCGAGCGTTTCGCGCGGCCACAGCGGGCCGGACACGATGTCGCCGAGATTGACGATGCAGTCGGCGCCGCGCCGCGCGATATCGGCCAGCATCGCGTCCAGGGCGGGCAGGTTGCCGTGGATGTCCGAAAGCGCGGCGATGCGCATGGCGCGTGCCGCCGCTCAGTCCGGCACGCCGGCGAAGATCCGGGTGTCGTAGTCGAAGTCGACATGGCCATCGACGGCGGTGGCGTCGAACAGCCGCGCCAGCGCGTCGAGCATCGGTGCGTGCCGCGGATGGCCGGCGCGCGGCGCGTACGAGGACGACAGCAGGCGTCCACGCAACGCATCGAAGTCCAGCCGCTGCGAATGCGGGAAGCGGGCCATGCCGCGCAGCCCGGCGCCGAACCAGCGGCGCATGTGTTCGTCGTCGCCGTAGCGTTCGGACACGCTGCTGTAGTCCAGCCCGTGTTCGAGCAATAGCCGTTCGTAGCCTTCGAGGAATGGCGTGCCGGTGAGCCGGCGCGAGTTCCAGTACACCGCCACCAGGCCCGGCCTGCCGTCGGCCTGCCGACGCAGGATCCGCCGCCATTCCGGCTTGACCGCCTGCTGGTCGAACCAGTGGAAGGCCTGCGCCGCCGAAACCAGGTTGATGCTGGCATCGTCCAGGTTCGTGGCTTCGGCCTGGCCGTCGACGGCGCTGAAGCGCGGATTGCCCGCCAGCCAGGCGACGGCGGCCTCGCGCATCGCCGCATTCGGCTCGACCGCGACCACCGGGTGCCCGGCGTCGAGGAACAGTTTCGAGGAGATGCCGGTGCCGGCGCCGATGTCGGCGACCCGCCACGAGGCGTCCACGCCGCATTCGGCGTGCAGCCAGTCCAGCAGGGCCGGCGGATAGTCGGGCCGGTAGCGCACGTAGTCGGCGACGCGGTCGGTGAAGCGGGTGGTCGATGCGAGCTCGTCGGTCATGTCGCCTCTTTCCCCGCGTGGGCGGGGTGGCCCGCTGCCGTAGGTCGGCCTCTGGCCCCGTAGAGCGGGGCTCGCCCCACTACCGTTGCATCGGCTGGTGTGGGTCACGCAAAGAGCAGCGGGGCAAGCCCCGCTCTACGATCCACCGGGCGGGCAAGCCCCGCCCGGTGGACCGGTCTTACAGGTCGAACTTGATGCCCTGCGCCAGCGGCAGCGAATCGGAGTAGTTGATCGTGTTGGTCTGCCGGCGCATGTAGACCTTCCATGCGTCCGAGCCCGACTCGCGACCACCGCCGGTGTCCTTCTCGCCACCGAACGCGCCGCCGATCTCCGCACCGGACGTGCCGATGTTGACGTTGGCGATGCCGCAATCGCTGCCGGCCGCCGACAGGAACTTCTCGGCCGACTTCAGGTTGGTGGTGAAGATCGACGACGACAGGCCCTGCGGCACGCCGTTCTGCATGTCGATGGCCTCGTCCAGGGTCGAGTACTTCATCACGTAGAGGATCGGCGCGAAGGTCTCGTGCTGCACGACCTCGTCGCTGTTCTTCAGCCCGGTGATGATGGTCGGCAGGACGAAGTGGCCGGCGCGGTCCAGCACGGTGCCGCCGGTCTCGACCTTGCCGCCGGCGGCCTTGGCCTTCTCGACCGCGGCCAGGAACTGCTGCACCGCGCCGGCGCTGTTGAGCGGGCCCATCAGGTTGGCGGTGTCGAGCGGATCGCCGATCTTGCCCTCGACCTGCTTGTAGGCCTTGACCAGCGTTTCCAGCACGGTGTCGTAGATCGACTCGTGCACGATCAGGCGGCGGGTGGTGGTGCAGCGCTGGCCGGCGGTGCCGACCGCGCCGAAGACGATACCCGGCACGGCCAGCTTCTGGTCGGCGGTCTCGTCGAGGATGATCGCGTTGTTGCCGCCCAGCTCGAGCAGGCAGCGGCCCATGCGCCGGGCGACCTTCACCGCGACCTCGCGGCCGACCTGGGTCGAGCCGGTGAAGCTGATCAGCGGGATGCGCTTGTCTTCGACGAACTTCTCGGCCAGCGCGGTGCCAGCGTCGTTGACCAGGAAGAAGATGTCCGGGAAGCCGCCTTCGCGCAGCGCTTCGTTGCAGATCTTCAGCGAGGCGATCGCGGTCAGCGGCGTCTTGTTGGACGGCTTCCAGATGCAGATGTCGCCGCAGATCGCGGCCAGGAACGAATTCCACGCCCACACCGCGACCGGGAAGTTGAACGCGCTGATGATGCCGACCAGGCCCAGCGGCTGGTACTGCTCGTACATCCGGTGGCCCGGGCGCTCGGAGTGCATGGTGTAGCCGTAGAGCATGCGGCTCTGGCCCACGGCGAAGTCGGCGATGTCGATCATCTCCTGCACTTCACCGTCGCCTTCGGCCTTGCTCTTGCCCATCTCCAGCGCGACCAGCGAACCGAGCGCGTCCTTGTTCCGGCGCAGCGCGTCGCCGCACAGGCGGATCGCCTCGCCGCGGCGCGGGGCCGGGACGGTGCGCCAGGCCTTGAACGCGGCCTGGGCGTTGGCGACCACGGTCTCGTAGTCGGCGTCGGTGGTGGCCTGGACCTGCGCGATCACCTCGCCGGTGGTCGGGTTGGCCGGGTGCAGGATGCCGGCGCCGGTGGCGTCGGACCAGGTGCCATTGCCGAGGTAGGTGCCGGAATTGGTGTCGCCAAGGCCCAGGGCCTTGAGCAGGGAAGCAGACATGGAATCTCCTGGAAGGGTGCGGGCCGTGGGCCCGGAGTCGCGCCGCGGATGGGTCGGCGGCGTCTCGTTGCGTGCGGCGATTCTAGCAAACGGGCCCGGCCGGCCCGACGGCAGGGCGCCGGCTTGGGCCGCGCCAAGCTCGCGTGCGACAATCCGCCGCCTTGGCCCCGTAGCTCAGCTGGATAGAGCGGTCCCCTCCTAAGGGACAGGTCGTGCGTTCGAATCGCGCCGGGGTCACCATCCAGCACCACAGCCACCACACCGCGCCGCGGGCCGGCAGGCAGGAGAAGTCCTTCCTCGCCGGAACCCCGGCATTCGACGCCGATGCCCGCCGATCGCCGTCTTGGCGAGCACCCCGGCGCGCCGGTTTGACCGCCAGACCCGGCCGTACGGCTGCATGTGCGACCTTCCGGGCCCTGCGCGCGACCTTCTGAGCCTTGCGCGCAAGCCCGATTGCCTTGCGCGCAACCCGTCGAGCCTTGCGCGCAAGGTAAAAAGCCTTGCGATCGGAGCTGCCCAGCCTTGCGCGCAAGGCAAAAAGCCCCGACGCCGGAGCTCCAAGCCTTGCGCGCAACGCCGGGAGCCTTGCGCGCAGGCCTACGTGTAATGACCCAGCGGTTTCTGCACAGGTCATGCCGCTAATGCATATGCCTCAGCGGGTGTCTTCATGCCCAGCGCCTGGTGAGGTCGCCGGTGGTTGTAGAACTGGATCCAGTCGCCGACTACGCGGGTGGCATGTTGCTGGCTCTCGAACCGGTGTCGATGCACGCACTGCTCCTTCAAGGTGCGGATGACCCGTTCCACCATGCCGTTCTGCTGTGGGCAGTGCGGGGTGATGAACTCCTGCTGCAGCCCGTAGCTGCGGACCAGCCGGGTGTAGTGTCGGCTGGTGAACACCAGGCCGTTGTCCGACCGCAGCAGGAATGGGGACGGCACCCGGCCGAGCGTACCGAACCGGGTGATCAGCGCCTGCTCCAGGGCTGCGGCCGCCGTGCTGGCCTTGCCGGTGCGCGACAGGTGCCAGCCCAGCAATTGCCGGGTATAGCAGTCGATCACCAACGCCAAGGTCAGCCACCCATCGCGGCCACCCCACACCCGGCACAGGTCGGTCGCCCAGCGCTCGTCAGGCGCCTGCGCCACCGAAGGCAGGGCCTGGATCCGCGGGCGCATGCCCACGGCCCGCTTGCGGACCTGCCACCCCATCAACTGGAATACCCGCTGCACGGTGTTCTTGTTCATGCCCAGCAGCCCGGCCACCGTGCGGTAGCCAAACGACGGTTCTTCCTCGATCAAGGCCTTGATCGGCTCGGCCAATTCCGGCTTCACCTTCGGCGCGACCTTGGTCGGTCGGTAGTAGATCGTCCGCCGCGGCTGCTCGAACCAGCGGCACAGCTGGGCCATCGATACCCCGATCCCGTCGACCCGCAGTCCCTGCTGGATCGAGACCATCAGGTCTCGTCCTTGCCCAGCAGGGACGCCAATTTTTTTCGGGCGCGCAGCTCCAGCATCGCCTCGCCGTAGGCTTCCTGCAGTTCCTTGAGTTGCCGCTCGTACTGCTCGCGCACGTCCTCGGGCTTGGCCCGCAGGGCGTTCTCCATGCCGCGCTTGGCGTCCTCCACCCAGCTCTCGATCTCCGAGGGCGTCAGGTCGAACTGCCGGCTGGCCGCGGCCACCGTCGTCTTGCCCTGGATGATCTCCAGCACCAGCGCCGACTTCCGTCGGGCCGTCCAACGCTTGATCTCTTCTTCCATCACTTGGCTCATCGTGCTCTCCGTCAAAAGGTAGCACCTGAGCAGGAAATCACTGGGTCATTACAATCGTCCGCTCGATCGCAGCCAGCTCGCGACCGAGTGCGGCAACGGTGCGCGCGGCCAGCGTGCGCACCGCCGGTGGGGCCATGGCCGCCTGTTGTTTCTGTGCCTGGAGCAGCACGACCACTTGGCCGCGACGGCGTAGCCAGTCCCGCAGCTCGCGCTGCCACAGCGGCGGTGCGACATGGCGCCGCAGGCGCTCGCCGAACATCCGGGCCATGAGCGCGAGCAGTCGGGCATCGATGGCATCGGTCTTGGCCAGCTCGCCGGTGGCCCGGGCGAAGTCGCGGGCCTGACGCGGATTGACCCGGGCAATCCACAGCCCGGCATCGCAGCAGGCCTCGAGCAGCGGCTCTTCATAGCCACCGGTGGCCTCGACCACGATCCGGTCCACGCCCACGCCTTCCAGCCGCTTGAGCAGCTTGTTGATGCCCGCCCGGTTGTTGGTAAAACGGGTTACGCCCGGCTGCCCCTCCACGGCCAGATCCAGGTTGGTTTTGCCCACATCAATTCCCGCTGCCCGCATGTCCATTCTCCGTTACAGTTGGCCGGTCGAGAGCATCGCGTCCAAGGCCCACGCTTATCGGTTCGAGGGCAACCTCGAGCAACTGTTCGGGCGCAGGGCGCGAGGTCCGGCGTGCGGCCCCTGCTGAATTACGGTGGTGCTGACACCGAGGCGTTATCGGGCGCGCACGCCGGGCTCTCGGCACCTACGGTAGGGGAAACTCAAGACATAAGGCGTTAGCACCATTGAAGACGAGCTCTCGCAACCTAGTTCCGAAACTTGGCTTGGCAGCCACGCTAGCCTTCTTCTTGTGTTGTTGGCTCGCGGTCGGCCAGGAGGGGTTTGTTGAGGGAGGCCCCGTGGAAGTGCTCGGCATAACGGGTGCCACCATCATGTTTACGGCCATGTTGCTCTCGTTGGCCACCATCTTCATTGCAGCCCGTCGTGCGCACTTGGCGGGGAGCTGGCTATGGTTCGCTGCAGTCATATTCATCTGGCCGGCGAGCTACCTGTACACGCTGGCGGTCAACCGTCGTGGCTAAGGGTGCTAACAATTCATTCAAGCCGAACCGGTAGTTCCTTCGGTTCAGTGGACACCCTGACCTAACCCTCAGGAGTGTCCCAATGCCAAAGCCTGGCCCCAGAACCATCTCTCGCTACAGCGATGAGTTCAAAGCCGCTGCCGTCCGCCTAAGCC